>CAXUHI010000052.1:0-4686 GCA_964251045.1 uncultured Terriglobus sp. | reverse complement strand
CACTTTGGACCAGCAGGAGGGTTGCATTTCCCCTCAGGGTTGTCCCGGCTGCCTTCGGCCGATGTTTGGCCGGGCGTGCCGACTAGGAACTCCTGGCCAGGCTAGGCGCGCCGGTGTGCGGCAGGTGGCTGGCCGCGCCCTGGTGGAAGCCAGCGGCGGCGTCACGCTGGAACGCATTCGCGCGACTGCGGAGACGAATGTGGACCTGATCTCCGTGGGTGCGCTGACGCACAGCGTACGGGCACTTAATTTAGGGCTGGATATTAACGAGACCTAATTGTTCCTCGTACGGAGCGCTTTTAACCCGTCCAGATCTAATATCTGCATTGCAGACCTTGTTTGCCATACTTCCATACTGGCGCTATGCTTACGCGAAGAAGTGGTCCTAAGCTCACTATGGAGATGTTGGATTGGCGTCACTTAGCAAGAGGAACCAAGGACTCATCATCGATTGCATATCTTTCGCCGGTAAAGCGGTTCTGATGATGGTGATAGTGAGCAGCTTGTTCTCTGTTGCCACATTCTTCGGAGTAAGCAGGGACGTCGCAGCTCTAGGCACTATCTGCTCATTGCTTTACGCAGGACTTGACATCTCTATCAAGTCGCGTGAAAAGCATAACGAACTCATCCTTAATGCTCTGCGTGAATGGCGGGATGAGTGGAGAAACAAGGCATAGCGCACCTACGGCCATCGCACTACGATTGACTGATGTCTCACCGTTACATTAATCCCGCTTCAGCACCCGGCGACTTTGATCCCAAACTGAAGGTTGGCTGGGCGAGGCACCATCTCCGCCTGCTTAACGCAGAGATGCGGAAATTTTCCGACAGTGACCTACACGGAATCCATGCTTACGAAGACCTTGAAGCTGGAGAGTACGTCTTGACAATTACTGACGATGCCATGAATGTCGAAATGGCTTTGATGGTTGGTGATTGGGCCTCTTGTCTTCGCGGTTCGTTGGACCACCTCGCCACTCATTTGACCCACTGTACGGGAGGCAAGGTCAACAATCGGGCGAGCTTTCCTGTTATAGGCGAATGGAACAATGATGGACGACGCTTGTTTAAGCAATCCATCGCCGGCGTGCCATTGGAGGCGGTCAAGATCATTGACAGCTTTCAGCCGTATCACAGCGGGGCTGCTTACGAGCGTACCAAGCTGTGGAGACTGCACAAACTCTGGAACATCGACAAGCATCGTAGAATCCCGATCCATCCCTCCATATCCCAAGTGAAAATTGGCCATCCATCCGATGTATCTCCTCTGCCGGGCTGGGCAGATAATCGCGGTGTAGTTCGTTTTCCACTCGCCGTCAAAAGTCAAGTGGACTTCGATTCAACGGTTAAAGTTACCGCATATTTCGGTGATAGCAGCGAAGGAATAATCCTGCCATACGAAGAGCTTATCGATATACACAACTTCGTTCGCGCTGAAATAATGCCTGCTTTCGACAAGTTCTTCAAACCTTTAGAACAACTCTCAAATCAATGACGCTACTTTCTTTGGCTCCATCCAGAGTTTGCCTGCGAGGAGGAGCAGGACGAGCAGGGCGCTGCAGAAGCCGAAGACTTCGCGCACGCCGAGGTGGTTGGCCAGGACGCCGCTGACCAGCAGGCCCGCGATCTGCGCGCTGAAGATGAGCGACATCACCGTGGAGCCGACGCGGCCCAGCATGGCCTGCGGCGTCTCCTGCTGGATCATGGTTTGCGAAGGCACGATGATGCCCGCCACCGCGAAGCCGATAGCAAGCAGGCCGAGGATCGTGGTCCACAGGTGGGGCACCAGCGCCAGCAGCAGTGTTCCGGCGGCGATGCCGATCAGCCCGCCATACACCTGGACCGTGTTGCCCAGGCGCTTGCCGAAGACGTTCAGCCCATTGATGCCAACCATGATGCCAAGCCCGATGGTGCCGCTTGCAAATCCGAAGGTCCGCGTCGATGCGTGCAACGTGTCGCGCACGTAGACGGCAATGAGCGGGGCGAAGCAGCCCAGGATAAACATGGCCGCAGCCATGGCGGTAATCACAAACAGCAGTGCCGTGTGGTGCACGATGAAGCTGACGCCCTGCTTCATGTCGGACCAGATCCGCGCCAGCTTGCCCTCAGGCTGCGCCGCCACCGGCGGTGCGGGACTGACAGCCGTTGCCACGGCCGTGATGGCCAGCGACGCCATGAACACGCCGGAGACGACGAAGCTGACGGAGTCGGCAACGAAGCAGACACTGGCGGAAAAGTAGGCCAGCAGCAGCGCCGCGATGGGCCCGCCGATGATACGCATCACGAACATGACCTGCTGCAGCAGCGCCTGCGCGGAGCGCATCCCGTGCGGCGGAACGAACGAGCGGACGGCGACTCCCTGCGCCGGGCCAAAGACGCTGGAGACGACGCTGACCGCCGCCAGCACAAGGTAGTATCCCCAGAAGCTGTGGACCACCATCAGCAGCAGGACAAGCGCGGCGCGGATAAAGTCGCTGGCGACAAGGGTGGGCTTGAGCGGCCAGCGGTCCACAAAGACGCCGCTGATGATGCCGAGCACGGCAATGGGCAGCATGTACGCGATCTGCACGCCGGTGATCTGCTGCGGCGTGGCGTGCAGGCGGAAGGTCATGACGGTGATGACCGCGAACAGCGCGACAAAATCGCCAAACACGCTGACGATCTGCGCATACCACAGGCGACGCATGGGCACAATGCGCAGCACCGCTCCCATGCCCAGCGGCTCAGGCACCGGCACAGGAATGCTGCCAGCGGTGGTGCCCGGAACTGCGGTACTGGTACTCATCGTGGCGCCTCCCGCAGAAGACTATCAGGCAGTGCGCGGCATTCCTACGACCAATTCCTGCGCGGAACAGGGCAGCCTTACCGAACCATCTGCTTCCGGTCCCACGCAATAATCTGCTTCAGCGTCTCATACGGCACTCCGCCCAGCGGCATCAGGTGCCCATTCACCGCGATCATCGGCGTCTGGTCCACGCCGCTCGTCTCCGCAAACGCAATCTGCGCCTGCACCTTGGCCTGTGCCGCCGGGGTCGCCGCGCACGCCGCCACGGCGCTCGGGACAGCCCCGGCCTTCGTCACCGCGTTCTCTAGCGTCTGCTTCTCCAGCTCCGGCGTCAGCGACTCCTGGTGCGCAAACACATCCTGGATGTACGCGAAAAACGCGGCATCACCCTTGGCCTGCGCCACGCAGTTCCCGTAGGCCGCAGCCTCAGCCGCATAGGGATGGATTTCCGTCAGCGGATAGTTCTGGAACACGATGCGCGCATCCGGGAAGTCCCGCTTGATGTTCTCCACCGTCGGCTCCGCTTCCTTGCAGTGCGGGCACTGCAGGTCGGCGAACTCCACAATCAGAAACTGCTTGGACGCGCTGCCCTCCGCTGGACCATCGGCGTGCAGCGTCATCGTATGCGCCAGCGCCTCAAACGGGTGAGGGCCAAACGCGAACACGGTGTCCGCAATGGCGAAGTTCCCATCAGGCGTCACAAAGAAGCGCACCGGCTCCACCTTGTTGCCTTGGCTCTTGTCCGCCACAAAGACAGTGACCTTGCTCACCCCCGGCGCGGGTGTCTTCTGGATGGCCTCCACGCGCCACGACCGGTTCCCATCCCACCCCCAGATCGCCTTCAGAAACGCATCCACATCGGGCACCGAAGGAGAACTCACATCGAAAAACTTGGGGTTTGCCGGAGGAAATGGATCCGCAGCCATGTTCGGTGCCACCGGACTCACCGGAGCAGCATGGGTCGCTCCGGTGGGTGCCTGCGCACGTGCGCACAATAACCCGCTCAACACGTAACCCGCAACAAACATCAATCGCAATCGCATCACCACTAGTTTTGCATTTTTGGACGGGTGAAGAGCGCGAACGACACCATGGGATTGACGTCTGCGTCAGCATAGCGAGGTGTCATCCCAGGTCGAACTCGCGTTTCATCTTTGCGATCGAATCAAAGTCACTTTCGTTGTGATGGAATCCCTATAGATGTTGCAGAATGCGACACGACCTGACCTCGCCGAAACGCTAGAATCTGCATACCCCAGAAAGAATGCGTTTTGCTCAAACAGCTGATCGTTGGTATTGCCGCGGCACTTTGCCTCCTTGTGGACGTGGGGTGCGGTACCGGCCAAAGCGTGCAGGTCGGCGCAACCGGCCCGGCGGGTCCGGCCGGACCGCCTGGAATCACCTTTCGAAACGCGTTCGACCCTGCTGCCTCATACGCGTTCAGTGACGTGGTCACCTACAAAGGCACCTCGTATTTCGCATTGAAGGCGAGCACAAACGTCACTCCCGGCCTGCTGTCGAACCCGGACAGCGTGGCTGACTGGGCTGTCTTTGCCGCCTCCGGAGCAGATGGTGCACCTGGCGCCACTGGACCCGCTGGACCCGCAGGACCTGCCGGACCGGCCGGCGCACCCGGAGCCACGGGGCTGGCGGGACCCGCAGGACCAACAGGCGCAACCGGACCGGCGGGTGCACCCGGACTGACCGGCGCAACGGGCGCAACAGGTCCCGCTGGACCAACCGGCGCAACAGGCGCAACAGGACCAGTCGGACCAACTGGCGCAGCGGGACCGGCGGGACCTGCCGGACCAGCAGGACCGCCCGGCCCGGCCACTTCCACCGGATCGGGAGGGATTGCAGGCCCCCAAGGACCGGCGGGCCCAACAGGACCCGCAGGGCCC
>CAXUHI010000051.1:0-5954 GCA_964251045.1 uncultured Terriglobus sp. | reverse complement strand
CAGCTCGCATCTTCTACTAGCAGTTCTTCGACCCGGACAAGGATGTCTTCGCCAATCTCACGATCTTCGAGTTTCAACCGGGCAGCTTCCATCTTGGCCGCCGCATCTTCGCCAACTCCGCGCATTGGGATCCAAAGGTACAGCGCTGGATCTTCGAAAACGGCTGGCAGCGCAGCTTCGAGGGTGAGTCGGTCTCCCGCTACCAGCCGTTCACGTTGAGCACCTTCCCTGAAATTCGCGAGCAGCCTGCCTACTTCAAAAAAGAAAGCCGGCAGTCTCAGGAGATGAGTTTCAACGAACTGCGTACGTATATCAGCGACTTACAGCAGAGCGGATTTGACACCATGCGGCTGCGCGTGCAATTGAATCGCAAGCTGGCCTACCCTGCCATTACTCTCGTCATGACGATTCTGGCCGTGCCTTTCTCCCTCACGATGGGCAAGCGCGGGTCGCTTGCGGGCATTGCTACAGCTATCGGAATGGCGGCGGCGTATACCGTTGTGTCCAGCATCTTTGAAGCCATGGGCAACGTGAATGCACTGCCTCCCAGTCTGGCCGCCTGGTCACCCGATCTGCTGTTTGGCTTCGCTGGAACGTACCTGCTTCTGCGCGCCCAAACCTAGGTGCTCTTACGCGTGTGCCAATCTGACTTCGCTGGTCCCTTCAACCTCGCTGGCACGTACAGTGCGGTCGCGTCCTCCGCGTTTCGCGGCGTACATCGCCTGATCGGCTGCTTCCAGCAGCGCCGAGGGTCCCCACGCCGCTTGGAGTTGGGCAACTCCGATACTGACCGTCACCGGTGCGTTCTCCCACGGAAACGCGTGAATGGCCCGCAAAACACGCTCGGCGAGTCTCTCCCCCTCAAATTCCGTGCTGTTTGACATCAGGATCGCGAACTCCTCACCGCCCAGGCGGCCCACCGCGTCTTCCTTCCGCACCACGTTCCGTAGCACAAACGTAGCCTGCTGCAGCACAATGTCTCCCGCCGCATGCCCAAACAGGTCGTTGTGACGCTTGAAGTGGTCCACATCCAGTAACAGGATCGTCAGCGGCTTTGCTGTTTGCCGGGCCAACGCAATCTCCTTCTGGAGGCGCAGATCAAACGCCCGGCGATTGTCCATGCCCGTCAACGCGTCGGTCATGGCCAGTTGCTGCAATCGGTCATTGGCCTCCTGGAGTTCACGTTGCACCCGGTGCAGCTCCTGTTCCCGTGCGCGGTCCAGCGTGATGTCCATCGACACGCCGCCCAGGTGCAGCTGCCCGGCTTCGTCCCTGACGGGGAACTTGTAGGAGCGCCAGTATGACCGGGCACCCTCCGCCGAAAGAGTCTCCTCGTCCCGCATCTGCGCCTCCCCGCTGCTCAGCACCTCCAGATCGTTCTTCCGGTATACCGCAGCCAGTTCCGGATCGAAGAGTTCGGCATCCGTCTTCCCCAGGGCGTCCGGGCGGAGAATGCTTCCGAACCGCTGGTTAAAGTACATGAAGCGTCCTGCCTCATCCTTCAGGTACGCCACAAACGGTCCAAAATCCATGAACGCCTGGAAACGCTGCTGGCTCGCCTGTACTTCGCGGCGCGCTGTTTCTGTCTCCCGGATGGCCTTCTCCAGGGCAAGCCGCTGATCGTGGTCACGGAGGCGGGCGGCAATCTGCCGCGCCAGCACGGTCAGCGTCTTACGCTGCAGGTCCGTCAACACCCGCGGCTGCTGATCGAACACACACAGGGCGCCGATCCTGCTGCCATCAGGCCGGCTGAATGGTACACCCGCGTAGAAACGCAGACCATCTTCCACATTCACAAAAATGCTGTTGCAGAAGCGCGGATCCGTGCGCGCATCCTCCACCTCCAGCAACTCATCCTGCAGCACCGTACGGCTGCAGAACGTCTCCTGCGCTGGCACCTCCCCACTCAGCCCCGTATTCGACGCCAGGATCGAAAGGATTCCATCGTGAATTAACGTGACGGCTGACACGTCCGTGCCGCAGATGGCAGCCGCAACGGCCACAATATCGTCCAGTTCAGGCGTCTGCGGCAAAGCGGAAAAACAGCCGTTCACAACCTCGCTGGTTTGCATGACCGTCCGTTTACCCTCGTTCACAATGACTCCATCGGACCCAGCGGGCATCTTCGTGAATCCTAATGGGACGCGGACGGTTCGAACCGGTCTATCATCGAAAAGGCATAGCCGCCGTGCACCCGGGACCCCGCCCATAGAATATATGCTGGAGACAGCATGCGCCTTCTGATTACGCTCACCTTGCTTTGCAGTACCGCTCCGCTCACTGCGCAGACGGGCGCGGCACATTCGTCTTCCGCGCACCGCGCAGGGTCTCGCGCTCCCGCATCAGCACCCTTGGATCCGAAGGCCACGGAGGGCATCGCCGCTGTCGGAACCATGCCCGCCGCCACCGGCCCAAGCGCGCCGCTCTTCACCCTCCGTTACGTCGATTTAAGAATCGGCACCGGCGAACTCGCGCGCACGTCGTCGCCCGGTGCCATCGTCTTCTACACCGTCCATTACACCGGTTGGCTTCCCAACGGGACCAAGTTCGATTCATCCGTGGACCGCAACCAACCCTTTGTCTTCCCTGTCGGCGCCCGCCAGGTCATCACCGCGTGGGACACAGGATTCGAAGGCATGCGCGTCGGCGGCAAGCGGCGCCTCATTGTGCCCTATCAGCTTGGGTACGGTGCCCCAGGCCATCCACCGGATATCCCGGAGAAGTCGGACCTCATCTTTGATGTGGAACTGCTTGGCATGGGCAACACACCCACCCCCGTGACCGGTTCCGCGCCCACGGAGGCTGGCAACAGCAGCCAAACACAACCGAGCGCCCAGCCTGCCAGCCGGCCCGAAGAACACCCGGAATAATCATGCTTGAAAAATTGCACCCGCTCGTCCCGTATCTGAAACGCTATCGCAGCCAGTTGGCCCAGGGAGCCGTTGCGGTCCTGCTCTACAACAGCTCCAAGGTCGTCGTTCCGCTGCTCATCGGCCGCGCCGTCGACGACGTCTCACACCACGGCTCGGAACACATCGTCGTTCGCAATGCCTCTCTGCTGCTGCTCATCGCCGCTGTCGCCGCGGTCTGCCTCTACGCCACCCGATGGATCATCATCGGTGCCTCGCGCGAGATCGAGTTCGACCTCCGCAACGATCTCTTCCGCAATCTGGAGCGCCAGTCCATCTCGTTCTTCCACGAGCATCGCACCGGCGACATCATGGCACGTGCCACCAACGATCTGAACGCCGTGCGGCAACTGCTCGGCCCTGCCATCATGTACTCGGCAAACACGGTCGTCTTCACCGTCGCGGCGCTCCCCTTCATGATTCGCATCTCGCCACGGCTCACGCTGTTTGCATTTCTCCCTCTTCCCGTCGCATCCGTCACCGTGCAGATGATGGGCCGCAGGATTCACACACGTTTCGAGCGTATCCAGGCCATGTTCTCTGAGATCTCCGCGAAGGCCCAGGAAAACTTCTCCGGTGTACGCCTTATCCGCGCCTTCTCACAAGAGGATGCAGAGATCCGCTCCTTTGAGGAAGCCAACCTGGAGTACATCCATCGCTCGCTCTTCCTGGTCCGCATCATGTCCATGCTGTGGCCCACGCTGGAGTTTGTGCTGGGCTTCGCCCTCGTCTTAACGCTGCTCTTCGGCGGGCATGAGGTCGCATCCGGCCGCATCACTGCCGGACAGTTCACCTCGTACATGGTCTTCATGGTCCAGCTCACGTGGCCCATGCTCGCTCTCGGCTACGTCATCAATCTGGTCCAGCGCGGAACGGCATCGCTCGTCCGCATCGACGAACTGCTCAAATGGGAGCCGTCCATTCAGGATGAGGCGGGGCAGCGCGTCCACATTGATGCCACGCCGCGCGGCGACATCGAGTTTCGCAACCTGAGCTTCGCCTACGGCAATGGACCGGATATCCTTCGTGACATCTCCCTCAGCATCCCTGCCGGATCAAGCCTTGCCATCCTCGGTCCCACCGGCGCCGGCAAGTCGACCCTCGTCAACCTGATCCCGCGTCTGCTGGACGCCACGCCCGGCCACGTACTGATCGACGGCATCCCCATCCGCGAGTGGCCACTCGCCTCGCTGCGCCGCTCCATCGGCTTTGTTCCTCAGGAAACCTTCCTTTTCTCCAGCACCATCCGCGACAACATCGCCTTTGGCGTTGAAGCCGCCACCGACGAACAGATCGAGCGCGCCGCAACTCTCGCTCATATCGCCAATGAAATTCTCGAGTTCCCGCATGGTTTTGACACGATCGTGGGTGAGCGTGGCATCACGCTTTCCGGTGGCCAGAAGCAGCGCACGGCCATTGCTCGCGCTCTCCTGCGCGATCCGCGCATTCTCATCCTGGACGACGCACTGGCCAGCGTGGACACATACACCGAAGAGCGCATCCTGTCCGGCCTCCGCGAAGTCATGCAGGACCGCACAACCATCCTCATCGCGCATCGCGTCTCCACCGCGCGCAACGCCGACCGTATTGCAGTCCTCGTAAACGGCCGCATCGCCGAACTCGGCACACACGAAGAGCTCCTCAAAGCCAATGGCTACTACGCTGACCTGGTCGAAAAACAACAGCTGGAGGAAGAAATTGTCGCTGTCTAGGCAATCGTCGTCCAGGAAAAGACATCATTACGTCGACCGGTGCATCACGCAATCTCTTCCAGTGATTTACGTTCAACGGCAACGCCCCAGATCGCTTGTGCCACACCCGCCAGCAACATCGCGGATGCGGACGCGGTGAACCCCCAAAAAATTGGCAGCCGGTCACCGCGGGTCAGAAGAGCTCCGTAGATCGCGGGTCCGCAGACTCCGGCAAGCAACGTTCCAATGCCGTAGAAGACAGCAATGGCCGACGCCCGTACCTCCTGAGGAAACAGTTCGCTGGTGGTCAGGTATGCCGATCCGGCCGCATTGGCCGCAAAAAAGAACGTGATGGACCACCACACAATCTGCCCCGTCATGCCGAGATCCGACCGCAGGAAGAGCAGGTTGGAGACAAGCAGCGCGGTACCCGCCAGCACGAAATTTGCCGCGATCACCCTGCGCCGCCCGACCGTATCAAGAAGGCGCCCAAGAAGGAGCGGCCCGGCAAAGTTTGTCAGTGCAAGCGGCAGAAACAGCACGCCCGCGTGGGACGCGGAAAGCCCGTAGAAACGAAGAAGGATCAGCGATGCAGAAAAGAACACGGAGTTGTAAAAGAAGGACTGCGCCATCACCAGTGCCATGCAAAGCGCGGCCCGCACACGGAAGCGGGGCTGCCAAAGCAGGCTGAGGCTGCGGATGGGATCCTTCGTGCGGCGTTTCATGCATACGGTTCGGGACTCGTTCTGCAGGCCCGCGCCCAGGGCTTTAACCTCCTGCTCGATGCCGTCAATCACTTCGGCGGCTTCCGCATCCCTGCTGTGGACAAGCAGCCAGCGCGGGCTCTCCGGGATGTGGCGGCGCATGTACATTACTACGGCGGCGATCGGCAGGCCTGAGAGAAACGCCATTCGCCATCCCAGGGCTAGACCGAAGGCGCGGTCCGAAAGAAACGCAACCGCAACTACGGAGCCGAGGATGACGCCAGCCCAGAAGCTCGAACCAATAAACAGATTCACCCGTCCGCGGACACGCGCCGGAATGAGTTCGTCGATCGCCGAGTTGATCGCGGTATACTCTCCGCCGATGCCCGCTCCCGTCATCATGCGGCAGATCATGAAGGTCGGCAGATTCCACGTCAGAGCGGTGAACGAGGTCGCGCACACGTAGAACACCAGCGTCCAGGTAAACAGGGTCTTGCGTCCATAACGGTCCGCCAGGTAACCGAACCCCAGAGCACCCAGCACCGTGCCAAAAAGATAGCCCGTGGACGCAAGACCGAGTTGCGCGTCCGTAAAGTGCAGGGCTTGGGTCGACTTTAGTGCGCCTGCCAGTGACCCGCCCACTCCGCCCT
>CAXUHI010000050.1:0-7726 GCA_964251045.1 uncultured Terriglobus sp. | reverse complement strand
CCGCGTCATCGTGGTGGCACCCTACACCTCCATCCTGGAGCAGACCGCGCAGGTCTACCGTGACGCGCTGGGAGAAGACAACGTCATCGAGCACCACTCGAACCTGAGTCCCGTGTACGACACGGATCGCAACCGGCAAGCGAGCGAAAACTGGGACGCGCCCGTGATCGTCACCACCAGCGTGCAGTTCTTCGAGAGTCTGCATGCGGCACACAAACGGCCATGCCGCAAACTGCATCGCATCGCCAACAGCGTGGTGCTGCTCGATGAGGTGCAGACCTTTCCCGCCGCTCTGCTGCAACCCATCCACGCGGTTCTGAAGCAGCTGGTAGAGAGGTTTGGCGTGAGCGTCGTGCATGGAACTGCAACCCAACCCATGCTGGCCAGCCAAAACGGCGTCAGCCGGGATGTTCTTCCGCCCGCGTTGCGGATGTCCATGCAGGAGATCATTCCCGCTCCCGCCGTTCATTTCAACGTGATGCGAAGCCGCTTTCAGATGGAAGTGATGGGTGATCTCCAGATTCCATTGGACCCCGCTGTGCTGGCTGCCGATGCCACCCGGCAACACAGTGCCCTGATCATCACGCACCGGCGTGACGATGCGCGCGAGCTGGCGGAGATGCTGGGGCCGGAGTGCCTGCACCTTTCCGCCGCCCTGTGCGCGGCACACCGCACCGCCGTCCTCGATGAGGCACGCGCGCGTCTCCATCGTGGCGAACCGTGTCTGCTGGTCTCCACGCAGTTGATCGAGGCAGGCGTGGACATCGACTTCCCCGTCGTGTACCGCGCCATGGCTGGGCTGGATACGCTGGCACAGGCGGCTGGACGCTGCAATCGCGCGATGCGTCTGCCCCATCCTGGGCGCTTTGTGGTTTACCGCGCCTCATCCGAACCACCCCCGGGTACGCCGAGACTGGGCCTGCAGGTCTCTTCCGTGATGTTTGCCAAAGGCATACCTGACCTGAGCGATCCTGCATCGTTTCCCCGGTACAGCCGCAAGGTACTCAATCTGTGCGAGACCGACAAGGAGGCCGTGATCGAAGCGGAAACCCGTTTCGATTTCCCCGAAGTTGCGGCGAGATTCCGCATGATTGACGAAGCGATGATTTCGGTGATCGCGCCGTACGGCGATGCGCGAGCGTTGGTAGGAGAACTTCGAAATCCGTTTGCCGGTCCGTCACGGGACCGCTACCGTGCGTTGCAGCGCTTCACCGTCGGCTTGCGTGAGAACACCTTCAACGCACTCTACAACGCAGGGTGGCTGGAGCCCGTGCTCAAGGAGGGTGAGCAGGGAAAGGCCATCGAGACAGTCTGGACGGTACGCGAAGGCGACAGCACGGTCTACGATCCGCGCTTCGGCTTTGCCGGTGAGAGGCAAGTTAAGCTCCGTCCCCTGATTGGCTGAACCGAACACATCCTGAATGCACTCTTTGATGGGGTGAGGTGAACCAAGGAAGTTACTTGGTCTATGTCTCAGAGGCGCATATGGTTCTCGCACCACCATCACTTTCGTTCTTCTTGAGACGTAACTATGCCTTCCAAAGAGTTTTCCGTGCGCATTTCTGGCGCGCTGGCGTGCTTCTCCCGGCCTGAACTTTCGACGGAACGCGTCTCCTATGACCTGATTACGCCTTCCGCCGCGTGCGGCGTGCTGGAGGCCGTGTTGTGGAAGCCTGCTATTCGCTACGAAGTTCTGCGTATTGCCCTGCTGCGGCCTGTGCGATGGATGCAGTTCCGGCGCAACGAGGTGAACTCCCGCGTCTCCACGCGCAACGCCTTGACCGCCGCAACTGGCGGAGGTGCCATGCCGGACTTTTTCGCGGACGAAGACCGCGCGCAACGCAGCACGCTTGCCCTGCGCGACGTGAGTTATGGCGTGACCGCACGGTTTGCCATGACCGGCAAAGCTGGCCCGGACGATACCGTGCGCAAGTTTGAGGAGATGTTTGAGCGGCGGCTCCTGCGTGGTCAACAGCATTACCAGCCATATCTCGGCTGCCGCGAGTTTCCCGCGACCGTGGAGCCTTGGGACGGCTGCGGTGCGCTCTCCGAAGAATCGAGAGACCTGGGCTGGATGCTGCAGGATATCCACTTCGGTGTTCGGCAGGGCAAGGACGTGACCAACCAGGCACGCTTTTTTCCCGCCGCGCTGCACCACGGCGTCGTCACCGTCCCGGAGTGGGATGCGGTTGGCGACGTTGACAAGGAAGGACGGCACGCATGATTCTGCAATCGCTGCGGGAGCTGGCTCTGCGTGAGGGGCTGGTCGATGACCCCGCGTTTGAAAGCAAGCCGGTGCGGTGGGTCATCGAGCTGGATGAGGATGGCTGCTTTCTTGGCGTTCTTGACACAAACGCACCAGCATCGCAGCCCGAAGGCAGCAAGAAGAAACCGCGCCTGGAGGCCAAGCTGATGGTCATTCCGCGACGTGTCGTGCGCTCCGTTGGCATCCGGGCAAACTTCCTTGTCGATAACGCCAAGTATGTTCTGGGTGCCGGTTCCGATACAACAGGACCGGTAGATCCGAAGAATGCGGAACGACACGCCGCATATCTTGCATTGCTCAAAGCAGCGCCGCAGGATGTACCGGAGCTTCAGGCTGTACTTGCTTTCCTTGCTGACGAAGACGAGCGGGCTAAGTGCATGGCGGACTTGGCACGACAGAAAGGCTACGCGGACAACGACCTGTTCACCTTCGACGTGGATGGAATACGGCTGACAGACGTGGAGGCGTTGCGTGCACACTGGACATCGGCGAATGAAGCGCCTTCGGAAAGCGACGGCGCAACGCAGTGCCTGGTCTGTGGCGAGGTGCGCACCGCTGCCACGCTGCACAACCAGATTCAGATTCGTGGCGCCTCTACCAGTGGCGTTCCCCTGGTCAGCTTCAATACCTCTGCCTTTGAGAAGTACGGCTGGTGCGGCAATGAAAATGCGCCCGTGTGCACAGGGTGTATGACGGCATACGTGGAAGCGTTGCGGCGGCTCACGCGGGCCCGCTACGACAATCCTCGCTCTGGCCTCCGCCTGTCGCCGCTGAGTACGGTGCTGTCGGGAGATACCACAGCAATCTATTGGGCAGATAACGACGCCACCATCGCCGGCCTGATCGGCAGCCTTCGCGACGACCCACAAAGCGTGAAGGAACTTCTCCGCGCACCGCGTAAGGGCTCCGAGTACACCGTGCGCGACTCCGCGCGTTTCTTCTGCCTGATCCTGACCGGCGTGCAGGGCCGTGCCATCGTTCGCAGGCTGCACACCGGCACCGTGGCCGAGGTGGAGCGCAACCTGCACCGCTACTTCGCCGCGATCCATGTCGCACGCTACAACGAGAGCGCGCCGATACCGCAGTTCCTGCTGCTGAAGTCCATGGTGCTGAACGGCGAACTGGACGGCCTGCCAGCGGAACTGGGTACGGAGCTTTGGCTACATGCGCTCTTTGGTGGTCCCCTGTCGCGGAGCTTTCTCTCCGCCGTTGTGACACGCAACCGCGCGGAACGGAAAGTCACACCGGAACGCGCGGCACTTCTGCACCTGTTCTTTGCAAGCCATTCTTCCGGCACTTCACAAGAGCCGGTATCTGACACCGCTGAACCCACTCTGGAGAGCACTGCACCCATGAGCCTTGATCGCGAGACAAAAGACCCGCCCTATCTGCTCGGCCGCCTGCTGGCGGTCCTTGAGAACCTGCAAACGGCCGCGCAAGGCCAGAACCTGAATCGCACGCTGGTGGATCGTACCTTTGGCGCGGCATCGACCCGCCCCGCGGTGGTGTTTCCGCAGCTCATCAACACGGCTCAACACCACCTCTCGAAAGCAGCCAAAAAGATGGAGGGGCGTGCTATCTCCTTGAACAAGTTGTTGGGTGAGGTCATGGATGGGCTGGACATCAACGGCTTCTCGCCCACGCTGAATCTGGAAGAGCAAGGCAGATTTGCGCTCGGTTACTACCATCAGCGGCAAAGCTTCTTCCGCAAGACCGGTCAACCGGCAGACGCCCCAACAGACACACCCCACGACAACACAGAGGAGACCGCAGCATGAACCACCCCGACTTTTCGCAGGACAGCATTCTGGACAAGCGTTACGAACTCGTTCTCCTCTTCGACGTACGCCATGGCAATCCCAACGGCGATCCCGACGCGGACAACGCACCCCGCGTGGACCCTGAAACCGGCACAGGCCTGGTCACGGACGTGGCCATCAAACGCAAGGTGCGAAACTACGTTGGTCTAACGCGTGGTTTTGCATCGCCACACAACATCTTCGTGAAAGAGCGCGGCATCCTGGCAAACGAACAGCGCAGCGCCTACAAGGACTTGGGGGTTGAGCCGGATGGCAAGTCGGTCGACGCGGCACGCGCGTGGATGTGCAGGCACTATTACGACATCCGCACCTTCGGCGCAGTCATGACAACTGGCAAAGCGGAAGCGGAAAACGATGCAAACATCAACGTCGGCAAAAAGGGCAAAGGCCAGACAAAGCTATGGAATTGCGGCCAGGTGCGCGGCCCGGTGCAGTTCGGCTTTGCTACGTCCATCGATCCCATCACCAGCATCGCTCACACGATTACGCGGATCGCGCTGACAAACCCTGGTGACGCAGGTGGCCAGGCTGTGACGGACGAGAGCGGCGAGGAGAAGGCGGCCAGCGGACAGATGGGACGCAAGCACGGCGTTGCGTACGGCCTGTACCGGATGCACGGTTTCCTTTCGCCGTTTCTGGCAGAGCAGACGAGGTTCACGCACAAGGACCTGGGCACGCTGCTTGAGGCACTGACCAACCTCTTCGACCATGACCGCTCGGCCACGCGCGGTGAAATGGCTGTGCATCGCCTTTGGCTGTTCGAGCACAGGGATAAGCTGGGCAACGCTCCGGCACACAAGGTGCTCGGCACATTTCAGGTGCCCAGTGTTCCTTCTGCCCGCAGCTTCGCCGAGTATGAAGCGAAAGGCATCACGGAACCGGAAGATGGCGGAGAAGCTTTGAGCGGTGTAACCGCCTGGCGTTATGTCTGAGACGCTGCCTGCAGCCGTGGAACTGGATGACGCCTTGCCGCTGAGCGGGTTGCAGCACCTGGCGTTTTGTCCGCGGCAGTGGGCTTTGATCCATCTGGAGCAGGCCTGGGCGGAGAACCGGCTAACCGCCGAGGGGCGTCTCCTGCATGAACGGGCCGACCTGCCCGGGCAGGCGCGGCGTGGCTCCGTGCGGACGGTGCGTGGCCTGCACCTGGAAAGCCAGCGGCTCCGCATTGCAGGGCGCGCGGACGTGGTTGAGTTCCTGCCCGAGCCCTTTCCGGTCGAATACAAGCGTGGCAAGCGCAAGCCAACCGACTGCGACCTGGTCCAGTTGTGCGCGCAGGCTCTCTGCTTGGAAGAAATGCTACAAACCAACGTAGTCGCTGGAGGCATCTTCTATGGGGAACCGCGCCGCCGCATCGACGTACCCTTTACGCCGGACCTGCGGGTGCGTACGGAAGAGCTTGTCCGGACGATGCATCACCTCTATTCCACCCGGACGACACCGCCCGCCAGCCCCGGTCCGCACTGCCGCAGTTGCTCCTTGGTGGACGTGTGCCTGCCCACGGCAACCGGTGCCATCGCGGTGGCACACCGCTGGAAGCTGGCGCAGGATCGCGCGCTCCGGGCGATGGAGTAGCCAGGTGCGCAAACTTCTGAATACGCTGCACATCATGACGCAGGGCGCGTATCTGCACCGCGATGGTGAGACCGTGTCGGTCAAGGTGGGTCAGGAGCTGAAACTCCGCGTACCCGTGCATACGCTGGAGGGGCTGGTCTGCTGGGGCCAGGTTCTTTGCTCGCCTCCGGTCCTGGCGCTCTGCTGCGAGCACGGTGTCGGTATCTCCTACCTCACGGAGCAGGGCCGATTTCTTGCCCGGGTGCAAGGCAGCGTTTCCGGCAATGTTCTCCTCCGGCGTCAGCAATACCGCATGTGCGATAGTGGTGAAGCGGCTCTGCCCACGGTTCGCATGATCGTGACCGCAAAAGTGGCAAACAGCCGGACAGTGCTGCTGCGGGGTGCCCGCGAGAACGCATCCGTCGAGGAGGCCGCGCAGCTTCGCGAGGCCGCGCAGAGGTTGCAGTGGATCGGCCTGGACGCGTCTCGGGCAACAACGGTTGACGCTGCGCGCGGTTTCGAGGGGCTTGCCGCGCAGGAGTACTTCGCCGTCTTCAACAGCATGATCGGCAGCGACAGGGAAGCGTTTACCTTCCATGGACGCTCGCGGCGGCCGCCGCTCGACCGCTGTAATGGATTGCTGAGCTTCGTGTACGCTCTGCTGCGGCATGACATTGAATCCGCGCTTGAGACCGTGGGGCTGGATCCCGCCGTCGGATTTTTGCACGCCGACCGGCCCGGACGGCCAAGCCTGGCACTGGACCTGATGGAAGAGCTTCGCGCGCCGCTGGCGGACAGGCTGGTGCTGACCCTCATCAATCGGCGGCAGGTGCAGGCAGATGGATTCACCGTGCAGGACGGGGGAGCGACGCTCCTGGAGGAAACAACCCGCAAGCAGGTGGTCGCAGCCTGGCAGATGCGGAAGCAGGAGGAACTGCTGCACCCATTCCTGAACGAGCGCATCGCCCTGGGCCTTGTACCGTATGTGCAGGCTCTGCTGCTTGCACGGCACATCCGGGGTGGGCTTGACGCTTACCCTGCCTTTCTGTGGAGGTAATGACCTGGAATGCTGGTACTGGTCAGCTACGACGTAAGCACCCGAGACGAGGCCGGGCGCAAGCGCTTGCGCCGTGTCGCGCGCCTGTGTGAAGATCGCGGACAACGGGTCCAGAACTCCGTCTTCGAGTGCCTGGTGGACGCCGCGCAGTGGGTCGCGTTTCGCGCATCACTGCTCGCGGAGATCGACTCAACGACCGATAGTCTGCGCTTTTACTTTCTGGGCAATGAATGGAAGCGGCGGGTTGAACACAGCGGCGCAAAGCCTTCGTACGATCCGCAAGGCACACTCATCGTCTGAGCGCCAGCGAAGTTCAGTACAGCCACGAAACCTGTAAATCAGCGCGCGAACCGGAAGCGAACATCACTTCCACGTCAGGTTCGCGAACGATGTAGGTTGCTCATTCTTCGCCATTTATGCCTACCCAGATCAAGGTTTGAGAAAAGAAAGCGCGAAACTGAGTGACGTTCGCGCAGCACGTCCCTTTAGAGATGTGTAATCAATGCCTTAGACTACATGCTGTCGCTGCCCGCAAGGGCAGCGTGGATTGAAACCTAGAGATACTTGCGGTAGGGCTTGCGGCTGTTGGTCGCTGCCCGCAAGGGCAGCGTGGATTGAAACCCGTGGAAGGTGGAACATTTGCATCTTACAACAAGTCGCTGCCCGCAAGGGCAGCGTGGATTGAAACTCACGAACGAAGAGATCGGGCATGTTGACTCTTGTCGCTGCCCGCAAGGGCAGCGTGGATTGAAACCGCATCGCTCCGGATGCCCGCCCCGCTCGCGGTGAGTCGCTGCCCGCAAGGGCAGCGTGGATTGAAACATAAAGTCACGTTTACAGGTGAGTCAAGAGCGGCAGTCGCTGCCCGCAAGGGCAGCGTGGATTGAAACATGCGGCGCTCGCAGTTCCGTGACGTTCTGTCACGTCGCTGCCCGCAAGGGCAGCGTGGATTGAAACACGAAGCCCGCGTCGTTGGTGAGCACGCCGGGGGGGGTCGCGGCCCCCCAGCCGCGCGGGGATTGAAACCACCGG
>CAXUHI010000049.1:0-7978 GCA_964251045.1 uncultured Terriglobus sp. | reverse complement strand
GGAACGGGGGGCGGGTCGCTGTGGTACGGGCCGGGCTACTTTCTGCTCTACGGCATCCCGTCGATTCCACGGGAGGCCTTCACCGGCCTAACCCTGCATGCTGAAGCCGTGAATCCGCTGTACAGCGGACAGTACTCCGTCGGTCCATACCGTCAGGGCAGCCCTGCGCCCTCCGGCACCGTCAGCACACCGGTCGGCAGCTGGGGCAATCCCGGAGCATCGGTCGGGGTAACCTGGATCACTGTTCCAGACGCAACATCCGAGTGCAATCCATCCAGCGACGGAGTGGAGTCCGCTCCATCTCCCCTGCCTGCGGATGGATTCTGGAGTGGACGTTTCTGCGGCATGGGCCACACGCCCTGGAGCCGTGTGGTGGTGAAAACCGGACGCACCACGACGATTGAAGTCACCTCATTGGATGAATCTGGAACTCCAACTGAGACGAAGGCGCGTCCCGTCGTCGGTCTGTGGCATGGGCAAGATGCCACAGGCACCCTGCCCACACTGGAGCGCGCGATCACGCCCTTCAATGCCACCTCTGCGGGCATGACGCAGATGCGCGCGACGTTCACCGCGAATGAAGCGGTCCGCCTAGCCATCGCAGACCAGCGAGGCGACGGCCGGCCAGACTACGTCTACCGCGCACGTTTCCTCTACGCGGATACGGTCTCTCCTGCGCGTATGTTGCCCGGCGGGGGCACCATTCAGGTCACGGGAACCGGCTTCACGACCTCCTGCGTGGTGACAGTTGGAGGCGTGCTGGCGCCCATCACGAGTCTTTCCGCAACGCAGATCACAGCCACGGCACCGACGCTGGACGCCCTGGGGAGCAGCGCAATCAATGATGTGACCGTGACGGACCGCGCGACGGGCGCAGACACCACCATCTCCGGCGGCATCACGTACAGTGGCGCCGCGGGCGATGTTCTGGCCCTGGTGCAGGGGCCGCCATCCAGTGTCGCGGTTGGTTCACCTGCTACACTCCGCTTCAAACTTGTGGACGGAACTGGCGCTCCCGCTTTGAATTCAACCATCACCGTGGCAGTGGTGGCAGGCTCTGCGCAACTCAGCACGTGCGGTCTGGCCAGCTGCACCTTGTTAACCGACGCTACCGGGTTCGCACAAACGCAGATTACCCCAACCGCCGCCGGCTCCGTTCAGCTGCAGGCAACGGCAAAAAGCGGGTCTAGCGTGCAGGCCAGCTTCAATGCGGCACAATCCTTGCAAACCATCACGTTTGTCCGGCCGACGGAATACGTTGCTGCCGGTGCGGGCGCGGTTTTCTCACCAGGCGTTGTGTTGAGTGGCGGCAATACTCAGGCCGTTCAATGGTCTGCCAACTCCCCCCGAATTCAGTTCACAAGGACGCAATCTAACGGCAACACGGCATCAGTCAGCGCGGTGAGCTCGCTTAACGACAACGAGAGCGCCACGGTTCAGGCTTGCGTACCGGGGAGTCTGTGCGGTACGCAGAGCATCGTGGCCATTCCTGCAGCTCAACTCCGCGTCCTGGCCATAGCAGGTGATGGCCAGAGCGTTGCCGCAAATGCGTCGCTAGATTCTGTCGCGTTTCGCACCATGGATACGGCTGGCCATCCTGTAGCCGGTGTGACGGTTACTGTGCATCAGGAGGTCACCGGGTGGCAAGCTCCATGCGCTACAGAGGGCCGTTGTCCGCCAGCACCCGTGTACGGTATCGCGAACACCGCAATGATGAGTGATGACGACGGTCTCATCAGTGTGACGCCGCTTCAATATACGGGCACAGCAGCCACCACCAGGATTACCGCGACGGCAGGTACAGATGCGGCGGCCACAGCAACCCTGGAAAAGGCGCCCTAACCGCTTAACGCACCGTGTATGTGACCTCCCTCGTTCGCGCCGCATCAGAAGATGTGAGCGATAAGGATGGTTTATGCCTGATGGTGTCACAGGTGGTGCGCGTAAACGTGTCTTGATTGTCGGTGGCGGCTTTGCAGGCCTTAAGGCAGCAGAGGCTCTCGCTCATGCCGACGTAAACGTCACGCTTGTAGACCGGCGCAATCATCACACCTTTCAGCCTCTGCTCTACCAGGTCGCATTGGCGGTACTTTCTCCGAATGAGATCGCACAGCCGATTCGCGCAATCGTGCGTTCGTCAAACACCCAAGTGCTCATGGACGAGGTTACCGGCTTCGACACGGGGCTGAACCGCGCGATGCTGCAAAGCGGCACTGTCCTGGAGTATGACTACCTGATCCTCGCCACCGGTTCTACACATTCCTACTTCGGCCATGACGACTGGGCACAACTTGCACCCGGCTTGAAGTCTATTGAGGACGCTGTCGAAATTCGCCGCCGCGTCCTCCTGGCATTTGAACTTGCGGAACGCCAGATGCAGGAGACCGGCAAGCATCCGGCTCTCAACTTTGTTCTCATCGGCGGCGGTGCCACTGGCGTCGAACTTGCCGGTGCCATCTCCGACATCTCCCGGCTCTATATTCGCCGGGATTTCAAGCATATTGATCCCGCTTCGGCTCAGGTTGTCATCCTGGAAGGCTCTCCAACGATCCTCGGCTCCTATCCAAAAGACCTGCAGGAAAGTGCATTCAAGCAGCTTGAAAAGCTCGGTGTGCGAGTGAGGGTAAATACCCGGGTGACCGATGTCCAACCTGGTTTCGTCATGGTTGGTGACGAGCGCGTCGACAGTGTTGTCACCCTTTGGGGAGCTGGCGTGCAGGCCTCGCCGCTTGGAAAACTTCTTGGCGTGGAGGTGGACAAACGAGGCATGGTTAAAGTTGACGAACACCTCCACCCGAAAGGCCATCCCGAAATCTTCGTGTGTGGTGATCTTGCCGCCGCAGTCATGAGCGATGGCAAACCAGTTCCGGGGGTGGCGCAACCTGCCATGCAGATGGGCGCGTACGCCGGCAAAAGCATCGCTCTGGAAGTGACGGGGAGCCGCATGGAAAAACCGTTTGAATACTTCAACAAAGGTGATATGGCCACCATCGGGCGTTCCGCGGGTATTGCGGATGTAAAGTGGCCTTTCAAGGCCCATCTCAGCGGATTTCCCGCCTGGGTGGCCTGGCTGGTCGTACACATCTTCTTCCTTGTCGGGTTTCGCAACCGTTTCGCCGTGGTCCGTAACTGGGCTTATACATACGCCTTTTTTAAAGAGGGCTCACGCTTAATTGTTGGTGATCAAAACCTGCCTGGATGGGGCATTACGGACGATCCGCACGGCACACTAACGACGCGCCCTATTGCAACCACAACAAGCCCGTAGTTCAGCGGGTGCCTGCATCGCCGGGCAGCACAAAGTGGCAGGCATCCACTGCCGTTCCCGCATCGTCCCAACTGCAGAAATCTGAAGGAGAACATCATGGGCATCAAGGAGATCCTTGGTCTGGGATCAGACCAGACCGTGCGCTACGCGATCGTGGGTGCGGGCGATATTGCACAGGAAGACCTGATGCCCGGCGTGAAACACACCGGCAACTCGAAGATCACTGCCATCGTGACGGGCGACCCCGCAAAGGCCGAGGAACTTAGCAAACGATACGACCTTGATGCAACGTACAGCTACGAGCAATTCGGCGAAGCGCTGAAGTCCGGCACCTTTGACGCTATCTACCTGGCCACTCCTAATTGGCGTCACGCGGAGTTCATTATCCCTGCCCTGCAAGCTGGCATCCATGTCCTCACGGAAAAGCCGATGGAGGTCTCGACTGCAAAATGCAGGGACATCTTGGACGCTGCAAAGTCCAGCACGGCAAAGCTGATGGTCGCGTATCGCCTTCACTTCGAACCCGCCACGCTGGACACCATCAAGCGCGTGCGCGACAACGAACTTGGCCACGTGCATCTCTTCACGTCCACCTTCTGCCAGATGGTCGATCCTAGTAATCACCGCGCCCACTCCGGCGAACTTGCCGGTCCCGTCTTCGACATGGGACCCTACCCCGTGAATGCCTCCCGGTACATCTTTAGCGACGAGCCGGTGGAGATTGTTAGCGCAGTTGGCACCAAGCACCCGGACTCCGGCTTCGACCAGGATTTCTTCGACACGGTCACCACGATCGTCCGCTTCCCCGGTGACAAACTCGCGCAGTTCTGCATCTCCTACTACGGCAATCAGACAAACTATTTCAGCGCCGTCGGCACAAAGGGAACAATCACTCTGAATCCTTGTTATATGTTTGGCAAGCCGCTAAAGCAGACGGTCGCTATCAGTGATAAGGAAACGGAAGAGAGCTTCAAGAATACTGACCACTTTGGTGGGGAGCTTAAATACTTCTCAGACTGCATCCTCAACAACCTGGACGTCGAACCGGACGGCGAAGAGGGTTACGCTGATGTGCGCGTGCTTGAGGGCATTCTGGAAGCTCTAAAGTCAGGCGGCAGCGTCAAGCTTGAACCATTCACCCGTACCAAGCGCATCGACCCGGATACGCAGGTTGTCAAGCTGGGTGCCGTTTCAACGCCAGAGTTGGTACACGCGGATAACCCTGGCAAGGGTGTTGACAAGCAGCCAAAGAACTAAACCGCGAGAAGCCGAGTCTAGGTCCTGGAACGTGTATTCAGCGAAACAGGCAGTCCGAGATGCATCACCGGCCGGGCAAAGACAGCAAGGAGCAACAAGCAAAGCCAACTACAAAAAGGCGACGCACCGCACCGGGAGCGTCGATCCGGTAATCCGTTCCAGCAGCACTCACCAGGTGATCCTTGAACAATCGTGTGGAGTCTATATTGGGAGAAACCACACCCTTTTCGCATGAATAAAGCACGCTTTAAACTAACGAATCGTGCTAATCAAGCACTCACCGTCTCAGCCTCTTCGCTCTTGACTCGCACCGGCGTCAGCCAGCCAAAGCGGTCCGCCTTTGTCCCATGGACCAGCGCAAAGAATTCATCGTGCAGCAGCTTCGTGACAGGTCCCATGGTGCCGTCACCCACCAGGATGCGGTCTACCGATCGCAGGTGTGAGACTTCGGCCGCGGTTCCCGTGAAGAAAGCCTCATCGCAGATGTAGAGCAGTTCGCGCGGCAACGCCTGCTCCACGACTTCAATGCCCATCTCTTTCGCAAGTTGAATGATGGACGAGCGCGTAATGCCGTTTAGTACGGAGTTGGCCAACGGCGAGGTATACAGCCTGCCTTCGCGCACCAAAAACAGGTTCTCGCCCGAACCTTCCGACAGATAGCCATTGCGGTCCAGCGCGATGCCCTCCGCATAGCCGTTGATCTCGGCTTCCATGCGGATCAACTGTGAATTCATGTAATTCGCGCCCGCCTTCGCCAGCGACGGCATCGTGTTTGGTGCCAGACGGCTCCAGCTGGACACGCAGACGTCCGCGCCGGTGTTCCCAGGCATGTACTTGCCCCACGGATAATTGGCGATATAAACCTCAACCGGCGATTTCAGGGGATTGACGCCGATCTCGCCATAACCGCGAAATGCCACCGGACGGATGTAACACGGTGCCACACCATTGCTCTCCACCACATCTACGACTGCATCGCACAACTCATCGAGCGAGAACGGCAGCGGCATCCGGTAGATCTTGCCAGAGTCGAGAAAGCGCTGCATATGCTCGCGCAGCCGGAAGATACCCGCGCCTGCCGCCGGGTTGCTCGGCTCGCCCTGCGTGTAGCAACGGATTCCCTCAAAGATGGACGAGCCGTAATGCACCACGTGCGACATCACGTGAATGGTAGCGTCGGCCCAGGCAATCAGCTCGCCATTGCGCCAGATCTTCTCAGTCGTTTGAATGGGCATGTCTCAGGTCCCTCAGCCGTAGCAATTCAGAAATGTATCCTCATTATAGGCAAGAGGCAGCGCTAATCCGCTTTAACGATGGAATGAACATCCTGGATTGATCCTGAGAGTTTGAGCGTCTTAGGCTCGTAATGATCTGTGAGGTGTGTGCTGCGTTAAACCACGTTCTATGCGTCCGCTTAGCGGCAGGTATGCGATCAACGTCCATCGGTTCACGCCCGTGCCAACGAAAGCCTTACCGGAGCCGCATACCGGAAACGCCGCTTGAACGACAAGATCGGCTCCTCGAAGTACCGCCAGGACAGGGCCGACAAGGTGCCTGTTGCAATGACCGTCAGGCTCACCGCAAAGAACGCGCCTGCGCTCCCCGGCTGTGCCGCGATATGCAACCGGTGCATCACTGCTGCGATCGCAATCCAAACCGGAATGTGTGTCAGGTAAATACAGAAACTTTGCCTGCCAAGCATCCGCAACGGAGCTGATGAAAATACTCGGGAGAGCGTATCTCTGCCCTTGCTCAAAGCCAGTACCCCAATGAGCCCACCCCCAAACACCGCCAACCCGGTAAACCGGAGCTGCGCCAGCGGAACGGCACCCTGACGCGCACCGGTATTGGCAACCCAAAACAACAGCGCACCTGCAGCCGCAAGCACAGCAATCCGTGACTGGTGTTCGCGCCGTAACCAACGGCGATGAACCGCGATGGCCAGCAGGGCACCAGCAAAGATGCCATCCGTGTGCAGCGGCGTCAACCGGTAACTGAACTGTGGCGGCAGCGCCAGCGGCACCGGCAAGTCGTGATGGCGCACATAGGGCAGCAACCGCAAGAGGTACTCCACTGGCAGCGCAGCCGCGCAGAGCAGCGCCAGCGTGCGGTCTGTCCACCGGCGGACTAACAGCGGCCACAACAGGTAAAACTGCTCCTCGATACCCAATGACCAAAACGGATCGGCCCACGAAATTGCATTTGGCTTGACTGCGGTCAACAGGTTCGAAAGGTTCAGCCAATACCAGATCTGTATCCGGAACGGCGCGGATGCTGTTCCTGTCAGCACCGGATACAGAAACATCCCTGCTGCGCATACTACGTAAAACAATGGGAAGACGCGAAGGGCGCGTCGTACGTAAAACGCTCGGTAGTAGTCAGGCGAGGTGCGGGCCTTGAGAAGGATACCTGTGATCAGAAATCCGGAGAGCACGAAGAAAAGATCAACACCAGCCCATCCTCGCAAGAAAACAGGTCCAAGGCCAAACAACCGTGCGCCAGGACAGGCCAGGATGTACATGTGGAAGCTCACGACGGCGAGAACAGCAGCTCCTCTAAACCCGTCGAGCGACGCTATATGGAGGGGCAGTGGGCAGGCGGCCTGCAGCTTCTCAGCAGATGCACTGGGAACGTCCGCATGTTGAATCGGGTCCGGACTGAGTTGCCACTGTGTGCGCACAGCCTCTATATCGACGGACCTTGGTGCGGGTCAAGCGGTCTGCTTAAAGATTTCCGAAAATTCCACAGAAAGGAGCTTGCACAAGTCGCCGAGGCGCGCTATTCTCAGGAGGTCGCAACAATACGGAGCGACACGCACCGCGAGCAGCGATTTACTGCAGGGTTCGCTTTCAAACAAGGTGCGGCAGTCCAAGCGTTTGCAAGGTAAAGCTGCCGGTGTATGTTCCCGGACCACCTCCCCAAACCCAAGCCACTGCAATAGAAAACGTTGGGCAGAAGCCCCGATGAAGAGGCTCTTCATCTCTGATGTTTTTAGGTTTACGCTCCACTCTTCGGGAGCGATCACCATACGGTACAGGATCGTTCAGGCGCGTAGGCCTGGTTGACAGAACTGGATGGGTTCGGTATTCTAGAAAAGTCGCTGAAAACGACACTCTGGGTAGGTGGAACCAACTTCCCGCGCAGAGTGTGCGTACAGCAAACAAGTTCGAGGACACAACCGCATTGCTCAGCAAGCGGCGTCCTTGATCCATAAGCAGACGGCTCACGCCGCATCTGTCTAGGATCTTTGACAACATAGTTGAACGTGCCAGTCGTGAGAAAGCATTAGACCTTTGGTTTAGTCATTCTCACTTGTTTTAAACCGGTCAGCATTTCGAGGCTGCACCGGCGCGTGTCTCCAGGGACCTCCGTCCTGCTGGAGCGCGCAACCAGTCTTCAAACGAGAGTTTGATCCTGGCTCAGAATCAACGCTGGCGGCGTGCCTAACACATG
>CAXUHI010000048.1:0-10215 GCA_964251045.1 uncultured Terriglobus sp. | reverse complement strand
GTGCAGAGCGGTCTAGGCCATGGTTTGGATCAGTCCGCTATCCGGGCAGTGCAGGGTATGCGGTTCCAGCCGGCACTCCAGAATGGCCAACCGTCCGAGTGGGACGGCGTCGTCAACGTAAACTTCCAGCTAGCCTCCTAGTCCGGACCAACACGGCTGAGGCCGCATACGGCCCCAGCTTCCTGTACGCTGAACCTGTCCTGATCCAGGACACTCGCAGGAGTTACGCATCAATGAACACTATTCGTAAGTCTGTTTTGAGCGGCCTGGCCGCAGCCGTGCTGGCCACGTCAGCCCTGCCGGCCAGCGCCGCGATCCCGCTCTTTGGCAAGAAGAAGACCGACGATCTCCCCGCGCGCAAATTGACACCGGCGCAAAACCAGCTTATCGATAAAGCGATTGCGCGCGAGACCGAGGTCATCAAGGCCATCCAGGAGCGCTCGCCGCTGGTCGAAACCTACATCCAGAACATGAAGCCCGATCAGGCCCTTTTGCAGATTCCGCAGTCCGACGAACACTTCCTTGGCCGGGTCGACTTCAAGAAGGTGTTGAACGGCGAGGTCTACCAGACGGAAGATGCTCGTAAAGATACCGGGAAGCTGGGCTTCTTCAAGAATTCGTTCTCCTATATCAGTACCTTGAACCGGCAATTTCACTTGCAGTTCAATGAGACCGGATTCATTCAGATGATCCTGGTCGACGCTCACGACTTTAACCGTACGGACTATAAATTTGGCTTTGTCCGGAACGATTTTCTCGGTTCCGTTCCGACCATGGTCTTCGACGTGGAGCCGGCAACCAATCACACGCGCGGCCGCTTCTTCGGCCGCATCTGGGTGGAGCGCCGTAACGGCAACATCGTCCGCTTTAATGGATCGTTCGCTGGCACGCAGAAGGATTACAAGGAGTACTACCACTTCGATTCCTGGCGGACGAACGTCCAGGAGAACCTGTGGCTGCCCACCAGTTTTTACGTGGAAGAGAGTGACAGCAAGAGCGCCGAGCACACCGTCAAGTTTAAGGCTGTGAACCATATCTGGGGCTATGCTCTGAAGGTTCCCTCCGGCGAAGCGGAGAACGTGGACGTTCAGGTGCAGGGGGCGACGGACGTGTCCAATGATGCGCAGGATGTGTCGCCGCTCGGTGCGCAGCGCGAGTGGGTACAGCAGGCGGAAGACAACGTTGTGAACCGCCTTTACCAGGCCGGTCTGCTCGATGCCCCTTCTGAGTTCGACAAGCTGATGGAGCAGATCGCAAACAACATCCTGGCCTACAACAAGATTCAGACCGCACGGCCGATCCGTGTGCGCACCCTGCTGACGGAGCCGCTGGAGTCGCTTGCCATTGGCAACACCATTGTTGTCTCCAAGAGCCTGGTGGACACCACTGCGGTCCCGGGCAACAGCAACGAGCAGGTCAACAACCTGTACGCCGTGCTGGCCTTCCAGGTAGCCCACATCATCCAGGGACACCGGCTCGACACCAAATACGCCTTCAACGACAGGCTGCTCTTCCCTGACACGTCCACCTTCACGCGAATCCCGATGCACCACACGGATCGCGACAACGAGGAAGCGGCCAAGAAGACGGTGGAACTGCTACAGCCAGCGGAACTCAGCCCGGCGGCAACACAATTCGGGCTTTACCTGGAACAGCTGCACGAGCGCTCCAAGGCTCTGACTGCGCTGAACGAGCCCATGCTTGGCGATTCGCTGATCAAGGATCCGAAGACCAACACCTTTTGGCTGCAGGCGCTGGCAGGTAAAGGCAGCAAACTGGATGTAAACGATCTGAAGCAGTATGCCGCGATGCCGCTCTCGTCATTCTTGCGGTACGATCCCTGGACCGATCAAGTGGTGCAGATGCATGTTGCGTACGAGCCCCTGCTTTCCTCGCGCGACAAAATGCCGTTTGAAGTCACGCCGGTGTACCTGAAGCTGGCGTACTACAAGGCACCCACATCACCTATCGATCAGGCTGCTGCGGCAGCGGCGGCGGCTGGGGCAAATCCGCCCGCAGCAGCGGGAGCCACCACGACGTCACCTTCACTGGACAACGGTGTCGCTCCTTTAGCAGCGCCTGGGACTGGCAGCACCGCGGCTCCGGCTGCTACTCCCGCCACAGCCCCCAATGCCACGGCAACGCCTCCCCAATAGCTCTGCCTTCCCTTCCTGAAGAGGCGGCTCCAACGAGCCGCTTTTTTGCGTGCGGCGAACCCCTACCAAAACGAATCTACTTGACAGGTGTTACAGCAAATAGATGTGCTGTATGCACAGATGAGCGCGCGTCGACTGACCAGTGTCAGTGGCCGCGTCTCTCACTAAAGGCAGGAATGGCATTGCAACTCACTTTGTACCGGAAGGACCTTCCCTGTTTGCGTGGTTCGGGATGGCTTTACCCGGCATTACTTCTTCTCTTCGCGTTACCCAACACAACAACAGCACAGCGTACCGTTCCTACGGCCAGCCGCCGCGCGGATCTACAGATTGGCGCCGGGCTCGACATCGTTCAACCCGATTACACAGAGAACAAATGGAAGGGGATCACCGGATACGCTACGCTCGACCTCACCACCCATTTCGGCGGCGAATTTATCTTTCACCAGGCAAATTCAACCGATGGCTTGCAACTGTATGAACGGACGTATGAGATCGGGCCGCGCTATGTGTTGCATTATGGGAGATGGAATCCGTATGCACGGGCTACGTACGGGCGTGGCGTCTTCAACTTCCCGAACGATGAAGCGAATCTAGCGTTTAATCTCTTCGGCATCGCTGGAGGTGTCGATTACAACGTGCAGCGCCACATCAACGTCCGCGGTGAGTATGAGTTCGTGCGTTGGACAAATTTTCCGCCGCATGGCCTGACGCCATCCAACGTCACCATTGGGATTGCGTATCACTTCTGATTAGAAGTGGTACGCGACTCCAAGCACCGGCATTGAGATGACTTCGTACGATTTCGTATCGAAGTTATCTGTTTCCAGCTTGAAGCTGGGCGCCTTGACCAGAAAGCCGCGATACTGCGCCCGAATATCGAAGCTGGGGCTGATCTCATAGGCGATACCTGCGCCAAAAAATCCACCCAACCCGATCTGACGCTTCGCATCAAGCGCCTGGGTCTCGAAGTCCGTGATGGGTGAGAAGAACATGGCTCCGACGCCGACCTCTGCGAATGGATTGAAGTTCCTGTAATTGCGGCTGTACACGTATCCCACAGAAAACTCCTGCTGGCGCGTGTGGACATCGTACGCGTGCGCGCTGGTGTCGACGAGGTGGCTCTGGTACTGCGAGAAGCTGTAGTTTGCCTCCAGAGCACTCCGTGGTGTCAGCATGTACCGGTAGCTGGCCAGTGCACCTAATCCAATGTCTGCCGTGATCTGCGATCCCTGACCGTTAACCTGCGGTGGAATGTTGCCGAGAGCGCTGAGACTCACATCCTGGCGGCTCTCCTGCGCATGGGCTGCAAGTGCGCCAGCCATCAGTGCGCACATCCACATCATCTTCTTCATTCGTGTAACAACCTCGGAAAAGTCCTGCGGTACGCGACAACGGGCACCGGACAGGCACGCGGAAACGTACAGCTTTCTATTGTACCTGCTGAGACTTGCCGGAGAGAGAAAAGAAAGCGCACGCTTACTCACCCCGCTCCACGTGGAAGCAGTAGGGCCCGCGCTGTGCCTCCGCGTACTCCTGCACGGCACGGAGGAATGCCAATGCAGCATGCGACAGGTTGGCCTCGCGCCGGTGTACCAGGCGCAACTTGCGGTCCATCTGCAGTTCCTTAACCAGGACGCGGACGAGCGCGCCGCTCTTCAGTTCACGTTCCACCGTGAGTGCCGGGACGAGCGCGACACCATTGCCAAGTTCGACAAAGCGGCGGACTGCCTCCAGCGAGGGCAGTTCAACCCCGATGCGCAGTTCCGTACGATGACGCCGGAAAGCTTCGAACACCTTGGCCCTCTGTGGTGACGGCACATTATGTGCAATGAAGTTTTCACTGCCAAGATCTCGAATGGACACTGCACCCGTCCGGGCCAAGGCATGTCGCGGATTAACGACAAAGGCAAGTTCATCACGGAAGACGACAATGGACTTGAGCGCACGGTCGTCGGGCTTGAAGCTGAGAACACCGATCTCCACCGAGTGCAGCAGCACCTCATCGGCGATGCGGCTGGCCAACGCGCGTTGTACCGTGACCTTCACGTGGGGATGCGCACGGCGAAAGCGGTCCAGCACCGGCAGGAGATAGAGGCAGGTGTACTCATTTGCCGCAAGATTGAGCGAGCCACGGTGCAGGGATCGCAGCTCACCCAATGCATGCGCAGCCTCCACACGCAGGTTCAGCAGCTTCTGCGCGTACTCCCGAAGCACTTGGCCTGCGTCAGTCAGGGAGATGTCGCGGGCGGCGCGGTCAAACAGTGCTTCACCAAGTTCACCTTCCAGCTTGGCTACGGTCTGGCTGACGGCCGGCTGTGTCCGGTGCAGCCGGGTCGCGGCGCGGGAGAAGCTGCGCTCGTCCGCCACGGCGAGGAATGTTTCGAGGGCAAACAGGTCCATAAGCAAGTATGATGGCGGTATCACCCAACATAAGCAAACATTATCGCTATACTTCAGGCAGAGGAACTTTGAGTTGAGTACGTCGTCCAACCGGATCCGCTTTTTTGATACCACGCTGCGGGATGGTGAGCAATCGCCCGGCTGTACCATGCACCATGATGAGAAGGTCCGCTTCGCGCACCAGCTTGCGTTGTTGAACGTGGACATTATTGAGGCTGGCTTCCCGATTGCGTCCGAAGGTGACTTTGCTTCCGTGCACACCATCGCGCGCGAGGTAGGGCGTTCCAGCAGCAGTCCGTGTATCGCCGGGCTGGCACGGTGCAGGCGCGAGGACATCGAGGCTGTCGCGCGTGCTGTGACTCCAGCGGTTAAGAACCGCATCCATGTGTTTATCGCGTCGTCCGACCTGCACCTGGAGGTGAAGCTGCGCATGAGCCGACAGCAGGCGCTGGACCAGACGGGCGAGATGGTCGCGCTGGCCCGCACGCACTCCGACGATGTGGAGTTCTCCGCAGAGGACGCGACGCGGTCCGATCCCGATTTCCTTGCGCAGCTTGTGACCATCGCTATCCAGGCCGGTGCCACGACAATCAACCTGCCAGATACGGTGGGCTACTCCACGCCGGAGGAATATCGCGCGATGTTTGAGGCCATTCGCCCGCGTGTGCCCGGTGGTGACGGAGTGGTCTGGTCGACGCACTGCCATGATGATCTTGGCCTGGCTGTGGTGAACACCATCTCCGGCATTCAGGGCGGCGCGCGGCAGGTGGAAGTCTCCATGCACGGGATTGGTGAACGCGCTGGTAACGCGGCGCTGGAAGAGGTCGCGGCTATCCTCGCCGTCCGCGCGGACCAGTATCCCTACACAAACCAATTGGACCTGAAGCAGATTGGCGCGGCCAGCAAGCTGCTGGACGAGATCATCTCATTCAGTTGCGCGCCTAATAAAGCCGTTGTTGGCAAGAATGCCTTTGCGCATGCCAGCGGCATCCACCAGCACGGGATGCTGGCCAACCCCAAAACCTACGAGATCATGACGCCTGCGCACTTCGGCGTTGCCGCCAACACGCTGGTTCTGGGTAAGCACAGCGGACGCCGCGCGCTGGAGCATCGCCTGAAGGAACTTGGCTTCGACCTGACGCGAGAGGAACTGGACCAGACATACACTCGCTTCAGTGCTCTGGCTGATCGCAAAAAGACGATTTATGACCAGGATATTGTGGCCTTGGTTCCGCAATCGCTGCCTGCCTAGCGACTGTCATCCTGAGCAGAGCGAAGGATTTCGACCAATCTTCGCTCCATTACAGAAGCTGGAAGTTTGCCCAAGAAGCTCCAGCATGAAAGGCTGACACTTCGATGCACCTGAAGATTGCACTCCTTGCTGGAGACGGCATCGGTCCCGAGGTCACTCAGGAAGCTGTCAACGTGCTGAACGTTGCCGCGGAGTTCGGTGGGCATACCTTTGAGTACGTGCCGCTGCTCATCGGCGGCATCGCCATCGACCAGCACGGCACGCCGCTACCCGACGAGACGCTGCAGAAGACACTGACATGCGATGCCGCGCTGCTGGGTGCGGTGGGCGATAACAAGTTCAACAGCCTGCCGCCGAGTGAGCGACCGGAGATGGGGCTGCTGAAGATTCGTGAGGCGCTGGGTGGATTTGCGAATCTGCGCCCTGCCGTTGCGTACAAGGCGCTGGCGGACAACAGCCCGCTTCGCCCCGAGATCACGGAGGGCGCGGACATCCTCTTCGTGCGCGAGCTGCTGGGTGGCCTCTACTTTGGCCAGCCGCGCGCGTGGGACCGGCAGACGGGCCGGGCGCACAACACCATGGTGTACACGCAGGAAGAGGTGGAGCGCGTCGCACGCATCGCCTTCGACCTGGCCAGCAAGCGCACGAAGAAAAAGCTCACCAGCGTGGACAAGGCCAACGTGCTGGAAACCTCGCAGATGTGGCGCGCGGTTGTCGACCAGGTGGCGAAGAACTTCCCCACTGTCACGGTCGAGCACCAGCTTGTCGACTCCATGGCCATCCACCTGATGAACCGCCCGCGCGACTTCGACGTCGTGCTCACGGAGAACCTCTTTGGTGACATCCTCTCCGACGAGAGCGGCGTCATCACCGGCTCGCTTGGCATGTTGCCTTCAGCGACGCTCGGCGGCAAGGTCTACCTGTACGAGCCGGTCCACGGCTCCGCGCCGGACATCGCCGGCCAGGGCAAGGCCAACCCCATCGGAGCCATCCTGACGGCGGCTATGGTCCTGCGCCACTCCGCCAGCCTGGAGCATGAGGCAAAGATCATCGAAGACGCTGTCGTACTGGTCCTCGAAGCAGGTTACCGCACCACCGACATCGCCCGCGGCAATATCGCGGGCCAGCAAACGGTCTCCACCAGCAAGATGGGCGAACTCATCCTCGACCGGGTCACGGCAGATTTGGGAGCCGCCGCCTCATAAATAGTTTCGGAGGAGCATGGCTTTAGCCATGCCGGTACAGTTCAAGAGTGATCTGGGCTTTAGCCCCTGAGGTAAGAAACATGTCCGCCCCACGCACCATGTTTGAGAAAGTCTGGCAGCAGCACCTGGTCGCCGAACCGGCAGGCGAGCCGCCGCTGCTCTACATTGACCTGCAACTGGTCCATGAAGTCACCAGCCCGCAAGCCTTTGAGGGCCTGCGCCTGGCCGGACGCAAACTGCGCCGACCGGACCGGCACATTGCCACGGTGGACCACAACGTGCCAACCACCAGCGCGCAGGACCGCCTGGTCATTGCGGATCAGATTTCCGCAGCACAGGTCAACGCGCTGCGCAAGAACTGCGCCGAATTTGGCATTGAGTTCTTCGACGTGCAGGACGCATCGCAGGGCATCGTGCACATGATTGGGCCGGAGCTGGGCGCGACCAAGCCGGGCATGACCATCGTCTGCGGCGACTCGCACACGTCTACGCACGGCGCATTTGGCGCGCTTGCCTTCGGCATTGGCACCAGCGAGGTGGAGCACGTCATGGCCACGCAGACGCTACCGCAGGCCAAGCCGAAGACCTTCCGCATTACCGTGGATGGCGACCTGCCCTTTGGCGTCACCGCAAAGGACATCATCCTGGACATCATCGGGCGCATCGGCACCGACGGTGCGACGGGCTACGCCGTGGAGTACGCCGGCTCTGCCGTTCGCACGCTCAGCATGGAAGGCCGCATGACCGTCTGCAACATGAGCATCGAGGCAGGCGCTCGCGCCGGCATGATCGCCCCGGATGAGACCACGTTCGCCTACCTGAAAGGCCGCCATTTCTGTCCGCAGGGTGATGACTGGGACCGCGCCGTAGCGCACTGGCGCACCCTCCCCACCGACCCCGGTGCCACCTTCGACCGCGAACTCCACATCGACGCAGCAACGCTCGCACCCGCCGTCACCTGGGGCACATCGCCCGGCATGACGACCTTCATCGACAGCAAGGTGCCCTCGCCGGAGGACGCGCTCTCCGAGGCTGACCGCAAGAGCTTTGCGCGTGCGCTGGAGTACATGGATCTGAAGCCCGGCACACCGATCGAAGAGATCGCCATCGACACGGTCTTCCTCGGCTCCTGCACCAATGGCCGCATCGAGGACCTGCGCGCAGCCGCTGCCGTGGTCAAGGGCCATCACATCGCCACGAAAATCCGAGCCATGGTCGTCCCCGGATCGCAGGCAGTAAAGCGTCAGGCCGAAGCCGAAGGCCTGGACACCATCTTCAAGCGGGCGGGATTTGAGTGGCGCGAACCCGGCTGCTCCATGTGCCTGGGCATGAACCCGGACATTCTGCAGCCCGGCGAGCGCTGCGCCTCCACCAGCAACCGCAACTTTGAAGGCCGCCAGGGCCGCGGCGGACGCACCCACCTCGTCAGCCCGCAGATGGCGGCGGCGGCGGCCATCACGGGCCACTTCACGGACATTCGTAAGTGGAAGAGTGATCCGCTCGAAACCACGTTCAGCTCCGAGCAAGTCTTGATCGAGGGAGGTTCGCGCTGATGAAATTAGCCTTCTACGCCCAAATAGACGTACATGGGCACGTACAAGCAGATGTATGCGGGTACGTACCAACGGCTGTATGCGGGCATGTACGAGCATCTGTAGGCAGACATAGCGCCAATGGCGCATCACATAACAGCCTAGGCCGAAGGCCTAGGAAAACGTATGCCGGAAAACAAGGGCTGAAGGCCCGACACATCATGCCGGGAGATGCGCCGGGCCGTTGGCCCTCGTCGCACGCAACCAACCAGTACCTAGGGCTTCGCCCTAGGCTGTTATGTGGTGCGCCTTTGGCGCTCTTGAACCGGTCGTACTTGCCGTCGGTCAATTTCCTTAATCCGGCATTGCGATGCGGGAGGTTCGCATGACACCGATCAACATACTCACCTCCAAGGCTATGCCGCTGCCGCTGCCGAACATCGACACGGACCAGATCATTCCCAAGCAGTTTCTTAAGCGCATTGAGCGGACCGGCTATGGCGACTTCCTGTTTTATGACTGGCGCTACCACCTGGATACGCCGGACGCCGTGACGCCCAATCGCGAGTTTGTGCTGAACAAGCCGGCGTACGCGGGCGCGGAAATCCTGCTGGCGGAGAAGAACTTCGGCTGCGGCTCCTCGCGCGAGCACGCCGCGTGGGCGCTCAACCAGTTCGGCTTTCGCGCCGTCATCGCGCCCAGCTTCGCCGATATCTTCTTTTCCAACGCGGGCAAGAACGGCATCATCCTGGTGCGCCTGGACGAGGACAGGGTGCAGACGCTGATGGACCGCTCCACCCAAAACCCGGAGCACCGCATCACCATCAACCTGGAACGCCAGACCGTTACCGACGATAAAGGCTTTCACGCCCGCTTTGAGATGGACCCCTTCCGCAAGTACTGCCTGCTGAACGGCCTGGACGACATCGGACTCACCCTGCGGCATGTGGAAGCACTCGACAGCTACGAGGCGAAGCATGACGGTGAGTTCTGGTCCGCTCCGAAGGTAGCTTGATGGTCAACTTACAAGAAATTGGCGTGAAGGTACAGAAGATACTGCTCTGGGCGGTAATGCTGTCCGTTCTTCTCTCGATAGCTGGAGCGATTGGTTTCTTCTCAGTAGCCTACGATGCGCACACGAGCTACCCCAAATGGTCACTTTACACACAGCGGACCGCACTCTATATGTCAGTCGTGACTCTTGTGAGTAGCTTAGTGTCATGCATTACCTTCCCTCGCCGCTGGAAAAGCTTCGCTTTCTTGGTTGTATCTTACTTCGTCGTGGGGATGTCACTTTTCCTTACGCAAGGTGATCCATTCCCGGTCCATGATAAGCGCGATATCCATGTAATTACCGACAACACACAAGAAGCAAAAGGAAAGTAACTTGAGCACGAACGAACTCGATCCCGGCAAACGTAACTCCGCAGTCCTCACCGAAGGCCCGTCCCGCGCGGCGGCACGCAGCTATCTGCGCGGCGTCGGCTTCTCCAAGGAAGACCTGCACAAGCCCATCATCGGCATTGCCAATACCTGGACGGAAATTGGCCCCTGCAACTTCCACCTGCGCCAAGTGGCCGACGCCGTGAAGCAGGGTGTCCGCGAGGCCGGTGGCACGCCCATGGAGTTCAACACCGTCACCATCTCCGACGGCATCACCATGGGCA
>CAXUHI010000047.1:0-10439 GCA_964251045.1 uncultured Terriglobus sp. | reverse complement strand
CCATCTCGCCTTCCGGGACGGGAACGCCGTATTTCCGCAGGATGTCCTTCGCTTGGTACTCGTGAATCTTCATCGGGGATCAAACTCCGGGCGTTAACATTGTCGCTGACACGGGAGATGGTAGCGAAGGCGTGTGACATCCCGCAATGAGTACCGCACACCTGTCCGGTTATCGCGCCACTTGGGCGTTGTCTGTGGTTGGTGATCTGTGGTTCATTTCTCTTGTGTCACGAACAGGAGACGGATTGGAACCGCAGCCAACTGAGTACGTTTGTGCGAGATGATAGCTGCATGGAACCGGTGGAGCTGCTGCATGCAGTGGTGGTTGGCGGAGATGCGCTCAGCTTTGAGGACGCACATACGCTGATGCAAGCGCTGTTGGAGGGTGACTTCAGCCAACAGGAGATGTCTGCGCTGCTGAGTGCGCTGCACGAGCGCGGCGAGACGGCAACGGAACTGGCCGGGTTCGCAGACGCGATGCGAAGCGCAGCTGTCAAGCTGCCGCTCACCGGCGCCGAACGTGACATGCTGGTGGACACCTGCGGAACCGGCGGGGATGGCAGTGGTACCTTCAACATTTCGACGGCGGTTGCGCTGGTGGCGTGTGCAGCCGGCGCAAAGATCGCCAAGCATGGCAACCGAGCGGTCACCTCGGCGTGCGGGTCCGCGGACGTGCTCGCCGCGCTTGGCGTACCCACCGAACACACGCCGGAGTCTGCCGCGGCTGCTCTTCGGCGGCACGGCTTCGCCTTCTTGCTGGCTCCGCACATGCATCCCGCAATGCAGCAAGTGCTGCCGGTCCGGCGCGCCTTGCCCTTCCGTACGGTATTCAACGTGCTTGGCCCCATGACCAACCCGGCGGGTGCGCGGCGGCAGGTGATCGGTGTCTATTCTCCTGATCTTGTGCCCCTAGTGGCAGAAGCCCTGGCCATCGCGGGCCACATGCACCACGCACTGGTTGTACACGGGGCGGGGGGGCTGGATGAGTTGTCTCTGCGTGGTGAGAGCCTGGTTGCGGAGATCAGGGGTGCGGAAATAAGGCAGTTTACGGTGACGCCGCACGATGCAGGGCTGGAGCCATCGCAGGATGCCCTGCTGGGCGGCGATGCGGCGGCCAATGCAGGTATCTTACGCGATATTTTTCGAGGTGAGCGTGGTCCGCGGCAGGAGGTGGTGCTGTTGAATGCCGCCGCGGTGTTGCTTGTGGCTGGCATCGTCGATGATCTTCGAGCCGGCGCGGTCAAGGCAGCAGAGGCAATCGACACAGGCACTGTCATCTCCTTGCTGGAGCGCCTGCGACAGCCCTGAGTCTTTCACAATTGCCTCCGCATCTCCGGCGTAAGCCGCTGTGAGGGTGCCGGATCCTTCGCAAGTCGAATCTCTATAACGACGTGCCGTCTGGCTGAAGCGCCTTTTGCGCGGCTTCCGGCAGCGGTTTGTCGGCATTCTTGAGCAAATTCGAGAGTTCCCACATCTGCGTGTCGGTTATCAGCTTGACGTATGACGGCATCGCGGAGAGCCGGATACCGTTCTTGATCTTCCAGTAAGTCTCACCCACTTCATCGTCAGACACACCAACGACCTGACCGTTGTGGTGGCGCTCCCAAAGCTGCGGTGCGCCCGGAAAGATATTGGCTGCCAGCGCTGCGGGGTGGTTCGGCAGACCATGGCAGAAGGCACATTGCTGCTTGTACAGCGTGGCTGCCTCGGTCAGCGTCTGCTCACTTACAGGAACGGGCGAGGCCCCAGGCATCTCGCGATCAATGCGCGCGTGGAGCGGATTGTGCACGATGGCAGCTTCCGCGGGAAAAGATGGATCGGCAACAGCTACCGGTGGATGACCATACGACAGGTAAAAGTAGGCGGCAACAGGAACTGCGAGAACACCCAGGATGAAACATACGATTGCAAGCCCAAGCCGGTTCATAAAGAGTTCTCCGGGAACGCTCATTCAAGGTACAGGATAACTGCCACAACACGCCCTTCCAAAGATTCGTCGTGGCAGGTGCAGCATCGCGTTCGCTACACTGAGCGCAGATGCTCATTCCTTCCATTGACTTAATGAACGGACAGATCGTCCAGCTTGTGCAAGGCGAAAGACTTCGGCTCGCGTTTGATGATTTCGAGTACTGGATTCACCGTTTTTCCAAATACCCATTGGTGCAGTTAATCGACCTGGACGCAGCGATGCGGCAGGGCGACAACCGGGCCTTAATTCGCCAGTTCACGTCGCGCCTGACGTGCCAGGTGGGTGGTGGCCTGCGTACAGCGGACGACGGCAAGGCCATGCTGGATCTTGGGGCAAAGCGCGTGATCTTTGGATCCAGGCTTTTTGGCGGTAACAACGAAGCGGACCGGAAGCGTCATCCCATTCTGAACCTGGAGTTCGCGGCGGGCCTGAACAAGGCGCTTGGCGAAGAGCAACTTGTCTTCTCCGTGGATACGAAGGGCGGCAAGGTTGCCGTGAAGGGCTGGAAGGAACAAGTGGACCTGACGCCGGAAGAGGCTGTCACGTGGCTGGAGAATGACTGTGCCGCATTTCTTTACACACACGTGGACACGGAAGGGACCATGAGTGGATTTCCAATCGACGTGGCTGCCATCCTCCGCGCCTGCACGGCAAAGCAACTGATCGTGGCTGGGGGCATTAAGGAAGAGCGTGAAGTGGATGAACTGGATGCGATGGGCGTGGATGCCGTGGCTGGCATGGCTGTGTACAGCGGCACCATGGAGGCGTGAGCGCTGCGCCTGGATGATGGGCGGCATACACATGCTGCACAATAGACCCTATGCTGTCTCGCGTCCGCATTCTTCTCGCCGTATTCGCGGGTCTTGTGAGCCTTACCGCCCTGCCCGCCCAGGAAACTGTCGCGTTGGGACAGCAGGGGTGGTACGCCGACCCAGAGATTCGCGTCTTTGACGAGCAATACTGGATCTATCCCACCTCGTCAGACCCGGAAACCACCTCGCGCGACGAGAGTACCTTCAACCCGTTGCAGCAGAAGTTGCGTGCGGGTCACGTCATCCATCCCGTCTACCTGCTGCACACGTCGCTGGACGCATTTTCGTCGCCCGACCTGGTGCACTGGACGAAGCACAAGGACGTGCTCGACGTACAGAACGTCGCGTGGGCAGCGTACGCCATCTGGGCACCCAGCGCGATCAAACGCGATGGCAAGTACTACCTCTTTTTCGCGGCGAACGACATCCAGAAGACGGACACGTTCCCCGGCGGCATCGGCGTGGCGGTCAGCGACAAACCAGACGGTCCGTTTGTGGATTTGCTCGGCAAGCCGCTGATCAGCCGCTTTTACAATGGCGCGCAGCCGATCGATCCCATGGTCTTCCGGGATGACGATGGTGCGGTGTACCTCTACTACGGCGGGCAGGGCCATTGTGAGGTGGCGCGGCTCTCGCAGGATCTGAGGCACATCGTCCCGTTTGGTGCCGATACCGCCTCTGTGAAAGACATCACGCCGGAGCACTACGTCGAAGGCCCGTTCATGATCAAGCGCAGGGGCGTGTACTACCTCATGTGGTCGGAGGGAAGCTGGGAGAACTCGACCTATGGCGTCGCGTATGCGAAAGCCAGCAGCCCGGTTGGACCGTTTGTTCGCGCTGGAAAGATTCTTAGTACGGACTCTGCGATTGCCAATGGGCCGGGGCATCACTCCGTCGTGCAGATTCCCGGAACGGACGAGTGGTACATCGTCTACCATCGGCATCCGCCCGGTACGACTGGCGCGAACCAGCGCGTCATGGCGATCGACCGGATGGAGTTCGACACCGACGGCAACATCCTGCCCGTGAAGATGACGGCTGATGGCGTGGCACCACGACCGCTAAAGAGTACTAACCAGTAGCTGCTTACTCCGTGTTTGAATCGGCTACCGCGTAGTACCCCTTGCGGGCCTGGATCTTTACATCTTTGCCGCAGGTGATGTTGATGTTGCGGAAAGTCCCGTCCAGGCTCGGGTTCTTCGGCGTGTAGCTGACCAGGTACTGTGTGCGCAGGTCGTCGCTGATCTGCGCAAAGGCTTCATCCAACCGCTTGGCATTGTGGCCAATATTGATCACACGCCCACCTGTCTCGCGCGCGAGGCGGTCCATGTCTGCTGCCGGGTTGAAGCCCATGTACTGCCCGAAGAATCCCTGATCGCTGATGAGAATGACGTAGATGATGGCGTTGGCCTTCTGCGCGGACTCGATCGCCTCCTTCAGCTTGGTATTGCTGCCCTGGTCGCCGCCGTCGGTCAGGAGCACGAGCACCTTGCGCCCGGCTTCGTCATGCAGCTTGTCGTGTGTCGCCAGATAGACTGCGTCGTACAGCAGCGTCCCTTTGGGAGTCGTATTGCCGGTCACTGAGCCGGTGCCCGCGCCGGAGTTGATCTGTGTCTTTTCCAAGGCTCGGCGCAACTCCTTGACGCTGTTCGTGTAATCGGCACGCAGATCAACATTGATGTCGAACGAGATAAGAAACGCTTCGTCCTTGGGCGTGAGAATGTCTCTCAGGAACTGCGCGCCGCTCTCCTGCTCCAGGGGCAATACATTTTCCTGCGAAAGGCTCGTGTCCAGCAGCATGCCGATGGTCAAAGGCAGGTTCTTCTCCTGCGTGAAGTTCTTGATCGTCTGCTGTTCCTTGTTCTCGAACACCTGGCAGTCATCCTTGTGCAGGCTTGAAAGATATCCGCCCTTGTCGCGCGCCGAAAAGTAGGTGTTCACCAGGTTCACGCGCACGCGCAGCGTTTCGCCTTCGGCTACGGATGGGTCAGGCGGAGGTGCATTGCTGGCAGGTGGAGGTCCGCCCGGTGACGGCGCCTCTTGCGCGTACGTCGACGCAACGGAGACAGTGAAAAGGAGTGCTGGCAGCAAGAAGCGAAAAAGACCCATACAGATCATTGGACGAAGGACGCCTGGCCTGAGTCTACGGGCGAACCTCACCAGTTTGGCGCATTGAGCTCGCTCCCCGCACCGGTGACGGCAACGAAGCCCTACCCGCGGGCGTCCAACCGGTACGACAGACGGACTGGTAGTCTGAGACTGTTCAAGAGGAGTTTGCGTGAAGTCAGGGTTGATGGCAGTATGCATCTGGGCGGCAACAAGCATGGGAGCCGCAGTCCTGTGCGCTCAGACTGCCAACACGCAGGGGCTGCCGGACACTCCGCAGGCGCAGGCACTTCCTGATACGCCGCGGCCGCAGGTGCTGCCGGAGGGTGTGACCGTGACACCTGGCAAGGGTATACCTGCAAGCTCCAGCGCGAGCGCAGACGATGGCAGCGCCGGTCCGGCACCCACGGCAACGCTCTCTTCCGCAGCCCCAACTAAGGAACCGGAGGACGCCGCACCGGATATCAAGGCTGAACTCGGCCCCGGCGGACGCGTCGGGACCATTCGTGCCAACGTCAACTTCGTCCAGATTCCTTTCACTGTTAAGGACAAGAGCGGTGCTCTGGTGCCTGCGGTCGATTGGCGCGAGGTCCGAGTCTACGAGAATGGCGTTCGAAAGCAGATTCGACTGTTCACCAGTGATCCGTACCCGCTTTCGGTCGCATTTGTCGTAGACCAGACATTGCCTCAGGATGTGATGGACCGCGTTAACACGGCCTTGGGCGCGCTGACCGGCGCCTTTACACCGTACGACGAAATGGCGATCTTTACCTACAACAATGGGCCGACCCTGCGGACCGACTACACCGGAGCGACCAGCGCCCGCATCAACGCCGTCCTGAACCAGTCCAAGGGCCGTGGGCGGGATGCGCTGCTGTACACACCGGATGGCCCGATGTCGCAAACCACCAGCATCAATGGGCGTCAATTCGATCCGAACACTTCACCTGTACGTAATTCGAATAGCACGTATGTGAACGTTCCGAAAGAAACCCACACGCTGAACGATGCGATCCTCATGGCGGCCCAAAGCCTCGCCAAGCGACCGGATAATCGCCGCCGCATCATCTACGTCGTCAGCGACGGCAAGGAGTACGGTTCCACCGCCAAGTTTAGGGACAACATTCATCTTCTGCAAACCGAAAAGATCGCCGTGTACGCGACGGTGGTGGGCGACTCCGCGACAAAGTACGTCGGGTGGCTTGACCGGTATCACATCCCGTTTGAGATGAAAGGCAACATCCTTCCGCAGTATTGCGCGCAGACAGGCGGCGAAGCAGTCTCCGAGTACCGCATCAAGGGTATCGAGCAGAGTTTCGCCAAGGTAGCGGAAGATGTCCGTGTGCAGTACACCGTCGGTTACTACTCCAATGAGCCGATTACGGATGGCAAATTCCGCACCACGGAAGTGCGCGTTCTGCGGCCCGACCTGGTCGTCACGGCCAAACGGGGCTACTATCCTACTCCAGAGAATGTGCTGCGCAGTGGCGCGGACTCCGGCCTGCGCCCGGCCGCCGGTCCGCAATAGCGGAGCCATGCACGCGCTCTTCTCAGGCAGTGTTTTTCTCGGCCTGCTTGCCGCGGTGTTCTGGGGTGGAGGCGACTTCTCCGGCTCCATCGCCGTGCAGCGTGCTGGGCGGGGTGTACGCGCGGCGCTGATGGTCGTTCTTGTCGGCCATGTCTTGAGTCTTGGCGCGGTCAGTTTCCTCGCGCTTCTACATCGCGACCCGTTTCCGCACGGCGCACCCCTGCTGTGGGGAGTTGGCGGCGGCATGATTGCTGGCATCTCGCTGGTCGGCTTCTACATGGCGCTGGCAAGCGGGCACATGGGATCCGCAGCGGCTGTCAGTGGTCTGCTGTGCGCAGCCGTTCCCGCCGTCGTCTCGGCCGTTACCGAAGGCTTTCCGGGCTGGCTGCGTCTGTTCGGATTTCTTACTGCAGGGGCGTCCATCTGGCTGATTGCAAGCCCCTCGGAGCACGACGTTCAGGCCTCACGAAACGCTGTCGTCCTTGCAACGCTCAGCGGCTTTGGATTTGGTGTGTACTTCGTCATGCTAAAGCTGGCAGGGACCGGCGGCTTGCTGTGGCCCATGGCAACAGCACGCATCGGCAGTGCGTCCGTGTCCGCTGTCCTGTTGATCAGCCTCGTCCTTCTCCAACGAACACAGGTTACCGCTCCAGCGCGCGACCGGTCGGGAACGCTGGGATGGATCATCATGGGCGCGGCTCTCGACACATGCGGTAACCTCAGTTTCCTTGCTGCCACCCATGCCGGCCGCCTGGATATCGCCGCGGTGCTTGCCTCCATTTACCCGGCGTCAACGATTCTCCTTGCGGCGTGGCTCTTGAAGGAGCGCACCTCCGTCCGGCAGCGCTGGGGCATGGCCCTTGCGCTCCCCGCCGTTGTTCTGATCACGCTATAGCTTCAGCGTGGAGACATCGACGGTCGCCTTCGGATAATGCAAGTCCATCTCCTCCAGCGCCTGCACGATGATGCGTGAGACGGCGATGTTGCGGTACCACTTGCTATCCGCTGGAATGACGAACCACGGCGCGTGTTTACGGCTGGTCTCCTCGAATATCTCCTCATAGCATTCCTGGTAGTTGTCCCAGAATTTGCGCTCGGAGAAGTCAGAGGGCGAAAGTTTCCAATGCCTGTCCGGATCGTCAATGCGGGCTTGCAGTCGCCGTTTCTGCTCATCGTTGGAGATGTGAAGGAAAAACTTCAGTACGGCGATTCCGTTGTCCACCAGCATGTCCTCAAATTCGTTGATCTGGCGCATGTGCTCGCGTGCCGTCTTCTTGTTCATGTGGCCATGCACGCGCGGTGAGAGCACATCTTCATAGTGCGACCGGTTGAAGATGCCGATCATGCCGCGCGATGGCACGGCAGTATGGCAGCGCCACAGGAAATCGTGCCGCGCCTCGAGTGGGGTGGGCACTTTGAACGATGCCACGTCGCAGCCCTGCGGATTCACGCCCGAAAAGATATGCCGGATCGTTCCATCCTTGCCTGCGGTATCCATGCCCTGAAGTATCACCAGTAAGCCACGCTCGCCGCCTCCATATAGCACCTCTTGCAGGGTGTCCAACCGCTTTAAGTGCTTTTGCAAGAGGGCTTTCCCGTCATCCTCGTTCTTCAACCCTCCCATGTCACCGGAGTCGTGGTCCTTGAGGCGAACCTTGTGCTTAGGAGGGATCAGGTAGGGAGATGCGATCTTCAACAATGCGCTCACTTTCGTTGCGATTGATACGATGCGGAAAGCCACCCGCGGGGCGTTTCTAGGTAGGGTAAACGAAGAGCCCCGGCGCGCTCCGGTATGCGCAACGCTGTCTCGCCGCACGGAGAGTTGCCTTCCGGGCGAAAGCATCGTCCAATACGTGTGATAAAGTTTGCCCCGGCTACGCTCGTTGCTTCTGCGGCCCTGTTGTCGCAGTACATCGCACCATCGGCTCTGGGCCAGATGCACCGCGTAGATAAGCCGGAGCAGGTCACACGTGCGGTCGCTGTCTACGAGTACGTCGGCGATCTCCAACATCCAAAGGCAGCTCGTCTGACGCCGGTCTCCCTTTTCATCGCCGGGCACTTTGAAGATGCAGGCATCTACCTGGCCCGTCCCATCCCGTTTGCATTGGACACTGGACTTCGCTACGACTTGCAGCGGAGCGGAGTACGGCAGGACTATCTGGACCTAGTCGCTTCGCGAAATTTCGCAGGCAGCGCGACTGCAGGCACCACCCCGTTTGATGACGGCTGGGTCGGCTATGGCCGGGTGGTGCCGCCTGCACCTCCGAAGGCGGCGAGGGCCCGCCCGAACTGCGGCAACGCACACGTGGTGCAGGAGGCCGGTGCGAAGGACGATGGACGTCCCCGCTTCGGCTCGAAACCAGCTTCCGCAGAAACCGGAACACCTGCGGGACGCGATGCTGGGTCTGACCCGTGCCGCGACGACGATGTGGATCGCCCGGAGAAGATTTCCCTGGCGGATGACGCCCGCGACAAAAACGCGCCTGACCCGGAGCGTCCTACCCTCCATCGTTCGCCGGAGTCTTCCGCACACAACACCGGAGCACAGGGCAAGCCGGACAAGAAGTCTCCCAAACCACCCGCTGCAACCGTTACGGCGAACAGCAGCCCCGCAGACGACCCTGACCGGCCCACCATCCGCCACAGGACAACGGACGAGAACGATCCCAATGCGTTGCCGCCGGACCCCATCGAACTCGCGGGCCGCGAACGCGCAAAAGCACTGCTGACGTCCAGCTCGGCACAGGCCAGTGATGCTTCTGCTCCTGCTTCAAAGCAAGCCGCGCTCACAACAAACGTCAACGACACCGTGGCGGAGGGAGGAAACATCACCGCAGGCGACACCACGTCTGGCAGTCCTGTGCTGCGGCGCGGACACCTGACGTCGCCCGCACCGGATGCGCCCGCTTCAACGCGTACTCCAGCGCCCAAGCCTGCTGCCATGACTGCTGCACAGAACGCTTCTCCGCCGTCAGCGCTCTCGCAGCCGCTCGATGCCATCGTTGCCGTAAGCGACGTTAAAGACCGGCCGACTCACGATTTCACCTATCACTTCGCATCGGCCACTGAACGCGCCGCCGCACTCGGCATGCTGAAAGAAATGGCGCGCGCCGTGGCCGCCAATCCTGCCCTCGCAACGGACGCCCCTGAGGGCACTGTTGCCGCACAGCCTGCAACCGCGGCAAAGCCGCTATCCGTCGCGTCACGAGCCGTCACACGGCAAGCAACCGCTCGAGTGAAGCTGAAAGCTCCAGCGCCGTCCCACACCGCACCGCTCACCTTTGCGGACGAGCAACTCTCGGCGCATCAACTCTACTTTTCCGCACCGATTACCTACACCTACTCGGCGCGTGTACCCGCCTCCAGTGATACGCCGGAACGTTTTGTCACGGTGGTTGCCCAAACGGATGCCGATGGCAAGCTGCAGCCGGCCATGCGCACCATTACCGACGCCGCGCACCTGGACCGCATTCCGCGTTACCGGCTCATCGACGTGGTCGATGCGGACGGCAGCAATCGCGCGTCACTCCTGATGGAACTCCGCGGAAAACAGACACGGCAGTTTGCGCTCTACCGCCTGCTGGGCAACAAGCCCGACCAGATCTTCATCACCGGCTCCACGCTGCTGTAGACGTCCACCGGTACTGCCGGAGCGACTTGCTGATAGGCCGCTTCGCTGCTTCAATCGGAAGATGTCCTCTGGAAATCTTTTCGCCGCACCTGCTTCCACGCGCAAGGCCAGCATTGAAGGCAAGACGGTGCTGGCGCACTGCGATGGAGGCGCGCGTGGCAATCCCGGCCCGGCCGGCTACGGTGCGGTCATCACGGCGGAAGACGGTACGGTGCTGGCCGAGCTGTCAGAGTTTCTTGGCTTCAAGACCAACAACTTCGCGGAGTACAGCGGCCTTCTCGCCGTGCTGCAATGGGCACTCGAGAACGGCTGTTCGCGCGTCCGCGTGGTCAGCGATTCGCTGTTGATGGTGAACCAGATCCAGGGCAAGTACAAAGTCAACAGCCCCGACCT
>CAXUHI010000046.1:0-13303 GCA_964251045.1 uncultured Terriglobus sp. | reverse complement strand
GCCGGGTCGAAGAACTGGTAGTAGAAGATGCGCGCGGGCTGGCCGACGGAATCCTGCTGTCCGCTGATCCACTTGCGGTCAGGGCGCAGGAAGGTTTGTGCGGGCTTGCCCTTGATGACGGACCGGAGGGCTTCCTGCTCGCGATTGGCCGTGGGCAGATAAAACTGATCAAAGGCGAACAAGGCTGTAGCCAGGATGGCGGAAAGGACAATCAAAGGCGCAATCAGGCGATAGAGGCTGACGCCACTTGCCTTCATCGCGGTTAACTCACTGGAGCGATTCATTGCACCCAGCGTGACCAGGACAGCCAGAAGCGCGCACAGCGGTGTCAGGTTGTACAGCATGTACGGAATGAGGTTCAGGAGGTAATCACCGACGGTGATGAGTGGGGTGCGATTGCGGACGATGTCGCCAATCAGTTCAAAGAAGCTGAAGATGAGCGACAGCACGAGCAGAGAGGCCAGAACAAGGCCAAAGGTGGTGAGAAATTCGCGCATGACGTAATCGTCGAAGATGAGCGGGAACCGGCTGTTGCGAGGCCTGTGTGTGCTCTTTGGTGCGGCGTGTGACGTGGCTTGCTCCGCTTCAGCGGTGCTGCCGCGAAGGCGGGACGGGAGGTACTGTTCCAGTGCCGCGCCAAGCCGGGAAGCCATGCGGACCAGCGCCGTTCCGCGCGGTGTGATGCCACCGACAGCGATCTGGCGCAGAAGAACGGCACCCGCGATCGCGAAGATCAGGTTGGCCGACCATACCCCAAGGCCCGCGGAAAACTTGCCCTGCTTGGCCAACGCGATGCCAACAGAAGACACGAAGTAGTACACAAACACGAGCGCGACGGTGAGGACGAAGCCGGTGCTCTTGCCGCCACGCCTTGAGATCAGCCCGAGCGGCACGCCGACCAGCATGAGCACGATACAGGCCAGCGGATACGAAAAGCGCTTGTGGAGTTCGATGAGGTAGGCGCGACCCTGTGCTGCATGGCGGTTACGCCAAAGTTCGCCTGCCGGCATCGCGACGAGCGGCGTGTCCGCATGGCCCAGCTTGAGGTCCTCCTGCGCACCGGTCTGGATGGGTGTATCTGTCTCCGAGAAGGTGGAGACATCATACTGGTTGGCGTCCCTGGGCGAAGTCTCGTGCTTTGAGCCGTCCCGGAAGTGCAGGCGCAGTGAACCCTGTGGGCCGGGCAAGACAATGGCCTGCTCTGCGGTGGTCACGCGCGGGCTCGCAGGCTCGGTCAGATCCGCCAGAAAGACATGCTTCCAGAGCGTTGCACCCCGCATGGGTTCCGCATCCTGAATGTAGAGGACGTAGTCCTTGAAATCTTCATAGAAGACGCGTGGCTGCACCTCGAAGCTGGCCTGCTGGGTCTTGAGCGACGCTTCAAGCCGGAGCAGTGCCGCGGCGGAGTGGGGAGCGACATACAACGAATTGAAGAGCCCGAAAAGCATCGCCGCACTTGCGGCAATGGAGACCATGCGGACAAAATGCATGACGCCGATGCCGGCGGCGCGCATGGCGGTGACTTCGCTGTCAGCGGACAAACGGCTGAGACCGAGCAGGATGCCCACCAGAACCGCCATGGGTATGGTGAGCAGCAATGTGCTGGGAAGGGTATAGAGGAAGACAAGCGCAACTTCCTGGATGGTGGCCGATCCACGCACCAGGAGTTCGAGGATGCGTCCCAGATCGCGCATGAAAAGCACAAAGGTAAACAGCACGCCGCCCAAGAGGGCGTGCGACACGACCTCGCGAAGGACGTACCGCGTCAGGATGCGCATGATCTGCAGACTGCTTTCGGCATCAGTGTAGCGTTTGGACGCGGGGCGCGTGCACTATGGTGCGTCTGTGACAAATCGGTATCCTACGCCCCGTACCGTGATGAGATGTTTTGGCTTTACGGGATCGTCCTCCAGGTAGCGCCGCAGCCGGACGATGAAGTTGTCGATGGCGCGTGTGTCCGTGTCTTCACGAACGCGCCACACCTCCTCCAAGATCTCCTTTCGGGAGACGACACGTCCTGTGCGCTGCAGCAGATAGCGCAGCAGGTCGGCTTCCATGAGCGTCAGGCGCGTCGTCACCCCGTTTGCCAGGATTTCCAGGGTGTCGAACCGAATGGTTTTTTCCGCGAATACATAGATCTCTTGTACCGGCTCAGGATCCGGTTGGACTGCGGGGGCAGACTGCTGCCACTGCATTCTGCGCAACAGGCCGTTGAGCCGCGCCAGAAGAATGGAGAGGTCAAACGGTTTGTTCAGGTAGTCATCCGCGCCGGCTTCAAAGCCCGCCAGCACGTCTTCCGGGCGGTCACGCGCGGTAAGCATCAGAATAGGAGTAAAGTCCTGGCGTGCGCGCAATGCCTTTGCGATGGTAAAGCCGTCTACCCCTGGCAGCATGATATCCAGCAGAACCGCCGAGGGGCGATCCGGTGTCTGCTGGAGCCACTCCAGCGCGGCATCACCTTCGGCTTCGTGGTGCACGCGATACCCTTCAGCCTTGAGATTGAAGATCAATGCATCTGCGAGATGTTCCTCGTCTTCAACGAGGGCGATCAATGGCTGGTCAGGCTGCTTCATGTGGCGACCACCTCCCGGCTCTCAGTTACGGGCTGCATGGCTGGCAGGTGCAACGTGATGGTGGTCCCTCGCCCTTCGCCGTAGCTTTGCGCAGTGGCTTCGCCGCCGTGCTGGCGTGCGATGGCACGGACGATGAAGAGGCCCAGCCCGGTCCCTTTAACCTTGGCCGCGGCGTGTCCGCCCACACGATAGAAGCGGTGGAAGACTCGCCGGAGTTGTGCGGGCGGAATACCTACGCCAGTGTCCGTGATGCGCAACACGATCTCGTCACGCCGTACCGTGGTCAGTTCGGCCGTGATGTGGACGCCTGCGGGCGAGTACTTGACGGCATTGTCCAAGACGTTAAGGATGGCGGAACGTAACTCATCCTCGTCGCCACGCACAAGCGCAGCCGCGCCATGCGTCTGGTCATCCAGGGAGACAGCGTCATCCGAGAGGTGATGACGCCGGACGGTTTCCTCCAGGCACCTGGCGGTCAAGGCGCGCAGGTCTACGGGTGTGCGCGCCTTCAGGTTGCGCTGAACGCCTTTCGCACCTGCCTCGCCCGCGCGCAGAATTTGTTCCACCGTGGCCAGCAGACGATCGTTATCCTCGCGCATGCGGGTGTAGAACTCCTGGCGTTGTGCTTCATCCAGCGGCCTGCGTTGCAGTGTGTCAAGGTAGAGGCGGATGGATGCGATCGGCGTCTTGAGCTCGTGCGTGACGGCGTTCAGGAAGCTGTCCTGCCGCTCGTTGCGGCGGATTTCGCGCACCAGGAAGATGGTGTTGAGGATGAGACCGGCGATGAGGACGCCGAAGAAGATAATGCCCAGAACAACGTACGCGACCCGGCGCTCGTTTACGGTCAGGATCAACCATCCCACGTTGAGCGCGACAGCCATTCCCACCAGGCAGATGCCTAGCGTGACAAAGAAGGCGATGGCTCCGCGTCGGCGCGTGATGTTCATCGCTGTTTATTGTAGGTGGAGAGGCGGGGGCGAAGAGTTGCACGCCGGATGGCTGTGCGCCTTGGCCTCTCCTCAACGGAAGACCACCCTCGCTGCGCGAAGGTGGGTCCGGTGTTGCGTATGTGTCGTTAGACCCCGGCGGGCTTGGGGTTGGCGGGATCCCACTTGGCGATATGTACCTTCTTGGCAAGGCCGAGCTTCTGCATGACCCAGATGCCGTAGTAGTTCACATCGAACTCGTACCAGGTGAGGCCGTGACGGACACTGACGGGGTGCGCGTGGTGGTTGTTGTGCCAGCCCTCACCACCGGTGAGCAGAGCGACCCACCAGCTGTTGCGTGAATCATCCTTGGTCTGGAAGCGGCGGCTGCCGAAGAGGTGCGTTGCGGAGTTGACCAGCCATGTGGCGTGGAGGCCGACGACGACGCGGAGGAACGTTCCCCACAGCACCATGCCGAGCGCGCCTTTGACACCGGCCAGAGCGTACCCGATGCCCATCTGGAGAAAGCCAGCGGTGGTCAGCGGCAGCCAGTGGTATTTGCTTAACCAGCGCTGCGCGGGATCGCGGGTAAGGTCCGGAGCGTAGCGGCCGAGCAGCGCTGTTTCAGAATGGAGGGCGCGGCCTGAAAGAATCCAGCCGGCGTGTGCCCACCAGGTGCCTTCATTTGGTGTGTGTGGATCGCCGTCCTGGTCGCTGTGTTGATGGTGCACACGGTGCGTGGCCACCCAGAAGATGGGTCCGCCTTCGAGGGCCAAGGTTCCGCAGACAGTTAGCGCGATCTCAAGCCAGCGGGGGACGCGGTAGCCGCGATGGGTGAGCAGCCGGTGATAGCACATGCCGATGCCGACGTTGATGGCAAGGAAATACATAACCCCGAAGGCAATGACATTGCGCCAGGACCAGAAAAAGAGGGCGGCGATGGCTCCCACATGAAACAGGCCCATAAAGATGGAGGTAATCCAGTTGACACGGCCTTGCTGGTGCTCGCGGCCAAGGCGGAGATCCTGTTTGACTCTCTCGCGCTCCGCCGCCACGGAAGCTACGATGCGGATGGGTGCCGTATTCAGAGGTGCAGTCACGGTACGTTCTTCGGTAACAACAGGGGACATCCAGTTCTGCTTTCCGGGCGGATGCGTCACGCCACACTTCTGACCCTAACGCGCTGGCAGGGGTGTGCCATGTAACAGTTCTGTAAGGCTGCCCTTTGCCGCAACACGGCGTTCCAGATTTTTGACAGCACGCGGACGTCATATGCTCTGCGTAAGCTCCGGCAGCACATCCGGCGCGCAGATGCAGCAGAGAAGGACGAGTGGTGAGCGCGAGGTTCTGCCAGCAGTACGGCCGGACAGTTGCATCTATATCGTTACACTCACGATATGTGTATTTTTGGCATCGATTGCGGTACAGAGCTTACCGGGTGGGGTGTGCTGCAGGTGGTGGAGACTCCGCGCGAACGCAAGCTGGTTCCAGTGTCCGCAGGTGCCATTCGGCTGGACAAGAGGCAGCGCACACCGCAGCGGCTAAAGCAGGTGTATGCCGAGCTGACCGCGTTGATGGCGTTGTATGCTCCGGACGTGGTTGCGATTGAGGATGTCTTCTTTGCCGCGAATGCGAAGAGTGCACTCAAGCTGGGCCATGTGCGGGGCGTGGCGTTGCTGGCAGCGGCGAGCTGCAATCTGCCGGTTGCGGAGTATGCGCCGCTCTCCATCAAGAGCGCGGTCACTGGCTACGGACTTGCCGCCAAGGAACAGGTGCAGTTCATGGTGGCGCGGCTTCTCGGTCTGGAGCGGGCGCCCGAGCCGGCCGATGCCGCTGATGCGCTGGCGATCGCGATCTGCCACGCGCATACGGCGCAAACCGAAGCCTGCATGGGAGTGCGATGAAGCTGTTTGTTTCTGTGGCCGTCCTGCTCTGGCTCAATCTTGCATGCGTATGGAGCCATGGCCAGACCGGGGCAAGTCCGTACCAGCTCACCGTGGAATATGACCGTCCAGGACTGCCTGTACCGCACTGGCGTATCGTCATTCCGCCGCGTGGCCCGGCGGAGTACACAGGCAAGCCGGAAAAGGGAACTGGCGACGGTGTCATGACGTTCGACATGTCAAAGGCAGGCCGGACGAGGCTTGGCATGCTGCTGAGCCGGAGCAATGGCTTGCAGCCATGCGAGACGAAATCAAAGGGCCTGGCCAACATGGGTGCAAAGACGTTCACCTATGCCCCGGTGAATGGCGCGGCGGTGCACTGCACCTTCAACTACACAGACAACAAGCCGCTGGGCGAGGTGCTGGACTATCTTCTTGCCACCGTGAACACGTTGCAGGCCGGGCTGGAGTTGGAGCGGCTGCACCGTTATGACCGGCTGGGCCTTGACCCGGTGATGATCCGGCTGAGTGATGACGTGAAGGAGGGCCGTGCTTTGGAAATCAGCGCGATCCGGCCTACGCTTCAGAGCCTTCTGACAGATGATGCACTTCTGGAGCGGGTACGGACCCGGGCGCAGCAGCTTCTAGCGTTGGCAGAGATACAAGACAGCAAGAGCGCTGGGCAGTAGCCCAGCCTTTCAGTCGTCAGAAAAGTCTTCGCAGCGTGCGTGGCATGTGTCAGAATGGCCAAACCATTGAAGCTGAAGCAAGGATTCTGAATGCAACGTAGAGCGCTGACGGCGGCACTGACTTTGTTGTTTTGTGTATGCGCCGGTGGATGTGACGAGCGGAGTCTGAGGCAGTTCGGCGACTTTGCCGCGGCGGGCACAGCGTATGTCACGGCGGCGCACACGTTCTTTCAGGACGCCGGTGTTGCGTTCATCGCCGCCGGATCGGCCTCGCTGGTGAGCGCACGCGCAAACGCGGAGGGTACGCAAGGCAAGGACGCGGAGTACAGGGCCCGTCTTATCAGCGAGGATCGCCAGGCGCAAACTTATCTGCAGAATCTCCGTACCATCGATCTGCATGCGGCACTGCTGGGGAAGTATTTTGCCGCCATCACGGACATCACCAGCGGTAAGGCATCGCGGGGTGCCGCGGAGCATGTGAGCGGATTGGCGGATGCTATCGCTTCGCTGAACCCGAAGATTGGTTCGATCAAGATCGGGTCAAGCGATCTCAAGTCCGGTCTGGCGCCTGTAACCACTCTGGCGATGGCTCGCTTTGAGCTGAAGGCCTTGAACGATGAGATGGCAAAGCATGGCAAAGACATCGACGAGGCGCTCGCATTGCAGGAATCAGCGGTCAAAGCCATCGCCCAGCAGATGCAGGCCAACACGGATGCTGCGTCGCTCCAAGAGGAACAGACACGCGTCGTCGCGCCGTACATCGCGGCTGGTCCGCTGCCGCGGCGGTGGTCTGATGACCGTGCCGCATTTCTGCAACGCACCGCCGTCATCGACAGCGCGGAAGCCGCGGGAAAGGCCATCAAGGAACTGCATGAAGCGTATCGCACGTTGCTAAGCAGCAAGGATACGAAGCTCGATCTGAAAGCATTGTTTGAAGCAATCGGGCAGATGGCCGGGTACGCCTCGGCCGCGCAAAGCACGAACTAACGGAGTGAACCGATGAACGCCACGGAACTGTACTCGGAAACACTGGCCACGCTGAACGACACGCGCAACAAGCTGCTCTCGCCGGAGTGGCAGGCAGAGCTGGACAATGGCAGCAAGCAGGAGCGCATTGATGCCAGCAAACAGCTGCTGCATGTCCAGGCGGCAATCTCGTCGCTGTCCAATGCTATTCTGTCGAAGATCGCCACCCAGATGTGCGCCAATGAAAACGCGTTGAAGGACAGTACCGCTGCTCTAAAGACTGCATTGGATCGCCTCGACAACGTAGGAAATGTGCTTTCGGCCATCACAACGATCCTGGGTGTGGTCGCAAAGGTCGTCACGATCATCTGAGATGCATGCCGAACCGGCATTCAAGTCAAAGGTTCAAGACTGCGCGAGTACTGATACGTCCTGCATACTGCGAAAGAGTGTCGCAAAGCTCTCCAGAGGGAGTTCTTCGGCGCGTGCTGATGGACTCACGTGCGCTGCAAGAAGTGAAGGAGAAATGCTGATTACGGGGTATCCTGCCGCGCGAAGGTTGTTCGCCAGGGTCTTGCGCTTCTGCTGAAAGCATTGCTTTAAAAAGCGATCGAAGCGCCGCGGGTCGATGATGCCGAGTTCGGTGAACCGCGGGGCAAAGCGCATGCGCAACACGGTTGAATAGACGTCCGGTGGTGGTGAGAATGCGGCGGGAGGCAGGGTGAACAGCTCATTCACCTGCGCCCGCATCTGTGCCGTGGCTGAGAGCAGGCCGTACTCACGGGTTCCGGGCACTGCGGCGACGCGGTCAGCGACTTCACGCTGGGTCATGACGATGGCAAGCTCCAGCCGGGCTGAGTGCTGGAAGAGATGCAGCAGGATGTCGCTGGTGATGTAAAACGGCAGGTTTCCGACCACGAGCGCCTGTTCATCCGGGGAAACGAACGCCGAGAGATCGCTCTGCAGCACATCCGCTTCCACGATCTCGACCGGAGAATCGTTGCGGAAGCGGAAGCGCAACTCAGCCGCAAGCGCCCGGTCCAGTTCGATGCAGACCAGCCGTCGCGCACGCCGCGCCAGAATGCTGGTAATCGCACCGCGTCCCGGCCCAATCTCGATCACGGTGCGGGTTGACACATCGCCAAGCGCGTCGGCGATGCGATGGCGGGCCGCGTCGTCCACCAGAAAGTTTTGCCCGAGCTTTGGCTTGCGTGTGTGCATCCGATGGGTGTACGCATACCAAGCGTAACGCGACCCCGCATGATGCCAGGCCAACAAAGGCGTATCGTGCCTCCAAGGAGTTCTCATGCACGTTGTGTTCGCGTCACCGGAGTGCACACCCTGGGCCAAGACGGGTGGCCTGGGTGATGTGGTGGGTGCGCTGCCGCCGGCGCTGGTGCGTGCCGGGCATCGTGTTACGACCTTTGTGCCGTACTACCGTGCGGTTGCGCGTGAACTGCCGAACCTGCCAGTCGTAGTCGCGAGCATTACGATACCGTTCCCCGGCTACCAGCGGTTTGCGCGGATCCTGGACGGCGGCGTGCACGATGGCGTGCAGGTGCACTACGTCGAGTGCCCGGAGATGTTCGACCGTGAAGACTTCTATGCGACGCCGGGCGGAGATTACCCGGACAACTGGGAGCGGTTCGCGCTCTTCAGCCGGGCGGTGCTCGAAGCTTGCAAAGCACTTGGCGCGCCTGATGTCTTTCATGCGCATGACTGGCAGACGGCGCTTGTGCCTGTGTACCTGCGTTCCCTGTACTACTACGATCCGGTGCTGCGCAAAGTGCCATGTGTTTTTACCATTCACAACGCGGGATACCAGGGCAAGTTTCCGGCGGAGATTGTGCCGCGCTTATTGCTGCCGTGGGACATGTATACGCACGCGCGGCTGGAGTTGCACAACAAGGTGAACCTGTTGCAGGGAGCAGCGGTGTACGCCGACGCGCTGACGACGGTGAGCCGCAAGTATGCGCTTGAGATACAAACGGCGGACTTCGGGGAGGGATTGGAAGAGGTCTTCCAGCGACGGGCGGATGATCTCACCGGCATCCTGAATGGCGTGGACTACGGAGAGTGGGATCCATCGCGCGACACGCACATTGCGGCCCATTACATGCCAGAGGATTTTCGCGGCAAGCGGGAGTGCCGCCGTGATCTGCTCCACGCGTTTGCCCTGGATCACATTGCGGAGAGCACGCCCCTGCTGAGCATTGCATCGCGTTTTGTGACGCAGAAGGGATTCGATCTGCTAGCGGAGGTCATGCCGGACCTCATGCAGGAGGATGTTGCGCTGATCGTCTTTGGGAAGGGTGAAGAGTATTACGAACGGCTCTACAGCGAGCTTGCGGCACGCTACCCGGAGAAGCTGCGCGTCGACATTCGCTACGATGTGACGACGGCGCACAAGATCGAGGCAGGCAGCGACATCACGCTGATGCCGTCGCACTACGAGCCATGCGGCTTGAACCAGATGTATAGCCTTCGCTACGGCACAGTTCCGGTGGTGCGGGCGACCGGGGGCCTGGAGGACACGGTAAGCGAGATGCCGGACGGCGCGGGGAACGGGTTCAAGTTCCACGGCTACCATCCCGGAGACTTCATGGCGGCGATCCGGCGCGCTCTTCACCTCTTCCAAGACAAGCCGGCGTGGGAAGCCATGATGCGGCGTGGCATGGCAGAGGACTTTTCGTGGGAGGCTCCCGCAGGCGAGTACGTAAAGGTATATCAACGCGTCGTCGAGCGACGCGCCTGGAGCTAATCCGTTCTCCTGCTACGTCAGGCAGAACAATGACAATGACAGGAATGCAATGCCTGCGTTTGGTGATGTTCGTCTGAGGCTTGCCGTCTTCTGTCAGGAGAGGATTTCGCCACGCCGGAGCATGCGTTGACGCTTCCGGTTGAAATGCATGTAAACGGGGATGCCGCAAAGAATGACAAGCGTGCCCAAGGTTGAGTTGAGGGGCTGGTCAGCAAACTCGAATATGGTAAGGCCCAGTGCTGCCGCTACGAACAGGGCGGGTACCAGCGGGTAGCCCGGTACTGAAAATGCGCGGGGTCTACCGGCCGGTGTATCGCGATGACGGAAGACAAAGATCGTGCTGACGGCAAGGCCGTAGGTGAGCCACTCCGCGAAGATGGCCAGTGAGAAAAGTGCCTGGAAGCGTCCTGTGGCAAAGATCAAAAGCGATGCCAACGCGGATTGCACGATGAGCGCGACTGCTGGTGTTTGGAAGCGCGGGTTGACGCGGGCCATGCGCTGAAAGAAGAGCCGGTCGCGTGAGGCGGCGAAGCTGATGCGCGCGCCGGAAAGCGTAGTGCCGACGAGCGTGGCGGAGATGCTGACAGCCATGCCGATGGAGACAAGTGCCGCCCCCCACGCCAGGCCGTGCGACTGCATCACCACCTTGAGCGCGTCCGCGGCGGGCCGGTCGGCAGCGGCGAGGGTGGCGGCAGGCAGGATGTACTGGATGGCGGCGTTAGTGAGCATATAGAGGCCGCCTACGATGAGCGTGCCACCGGCCAGGGCGATGGGCAGGTCGCGTTGTGGACGCTTCACTTCGCCTGCGACGGCGGCGACGTCAGACCAGCCGTCGTAGGCCCAAAGGGCGGCGATCAGCGCGACCATGAATCCCCCAATGCCTCCGCGCGCACCGGCGAGGTGCTGGTGAAATGGTGCGTGCTGCCAAGCGTTCCGGCAAAGACGAAGCAACTGATGGCGATCACGGCGATGAGGCCGACCTTCAAGAGTGTGAGGGCGAGTTGGACGTCCGCGGCTTTGCGGGTGCCTACAATATCGAGTGCCGTGACAAGCCAGAGTGCGGCCAGCGCGGCGACCTGGCCCCAGCGCATGTGCAGGAAGGCTGCACGGTCAAAGACGGCGAATGCGGCGAAGGTGGCCAGCGTGCGCACAAGACCCGTGACGACGGAGGCGATGGAGGCGGGCTTGGCGATGGTCCACCACGTCCACATGTAGAGAAAGCCGGTGAGGTCGCCATAGGCCTCGCGGAGAAAGGCGTACTCGCCGCCGTAATACGGGCGGGACGCGGCGATCTCCGCGTAGGAGAGTGCGCCGAAGAGCGAGAGCAGACCTCCGGTGATCCAGACAAGATACACAGTGCGCGAGCTGCCGGTGGCGGCCATCATCTCGCGCGGAACCAGGAAGATGCCGGAGCCGATGATGATGCCCACGACCATGGCCGTGGCGTGGCGGGCGCCGAGGACGCGCGGAAGGTCCTGCTGAGGCGGTTGGGGCTTCATGGGTAATGATGCAGGGTAGCATCCCGTACGTTCTCTCCCCTTGCCAGAGTTCGACAAAGAGAGCATCAGAATCCAGTGTGCCGGGCGAAGTGTGCCGGGATCCTTCGCTGCGCTCAGGATGACATGCTACGCGGGTTCTGCGTTTCTACCTCGGTGGCTAAAGCCGCTATCCGTATTTACGGTCCACCCCGGCGGCTAAAGCCGCTTGTATGCTTGGTGAGCGTTCTTAGCACGGAGCGAAGCCTTTCGTTGTTGCCTCAGATGTAGTCCTTTTCTTGTGGCCAGAGGTCGTTCATGGTGCCGAAGCGGGGTCCGCGCAGCAGATAAATAGTGCGGTGTTCGTAAGGCATGGACCAGGCTGTTCCCATGCGTCCCACGATGGTAACTTCGCGATAGTAGCGACGCAGATGTTCGGCGCTTTCACCGGAGATGTCGATCAGAACCTGTCCGGAGGCGCCGCGCGGACCCCAGAGCCAGTAGGTGTTGTGTCCGCTGATCACTGTCGGCATGTCGTGGCCCAGGAACTCCAACGCACCGGCTTCGCCGTAGTTGCTGCACAGGACGGCGACTTGCGCGCGATCTTCGGGTGAAAGCTGGTGGACGATACGCGAGACGGTATCGGCTTCCTCCTGCCAGCCAAAGCGGTCGGCGTAGAACTGCGGAAGAGGTGGTTTGACGCGGTATGCCTCCGTCTCGGTCTCAGGAAGGTGAGATGCCGCACGATAGCGCAGGAACGCGGCCGGGCGCAGGATGGGGTCGCTGAGTGGAAGCAGAAAGGCAGACAGGAGAAGCGCCATGGCAAAGGCTGCCGGAAAGGCAATGATACGGTCCGCCTGGACGCGATGGCGCTGTGAGAAGCGTTGCTGCCATGCGATGCCGCCGGCCGCGAAGAGGATGGGGTAGATGGGGGTAACGTAGTAGTCCTTGGCTCCCAGCGTGATCATAAGGGCCAGGAAGAGCAGGTAGGTGAGGCCCAGCCATCGCTCGCCTGCTCGACGCAAGAGGTGCATCAGGCCGGGCAGCCAGACAAGCGCTGTCCAGGGGCCAAGGACAAAGATCTGATTGACAATGAACGCGACCGGGTTCAGGTGCAGGTTCTTGCCTTGGACACGCCCGTTGCGGAGAAATTCCAGCGTTGGCCAGTGATGGTGGACCTGCCATAGGAGGTACGGAGTGACAACCAGGGACATAAGAGCGATGCCCCACGCAGCATGTCGCGAGAAGAGGATGCGGCGTTGGGGCGTGATCAGGAGTGCAAGGCCGAGCGCGGCGAGAAAGAAGGCCATCGACGGCTTGTTGAGCAGGCCGAGACCGGCGCTGGTGCCGAAGGCCGTCCACCAGAGGGTGCGCCTGTCCATGCGCTCCGATTCCTCCCGCAGGAGCATGACAAGCGCGAGGAGGCAGGGTATCCAGAAGGCCGACTCCCAGCTGTTCATGGAGAGAAAGCCATCGATGCCGAGGTAGATGGGCGCGGTGAGGACCAGAAGCATGGCGAGCGACTGCGCGGGGCGGCGGCCGCCAAGTGCCCAGCAGAGTATGCCCGTGAGGAAGACGCGAATAGCACCGCCCAGGGCTGAGAGGATGCGAAGGCCTGCCAGGGAGTGGCCGAAGAGCGTCTCCGCCAGGCGGGCCTGGACAGCGACGAGCGGACCGTGGTCGACGTATCCCCAGGCGAGGCGACGGCCACACATGATGTAGTAAAACTCGTCACGGAAGTAGCCGTAGCCAATCTGTCGCTGCCAGAGCGCGCTTGCGATGTGGAAGAGCAGTTTGAGCGCGGCAAACAGCAGCGCCAGCATCACCGCGGAGCGCAATGCCGGATAGGATGGGCGGACCGTCGCGGTTCGCGTCATGCGGGAAGCATACGCGCAGACGATGTAGTTCGTTCAACAGATTTGCAGGCACTGTGCTTGCGCGTAGTGCATCCAACGAAGCGATCCCAGAACAAATGAGGAGGCAAGGCAATGGACTGGACGCCGGGTGGGGTGAGCAGCGACGTCGAGGAT
>CAXUHI010000045.1:0-13929 GCA_964251045.1 uncultured Terriglobus sp. | reverse complement strand
GCTGACCGGGCCGCTACCTCCGGCCCACGAACGAATCAGGTCGGGCCGCAGCGAGGCCACACGCATGGTCAAAATGCAGCCCCAATCGTGTCCAACAAGGTCGACCGGTTCGCCCATGTCTTCCAACTGGTGAATGATCCAGTTCGCGTATTCTTCCTTTGTGGCGTTGAAATTCGGCGGGAGGGGCGCGTTGAAGCCTGGCAGGGCCAACGCAACAACATCCGGACGCGATAACTGTTTGCGGAGCGGCTCCCACACCCGAAAGGTGTCAGGGACTCCATGAACGAGTACAGCTGGCATGGTCCTTCTCCTCGCGGATGCCGTCGGCTTCCGTAAGTACGACATTTCGACAATAAGATGCAGGATGTCGCAATAAGGACTCAGGGATGCCGAAGAAGATCACCCAAATCGGAATGGAGGCAAGAAAGACTGCAGCCATTGAGGCAGCAACCGTGGTGTTCCTGCGCTACGGATACGCTCGTACCACCATGGCCGAGCTTGCAGCCGCGGCAGAGTTATCACGACCGACGCTCTATGAACTCTTCCCTGGCAAGGATGATCTTTTTGCAGCGGTAATCGAGCATCTCAGCCAGCAGACGATTCGCCAGTACCGCGACATGCTGCCCAGGCTCAAAACCCTGCGCACGAAGCTCCATCATTTCTGCGGAGATTGGGCAACCCACGGTCTTAAGCTGATCGAACGCCACCCGGACGCGAAAGATCTGTTCGATCTGAGGTTTCCGGCCGTGCGGCAGATGTACGAGGACTTTATTCATTTCCTCGTTGAAGTGATATCGGAGGAGGATCATTCGACCAGCGTGCCGGTAGAGAAGGTCGTGCGGAATTTAGTCTTCTCGCTACGCGGTCTCAAGTATGCAGCGAAGAACGTAAAACACATGGGAATACTCGTCGAGCTACAGGTGGATGTTTTCCTGGCGACACTGATCCGAGAAAGCTGACGCTCTACTTCGGTCACATCGGGTTGGCCTTTTACCTCTTACGGGATCGTCAGACCGATGCTGCAAAGTCGCAGATCGAAAGCAGCCCGACTGAAGCGCCTTAACTGACGAAAAGGCCAACGCAGTCACCGCCGCTCGACAAAGCCAAGACATGGATCGCCTACTTTCGAGACAGCAAGAAGCACAGGAAACACGGCCTAGCCCCGAGTCGTGCGCTCTTCGTTCTCGGATGAAACAAATCGGCGAGATTTTGATCAAGTATCCCAACGTGGACATCGTGCCGATCGTGTGGCGGTTTCTTTCAGATCTAACCGTCGCCGATGCTCGAACACCGTATCAGCCTCGATCCGGTGTAGTACCTGCGCGATCATCCGTTTGTCCAGAACAATACCCGAGGCGCGGTCACGCCGGAGGCAATGGCCGAGTACATCCGCTGCTCCTGATACAAAGGAACCATTCGGGCCGTTTGCGAAGATTATCGGGCGGCCGCCGGGATCGATCGCGCATGGATCGCGCAGATGACGCGAGTCTTCAAGAGATAACGGGCGCCGTGCTTGCTTTGCGGGAAGCGGAGGGCACAGTGGGCCACCTTTACGACGTACTCGCTACTTGGAGGTTCTTCGTCGTATCGCGAAGGCGTTCTAAATGTGTCTCGGATTGAAAATGAGCTTAATCCGGTTATTGCTAAGTTGTTTAGAATGTGGTGGCCAGAGACGGGATCGAACCGCCGACGCCGGCCTTTTCAGGGCCGCGCTCTACCACTGAGCTATCTGGCCTTGGGTGAAGTGTGCAGCGTAGGCTGTGCACGCGGCCCCTTGATGCCGCCGCCGCGTCAACACGGCTGTGCCAGTATACCAATCATCCGCCTGGAACCGAAACACTGCTTGATCTCCGCATGGATGCAGATAATCTGCTGCGGCACCAAGCCAGTCGGCTATGCTATGCAGCAAGCCGCCCATTTCTGGAGTGACCGCGAGTTCATGCCGTTCCCACCCTCACATCGTGTGTGCCTGTTCCTGCTGCTCTGGCTTGCAGGAGCGCTGCCCGCGCAGACGGCCAGAGCCGCTGCAAATGAGCGCAGGACGGCGCAGCGCATAGAAAGCCTACGGGCCAACCCGCCTGTGCTGCACGCTTTTCTGCTGCGGATGCCCAAGGGGGCCGATCTCCACATGCACCTTTCCGGCGCGGTGTACGCGGAAACATTCATCCGCGATGCCGCGGACGACAATCTTTGTGTCGATCCGGTCAAGCTGGTGCTCCTGCCCAATCACGGACTGACAAAAAGTGAGCCGCCCAAGCCGGTGTGCGCGGAAGGTGCAGTCGCGGCTGCGAACGCGTTCACGGATCAGAAGCTCTACGACAGCATGATCGACAGCTTTTCCATGCGTGCCTTTGTACCCAGCGCGGGCGTCAGCGGTCATGACCAGTTCTTCGCCACCTTTGGCCGCTTTGGCGCGCTTAGCAAGGCCCATAACGGCGAGTGGGTGGATGAAGTGGCCAGACGTGCCGCCGCTCAGAACGAGCAATATCTTGAGGTGATGTTTTCGCCGGACTACAATCTCGCGAAGCAGCTTGCACAGGGGCAGCACTGGGCCGGCAACCCGGCGGAGATGCGCGACGCACTGCTTGCCTCCGGGCTGCGCACCAACATCGCGGCGGACCGCGCGGAGCTGGATATGATGGACCGCATCCGCAACGAGCGCGAGCACTGCGGCACACCCGCGGCAGCGCCCGCGTGCGCCGTGCAGGTGCGTTACATCTACCAGGTCTCACGGGCCGCCGAACCGGAGAGGGTTTTTGCGCAGACGCTGCTTGGTTTTGAGCTCGCCAGTGTGGATCCGCGCATGGTGGGCATCAACTTCGTGCAGCCGGAAGATGCATACCTGGCCATGTCGCAATACGCCAATCAGATGGAAATGCTGCAGTATCTGCATGGCATCTATCCCAGGGTGCACATCAGCCTGCACGCCGGGGAGCTTGCACCGGGCATGATTCCGCCAGACGGCCTGCGCTTCCACATTCACGATGCCGTGCTGAAGGCGGGGGCGGAACGCATCGGCCACGGCGTCGACATCATGTACGAGACGGACGCGGACACCCTGCTGCGCGCCATGGCATCACGGCATGTCATGGTCGAGGTAAATCTCACCTCCAATGATGTCATCCTCGGTATCCGCGGTAAGGATCACTCCCTGCAAAGCTATCTTGCCGCTGGTGTTCCGGTAGCCTTATCCACCGACGATGAGGGTGTCTCCCGCATCGACCTGACGCATGAGTATGAGCGCGGTGCGCTGGTTCAGGATCTGACCTACGCACAGCTGAAGACCTCCGCGCGTACGTCGCTGGAACATGCCTTTTTGCCGGGTGACAGCTTGTGGGCCGCGCCGGACCGCTTCACCGCCATGCGCGAGGGCTGCTCGGCAAACGACGCCGCACCAAAGCCAGCCTGCGCCGGATTTCTGAAGACCAGCGAAAGAGCACAGCAGCAGATGGAGTTGGAACGCCGCTTCCATGTCTTTGAGGCAGAGGTCGCATCGCAACCTCTCTCGCCTGCGGGCCTGGCGCGTCACAAGGAGCACCGATGAAGCTGCTGCTCTCCGTTCTTTGGAAGACAATCCTGCTGTATCTCGCCGCGCTTGCCGGGTTCGTCACTGGCATCACTGTGCCCGCGCTGCGTCTCTACCGGACCCTGAGTCAATCCGCGACGGGGATCCGCACCTACGACTTCGACTGGCTCATTGCCGTCTTTCTGGTGTGGTTCATCCTGGTGATTGCGGGCCTCCTGCGTAAGCGGAGGACCGAAGTGTCCACCGCAACCATCGCGCTGGTCCTTGTCCTCGTCATCGTGACATTCTTCACGCAACTCGGCATCAAGAACACGCCCGTTTAAAAAGCCATCCACTCCAGCGGGGTGGTGAAACGCAGATCCTTCCGCGCCAGCAGAGCGCGGGTCACCGCAACCGTATTCTCCCGCGAGCCGAATTCCGCTCCGTCCAGGTGCGATGCATCGTGCAGCAGCACGTTCGATCCGGTTTTCCGCGAGCGATTGCGCGCGATACCCGCATCGATCCGCGCCAGGACGGCTTCCGCGCTGATCGGCTTCCAGTCCTGTGCGGTCACGTTCCACAGCACGGGTGTCAGCCCGAGCGCCCGTGCCGAACGCAAGACATCGGGCCTGCGCGCACCATACGGCGGACGAAACAACACCGGCCTAACCCCAAGCGTGTCCTCCAGCATGCGCTGACAGCCTGTGAGTTCCTCGCGCACACGCCCCACGCCTTTGCGGGCCAGGTTTGGATGCAACATCGTATGATTGCCGATCACGTGCCCCGCGGCGGCTACACGTCGCGCCAGGTCAGGATGCTTGCGCACATGCTCGCCAATCAGGAAGAACGTCGCGCGCACGCCATGCTCTTGCAGCAGATCCAGCAGGGCGGGCGTGTTGCGCGGACTTGGCCCATCGTCGTAGGTCAGCGCGAGAGCATGATGCTGCGGGTCGCAGTCCGGACCGGCAATCAGCGTCCGGCCGAAGACCTGCGATGTCGGCCAGTTCGCCGCGTACGCATATCCGCCTGCAAGCAATCCCGCGATCCCTGCACCGGTGCCACCGGCAATCCATCCATCCACCGGCTCAGTGTACCGGCTGTGCACGGCGCCGGAACTGGCGCACCCCGTACACCAGTGCTCCGGACACAACAACAAACAGCACCGGGCGAAGCTCCGCCAACAGATGCGGACGCGACAGGAGGATGTATACAAATCCGCACATGGCCAGAAGCGTAGGCATGGGATACAGCGGCATGCGGAACACGCCCTTCCGCAGCCGCTCGGCTCGATGACGTGGCAGCATCACCGCGATACCCTGCAGCAGGAACTGGAAGACGATCCGGATCACCACCAGCGAGGCAATCACCTCCTGCAATCGCAACAGGCAGCACAGCAACGTGACGCTGCACAGTGTCAGCAGCGCCGTCGTCGGTACATGGTGCCGCGGATGCAGCCGTGAAAACAGCAAAGGGAAGTTGCCATCACGCGCCGCCGCATACGGAATGCGCGAGTAGCCCAGCAGCAGGGCATACACCGATGCCAGAGCGGCCACGGCAATCAGGACAACAGCGATGCTGCCCGCCACGTGTGAGCCGAACGCCTCCTGCGCAAACACTGCCATCGTGTACTGCCGCGCACCCGCATCTTCCCGGGCCAGCGTCTGCCACGGCAGCACGCCCAGCACGCTGATGTTCATCAGCAGATACAGCGTGCCCACAATCGCGATGGAGCCAAGCACGGCGCGCGGAATCGTCCGCTCCGGCCTGACCACCTCCCCGCCCAGGAAGCACACGTTGTAATAGCCCCAATAGTCGTACGCGGAGATCAGCAGACCTCCGCCCAGGCCCATCCAGAAGGCGCCGTTCAGGTGAAATGCGCCGACTGGAAACGAAAACGCCCGTGCCGCGGAAAAGTGTGTCAACCCAATCGCGATGACGGCACACAGCGTCAGCAACACTACCGCGCCAAGCACCTGCGCCGCCGCGCCGATCCGCCGCGCCGGCTGCAACAGCAGCAACGTGCATGCGGCACACGCCGCCATGGCAATGCCCGTCTGCACACCATGCGAACTTCCCGGCAGGAACCAGCTGGCATATTGCGCGAAACCGATGCATCCGCTCGCAATCGACAAGGGCGCGGAAAACAGCAACTGCCAGGCATACAGAAACGACAGCGCCCGTCCCCAGCGTGGCGAGAAGCTGGCCTGCAGGTAGGCATAGGACCCGCCAGCCTCCGGATGCGCCGTGCCCAGTTCGCTCCAGGTGCATCCGTCCAACAGTGACAGCAGCGCGCCCAGCACCCACCCCAGCATGGCCTGGGGGCCGCCCATCACGCCGACAATCAAGGGCAGCGTCAGGAACGGGCCAACACCCACCATGTCGATGATGTTTGCGCCGAGCGCACCCGCGGTGCTGATGCCGCGTTGCAGCCCGCCGTTGCTGCTTTCAGCCTCGCTGCCGCCCGGGTCGCGCATGGGCTGATGGTATCGCGGGATGAAAGTTGCGTCGCTCACGCCGTTTGCTTCGTCAAATTACCCTTAAGAACAACATCTGCTCGCCCACTAACGGCCCTGTCGTTCCTGGCAGGACCCGGGCGCCCACGAGGTCTGATTTGAAGCGAACGCACCTTTTTAAAGCCTTCACAGCTGCCCTGCTTCTGTCAGGAGGGGCTGTGTCCGCGCCGTCCCAGCAGCCCACGCCATTTCCGGACAGTCTGCCTGGTCAGCGTCAGGTCAGCGCGTTCGCAACGCCTCTGCCGTATGACCGGGGTGCTGCAGGCCTGGCGCAGTCACTCCGTAAGCTGGCCACGCGCGCCAGCCTCATCCAGATCAACGCCCACCCCGACGACGAAGACGGTGGCATGCTCGCGTACGAAAGCCGTGCCGTGGGTGCGGAGGTATCCCTGCTAAGCCTCAATCGTGGCGAAGGCGGCCAAAACGTCATGACTGGCGACTTTTGGGATTCGCTCGGCATCCTTCGCACGGAAGAGCATCTCGCAGCAAACCACTACTACGATGTGCACCTTTACTACACCCGCGTCGCCGACTTTGGCTTTTCGAAAACCCGGGAGGAAACACTCAAACAATGGACGCACGAGCGCGTGCTGGGCGACGCCGTGCGCGTCGTACGTGAGACGCGGCCCATGGTCATCACCAGCGTCTTCACTGGCAATGTGTCGGACGGACACGGCCATCACCAGGCCGCCGGTGTCACCGCCCAGGAGGTCTACACCGCCGCGGGCGACCCGAAGATGTTTCCGGAGCAGTTGCGCGAAGGCCTGCGCCCCTGGACGCCGCTGAAGGTCTACGCACGCACACCCTTTGCCCGTGTCACCAAGGACGGCATCTTCGACTACGCCACTGGCAAGTACGAGCCGCTGCTCTATCGCAACTATGTCACCGGCGAAGAGATCCACCAGGTCCCATCCGCGACCGTTGTTGTTCCATCCGGCAGCTACAACGCGCTCTTCGGCGAAAGCCCCTTCCAGATCGCACGCGAAGGCCTGAACCAGCAGAAATCTCAAATTGGCGGAGTCGCCATGCCGCCACCTGGCAAGGCAGACAGCAGTTACCACCTATACGCTTCGCGCGTCGAGCCTTCGCCGCTGCCGGAGCATGAGAGCGGCTTCTTCCAGGACATCGACACTTCTTTGGAAGGGATCGCCTCGTACCTGCCCGAAGCGGCACGTGCAGCCGCGAAAGAAAAGCTCTCGAGCATCGACGCGGAGGTCAAAGCCGCGACGGCCAGCTTTGACGCCAACGACCCTGCCAGGAGCGCGCCTGCGCTGGCCCGCGGCCTGGACCAGACGCGCACGCTCATCGCTGACCTGCAAACGGCCAGGTTGCCGGATGACGCACGCTACAACGCGCTCTTTGAACTGGGCATCAAGGCCCGCCAGTTCAGTGAGGCACTGTCGCAGGCGCTCGGGATGAACCTGATCGCCACCGTCCAGAAGGGCCCAACGCCCACGGAACCGCGCGGCCCGGGCCAGCCAGGGCAGGGCATTGAAGTCCCGTCACAAACAGTCGTCGATGGCGAGAGCTTTGGTGTTGGCCTCCATGTTGCCAACCAGGGCACCGCTCCCGTGCAGATCGATCGCATCACGCTGCTGCCCGCGGACGGCAGTGACTGGAAGGTCCGCACACCGCCGCCGCAATCCCCTAAACCTGCTTCGTCCATCACGCCGCCGCAGACAGCCGCAACAGCCCCTCCGTCCGGAACCGAGCAGCCGCCCGATGCAGGCCGGCCCGCACAATCTCCCATCGGCCCGCTCGCCTCCGGCAACAGCGTTGACGATTTCCTGATGGCCACCGTCCCCGCCAATGCCGCACCTACCATGCCCTACTTCTCCCGGCCTGCTCTGGAGCAGAGCTACTACAATATCCACGACCCGCGCTGGCTCACCCTGCCGCAGGAGCCGTACCCGCTCAATGCCGAAGTGGACTACACCTTCAACGGAACACACGCCACGCTGACCGGCGTCGTCCAGACCACGCATCGCTACAACGGCCTTGGAACGCTCTTGGAGCCGCTGCTGGTCGCTCCGGCCATCTCCGTCACCGTCTCGCCCGCCAGCGGTATCCTGCCGCTTACGGGGACGTCCTTGGCGTTGCAGGTGACGGTGCACAGCAGCGTCAAAGGTCCGCAGCAAGGCACGCTGAAGCTGAATCTGCCCGCAGGCTGGAGCGCCACACCCGCCAGCGCCACCTTTCATACCCAGCGCGACAACGAAGACGTCGTCCTACGGTTTGAGGTCACCACGCCCGGGCTTCAGGCTCGGACGTACACCGTTACGGCGGTCGCGGATGTCAGCGGCAAGCAGTACACCAGCGGCTTCACCACCATCGGCTACCCGGGCATCCGCCCCTACCCGCGGTACGAACCCGCCACCAGCAAAATCACAGGCGTGGATGTGAAACTCGCGCCCGGCCTGCGGGTCGGTTATGTCATGGGATCGGGTGATGACGTGCCGGACAGCCTGCGCGAGTTGGGTATCAACCCGACGCTGCTGACCGATGCCGACCTGCAGCGCGGCGACCTCTCCGCGTACGATTACATCGTGCTTGGCGTGCGCACCTACACCGCGCGTCCTGTCCTGCGCACCGCCAACAGCCGGCTGCTGGACTTCATGCGCCGTGGTGGCGTCGTCATCACGCAGTACCAGAGCGCCGAATTCGATCACGACTACGGCCCGTACCCGCTCTCCGTGCCCGGCGACCAGGGCCACACCGTTGTCGAAGAAGACGCGCCCGTCACCCTCCTCAAACCCGACGACCCGCTGATGACCTGGCCCAACCGCATCACCGCCCCCGACTTCGCCGGATGGGTGGAAGAGCGCGGCCACGGTTTTCCCAAGAGCTTCGCACCGGAGTACACCGCGCTCACCTCCGTCCACGACACCGGCCAGGACCCGCAAACCGGCGGTCTCATCTACGCGCACTACGGCCGGGGATACTACGTCTATCTTGCCTATGCCTTCTTCCGCGAGATGCCCGAAGCCGTCCCCGGCAGCTTCCGCATCATGGCCAACCTGCTCAGCATCGACAAGAACCCGGGCTTGCAGCACTGAAGCTCATCAGACGATGTGTGTAGCTGCATAACGCCACGTTTATCCAGATGAGCCGGATGGTACGCCACGCACAAAGCGAGTCAACAACTTTGCCGCACGCGCCACACCCACCCGCGAGAAAGGGAACAAGCGTAAACTTTTTCATAGTAGAGTTATGGCACTTACTGCGAATCCGGCTGCTGTTCCCGCGGACCTTGAACATCCTTCTGAAGAGATTTCGGCGCCCGATCGGGTCTATTCCTGCCCCAACTGTCAGCACTGGATCGCCGAGGGCGTGCTGGCCTGCCCTGACTGCCAGACGCTGGTCTATGCGCGGCACCTGAATCGCATCGGCGCCGCAGCCGCAGCGGCTGAAAAGGATAGCAAGCTCGCAGAGGCGCGCTCTCTTTGGTCCTCCGCGCTGGAGTGGCTCCCCGCCGACGCCGCGCAGGCAGACCAGATCCGCAAACACATTGACTCGCTCACCGGGCGCGAGCAGGCCGAGCAGGACCGCATGGCTCGCTGGAAGAAGCGGCTCGGCCCGCTGGCTCCGATTGTCTTTGGCATCGCCAAGTTCAAGAGCGCCCTCTTCCTCCTCTTCAAGATGAAGTTCCTGCTCGGCTTCCTGGGCTATTTCGGCCTGTACTGGGCACTGTTTGGCTGGAAGTTCGCGCTGGGTTTCACGCTCTCCATCTTCATCCACGAGATGGGGCACTACGTCGCCGTGCGTCGCCGCGGGCTCAAAGCGGACCTGCCCATGTTCATGCCGGGCCTCGGCGCATATGTCCGCTGGTTCCATCAGGGCATGAAGCTGGACCAACTCGCCGCCATTGCTCTGGCCGGACCGGGCTGGGGGCTGGGCGCGGCCATGGCCTGCATGGGCATCTTTCTCTGGACGCACATCCCCGTCTTTGAAGCACTGGCCTACACGGGTGCATGGGTCAATCTCATTAACCTCATCCCGGTGCTCGGCTTGGACGGAGCGCAGGCGACCTACGCGCTCAACCGGCTGGGGCGCGGCCTGGTGCTGGGCACCTGCGTCGTCCTTTTCGCGCTGATGCATGAGGGCGTCTTCCTCTTCATCGGCGCGGGCATGACCTGGCGCATGTTTACCAACGATGCCCCGGAGGAGAACAGCACCGGTACGCTCATGGGCTACCTGGCGCTGCTGGTCGTTCTCGGCGCATTCCTCTACTTCGTTCCGCAGCCCGGCAGGGTGGGCCGGTAGTCAGGTCTAGATCGCCTGCAAAACGTTCTTCCGGTCACAGGCAGCCTTTTGCGCCTGAGCAGACGCATCCACTCTCCTTTAACCGCCGGCAGTGAAGACGTTTTGCCATGTTGAAAAAACCGGTATGTCATGAGGCCGGGCTGGCGACGGCTATAATCCGTTAGAAACCATCCTCCCTAGGCAAAGCGTGTCAGTCCAACGTATCGGCCCGGTTCTGAGCTATGTCGGCATCTGCCTTCTTTTTCTGCTGGTATGTGCGACATTTGGACGCCATCATCTCCTGGGTGAAGGCATCTTCTGGGACGCCCGCGTGTATGCGCATGCGATCCAGGCGTTCCATGACCATGCCGACCCATACGCACTGCCAACGTCCGTCAATGTCCTCCCGTTCGTCAATCCACCAATCTTTTTGCGGGCCATCGCAGCCATCGCAACCCTGATACCGGGCAGAGTTGGCTGGGTGTTGTACTGCTGCCTGGCGACCGGGTCGTGGCTTGCAATTCCGTGGGCTGTGACACGTGTGTGCTGCCCCGGACGCTGGATGACCGCTCCTGTTGCATGTGCCATCTTTGCCTTCCAGCCAAATTTCATGTCGGAAAAGACGATGCTGGCCGGAAACGTTGCGGCGATCATTTACCTGGCAGTTCTGCTGGCGGCGATGCGTGGTTTCAGGGTGCAGCAATGGTGGTCGTTCTACGTGATTGTGACGCTTGCCGCGCTGGCAAAACCTGCGTTTCTGACGTTCCTTCTGCTTCCGCTGCTGGCGGAAGAGGGTCACCTGATAGCCTGTCTCGTTACCGTTGTCGTGTCTGCCATGGGCTATGGCCTGCAGTATGCCGCGATGCGTGGCATGTACACCAGGTTCCAACATGCTGCGTACTACCAGCTGGCGATCAAGCGCGATCTTGGAATGGGTCCCTACGTCTTTCTCGATGAGGCTTCACGGAGGCTCAGCCAGACGCATGGTTCCATGCTCGGGATCGTGATCTTCGGTCTGCTTGCCGGGAGTCTTGCTGGCACCTTCTTTCTCCTCCAAAGGCGCCGCCGCCACTCGAAGTCCGAACCGATTTGGATCGCGGCGCTGCTTGTTCTCTCCATCGTCCTCAACCCCCGGATGCAGTCCTACGATGAGGGCATTGCGATCATCCCGGCCTTCTTTATCCTTTGCGAATGTCTGCACCGATGTAAGCCAAAGCCCGCCAATCTGGGCTGGATTGCGCTTATCAGCTGCATGTTGTTGACGGTGTACAGCAAAGGCTCGGTGCAGGGAATCGATGTTCTTCTGCTGACATCGCTTGTGCTAACAATCCTGGTGCTGCTCTCCCAACCGGACGAATCACACGTCCATGACGTGGCGGTCAGCGCCGTGTTGTAGGCGGCAGTTATACTGCGGCAGGCCATCGAAGCGGGTAAGTGTGCGCCGCAGAAGCGGCAAGGAAGCAGGCCATCTCTATCCGGCTCTCAGCGGATGTGCTGCAGGCGCTTCGCGCGACTGGCCCCGGATGGCAGGCGCGGGTGGATGATGCTTTACAGGAGCGGTAACTGCCGCAAAAGGGTATGCAGCGATAGCCTTAGCCAGTAGGCAGGTAGAATCGTGTCGTGGATGTCGAGTTCGATCCGGCCAAGGATGCTGAGAATCAGCGCAAGCATGGCATCTCGCTCAAACGTGCTGTTAAATTTGATTTGTCATCGTCGAAGCTGACGGTTGATGATCGTCAGGACTACGGTGAGGAGCGCTACCGTGCGGTTGGATTTCTGGATGCGAAGCTATACGTTCTGATCTTCACCGTGCGTAACGACAAACTGCGCGCCATCAGTTTGCGCAGGGCCAACCGGGAGGAGGCAGAAGGCTATGCAGAAGGACGTTGAGTTGAACGAACCAGAGTATGGCACACCCGACGAGGAGAATCCCGAGTGGACGAAGGATGACTTCGCAAGAGCGATGACCTATCCAAACTTCCCGCCTGAGATCATGCGCCTGATCGAGGCTGACGGGAAGATAAAAGAAGAATCAAAGGCTGCGTAAGCGATACCAGCCCAGGCTGGCAGGCGCGGGTGGATAATGCCTTGCGAGCCGAGTTCGTCGCGAGGTAAGAATAATGATGTCTGGCTATGTCGATTTAGAGGCGGTCATTAGACTTTTCGTCGCGAGTGTAACGCTGGACAATGAAGAGATCGAAGCGGACCGCAAGGTTATCGCAGAGCTAAGAGATCCGGGTGGACCCACTGCATTGAGGCATTGGCTGCACCGCTATAGAGCGTTCATGCGGTTCACTACCCCTCAACGAGGTAAAGTCTGTCTTGCGATTTGTGACTTCGCAAAAGATAAGCAAAGACTATCTGACCCATTAGACGAGGATCAAATTTGCGCAGAGTTCCTGGCTCTAAAGAGGGTTATCGAGCCGTTTACGCCTGTGCACGGTGGCAAACCCCGACACGTAAACTCGCTTTGCTCAAAAGCGCTGTGGTGCTGCTATCCAGAATCAGTGCCTATCTACGATGTCAACGCCTATAGATCGATCGCTGCGCTCTCCAGGCTACTGCAACTACCGACAACCCGCGTCGATAAGGGGTACGTCGCTTACGTATCTCAATGGATGGCTGTTTACCGAAGGCTTGAGCCGTGCTTCTCTGATGCGCGCCAAATTGCACGCTTTGGATGGAAGGTCAGGTTCTTCGATCGCTTTCTTTGGCATCTGACAAGTGACCTTGAGTAAAGGTGATTGGACCATTCCTGTAGACTTGTAATAGCGCATCTGAAAGGGACCTGCCCGTACCCCGTGCGCGTCCTTCTGTTTGCCGCGCCGTGTTCATCTTCCGTTCACGCGTGTGCCTGCAAGATTCTCTTCGCGTCCTCTCGCGCGAAATGGTTAAGGAAATATCTTGAGTTCAGTGATTCGCAACATCGCCATCATCGCGCACGTTGACCACGGCAAGACCACCCTCGTCGACGCCATGCTGCGGCAGAGCGGCACCTTCCGCGCCAACGAGACCATGACTGACCGCGTCATGGATTCCAACGACCTGGAGCGCGAGCGCGGCATCACCATCCTGGCCAAGAACACCGCCGTGCACTACGGTGACGGCAAGATCAACATCGTCGACACGCCCGGCCACGCGGACTTTGGCGGCGAGGTGGAGCGCGCGCTGAAGATGGTGGACGGCGTCGTTCTGCTGGTGGACGCCAGCGAAGGCCCACTGCCGCAGACGCGCTTCGTGTTGTCGAAGGCGCTGGCTGCCGGCCTGATCCCGGTGCTGGTCATCAACAAGATCGACCGCCCGGATGCGCGTCCGCAGGAGGTGCTGAACGAGGTGTACGACCTGTTCATCGACCTGGACGCGGAAGAGAGCCAGCTCGAGTTCCCCGTCGTCTACACCAACGGTAAGGCGGGTACCGCAACTATGGACCTGGCCCAGCCCGGCTCCGACCTGAAGGCACTTTTCGAGACGATCGTCTCCACGATTCCGCCCGCGAAGGGCGACCCTGAGGGTGCTCTACAGATCCTCGTCGCCAACCTGGACTACTCCGACTACCTTGGACGGCTGGGCATCGCGCGCGTCTTCAACGGCACGCTGAAGAATGGCGAGACGGTCAACATCGCCAAGCTCGATGGCTCGATGATGCAAGTCAAGATCACAAAGCTCTTC
>CAXUHI010000044.1:5719-13998 GCA_964251045.1 uncultured Terriglobus sp. | reverse complement strand
CGCATCGCCTTCACCCAAATCCCCGTCCAGTACGGCGTGGACTACATGTAACCAACGCATGATGTTGCGCAGGTTGCGCAACATTGTTCAGCATGGGTTCACAACACAAGTTCCTGCAGGACTTACACCTCTCACTGTGAGGAGCCGCTTGTTGCTGGCGCAGTTGTCGCCGGCTGTGCGGTAGGTGGCTGGGCGACGACTTTCATGGCGAGTCGGGGAAAGGTGAAGCTGCCACCTGCATCGTCGATGACGTTGACCTGGCAGATGTAGGTGCCGGGCTTGAGCAGGGTGAGCGGCACGTCGAACTGGAAGCTGACGGCGTTGCGGCCGGGCTCGTTTTCCGCCTCGGTGGCGACCACGGGTGTTTCCAGCACCTTGGCACCGTTTTGAAGGAACTCAATCGAAGTCAGGACGTGGATGCCGCCGGAGCCGGTGCGAGCCTTGAGGCCGCTCTGTTTGGCGGCGTCCTCCGTAGCGGTCTGCGCCGCGGCTGCGACGGCCTGTTTGGCGGGATCATAGAGTTCGTAGAGCAGGTACAGGTGGGCATCCTGGCGGAAAACATGCGGAACGTTGGGGACGTACTGCTGGCCGTCCTGCTGCAGCGGATTGGTTGGCTGCGGGCCGCCGGGCCCACGCCGCGCGGGAGCAGCGGCCGGAGCGCGCTGCGAACTCAGGACGACGCTGGAGAGCCGGATGGGCTGCTTGCGCTGGTCAGGCACGACGAGATCAGTCTCGAACGAGCCCATGTTGCCGCTTTCATTCTCGCGCGCGACAAACTTCACGTGGTAGTGCCCCGGTGCAAGCGTGAAGCCGGTACTGTATTGCAGATTGCGCCGTGCCGCGCCGACCGTGCCGTCGATGGCCAGCTTCAGCGTGTCTCGTACATTGCCGACCGCGATGCCCTGGGCGTTCTTGACTTGGCCGATGATGTCCAGCGTGGCCTTGTCCTGGTCCTTCGTGCGGGTAAACGGAATCTGTGACCCTGGCACGATGATCGACATCGGCACGTAGTAGCTGTTGGGCGTCTGCCGGAAGTAGAACGCTTCGAGATACATCGAAATGTCGACGGCAGGCAGGTCACTGCGCAGCTGGTCGGTCAGCGCGAGCTCGCGATCTTCGGTCTTCTGGTGCTGGAAATCAGCGGGAGCGTAGTAGCCGGGGCGGTACTCGAGCTTGGCGTCACTGCGGTTCAGCTTGACGGTGAGGCGGCGGAATGTGCCGTCACGGCGCGTATCCGTGGAACGGAAACCGATGATGTAATACGCCTCGGTATCGTGCTGGATGGCCTGGAAGGCGGGCGCGAAGTCGTTCGAGTCGGAAAAGAACTTGCCGCCGGTGTCGGAGGCGAGTGTGGCCAGCGTTTCCTGCGAAGCAAAGTTCGAGTCAAGCCGCGCCTGCATGGCTCCGCCACTGTACGCTCCTGTGCCGCGCAGGGATCCGGTGCTGGCGTCGCCCAGCGGCGAGAGCGCTTCCAGGCCCCGCGAGTCGACAGAATAGATCGCCATGTTGGCCTTCACGGCTTCGTTCGTGGCCGAGCGAATGCTGGACTGGTTTTCGACACCGTTCCGTGTCAGTCCGCCGGAAAAATACAACATGCTCTTACGCTGGTCGACACGTTCCAACGATTTCGCAATCGTTTGAATGGCGTAGAGTTCGCGGTCGGTGTTCAGGCTGTTGTACTCGCTGTCGTCAGCGGTAAAGGTGCCTGCGTCATCGGCGGTGCCGTCGCTCGATCCTGTGGTGCCGTTAGCAAAGCTGCCCGCGACGTTGCTGCCGTTGTATTTGCCGACGGCAGCAAGTAGAGCAGATTTATCGGCCGTGAAGTCGTGATCCAGCGAGAGGGATGTGCCGAGGCTGGCAACGGCGACCAGGTCTGCCGGCGCCATCTTCTTGTTGATGTAGTCCTGCGCGGCCTGCACGGCGCGGTCGATGTCCTCGTCCTGCATGCTGGTCAGGTCAAAGAACATCACGATGAGGCGGTGGTCGCGCAACTGCGCTGGGTCGGCAGCCATGGAGCGGTCGAGGATCTGCGCGACCGTGGGCGCGGTGCCGCTGACGGTCGCTTCGTTCAGGCGGGCAGCAGCATCGACCGTCTGGAAGTCGAAGGAACTGATCTTTTGCGGCTTGTTGTTTTCCAGGATGGTGAAGTCGCTGGCTTTCAATCCGCGCATGACCGCCCCTGTCTTCTTGTCGCGCGCGACAACATTGGTCAGGACGAGTTGTGTGTCGACGCGCAACGTGAAGCTCTGTGAGGTGCTGCCACCCACCTGCTGAATCGTGGTGCCGGTGGAGGCCGGCGCACCGGGTGCGGGCTGCGGCGCCTGCTGCACGGGCGTGTTCAGTTGGACCGGTGGTGTGACCTGCTGCTGCGCGCAAAGTGTTACGCACAGGCTGAATGAAAGCAGAGATTGCCCAAAGGAACGAACGCGGCGTTCGCAGAGGATGCGCGGCGGTCGCAGGGTCTTGTTCTTGTCAAACGTATCTTGGCGCGCAGCATTCATCAGAAGCGATACCTCGCCTGCATGCTGAGTTTGCGTGGTGCCGCCGCGCCGGTGACCTGGCCGAAGTTGGAGGAGTTCAGCACCGTGTTGACGCCGCTGTACTGCACGGTGTTAAAGACGTTGCTGGCGGTGATGCGTGCCTCCAGGTTTCTCAACTCGCCGAAGTCGACGCTCTTGGAGAGAGACGCATCAATGCCAACAATCCCCGGCAGTTCAATAGAGTTGCGCGAGGCTGTGCCATAGCCGTTGGCTGGAGCGGTAAAGGCGTTCTTGTTAAACCAGTTGCGCAGGTTGCCCGGTCCACTGATCGGCTGCGAAAAGACCCGGTCCGGACGCAGCGTAAAATTGTTTCCTGCAGCGGCCTGTGCCACGCTGTTCTGGTACTGTGGCGTGGCGTAGCTGCCGGTGGCGAAGGTGAAATCGCCCGAGACGAAGATGCCGTCCAGGGCGCGCGCGATCTTGCCCGTCTTCAGGAAAGCCCGGCCCGGCCCAAAGGGGAGTTCGGTGACGAAGTTACCCGTCAGCTTATGGCGTACGTCGAAGGTGCTGTTGCCAAACTCCAGGTCCAGGCGCTGATCGTTCTGCGGGATCGTGTTGCTGCCCGAGCCATTCACGGAACTGGCGTTATCGATGGAGTGCCCGTACTGGTAGGTGGCCTGCAGGCTCACGCCCTTTTGCAGTCGCTTGCGGGCGTTTATCGTGAGCGCGTTGAAGCGCGACTCGCCGATCGAATCCTCGTAGATGATGTTGTTCGCATTGCCGGATGTGCCGGTCAGCGTGCGGTTGGGTGAGCGGCGCATGTCAAGATTGCCGCCAAAGGCGTTGTTGTAGCCCACGTTAAAGATGATGCCAAGGGGAAACTGGTGCTGGATGTCGAGGTTCATCACCTGCACCTGCCCCAGCCGGTACAGCCGGTTGACGGCGAAGTTGTTCGTCAGCGCGGACGTGCAACTGAAAGCATTGGTCAGCGTGAAACCTGAGAGGAAGGTGCCGCAGCCCTGGCTTGCGCTGACGTTGTTCTGCGTGACCGCAAACGGCGGTTGATAGCTGAGCGAGTTGGCAAAGCTGCGGAACTGACCGGTGTTGTAGTTGATGCCATAGCCCGTGCGCACCACAGTATTCTTGACCCACTTGGGCCGCCAGGCTACGCCGATGCGCGGTGACAGCAGCGAGCGGTCCGGGTTGACCAGCGAGCGCGGAAATTGTGCGCTGCTGTAGGTTCCACGCCCGTCCGGCAGTACCTGCGCATAATTCTGTAGGTTGGCGGACGGGTCAAGGTTCACCAGGCGGTTGTACTTCTCGACGAAGGGTGAAAAGTACTCGTAACGTAAGCCCAGGTTCAGTGTGACGTTCGGCAGAAGGCGCCAATCATCCTGCGCGTAGCCGTCGTATACCCACTCGCGCAGATAGATCTTGTTTGTCCCGGCCTGGATGGAGCTGTTCTGTGGCGCACCCAGCAGAAAGTCGGCAAAGCTGTTGCCGCTGGGAGACTGGTCGGTGCTGGTGCCCGCGCTGGGACGTTGCGTGTTGAGGCCGCTAAAGACGAACTGGCCAATGCCGTTCGTCCCTGCAATCAGATCACTGTGCGCACGGCGTCCATCGAAGCCGAAGCGGAAATTTTGTTTTCCGTGCCGCCAGCTGACCACGTCGCTCAGGCTTACGGTGGAGCCAAGCGCGTCAGACGGGTTTGTTTCGTTGATGCTGGCGAAGTTCGTAAACGAGAGGTCCGGCACGCCGTTGTAGAGACCAGCCTTCGCGGATGGGGGACGCGGGATCGTGATGCCGGCTGCGCTGGCAGGGTCGAGCGAACCATAGGTGAAGGCATTCGTCGTAAGCGCGTGCGAGAAGTTCCAACTTGCCGACAGGTTGTTGCTCAGCCGGCCGTAGCCAATGGAATAGGTTGCGCTGAGGCTGAGGCCGTTGCTGCTAGTTTTACCATCCAGCGACGGCAAGAGACCGCGCAGGTCGCTGGCTGTGTGCGAGTACGTAAAGTTGCTGCTGACGTTCTGCCGCAGCACCTTGGCCTGGCTCTGGCGATTGCCGCCCTGCCCGCGTCCGCCGCCGCCACCGCCGCCGCGTCCACCGAATCCGCCTTGCCCCGCGCTTGCACCCAGGCCGCGCTGGTAACGCAGCGAGAGTTGCGTACTGTTATTGCCGACGGTGGCGATGCGCTGGTAGTTGTACTGGTTCTCGCTTCCGGTAGCACCTGTGCTGGCCACGTTCGGCAGGGGAATGTACGCGAGCAACGCCTGCGCCTGTGGGCTGATCTGTGCGGTTGGGATCACGTTGCAGGTGGGGTTCGCGGGGTTGGTGCAATCGCCGTAGGGCAGGCCGGTAAGCGGGTTAAAGAGCGTGACCGCCGTCGTGGCGCCGTTGACGGGCTGTGTCAGGCCGTTGAAGTTGCCTTGCCGCTGCAGCAGTGTGGGCACGGTGACCTGCGTATTGAACGGGTTGACATTGCGTTGGCCCGTCAGGTTCAGAAAAACAACCTGCTTGTTGCTTGGCTTGATCAGGCCGGGGATGTACGGCGATCCGGTAAACGACAGGCCAAAGCGATTCGTGTTGTACGCAGGCTTGAAGGCAAGGCCGGTGACAGAGAATTGCGTCGCATCCAGCGCTGAGTTGCCTTCCTGGTAGTAGAGGTTGCCGTGGATCTGGTTGGGGTTGAAGTTGCGGAAGTTGCCGCGTCCAAAGCCTCCGCCGCCCGTAGCGCCACCGCCGGGTCCACCACGTCCGCCAAAGCCTCCGCCGGGACCTCCAAAACCTGGACCGCCTGCCATCAAGCCCCCAACCAGGCCCACCACGGCGTTGACAATATCGGCCTGCGCACCGCCGTTGCGCTGCGCCTCTGCGATGGCCGTCTGAATACGTTCACGAACGTCGTCCTCATTCAAGCCGGCCAGCCCATTCGTCTGACCTGCCTGGCCGCTGATGGCGACCGAATCCGAACCAGTGCTGTCGCCTCCGCCAAGGCTTGCCAGCGACGGCAACGCGGTGCCTTCCGCGCCGCCTCCGGATGACGCACTCTCGGTATTGCTGTCGTCCGTGCCAGCGGCACGCAGGGACTGCAGACCGCGCGCCAGGGTTTGTGTATTCCCACCGAACACGGAGGCCAGCGCGGCGGAACTGCCGCCCGCCTGCGCTGTCCGGACGGCTGCGCGGGAGGCGAGCTCCAGCGCAAAGGTCGCTGTACCGGCGTGCTGCGTCGCATTGAGCAGCACTTCAGTCGTAGCGGGTGCAAAGGCTACAAACTCCGCGCGCACCACGTATCTGCCGTTGCGCGGGATGGTCATGCGGAAGTTGCCAGAAGCGTCTGTGGCCGCGGTGTACTTGCGTCCTGTCAGGGTGTTTGTGGCTGTAACCGTCACACCAGGCAGCGGCACACCGGCCGGCTGCTTGCCATTGCTGTCCGGCGTGGTCAGTGTCGTGACCGCGCCCATGATCGTGCCGCCCTGTACGTCCGCAAGGGCTTGTGCAGCCGCCTGCGGTGCGGCCGCTTCAGCTGGTGGTGCAGCGGGAGCAACCTGCCCCATAGCTGCCATGCAGGTGGCATGAGCCAGTGAGATTGCGATTCCTGTGCGGGGTGTGCGCAACGAAACCTCTGACGAGAGACCAGAAAGCTTGAGTACAGGACGAAACGGAATCGGAAGAGGTTTCGAGTGGAGGCACCGGGGTTACTGCTGCGAGCGGGACTATTGCTGCGGCGGGGCACCCTCGCCCTGCGGAGCGCCGCCACCCGGTCCGCGCCGTCCAGCCGTTGGACGCTCCATCACGTGGAGGTCTGTCGGAACGAACGTGCCGCTCTTTAACGAGCCGGTACCAACCACGTTGTCGCCTACCTTCACATCGGCCAGGGTGATGGATTCGCCATTCTCATTCGGATCCGGGCTATTCACGCCCTGCGCGCTGCCATTCTGGCCTCGACGACCGCCGCCTCCACCGAAGCCACCGCCGCCCAACATGCTCATGTCAAGGCCGGCTGCCGCCATGGCTTGCGCATTCAGCCGACCGCCCCGATGCAACGATGTACTTTCATCCAGGTTGATCGTCTGCGAAACGCGGTCCGAGCGCTGAATGGTGAGTTGCGTTTCGTTGATGGCGGTGATGCGGCCCACGATGTAGGTCTTGCCCAGGTTGGCCTTGGCTTTCGCGACTTCGGCGGCACTGACATCCATCAACGCCAAGGCATGTACTTCATGCTTGTCAGGGTCGGGGATGCCCATGGCCATCACTTCATCGCCGGGCTGAATGGCGGAAAGGGCTGCCTGCTGACCGTCCCGCCGGACCCGCGTGTTATCCGTGCTGATCACTGTCCATGTCTCGCCGGAGTCGGTCTTCAGCGTTACCGTGCCCCCGCTGACAGCCGTTACCGTGCCCCGCGTTCCCCCGCCTCGCCGCCCGCCTGGGCCAGTGGCACCGCCGGGGCCGCGCTGGTATGTGCTGCCTTGGGCATTCGGCTGTGAGCGTTGATCGCCGCCGGTGGTGGCATTCTGTGCTGCCAGCGCCGGGACCAACGCGCCAGACAGAACCGCGCAGAAGACCGCTGTGCGACCGAATACATGAACATGCGAGTGAGGCGTCATTGAGTTGATTTCTCCATACGAACCGCGCGTACCTGTAAGACGGGCGCTGCCTCCGAAAGATGCGGGGTTGCTGCATGTCTGCCCTTCTGTTTCCGACCGTGTGCGGAGAACGCAACAGGTGCGTGCGGATCCCTTTGAAGGCCTTGGTACACTCGTCACCACTCGATACCAAAGGACTTCCGCATTGGCCACCGTAAGCGCACCCCCCCAGACCCACTTTCGCCCGTTCGTTTCCGCCGGGGAGACACGACCAGAGTTGACAGTGCGCGCCGTCCTGATTGGCGCACTGTTTGGCATCCTGTTTGGCGCGGTCACGGTCTATGTTGGCCTTCGCGCCGGGCTGACGGTAGCGGCGTCTATTCCGATCTCTGTGCTGTCGATCTCGATCCTGCGGGTGCTGGGACGGTCGTCGATTCTGGAGAACAACATCGTCCAGACGACAGGGAACGCAGGCCAGAGCATTGCCAGCGGCGTCATCTTCACGCTGCCCGCGCTGATCTTCCTTGGCTTTGACCTGGAGTACGCGCGCATCTTCGCGCTGGCGCTCTTCGGCGGGTGGATCGGCGTCCTCTTCATGATTCCACTGCGGCGCCAGCTCATTGTCGAGGAACACGGCACGCTGCTGTATCCCGAGGGCACAGCGTGCGCAGACGTGCTGATGGCAGGCGAGCGCGGCGGATCGTTTGCCTCACGTGTCTTTCTGGGACTCGGGCTGGGATCGCTGTACACGCTGTTTCAGAATGAGAACCTCTTCGGTTTGTGGCCCGCGACGCCCACGAAGGACTTCGACCTGGGGCCGCAGCACCTGCTGCGCGGAGGGTCCATCCGGGCAGACGCCACGCCGGAATACCTGGGTGTGGGATACATCATTGGTATGCGCATCGCGGGCGTGATGCTGGCGGGCGGCGTCTTTAGTTGGCTGGTACTGATGCCCGCCATCTACTTCTTCGGCTCGCACCTGTCTGCGCCGCTGTACCCGGGAACCGTGCTGATCCGCGACATGAGCCCGAGCGATCTATGGCGCACCTACATTCGGCCCATGGGCGCGGGTGCCGTCGCCGCCGCCGGATGCCTGACGCTGCTGCGCACGCTGCCAACGATCGCAGGTGCGCTCACGGGATCATTGCGCGCAAAGAAGAATGCCGCCACAACCACGGGGACCACGGCGGACGGGATCGCGCGCACCTCGCACGAT
>CAXUHI010000044.1:0-5709 GCA_964251045.1 uncultured Terriglobus sp. | reverse complement strand
CTCCCCAACTCCTTCGTCTACGGCGGATCCGTCCTGCTGATCGCGATCATGTGGGTCTTTCTCCAGTTCAAGCCCGTTCCTGGCGCGCAGGTGGGAGCGCTGGCGAACCTGGCGGCGGCGCTGCTGATCGTTGTCTTCGGCTTCCTCTTCGTGACGGTGAGCGCGCGCATCGTGGGCATCGTCGGGTCGTCGGCCAGCCCGGTCAGCGGTATGACGATTGCAACGCTGATGGCGACGGCGGCCATCTTCCTCGTGAAGGGATGGACGGCACCCGCCTTTGGGGCGTTGGCCATTACCATCGGCGGCGTGGTCTGCATTGCTGCCAGTAACAGCGGCGATGTTGCGCAGGACCTCAAGACCGGCTACATCATCGGCGCAACGCCGTGGAAGACGCAACTCGCGGTGATGATCGGCGTCATCGTCTCCACCTTCGTGATCGGGCTCACGCTGAACGGCATGAACAAGGGGCTGGAGAGCTTTCACCGCATGCATGCGCCTGTCGTGGTAGACGCGCATGCGCTGCCTGAGGGCCTGCAGGACCGGGGCGTCTTCCCCCGTGCTCACATCGCGCTGATCGATCCGAGTGACAGCAGCAGGCGCATCGAGGTGAATGATGCCACCCGCTACGAACTCATCAACGCCATCGGCTCGTCCACGCTGGAGGACGGCAAATACCTGCTGAACCGCGCGACCGGACGGCTTGAGATCCAGTGGGTGCAGGGCATCGGCAGTGAGAAGGCCGCCGCGCCGCAAGGGCGCCTGATGGCAACGGTCATCAACGGCATTCTGTCGCACAAGCTGCCATGGTCGTTGGTGCTGCTGGGCGTGGCGCTGGTTCTCGCGGTGGAATTGATGGGCGTGCGCTCGCTTACGCTCGCCGTCGGCGCGTACCTGTCCATCGCAACGACGCTGGCCATCTTCGTGGGCGGCGTGGTGCGCTGGATGGCGGACGCCGCCATCGCGAAGGCTCGCGCGCGGGATGCGGCGATCCGCGCGCGGCTTGCTACCGAAGCGCTGGCAGAGGCACCGCCGGGAGCGGTGGTTGCCGTGCTGAGTGAAGAGCAGCTCCTGCGCGGTGATGTCACCGGCATGCTGCAGGGCGGCGGCTTCACTCATGACGAACAACAAGCAGCGCTGACCGGCAACGAAGCACTCACCGGCCTGGACAACGATGAGATCAGCCCTGGCTCGCTCTTCGCCTCGGGCCTGATTGCGGCAGGCGGCATCATGGGCCTGCTCGGCGTCGCCATCCGGCTCTACGAGAGTGCAACAGACAGGACGATGCCGCGCTTCAGCGAACACAACCCGCTCTACCATGACCCGGTCAGCGTGCTGATGTTTGCGCTGCTCGCCTTCGCCCTGTATTACTTCGCTAGAAAGCCGCTGAAGTAAATGAGGCCGGGCTTGTTTGTGTACGGCACGCTGCATCCGGATCGTGCTTCGGCGGAGATACGCGATGTGGTCAGGCGTCTTGTTGCGGTAAGCAGCGGGACGGTGCTGGGCAAACTACATGACGTGGGTGAGTATCCCGCCCTCGTGACCAACGGCTGCCGCCAGCCCGTGGCGGGCACCCTCTTCGCTCTGCCCGATGACCCTGACGTGCTGCGCAGGCTCGATGCCTACGAAGAGTTCGATCCGAAACAGCCTGAAGCTAGCCTCTTCCGCCGCCGTAAGCGTACCGTCACGCTTTCGGATGGCCGCAGGGAGCGGCATTGGGTGTACGTCTACAATCGCCCCATGCCGGCCACCTGGCAGGCGTCGTCTAGCTAAATCTCACTTTGGCACAGATCATTTCGCGCCGCGCGGAACTTCTGATTTGACGCCGGGTTCACGCAGGAGCATTCTTGTGTCACTCCCTCTTTTGGGCATCCGTGCGGGATTTGGATGCCGGGCGTCCCTCGCACGCTGAGCGCCGCAGGTCTTTGATCGTACGCGTATACGCCGTGGCTCCAGCGAGAGCCTGTCTTGTCCATCTTTGCTCATTGGGAGTCTCTCTTGAAGGCCACACTCGCACTTACCCTCCTCACCCTTGCGGCACCGCTTGCACTGAGAGCGGACCAGCTGATTCCAGCCGGTTCCATCATCACGTGCACGGTCGCCGAGCCAAACGTCTCCTCGCACACCCAGAAGATCGGCGACCCGGTCATGTGTCAGCTGGGCCACACGGAAGTCTACGGGCGTACCACCTTCCCGTACGGCAGCTATTTGATCGGCCATTTTGCCGAGTACAAAGAACCAGGACATTTCGTCGGCAAGGGATGGATGGAGCTCGACTTTGACCGCATGGTCATCCAGCCGGACACAGTGGTGCCCTTGAACGCCCGCGTTGTCGCGACGCCGAAGTATCCCGTCGACAAGGACGGCCGCATTCACGGCACCGGCCACCCCGTCCGCGACACCGTGGAGTGGATGATCCCGGTTCTCTGGCCCATCGACCTGATCAATCTGCCGCGGCGCGGACCCGCTCCTGTCCTGAAGGCAGAAACCAAGCTGACGCTCAAGGTGATGGACGACTTCGGTATTCCGACTCCGATGGAGAACGCAGTGCGCACGCCCGCGCTGGTCTCTCGCACCACGCCGGACGAGCCAACCTACCAGCAATACAACCAGCAGGCAGCCCCTGTTGAGCGCATGGCCCCGCAGTATGCACAGGGCTACGCGCAGCAGCCGCAGTACCAACAGCCGGTCATCGTGAACGTCATGCCGCAGGCACAACAGCAGCCCGTTTATGTGCAGCAACAGCAATCGCCGGTCATCGTCCAGCAGCAGCCGCGTGTGGTGTATGCCTACCCGCCACCACCGCCGCCGGTCTATGGACCCTACCGGTACTACTACCGCGGTTATTAGATCGCATGTGTCTCGCGGCCAGCCTTCGGGCTGGCCGTCCCGTTGCGGGCGTGCGTTCCTTCTATCTTTCTCGCGACGGTTTACCGCCCGAGGGTCTCCGGATAGGCTAGCCTGAACACGGCTGCAACGAGAGTGTAAGCCGCCGGAGAGTCTGTGAACGCCACCCGCGACCTGTTCCGCCGCACAAGCCTTCTGTTTGCGAAATATCCGATCCTTTGGCTGCCTCTGCTTGTGGCGGATGTGCTGCGGTCGCTTGTTCAGCTGATGAGCCGCGGCGTCACCCGGGCAGCGCTGCTGGCCGCGGCGCCGAAGTCCGCCTTCGGCGGCGTCGCGGGTGCGCCCCGGCCCGGCACCATCGCGCTCATCGGTGGAAGCATTGGCTTCATCGTGACTGCACTTGGTTTGCTGGCATACCTCTACGCATTGGGAGTCGTGGCACGTGCTCTGGAAAAAGAGACGTTCCTTGCGTCCACGCGCACGCCGGAGTTGAAGTTTGCGAAACCGGAGGGCCTTGTACCGGCGTGGTTGCAAAGTGCCGGGCTGGCTGCGATCTTTCTTATCTTCTCCGCCACGTTTGTTTCCGGCGTGGTCTTGCCGTGGACGCTACGCAAACACTTTCAGCAGGCGACCGTGCAATGGATTGCCCTGGCAGTTATCGTTCCAGTGGCTGTGGTGTTGCTGTATGTCGCGGTGGGTTTCCTGCGCCGGTACGTGCTTCGCGTGCAGTCCGGGCCGCTGCTTGAGGCGGGCCCGCGAGGGCCCTACTTCGCCATCCTTGTGGTCACCGCGCTGCTCAGCAACCTTGCAGCAGTCGGCATTGCGTATGCCACGCGGCGCAGCCTGTCGGTCCCGGGTGTTGTACAGAGCTTCCCCTTCCTGCTCTTTCAGATACTGGTGTCCGCCGCAACGGCATTGCCATACGCATACGCGATGACGGGCCTTTCGCTCTCAACCAAAGCTGAACCTTCCCAGGAGAGCGACGCCGCGGAAGCCGCCTAGCGACGCACCGAGAGAAAGGCCGCCAGCGCGGCAATCACGCCAACGACGATCAGCGCAAGAAGCGAGCCGATGAAGAAGGCAGCACGCCGTTCGCCCTCCGGACTTGGCTGCGTGATGCCGAAGGTGTCAACGAACGCACGTGTGATCAGCAGAAGAAATGCCATGGCCTCCTAGTGTGACATGCTTCGCAGGGCTACACCGGCTGCTTTGCGGCAGCATGGGGTTTTGCCAGGTCGCAGGCGCGCCACATGTACCAGCAGGCGACGGAGCACCAGGGATGCCACCGCTTCGCACGCTTCTCCATGACCGCAGCGCTGGGCAGATCGGCCGCGGTGACCTTGTCGGCAGGCTTCAGCGTACCGAAGGTCAGGGCGAAGCCCTTGCGCACACCGTAATCACTGGTGGGCAGGATATCTGACCGGCCCAGGCGAAAGATCAGCATCATCTCCACGGTCCAGCGACCGATGCCGCGGACCTGGGTCAGATGCTCGATGATCGCTTCATCGCTCATCCGGCGGATGCGTGCCAGGGACGGCACGGTGCCGTCCAGTGTCTTCGCGGCCAGATCACGCAATGCCAGCGTCTTGTTCGCGGACAGTCCAGCGGCGCGCAACTGCTGCGTGGGGCACTCCAGGAGATGCTCTGGCGATGGATGAACGCCGATGCCGCAGATCTCGTGGAAGCTCTCCAGCATGCGCGCGTGAATGGCCGCCGCCGCCTTCCCGTGAAGCTGCTGGTACACGATCGACTCCGCGAGCGCCTCAAAGGGCGACAGCGAGCCCGAGATACGCAGGGTAAACGGCCCAGCGCGCTGGATCAGTCTCCCAAGCTTCGCGTCCGCCTCCGACAACGCCGACACTGCCTCCTCAACGTCGTACGGCGGCTTGCGCGTGGCAGTTGGACGCGGCATACATCTAAGTGTCCCATACCGGGACAACGCCTCATCCCTGTGCCGCGCCCTGTGCGTACGCCATTCCCGGCAGGTCAACTCTCCCCGATGAACTCGGACTCTTGTGGACGCACTTTACAAGGGGTGCGTACCTGCGTGAAGGTGTTTCATATTGAAACATCGCAGGTTGACCGTGCTTGAACGAGCGATGGCACATACCGGGGTTCGATAATCGATGGTACGTAAGGCAAGAAGATGACTTCGCGCGGCGGGGACAGCAAACGTCCGGCTTCGCGCTGCTATAGTTGCATTGTTCATCCCTCAGAGTCACTCTGCTGCTACAGGTGATCGCGGGATACACTGGCGCCTTCAGGAGGTCAGATCTATGGGTCTGCAGCACGTACCCGCGATGACGTTGGACGGACAAGAGGAAGCAGGACGCACACATGGCGCAAGTATTTGACCGCAGTTCGAACGCCCTGGCCCGCGCGGCCCTGGTGCTGACGGGCCTGCTCGTGGTCGCATTGGGAGTGGCGCTGAATCAGTTGCAGCGGTCTCCCTGGGTTACCAGGCAGGGTCAGCGCGCGGATCAGCCCGTACCCTTTTCGCATCGGCATCACGTTCAGGGCCTAGGGATCCAGTGCCAGTACTGCCACGTCACCGTCGAGAAATCGTTTTACGCGGGCATTCCGCCCACCAAGACCTGCATCAACTGCCACTCGCAGATCTGGACTAATGCAGCCATGCTGGAACCCGTGCGCCACTCCTGGGCCACAGGCGAGTCCATCCCATGGATACGGGTTCACGATCTGCCGGACTATGTCTATTTCAATCACGAGATTCACGTGAACAAAGGCATCGGTTGCGCCAGCTGTCACGGGCGCGTCGACGAGATGCCCATCATGTACATGGAAAATTCGTTGCAGATGGAGTGGTGTCTGAACTGCCATCGCAACCCGGCCGTGAACCTGCGG
>CAXUHI010000043.1:1285-14942 GCA_964251045.1 uncultured Terriglobus sp. | reverse complement strand
ACCCGCGACCTCTGCCGTGACAGGGCAGCGCTCTAACCAACTGAGCTACGTCCCCCTGAGCGTTCGCACCATGCAGTGAACGGTTCAGAGTGCGTCTTGGGCCATGGTGGCCTGACGCTCTACCTCATGCAACGGAAGTGAATCACTCCCAACCACCGCGTCAAGGTGTCGAAGCATGAGCCGTTTCCGAGTTTAGCAGAATTGGTTCCTCATTGCAGGCGGCGCTCGACGGAGTGCATTTTTGGCGCACCGTCTTGGCTTCTGCCTCTTGCGTCTGCCGCACTCGTTCACCAGCTTGTTACCTAGCAGAACGCATGTATTCGAGCACAAGTCTGCGGTATTCGCGTGCGGTCTGCGTGACTCTGCCCGCATTGCCCTGTTGTATCGCCCCAGCATCGGCCAGGTCGGCTCCCACTCCCAATGCAACTGCGCCAGCCTCCAGGAACTCCTTCGCATTGGCCAGCGAGATACCGCCGGTTGGAATGACCTGTACCTGCGGCAGTGGCGCACGAATGCTGCGCAGGTAGGCCGCACCTCCCATCGCATTCGCCGGGAAAAGCTTGATGATGTCCGCGCCAGCTTCCCAGGCCGTCATGATCTCTGTCGGCGTCAGCGCCCCAGGCAGAACGGTACAGGAATAGCGACGGCATAGCGCGATGGTTTCCAGGTTCGTGGACGGGCTGACGATAAACTGCGCGCCCTCCAGGATGCAGGCACGCGCGGTTTCCGCATCCAGCACCGTACCCGCGCCGACAAGCAAAGACGGGTCTTCATGGCGCAAGGTGCGGATGATCTCCAACGCATGGGGATTGGTCAGCGTGATCTCCAGCACGTCAATGCCGCCCGCGGCAATGGCACGCGCCAACCCTAAACCTTCTTCGACCGAGCTGCCCCGCAGCACTGGGACCACTCCTGTCGTACGCATGCGCTCAATCACTTCCCGCTTCGAAACCTGCATACACTCCTTATCAAGCACGCGCGACTTAGCGTTGGACGCCTGCTCCAATTCCATTCATCAGCTTCTCGACTTCGGCCAGTGTTGAGAAGCTGCTGTCACCGGCGGTTGTCATGGTCAGCGCGCCATGCGCGATACCGCAGCGCAGGGCATAGTCGATTCCCTTCTGTTCCAACAACCCGTAGATCAGGCCGGAGGCGAACGAATCACCGCCGCCAACCCGATCATAAATTTCCAGGTCCCGCATCTGCTCGCCCACGTGCAGCGCGCCGTCTGCAAAGGCATATGCACCCCAGTCATTGCGGTTGGCCGTGATAGCGCGGCGTGTTGGTGTTGCAATCACGCGGAGGTTGCCGTGCTGCTTCATTACGCGTGCAGCCATCGCGGCGTAACTCTCCGGCGTATGTGACGGCGGTCCGCTTGCTGCAATACTCAACTCCGTCGCCAGATCACCCTCATGCCCGAAGAGTACATCGACAGACTGCATCAGGGAGCGGTTCATTGCCGCCGCAGCCAGTCGCCCACCTCTTGTCCTCCATAGCGACGGCCGGTAGTTGCAGTCGTAGGACACCACGGCTCCGTGCCGCTTGGCAGCCTGCATGGCCTCGCGTGCAACTTGCGGGGCCGTCTCGCTCAACGCGCAGAAGATGCCACCAGTATGGAACCAGCGCACGCCTTCGCTGCCAAAGGTGCTGTCCCAGTCGATATCGCCCGGCTTCAACTGCGACACGGCCGTATGTCCGCGATCCATGCTGCCCAGTGCACCCCGTACGCCAAACCCGCGCTCCAGGAAATACACGCCATTGCGGCAGTTCTGACCGATGCCGTCATACTCGCGCCACAACACATGCGAGGTATTCATGCCGCCCTGCAGCATCAGATCTTCCACAAGATGCCCGACAGGGTTGTCCACCAGCGCTGTCGCAACAGAGGCGCGCAGACTGAAGCAGCGGCGCAGGCCACGCGCTACGTTGTACTCGCCACCGCCCTCCCATACGCGGAACTGCCGCGCCTGAGCAATGCGGAAGTCTCCCGGATCAAAGCGCAGCATCACCTCGCCCAGACTCAGGATGTCCCAGCGTGCTTCCTTTGCGGCTTTGATCGTGAGAGGCGAAGACATGCTCTGCACCACTGTACATGCAGCGGCATACAGTCTCGACTTACCAGTCAGTCAACGTGCCATCCAGCAGCCGGGCTACCGGGAGGTACGCGCGCTGGTACGGGTGCTTCGCCGCGAGTGCTTCGTCGATCTCCACGCCCAGCCCCGGCAAGTCACCCGGGTGCATATAGCCGGCCTTGAACGTGTACGCGTGCGGAAAAACCGTGTCGGTGAGTGCCGTATGCGGCATGTGTTCCTGAATGCCGAAGTTGTGGACCGCAAGTCCCAGGTGCAACGCCGCCGCAAGTGTCACGGGTGACATGTCCGTCGCACCATGAAACCCGGTCTTGACGTGGTACACCGCGGCGAAATCCGCTGCCTTCTTCAACGGCGTGATGCCGCCGCCATGTACCACGGTCATGCGGAGGTAATCGATCCACTGGTTGCGCAAGAGATCGTGCGCATCGTGAAACGAATTGAACACCTCGCCCACTGCGACCGGCGTGGTCGTGTGCTGCCGGATCAGCGCAAACCCCTCTTGCAACTCCGCCGGAACCGGATCTTCCATCCAGAACAGACTGTACGGTTCCAGCGCTTTGCCCAGCCGCGCCGCCTGGATCGGCGTCAGCCGGTGATGCACATCATGCAGCAGATGCGTGTCCTCACCCGCCGCCAGCCGCACCGCCGCCATCAGCTTCGGCGCAAAGCGCAGGTACTTCTCACTCGACCAGGCCGCCTCCGCAGGCAGGCCGCGCTCTGCCGGTTCGTACGCCTTGCCGCCTTTCGGCACGCCATACGTCGAAGCCAAACCCGGCACACCCGCCTGGGCGCGAATGGCGACATAGCCCTCTGCTATGTGCCTTTGGACAGAGTCGATCGTCTCCGCGCTGTCCGCGCCATTCGCATGGGTATACACCATGCACCCGGTCCGGCTTGCTCCACCGAGCAGGTTGTACACCGACGTGTTCAGCGCCTTCCCCTTGATGTCCCACAGCGCCACATCTACTGCGGCGATCGCCGCCATCGTCACGGGCCCACGCCGCCAATATGCACCGCGATACAGATACTGCCAGATATCCTCAATCTGGAACGGATCGCGCCCGATCAGGCATGGAATGACGTGCTCGCCGAGATAGCTGACGACAGCCATCTCGCGACCATTGAGCGTGGCATCTCCGAGGCCGTGAATACCCTCATCCGTCTCCACCCGCAACGTGACAAAGTTGCGATCAGGCGAGCAGACGATCACGCGCGCGTTGACGATCTTCATGCAGCTATCGTAATCACGCGCATTGCCGTCATGCACATGGCCACGCTCAGCGTCACGCGGCACTCGCTACAATAGCTGCACTGCAAGAGGGGAGCAGACACGCATGACCACCATCAAAGGGCCAGCCATCTTCCTGGCTCAATTCGCGGGCGATGATCCACCTTTTAACACCTTGGGAGACATCGCAAAGTGGGCGGGGAGCCTCGGCTACAAGGGCGTGCAGATTCCCTCCTGGGACGCCCGCTTCATCGACCTGAAACAGGCTGCCGAAAGCAAAGCCTACTGCGACGATCTGCAGGCCACGCTCGCCAGTGCGGGCGTTGCGCTCACGGAGCTTTCCACCCACCTGCAGGGCCAGTTGGTCGCTGTCCATCCCGCATACGACTCTCTTTTCGACAGCTTCGCGCCCAAGGAAGTGCACGGTGACTCCAAAGCCCGCCAGGCATGGGCCACCGAGCAGCTCCACTTCGCCGCCAAAGCCTCCCGCAACCTTGGACTGACTGAGCACGCCACCTTTTCCGGCGCACTCGCCTGGCCCTACCTCTACCCGTGGCCGCAACGCCCCGCTGGCCTGGTTGAAACCGCCTTCGGCGAACTCGCGAAACGCTGGCGTCCCATCCTTGACGTCTTCGAAGAAAACGGTGTGAACGCCTGTTTTGAGATCCACCCTGGTGAGGATATCCACGACGGTGCATCGTTCGAGATGTTCCTCGACCTGCTCGGCAATCACCCGCGCTGCAACCTGCTCTACGATCCCAGCCACTTCGTCCTGCAGCAGCTTGATTACCTCAGCTATATCGACCTCTACCACGAACGCATCAAGATGTTCCACGTCAAGGATGCGGAGTTCAACCCCACGGGCCGCCAGGGCGTCTACGGCGGCTTCCAGTCCTGGGCCAACCGTGCGGGCCGCTTCCGCTCATTAGGCGATGGCCAGGTCAACTTCAGCGCGATCTTCTCCAAGCTGGCGCAGTACGGCTATGCTGGCTGGGCCGTGCTCGAGTGGGAGTGCTGCATCAAGAGTTCCGCCCAGGGCGCGCGTGAGGGCGCACCCTTCATCCAGCGCCACATCATCGAAACCACCGGCAAGGCCTTCGACGACTTCGCCGGAGCCACAACGGATCAAGCCGCCATCAACAAACTACTCGGCATCACGCAGTAAACAAAAGGGTGCTTAAGAGCCGGGTGCCCCACCTTCGCCGAAGGCTAAGGTGGGATCGGGCCCGCACAGACTTTCAGGGTGAGCTTAGGGAACGCGCTGAAGGCGCGTGTTGTAACAGCCCAGCCGGAAAGGCTCGGGACAGACTACACAACGAACGCGCTGAAGGCGCGTGTTGTAACAGCCCAGCCCGAAGGACTGGGTACAGACACCATACGAACCTGCGGGCTGTAGGCCCGCGTTAACGGACCACACGGGAGAACGACATGAGCACGAAACTGAACCGCCGCTTGCGCCTGGGCATGGTGGGCGGCGGCCCCGGAGCCTTCATCGGCGCGGTCCACCGCATCGCCTCCCGCATCGACGACAAGTATGAGCTGGTCGCCGCCGCGCGCTCCTCTGACCCCGAGCGCAGCCGCGCCGCCGCCGCCGACCTCCACATCGCGCGCCCCTATGCCAGCTTCCAGGAGATGGCCGCAGCTGAAGCACAGCGCGAGGACCGCATCGACCTCGTCGCCATCACCACGCCCAACAGCACGCATTACCCTATCGCCAAGGCATTCCTCGCCGCAGGCATCCACGTCATGTGCGACAAACCCATGACCACCACGCTCGCCGACGCCGAGGACCTTGCCGCCGAGGTCAAGCGGACCGGCCTGCTCTTCGGACTGACCCACACCTACGCCGGGTACCCCATGATCCGCCAAATACGTGACATGGTGACTTCCGGCGAGCTTGGCCCCATCCGCTTCATCAACGTGGAATACGCACAGGACTGGCTGGCGACGCCTGTCGACAACAAGCAGGCCGCATGGCGCACCGACCCCAAGATCAGCGGCCCCGGCGGCGCGCTCGGCGACATCGCCACCCACGCCTACCATCTCGCCCGCTTCACCACCGGCCTGCAACCCACCGAAATTGCCGCCGAGCTGACCACCTTCGTCCCCGGCCGCCCCGTCGATGACAACGTGCAGGCGCTGCTCCGCTTCGAAGGCGGTGCGAAGGCCAGCCTGTGGGCCAGCCAGGTCGCCACCGGGCACGAGAACTACGTGCGCCTGCGCATCTTTGGCGAAAAGGCCGGCCTCGACTGGGAGCAGGAGAATCCCAACTACGTCACGTTCTCGCCGCTCAAGGAACCCGCGCGCATCCTCACCCGTGGAGGCCATGGCACCACCAGCCCGTACGCCGCATACGCCACGCGCGTCCCCTCCGGACACCCAGAGGGTTATCTCGAAGCCTTCGCCCAGCTCTACCGCGACATGGCCGAACAGATCACCGCCCGCCTGGAAGACCGCGCCCCCAACCCGCTCGCCCTCACCCTGCCCGGCGTCCAAGACGGCGTAGCCGGCCTCCGCTTCATCGATGCCGTGATTGCATCCTCCACCAACAATTCCACTTGGATCCCGTTGTCGTGATTAGCGCGTATTAACGAGTAAGGAGCAGACCGATGATTAAGATTGAAGGACTCGACGAACTTAACAAAAGGTTTGATGACTTAGTAGAAAGTGCTGAGACTATCAATGGAACGCAACAGGTTCCATTGAGCGAATTGCTGACGCCAAGCTTTTTGGCTAAACACACAAGATTTCTCTCGGAAGATGAAATGTTTGAAGCGAGTGGGTACAAGGTTGAGTCTTCGGAAGACTTAGAGAAAATACCTGATGAGGACTGGAACGAGTTCATTGGCAAAAACACTCCGTTTGCAACTTGGGGCGAGATGCTATCAGCAGCTGGAACGGAATGGGGCAAGAATAAGCTTGGCTTCGATACCGACGAGCTTTAGTCCGTACATGTAAATACTTATGCAAATTCCCGTTTCATGCTCGGAGATATGCTGTAAACATGTCTGTCAGCAAGGGTTTCGGAAACCTTTAGATAGCCACGGTAAGCCAAAAGGCGAAGCAGGTTATCAACTATGAACGGAGGAATCTTAGTTGATTCGGTGATCGTTTTAGAAGAGTTCAGGTTTTCATTCAAAATCGACAGTGCTACCTTGCGCATCGTGTCCTCAATCTGAGGAAGATTGGCTCGAGCAAAAACCATGAATCCATTTAATGTTGGTTGAATGACGCCGATGCCTCGAGATGATGCGCCCATAAAGCGTTTGATTTTGATATAACCTTGTTAGTCTAAAATTTCCAAAGAGTCGAACTGCGCATCTTGCGACACATCTTTCAGCTGAGAAGCAAATTCTTCGGGGCTCCAGATTGGATGATTTCGCTCTATTGCATCTTCGTAAATCATGCGCAGTATTCGCGCATCTAGCTGGTGAAGGCCGGGTATTGGACGTTCCTTAAGATAATCGGGAGCAGTACCTAAAGCTGGTTTGTTTCGGCGGCCGTGGATAGCGTCTACTACGCGATCAAGTTGAGCACCGTAATCATTCAAATCTGGAATAGGCTCCCAAACGAGGGAACGCAATGCTTCTGGGACTTCTGCGTTGTCCAAAACAACCGGTATGACCTTCGTCTGGCGTGTGATTTGATTTACGACGGCTGCATTGAGTTCTTTTCTGACCCAAGGTTTCGTGATGCTCACAGCGGAGATCACGATAAGAACAGCTTCCGCTTCCTTGAGCCCCTCTTCAAAAAGTTTGTCCACAAGGCTATCTCCTGGCAAAATCTCCCATTTGTCGAACCAGACATCTATTCCTCTTTCTCGCAAGGCAGTTGCAAAAGAGACCACAAAGCGCTGTTTGTCTTCACTCGCGTGGCTGAGAAAAACCTTGGGTGCTTGCATACTATCCTCGAATGTTAGACCAATCGCCCTGTGATGTGGCAGGTAAATCCACATCTCACCTGATTCGGCAACACACCGGATTTCACATCTCGCAGAGATGTGGGGTTCCGAACCGCACGAACGAGACAGGATAGCCAGGCACGGTGACTCGCTATCCTTTCAGCGCGAGGTGCCCATGCAGGCCATACGACTCCCGGAGAGATCGAGAACCGCCCGGACGCTCCAGCGCGGAAGACCGGACGCAGCATCCCCCCACACCAGCCAAGCAACCACGGAACACCCGGACAACAGCCAAAGCGGCTTCAGCCGCCGGGATCGTACCTCATCTCAGAGGCTAAGCCTCTGTTCATAACCTGCTTCTTGCTACCTCGGCGGCTAAAGCCACTTTGGTTTACCCGTCCGGCATGTGATCCCATCCAAGAAGCATGGGGCTGACGCCAATCAAATTTGTCTGCGTGATAGACGCCATGCGACCATCTGAGCCATCCATGATGAATCGACGGAGCTTCCTTCAGACTGCTTCCGCACTCATGACCTTACCCGCCCTGCCCGCGCGCGCCGGGACGCGCCTACCCATCCGAATGGCAGTCGAGTACAACATGCTGCCGGAGAACCTGTCCATCCTGCAGCGCTTTCAACTCGCCAAAAAGTGCGGATTCGAGCAGATCGAGTGCCCCACAGCCGCAGATCAGCGCGCCGCAGAGGAGATGAAGGCGGCGTCCGTAAAAGCCGGCCTGCCCATCCACTCCGTCATGAATATGGATCATTGGAAGTATCCGTTCTCGTCCTCCGATCCGGCGGTCGTCGAGAAAGGCCTCGAAGGCGCACGCACCTCCATCCGCAACGCACACCTCTGGGGAGCCACGACGGTGTTGCTTGTACCGGGCGTGGTGAATGCGGAGACATCGTATAAGGACGCATACACACGCTCGCAGGAGGTTCTTCGCACGCTGATCCCGTTGGCGCGCGAATTAGGGGTTACGCTTGCGCTGGAAGAAGTCTGGAACAAGTTCCTGCTCAGCCCGCTGGAGTTTGCCCGGTATATCGACGAGTTCAACTCGCCCTGGGTCCGCGCGTACTTCGACGTCGGCAATGTCGTGTTGTACGGCTACCCGCAGGACTGGATCCGCACGCTGGGCAAGCGCATCGTCAAGCTCCATATCAAGGACTTCCAATTTCAGCACGGTAAGAATGGCGGTGATCCGGTAGCACACTGGGCAAATCCCGGCGAAGGCGACATCGACTGGACCGCTGTGTATGACGCGTTACAAGATGTCGGATATCAGGGATCGGCTACCCTCGAACTCAGACCGGGCAACGCTGATTACCTGGTAGAAATGCGACATCGCCTGTCTCTCATCCTGTCCCGCGACATACCTATGAAAACGTAACATACCGCAAACGACGCTTCTCTCCGCCCACTCCAACAGGTCAGAACATGCCGTGAGCCATGAGTCACGGCCCAACCTCAGGAAATGTAGGCCGCAGCGTTAAATTGCACCTGGCCTGAAAGCCTAGGGAGCGATGTCTGGCGGTTTGGTAACAGTATTCCGACTTCCTGCATCAGGCTGTTTCCTGAACACCTTCACCCACACGCGGTCTGAGCCGTACTCCACGCGCGGAGCACTCTGCCGCCGCACGCTCCTCCTCTAAACGGGCGGTCATCGCGCACTGGACTTCCCGACTATCTTTAAAGATCGCCGGACAACTTGACAGGCACACCCAGAACCACACGGTTCGTCTCCCTGCAAGCTGACCGAAAATGCTTCACGCGGGCAAAGTACAGAGGGCCCGCACTCTGCCTTGCCCGCCCGGTGTGCATCCCACCACCTGACATGTCCGTTGAAGCCGCTTTGCAAGCCGCACCCAGCACGCGCCAGAAGAAGAGATCAGAGCACACGACCGCAGTACAACCTTCTCCTGATCTGATCCTTGACCCGGCGGAGGCTGCCCGGGCTGCGGGATTACGCTACGTCCATGACCGGCAGCCGGGCATCCATCGCGTGAAGCGGGGCGAGACCTTCCGGTATGTGGGCCCGGATGGCAAGCCGGTGCGAGACAAAGAGACGCTGGGGCGTATTAAATCACTGGTGATTCCTCCGGCATGGCAGGACGTGTGGATTACGCCGCACCCGAAAGGGCACCTGCAATGCACCGGGCGCGACGCACGAGGACGCAAGCAGAGCCGCTACCACCCGCACTGGCGCGAAGTGCGCGACGAGACCAAGTACGAGCGCATGGCGTATTTTGCACAGGCGCTGCCGATCATCCGCAAGCGCGTGGAGCATGACCTGGCTCTCCCGGGACTGCCGCGTGAGAAGGTGCTGGCCACCATCGTCCGCCTGATGGAAGAGACGCACATCCGCGTAGGCAATGAGGAGTATGCGCGCGAGAACAAGTCCTACGGTCTGACGACGATGCGTACCAAGCACGTGGAGGTGAACGGCGCGAAGATCACCTTCGACTTCCAGGGCAAGAGCCGCGTGCACCACACCATCGATCTGCAGGATCGCAGGCTGGCGAGGATCATCAAAGACATCTCGCACCTGCCTGGGTATGAGCTGTTTCAGTTCGTGGACCACGACGGCAACCGGCACAGCATCGACTCCTCTGATGTGAATGAGTATCTGCGCCAGATTACGGGCGAGCACTTTACGGCGAAAGACTTCCGCACGTGGGCGGGATCGGTGCTGTGCTGTGACCTGCTGAACGCATTTGAGCCGGTCTCGACATTGACCCAGGCGAAGAAGAACGTCGTGGAAGCGATCAAGAAGGTAGCATCGCACCTCGGCAACACGCCTTCGGTTTGCAGGAAGTGCTACGTGCATCCGGCGGTGCTGGAGCGCTACCTGGGCAACATCTCTACCGAGCAGGCTAAAGAGCAGCTCGACAAGGAGATCGCCGAGGAGAAGAAAGAGATCGCAGAAGAAAAGAAGCAGGTGGATAAGCACTCGGCGGAGCTAAGGCGTGAGGAGATGGCGCTGATGAGCCTGCTGCAGCAGCGGACGCTGCTGGAGAAAGCTGCGTAGCGTTCGGGCGATTATCCTTATGGGAAGCGCATCCCGGCTGTTTGCGGCACATCTCTTTACATAAGAGTGCCAGCAGGACCGGGCGCAGAGGAGATGGTTTGGCATCGGTTGACAGCAACCTCCAGCTGATTCGCATTGGGGAACAGCCAGGCAGCAGCACCTGTTCCGCTGGTCTGGCGGACGATCCTTGGATCCACGATGCAGAGCCAGGGTATGGGCCGGGCGCGTCGATGCTCGACGTGACACCTACGAGGACGCCGAAGCAGGGCGTGCTGCCGCGTGAATACCGCAACGCGAGCCGGGCGGAGCTGGACCTGCGCATCCGCGCCGCGAAGCATTCTTTGGGTGAGAGGCTGGTGATGCTGGGACACTTCTACCAGCGCGATGAAGTGGTGCAATACGCGGATTTTGTCGGCGACAGCTTTCAGCTGGCGCAGGCGGCGCGCACACGCCTACATGCCGAGGCGATCGTCTTCTGTGGTGTGCACTTCATGGCGGAGACGGCGGACATGCTCTCGCGGGCCGACCAGGCGGTGATCCTGCCCAACCTGGCGGCGGGCTGCTCCATGGCCGATATGGCTGACCTGGACACGGTGCAGGACTGCTGGGAGCAGTTAGAAGAGGTGCTGGGCACGGCAGCGGATGTCGGCGGGCGCGTGCCGGTCATACCAGTCACGTACATGAATTCGTCCGCCGCTCTGAAGGCGTTTTGCGGCGAGCATGGCGGCATCGTCTGCACCTCGTCCAACGCAGCGGATGTGCTGCACTGGGCGTTTGCGCGGGGGCAGCGCGTGCTGTTCTTTCCCGACCAGCACCTGGGGCGCAATACCGGCCACGCCATGGGCATTCCGCTGGAGCAGATGCCGGTGTGGCAGCCGGAGCAGCCCTTGGGCGGCCTGTCCGGGCAGGCGTTGCGCGATGCGCGCGTGCTGCTGTGGCATGGCTTCTGCTCCGTGCACAAGCGCTTCACCGTGCAGCAGATTGCGGCCGCGCGGATGCGGCACCCTGGCATCCGGGTCATCGTCCATCCGGAGTGCACGCTTGAAGTCGTGCAAGCCGCCGACGAGAACGGTTCGACCGACTACATCAAGAAGGCGATTGAGGCGGCTCCGGCGGGTTCGTCCTTCGCGGTAGGCACGGAGATCAACCTGGTCCAGCGGCTGGCGCACGAGCATCCGGAGCACACCATCTTCTGCCTGGATTCCATCGTCTGCCCCTGCTCTACGATGTACCGCATCCACCCCAGCTACCTGGCGTGGGTGCTGGAGGCGCTGGAGCGCGGGGAGGTGCTGAACCGCATCACCGTGCCGGAAGAGGTTGCGGTTCCCGCGCGCGTGGCGCTGGAGCGGATGCTTGAAGTCAAGCCGGGATCGTCAAAACCGCTGCCCTTGCCGCAATGATGCTGACCGCTGCTGTCATCGAGCGGGCTGTGCGTGCGGCTCTGGAGGAGGATGCGCCGTGGGGTGACATCACCTCGGAGGCATTGATTCCGGCGGACGCACGGGTCTCCGCGCAGTTGGCCGCCCGCGAAGATGGCGTGCTGAGCGGCGAACAGGTCTTTGCCGCGGCTATGACGCTGGTGGACGCGGCCATCACCACGCGCTTCCGTGTGCATGATGGCGAACGGTTTGCCGCTGGAGATGTGCTGGCGCACGTCGCAGGTCCGGCGCGAGGTGTGCTCCGCGGCGAGCGCGTGGCGCTGAACTTTGTGCAGCGCATGTCCGGCATCGCCACCGTGACGGCGCGGTATGTCGCGGAGACTGCCGGGACGAAGGCGCGCATTGTCGATACGCGCAAGACTACGCCGGGGCTGCGGGCCTTTGAGCGGTACGCGGTGACGTGCGGCGGTGGATTCAACCATCGCTGGTCGCTCTCGGATGCGGTACTGGCGAAGGACAACCACCTCGCGATCCTGACGGCGCATGGAGACGGCAGCCTCACGGATGCTCTGAGGGACGCCCGTGCACGGCTGCCGCATACGACGCATATTGAAGTCGAGGTGGACCGCCCCGACCAGATTGAAGCGGTGCTGGCGGCTGGCGTTGATACCATCCTGCTGGATAACTTCAGTCTGGAGAATCTACGCGCCGGTGTACGGCAGGTGGCCGGGCGCGCCCTGGTGGAAGCAAGCGGTGGCGTGACGCTGGACCGCATCCGCGTCATCGCAGAGACAGGCGTGGACCTCATCTCCGTGGGCGCGCTGACGCACAGCGTCCGCGCCTTGGATTTAGGGCTGGACTTCGTGCATAGCCAGGTTTCGTCAAAGCCGTGATCGTGTGAACACGTCGACAGTTTGTGCGACTCAGATCATCCCTTTGTGCAACCACGTTCCAAGGCCTTACCATGAAAAGAGAGGGCAGACGGCATGGTGCATCTCGATCGTGAAGTCGACTGGACTGGCTGTGAGTTGGTGGAGCGGGTTTCCGGTAAAGTGTCGGGGCAGCCGATTGTGCGTGGTACACGGATTATGCCGGGGCCAGTTGTACGCAGCTTTGACCGGGGCGATACCATCGAGATCATCCGCGAGGACTGGCCTTCCCTCTCCGTCGCTCAGATCGAGGGTCTTGTGGCGTTTGCTCATGCACAGCGCGGCCAACCTGTGCTGTGAAAGTTCTACTCGATGAGCAGCTGCCGCATCGTTTGCGCAAACATCTCGGTACCCACGATGTATTCACAGTTGACTACATGGGCTGGTCCGGCCTCAAGAATGGTGCGCTTCTACGCACTGCGGAAGCTGAAGGCTTTGAGGTGTTTGTCACCGGCGACCAGAACCTTACTTCTCAGCAGAACCTTTCTGGAAGGCGCATGGCGGTCGTTACGCTGTCGGCCATCGACTTCGATGTTCTCAAGCCTAACCTCTCGCTGATCGTTGCTGCGATTGACAGCGCTGGGCCGGGCGCATGTCTCACCGTCGAATGTGGCACTTTGGATAGCAAGAGCGTTGCATCTGACCTCAGGTTTTACCGTCTGCGTTCGTCCGATCTTTGGCCTGGAGTGCCGACTAGGAACTCCAGGCCAGGCTAGGTGCGCCGGTACTGGCGGCGGGCGTGGATACGATCCTGCTGGATAACTTCAGCCTTGAAGAGTTGCGCGCAGCAGTACAACAGATAGTAGTGGGGCGCGCCCTGGTGGAAGCAAGCGGCGGCGTCACGCTGGACCGCATCCGCGCCATCGCGGAAACCGGCGTGGACCTGATCTCCGTAGGTGCGCTGACGCACAGCATACGCGCGCTGGATTTGGGGCTGGATATTTCCATGTAGCGGCTTCAGCCGCTACATGGCACAAGGGTGTTAGGCAAGATTGAGGCTTTGGCCTTTGGACGAGCATTCATCTTAGCGGCTGAAGCCGCTATCTTTGGGTTATACCGTCTATCTCGGTGGCTAACGCCACGCTTGCTTTGCAGCGA
>CAXUHI010000043.1:0-1275 GCA_964251045.1 uncultured Terriglobus sp. | reverse complement strand
TTATCACCCCGGAAGCCGCATTCCATGCGGGGATTCGTGTAGGGCGAATAGCGGGACCATCTTCCGCGCAGCGCGGGTCAGCTTTATACCGGACATCGGTTCTGGCGGTGCTGCAGCAGTTTTTGACGGCAGCGCGTCGAACCGGTCCTTATCAAGGTGCATTCTCCGACAGTACTCCCGGTTGCGGCGAAGCCTCTTTACGCACCGCACGTTGAACCCTCTTCTTGAGACCTTCTAACTGATAAACAAAATCCTCGAAGGCGTCCTGAGTGATCTCAGTGGGCCACTGGAACTGGACTGTGATTCCGTCTGAAAGAGCGAATGTGTCTACCTGCATCTTCAACTCCCCTGCAGTAATCGTTACGGACTTCGAGATGGCAGGGATGATGACGTTTGACGGCGCGTGAGCCTTAGCCTCGGGTACCTCACCAGCTATCAACTCCTTTACCGGGATGCCTGTGGCATACCCATCCACAAAGCCGTAATCCCCTTCGGGACTGTAGTGGGTGAGTTTACGGGCTTCCGGCATCCGCAGCACGCCCTGCGATTCCCACTGTACATAGTCGCCAACTTTGAAGCTATCAGTGCTTTTGGGCGGTTCCTCACCCTCATTGCCAAATAACATGTTGTCCAACAGGCCCGCGAAGGCAATCGTCTTTCTGTAGTTCTTCAAAAAATCTTCAATGGTCGATTCGATGAAACCGTGCTCTATTAGAAGATTCGAGCGCATAGCAGGGGGCATCTCTTTGCCCCACGTCTTCCAGCAGTAGCTATACCACCTGGGAGAAAGAGCGGCCTTCTGTACCTCGGCACGCTTTTGAGGAGTTTCTCCGGTCTCGAGCAGAATGTGGATGGAACGTTGTGTCAGCTTGATCGATTTGCCGTTGGTACCGGGTACATCTTCTACCAGTCCAAATGATCGAAGGGCCGCTAGGGTTTTTTGGCTACCACTACTGGTCGGCGAAAACTTCCATGCTTCCGTCATGACCGCTTCGGTTTGTGCGGGTGCTCGCTTTGCAAAGTCGTAGACCTTGCGAGTCATTCCAATCGACTCCTCGAGTCCGATGTAGGGGTAAGATGGACCGCGTCCCATGTGTGAGCCTCCAAAGCAAAGATAGCAGTGCTTTCAAAGCAAAGCAATCATTTTCGCAATTAAAGCATCTTTTAGGTTGACGCGAGAAGTTCTTCGGGTTACAACAATCGGAGAGGATTTTGTATGAAGATACGGTGGACAAGCGCCTTGCATGAGCCGGTGTAAGGGGCGCAAAACAGGAA
>CAXUHI010000042.1:0-15210 GCA_964251045.1 uncultured Terriglobus sp. | reverse complement strand
TGATTGCCTGCACGGTGATCACGGACCGGCTCTGTTGCGGCGTCTTTCTTGGTTCGAGCTCGAGTAAGGCTTCTTTTGTCATATGCGAATGGAAACCTGAACCTTCCTTCGTATCCTCAAGGAAGGAGATAAAAGATGCAAGAGACAAAGAAAACTGCCCTCATTACCGGAGCCAACAAGGGGATCGGCTTTGAGGTTGCTCGCCAAATGGCAACGAGTGGTTGGACCGTGCTGGTCGCTGCGCGCAACGAAGAGCTTGGGGAACAGGCGGTCGCAAGGCTGCGAGCAGACGGTCTGGATGTGCATTTCGTCCGAATCGATCTGAATGAACACCGAACAGCCACAACCGCGTCTGAAGCAATTCGAGCTGAGTTTGGCAAGCTTGATCTCCTCGTCAACAACGCGGGCGTTTCCGGTAAAGCCGACGGACCGCCGAGCAAGGCAAGCCTTTCAGATGTAGAGATTGTAATGCGGACCAACTTCGTGGGAAGCGTTGCGGTGACGCAGGCCATGTTGCCTTTGCTTCAGAAAGCCAAGAAGGCGCAAGTCATCAACGTATCCAGCGAACTTGGCTGTATTAGCCAGCAAACCAATCCCGACTGGAAGTACTTTCCGGTAAAGGTGTTGGCCTACTGTGCCTCCAAAGCTGCACTGAATATGTTAACCGTCCAACTCGCCTATGAGTTCCGCGACGCTAACATCAGCGTCAATTCCGTCAATCCCGGCTATACGGCAACGGATCTGAACGGGCATAGCGGTCCGCAGACCGTGGAAGAAGGGGCCGCGGAGATCGTGCGCCTCGCGCTGCTCGACGCTCCACCGACCGGTAAATTCCTGGAGACGAGTGGCGAATTGGCCTGGTAGTGGCCATCCGTGCGATGGATTCAAGAATAGCCCCACTTCCGCAGAGTAGTGATGCTGAGAGTCACTTCAGAACCTAATGGCAAGCGAACTGTATCAACGTGAGGAAATATGATTGTTGTCACAACACCTGCAGGAAAGATTGGATCGCAAGTGATCCCGCACCTGCTTGCCGCGAATGAGGCTGTCCGGGTAGTCGCGCGAGACCCTGCAAGGCTGGCGTCAGAGGTCCTCAACAAGGTCGAGGTAGTAACCGGCTCCCTGGACGATGAGGCCGTGATGCAGCAGGCACTTGAAGGTGCGGAGAGCGTCTTCCTGGTTGTTCCTCCCTCATTCAGCGATAACAACGATGCGGAGTATTACCTCCGCTTCACCCTACCCACGCTCGCAGCAATGAAGAGCCAAGGCGTGAAACGAGTCGTTGGTGTGTCGGTTCTGGGAAGAGGCACGGAGTTGGCAAAGAATGCAGGGCCAATTACGGCATCGCTCGCGAAGGATGAAGAGATTGAGAGGAGCGGGGTTGATTACCGCGCCCTATGGTGCCCAGCTCTGATGGAAAATATGCTTAATAACGTGCAGACCATCAAGCAGCAGGGGATGTTCTTCTCGCCGAGCCATCCGGACCTGAAGACACCTCAGGTAGCGACAAAAGATATTGGTGCGATGGGTGCAAGATTCCTGTTGGATCGGACTTGGACGGGCCAGGGCGGCAGTGCTGTGCTTGGGCCGGAGGATCTTTCCTTCAACGACATGGCTGCCATTCTGTCGGATGTGCTCGGCAGGTCGATCCGTTTTCAGCAGGTGCCTGGGGACGCCTATAAAGCACAACTGATCCAGCATGGAGCGAACGAGGTTTTCGCTCAGGGCATAGTAGACATGCTTATCGCCAAAGACAATGGCATGGACAACGTCGAAACGCGCACGCCCGAGAATACAACTCCAACCAGCTTTCATCAGTGGTGTGAAGAGATCCTGAAACCCAGGGTCCTTGACTAAGACTCACATTCTTACTCGGGCGCAGGCTGCCGTTCTAACCGACAAGCACACGCTTAAGGAGGGTCACATTATGATTCAGCTTCGAAATGAAGGTCCGATTCAACGCGCACCACAGTTGCACGGATTGGCGCAGGATGTCTCAACCAAGCTGCAGTCCTGGCCGGGCATGATCGCAGCCACGCACTGGCAGTTGGGCGACTCAACGCGCGTGGACGGAGCTGAGTTCCACGTCGAAAGAGGTGGCGAAGTGGGCCATATCCATCTGAACGGGGAGGTTCACCTTGCACTGACGAAAGCTCTTCGAGATCAGTTGATTGCGCTGAAGCTTGCCAAACCCTTCCGATGGAATGACGCCTGGGTCACTGCATCGGTCAACTCGCAACAGGAAGCTGACCACGCACTATGGCTCTTCCGGCTCGGATATGATCGCCTCTGCTCAACGCCTGAAGAAACGCTCTTGACCAGGATCGCTGCTTCCGCCGCGCACTCGGACAATGGCGCAGAGTAACGCTCGAGACGCGCTGCCTTATAGGAAGTACTTCTCGTTACCTCTCTGACATGTCGAAACCTTTTGCAGCCACGAACTTCTTTGGACATGTGCCGGAGAATCTTCTGAAAGCAGCACAAAACGCGCTCTGTGTGACTCGTATCCGATACCGAGCGCCACCGCACCCAGTGTTTGTCCCTTCTCCCTCAGCTTGTGCGTCGCAAGGGTCATTCGCCAGCGGGTGAGATAGGCCATGAGCGTTTCCCCGACAACTCTCTTGAAGCGCGGTAGTCCTTTTTCAAAGCGACCCGCTAAAGCTTAGCTGATTCACGAGACTTCAGGCCTGGCAGTTCAGGGTGGACGCCGGGCCGAAGACCTTGCTCTGTCGCGATCTTCTGAAGTAGTCGCGTCAGCTCCTCCCGTTCCGCTGGAGCGAGCGAAGTGCAGATTCGGTTTTGATGTGCTCTTGTTAGACTGAGCAACTCCAACGCTACACCATAGCCCTTTTCTGTAAGCTGCAGCGTGTAAGACCGGCGGTCCTCCACACATTTCCCACGCCGCACCAGACCCTTCTCTTCCAGTTCGTCGATCAGCCTGACCAGATTGCTGGGAAACATTCCCAGAGCATCCCCGAGTTCCCGCTGGGTCAGTCCGTCCACCCGGAAGACTGCCTTGAGCACGCCCACATGGGCCAGACGGAGCCCAAGTGCATCGACCTGCTTCCCAAATGAGCTCTGGCTGTGCGAACCAACCTGTGCGATGAGAAAGGCAAGATCGTCTTGCAGGTCTGATTCTCGATCTCTTAGCAAAATGGTCGGCTTCTTCCTAGACATGCATACATGGTATAACGATTATGCGAAGTATGTTTTTGGGCTGACAGGCCGGACAGCATGAAAGAGGAACGCAATGGAATTCGCAAAGTGGATTGTCGCGTTGGTTGCTGTGTTCAACTTCGGCGGCTATATAGCTGACGCGGTGATTCCGTTCACAGCAAAGCAGCACATCCACAATCCTCGCTGGCCGCCCCATGCCAAGTTCCACAACGCTCAAACCATGCTGCTGGGTATCGGGTTGGGTCTCTACTCGTTATTTCTTCTCTTCGGAACCGGGCAGCTGACGTTCTTGCATTTCTATCTGGCCGCGGTCGCAGCCTCGCTCTACTTCGTAGCGATGCTTCTGTCGTCCATCTTTCCGGGAACTGGCTGGAGCGATCCTGAGTTTACCAAAGAGAACGGATCTGTTTTGGGGATGCATCCTCAGCTCTTCGTGGGGTTGCTGGTGTGCCTGATTCTTCTAGCGGCTTGCGGGTATGCCTTCTTGAAGCGTTAGAAATCGATACACATGTGGCGAAGAGAGAGGCCAAGTTCATGACAAACCAGCGCAAGTCCGACTATCCCATTGATGAGATGTTTCTTAACCGGTCGTCGCTAGGAGCCTTTACGGAGCAGCCAATCACGCAGCAAGAACTGCTGGCCATGATGGAAGCGGCTCGCTGGGTGGGAGACAATGTTTGCTGGTGGCCCGGGCAGGAGTCCAACCTGCGACCTTCGCCTTAGGAGTGCGCCGCTCTATGCATCTGAGCTACCGGGCCACTCGCCTGATTGTACTGCCTCACTTTGGTAAACTCGGGTTGAGGTTCCCATGCCAGACATCGTTCGCCGCAGGGCTGTTTCCGTAAAGATCGGCAGCGTGCGCGTCGGCTCGGACGCACCCGTTGTGGTGCAATCCATGACCAACACCGATACCGCCGACATCGAAGGTACCGTGCAGCAGGTGGCCGCGCTAGCCCGTGCCGGGTCGGAGATGGTGCGCGTCACGGTGAACAACGACGAGGCGGCAAAGGCCCTGCCCTACATCGTGGAAGGTATCGCGAAGAAGGGATGGTCCACGCCGATCATCGGCGACTTCCACTACAACGGACATCTTCTCCTGGCAAAGTATCCTGCCTGCGCCGAGGCTCTCGCCAAATACCGCATCAATCCCGGCAACGTTTCCATCGGTCGCAAGGATGACGACAACTTCCGCACTATGATCGAGGTCGCGGTCAAGTACCAGAAGCCGGTGCGCATCGGCGTCAACTGGGGATCGCTGGATCAGGCGTTGCTGACCAAGATGATGGACGAGAACAGCCGCTCCAGCGATCCTCTTCCCGCGCGCGACGTCATGCTGGAGACGATGGTCCGCTCCGCCCTGGACAACGCCGAAGCCGCGGAACGCTACGGCCTGCGCCGCGACCAGATCATCCTCTCCGCCAAGGTCTCCGGCGTCCGCGACCTGATCGATGTCTACACCGAGTTGGCCCGCCGCTGCGACTACGCCCTGCATCTTGGCCTGACTGAAGCCGGCATGGGCATGAAGGGAACCGTTGCTTCCACTGCGGGGCTGGCGCCGCTGCTGCTGAACGGCATCGGCGACACCATCCGCGTCTCGCTTACGCCCACGCCGGGCGGCGACCGCGCTGAGGAAGTCCGCTGCGCCCAGCAGATTTTGCAGGCACTCAATATCCGCAGTTTCGCGCCGCAGGTGACCAGCTGCCCCGGCTGCGGCCGCACCACCTCGACGTACTTCCAGATGCTGGCGGAGCAGGTGCAAGGCTACATCACGGAGTCCATGCCGGAGTGGAAGCGCGCATACCCGGGCGTGGAAGAGATGAAGCTGGCCGTGATGGGCTGCATCGTGAACGGCCCCGGCGAAAGCAAGCACGCCAACATCGGCATCTCGCTCCCCGGCACCTTCGAGGAGCCGAAGGCCCCGGTCTACATCGACGGCAAACTCGCCATGACCCTGAAAGGCGACCACATCGTCGACGAGTTCAAGGTGATCCTCGATGACTACGTGAAAAGCCACTACGGCAAGGCGCAGGTCGAAGAGCTCGTCGGCGTCTGAATCATACTCTCAGTTGTTTGTCATCCCGCAGCGCAGCGGAGGGATCTGCATGTGTGCCGGATGCAAGTCAAGGCGCTGTGAGAAATGCAGATCGTTCACTTCGTTACGGGATGACAAGAGGATTGTTGCGGATGACAAGCAAATGCGACCCTCACTTCGTTACGGGAGACAGGCGCTTGCGGAGCGGCAAGCAGCTTAGGCGAGCGCCTGTACAAGGATGCAGCCGCCGAAGAGGCTGGACCGGGATTTACGGGACGCACTGTCGCTGCCACTCGGCTCCACGCACACGCACCGCAGCATCAAGCGCCAAAGGCGCGCCGGCATAACAGCCTGGGCCGAAGGCCCAGGTAAACGTCCATCCATGACCTCAAGGGCTGAAGGCCGGGCACAAACACCGGCCTCAATCAAACACTGGCTCTCATCGTGACGATTGTTTCGGGCTTTCAGCCCTTCACCATGACCTGATCCCCTAACCCAGGCCTACGGCCTGGGCTGTAATGTGGGCGGGCCTACGGCCCTCGTTGTGTAGCCCGAATACACCACGTCTCGTTCTGAGATGTGAGGATGCTTCGTCTCTCCCGCAGGCCACTTTCAATTTCAGGCGTTGTCATAGCGCAGCGAGGGATCAGCATGTGTGCCGGTGCAAGTCACAGCTTCGGCAGAAATGCAGATCCCTTCACTTCGTCACGGGATGACAAGCAGAAACGTCACGGGATGACAAGCAGACACGTTACGGGATGACAAGAGGATTACAAGCGTTACGTAGACAAAAGGATCATCGTGAGAGGCTAGGCCGCGATAGTATGATCGGCTTACTGTGAACAATCTGACTGGAATGCCCCGCTTCTCGCGCGTGTTGTGTCTTGCTTTGGGTCTTGCGGCGGCATCCTCTGTTGCGGCGCGGGCGCAGGCTGCGACCGAGTACAGCTTCACGTTTACGGATGCGGTGCACCACGTGATGCATGTGGAGGCTACCTTCCATGATGTGCCGCGGCAGCCGCTGCGGATACAGATGAGCCGATCGTCGCCGGGTCGCTATGCCGCGTTTGAATACGCCTCCAACGTCTTTGAAGAACGCTTTACCGACGGCAGCGGAAAGCCGCTGAGTGTCACCAAACCAGACCCGCGCTCCTGGACCGTGAACCCTACGGACGGCACCGTGCATGTTGCTTACAATCTGTTCGGCGACCGGGTGGACGGCACCTTTCTGGCCATCGACACCACCCACGCGCACATTAACTTTCCGGCGACGGTGATGTGGGCCGAAGGCTTTGACGACCGCCCGGCTCGCATCACCTTCGCTCCGCCAGCGGGTTCCGGATGGAAGATTGCAACGCAGCTGTACACCACGCCGGATGCGCAGACCTTTACCGCGCCCAATCTGCAATACCTGATGGACAGCCCGGCGGAGTTAAGCAACTTCGTCCTGCGGACCTTCCAGGTCGCGCCGCTGCAGCCGGGAGGCAAGACGCAGACCATCCGCGTAGTGGCCCACTCGCAAGCGACCGGTGCGGAGTTTGACGCGTACTTCGATGGCGTGCAGAAGCTGGTGCGCGAGGAGCAGGCTGTATACGGCGAGCTGCCAGAGTACGAGCCGGGATATTACACGTTTTTGGAGGATGCGCTGCCTTGGGACAACGGCGATGGCATGGAGCATCGAAACAGCACCGTGATGACAGGGCGGAAACTGAGCCTGGCCACCGTGGCGCATGAATATTTTCACAACTGGAATGTGGAGCGCATCCGCCCGGAGGGACTGGAGCCGTTCAACTTCCGCGATGTGAATATGTCGGGCGAGATGTTTCTTGCGGAAGGCTTCACCCAGTACTATGGCAACTTAGCCATGCTGCGCAGCGGCATTACGCCGGCTGGCGACTTGAAGGCCTTTGCGGGAGACCTGTCGTACGTGCTGAACGCACCCGGCAGCCGGTACCGTTCCGCAATGGACATGAGCCGTCTGGCACCGCTGGTGGATGGCAGCAGTGACGACTTCCCCAAGTACTGGGGCAACGACTTTGTTTCGTACTATTCGTACGGCGATGTGACTGCATTGGGTCTGGACCTGACGCTGCGTGCCCGGTCAAATTCGCGCATTACTCTGGACGACTTCATGCGTGCCATGTGGCGCAGCTACGGTAAGCCCGGCGGACCCGCACCGGGCCTGGTTGGCAGGCCCTACACCATCGCGGATGTGCAGGCACAGCTTGCCGCCGTCAGCGGAGACCAGGCCTTTGCCGCTGATTTTGTGAAACGCTATATCGCGGGAACGGAGAAGCTTGACTACGCTCCATTGCTGCTGCGCGCGGGCTTTGTGCTGCGCAAGAAGGCTGGTCCTGCATCCTTAGGAACGCTGCGCCTGACCAAGGAAAGCAGTGGAGTCCGTGTGACCAGCTCCACCATTATCGGGTCGCCAGCGTATAAGGCGGGTGTCGATCTGGATGATGAACTCCTCTCGGTTGCGGGCACATCGCTGGCGGCTCCTGAAGATGTGGGGAAGGCGCTTGGAACGCACAAGGCCGGGGAGAGCGTGGAGGTCGTCTTTCGCCGCCGCGGGCAGGAGGTGCGCGCGACCGCCATGCTCACTGAGCCGGCGGAACTGGAGATGGTGGCTGTTGAGAGCACCGGTGCCACACTCTCTTCAGACCAACGCCGCTTTCGTGACGCGTGGCTGGGGAGCAAGGCCGCCAGGTAAAAGCCGCTCACGTCAGCGTTGCCATCTACACGCCATGGTGACGATGCGCAGGCAGGAGCCGCTTTGCCCGCTTGCCGCCACTCTTATGCCACGGAGAGCTTCACATCCACGTTGTTGCGGGTAGCGTTGGAGTAGGGGCAGACCTCGTGCGCGGCGTGGACCAGATCTTCAGCCTGCGTCTTATCCATGCCGGGGATGTGGATGACCATTTCGACGCCGATGCCGAATCCCTTTGCACCCCCAGCCAACGGGCCAAAGCTCACACTAGAGTCGATGGACGTGTCGGCAGGCAGCTGAATCTTCTGCGTGCCGGCAATGTACTTCATGGCTCCGATGAAGCAGGCAGCGTAGCCCCCGGCGAATAACTGCTCAGGATTTGTGCCGGTTCCGCCACCACCCATACCTTTCGGTGGGTCAAGCTTGACATCCAGGTTGCCATCGTCCGACTTGACAGTGCCTTCGCGTCCACCGACGACGGTTGCCTGAGCAGTGTATGTCACTTTGTCTAATGCCACGCTTGTGTCTCCTCTTTGCTGAGCGGGGTTATGCAAAACGTTGCAATGATCTAAGCCGCGAGCGCTTCCGGTACTTGAATGGACGCGGTGACACCTGCCAGGATCTCGTATGAGCGCAGGCGGTCGGCCTGTTCGTAGGTGTCCGTTACCGCAAGTACTTCGTCAAGCCCCAGCCAGTCCACCGTTTGCTGCAACTGGCGCTGCACACTGGCTGCGTCACCCACGACGGCAAGCGCCAGGCGCGCTTCGACGGCCTGCTGCTCCATCGGATTCCACAGTCCATCCATGCTGTCTACAGGCGGCTTCAGCTCCACTGGCTGGCTGCGGACGAGCGACAGGAAGCGCTGCTGCGGCGTGGTACGCAGGCGGCGCGCCTTTGCTTCTGTATCTGCGGCCAGCACGGGAAGGCCCAGCATTGCATAGGGTTCGGAGAGGGTACTGGAAGCGCGGAAGCTGCGGCGGTAGAGCTCCAGCGCGGGTTCGACGTATTGCGGTGCAAAGTGTGCGGCGAATGCGAACGGCAGGCCAAGTTGTCCTGCAAGCTGCGCGCTGAATCCGCTGGAGCCGAGCAGCGTCACCGGCACATGCGTGCTCTCACCAGGAACCGCATGCACCATCTGCCCCGGTCTGGGTTCGCCCAGATACCCACGCAATTCGGCAACAAGTTCCGGGAAGTCGTCACCCGTGGAGCGCAGGTCGCGGCGCATAGCGCGCATGGTGGGTGCATCGGAGCCGGGCGCACGGCCCAAACCCAAATCGATGCGCCCCGGGTAGAGCGATGCCAGCGTGCCAAACTGCTCAGCCACTACAAGCGGCGCATGGTTGGGCAGCATGACGCCGCCGCTGCCCACGCGGATGGTGCTTGTCTTGCCCGCGACATGCCCGATCAGGACCGACGTCGCGGAACACGCCAGGCCAGCGATGCTATGGTGCTCAGCCAGCCAGTAGCGCGTGTACCCCAGCCGCTCCACATGCTGTGCCGTTTCTACGGTGCGCGCGATGGCTGCTCCGGGGGCTTCACCGGGCCGCATGCCTACCAGATCAAGAACCGAAACTCTCAGCGTGTTCATGCGCATTGGATGAAGCACAGGCCACGCAGGAAGCAGGGCTGTCATGCCGCTTGTGGCGCTGTCGTTTCCGGCGCAAATCGCGCACCATACAACTGGAACAGCGACGAAGCCACCAGCGCAAGGACCGTCACTCCCAGTCCCCAGCGCAGGTTGCTGCGGTCGCTGACAAACCCGATGATGCGTGGCGACGGTACATCCCCGAACAGATGAATGAGGAAGAGCTGCCCGGCAAGTGCGGTGGCCCGCACCTTCGCACTGACCGAGTTCACGATGGCGGCATTGACCGGCCCGCTGCCAAGAAACAGCGCGAGTTCCGCGAGTGCCAGCGCCGGGAGCATGGTCGCTTTCGGCCCGAAGAAACACAGCAGGGCAAAAGGCGTACACAGTGCCGGACCGGCGGCACACACCCAGTACAGGGCGCGATGGTCGCGCCGCAGCCATCGCTGTGCCCACCATCCGCCCAGGGCAGTCCCGGCTAGTCCGGTGGCTGCTGTGATGGCACCCACGACAAAGCCCGCGTGAGAGGTCGTCATACCCGCCTCGCGCTGCAGGAAGCTGGGAATCCAGGCGGAGATGCCGCCGATGGTGAAGGTACTCATGGCATAGCCCATGACTGCGGATAAGTACCCAGGATTGCGGATCAGACTCGCGACCGACGCGCCACGCGCCTGCTGCTTGCCTTCCATCTCGCCACGTACCGGCTCCCGCAGGGCAAACAGGATGACGGCAGCGATGACGAGGCCCGGAATGGCCGACACGTAAAACGCGGTACGCCAGCCGTGTGCTTCGCCGACCCATCCGCCCAGGCTAAAGCCCAGCGCCGCGCCCACTGGAATGGCGATGTTGAAGATGGTCAGGGCTCGATTGCGCTGCTCCGGCCCATAGAAATCGCTGAGCAGAGCGGGGCCGTAGATGCCGAAACTCGCCTCGCCAATGCCGAGCGCCGCATGCCGCACCAACAGCGCGTTAAAGCTGTGCACAGTGGCGGTAAACAGGTTTGTGCCACTCCACAGGAGGGCGCCGATGACGATCAGAGGCTTGCGCGGGAAACGGTCTCCCAGCCACCCCGTAAGCGGCGCGGCCACGATGTAGGTGATAAAGAACCACATGGTTAACGAACCGATGCGTTCGTCACTGACGTGGAACTCGCGCTTCACCATCTCCTGCACGCCGGGCAGGATGTACCGGTCGATGTAGTTGACCAGGTTGAGTGCTGTCAGAAGGACAAGTGCCGTTGCGGCAGCCCTGGTGTTAACGGGTGTGCTTGCCTTCGTCATCAGGCGAAGAATAGCAGGCGGCCCTGGAACTCCTTCTTCCTTGTACTCAGGGGCCGGTGAGTGCCGGTCCTAGTCTCTTCGTTCCGATCAAAAAGAATTGGAGGCTGATCAAATTCCCTAAGCGGTGGGATATGCTTTGTTACAGGTGAGTTCTTCCGGACACTCACGGGAGCACCGCCCACCTTTCCCGCACTTGAGTTCTGGGCTGTGGTATCGCGCGGACGAGTTTCTGCCCATCGAACGCGTATGACTGGATGCGTGTATGCAAAGTCAGAACTATGCTCAACAGGTAGTTGCGGCCCCGTTGTCGGCCAGCGAGGCTGGGAGCGGCGGGCAAGACCGCAACCGGATGACGGGTGCAGGCTGGGTTGCCGTTGATGTGCTAACGGTGCTGGTGGCCAGCATGATTGCCATGCGCTTTCGGCTGGATGTCTCCAGCGCCGGGGGCGTGATTGTAGACAATCATGTTCTTCATGCATTGCGCAGTATGTTTGGCGCGTACATGGGATGGTTTGCACTGTGTCTGATTTTCTTCACACGTTCCTATAGTCTGTACGGCCCCATTCAAAATCGCAGCGGCCTGCACGAGCAGCGCATGACGATGCAGGCGACGCTGGTTGCGGGTCTCATTTTGTGCGGCACGATCTATCTGGGCCGGGCCGAGGCGCTCTCACGTGTGGCGGTGATCCTTACCGTGCTGTTGACCGGTGCCATGCTATGCGCGCGCCGGGCACTTTGGCGATCGCTGGTGTACACGCGCTATCGCGAAGGGATCGACACCCGAAATGTACTCATTGTAGGTACAGGGCGTGTAGGGCATGCACTGCGCAACCATTTGGAATCCATGCGGCATCTGGGCTTTCGCTTTCGCGGGTTTATCGCCCTGACGGCTGCGGAGGAGGAGACTGGGGATGCGGACACTATCGGTAACGTGACGAACTGCCTGGCTCTGGCGCGCGCACTCTTTGTGGACGAGATTTTTATTTCGGTGCCCGCAGAAAAGAAAGTGGTGCTCCGCCTGGTCGAGGCGTCGCGGGAGATGGGGATTGACATACGGGTAATACCAGACCTGTATGACGGGCTGGCCTGGAACGCTCCGGTTGAATATATTGGGCAGTTTCCATCGATACCGTTGCACCGGCGTGAGTTCCCGGCGGGCGCGTTCATGATGAAGCGCGTGCTGGACATCACGGTGTCCGTGCTTGGCCTGGCGATCCTCAGCCCCGTCCTGCTTGCCATCGGTCTCGCCGTTGCGCTGGATTCGGCTGGTCCCGTGCTGTATCGAGCGCGCCGGGTGGGGCGAAAAGGGCGCACATTCGACTGCTACAAGTTCCGCACCATGGTGACGAATGCAGACGCATTAAAGGCAAGACTGGCGCACATGAACGAGCGTGACGGCATCCTGTTCAAGCTGACGAATGATCCACGGGTGACGCGGGTGGGGCGCTTCCTGCGCAAATATTCGCTGGATGAGATACCGCAGCTGATTAATGTTGTGCGGGGAGAAATGAGCCTGGTGGGTCCGCGTCCGCCGATTGCGTCGGAAGTGGAGCGATATGACTTATCGCACCTGCGGCGGTTGGACGTGCTGCCCGGCATCACGGGGCTATGGCAAGTAGAGGCGCGTCAGGATCCATCGTTTGACAGCTACATCTCGCTGGACACTGCGTACGTAGAGAATTGGACCATCTGGCTGGACTTGAAGATTCTAATCCGCACGGTCAGCGTCGTTCTCGACGGCACCGGTGCCTAGGCTGCCTTAACCCCATGCACGGCTTCATTAGAATGGAAGCGTGAAGATCGCCGCTTTCCAGTTAAATCCTACGGTCGGCGACTTCGCCGGGAATGCCGTCCGCATCCTGCAAGCGGCTGCAAAGGCCGGAGAACACGGCGCTGAACTGGCGATCTTTCCTGAACTAGCCATTCCCGGCTACCCGCCGCAAGACCTGATCGAGGATGAGAACTTCCTGCTGCGCGCGGAGGCTTGCCTGCACGACATTGCAGAGGCGACTGCGCGGGCGGACATGCCTGCAATCCTTTGTGGAACGGTAATGCGCTCGGAGGCGCTGCCGGGCAAACGCGCCCGCAATGTAGCGGCGCTTTGCGATGGGGGCGTCATCCGGTTTGTGCAGACGAAGATGCTGCTGCCGTTCTATGACGTGTTTGATGAGCAGCGCTACTTCCAGCCGGCGGAGTCGCAGGCGCTGGTGGCGCTGGGAGATGAGGTGCTGGCCCTCACGATCTGCGAGGACGCGTGGAACGACAAGGGCTTCTGGCCGGAGCGGTTATACAGCAACGATCCGGTCGAGAAGTTGATGGCGCAGCGCCTGGACGATGGGCGCGGACCGACGCTGCTGGTGAACCTTTCTGCTTCACCGTACTGGGAAGGGAAGCAGCAGGTGCGGCGGCGCATGATCGCGGCGCTGGCACAGCAGTATGGTGTGCCGGCGGTGATGGTGGCGCAGGTGGGCGGCAACGACAGTCTCCTGTTTGATGGAGCATCGTTTGCGGTCGACAGGCATGGCGAGATGCTGGTGGCAGCGGCTTCATTCCGTGAAGATTCTCTGCTGCTGGAGACGGACGATCTACGTCCGGCCGCTGCATTGCTGCCTGTGCAGGATGGCGCAGAGGCGACATGGAATGCGCTGGTCATGGGGGTGCGCGACTATGTGCGGAAGTGCGGCTTCAGCAAGGCGCTGGTCGGGTTAAGCGGCGGGATCGACTCAGCCGTGGTGGCGGCGATTGGGGTGGAAGCGCTTGGACCAGAGAACGTGACAGGCGTTGGCATGCCCAGCGAGTATTCCTCGACCGGGTCGGTGGACGATGCACGTGATCTTGCCGCGCAGCTTGGAATCCGCTTTGAGCTAATCGCGATCCACGACAGCGTTACGTCGCTCTCGAAGTCATTAGAGCCGATGTTTGCGGGGACGCCATTTGGGCTGGCGGAGGAGAATCTGCAGTCGCGCACGCGCGGCGCGTTGCTGATGGCGTTGTCCAACAAATTTGGCGCGCTGGTGTTGACGACCGGCAACAAAAGCGAGATGGCGACCGGATATTGCACGCTGTATGGCGATATGGTCGGCGCGCTGGCAGTGATTGGCGATGTGTGGAAGACACGTGTCTACGAACTGGCGCGATGGGCGAACCGCGAGCGCGCGGTGATTCCACGGAATACGATTATGAAGCCGCCCTCAGCAGAGTTGAGGCCCGGGCAGATGGACACGGATTCGCTGCCGGCCTATGAGGTGCTGGACCCGATCCTGCAGGCCTATGTGGAGCGGTACCAGTCCGCACGGCAGATCGCGGAGTCAGAGGGCGTGCCGCTGGAACTGGTGGAGCAGGTACTCCGGCTGGTGGAGCGGAGCGAGTACAAGCGGCAGCAGGCCGCTCCGGTGCTTAAGGTGACGGCAAAAAGCTTTGGCACAGGACGGCGGTTTCCGCTGGCGGCGAAGGTGCGCGGATGAGGTTTGCTGCCCGGTTTGGTCATCCAGCCGGCAGGAGAGCATTGGCACGTGCACGAAGGAACGCGGCATCCGTTCGATCACGAACCGGCTGCTGTGAATCGTACTCAAAGTCAGCGATCCATCTACGCTCAGAACAGCTGCTGAAGACCCTGGGCGATGACTGGGCCGTAAAATTTGGTGAAGCCGAGTGTGCTGGGGTGGACGGTGTCCCTGGTCAAAACAGACTGCGTGTTCGCATTTACTCCGCCCAGCTTGAACATGTTGATCACGGGTATTCCGACACTGTTGCCATAGGCCTCCGTTGCGGCTGCGTACTGCTGGTTGACCGAAGGAGTGGCGAAGCCGTTGTACTGCAGCGTGACAAGGACGACACGAAGCGTGGGCTTTGCGTTGAGATAGGTTTCCACGACCCAGCGCATGTTGCCGTAAAAGGTGTTCGCGTTGGTAGCATCCCCCAGTTCGCCAAGGGGTACGGCCTGGTCGTTGATGCCCAGGTCGATAACCAGAACGTCAATGTTGGACAAGCTGTCAGCGAAGTTCTCACCTGCAGTGAGCCCGATAAACCCGGTATACGGACTGCCTCCGCAGGAACCAAATGGTCCCGGAAAGACATAGGTGGGATCGAACGTCCCTGGCTGCCCACCCACGGGTGGATTGCCCCAGCACTCGAACGCCTGGTCGAAACGCCTGCCGCCTCTTGCATCCTGCATTGCCAGAGTCATGCCCGTACGTTGAGCCACGACGTTCTGCCAGGCATTGCCGAATTGCGCGGAAACGCTGTCACCCTGCACGGCAAACTTCAACCCAGACAGGTACGAACCCGCCAGTGTTCCAGGAGGTCCTTGCGGACCGGCAACTCCGGCGGGTCCTGCTGGTCCTGCGGGTCCGGTGGCACCTGCTGGCCCTGTGGGTCCGGTGGGTCCTGTCGCTCCAGTCGGCCCAACTGGCCCAGCGGGTCCTGT
>CAXUHI010000041.1:0-16038 GCA_964251045.1 uncultured Terriglobus sp. | reverse complement strand
CGACGACAGGTAGATATCCAACGCATTATTCACCAGGTCCCGCTGCGTCTCCACTGAATCCAGCAGCCGCACCACATGGTCGTAGATATCCCGCACATACGGCTGGTGCTCCGCATCCACAATCGAGTTCGGATCGCGTTGCAGGTGCAGCGTCGCATCCCGCGTCCCTACCAGCACCCGCCGCAGGTCAATCAGCTGCCGCTTGATGGCAAACACCTGCTGCAGGGTATCCGGCTCCGGCTGCGCGACGACCTTGTCCTCCAGCGCATCGATCGCATCGTCATAGTGGTCGATCGCCGGGAAGTAGTTGTCCACCGTCGTATCCAGGATCAGGTACAGCAGCCGCGACGGCTTGTCGTCCGAACCCTCCCGCCGCGCCCGCGCCAGCGCATCCTGCGACGCCTTGCACGACGGGTCCGCAATCGTGATGAAGAACGGATCCCCCTCATGCACACCGGCAAACACATCAATGGTGGAAAACGCAACCGTCTGCCCGCCTCCGTCCCGACCGTCCGCGCCGTGACTGTCCCCGCTCTCGCCAGCACCCTGCGCCTTGTAAAACCGCACCGGCTTCAGCACCGCGAACGTGTAGTGCGCCGTCTGGTCCACCTTGATGCGCTCATCCGGCGACCGCGCATCTTCCAGGTGCAGCGGATGCAACTGATACCGCTGCGCCAGCTCATTCAACTTCGGATCATCCGCAGAATTCAACTCAAACCAAGGCATGTCACCATAGATGCACACCCCATCTAAACGCTGTAACAAAGACGCCAATCCACGGCGCTGTCCTCTCTAAACCTATAATTAAGCAATCGCGCCATTCTGCGAGGTTTACCGTGGCACCTAACCTTCTATTTTCGAAACGAGACATATATCACTTTGTTGAGGATCAACAAGGAAGATTAAAGTCCGCCTACGAATCCCTATCAGACGAAGACGCGTTTGATGACGATACAATCCAAAGTTTGAAAAAGAAGTTTGGAATCGTTGTTCCAACCCTCCTTCGCGACAAGATTGAATATGAATCGACTGATCGTCAGGCCACGGCTAACGAGTTTCGAGGCCGGAATATGCTCGGTGCGCCCGGACAAGCGCTGCTTGACGTCGTGGAGTACGTGTTTCATGTCCCGTTCGAAGGTGATGCGTTTGTATTCGATATCGCTCCATCTGCCTTCAATGGAACTGTGGCTACCGGAGAGGTAAACGGTCAGGAAGTGTTAATTCGCTTCCAGATCAATAATCCGAACATCAATCCAGAGGCTCTTCTAGAAGAGGAATTGAGGAAGATTGATTGGCGATTGAACAACCTCCGTGGTTCGACTGAGTACTTAACTCAGCAATTGACAATTACATTGGCAAGCTGCATGGCTGCCCGGAAAAGGTCTGTCGAAAACCGGTCGAAGATGGTCGCTGTGCCAATTCGCTTCGCGAAAAGAGAATCAGCGCCGCCCGTAGCAGAAGTCCCTAAGGCCGTCGCCGTATTATCTGCAACTCCTGCGGAAAAGAAGAAGGCTCAGAAGTGGGACATCTTCATGTCTCATGCGTCGCCGGACAAAAGCTACGTCCGACAACTTGTGGCCGAACTAAGAAAAGCCGACATAACTGTGTGGTTTGACGAAGATTCGATTGAATGGGGCGAGTCTTTGCGTCCGGCGATCAACAAGGGATTGGTAAACAGTAGCTACGCGATCGTGGTTCTCTCGAAACCATTCCTTGCAGAACGCAAATGGACAGAGCATGAGCTCAACGGCCTGTTTGCAAGAGAAAAGGTTGGGCGCTTTATTATCCTGCCGATCTGGCATGGGATTGAGCATGAGGATTTGGTCAACTATGACCCGGCCCTAGCGGAACGCTTGGCGAAGATCAGCACTACAGATGGCATCCCTGATATTGTTCGAAGTGCGTTGCAGGCGTTGGGCAGGACGCCAGTTGACATCCCGGTCGCACCAGAGATCAAGCACAATCTAGCTCAAGCACAAAAACACGAAGCAGAAGGACGTGAGTTAGTAGCCTACGCTTGGTATGAGCAAAAGGGATTAGATGCCGAATGCGAACAGGTCTATGTTCGAAAGTCCAACCTCATGCGCGGCGGGTTTGTTTTAATCAACGGCGGCCTAGAGCATGACGGCACTCAGGACGATGTCGCTGGCCGGTTCTTCATGGCAGACAAATACCTTAAGGCCAGAGGCTTTGTTCGAATGCTGTTCAGCAATCCCTCGAATCTTTCGTCTTTTGACATCTAATCCATCCGTTGCTCGCCTAGTACTATCCGGTGTTGACGGGCTTACAGACAAACAATATGCGTGGACCAGTGTCACCCTGCGATAATGCCAAGTGCGCAAGATTCACGCCAGATCGCCTCAGCCAGCTATTCCGTCCACATCGGCCAGGCACTGCTTGGGGCAGGCAACCTGTTGTAGATTCAGAGTCTGATGGAAGCGAACGCGGTTTCACCAGCGGACGTGCGGCTCCGCTCCTTACAAGCCAGTGACCTGAGGATGGATCGTCCACAGGCAAGCGGTTCTGTATGCACAGGAGTATGGCTGGGATTGAACCTATGCGGGACTTGTGGCGCAGATCGCGGGGGAGTTCGCGTTACACTTCGACCCGAACTCCGAGGAGCCTGTATAGCCGAAGTCGGCGGAGAGGTGGTCGGCTCTGTCTCCTGACGAAGAGCCAGGAGCCGCAGACGGCCAAGCTGCGCTTGCTCTATGTGGAACCGTCTGCCCGGGGCCTGGGAGCCGGTTCGCGACTTGTCACGCAATGTATCAGCGCGCACGCGAACTCAAACATCGCAGGCTGACCCTGTGGACGACAGATGTCCTGGTGTCCGCACGAACGATTTACCAGTCGGCCCGCTTCACATTGCTCGAAGAATCTCCGCAACACATGTTTGGCAAGGACCTGGTCGGCCAAACGTGGGGCCTTGAACGCGGGCAGCGTTAAGAGACATGCGCTTGTGGATCAGTGCATTCAAAAGTGGCAACGGCCGCGGTAAACTCGCGCAACCTGGTACATTTTCCACATAGCCCCTGTTCTAAATGTGGCGCACCAAAGCTGACACTGCCGTGCAAACTCTACCAGTGAGCGCTTCAGATTTGAAGCAGGCTGAACAGGGCCTTTGATACAACATTTCTGTACTGCAACCGCTGTGGAAGTACCAGCTATACTTCCGTGGTAAGCCCATCCCAGATACATTGGACGATCCGTGCGTATACTGCTCTCCGCTGCTGCTTTCTGTCTGTCTAGCCTCGCTGCCCACGCTGCCACAACCTCATACCAGATCAACGCTCCCTTGAGTGACGGCGGCCTCTTCACGGGCACCTTCACCTACAACTCCAGCAGTACCTTTGGGTCCACACTCGTCGGAGCCACAACAAACTCAAGTGAAGCGGGAACCGTCAACGGCAACGATCAGGTAGTCGGTTCAGGACCGAATTTCAGTTACCTTGCCTTCTTTGAGAACACCGGTGCTGCCGTTGACCTTGTCTTTCCTGGAACCACCTTCAGCGGCGTGCTGTGCACCACCGCCTCAACCAACTGCAGTGGCCAGCCTTCCGTCATTGGCGGAACCGCAAACTTCCTGGGCACCACAACCGTCACCGCCATCACGGTAACCCCTCCCACGTCAGTAACACCTGAACCCTCCAGCTTCGCCTTGCTCGGCACAGGACTGATAGGCATGGTTGGCTTGATAAAGCGTCGTTTGGCATAGCTTTGGCGGCTCAGTCTGTACAGAGAACTCGGTCGTGTCAGCTCTCTGTACAGCTCATCCTGCGATAATGGCCCTGTGAGCGAGATTTGCGTCCAGACCGCCTCGGCCAGCTACTCCGTGCACATCGGCCAGGGACTGCTTGCACAGGTCGCGGCAAGCACACTCGCTCTCGCAGGCAACGTCTCCCGCGTCTTCCTGGTCACGTCGCCAGACATCGACCGCCTCTGGTCCGCGCCCCTGCGCGAAGGCTTCGCCGCGCACAACATCCCTGTCGAAACCCTGCTCATCCCCGCAGGCGAGCAGCACAAGCGCCTCGCCACGCTGGAGCGCCTCTGCGAGGAACTCGCCACCCACGGAGCCGACCGCGACAGCCTCCTCATCGCGCTCGGCGGCGGCGTCATCGGCGACATAACCGGGTTCCTCGCCGCCATCTACATGCGCGGCATCCGCTTCATCCAGGTGCCCACCACGCTCCTCGCCCAGGTGGATTCCTCCGTGGGCGGCAAGACCGGCGTCAATCTCGCAACGGGTAAAAACCTTGTAGGCAGCTTCCACCACCCGCTCGCCGTCTTCGCCGACATCGACACCCTCGCCACGCTGCCTCCGCGCGAACTCCGCGCCGGCCTTCAGGAAAGCGTCAAAGCCGGAGTCATCCGCGACCCTGCCCTCTTCACCTTCATGGAGGAACACGCCGACCACATCCTGGCAGGCGACCCCGAGTCACTCCAGCACGTCATCGAGGCCAGTGTCCGCATGAAGGCTGCAGTCGTCGGCGCGGACGAGCGCGAAGCTGGCCTGCGCATGATCCTCAACTTTGGCCACACCGTCGGCCACGCCATTGAAGCCGCCACCGGCTACAAAGCCCTGCTGCACGGCGAAGCCATCGGCTGGGGCATGATCGCCGCCACCCGCCTGGCCCAACAGCGCGCAATACTGCCCGAAGGCACTGCCGAGCGCATCATCGCACTCATCCACCGCTACACCGACCTGCCGCCCTTCGAAGGCACCGCGCAACAACTGGTTACCCTCACCGGCGGCGACAAAAAGAAGCGAGGCGGCACCCTCTCCTTCATCCTTCCCAAGGCCATCGGCCAAGTAGACATCGTGCGCGACGTCACCGGAGCCGAACTCACCACCGCTGTCGAAACCATGCTCGCCGAAATGCACGCCCGCCACACGGTGACCGCATGAAAGCGGGTGCCCCACCTTCGCCGAAGGCTAAGGTGGGATCGGATGCGGATGAAACGCCGGGAGCCTCACATCTCGACTCGGAGATGTCGGATTCTTCTCCAGCCGCCGGAGCACGCACCCACACTGCACAAACCCAGGCCGAAGCCGCCGCAGCCGTTCAGCGCATGTTCGACGACATCGCCCCGCGCTACGACCGGCTGAATCACCTTCTCAGCTTCGGCATGGACCACGTCTGGTGGAACCGCGCCGCCCGCCACTTCGAAGCAGTCCTCAAACAAAAGGACACCCGCATCCTCGACCTCTGCTGCGGCACCGCCGACATGACTGCCGCACTCCTTGCACGGCGACCAGCCGAAGCCGAACCCCTCACCGCCATCGACTTCTCGCACGAGATGATCGAGCGTGGCCGCACCAAGCTCGCAGGCAAGCCCGTCAACTTCATTGAAGCCGACGCCCTCCATATGCCCATCGCGGACGCCTCGCAGAACCTCGTCGTCTCCGCCTTCGGCTTTCGCAACCTCGCCGGCTACGCAGCAGGCCTGCGCGAAATCCGCCGCGTCCTCAGACCCGGAGGCCACATCGGCATTCTTGACTTCAGTGAACCACCCGGCCTGCTCGGCTCCGCCTACCGCCTCTACTTCCGCCAGGTTCTTCCACGCGTCGGAGGCCTCATCTCCGGCAGCGCCTCGTCCTATGCCTACCTGCCCGCCAGCGTCGCCCGCTTCCCCGCCCCGCATGCCTTTCGCGCCATGATGGTCGACGCAGGCTTCACCGCCACCGCATGGCAGCCGTATCTCTTCGGCGTTGCCGGTCTGTGGAGCGGCACAGCATCCTGAGCCCGCTACCCGCATCCAAACAGATATCCGCCGGGGACCCACGGCACGAACCATTCCACACATTCTTCAGGAGCACAATCAATGCCACAGGCATCCGGATACGCCGCGCAGTCGCCCAAGACCCCCCTCGCACCCTTCTCATTCGAGCGCCGTGACCCGCGCGAACACGACGTCAAGATCGAAATCAAGTTCTGCGGCATCTGCCACTCTGACGTGCACCAGGTGCGTGACGAGTGGTTCGCCGGCATCTTTCCCATGGTCCCCGGCCACGAAATTGCCGGTGTCGTCACAGAAGTGGGCAGCGGGGTAATGAAATACAAGGTCGGCGACCACGTCGGCGTAGGCTGCTTCGTCGATAGCTGCCGCCAGTGTACGGAGTGCGTTGCGGGCGACGATAATTACTGCCTGGTCGGCATGAATGCAACGTACAACGGCCGCGAGAAAGACGGCACGCCGACCTACGGCGGCTACTCCGACCACATCGTCGTCGACGAAAATTACGTCCTGCGCATTCCGGAGAACCTGCCGCTGGACGCCGCCGCACCCCTGCTCTGCGCAGGCATCACGCTGTATTCACCATTGAAACACTGGGGAGCCGGACCCGGTAAAAAGGTCGGCATCGTGGGCCTGGGCGGACTCGGTCACATGGGGGTCAAGCTCGCCCATGCACTCGGAGCGCACGTCACCGTCTTCAGCCAATCCATGAAGAAAGCAGACGATGCCAAGCGCTTGGGCGCGGATGAGTTCTACGCCATGAGCGAACCCGATACACTGAAGAACCTGCCCGGCACCTTCGACCTCATCATCAGCACCGTCGGCGTCGCCATGGACTTTGGCCCGCTCCTTGCCATGCTGAAGAAGGATGGCAGCCTAGTCCTGGTTGGCGCACCGGAGGATAACTCCACCTTCAACGCCTTTGGGGTCATCGCGGGCCGCAAGTCCATCGCCGGATCCATGATCGGCTCAATCAAGGAAACGCAGGAGATGCTCGACTTCTGTGGCGAACATAACATCGTTTCCGACATTGAGATCACGCCCATCGATAAAGTGAACGAAGCATACGATCGCATGGTGAAGAGCGACGTCCGCTACCGCTTCGTCATCGACCTCGGCACACTCCAACCCGCCGCATAACACATCTACCGGGTGCCCCACCTTCACCGCGGAGGGGTTAAGGTGGGTTCTCATCAACAACACAGCCGAGATCAGACGCCGTGTGTAGAGCCTGAGAGCGTTCTCCCTCTAAACCTGCGGCGGCAAGACTACACAGTCGCAAGCATGGATTGCGCGACCCCCGCAATCACACCAGCCGCGCGCTCGCACGCAGCCGTGTCTACATCGCGATGCGTCACCAGCCGGATGGTCTTCGGCCCGATAGCACTCGCCCGCACACCCCGCTCGGCCATCGCCGCCACCATCCCCGGAGCGTCGCTTTCCGTTGTAAAGATCACGATGTTCGTCTCAACATGCTGCGGCTCGATGTGGAGGCCTTCCTCGCGCGACAACGCCTCGGCCAGCAGCTTCGCATTGGCATGGTCCTCATGCAGCCGCCGCGGCATTTCCTCCAGCGCAATCAGCCCAGCCGCCGCCAGCACACCCGCCTGCCGCATCCCACCGCCCATCGCCTTCCGCAACGGACGAGCTTTGCGGATATGCTCCGCCGTCCCCACCAGCATCGAACCCACTGGCGCGCACAACCCCTTGGACAGGCAGAAGTTCACCGTGTCGAACCCGCGCGTCAACTCCGCCACAGACACACCCAGCGCGGTCGCCGCATTGAAGACCCGCGCCCCATCCAGGTGGATCGGCAGCCCGCGCCCATGCGCACCCTCCACGAGCTCCCGCACTACCGCCAGCGGAGTCACCGTTCCACCCGCCATGTTGTGCGTGTTCTCCACCCAGATCAGCCCCGTTTGCGCCCGATAGTACAGGCCCGTCGTAGCCAGCACCGGCTCCACGTCATGCCACCGCAGAATGCCGCGCTGCCCCACCACTGTCCGCAACTGGCACCCGGAGAAGACCGCCGCCATGCCCATCTCCCAATCCATCACATGCGCACGCGACTCGCAGACCACCTCCTGCCCCTGCTGCGTGTGCAGGCGCAGAGCAATCTGGTTGCCCATCGACCCGGTCGGCACAAAGAGCGCCGCCTCGCGCCCAAACACCTCCGCAGCCCGCGCCTCCAGCCGGTTGATGGTCGGGTCCTCGCCATACACATCGTCGCCAACCTCGGCAGCCGCCATCGCCGCTCGCATCGCCGCGGTCGGCTTTGTCACCGTATCACTACGCAGATCGATCAAGTCACTCGTATTCATATGTTTCATTGTCATTGATGTTCCATGAGCCGTCACATGAATGCTAGTTCTTAGACTCTGTAAGACACAGCAACCCGGTCCGTGATCCCGAGGGAGGCAGACCCACCCTTGTCCTCTTGAGCGGCGACCCCTCGCCCGTCATCCTGAGCGAAGCGAAAGCCTGCCCTGAGCTCGTCGAAGGGGATCCCGACGTACCTCAACTAGGTACAGACTTCAAGGCCTTCTGCCCAGAAGACTTCTAAGGAGCGAGTCCTCCGCTCTCGATAAAATGAAACGATGTCTCAAAGCAACACCACACAGGTTGTCCGTCCGGCACGCACCGTGCGCGGCAGCGTTCGCCTTCCCGGCGACAAAAGCATTTCACACCGCTACGCCATGCTGGCGGGTCTGGCTCAAGGCACCTCCCAATTCATCAACTTCTCCACCGGCGCGGACCCGCACAGTTCCCTTGCCTGCATGGAAGCGCTCGGCGCAACGGTAAGCAGGAATACAGACGGAACGCTTGAAGTGACCGGCGTTGGCGGAAGCGTCCAGCAGCCCACGCGCGATCTGGACTGCGGCAACTCCGGCTCCACCATGCGGATGCTCGCGGGCCTGGTTGCGCCGCATCCCGGTACGTACACCTTCACGGGTGACGCATCCCTCAGCAACCGCCCCATGCAGCGCATCAAGGGCCCGCTGGAGCAGATGGGTGCCCGCATCAGCCTCATGGACGGCCATGCACCCATGATCGTCTACGGCGGTCCGCTTCAAGCCATTGAGTTCGCCACACCTATTGCCAGTGCCCAGGTCAAGACAGCTGTTCTCTTCGCCGGCCTCGGCGCAAACGGCACCACGGTCTTGCAGGAGGCTATCCGCACTCGGGACCACTCCGAGCATGCCCTGCGTGCCTTCGGCGCGGAACTCCAGCGCGGGCGTGACACCATCTCCATCGCAGGCGGCCAGATGCTGCACGCCATCGAGGCCACCATCCCCGGCGATCTCTCCTCCGCCGCTTTTTTCCTCTGCGCTGCCCTGCTCTTCCCCGATTCGCAGATCGTGCTGGACGACCTTGGCATGAATCCGTCCCGCGCTGCCCTGCTCGACGTCGTCGCAGCCATGGGCCTGAAGGTGCAAGTGTTGAACCTGGAAGAGCAGCACGGAGAGATGCTCGGCAGCCTGCAGGTCAACGGCCCCTCTGAACCAAAAGGCATTGAGATCACCGGCAACCTGTCCGCTCTCATCATTGACGAACTGCCTGTCCTCGCCGCCATCGCTCCGTACACCCGCGATGGCATCCTCATCCGCAACGCAAAGGAGCTTCGCGTCAAGGAGTCGGACCGCATCGCCCTCGTTGTCAAAAACCTCCGTGCCATGGGAGCGGACGTCGAAGAGTTCGACGACGGCATGCACATCCCCGGCCATCAAACCCTGCACGGCGGGGTCATCGATTCAGCCGGCGACCACCGCATCGCCATGGCCTTCTCGATTGCAGCCCTGCGAGCCACGGGAGACACGCAGATCGACGGCGCCGAGGCAGCCGCCATCTCCTTCCCGGAGTTCTTCACGCTGCTGCGGCAGGTCAGCGAACAGTAAAGAACATTAATCAACAGCGAGGTGGTCCACACTGCTGATGAGGGCTCGCAGACGCTCTTCCCGGCTCTCCTCACGCGGCGAAAACTGCTCCAGAAGTTCATCAAAGGCGATGATGACATGTGCCGCCTCGATTTCGTCCAGGTGGTAGTCCGGGCCAACCGGAGCGGTTCCCTTGCCGCGCACCACGCGGGCATGGGGCAGGTCCAGCGGAAGCCACTCGACCGGATCCTGGAATGTGGGTGCCAGCGCAACCAGCGGCACACGTGCGGCACGCGCCACGTGCAGGGTTCCTGTGTCGATGGAGATGCACACATCCGACAGGGCAAGCACGGCCGCCAGCGTGGGAACATCGGTATGCCCCGCCAGCGACACTGACACGGCGCTGCCGCGGATGCGATCAATTGCCTTCGACTGCGACGCGATGCCCACAAAGACGGGCAGCATCCCGCGTGACGTTACATGCTGCAGCACCTGCTGCCAACACGCGTCCCGCCACTCCGTCGGCTGGCCACCGCTGGGTTGCGTGGAGACGATGACGATTGGCTGGCTGTCCGGGTTGATACGCTTCAGCAGGTTGCGAGCATCCTCAACCTGCTTCGTTGATACACAAACCGTGGGCTCGCGATGCGCCGTCGCGCCGCCCAGTGCTCCGGCGATGGCCAGGTTATTTGCAATCATGCTCTTGCCAGGGTCGATCTCCAGCGTAATCGTTTGAAGCGCCGTCGCGAGATTGAACCCGATCAGCGGCGCCTTGAGATACACGGCACCAATGATCGCCATTTTCGAGCGCCGGTTGCTTGCATCGGTCACAATCCAGGCGGGCCGCAATCCACGTGCGCGGAGAAGGCTGCGGAGCGCTTTGCCAACGCCTCGAAGGTCGCGGAATACATCGCCCGTCACCAGGAGACCCGCAAGGGACGGGTTGTACCGGAGAACCTCGGCGCCTATGCCGCGCGTTGCCACATAGACCGGCAGTTCAGGAAGGCTCTCGTGCAGAGACTCAAACAGGGGAGTAGCGTGGACACACGCTCCGAGCGGCAGCATATATTGCAGGATCAGAATGCAGTTGGGTGCCGGATCACGCGGTGCGGTACGGTGGCTCCAGAAGCGCAGTGAGCGGTAGAGCAAGGTTTTGATGTGGGCTCTGATCGGCAACGTCTTACGTGCTACTGCTTACGCGATGCTATATGGTACGGCGGCTCATGTCATTGTGCCTTGTAGCGTCTGACCCGCGGCACCACCCGAGTTGGACTGGATACCGAGTCCACAATGTTTCACGTGAAAAACGCTTTACGTAAGCCTGTCGTATCAGGTACAAGCAGAATCTTTCGACTTCTATAACGTTCGCCCGCGATAACAGGCAGGAGAAGAGCAAAACGGAGACCGCGTCCCTCTACAACGCAGATCCGGCACAACCTGTCACGTCCCTGGCGAAGGGTGTGTCTTCCATCCGGCTGCGTCATTCTGCCTGTTCCGCTTGGGTGCCGGTGTCACTTGCCACGCATCCCTGTAACGAACCAGCTTGCCTGAAGGATCCGGCCAATTTCTAGCTATCCAGGTGGATCTCGCTCAACGTTGATCCATGGCTCGTTCTTGTGCAAGCAATCCCTGCTGCACCCGGCTGTTGTGACGGCTGTAAGTGAAATACACCACCAGGCCGATCACGAGCCAGACGATAAGCCGTACCCAGTTGGCGGCCCCGAGCTTCACCATCATGTAGCCGTTGAAAAGGACTCCCAGAACCGGCACGACGGGGATGGGCCAGACGAGCGGCGCGCGGAACGGGCGTGGACGGTCAGGGTCGGTGCGGCGCAGCAGCACAACAGCAACGCACACGATCACAAATGCAAGCAGCGTACCGATGTTGACCATCTTGCCGATGTCGTCAATCGGGGTGATGGAACCCACGATTGCGGCCAGGCAGCCCGCCAGGATCGTGCCCTTCCATGGCGTGCGAAAGCGTGGATGAATGTCCCCGAAAAAGTGGCGAGGCAAGAGGCCGTCTTTCGCCATGGCATAGAGAACGCGCGACTGGCCCAAAAGCATGACCAGCATCACAGAGGTCAGGCCAGCGATGGAACCGATGGTCACGACGTCTGCCGCCCACCCCACTTTGTACTCGAGGAATGCGCGGACGAGCGGTGCCTCGATGTTGATCGAAGGCCACGGAATCATCCCGGTCAGGACAGCTGCAATCGCGATGTACAGCACGGTGCAGATGGAGAGTGAAAGCATCATCCCGATCGGCATGTCGCGCTGCGGATTAATGGCCTCCTGGGCCGTTGTGGACACCGCGTCGAATCCGATGTAGGAGAAGAACACAAGTCCCGCCGCCAGACCGATCCCGCCCACGCCGAAAGGGGCAAAGGTATGCCAGTCCGTGCCCCAGTTGGCCCGATGCACATAGTGTGATCCCAAGCCGATCACAAAAAGTACGACGAAGAGCTTCAGAATGACGATGCCGGCGTTGAACTTCGCAGACTCCTGAATGCCGATCACAAGGATGAGGGTAACCAGCAGTGCGATGGTGAAAGCTGGCAGGTTGAAGCCGATTTCCACGCCAAAGAGGGTGGGTGCGTGCAGCAGAGTATGTGCTTGCGCCGAGAGCGCCGCCGACGGATGCGCCATCATGGCGGCAAGGGCGTCGCTAAAGGGGAGGGTTCCCGGCTGCAACTCAGGATGCGTGGCCGCGAGGGACGCCCGCGAGACCGCTTCCAGCGCGTGCCGCAGACCCGTCCAGTGGTCAAAGGCAAGCCACAGCGGGAAGCGAAGATGAAAAATCTCCAGGAACTCGACAAAGTTGTTGGACCAGCCGGATGAAACCGTGCTGGCTCCCATGGCGTACTCCAGTGTAAGGTCCCAACCGATAATCCAGGCAAACAACTCGCCGAGGGTAGCGTACGCGTAGGTATAGGCCGAACCAGCCAACGGGATCATGGCAGCGAACTCCGCATAGCAAAGTCCCGCAAACGCGCAGCCAAGTCCTGAAAGGACAAACGCGAGCATCAGCGATGGGCCGGCGGAGTGCGCGGCAAGACCTGAGATGACGAAAATACCGGCGCCAATAACGGCGCCAATGCCGAGCATGGTGAGCGACACCGGGCCAAGGGTCCTCGCCATGGAATGGGACCCCTCCTCGTGCGCTTCTGACATCATCGCCGCTACGCTTTTTCTGGCGAATAAATCAGCCATGAATGGATACTCCTTGCTCAAATCTGTTCGCGGTGTGCCGTCGTGACAATGCTGGCCTCGCGTCTCCAAAGAAAATACACGGGAACGCCCAAAAGAACGATCAGCAGACCCGGCCAGGTGTATTGCGGTTTATAGCGTAAGAGTACAACACAGATGAACGCTGCCATGGCAATGTACAGGGCGGGCAACACGGGATAGCCAATAGCCCGGTACGGTCGCTCGACATCCGGGCGGCTACGGCGCAGGATGAAGAGGGCGGCGATGGTGAGGATATAGAAGAGCAGGACGGCGAAGATGACATAGTCCAGCAGTTGGCCATAGCTGCCGGAAAGGCAGAGCAGGCAGGTCCATGCCCACTGCACCCAGAGGCTGACGACGGGGGTGTGACTCTTCGGCGAAAGGCGTCCGGCGGCGCGGAAGAACAGGCCGTCCTGGCTCATGGCGTAGTAGACGCGCGCGCCGGCCAGCAACATCCCGTTGACGCAGCCGAAGGCCGCAATCATGGCTGCAAGCGCCATGATCCGCGCACCGTACCTGGAAAACGCCTGTTCCATGACAGCGGTGGCGACACGGTCCTCGCTGGCATACTGGATGCCGCGCGCGACAATGCTTGTGCCGTCCGGTGATCCGTGCAGCGGCAGTACCGCGAGATAGATAAAATTGCATGCGATGTAGAACAGGAGAACCACACCAGTGCCCAGAGCGAGGGACAGCGGCAGATTGCGGCGCGGGTTCCGGATTTCGCCTGCGGTAAAGGTCACGTTGTTCCAGGCATCGGCGGAGAAGAGCGAACCGACCTGCACCACGGCAAGAACCGTAAGAAAGCTAACCATCGCCGTGGGTCCGCCCACGCCGACGGTCACGGGGTGCAAGGTGTGCAGTCCAGCACCGCGCCAGAAGTTGCCGCTACTGAAGTTGGCGGCGATTGCGGAGGCGTTTTTCGCAAAAAGGCCAAGCACCACGACCAGCAGCAGCGCGACCACCTTGGCTGACGTAAAGATATTTTGAATAAGCGCGCCCAGCCGCACGCCGCGTGCATTGAGAGCAGTGAGCAGCGTGAGAATGACGATGGCGGAGAGATTGGCTGTATTCAGGCCGACATCCATATTGCCCAGCACCATGGGGCCAACGCGCAGCGGCGGAAGATGCGCCAGATGCAGCAGCCAGTGCCCGGTTGAAACCCAGGGGAAAAACACGCCGAGAAACTTGCCAAACGCCACGCCCACGGCGGCGACGGTTCCCGTCTGGATGACGAGAAAGAGCGTCCATCCATACAAAAACCCCCACATGGGGCCGAGCGCCTCGCGCAGGTAGATATATTGGCCTCCTGCGCGCGGCATCATGGCGGCCAGTTCACCATACGACAGTGCTCCGATAAGCGTCATGGCGGCAGTGACCAGCCACGCGGCGATAAGCAGCGCGGGCGAACCCACACCGCGCGACATCTCCGCCGAGACGATGAAGATGCCGGAGCCGATCATGGACCCCATGACAATGGCCGTCGCGGAGAACAGCCCAAGATCCCGGACGAAACCCGGCTGACCGCTCGCGGCGTTTTGATTTTCTGTGAACACGCTGTGACTACGGTTTTACTTGATTGTGCGCAGAAAGTCTCGCGCTGCACGTTTCAATGACATCGCATCTGCGTTCTCCGCTGGCATCAACCCTGTGATGAGCGCAATGCAATCAGCACCGGCCGCACATACCGGACCGGCCTCGGCCAGCCCGATTCCGCCGATAGCGATCAATGGTTTCCGGACGAGTGCACGAACTGCCTGCAGCCCACAGAGCCCAACGACCGGCTCTGCATCAGCCTTGGTCGATGTAGTAAAGACAGGACCGATCGCGACGTAGTCCACGTCCTTCCAACTCGCAGCTTCGGCCTGTCTAGGGCTGTGCGTCGAGAGGCCGAGAATCGCACCGTCGCCAATCTCCTGCCTGGCCTGTTCAGGGGAAGTGTCATCCTGGCCAAGATGCACACCGTCCCAGCCTGCCCGTTTCAGCAGATGAACCCGGTCGTTGAGCAGTAAAAAGCTGCGCTCTGTACGAAAGGCGTCTTTGATTGCTTCTGCCGTGCGCAGTACCTCATTGTCTGTGCCGGCCTTGTCACGATATTGAAGCAACCGGATACCTGCACATCGCCAGGCAAGGGCTGCGTCCACAGGCGCAACGCCGCGTTTGGTACACGTTTCTGCATCCAGGATGGCGTAAAGGCGGAGCTCTCCTGCTGCCATGCCGCGCGCAAACCGTTCACGCGCGGAGAACTCAAGCACCGACTGGCTCTTCCAAAGCAGCCTGCTTCTTGCGCTCGGCTTCACGCTCCAGGAAACGTGCCATGAAGTTGGTGTCGAAGTCACCACGCCGGAAGTCCGGATCAGCAAAGATCTTCTGCTGGAGAGGAATGGTGGTGTGTATGCCTTCGACGACGAACTGGCTCAACGCGCGTTGCATGCGATTCATCGCCTCCTCGCGGTCCTTGCCGTGGCAGATGACCTTGGCGATCATGCTGTCGTAGTACGGCGGCACAACCCCCTCGCTGTACTGCGCGGTGTCCACACGGACGCCGTTGCCGCCGGGCACGTTGAAGGCGGTGATCTTACCGGCGGACGGGGTGAACTTTTCCGGGTGTTCGGCGTTGATGCGGCACTCGATGGCGTGGCCGCGTATGCCGGGGCGCTCCGGCACGATGTCGCTGAGCCGCTCACCCGCGGCGATGCGCAGTTGCGCTTTGACCAGATCGACCCCGGTAACGAACTCGGTTACGGGATGCTCCACCTGAATGCGTGTATTCATCTCGATAAAGTAGATTTCGCCGTCCTCGTCCATCAGGAACTCGATGGTGCCGGCGTTCCAGTAGCCAATTTCACGCAACGAACGCTCGATGACGCCTCCCAGACGGGTGCGCAACTCCGGCGTCACCTGCAGCGAAGGTGCCTCCTCGATCAGTTTTTGGTGGCGGCGCTGGATAGAGCATTCGCGCTCACCCAGGCTCATCACGTTCCCGTGTTCATCTGCCAGCACCTGAAATTCGATGTGGCGCGGACGCTCGATGAATTTTTCCATGTAAAGATCGCCATTCCCGAAGGCGTTCAACGCCTCTGTGGAAGCCTGGTTGTAGAAGCCCGGGAGTTCGTCCGCGCCGCGGCAGATACGCATTCCCCGCCCGCCACCACCCGCAACGGCCTTCAGGATCACCGGAAAACCAACTGATTGC
>CAXUHI010000040.1:0-18280 GCA_964251045.1 uncultured Terriglobus sp. | reverse complement strand
AGGCTGGCGAGGTCGCGCCCCGCGCTGCCGCCACCACCACCGCCGCCCTGCTGCGACTGTGAAAACTCGCGCTCGAAAGGGTCTGCCTGGATAAAGGTGATGTCCGTCTTGGCTTCGGCATGGCCGTCTTTCGCCGTCGCGTACAGGCTGACCAGATCACCCGGCTGCATCTTGAAGTCTTCCAGCCGCAGGGTATACGTGCCGCTCGCATCCTTGGAGCCCGGCTGCTTGAGCAGGCTGACATCTTTATCCGGACCACCATTCACGGAGTAGTGCAGGTGCATATCGCGCAGACCGAACTGTGCTCCACCCTTCACGCCGACTGTAACTTCCTCGATGGGGCTCGCCCGGTAGTCGCGGCCGGGCTTTTCCAGCGCGATTTGTGGCGGCTCCGCCTTGTCGGTCGCGATAAAGTAATCCTCTGACAACCGTACCGGCTGGCCCGCGTCCCTGGCCGCCACGTGGTACGCACCATCCTTGTTCATGGCGATCGTGCCGGTATAACGATTTCCCGCGCCACCGCTGAGGTGGACGCTCTGCCCGTTGTCGAGCGTCAGGTTGCCGTCTTTCAGGGGACGGTCCATCTCCACCTGGAGCTCTGCCTGTGTTCCCTCAATCGCGCGCAGGTCGCCCGCATGGTCTTCCGTCTCCGTCTTTAAACCCGTCCACTTCGGGTAGTGATATGTCACCGTGACGGACTTGACATACGGCAGATCGACGACGCGCACCTTGTAATGCGGTGAGGTCAGTGGCCCCGCGCTGACGTAGTACTCGACGTTCTCCGGTAATCCGGTGAAGACGAAGCCGTAGCTGCTGCCTGTTCCCGCCTGCCGCTGCATGGTCACCGGCTCCCACCCGGCGCTGCTGGCAAAACGCGCAAACACCTGCACTTTCTCAGGGTGGAGATTGGTCACCTCGGCTGTCACAAGCTGATCGCTGTTGCGCCGCACCGTCACGTCACCCGGGGTCACGGTCAGTGCGTAGAGTGGCTGCTCCGTTTTCTTTTCCCCGCGCCAGAGCAGTGACGCACCATAGCCCAGGTAGCCCGGTCCCGCAAAGATCATCCACACCAGTGCGCCGAGGCAGGCCACTGCCGCGCCACTGAACACCGCCAGCAACGGCGCGGACGCCAACGACGATGCCGGTGCATTGGAGGTGCGCGCAAGCGTGTCCGCCGCCAGGAGTTCCAGGAACGGATCGTTGCTGCCCTTTTCGCGTTGATGGAACGTTGTCAGGCGGTCTTCCAGGGCAGGGTGGGCAGCCTCCGCGCGGCCTACCGCGCGCTCCCGCGAAAGGCGCAGCAACGGCCAGACCAGACCGGCACCGGCGGCGAGCACCAGCATCGTCAGCACGCCAAGCCGGGCGCGCATGACACCGTCCGATGGGAAGGCATACCGGTTCAGCAGCCACACCGCCGCCGCGGTCAGCACAAGTGCGGCAGCAAAGAGGATCGCGAGTCCACGCAGACCGGCCCCCAGTTGTAACCGTTGGCGTACGCGTGCGATATAGACGTTCAGGTCGCGCTGGTTACTCATGCGTCCTCCCGCTGCGTGCCCATGTAGCCGCTGGCCAGCACCGTCTCCGCCACCGCAGCAAGCAATGCAAGCAGCATAACGTACCACCACAGGCTGACGGGGCGATACGCTGTGTCACGTTGTGCCGTTTGTGACGCCGCTGTTTCCGTTGCGGCCGGCTGTGTGTTGCTGCCACTCCAGAGCTGCTGCATTTCCAGTGGCATGGATTCCAGGTTGCTCTCCAGGCGGTCCGGATTCACGCCGATCAGGCCGTCCTTGCCATTGGCGAAGCGCACCTGGTAAAAGCCCGCGCGGCTCAGGCGAAATCCCTGCGCGGAACGTGCCTCCCCCAGTGACAGGGGCCGCTTGCCATCCGGATCGACGACTTCCACGCTACTGTTGGGGTTTTCGACTGCCGCGCTTGTTGACCGGAGCTGCACAAAACTGTCCACCACGCGTGCCCCGCTCAGCCGCTCCGTGCCGGACAGATACCGTGCCGTGCGATCCACAAAGGCGACAAAGACCGGGTGAAGAGGGAAGTCGTTCGTGAGATTGTCCAGCCCCGTCGTCAGCAGCAAGACGTGCCCTTCGCCCATGCTCCGGTCCAGCAGCAGCGGCGTACCATCGCTCAGTTGCGCGACAACACGCGCGCCGGAGGGATCGACGACGGCGGCATACAGAACCTTTGCGCCGGCCCATCCACCGTTGTCCCGTCCGGGCTGCGCGTCCGCCATCGCCGGGTGCGTGAAGTCCACCGAGCCTACGCCCACTGGCGCGGAACCGGCACGTGCGTACTCGCGCACATCCTTCACCTGCGTGTCCCACATGGGAACCGGGGCGTGATGCGCCGCACCGGTGCTGAGCGCAACCAGCACGCTGCCGCCCTTTGTCACGTAGTCCCGCAGGTTGCGCTCAAAAACGGTGGGAAGCGAAACAGCGTCGGCCAGGACGACAAATGCAAACCGTGCCGGGTCCAGATCGTTTACCTGCCCCGCTGTCGTGCTTTGCAGCGTGAACGCGGCCTGTGCAGCTGCTCCCAACGCCGCCCCAAAGTACAGCTCCGAACGGCTGTCTCCGTTTGCATGAATGAACAGGACGCGCTCCGGATCGGACCGGCGCACCGCGAACAGGCTTGCATCGTCCTGCGGAAAGGCATCCTGCGCGTCCACACGCACCTCGCACCGGTTGAAGCCATAGCCAACGTCCAGGGGCGCAAACTCCACCGTCGCGCGTCCGTTCGCGGGCACATCCACACGCTTGGTGGCAATCCCCTTGCCGTTGATCATCAGCGAGACGCTCTTGGAGGCGGCGGGCGTATTCAGCCCCGCAATCACCGCAAGCACACGCGATCGCTTCGTATCTTTGGGATCCGGCACGTCGGCGGGAGCGTCCACGCTCGCCACCGTCCAGTTCGGTACTGCGGTGCTGCTATGCACCACGGAATGGAGGATGAGTTTTGTGTCTGTCGGCAACACCATATCCGCAAAGTTGGCGGGCATCGCGGACCTTTGCACGTCGCTGAACAGGTGGAGATCGGTCAGCTGGGGCTGCTGTTCGTGCAGGGTGCGGATGTCGCGGCCAAGCTCACCAAAGCTGGCGCGTCCGTCGCCAGGCAGGATGCTCTCCAGAGCGTTGCGCAGTTGGGCCGGATCACTGACCGCCTGCGTCAGCATCTGCACCTGCCCGCCCAGCGCAATCACCTGCGCCTTTTGTGATGCAGGCTTGCGTGCGAGCAACTCCAGCGCCTCACGCTTTGCCTGCTCGAAATGTTCCCCGGACCTCATGCTGAAGCTGTTGTCCAGGACGATCAGCAGGAGGCGTCCGCTCGGGTCCGTCGCCGGACGCCGCACAAACGGGTTCGCAAACGCGAGCACCAGCAGCAGGAGCAGGGCAAAGCGCAATGCAAACAGAAGCAGATGCTTCAGCCTGCGATGCCGGGTTGAGCTCTGCGTTCCGCGCTCGAAGAACATGAGCGAGCCGACAGGGCGGGGTACGGTGATGTGCCGCTTGAGCAGGTGCACAAAGACGGGCACGCCCAATGCCAACAGGCCACCGAGAAACCACGGCGCTAGAAAGCCCACAGGTCCTCCGCGCGGCCAAGCTGGATGAGAAAAGGCATCAATTGCCTGCCTGGCGCAGCGTCAGGTACTCGCGGAGCGCACCATCCAGAGGCTGGTCTGTCTGCAGCAACTGGTAATCCATGCCTGCGGCGCGTGCTTTGGAGCGCAGCCCTTCGATATGCGCGTCCACCTTCTCGCGATAGCGCGTCTTTGCGTATTCCGGGATCACCTCGATGCGGCGGTCTGTTTCAAGATCCACCAGGACGGAGGCGCTCTTCAGGACCGGTCGCACCTCCTGCGGGTCGAGAATGTGGAAGAGAACGACTTCGTTGCCGTGATAGCGCAGCGGTTCAATCGCGCGCACCACCACCTCAGGCTCCTCGTAGAAGTCTGAGATCACGATGACGATCCCTCTGCGGTGCAATGCCTCCTGGAAGGCACGCAGCGGCTTGCCGAAGTCGGTGCGCGCATGGGGTTCCGCGTTCTCGAGCCCAGCCATGAGCCGCGCCAGTTGCCCCTGCCGCGCCGAGGGCCGCACAAACTCGCGCACCGCGTCATCAAAGACAATCAGGCCAGCCGCATCGCGCTGCCTTTTGATGGCCAAATAGAATAGCGACGCCGCGATGAACCGCGCATAATCCATCTTCTTGGGGCATGTGCCGCTGGTGTATTCCATGCTGTTGCTGGCGTCCAGCAGGATGGTGAGCTGGCTGTTCGTCTCGCCGCGATACCGCTTCAGGTAGACACGGTCGGTGCGCCCGTACAGGCTCCAGTCCACGTGGCGCAGGTCGTCGCCCGGCACATACGCGCGATACTCCGCGAACTCCTGGCTGAAGCCGAAGTCCGGCGAGCGATGCAATCCCGCGACAAAGCCGTCCACCACCGTCTTCGCCAGCAGGTCAAGCGAGGAGATGGTGCCCAGCACCGCAGGATCGAGGAAGCGCTGCATCTAGTCCTTCGGCCTCTGGATGGTGCTGATGAGACGGTTCAGGATGGTGTCCGTGTCGATGCGCTCCGACTCCGCGTGGAAATTGAGCAGGATGCGATGGCGCAGCACGGGCACGGCGACGGCGCAAATGTCCTCGTACGCAACGTGGTATCGCTTACGGCTTAACGCGCGCGCCTTGGCCGCAAGGACGATGAACTGCGCGGCACGGATGCTGCCGCCGTAACTCACGTACTTCTTGACGAAGTCCGGCGCGTTGTCGCTCTTGTGCCGGGTGGCGCGGACCAGGTTGACGACAAACTTCGCCAGCGACTCCGCAATGGGCACCTGCCGCACGAGTTGCTGGAAATCGAGCAGCTCGCCTGCGTTCGTGACAGCGTTGATCTTCGGCACGCGCGTGGCCGTCGTCAGGTCGACGACCTTCAGCTCGTCCTCGGGGCTGAGGTAATCGAGTAGTGCGTTGAACAGGAAGCGGTCCAGCTGCGCTTCCGGCAGTGGGTAGGTACCTTCCAGTTCAATCGGATTCTGCGTAGCCAGCACGAAGAAGGGCGCTGGGAGACGATAGATGTGCCCACGCACCGTGCAGGAGCGCTCCTGCATGGCCTCCAGCAGGGCGGCCTGGGTCTTTGGCGGCGTGCGATTGATTTCGTCGGCCAGGACGATGTTGCCGAAGATCGGCCCGTGCACAAAGGTCCACTTGCGATGACCCGTAGACGCGTCTTCCTCGATGATGTCAGTCCCGGTGATATCCGAAGGCATTAGGTCTGGCGTGAACTGAATACGGCGGAACTCCAGCCCAAGCGCCTCCGCGACGGTCCGGACCATCAGCGTCTTGGCCGTGCCGGGCATGCCCGTCAGCAGGCAATGGCCGCCGACAAAGAGTGCGATCAGCACCTGGTCAATCACCTCGTCCTGCCCGACGATGACCTCGCGCACCTGACGCACGATGCCCTCACGCACTCCATGGAAGCGCTCAATGCGCGATTGCAGTTGTGCTGCCTCTGGTTCCAGCCCGGTAAACGTTCCCATGCGCGTTCGTGTCCTCTCAGTCCTTTGCGGATCCTTGTTTCAACTGCAGCAGCAATTTCTGCGCGGGCCGGTAGTCGGGTGCGGCTTCCAGCGCCAGCAGCACGCTTTCCTCTGCCTTGTCGCGCTGTCCGGCGGCAAGATACGCCTCCGCCAGGTTGTACTCCGCACCTGCCTTGTCCAGCGGACCAGAGGCGAGCACCGCGCTGTACTCGCGGATGGCACCGTCATACTTCTGCTGCGCCAGCAGCAATGCCCCGAGGTGATCATGCAACGCGGCGTCCTTCACCGGGTAGATATACAGCACGCGGGTCAACGTAGCGGCTGCACCCTGCTTGTCGCCCGCACTCTCTTCCAGCGCGGCAAGCCGCTTCAGCAACTCCGGCTGCGACCCTCCCGCGTGCTCGTACTGCAGCAGCGCTGTAGCCTCGGCCTTTGTGTCGCCTTTTCTCTTCTGCGCGTCGGCCAGCAGTTCATACGCGTTCGCTTCACCCACGTACTCCGGATACATGGCGATGAGCGCAGGGGCTTGCGCGATGAGCGTGTCCTCCTGCTTCGCTTGCGCTGCCGCGACCAGCGCCTTCAGCTTGCCACGCCACTCTTCAAAGTGCGCCGCCTCCGCGCCGTATTTCGTGTTGATCCAGGCGAGGTACTGCGTGTCGAACTGCTCCGGCGAAAGCCCAAGTACCTGCTGCACGGCATCCGGGGTGGACTTCTGAGCAGCATACGCGTGGATCATGTCGAGCAGTTTGCTCTCGCCCCACTTCCCGCTGATGAAGTCGCAGATGCTGCCTGCCTGAAAATACGAGACGATCACCTGCTGCGGATACTCCGGGTACACGAAGCCGCGATCGAGCTTGGCGATGGGCAACAGCTTCTTGTCCCTGATGGCAAGCAGGACATCCGGCGTCACGCGGTCGGCCCACTCCGGCGAACGCTGACCTTCCTCATGCACCGCAAGGCCTTCCGTAAACCAACGCGGCACGCGCTGGTTTGTCGCGGTGATCACGTAGACGTGGCTCATCTCATGCCACAGCGTCGCACCCCAGTTGAAGTCGCCGGGCTTGCGTCCGCTGGGGCTATCCATCGCGACGACCTCGCCAAACGTCACGCCGAGCGCACCAAGTCCCGGCATGCCCATGGTGCGCACGGCAAAGTCCTCGTGATTGGGATACACCTCCAACTGCACCGGGCCGGGCAGCGTCATCTGGTACTTCTTTGAATACGTCTCCTGGATCGTGTGCAATTCCGCCTGCATGTACGGCAAAAGAAGTTCGTTTTCTTTCCTATCTAATTTGACCAGGGTTGTTGCGTCGCGCGTGGTGTTGAAGTTCTTGTAGCTGTCCAGCAGGCGCAGGCTGTTCACCGTGGCCGGGCTCTTGTAGCCGTTATCGTAGGCAAGCTCCAGCTCCTTAAGCGGCTCGTCTGTCTGCCCCAGGCGCATCAGCTCAATGCCAAGCGCAGCGTGCGCGGACCACAGCTTGGGACTCACTTCGATGGCCTTGCGGTCGTACGCTGCGGCATCGTTATAGCGATAGTGGAGTTCCAGATGGTGCGCCACCTGTTCGTAGCCTTCGCCGTAATGCGGATTGATGGCGGCAATCTTCGCGAACCACGCGTCGGGCGGGCGGTCCCCGATGAGTTCAAGCGCAGCATGAATCGCCATCGCATCCAGGGCGTCGTCTTGCAGGGCGATTGCCTTATCGGCCTCGGCGGCGGCAAGATCGCGGGTGTCGTTCTCCAGCGCGATCTTTGCCGCAAGCTCGTGCGCCGCGGCCAGCTTCGGATCAAGTGCCTCAGCCTTGGCGATGTACTCGTTGGCCTTGCCGCTAAAGTCCTCCGCCGCGACTTGCGCCAGTCCCAGGTTCGCGAGCGCGTTGTTCGGGTCCTGTTGTAGCGCTTCGCGGAAGAGGTCGGCTGCCTCCGGATTGTTGAAGCGCTCGTGCAGCAGCATGCCCCAGCGCACCTTGTAGAGCGCCGGGCTCGATCCGTTTGCCGCGTCGCGGAACGCGTTGTTAGCTGCCATCCAGTCTTCCACGCCCCAGAAGCCTTCCGCGCGAGCGTACGCATCGCTGCCGCTTGTTAGCTGCTCAAAGCAGGCAGTCGCCTTGGCTTCCTGACCATGCTTGCGCAACGTCCAGCACGAAGCAGGATCGGCGGCATGCGCCAACGCACACGTACCCAACACAACAGCAAGCAGGGGCCAGCGTGTCACTTGTCGAGTTCCTCCTGCACCTGTGCCAGTGCCACGAGCGCCGCGGTCAGCTGCTTCCGATAGTCGCCGGGCTCCATGGCGGCCTTGCCGTACTTCAATGTGTCGATCTTTGTCTCAAGATCTTCTTTTTTCAGCAGCAGCGCCTGCTTGGCAGGATCGTTGGCTGCCTTTTGCGCCGATCCGAAACGCAGGATGGTAAAGCTGCTTAACAGTTGCCCCTGGCCGTTGCCTGCCTCACGGACCGGTTCGCCGCGGCCAATGTCGTCGAAGACGGCATGCTCCGTCGCCAACCGCTTTTGCGAGTCGTAAAACGCTGCAGTCTTCTTTGCCGCATAGCGATACGCTTCCATGGCAGAGACGGACTCGTTCTTGTCGGTGTCTGCCGCCGGGTCCTGCAACGCCTCTACCCAGTAGCGCGCGAACACGACCGCATTCTTCTCCGTGCCCGACTTGGTTGCGGTAATGACCGCGCGGCCGTTCCGTTCCAGCGCGGTCATGGCGCCGCCGCTTGCACTGGTCGCATCCACAATCAACTGCCATCGTGCCGGGATGCGATCGCACAACGAAGCGATGTCTGCGGCAGACAGATCCGGGCCGGGCAGGTTGAACTTGTATTCTGTTCCATCGAAGGAGCCATGGCCGATCAGGGTCAGAACGAAGTCATCGCTTGCGGTGGCCTGCTGCGCCACCGTCGACAACGTAGCGCGAAGCTGTGCGGACGTGGCCTGCGCGCCGATCAGGGTGTAGACGTGTGCATTGCCACCGGCGGCCTTGAAGACCTTGTCCAGGTCCTTTGCGTTGGCAGAGAAGCGCTGCTCGTACTCCGGCTCGCCGCCTAGGCCGGCCACGGTGACATAGTAGGTCGCGGCGTGCGCATGTAGCGTCAACCCGAAGAGAAGAAACATGGCTGCATATGCAACATGCGACGCGCACGGCACGTGATTTGAGTGGAGGCTGTAATTCATGCTTTCGGAAGGGCACGGCTTTAGCCGTGCCAATAAGCTGCCGGCCCTTGATACTCTCCTCACTCTCTTCTGTTCGCCAGAGGCGAACAGAAGAGAGTGAGGAGTTCTTAGACAAATCTCCCTAACGGCATGGCTGAAGCCATGCCCCTCCGAAAAAGCTTTCAGAAAGAGCGCAAAGAAGGCCTTCACACCACACCCCACTTGCGGCGCAGCAACCACTCCGCGACAGGCAGGCCAAGCAGCAGCAGGAAGATGATGGGCATGCTCCACAGCTCTTTTGTACTCCGCACAGAAATGCCGGCCTCGGAGTACGAGATATCGCGCGGCAGATCCTTCAGGTCGCTCGCCGTCCAGGCACGTCCTCCCGTGTCCTTCGCCAGCTGCTCCAGCAGGTGCGGATTGGCTTCCGTGTGGAAGTTCTCCGCGACTCCGTTTTCGCGCTGGAAGGTCACAACATCGCTGCCGAGTTTTTCGCTCTTGCTGCCCGTAGAGTCGCCGGTGACCTCGGCAAGATACGACCCCGGTGCTTCTGCGGTGTAGTCGGCCCGGTAGAGGCCGGGTGTCTCCTGCGATGCTGTCATCTCCAGCGTGACGTTTGTATTTGCAGGCCCGAGTATGTGTGCGTTGACATGGGCATCGTGCGCGGGTTGAAACTGCTTGTCGTGCACCAGTGCCGTCAGCTGCACGCGTCCCTGGTCAGAGAGCGTGCGTGCAGAAGGTGTGGCAGCGACCGCACCCGGCGTGTCCGCCACCAGCCAGCGGATCAGTTGCTGAAAGAACAGATTGTGCGATGGGTCACCCAGCGGCTCGCTCATCTGCCAGCGCCACGTGCCGCCGCTGGCCAGGATCGCGGTGCGTCCATTTCCATACTTCTCCGTGATGAGGAGCGGCATCTTCTTCCGGTTGCCTACCATCTCCGCAAGCACGGTTGCGCCAGGCTTCGGTGAACCGGGGTCTTCATAATCTGCCAGGTACGTGAGTTTGCGCCAGCGCTCGGCGTTTTTTTGCGGATCTTCCAAGAGGCGCACCACCGGCGACTCAATGCCTGCTTCCGTCAGGCTGACCGTTGCGGGGTTGCGGTGAAAAGTACTGCGGCCCGCAGGCAGAAACGTCGGCAGAAGCTCGTTCAGCGGCGACGCGCTCCAACCGCCGTCGCTCAGCGACGCACGCCCTCCCAGGAAGAGAAGCCCGCCGCCGCGCCGGTCCACGTACTCGCGCAGCAGTTCCTGCTGCAGCGGCGTGAAGTAATCGGCATCGACAGAGCCGATGATGATGCCGTCGTAGCCGAAGAGATCTTCCGCGCGCACAGGGAATCCGTCAGCCAGTTCGTCCGGGCTGTTGATGCCCTGCCGGTAGATCTTGTTTTCGCTGGTGCGCAACATGGAGACGATCTGCACACTCGGATCGTCTTCCTCGGCGCGGCGCAGAAAGCGGAACTGCCACCGCGGCTCACCCTCGACGTACAGGATGCGGCGTTTCACGTCGCTCACCAGCACGGGCCGGGTCAGGGCGTTGTTCAGCAGGTTCGATTCACCGGGCAGCGGCTCGACGGCGAAGCGCAGTGTCTTGGCTCCGGCAGCACTTGCAGTGAAGAAGATCGGCTCCGTCTGAAGCGCGCCATTCGGGCCGAGCGCGATCTCGTGTGCGGCAATCAGCTTCTCACCGTCGCGCACCGTGAGTGACGCTTTCTCCCGCGTGTAGCCGTGCTGCGTAAAGCTGACCGTGGCCGCTACGCGTGCGTTGGGCACCACCGTTGGCGCGACACTGACGTCTTCCATCTCGATATCGTGCGTAACGTCCGGCGAGCCGAACGCAACGGTGTGAACGGGCAGGCGGCGATTGCGCAGAGCCTGCATGGCCTCAAGGCCGATCGACGAACCGGAACCCACGCCTGCAATGTTTTCGCTGCCATCCGTTAACAGAACGACTGCGCCCACCGGCAGGTCGCCGGTCTCGTTCGCCAACTGCTGTAAGCCGTCGCCGATGTGCGTGGCAGATGCCGAGGGCTGAACGCCCTGCAGCGATTCGCGCCTGGTCAGAAGACCGTCCAGCGTATACAGGCGCGTGCGGAAGCGCTTGTTCAAGCCCTCCAGCACACCGTTCTGCAGCGCTGCGAGCGCGGCGCTTTCGCGTGGCTTGCCACTTACATCGGGCGTAGCCATGCTCTTGGAGTCGTCCAGGACCACCGCGATGATGTTCTGCTGCGAACTGAGTTCCGCCACGGACATGGCAGGTTGCCACAGCAGCAACAGCAAGAGCGCAATCAGGGCAGACTGCACGCCCCAGATGGCCCAGGCGCGCCGTGCACTCAGAGGCTGAGCTTCACCACGCATCGCGGGTGCCAATCGACGCAGACGGTGATGGATGAGAACGGCAAATCCCGCAGCCGCCAGCACGATGAAGAATGGCAGCAGCCATACGGGCCAGCTGCTGAGGAAGACGAGATGCCCCCTGGTAAAAACCGGACTCGGATATTTGAAGAGCAGCGGAAACATGCCTGCGAAATCAGCCCTGGATGATACGTCAGATCGTGCGTGATTACGTTAGCGCTAACGTGCGCGCCTCGAGAGATGTCAGTGTGTCATGCCGTACAGGATGTAATCGAGGCCGACGCGAAATGCCATGCTTGCAAACGGCTCGGGGTAGTTGGGATCGTCGGCCCACTCCCATGCATCGCCCAGGTGCATGTTGTGGCAGATGGCGACCATGATGCGGCCGTCGCCGTCGCGAATCGCGCGCCACTTGGGTGTGTAACCGTCCTTTTCATACGTGCGGTTCGTCCGGATGTAATGTTCGCCGGGAATCTGCATCCGGCTGTCCACGTCGTACAGCGTGTGAAAGATTTCATCGTCGCCGGAAAGGTCTTCAATGGGGCGGTCTGGCAGCACCTGCCGCAACCCATTCATGAAGTTCTCCCAATCGTTGGTGCCGTGGAAATCGTCCACCATCAGGAAGCCGCCCTTCAGCAGGTATTCACGCAGCCGCTTGGCTTCGGCATCGGTGAAGCTCCATGTCTGCACCTGCACGGCGTAGATCCAGGGATAGTTGAAGATCTCATCCGAGTCGAGAGTCACCACCTGCTCCGTCGGGCGTCCATCGATCCGCGTCAGCCGGTGCATGGCAATCAGGAACTGCCGGTCCGCCTTGGGATAGTCGCGCGACCAGGAACTACGGCCCCAATAGCCACCTCCATAGCCGCCGTAACTCTGCATGTTCGAGGTGTAGGCAAGGCGCGACCAGTAAAACTCCGCCTTAACGTTACCGGGCGAATCCTCGTTACCGAAGCCGAAGTCACCGACCCGCTGGAAGGCACGCAATCCCACCGCGCAGCACAGTGCTGCAGCCACGGACAACCATGCGATACGCGAATGCTTCATCGGACAACCCCCGGAAGTGAAGCGTGCGGTGAGAGTATCAGAATGCGGCGTGCGGACGAACTGGAGACGTCCCCGTCCTATTCAGTAGACGAAAGACGTGCCGCATTGTTGCACTCGGGCAATCGGCCCAGACTTTGCCGCACGCAGGGAGTGGTTTGCGGCTAGGATACGGGCAGAAGCTGTCTGCTACGTCGCCAGGGCAGCAAACTCCTTTGCTGGGGAAAAGTATGAATCGCCGCAGGCTGATCCAGATGGGGATGATGGGTGCGCTTGGCGCGCGCCTTCCCCTGCGTGCGCAGCACTCCATGGCGATGCCGGATGGTACTGCACCAGTCCCTGTGGGCAAGGCAGATTTCGAGCTCCGCATCGCCCCGGTGCAGGTAGAACTGGACCCCTCGCGCATCCTGTCCACCATCGGCTACAACGGCACGTCCCCCGGGCCACTCTTGCGCATGAAAGCGGGCAAGCCGGTCACGGTGGACATCGTCAACGAGACCGACACGCCGGAACTGGTGCACTGGCATGGCATGTTGATCCCACCCGAGGTGGACGGCACCGAAGAGGAGGGTTCGCCGTATGTGCCACCCCATGGCCGCTCGCGTATCACGCTGACGCCCGGGCCGGCAGGAATGCGCTGGTACCACTCGCACGCCATGGCCATGGACGACCTGCACAAAGGCGCGTACAGTGGCCAGTTTGGCATGGTGTACGTGGAAGATGGCAACGACAAGGGTGCCTACGACCACGAGCTGTTCCTCTCCCTGCGCGACTGGGAGCCGTTCTTCACCACCTCCATGGACGACGATGATGACGACACGCACGACGGCCCTTTGCTGGAGAAACCACCCGAGATGAGCAACGATCCCGACGGGCTGGAAGTCGGGTCGGTGACGTACTCGATCAACGACAAGGCGCTGGGCGCGGGCGAGCCCATTCGCGTGAAGGAAGGGCAAAAACTGCTGATCCACTTCTGCAACGCCAGTGCCATCGAGAACCGGCGCATCGCACTCGCCGGGCACAGCATGAGAGTGATCGGAATGGACGGCAACCCGGTCCCGAAGCCGCAAGTGGTCGACTCCATCTTTCTCGGCGCAGGCGAGCGGATCGACGTCGAGATCACCATGAACAAACCGGGCGTGTGGATACTCGGGTCAACGGAGAAGATGGTGCGCGAGGCCGGGCTGGGCGTGGTGGTGGAGTATGCCGGGCAGCACAAGACGCCGCAGTGGATCGACCCAAAGAAAGCTTCATGGGATTACACGATCTTCGGCAATGCGGAGCCTATCGCACCCGCGCCGAAGAACGTCATTGACATGACATTCAACAAACTGCCGCGTGCGCAGGGCAAGTTCAACGTGTGGACGGTGAATGGCAAGCCGTACCCGCACGAGCGGGAGTTTGTGCTGCAAAAGGGTGAGCGCTACCGCCTGATCATGCGCAACGCCTCGGACGACGCCCACCCCATGCACCTGCACCGGCACCTGTGGGAACTGGCGGAAATCAACGGCAAGAAGACCGGCGGCATCGTGAAGGACACGGTCGTGGTTCCGTATTATGGCCGCGCCGTTGTTGATTTCACCGCCGACCAGCCTGGCCTGGCGCTCTTCCACTGCCACATCCAGCAGCACATGGATTACGGATTCAAGGCGTTGTTCCGCTACGCTTAAGGGCATGGCGGGCTGCCCATATGGAACGGTCTTCGCAGGAGTACATGGAGCGCCCAACGGCAACGGCAGCCGGTGCCTGGCTTGCTAGCGGCTTAGATTCGAGCCGGTTTTTACATGGCCCACAGATGGTTCCGGATCATAAGGTTTGTCTGCAAGCCAGTACGGCTCACCTGCCGGGATGAAGTCCACCCTCATGCCGGGAACAACAGTACGCAGCCAGGTTGCACAGTACTCCATGCCGGGCTCTTCCGAGGTGTAGTGTCCGAGCAGGATCATGGCCTTATGGCGTCCCTGCTGTGCCGCGTCCCAGACGTAGGAGATGGTCTCCCATTCCGGTATCTCGCCACCGACCAGTACATCGACATCGTCGCGCTCCAGCGCCTGCACCTGGCGCGGCTCGCCGGGCGCACCGGGTGCGTAGACCACGTTGACCACGCGCAGGGTTGGGTCACCGATGACCCGAACGATGCGATGACCCATGCTGACCTGCAACTGCTGGGCCAGCGCTTGTACCGTCGTGGCTGGGATCGTGAACATGTACTGGTTGTCCGGGTGCCGGTAGGCCTTCCAGCCCGCCTTCTGCACCCAGCCTTCCGCGATGCCGTCCGGCGTGCGGCGGTGCCAGCCATCGTGCCAGCGGAAGATGACCAGGTGATGATCGCGAATGTAGGCCTGCTTCTCCGCGTACACCGGGTCGCCCGGGAAGAGGTCCTTGTCCAGATGGTTATAGAACGTCGGCTCGTGCGTGACGATCAGGTTGTTGTGGGCGGCGACGGCCCTGCGCAGCACCTCCATGGTGGGCGAGATGGTCGTTGCAACGCCAGTGACAACGGTGGCCGGGTCACCAGCCTTGATGGTGTCCACGGTGTCCGGCGTGGCCGTCACACCGGCCGCCTGGCGCATACGGGCGATGACCTGCTCCGCGGTGACAGGCTGCTGCGCCTGTAGGGCGGAAGAGAGTGCTAAGAACATGAGAAGAAAGCAGCACAGACGTCGCATCAGTCCAGTGTGGCCGGATATGCTCCGCTTCGCAACGGGCACAGGCGGTTCTTCGAACGTTTCTTCTGAAACCTGTCGCCGTACCAGGAATGTTTTACGTGAAAACATCTCGAGGAACCGGATAGCGCAGAAGCAGCTTGATGAAGAAAAAACATAGCCTGCGGAGCGCAGACTGTGGATGTCACGAACATCCTCGAAGGGACGGCAGCGGCATCTACGCTCGCCTGTGGATTCCCATTGATCGTCCATTCACATCATACTCAGGATGACCGGCGAGCAGTTAAAAGGAACATTTACAAATCTTGAGACACTGGAGCCGTTCAGTAAGGACGGCATCGTCCAAGTGGTGATCGAAACGCCCAAGGGGAGCCGCAACAAGTACGCCTGGGATCACGACCGGCGTTGCTTCGAACTCAAGAAGGTGCTGCCCGCGGGCATGGTCTTTCCCTATGACTTCGGATTCATACCCATGACAAGGGCCAACGATGGCGATGCGTTGGACGTTCTGCTGCTGATGGATGAACCGGCGTTCCCTGGATGTGTCTTGAACGCCCGCATCATTGGTGCGTACGAGGGCGAGGACACGCTGCCGGACGGCAGGAAGCAGAGGAACGACCGGCTGCTTGGCGTTGCGGAGGCCAGCGATCTCTTTGCAAACTTCCGGCATGTCGACGATCTGCCTGGAGAGTTCCGCGACCATATGGCCAAGTTTTTCGAAAATTATCCGCGCGTCCTGAGCCAGAAAGAATTCAAGCTGTCCCGGATAAGCGGTCCGGAAGAGGCGATGCAACTGGTTCAGGACGCCCGGCAACATCTCTAACCGGGCGCACGGGACACCGCTAATCCGCACTTTTCCGGGAGAATTCCATGGCAGCTGTTCCCGCATGTGCGAAGTGCGCGATGGCCTGCGATCCTGGGCTTGCCCAACTGACCCCCGTCCAACTGCCGGTGGTAATCCAGGTGCCGCGCTTGAGACCCCCGGTGCGTGTAGCGCCCTCATTCGCCAGGTAGACGAGCAGCCGTACAAGATCGGGGCCGGCAGGTGAGCTGCCGGTATTCTCAACACGCACGGCGCTGTCAATGGCGAGCGTGACGTGTTCAGCGGCCCAGTCGATGGCTTGCCACTGCGGAACGGCCGGACCGGGAACAAATCCGCCATGCATCTGCAGATCCGCCAGCATGTTTGGGCGTGAGACAGTAAGAGGATCGACATACGCCGACTCAAGAATCTCGATGGCAGGGTGGCAACTGCCCACTGCCGCAATCACCTCCTCTCGCGTGTAGGGCGTGCTGCGTGGGGGCAGGTCTGTGCCAATCTGAAAGGCGATCTCCGCCTCGATGCCGCGAAGCCGGTGCGTTCTGCCCTGGAAGCACGTACCATTCTCGCCCATCCAGGCCGAGGGCATGGGTGCGAAGAAGGGAACGCCCTCTGGTCCGGCAGCGCCGATCTTCCAACCGCCGATCGTGCCAAAGGCCTGTGCCACGATGTCCTGCACGGCGAATGCTTCGTCCTCGCTGGCGGGAGCAAGGGCTGCGGGCAGGTCCTCGATCGGCGCATAGGTGCGGCGCGCAGTCAGCAGAATGTCGGCGGTTTGCTGCAGAACGGCTTCGCGGGCGGCGGGAATGCTCATGATGATGTCCTCAACGGTTCGATCGACCAGGTCCAGTCTGGTGCAATCCTGCTGTGAGATGCAAACCGAAGGCTGTCGCCGTTACGTCCTATACACGCACACGCAAAGCGGAGAGAAACATGCTCATTGGAAAAGCGCCAGAGTTCAAGTCCTCGGAGATTACTCCGCGCGAAAAGTTTCTGAACCGCCGGAATCTGATCTTTGGCGGGCTTGCCGCCGCGGGCCTTGGATATGAGTGGCACCAGAAGATGCCTCCGCTCTTTACCCCATCCGTCATGGCCGCCACCAAACTTCAGACGGTGCCGGGAAACGCACCCGCGGTGTCCGACCCGGTGACGCCGCAGGGCAAGGCGACCAGCTATAACAACTTTTACGAATTTGGCACGGACAAGGCCGACCCCAAGGCCCATGCGGGTAAGATGCAGGTGCGTCCATGGACCCTGACGATTGAAGGCCTGGTGAACAATCCCAAGACGGTCGACATCGACACCCTCATGGCGTACAAACCCCTGCAGGACCGCACGTATCGTTTTCGTTGCGTGGAAGCATGGAGCATGATCATCCCGTGGGTTGGGTACCCGTTAGCGGAACTGATCAAGTTCGCCGACCCCAGGCCACAGGCCAGGTATGTGCAGTTCCTCTCCAAGGTGGACCGCAGCGCAATGGAATTGCCCGGCGGCTACGACTGGCCATACTCCGAGGGGCTGCGCATGGACGAGGCGATGCATCCGCTGACGCTGCTGACCTTCGGTGCCTACGGACAGACGCTGGAAAACCAGCAGGGTGCGCCCGTACGTGTGATCGTGCCGTGGAAATACGGGTTCAAATCGGCCAAGTCCATCGTGAAGATCCGGTTTGTCGACAAGCAGCCGCACACGACGTGGAATGATGCCGATGCGCAGGAGTACGGCTTTTACTCCAACGTGAATCCAGCGCATGATCATCCGCGTTGGAGCCAGGCGCATGAGCGGCGCATCGACGCAGGTGTCTTTCCACGCACAGTCCCGACGCTGCCGTTCAATGGATACGCCAGCGAAGTGGCGAGTCTGTATACCGGCATGGACTTGAACCGGTACTACTGAGCCTCTATAGCATGGGTGCTGATGAGTAACCGCACGATCAAGCTGCTGAAGCCCTTGGTCTTCGCAAGCGCTCTTCTACCGTGGCTGTACATGGTGCAGCGCTTCCGCACAGAGAATCTTGGCGCGGATCCGGTGCAGTGGCTGACGCACTTCACTGGCAACTGGGCACTGTATCTCCTGCTGATCTCGCTCGCGGTCACACCGGTGCGGAGGCTTTCTCCCCAACTCGCGTGGCTTGTGCGCTTCCGGCGCATGCTGGGCCTGTTCGCCTTCTTCTATGCGACCCTGCACCTGGCGATCTATCTGTTACTGTTCTCAGGATTCGATCTCCCGGGCGCGATGACGAGCCTTGCGCACCACGATGTCAGCGCGGTCCGGCAGCAATGGGCGACCGTCTGGCCGACCATTGCCGATGACCTGAAGAAGCGCCGGTTCATTCAGGTTGGTCTGGTCTCGTACGTCATCCTGCTGGCACTTGCCGCGACGTCACCGCAGCGCGTGTTGCGCGCCATGGGCGGCAAGCCGTGGCAGACGTTGCACCGCATGGTGTATGTGGCAGCGGTGCTGTCCATCATCCATTACTGGTGGCTGGTGAAGAAGGGCAACTATGAGCCGTGGAAAGACACGGGGCTGTTGGCGGTTCTGCTGCTGGCGCGTCCTGCGTACCTGCTGCTCAAGAAGAAACCTGTTCGGCCGCTCACGGCAGCCAAAGTCGATTTCTAGCCTTCAAGCCCGTCGAAGAGGGTGCGCGTGCACTGCGCTGCTTGCGGGTGTGACACTGCCGCCAGTGTGTAGTGT
>CAXUHI010000039.1:4829-18806 GCA_964251045.1 uncultured Terriglobus sp. | reverse complement strand
AACCACGTCCATCCTGAACCACGGCAGCACGCCCTTCACCATCACCGGCATCCTCAATCGCACGTCCACACCCATTGATGACGCGGTCTACATCACCCTGCTGGGCGAGGAGGCGATGCACTACGGCTGGTCCGGAGGCACACCGCCCGCCATCGGTGAAGAGCCGCCGCCACTCGATCCCACAAAGCTGAAGGTCGATCAAATCTCGGCATTCCTGCTCGGCACCAAATCGCGCATCAGCACGCTCTACCTCCAGCGCGAGATCAACACCTGGAAGCCGGAGCCGCTCACCGCCATCATCCCTGCCTACACACTGCAGCAGGTGTGGGCGCTGCTGGACTACGCCGACACCGCGCTCTCGCTCGTCTCCGCCGCCGTGCTTGCTGTCGGCCTCCTCGCCATGCTGGCATCGCTCTACACCGCGCTCAACGAGCGCCGCCGCGAGATCGCCATCCTTCGCGCTGTTGGCCTGCACATCCGCCAAATCTTCCTGCTCTTCATTGCGGAGTCCGCATTGATCGCGACGGCTGGTGCGGTACTCGGCCTCGCCGCCTTGTACGGACTCCTGTTCACCTTCCGCGGCATCATTGAGACGCACACCGGCCTGCCGCTCGTCCTCGCCGCACCGTCGCACCGCGTCCTGCTCTACGCCGTCGCAACGGTTGTCTGTGCAGCCATCCTGGGCATCCTCCCGGCGTGGCGTGCCTACCGCAACGCGCTCACTGACGGCCTCTACGCCACCATCTAGAACCTCCAGAAAACGAGCATATATCTCACTGATTGTCATCCCGCAGCACAGCGAAGGGATTTGCTTCTCGGGCCAGCCTGATAAAACCAGTTCGCTCAGCCATCAGTACGAATGTTCGCTGGACACACACTCAGAAGGGCCAAAGGCCCGCAACATAACAGCCTGGCCGAAGGCCCAGGTAGGCTTGAGCAATCGACCAGAGCGCTGAAGGCGCGACACATCCTTCGTACGGACGTTTCTACAATACCTCTGTGGCCCAAGCGCAAATGCGTACAGACGAAACCACCATCGCCGCCATCGCCACGCCGCCCGGTCGCGGCGGCATCGGCATCGTGCGTCTCTCCGGCCCGGAAGCCTTCCGCATAGCCCGGCAGATGGCCACCTTCGTGGCAATCCCAACCTCCCGCACCGCACACTACCGCATCCTGCGCGATGAAGTCGGCACACGGGTCGACGATGCCCTTCTGACATTCTTCCCCGCACCCCACAGCTACACCGGCGAAGACGTCGTCGAAATCGCCACCCACGGCGCGCCGGTCGTGCTGGACTGGATCATCCGTCGCACGGTCGCCCTGGGTGCGACACCGGCCCGCGCAGGCGAGTTCACCGAGCGTGCCTTCCTGAACCATCGCCTTGACCTGACCGGTGCCGAAGCTGTCCGCGACCTTATCGACGCGCAAACTCTTGCCCAGGCGCAGCAGGCGGCGGAGCAGGTGGGCGGCTCCATCGCATCTGCCATCCGGCCCGCCAAGCAGGCGCTCATCGAACTGATTGCCACCATGGAAGCCGGCATCGACTTTGCCGAAGACGACATCGACACGCTTCCATCGGAAGACATCGTCCGGCGCATCGACCGCATCCAGCAGCCCCTCGTCGCGCTGCTCGCCAGCTTCGCCCATGGCCGCCTCCTGCGAGATGGACTGCGTCTCGCCATCATCGGCAGGCCCAATGCAGGCAAGAGCTCCCTGTTCAACCGCCTCGTCCAGCGCGAACGCGCCATCGTCACCGCCACCCCCGGCACCACGCGCGATGTCATCGCGGAGCGCATCGCTCTCGACGGCATCCCCATCGAACTGCTCGACACCGCGGGTCTGCGCGACACCGCCGACGAAGCCGAGCGCATCGGCGTCGTCCGCACCCGTGAAGCCGCCGCCGAAGCCGACGCCATCCTGCTCATTGTTGATCTCTCTGAGCCTCAACAGAGGGGAACGGAACCTGAACTTCTGCGACTCCTCGAAGGCCGCCCCGTCATCCTCGTCCAGAACAAATGTGACCTCGTAACCCCCGGACCCAACGTGGCTTTAACCGCCGAGGTAGCAGTCAACGCGCCCCTGAACGCGGCTTTAGCCGCCGAGGTAGCAGCCAACGCAGGTCCAAACGCGGCTTTAGCCGCCGAGGTAGCAGCCAACGCAGGTCCAAACGCGGCTTTAGCCGCCGAGGTAGGAGAAGAGGCCTCAAGACCAAACGGCTTTAGCCGCCGAGGTGATGAAGCTGCGAACACGCCCCCCGCATGGCCGCGCGTCCGCACCTCCGCCATGACGGGTGAGGGCATCACCACGCTTCAAACCGAAATCCTCCACATGGCAAGGGGCAGCACCACTCACGCGGGTAGCGCCACCCTGACTAACCTGCGCCAACACGACGCGGTGGACCGCGCACGCACCGCACTGCACCAGGCCACCGACGCCTCACATCTCAACACGCCGCACGAGATGATCCTGCTCGACCTCCACCAGGCGCTGCAAGCCCTCGACGAACTCACCGGCCAAACCACCACCGACGACCTGCTGAACCTCATCTTCAGCACCTTCTGCATCGGCAAATAGATTTCCATCGCCACGCGTGTGCATGGACTGAGTTGTAGCAGAGAGATCTCGCGTATCAAGGGCCGGAGGCCCGTTACATAACAGCCTGGGCCAAAGGCCCAGGATAGCGTGTAAGCAGGAGCCAAGCGCTGAAGCCGCGGCGCACTATACCCTCCACACCTTCAGGAAAACCGCCAGACGCTTTGGACTTCGACTAAATCGACAGCTCCAGCACCCGGTTCAGCCGCTGCACGAAACCTGCCGGGTTCTCCAGCGGCACACCTTCCAGCAGCAGCGCCTGATCCAGCAGCAACCATGCCGCATCCTGAGCGATGCTGTCGTCCTTGCGGTTCAGCAGCTTCTTCACGATCTCGTGGTCCGGGTTGATCTCCAGCACCGGCTTCGGCATGGGCATCTCTTTCTGTCCCATGGCGCGCAGCATCTGCTGCATCTGCGCGGATGGTTCGTCCTCATCCGACACGATGCACGACGGGCTGTCCGCCAGCCGCGTGGTGATGCGCACATCCTTCACCCTCTCGCCCAGCGCCGACTTCAGCGTGGCGATGAGCGGCTCCAGCGTCTTCTCCTGCTCCGGCTCAGCCTTGTCGTCCTTGAAATCTTCCGTGGCTGCGTTCTTGTTGACGGCCTTCAGGTCGGTCTCGCCGAACTTCTCGACCGTGCCGAAAATCAGCTCATCAAAATCGTCGTCCAGAATCAGGACTTCAATGTCCTTCTTGCGGTAGAACTCCAGCAGCGGCGAGTTCCGCAGGAGCGACTCCGTACCGCCGGTGATGTAGTAGAGGCTCTTCTGGTCTTCCTTCATCCGCGACTTCGCATCCGCCAGGCTGGTCAGACCTTCCACCGTGGTGGACTTCACCCGGATCAGCTCCAGCAGCGTCTCGCGGTTCGCGTAGTCGCTGTAGATACCCTCCTTCAGCGGACGGTTGAACTGCTGGATGAACTCGAGATACTTCTCCGGATCGCGGTTCGACGCAGCCTTCAACTCCGTTAGGATCTTCTTGACGCTGGCCGTCTTGATCGTGGTCAGGACGCGATTCTGCTGCAGGATTTCGCGGGAGACGTTCAGCGGCAGATCTTCGCTGTCGATAATGCCGCGCACGAAGCGTAAATATTGGGGCAAGAGGTCCTTGGCGTCGTCCAGGATGAAGACGCGCTTCACATAGAGCTTCACGCCGCCCTTGTAATCCGCCTGGTACAGGTCGAACGGTGCCTTCGCGGGAATGAAGAACAGGGTGGTGTAATCCAGGCTGCCTTCCGCGCGGGTGTGGAACCAGAAGAGCGGGTCCGTGGAGTCGCCGGAGATGGACTTGTACATCTCCTTGTAGTCATCGTCGGTCAATTCATTCTTCGAGCGCCGCCACATGGCGCTGGCCGCGTTGATCTGCTCCGTCGTCCGCGCCTTCACGGACTTCTTCTCGTCCGCGTTCCAGTCGCTCTTGTCGTAGGTCAGGAAGATGGGAAACGCGATGTGGTTGGAGTACTTCTTGACCGTTTCCTTCAGCCGCCAGCTGTTGGCGTACTGCTTGCCCTCTTCGTTCAGGTGCAGGATCACGGTGGTACCAACCCGGTCGCGCTCCGCCGACTCAATCTCAAATCCGGTCTTGCCGTCGCTGGTCCACTTCCAGGCCTTGTCCTCACCGGCCTTCCGCGTGACCACCTCAATCGTGTCCGCCACCATGAAGGCACTGTAGAAGCCAACGCCGAACTGCCCGATCAGGTTGGAATCTTTCTTGGCATCGCCAGAAAGCTGCGATAGAAAGTTCTTCGTCCCGGAGCGCGCAATCGTGCCCAGATTGTTCAGGAGGTCTTCCTCGTTCATGCCGATGCCAGTGTCGGCGATCGTGAGGATGTTCTTCTCTTCGTCCAGTTCCAGGTCGATGCGTGGCTCGAACGGCAGCGCCTTGTACGCTTCGTCCGTCAGCGTCAGGTAGCGCAGCTTGTCCAGCGCGTCCGAGGAGTTGGAGATCAGCTCGCGGAGAAAGATCTCCGGGTGCGAGTAGAGCGAGTGAATGATGAGCTGGAGGAGTTGACTGACTTCAGTTTGAAATTCGCGGGTAGCCATACAAGCCTATTGTAAAAAGCTTTTGCCGCACGTTCAAAGGGAGTCGTCACGGCGTCTCGCCTCCGGTTAAGTTTACGTTAGCGCTAACGTGGTTTTTGCGCGTACAAAACGTGCACGTTAACGCCTTCGAAACCGCTTGCGGATCTCGTCCGCGCGTCCATCCTGCTCCCGCGCCTTCCAGTTTTCCGGGTAAAGCACCACAAACCGGCTCGGACCTTCACCGCTCGACTCCGTACGCATCCCATCCACTTCCTTCAACGCCAGATGCAGCATCCGCCGTTCGCGTGAACTCATCGGCTCGAAGCGATACGGACGTCCATTTTCACGGACGCTGTCGATGCCGGCCTTCGCCGTGCTCATCAACTCCCGGTTGCGCGCGGCTTTAAACCCATCTGAATCGAATGAGATACGGTCATGTTGATCAGGCTCCAGACGCAGAATTTTGGCACACACATGCTCCAATGCCCGCAATAGTTCGCCATCACGCGCGGTCAACATCGGGGCGTCCGGCCCACTGATATCCACGTAGATCAGCCGCTCTTCCAGGCCATCGGGGTCGGCGGCTCCCGCACCGGCAACGATGCGGAAGCGCAGCTTGAGCCCACCGGTGGTGGTCAGCGTCTTCATGAAGTCAGCGGTTTGCTGGGCAGCAGTCTTCAAGTCCTGCATGGTCTATCGCTTTCCCTGGATGGTCTTGGCCTGCGGTGCGCCTGCCTTGCGGCGAGCCCGTTTTGCTGCGATGTCGCGCATCTCGCGGCCCTCCTTGGTCTGGTTCATGGCATATTGCGCGGCAATCATGATCAGGTTACCAACACACCAGTAGAGTGCAAGCCCGGAAGAGTAGTTCCACGTGATGTACCCGGAAAAGACCGGCATCATGAACGCCATCATCTTCTGCTGCTGCGGGTCGACCCCCGGCGATGGCATGTAGAACTGCACGAGGAACTGCGACAGCACCATCGTGATGGGCAGGATGTGGTAAGGGTCGGCGGCGGTCAGGTCGTGCAGCCAGAACCAGTGTGCCTCCCGCAGTTCCACCACCTTGGGCAGCATGCCAAGCATAGCGAAGAGCAGCGGAAAGGTCAGCAGCGTGGGGATGCATCCGCCAAACATGTTGACGCCATTATCCTTCTGCAGCGCCATGATTTCGGTGTTCATGTCGGCGCGCTTGGGGTCGGTCACCTTGTATTTGGCGTACTTCGCCTTGATCGCGTCCATCTGCGGCTGGATGCGCTGCATCTTGAGTCCGCTCCGCATGGTCTGATAGCGGAAGGGCAACATCACGACATTCAGCAAAATGGTGAGGACGACGATGGCCCAGCCCCAATTGGTGGCGACGTGGTCATGAATCCAGTTCAAGAGCCAGAAAAGAAACTTGGCGATGACACCCCAAAAACCGAAGTCCACGACGGGCTCCAGCGTCTCCGTGTTCGAGTTGGAGACGGGAATGCCTTTGAGCACATCCACCGACTTGGGACCGGCGTAGATGCGTGCCCTCGTGGTTCCGCTCGTGTCGCCCAGCGCGGCACCGACCACCGGCACGTCGATGCTCTTACCGCTGCTGCTGCCCTTGTTTGAACCCGAGCGAACCAGCTTCTGGACATCAATGGTGTTATGCAGCGTGACGGCCGTGGCAGTGTCCACATCATCCGGCAGGAAGAGTGCGGCAAAGTAACCGTCAGACGTGCCCGCGTATTGCAGCGGAGAGTTGAGCGTAGCTCCACCACTGACCTTCTTGAACTCAATGTGCTCGACCTTGCCGCCTTGCATCGCTTCGATGCGGGAACCGTTATAGTCCAGTACCTGCTCTTGGTCGCCGAAGCCGGCAGGCCAGCTCAGCAGGCTGCGCACCGGGGCGCCATTCACCGTGAGGCTTGCCTCTGTCTTCAAGACATACGTGGAATCAAAGGTGAAGGTCTTGGTGGCTTGCACACCGCCCTGCTGATAGCGGAAGGTGAGGGTCTGCGGAGCGGCCAGCGAACCCGTCGCGGAGGGCACGAACATGGCATTGCGCAAGCCGTTCGTCAGATTTCCGTCGTACGTATAGAACGACAGCGGATAGCCGAACTGTTTTGCCGCAGCGTCGTTGACCAGGTCCAGCGGAGCGCCGTAGCGGTCCTTGAAACGCTTCAGCACCCAGCTACGAACTTCCGCGCCCTTGTTGCTGAAAGTAATCCTGTACCGCTCGTTTTCAACGATAGTGGTCTGTTCAGAGGCGGCGGCTACAGCGGGCAGGGCGGCGCTGGCGGCAGGCTGCTGCACTGCGTTTGCATTGAACGCGGCGGTGCTGCCGGTGGGCGCGCTCTGCGGAGCGGCACCTGTATCTTGCGTCTGCTTCTGCGCCGTGGGTGGCTGCAAAGGCTGTGTCTTCTTGCTGCGGTAGTACTGCAGCCCGGCAAAGACGCCAAGCATAACGACCATCATGATGAGGAAGGAGCTGTTGCTATTGCCGCTGCCTCCCTGGTTAGGGTTCTTGATTTCTGCCACGGGTTCCTATCTGTTTTCTGGTGCGGGTACCCGCGTCGCGGCGCGGGTTCGTCCGCACTCTATGGTAAATGGCCCGCGCACTTGTGTTGCGATCAGGACACCCGGTCACGATTCCATATGCATCCCGCCCGGTGCGGCCAGCGTGGCATAGCTGAGGGCACCAAGCAAGGTGGCCGCGCCGCACACGGCAAATCCAATGGAAAAAGAGTGTGTCCGGTCGAAAAAGAAGCCGGTCACGACCGGCGCGGCCGAGGCGATGAGGAAACTGGCGAAGTTCTGCAGGGCACTGAGCGAGGCGACGTATGGAGGCGGGCTGACGGCCTGCACGTATCCCCAGCCGGATGTGCCCGCGAAGTGTATGCAGAACAGCGCTGCGCTGATGCCTGCGATCGCTGCCGTTGTGGTGCCGGTGCGTGAGACAAAGAGCGTTGCCGACGCGGACAGTACCATGCCAAGGACCAGTTGGCCGCGATGCACCGTTGTGAGTGCGACTCCACGCCGCGCGATCGCATCGACAGAGAGCCCGCTGGTGAGCATGCCACATGCGCCGGCAAGAAACGGAATGGCGGCAAGCCAGCCACTCTTTGCCAGTGACACGTGGCGCTCACCTTCAAGGTAGCCGGGCAGCCAAGCAGTGTAAAGCCAGTTGGTGTAGTTGATGCCCCCAAAGCCGAGCATCATACCCCACACAGTCCGTTGCCGCAGCAGGGTCGTGATCGTGTTGCCCGGTGGCGGCCCGGCAGTGTCGTCGCTGTACACGGTGTTGCCGCGTGCACGGTGCAGGGCGATCCAAAGCGCCGCGACCGCGAGGCCCACTCCGCCCAGCACCATGAACATGACGCGCCAGCCAAAATGGAGCATCAGGACGGTGAGCAAAGGCGGGGCAACAGCCTGTGCAAACGGCTGCGAACTGCTCATCAAGGCCGTTGCCCGTCCGCGCATGTCCCTGGTAAACCACTCGCGAATGCTGCGCACGGCAGAGGGATAGAACGGAGCCTCACCCGCGCCCAGCAGCACGCGGAACACGACAAACATGGGGGCACCACGCACCAGCCCCGTAAGAAGTTGCGCTGCGGACCATACGGTCAGTCCGGCCCCCAGCGCGCGCCGTGTTCCCAGCCGGTCAAGAAACGCTGCCAGGGGCAGCTGTGCCAGCCCATATGCCAGCGAAAATGCGGAGAGCAGCCATCCCATCTGCGTCCCAGTCAGGTGCAGTTCGCCGCGGACGGTTGTGTTGGCCACGGAAAGTGATGTACGGTCCAGCGAATTGACCAGACCTGCCGCAAAAAGAAGCGAAAGCGTGACCGTCTGGTGCGCGCGCAGGCTGCGTGGGCGGGATGTTGAGGATGGAGTCAGGTGTCTGCCTTCGGCGGAGTGGCTGCGCACCTAACCTTATCGCGGCGGACGATTGGCGTACAGCGTGGCCACATAGCCAGCGCCGAAACCATTGTCGATGTTGACAACTGTCACGTTGGGCGAGCAACTGTTCAGCATGCCAAGCAGCGCGGTGACGCCGCCAAACGCGGCACCGTAGCCGACGCTGGTAGGAACGGCGATAACGGGCACCGCAACCAGCCCGCCCACCACCGACGGCAACGCACCTTCCATGCCCGCGCAGACGATGACTCCATCTGCTTCGCGGATGGCCGGGAGATGGGCCAGCAGGCGATGCAACCCGGCAACGCCGACATCGGAAAAGCGAGTAACAGACGTTCCCAGAAACTCGGCGGTGACGGCAGCTTCTTCCGCTACGGGCAGGTCACTGGTTCCCGCGCAGACGACAGCGATGTGGCCACCGTTCCGTGGTGCTGGTTCGCCGCAGGTGATAATGCGTGCCGTCGCGTGATAGATCGCTGCTGGAAGGGCTTGCTTTACCCTTTCGAACGCCTCCTGCGAGGCGCGGGTGGCCATGGCGGGTGTGCCGCTGGCATAGATGCGTTGCAGGATCGCCGACGTCTGCTCCGGTGTCTTGCCTTCGGCGAAAACGACCTCCGGCATGCCGCTGCGCAGCGGTCGATGATGATCGATCTTTGCGAAGCCAAGGTCCTCAAACGGCAGGGATGCGAGCTTGTCCGCTACGGCGTTTGCAGACGTCCGGCCAGCCTGTAGCTCGTTCAGGAGCGCCAGCAGAGCCTCACGCCTCACGTGGTTGCTCAAGAGACGTTAAGGCAGAGATCGGCAGCAGGGCGTTCATGCTGCCGCTGCGATACCCCTCGGTATCGAGCGTGACATAGGTGAAACCCGCGCCTTTTACGGCAGAGGTGATGCGGGCCAGCATGTCGAGCGTGAGCGCCTTTGCGAGTTCGCCGCGTTCGATTTCGATACGGGCAACTTCGCCGTGATGGCGCACGCGAAGCTGGCGGAAGCCTAACGTATGCAGGGACTCTTCCGCGTCTTCCACCTGGCGCAAGACCTGGAGTGTGACAGGCCGGCCGTACTCCAAACGCGAGGACAGGCACGCGGAGGCTGGGCGGTCCCAGACCTCAAGCCCTGCAGCCTGCGCCAGCGCGCGGATCTCTGCCTTGCCCAGGCCCGCGTCGGCGAGTGGCGCCACAACATGGTGATGCGCGGCGGCTTGCTGGCCGGGGCGGAAGTCTCCGCTGTCGTCACGGTTGCGGCCGTAGGCCAGGGTCGTCAGACCCGTCTTGCGCAGGACATTTTCCATCACCCGAAAGAGTTCGTCCTTGCAGTGGAAGCATCGCGCGCCGTCGTTCCGCACGTAGTCCGGGCTGTCCATCTCAGCGGTTTGGACAACACGGAGAGGGATGCCGTGCTGCTCGGCGAACCGGATTGCGAAGGCAAGATGCGTACGGGGCAAGCTGGGTGAATCGGCAATGACGGCCAGCATGTTCGCGCCGAGCACCTGATGTGCCTCCCATGCGAGGTAGGCGGAATCCACTCCGCCGGAGTAGGCGACGGCCAGGCGGTCGTGTCGGCGAAGTTGTGTGTGGAGGGCGTTCCGGACTTCATGCAGGATCTCTATATCCCGCGATGCTCTCTCTCGGAGGGGCATGGCTTCAGCCATGCCATTAGAGCCCGACAGTTCAGTAGGCTTTAGCCTCTGAGGCGATACCTGGCGTTCCACAAGCATTTCCTCAGTGGCTGATGCCACGCTCGATACGGAGTTCAAGGGCATGGCCGAAGCCATGGCCCCTCCGAAAACACCCGATGGATTAGGTGATGCCACCTGCCAATGATGTCCATCAGGCGATGCCGCCCGCCATGACCGGCTCACGCGAGAGATCCTTGCGGGAGGGGTTATCGAGCTTCTCCTTTGTAGACCAAAGTCCAGCCGACGGCGTGCTGATGTAAAAGACCTCTTCGCCGTCCGGCATGGTGTTCCAGCCTTCTTTCATCACGGCGGGGTCGTAGCGCTTCTGCATCGCCGCGCAATCGGCGTACTGGTAGCCGACCTGCTCAATCTCGGCTTTGGAGAGCTTGCCAGGCGCGTAGGTGATGGTGAAGCGGCCCTCGCTGGAGCCGTGAATCAGGTGCGCGACGCCGTGCGGAATCTCCTGCATGTCCGCCTCCGTTTTATACAACGCCAGCGTACGCGGCGTGCCCTTGTAGCCGTACTTGCGGATAAGCGCGTCGACTTCCGGCTGTTCGCCGAAGCGCTCGACACCAGGAGCGATGATGAGCAGTTCGCCGCCGTCGGCCAGCGCCATGCGGGTGCGGTAGACAGCCTTGTTGGCGACCCAGGTGGCGCGGAACTCGTCGGCCTGCATCACGGCAACGATCTTCTTGACTGGCTTGTCAAACAGCGTGATGTTCTGATCGCGGCTGGCGCGCGCGGCATCGAGATAGGTCTCGAGATCGTCGCCAACGTAGATGCCGCTGGTCACCAGCTTGTTTTCGGCGTCGCGCTGCATCACGATCTGCAGGTAGACGTCCGGCAGCGCTTTGAGGTGCTCGTCTTCGCTCCAGTTGTAGCAGGCGCGCAGCGGTGTCACCAGGCAGCCCAGGTTGTTCTCGATCCCGTACACTGCCGCGGCGATGTGCGAGGCGCAGATCGTGTCCTTGCCGCCCAGGCCGATGTAGTAATTCTTATTGTGGTTGGCAAAGCCCAGCACCTCGTGCGGCACGACGTGGCCCACGTTGATGATCAGGTCCCACGGCTCGTCCATCAGCTTGGAGTTCAGATCGACGGGGATGTCCCAATAGGCAACGCCACCGGTGGTTTCGCGAACTAGCGACGCCGGTATGGTGCCGACGCGCGTGCATCCGTTGCGCCAGTCATGCGCGAAGATGCGCTCTTCCGGAATGCTGCCGAACATCCACTTGTTTTCCGCCTCGGTGTGCGGCACGTGCTGGCCCAGCGTTGGAATGACTTCAACGTGGGCGTCGGGCAGCGCGTTGTAGAGGTACTCGGTGATCCAACCGGCGCCGGAGTGGGCGCGCGTCAGGTCAGGCGGCAGCAGCAGGACGCGCCTCAGGTCCTGCTTGATGCGACTACGGGCTTCAGACAGCAGGCGGTCACAGGCCGCTTTGATCTGCTCATTGGACACATGCGGGGCTTCGACGTTGAACCAGGGCACGGCTGTAGTGTAGCGCCGTATACGGAGGCTTGTCCTCTGTCGCGGCGTTGCGAAGGATGCGCTTTGCCGTGCATGATGGTACGGCGTGTCCTACACGCAAGGATGGTGCATGGCCCTGCTGCACGAGGACCGTTTGTTTCCGGCTGACCCCGGCACCCGCGCCATCGCGCGGCGGCTGTATGCGACCGTGCGCGACCTGCCGATTATCAGCCCGCACGGACACACGCAGGCGGGCTGGTTTGCAAAGAACGAGCCGTTCCCAGACCCCGCCAAGCTGTTCATACAGCCGGATCACTATGTCCACCGGATGCTGTACAGCCAGGGCATTCATCTGGAAGACCTTGAGATTGGCAAGCCGGTTATTGAGGACCCGCGCAGGGTTTGGCGCATCTTTGCGGAGAACTACTACCTGTTTCGCGGGACGCCCTCGCGCCTGTGGTTAGACTATGCCTTCCAAGAGCACTTCGGCCTGACGGAGCGCCTGAACGCCGCCAACGCTGACCTGTACTACGACACCATCGCGGAGAAGCTGCAAACATCGGAGTTCCGGCCGCGTGCCCTCTATGAGAGCTTCCGCATGGAGGTGCTGGCCACAACGGATTCTCCGCTGGACTCGCTGGCGGACCACCAGGCGATTCGTGATTCAGGCTGGAAGGGCCGTATCCTCCCGACCTTCCGGCCTGACTCGGTGGTTGACCCGGACTTCGCCGGGTTCGCGGAGAACATCGTCCTGCTGGGCGAGCAGACCGGCGAGGAGACCGACACATGGCCGGGCTATCTTGCGGCACTCCGCAAGCAGCGGCGGCGCTTCATCGGACTGGGTGCAACGGCGACCGACCACGGCCACCCGACAGCACGCACCGCCAATCTGACGCCAGAGGAGTGCGAGCAGCTTTTCCCTCTTATCCGCGAGAACGAGGGCGACGAAGACGATGCGGAAGTCTTCCGTGCCCAGATGCTGACCGAGATGGCGCGGATGAGCGTCGAGGACGGGCTCGTGATGCAGATTCATCCCGGCAGCCGCCGCAACCACAACGCGCAGCTCTTCGCGAAGTTCGGACGCGACATGGGCGCGGACATTCCCACGCCGACGAACTACGTCGACGCGCTGAAGCCGATGTTGGACGTGGTCGGCAACGAGCCGGGCTTAACCATCATCCTGTTTACGCTCGACGAGAGCACCTACAGCCGCGAACTGGCACCGCTGGCCGGGCACTACCCCTGCCTGAAGCTGGGGCCCCCATGGTGGTTCCACGACAGTCCGGAGGGCATGATGCGCTTCCGCGAACGTGCCACGGAAACAGCAGGCTTCTACAACACCGTGGGCTTCAATGACGATACGCGCGCGTTTCTGTCGATTCCGGCACGGCACGATGTCGCGCGTCGCATTGACTGCGCCTTCCTGGCGCGGCTGGTGGCCGAGCAGACGGTAGAGGAAGGTGAGGCATTTGGCCTGATACAGGACCTGACGTGTAACCTGGTGCGGCGCGCCTACAAGCTGTAATGGAGACTTTGTGCCGACTCTGACACCCACCGCCGGTCTCCAGCCCGGATCCCGTGCCGCCGCCCGCATCGGCAATGTGCGCTGGACCATCTGCGCGATGCTGTTTGTTGCCACAACGATCAACTACATGGATCGGCAGGTCATCAGCATCCTGAAGCCGACGCTGCAGCACAGCATCGGCCTGACGGAGTCAGGGTATGGCCATGTCGTTGCGGTATTTCAAATCGCGTACGCAATTGGCCTGATCGTGGCGGGACGCGTGGTGGACCGCGTAGGGTCGCGGCTGGGTTACACCATCATCATGGCCACGTGGAGCCTGGCGGCCATGGCACACGCTTTGGTCACAACGGCCTTCGGATTTGGTGTCGCGCGGCTGTTTCTGGGACTGGGCGAATCAGGCAACTTTCCTGCCGCGGTGAAAACCGTGGCCGACTGGTTCCCCACGCGCGAACGTTCACTTGCCACCGGCCTCTTCAACTCCGGAGCGACCGCGGGTGCGATCCTGGCACCGCTGACGGTGCCGTGGATTACGATTCATTACGGCTGGCACGCGGCCTTTCTCTTCACTGGTCTGCTTGGTCTGCCGTGGATTGTCTGGTGGTACAGGAACTACCGCAAGCCGAACGACCATCCGACGCTAACGGGCGAGGAATTGCGGCATATCTATGAAGAGAACGCCGAACAGATGGGGCCGAAACTACCATGGTCGCGGCTGCTCGGCTACCGGCAGACTTGGGGCATCGTACTTGGAAAGTTTTTAACAGACCCGATCTGGTGGTTCTACCTATTTTGGATTCCGGGCTACCTTGACA
>CAXUHI010000039.1:0-4819 GCA_964251045.1 uncultured Terriglobus sp. | reverse complement strand
CGCTTCCATGTTGACCTGCAGCACCTGGGTCTGCCGCTGATCGTGGTGTACGCGGTGTCTACGGTCGGCGGCATTGCGGGTGGATGGCTGCCTGCCCTGTTTGAGCGCCTGGGAATGCAAGGCTCACGGGCACGCTACGGAGCGATGTTCACCTGTGCGTGCTTCTCCCTGCCCATGCTGTTCGCAGGCCGCGTAACGTCGGAGTGGCTTGCGGTCGCGCTTCTGAGTCTTGCCGCCGCTGGCCACCAGGGCTGGTCGGCCAACCTGTACACCACTGCCTCCGACGTGTTCCCCAGCAGTGCCGTCGGCAGCGTCATCGGGATCGCAGGCATGGCAGGCTCGATGGGCGGCACGCTGCTGTCGCTTGAGGCTGGGCACATCCTGCAACTGACGCATAGCTACAACAGCCTGTTTATCCTTGCAGGATCGGTCTATATGGTCGCATTTGTCGGTCTGCAGGTGCTTGCCCCCGGGCTGCGCCGTGCCAACCTTGAGGTTCCTGCATGAAGCATCCTTTGAGTCTGGAAGGCCGTGTTGCGGTCGTCATCGGCGGGACCAGCGGCATCGGCCGCGCCATCGCGCTGGGCTTGGCACAGGCCGGTGCCGATGTCGTCAGCACAGGCCGCCGCATGGAACAGGTCAACGACGTTGCCAGCGAGATTGAAGCTCTGGGGCGGCATTCGTTGCGGCATCCGTGCGATCAGACGGATCGCCGGCAGATCGAAGCGTTGCTTGCCGCCTGCATCGAGCAGTTCGGCAAGGTAGATATCCTCGTCAACTCCGCCGGCAAGATTAAGCGGACGCCGACGCTGACAGTCCCCGAAGCCGAGTGGACCGACATCATGGATACCAACCTGACCGGGATGCTGCGCTGCTGCCAGGTCTTTGGCGCGCACATGCTCGAGCGCGGCTACGGCCGCATCATCAACATCGCCTCACTGAACAGCTTTGTGGCGTTGGCCGAGGTAGCCGCGTATGCCGCCAGCAAGGCGGGGGTGGTCAGCCTGACACGCTCTCTGGCCGTGGAGTGGTCCAAAAACGGCGTGCTCGTCAACGGCATCGCCCCGGGTGTCTTCCGCACAGACCTGAACGCGGCGCTGCTGGACGGCTCGCCGCGCGGCGCGGAGTTGAAAATGCGCAATCCCATGGGCCGCTTCGGCAAGACGGAAGAGCTGGTCGGCGCGGCCATTTACCTGGCCAGCGAGGCTGCGAGCTTCACGAACGGACACACCATCGTGGTGGATGGCGGCGTGCTGGCCAGCGGCGTGAATCAGTAGCTAAGTGAGCTAGAATGGCGGGAACGGCCTACGTCTTCTATGAAGGAATACCCGATGAACCTACTCACTGAGACAGCGGCTGTGCCCATCTTGGTTACGGTCTGGCACGAAGATGACGTGTGGAACTTCAGCGCCATTGACGTTCAGAGTGTCGCCTATGGCGACACTGTGGAAGACGCTCGAAGTAATTTTCAGGAAGCGGTAGACTCTCACGTCCAAGCCCTTGCGCACTTCGGGCAACTGCAAACGACGGTAGATCGGCTCCGCACCATAGTCGAGGATCAAAATTTCTATCAAACCCGCATAAAGCCGGGCACAATGGTGGAGCAATTCTTTATCCCGCAAGCGGATTCGCATAGCCGCATCGCTGCCTAGGTGAGCCAAAAACTCCCAACACAATTGAGATGGAGCCGCTTCAGGTGCGTCCTGAAGCGGCTTGGATACGAGCCGTTTCCATCGAGCGGTGGCTCAGCACGGTCTTTTCATCGGGAGCTAAATCCCCCGAGACCGTCACCTTTCATCAGCCACACGGTTCCGACACGATTCGGCAAGGAACGCTGACTGCCTACCTTCGCCAGCTTCAGATCGACAGAGACGATTTCATCTTTCATCTTGAGTATTGCTGATTGTGCGTGACACCCGAACTCTCGCGGTACGCATCCCAATCAGCGCACGGAGGACACAGATGCGAGTTGGCTTAATGACGCGGGAGTATCCGCCGAACGTCTATGGCGGGGCAGGTGTTCACGTGGAGTATCTCAGCCGCGAGCTGGCCAAGTCCATCGAGGTCGAAGTGCACTGCTGGGGCAAGCAGCACTCCGACGAGGGCAACCTGCACGTGCGCGGCGCGGAGCCGTGGCCGCTGCTGGCCGAGGGCACTCCCGCCAAGTTCACCGCCGCGCTCGAGACGATGAGCCTGAATCTGGCGCAGATGAAGCCGCTTGCGCAGATCGACATCGTGCACACGCACACGTGGTACGTCTCCATGGCAGGATTCCTAGCGAAGAAGCTCTTCAACATCCCTTTTGTCCTCACCACGCACAGCCTGGAACCGCTGCGCGCGTGGAAGGCCGAGCAGCTGGGCAGCGGCTACGCCATGAGTTCGTGGATGGAGCGGACCGCGATTCTGGATGCGGACGCCGTCATCGCAGTCTCGCAGGGGACGCGGACGGACATCCTCCGCGCCTACCCGGAGATCGATCCCAGCCGCATCCACGTCATCTACAACGGCATCGATCTACAGGAATACCAGAAGACTTCCGCGACGGATGCGCTGGTGAAGTATGGCGTCAATCCCGCGCGGCCGTATGTGCTGTTTGTGGGGCGGATCACGCGTCAGAAGGGTGTGACGCACTTGGTGGAAGCGATCCGCTATCTGCCGCCGGACACGCAGGTCGTCCTGTGCGCCGGTGCGCCGGATACGCCGGAGATTGCGCTGGAGATGCGCGAGAAGGTTGCCGCCGCGCGCGAGTACAACCCGAACATTATCTGGATCGAGAAGATGGTGACCAAGCCGGAGGCCATCCAGCTGTACAGCAATTCTGCGGTCTTCTGCTGCCCCTCGGTCTACGAGCCATTCGGCATCATCAACCTTGAGGCGATGGCCTGCCATGTGCCCGTGGTCGCCAGCGCCACGGGCGGCATCCTGGAGGTGGTGGTGGACGGCGTCACCGGCTATCTCGTCCCCTTCGAGCAGGACCCGGTCACAACCTTCCCCTCCAACCCGGAGCAGTTCGCCCGCGACCTCGCCACCCGCCTCAACGGCCTGCTGGAGAACCCCGCGAAGGCCAAGCAGCTCGGCGAAGCCGGACGCAAGCGCGTGGAAGAAACCTTCTCCTGGACCGCCATCGCCGAGCAAACGATCGCGCTCTATCAAAGCTTGGTCAACACATGATTTGATACCCTGAGTGCATCCGGGTGCGCACTGACGAATGCATGCCGAGCACCATATGCCTGTTGACCGGGAAATAGCCCGAATACTAGTGAGCGCGTCCAATCTAGCTCCGGTGACACCGGAGCCCGTTAGATGGCAACATAGTTTGCCGAGTTTGAGTGGAGGTCTGCCCTGAACTACGTCGAGCAAGAGATAGTCCTGGAGACCGAAACTGCATACGGGTCAGATATTCCACTACCCATCAGCGCATCGCTTTTGCGTAGGCTTGAGGACACGGCTCGCCCTTGTGTGCGCATGGCTTTGGAGGGAACAAGCGCTTCAGTGGGCGCACCTCCCGCATGGTTAGAGAGAGCCTCAGACGTTCGCACGCTAGGATTTAGCGCACGGAACAGTAAAACGGTTTTGCATGTAAAGGCGCCCAAGTTGGGCGATGCTGTCCCTGAGATTTTCGATCAAGCGACGTTATGGCCTGGTTTAGCCGTTCACGATGACACTGCAATTCAACTGATCGGCAAGGTAAGTCATGTCGTTCGCAGACAGGAAGATAGCAGTGATCGGTACGACCGTCCGTTGCTCAAGCACTTAAGTCACTGGAGCAAGCTCTTTCGTAAAGATGTTCAATCGTTAGCGTTTCCGGCCAACACCGCTTCCAGTGATGCCGCGGACATCTTCGATGAGAAAGTGTCAGCCAATGCGTTGCTGTTGAGTGATCAGACTCCATCGCCTCGGCAGATTCGTGTCGTTGGAAAGTTGGACATGGTCCGACACAGCACCCGGTCCTTTGCCTTGCAGCTCTCCGATGGACAAGAGGTTCGCGGAGTTTTGAGCGACGGTGATCCTGGCCTGCTTCAGCAGCACTTCGGCAAAGAAATCACGATCTTTGGTAAGGCAATTTACAGGCCATCGGGAAGTCTTTTAAGAATCGATGCGCAGGAGATTGTCGATACCGTAGAAGGGCGGTCTGCATTCTCTGCTGTTCCACCTGCCCTTACACATCGTCCAAAGCTGGATCGCAAGATCCAAACGCCCAAGAACGGCGTGTCAGTTTTTTTTGGGATTTGGCCAGGGAACGAAACGGATGAAGAGTTGCTCGCAGCTTTAGGGGATCTGAGGCACTAATCACAGCTATGCCCCAGAGCTACGTTTTGGATACGAGTGTGCTTCTCAATCTGCTTCGAGGTCACAATCTCGCTAAATCCATTGATGATGCTTTCGGATTGCGAGCAGCATTTCATCGGCACGTCATATCTATCGTTTCTCATGGGGAACTGCGGGTGCTAGCGTCACGCAACCGATGGGGCGATGACAAGCTTAGTGCGCTCGAACTCGCGTACAGGAGCTTGTCACCGTGAATGTGGACAATAGCGCGATGGTGGACGCGTATGTCCGAGTAGAAGAAAGCTGTCGGAATACACGCGGGGGCCAACGGAACATGGGGCAAAACGACATGTGGATCGCGGCTACCGCAATCCATACCGCTCTGCCACTCATTACGACGGACAAAGACTTTGACCATCTCAATGGCCAGTTGATCCAGTTACATTGGGTCGACCCAACGAGCAAATAGCAGAGTCCAGCATTATTGAAGTAGCGAGACTGCAGCTGCCGCAAGTGCTTTCACTCCGGTGTCCAGGGTGGGTTGGGGGAC
>CAXUHI010000038.1:0-19611 GCA_964251045.1 uncultured Terriglobus sp. | reverse complement strand
GGTTTACCGTGATCAGGCCATCCTCAGTGCCGCAGCTCAGCCAGAACAGCTTTACCGGCTGCTGCGTCTTGGCGTTGGGCACAATCGCCTGGAAGCCCTTGTCATACTCAACATCCGTGGGAGGAGCGCTGCCCGGCGCGCGATTCGGCAGATCGGGTGAGAAGACCGCAGACGAGAACGCGCCCACATAGGCAAATGTCTCCGGATGGTTCAGGCCGGTGTAGATGCTGTGGCCGCCGCCCATGGACAGGCCAGCAATGGCGCGGTGATCGCGGTCACGCGCGATGTTGAACTGCGCTTCCGCCATGGGGATGACTTCCTGCAGCAATTGTTTCGAGAAGAGCTGCTGATTCTCAAAGATCATTCCGCCCACGCGGTTCCACCCAGCGGTGACAATCTTCATCTCCCCGTAGCCCAGCGGCATGACCACCACCATGGGCCTGATCCTGCCGTCGTGCAGCAGGGTATCGAGAATCAGGTTTGCCTGACCAGCGTCCACCCATCCATTCGCCGCGTCGGAGTAGCCATGGTTGAGGTACAGCACCGGATACTTTTCCTTCCGCGCGGCGTCATAGCCCGGTGGCATATAGACCCACATGTCGCGGTCGCCCGTATCTGTCGCATCCGGCGTCACCAGCTTGGACCGGTACAGGATGTGTTCCACCTTGCCATGCGGAATGTCCGTTCGCTCCCATGGCTCTGGCGTAGGCCCGGGGACTCGTACAACCGTCGTTGGCGTGATTAGATTCGGCCGTACCTGCGCGTTGCGCGGATCCAGCGTGCGCTGGCCGTCCACGGCGAAGGTATAGCCGTAGATCTCCGGCTGCATGGGTTCGGTGGTCACCTCCCACACACCGCTGCCGCTGTTCTTTTGCAGGTCGAGTGGCTTCGGTTCCCCCTCGATGGTGACGGTCACCTTCTGCGCATTCGGAGCGGCCATCCGGAAAGTAACAGCTCCGGACGCACTCACCTCAGGCGACATGATCGGCGCAGCTGCGACCATACCCTGCGATGCCGAAGGTGATGCGGTGGGCGTCGCTGTCGATTGTGCAACGGCAACGGTGGTCATCATCGCGACCGAAAGGGCAAAAAGAATCCGCATGGAAGTGAATGTACTCCTATCACGTAAAGGCTTTTACCGGAACAGCAATGGTGTAAACGCGATCAGGTCATCGCGCCACACCATCCAAGTGTGCATGCCGGGCGTATCGCGCACCTGCACATTGCCTTTGATGTTCGCCTTGGCCCAGGCCTCAAAGCCGTGATTCACGCTGATGAGCGCGTCCTCCGTACCGCAGGAAATCCACAGCAGCTTCACCGGAGCCTGCGTCGCAGCGTTTGGCAGAACTTGCCGAAAGGCTGCGTCATAGCTAGCGGCGTCCACGTTCGCTCCGCGGATGTTCGCGCCGGGAGTGGTGATACCGGCGGAGAACATACCGACGTAGCCGAAGACCTCCGGGTGATTAAGCCCGGTATACATGCTGTGACCGCCGCCCATCGAAAGACCTGCCATGGCGCGGTGTGCCGGGTCTTTCGCGATGTTGTAGCGCGCCTCCATCATCGGGAGGATCTCGTGCAGCATCTGGTCGGAGAAGGTCTGCTGATTCTTCATGCCGAGCGACGGCGGCCGGTTGGCGCTGCTGACCTCGATCATCTGCATGGTGCCGTAGCCACGTGGCATCACCACAACGAACGGCCTGATCTTGCCGTCGTGCAGCAGTGCATCGAAGATAAGGTTCGCCTGCCCGGCTTCAATCCATCCGTTGGCCGCGTCGGAGAAACCATGGATCAGATACAGCACCGGATACGCTTCCTTACGCTTCGCGTCGTAGCCCGGCGGCGTGTACACCCACACATCGCGGTCAGCTGCCGCACCATCGCCGTTGCCCGCGGCGAGCCTTGAGTAATAGACATGATGATGCACCTCACCATGCGGGATATCCGTGATGTCCCACGGCTGCGGCGTGGGTCCGGGTACGTGCAGCACAGTGGTGGGGCTCAGCAGGTTGGGCCGCATATCCGGGTTATGCGGGTCAAGCTCACGCTTGCCATCCACGGAAAAGCTGTACCCGTAGTACTCTGGCGGCTTGGGGCCGGTGGTCGCCTCCCAAAGTCCGGACGCGTTCTTCTCCAGCGGGATCGCCTTCGCCTCGCCCTCGATGCTGACCGTCACCTTCTGCGCGTTGGGCGCGTCGAAGCGCAGCGTCACGGTGCTATCCGGATGCACCTCCGGCGAGATCACCGGAGCCGGTCCCGGCGAACTCGGTGCAATGCCCGTTGCGGCAGGCGCTGTACTGCCGGGTGCAGGTGAAGACGCGGGCACCTGCGCGCACGCGCACGAGACGAAGAAACAGGCAGCCAACAGTGCGGAGAGTAGTCGCATGGGAGCCAAGTGTATCAAGGAGAAACAACAATGGGCAGCCCTGGTGCAGGCTGCCCACGTTCTGCGTGGAGATCGCTCTAGAACGGGTTGATTTTACTCAAACCCTTCTTCTTCTTGTGCGTGCTGGATGACTCATCATCCTTGTCAAACCCTGGCTTTGTCTTCTTTGGATTGCCGTTCTTGTCCAACACCGGCGCCTGGCCTGCGGGAGTCTTCTCTCCGGCCACGTCATTCACCGCGTCCGGCGCTGTTGCGGCCTTCTCGATGGGCGGCAGAGCCGTCGTGTTTGCCGGTCCCACGCTGTTCAATCCATTCGCGTTTGGCGTACTTGCCGTTGCACCCGGCGACAAAATCGTCACGCCAACCGTAGCACTGCCCGCACCGCTCCCGTTGCTGAGTGGCGCAACACCAGGAGGCGTCGTGGTAAAGCTGGAGCCTTCGGCTGCTGTTGCAGCCGCGTCGGAAACCGGAAGGTCCTGCAGGCTCGGCGCTCCGCTCGCCGCAGCGGGGGTGTTGGCCGTTGCAGAGGCATCGGTCGCAGCCGGCGTCACAGTGCTGCCATCCGCCGCAAGGGCTGTCCGGCCACCCACAGGTGGACTCATCGCCGCCTTAAAGGCAGCTTCGCTGCGCTTGGTTACCGCCGGCGCTGTCGTCGCCTTTGGGTCGGCCATGGACGGATCACCCAGGCGCGCGGCCTGCACCGTGTCCGGGCCGCGGAAGATCAAGCCCTTGGCGCGATTCGTCAAGGTATACGTCTGGCGGCTGTTCTCCAGCGCTTCACTGGCCGCAAGCTGTTCGTTCGTCGGCTCCGGGATGGGTGCGTTCATCGCCTCCAGGCGGTCACGCGCGTCTTCCATATGCGGCGACGCGGCATACTGCTGTACCACACGGCTGTACGCCGCGATGGCCTGGTCATCATAGGTACGCAGCAGGCGCGCCTTCGCATCTTCCGGAAGGTTCGACAGGCGGACGTAACGGGCCTGCGCGGCATACGCGTCACCCAACCCAATCAGCGTTTGGTCAATGTGGCTGTACAGCGGATACGTATCCACCACAGTCTGGTAGCGCGCAATCGCCGCAACCCAGTTCTCATGCGTCACGTAGAAATCGGCGATCTGGCTTTCGCGCTGTGCCAGCACCTCCTGCACCTCGCGGAGCTTTTGCTTGGCCTCAGGAATCAGCTTGGAATCCGGATACTGCGTCAGCATCGTCCGGTACTCATCCTGCGCGTGGATCACCTTGGTGTAATCGCGGTCCGGACGATCCATCTGCTTGAAGTAGATATCGCCGATGCGCATCTGCGCTTCCGCAGCTTCCGGCGCGTTGGGGAAGAAGATGATGAAGTCGTGATACTCGGTTTCTGCCTGCGCCAGCGCCGCGCTGCCACCCTCGCGGTACCAGCTGTCGGCAAAGGCCAGCTTGGCGCGCATCTGGTACTCAGAGTCCGGATACGTTGAGAGCATGGTCTGCAAATCGAGCCGGGCGACTTCGTAGCGTCCCTTGTTGATCGCTGCCAGTGCCCTGTCGTACAGCTGCTTGTCCGGCTGATTCGATTTCACGTTCACCAGCGGATTCGCCTTCTGCTGACGCTTGAGAATCCGTTGGTCCTTGACAGTGTCCTTGGACTGAACAACCTTTTCGTCGCTCTTGCGGCTGCGCTTCTTGGTGGGCGTATTGCTCAGTGCTGCCGTTGGTGTCACATCCTGCGGCGCTGATGTGGTGCCTGCCGGCTGGTCCAACGGCGTGGAGGCAGCGGGTGCCTGCTGCTGTGTTGATGCGCTTTGAGCGAATGCAATGCCGATTCCACTAACGAGCAGTGCCACTGCAACACCACGGCGCGGAAAGAACGACCGAGCCACCGGAGAGAAAGATGAATGCATGAAAACCCCAAGCTGTGTCTTGCCTTGCTCCGGCAAACGCACTTCACGTATTTTACGCGCCGCCAACAAGACACCGTTTGGACGAATGTACCGCGCTGAGGTCTCCTGCCTAGATAAGAACTTCTGTTGCGGCACGGGCGCGTCGAAGGAACTCACGCGCGTTCGCCTCGGTCTTCTCCCGCTGGGAGGCGAAGATTGCCGAGCCAGCCACAAGCAGGTCCGCACCGGCCCGTACCACCTGCTCCACCGTATCGTTCGCAATGCCGCCATCGACCTCAATGCGGAAGTTCAGGTTCATCTCCGTGCGCAGGCTGGCCAGGTGCCGCACCTTCTCCACGCAGCGCGGGATGAAACTTTGCCCGCCAAAGCCCGGGTTCACGGTCATCACCAGTACATGATGCACGAGCGGAAGTACCTCAATCAGCGTTTCCACCGGCGTCGCGGGATTGATGACGACTGCCGGTTCCATGCCGTGCTCGCGAATGGAGGTGAGCGTGCGATGGAGATGGCGGCACACCTCCTGGTGCACCAGAAGCCAGTTCGCGCCCGCCCTGGCGAAATCCGCGATGTATCGATCCGGATCCTCGATCATCAGGTGCACGTCCAGCGGCAGTTCCGTCACCCTGCGCACAGCTGTAACAACTGGCGGGCCGAAGGTGATGTTCGGAACAAAATGCCCGTCCATCACATCCACATGGCACACCGTTCCGCCGCCGCGCTCCGCCGTGGCAATCTCATCTGCAAGGTGTGCGAAGTCTGCGGCCAGGATGGAAAACGCAAGGTCGATCATCACCGGCAGTGTACCAAGGGGTGGACGGGTACCATGATGACGGAGCGTTTGACATTGAACGACGAAGCACTTCCGTTGCCGCCCGGGGACTTTCATGCGTACCTCTTCGACCTGGACGGCACCCTCGCGGACTCCATGCCACAGCACTACATCGCCTGGACGGAAGCCGTGGCTGCACACGGCGGCACCTTCCCGGAAGATCTCTTTTACGTATGGGGCGGTGTGCCTCCCGTACAGGTTGTCGAGCGATTGAATCAGCGCTTCGGCTACACGCTCGACCCGCGCGCTGTGGCAGCGGACAAAGAGGCACGATTCCTAGCTCACATCCACGAGATACAGCCAATCGCCTCCGTGCTGGCACATGCCGAGGGCGCGTACGGGCATATCCCGCTTGCCATCGTTTCGGGATCGCCGCGCGCGTCCGTGGAACGCACGCTTGATGCGCTTGGCCTGCGCGACCGGTTCGCCGCCGTCGTGTGCGCGGAAGATTACATCCACGGCAAACCTGACCCTGAGCCGTTCCTGGCAGCTGCGGCGCTGTTGCATGTCGCTCCACAGGATTGCTTGGTCTTCGAGGATGCGGATGCGGGGATCATGTCCGCAGAGGCAGCGGGCAGGCAGTGGGTGCGCGTGCCCCAGACAGTGCAGCGGCAACAGAACGGTCATCGCTAAAGCATTCTTATTGTCCACGGGGGCGCACCCGCCTCCAGGCATACCAACCGAACGCGCTGCCAAGTCCTGAACAGATGAGTGCTGTCAACAGCAGCCATATGGGCAGACCGGCCAGGGATGCACCGTGTGCATGCAACCGCAGAATGTGCAGAACGTTGAACAGCATAAAGAGCCCGCCGCCGTACGCAAGCACGCCATAGCGAAGAATGAAGCGCGAGCGGGGTGTCATGCCGTCTGCTCAGCTGCCGTGGCTTCCGGTTGCGAAGCCGGCATAGGTATGTCCGCAACCACGAACCTTGCGGCTGCCCGTACCATGCGCCGCACCGGCCACGCATCGCGTTCACGAAAAAACGCTGCACCGGATCGCTGCTTCTCCGGCCGGTAATACCAGCGTCGCAACAGCGCAAGATGATCGCCCAGTTCCGCGATATCCGCCGCGCCCGCACCATCCTCCAGCCGCGCGATCGCGGCCAGCATCGACTCCTCCGCACTCACGGGTGCGTCGTCCGTTTGAGCAGCATCGCCAAGCGGCACAGGTGCCAGCATCATCGGCTGCGCGAACAGCGACGAACCTACTTCCTGTTGCTCTTTCGCCAGCCGCACGCCCAGCAGCGACACCGTCGCCGGCCCGCGCAGACGTCCACCGGTGAAGACAAAGAGGTGAACGCGCGGCACACTCTCCGCGTGACCTTTCAGCGGAAGCAGCAGCACCAGGCGAAGCTCGTCGAGTGGGCGCACCAGATCGTCCGCCAGCGCCGCCGCGCTCTTCACCTTCTGCAACTGCGTATGCGCAGCAGCAGCCTCTTCAAACAGCATGTCGGCTGATGCCCGCTCCCGCTCAACCTCCAACTCGCCGGTCCGCGATGCGCCGCCTGTCCTCAGAAACTGCAGAGTGCGGTCCGCCTCCGCGCGGTACTCTTCGGCGGTGCAGCGCGCCTGGCACGGTGCCATGCACTTCCGCATCTCGCCGTAGATGCAGCCGGGGTCGTCGGGCGAGGGTTGAAGTTCCATAAAACAGCGCCGGATGACGAACAATTCCTCCACCGCCTCCCGGTACCTCTCTGCGGAGAGCCGCGATGCGAATGGCCCAAAGGTCGTGTGCAGCGAGCGCCGCCGCAGATGGTTCGTGACGTAGATGCGGGGGAACCTGTTCTCCACGGCGTAGCGCACTGTAAACGGAGGGGACAACCGCATCCGCCTGCGCGCATCGGCTGCGCCAAAGGCAAGCGTCATAGCGCGATTAAGCAGCAACAACGATTGCAACTCCGATTGCGTCACCGTCCATGCAACACGAGCCACGCGGTCGCGCAGGTTGAGGCGCTTCGTCTGACCCTCCGCAGGCTCCAGCAGCCGCTGCAACCGCCTGCGCAGATTCGCTGACTGCATCAGAAACGGCCGGTCGTTGGCTGAGTGCCCGAACAGTGAAACTACACCGGCAGTAGCCGGAACCATGCGTAGAATCTCAGCCGAATGTTCTGGCTTGAAACTCACCTCATGATCGAAGATGGGCGCTGCGGACACTCTGCGATTCTACCGGCGCAGCTACGAGCCGGCGATGGTCATGCCTTCCACCCGGATGCAGGGCGACGCCGATGAACCACGGAAGATCAGATCATTGCCGACCGCGACGATATTTTTGTACATCTCCTTGAGGTTGCCCGCGATGGTGATCTCCTCCACCGCGCCGGTAAACTCGCCATTTTCGATCCAGAGACCAGCCGCGCCCTGCGAGTAGTCGCCGGTGACCAGGTTGACGCCGCTGCCCAGCACCTCTGTGACGTACAGGCCATTCTTCACTTCGGCAATGATCTGGCGCGGTGTCTGCGTGCCCGGTTGGAGGTAAAAGTTGCCGCTGCCGATGCCGGGCGCGCCTGCCAGGCCGCGTGATGCATTCCCGGTGCTCTTTGTGCCGAGTTTGCGCGCGGTGTACGTGTTGGTCACGTAGGTTTGCAGAACGCCTTTCTCCACGATGACCTTGCGCTGCATGGGCAGGCCGTCGCCATCGAAGGGCAGCGTGCCGAAGCCGCCCAGACCGGGTTCGAGCATCATGGTGCCATCGTCGATCACGGTGATGAGCGGGCTGGCAATCTGCTCACCCAGCATGCCCTCAAACATGCTGGACTTGCGGTAGATGGAGTCACCGTTCACGGCGGAAAAGATGTCGCCGATGATGCCGCGCGCAATCTCGCGGGAGAAGACCATGGTGGCCCGCTGCGTGGGGACGCGCCGTGCTCCCAGACGGCGGATGGCGCGCTTGGCAGCTTCCTTGCCGACCTCCTCCGGTGTCTCCAGCTTCCGCAGCGTGCGTGCGCTCGAGCCCCAGCCGTCGCGCTGCATCCCGCTGGCGTCCTGCGCAATGGGCGCGCAGCCAATCCCGCAATAACTTTTGTGGTATTCCCCGGTGAAACCGCGCGAGTTGGCGATCACTTTGTACGAAGTTGCTGCGGTAAAGGTCCCGCCATCGCTGTTCTGGATGCGCACATCGGCGGCCATCGCAGCAGCTTCGGTGGCGCGCGCCATCTCGATGCGCTCCGCCGCAGGCAGGTCGTATACATCCTGAAAGTGAATTCCCAGGGCATCCCCGTTGCGGACATTTGAAAACTCGCCCGCATCCGGCAAACCGGCAAACGGATCTTCCTCGGTGATCTTTGCCAGTTCCACCGCGCAGTCGATCATGCGGCGGATGGAATCATCGCTGAAGTCGTTGGTGGACGTATTCGCCGTGCGCAGTCCGTTGAAGACGCGCAAGCCAATCGCCCGCGAGGTGGACTCTGTCAGCGTCTCCACCTGCCCCAGCCGCACCTTGGCGTAGAACTCATCGCCTTCGACGACAACGGCTTCAGCGTCAGTAGCACCTGCGCGCATCGCACGGTCTACGACTTTCTGAGCGATCAGAACCAGACTAGGTTGTGTAGCGAGTTTCATCAGCGGACGGAAGCCACTTGCTTGTCGATCTCTGCACGTGCATGTGCGACGTATGCATCGAAATCACGCATACGTTCTTTGATTTCACCCTCAAACTGCTGCACCTTAAGCGCTGCTTGTCTGTCGTAATCCACTTGAGAGGGCTTTTCTTCTCTCTCTGATGAGTCAAGGCGGCGTGCTGACAGAGCTAGCCAAAAGCCCACGGCAGCGACCATGAGGAAAAAAGCCAATGTGTAACACACAACTTGTGTAAAAGACAGAACCATGCCTACTCCTCCCCGCTTACGATCTCTAGAACCACTGCTAAAACCAGGAGGGTCAACGACAAACCTCCGCTGACAACGATCAACTGCCATGTTACGCCTTCGCGTCCGCGCTGAACGAACTCATCAAGAACAGGAAAAACAGCCAGAAGGACCGCAGCTTCAGCCAAGAACGTCTCCAGAACCTTTGCTGCTCGTAGGCGCTTCGCTTGTACAGAATGTCTGCTCATTGCGTCCCGCCCACCGTCACCTTGTCCAGTTTCACTGTAGGCGTCCCCACGCAGACCGGGACGCCCTGGCCCTTTTTGCCGCACGTGCCGATGCCCTCATCCAGCGCAAGATCGTGCCCGACCATGCTGACATGCTTCAGCGCCTCCGGGCCGTTGCCGATCAGCATGGCCCCTTTCACCGGCGCGGTGACTTTGCCGTTCTCGACCAGGTAGGCTTCGCTGGCGGCGAAGACGAACTTGCCGTTGGTGATGTCTACCGATCCGCCGGAGAAGTTCACCGCGTACAGGCCCCGCTTCACACTTCGCAGGATGTCCGCCGGTTCGTCCTCCCCCGCCAGCATGTACGTGTTCGTCATACGCGGCATGGGCATGGAACTGTAGCTCTCACGGCGTCCGCTGCCGGTGCTGGGCAGGCCCATGACGCGCGACGACAGCTTGTCTGTCATGTATCGCCGCAGAATGCCGTCTTCAATCAGCACAGTGTTCTGTGTCGCAACGCCTTCGTCATCCACATTCAGGCTGCCGCGCCGGTTCGCAAGCGTGCCATTGTCTACCACGGTCACCTTATCCGTGGCCACACGCTGGCCCATCAGCCCGGCAAAGGCCGACTGCTTCTTGCGGTTGAAGTCCGCTTCGAGCCCATGTCCCACCGCCTCGTGGATCAGCACGCCTGGCCACCCCGGCCCAAGCACGACCTCCATCTCACCCGCAGGTGCAGGCTGCGCAGTCAGTTGCAGGATTGCCTGCCGTGCAGCCTCGGTGGCGAAGTGCTCCGGCGTCTTCACCGTGGTGTAGTAGTCCAGCGCCACACGCCCGCCACCGCCGCCCGATCCACGCGCCGTTGCTCCCCTGCCGCCTTCTGCGCTTGAATCCTTGGCGATGACCGACACGCTAAACCGGCTCAGTGGCTGCGTATCGCTGGCCCATGTGCCATCGCTGGCCGCAATCAGAATGTGACGCACTTCCTCATTGAATCCGGCGCGCACTTGCGTGATGCGCGGATCATACGCACGCGCAGCGCGGTCAGCCCGCTGCACCAGTTCCAGCCTGGCTTTCACATCCGCACCGTGGGTGGGCATCGGGTAGAGGTCGTGCGCTTCCGTCTCGATAAATCCCTCAACGTTCACGGTCGCTGGTCCGCTCGCAATCAGCGCCGCAGTCCGTGCCGCGTGCAGCAGATGATCCAGATCAAGCACATCGGTGTAGCTGTAACCCGTACGCTCGCCGCTCAGCACGCGCACACCGCATCCTATGCTGTGGCCCTGGCTGGCGGACTTGACGATGCCCTCATCGACGCCGATGGACGACGACGTCACAGCTTCAAAGTACAGTTCCGCAAAGTCTCCGCCCCTGTCGAGAGCCGTTGACAGGCAACGCTCCACCAGTGACGGGTCGATTGCAAAGTGCTTCTGGAAATACCCGGCGTTGGCAGATGAAAGCATTGCGGAAAAGCTCATCCTCCAAGAATATCGTGATGCTCTCACGCCGGTGTGCTAGGTTCAGGAGCATGCACGCAGAGCATTCCCCCATTGATCCGCGCTATCCCATCGGGCGTTGGCAGCGGACGGACATCGTCGACGAAGAGACGTTGAAGCACGCCCTGGACACGCTCGGTGAGCTGCCCCAAAATATGCGGACGGCTGTGGACGGGCTGGAGGAAGATCAACTAGACACGCCCTACCGGGATGGCGGATGGACGGTGCGTCAGGTGGTGCATCACGTTGCCGACTCGCACATGAACTGCTACTCGCGTGTGCGCTTCGCGCTGACAGAAGACGCTCCCACCATCAAGCTGTACAGCGAGAAGCAGTGGGCCGATCTGCATGACAGCCTGCGTGCCCCGGTGGAGTGGTCGCTGGAACTGCTGGAGGCAATGCACGCGCGCCTCCTCATGCTGCTGCGCTCTCTCACGCCGGGTCAGTGGCAGCGCACCTACGTGCATCCGGAGAACGGCACCATGCGGCTGGACCAGGTTGCGTCCATGTATGCGTGGCACAGCCGTCATCACGTGGCACATATTACCGCGCTCCGCACCCGCATGGATTGGTAAGTGCCGGACGCGGCCGAGCAAACGCCAGAGGAGATCGCTCAGGCGATTGAAGCCTTTCTCGCGGAACATCCCGGTGCGGCTTTGCTGGAAGATGGCCGTGTGCTGTTTGAACTGCGTGATGCGCGGTACTCCATCGCCCACGAGCATGGCCGGTGCACGCTGCAGTTGTGGAACGACGAGCAGAACCTGGTCCGGCGCGTTGTTGCCGCAACACCACGCAAGAACAGCCTCCGGCTCTCCACCATGCGCTTCGGGCAAAGCAAGCCGCAGATGGTGGATCTCGTCGCGCAGCCGGAACGGCGCACCCCCACCACTCGCGACACCACCCGCCGCCGCTATCTGGCAACACTGGAGCGTGTGCTGGTCCGCACATTTCCTGAGTGGAAACCGGAGAGTTTCCGCTCCGCCATGGACCTGGAGCGCTCCTTTGGCCCGGCCTATGCGCGTGGCGTGCTGCACCGTGGGCAGGACGCCTGGGCTGTCGTGGGAGTAGGTTGCGAGGAATCGCAAGCAATCGTCGACGGCATACTTACTGTCGGCATCCTGTGGCTGCATCTGTGCCGGGAACGCGCTGGTGGCAAGCGGCTGTTTCGCGGCCTCCGGCTGGTTCTGCCGAAAGGAATGGCAGCCACCACGCTGGCCCGCCTTGCATGGCTGCGGGCGGATGCGGCGCAGTGGGAACTCTACGAACTGGACGAGCGAACGGAAGAACTCAGAGAGCGTGATGCCGCGGACACGGGCAACCTGATCACCAAGCTGCTGCAGGCGCCCAACGAACAGACGGCGAGGGAACGTTTCTCGCAAGCACTGGAGAAGGTCCTGGCGCTTGTGCCGCCTGCCATGCAGGAGCGTGTGGAGCAGCGGCTGCGCTCACCCACGGAGCTTGCGCTGCTGCTGCATGGTCTGGAGTTTGCGCGCATTCGGTATGTCGTCTCTGGCAACTCGTTCACTCGAACGATGGACATCACGTTTGGTGCCGGCCCACAGGAAACAACGTTGGAGCCGCATACTGAAGCCATGCTGCGCGACTTCACCCAGCAACTCTTCCAGCGCAGGCACGCCAGCGGTTCGCCCAAAGATCCGCTCTTTCGCATGTCACCCGAAGCCTGGCTTGAATCTTCGTTGCGCAAGAATATTGGCCCACTGACAGACGGTCAGGGTAGTCTGTCGCAGTTCGATACCGCGCACGTCTACGCGCAGGTGCCAGCCTTCCAGGCAAGCGACCGTGGCATGCTGGACCTCCTGACGGTGACACGTGATGGGCGGCTTGCCGTGCTGGAACTCAAGGCAGACGAGGACATGCACTTCGCATTGCAAGGGCTGGACTACTGGCTGCGTGTGCGCTGGCACCACACCCAGACCATCGACATCTCTACTGGACTGGGCACCCTTCAGCGGCACGGCTACTTCACGGGCGTGCGGCTTTCGCCTGAAGCGCCGCGTCTGTACCTCGTTGCACCGTCGCTCCGCATTCATCCCGCGACAGAGACCGTCCTTCGCTACTTCAAACCGGAGGTCGAATGGACTCTGCTGGGGTTAGGGGAGCAGTGGCGCAAGGAGGTGAAGGTAGTCACACGTCGTCGCTCCAGCTCCTTTGCTCGTTAACTAGCGGCTGCTCACCGATCGCCAAAGATCGATCTCCGGTGTATCCACCGCGTACTGATCGATCTCTGTCAGCTCTTCTGGCGAAAAGTGTACCTTCTCCAAGGCATCCAGCGAATCATCCAGCTGCGTGACGTTACGAGCGCCGATCAACGCAGACGTGACACGCGGGTCACGCAGGGACCAGGCGATCGCCATCTGCGCCAGTGTCTGTCCGCGCCTTTCCGCAATGCCGTTCAGCGCACGGACACGGTTCAGATTGTCTTCGCTCAGCAGCGACTTACTGAAGCTGCTGCCCTCGGCGCCTACACGGGTCTGCTGCGCGGCATCGGGCTTCAGGTACTTGTTCGTTAGCAGGCCCTGGGCCAGCGGCGAAAACGCGATGCATCCCACGCCAAGCTCGCCCAGCGTATCCAGCAGGCCCTGCTCCAGAAAGCGGTTCAGCATGGAATACGACGGTTGATGAATAAGCAGGCGCACGCCTTCTTGGGCCAGCAGAGCGTGTGCCTTGCGCGTGCGCTCCGGCGAATAGGACGAGATGCCGACGTACAGAGCCTTACCCTGCCGCACGATCTGCGCCAGTGCACTCATCGTCTCTTCGATGGGCGTATCGAAGTCTGGCCGGTGCGCGTAGAAAATGTCCACGTATTCCAGGCCCATGCGTTTCAGGCTCTGATCCAGCGATGCAGTCAGGTACTTCTTCGATCCGCCGATGCCATACGGCCCCGGCCACATATCCCATCCGGCTTTACTGGAGATGATGAGTTCGTCGCGGTGTCCGGCGAAATCGGTGCGCAGGACCTTGCCGAAGTTCTCCTCCGCCGAGCCATAGGGCGGCCCATAATTGTTGGCAAGGTCGAAATGTGTCACGCCACGGTCAAAGGCACGCCGCAGTATTGCACGGCCAGTCTCAAAGACATCCGCTCCGCCAAAGTTCTGCCACAGGCCCAGCGAAACTGGCGGAAGCTGAATGCCGCTACGGCCACAGCGGCGGAAGGTTGCGGTCTCGTAGCGTGAGGAGGCGGCGACGTATGCTTCAGGAAAAGCCATGCGCGGTAGGATGCAATCGGTACGCCTGCGTTCACAGCGCGATGGTGTTCGTTGTCTAGGTTCCGCAGAAGGTTCGCGTGACCCGCTCTTCAGGCCGCGCGGGTAGTGCAAAGTGCTCCAGACCTGGCCGTTCTGTGTATGGATCAGATGTCGCTTCTAATAGAGATTCGAACGGATGGTAATCATCACGCAGCACTGCGGCATCGATCACCTCCTGCACCAGATGATTGCGTGGGATGTACAGGGGGCTGGCGGCGCGCATGGAGGCGACACGCTCCTGCCTGGAGTAAGACTCCGCTCTAAGCCGGGCTTTCCATTGTGCTGCCCACATGTCGAATGCACCGGGGTTGTCGAACAGGCAGTGGACAGGGGCATCACTGTCCCGATCGAGAACGTCTGCGAGCCGGCGAAAGGTCAGCGTGAAGTCGGCCCGGTTGGCGGCCATGGCTGCTAACAGGTCTCTCGCAAGCTGCAAATCGCCTTCCTGCTCCGTGAACAGTCCAAGGCGTCGGCGCAAACCGGCGAGATGCGCGGCTTCAAATGTGGGGGTAAAGGTGTTCAGGACTTCGTAGGCGGCGGCTATCGCAGTCTCCGCGCTGCCCTCTTCCTCTTCCAGCAGCGGCAGCAGCGTTTCGGCCAGGCGTGAGAGGTTCCAGATCATGATGGCAGGCTGGTTCTCATAGGCGTAGCGACCGTTCACATCGATCGCGGAGAAAACTATAGCCGGATCGTACGCCTCCATAAACGCGCACGGCCCGTAGTCGATGGTTTCGCCGGAGATGGAGGTGTTGTCCGTATTCATGACGCCGTGAACAAAGCCAAGCAGCATCCATTGCGCGACAAGGTATGCCTGGCGCGTCGTCACTCCTTCCAACAGTGCGCGATATGACTTCGGTTCTTTCGCTGCCTCAGGGTAGTGGCGGTGTATTGTGTAGTCGGCTAGCGTCTTGATGGAGGGGGTGTCGCGCCTCGCTGCGAAGTATTCAAACGTGCCCACGCGGAGGTGGCTGCGGGCGACGCGGGTCAGGATGGCACCGGGCAGTACCTCTTCACGCACAACACGCTCGCCGGTGAGGACCGCTGCCAGAGCGCGCGTGGTGGGAACGCCGAGCGCGTGCATGGACTCGCTCACGATGTATTCGCGCAGCACGGGGCCGAGTGCGGCGCGGCCATCGCCACGGCGGGAGAACGGCGTCTGCCCGGAGCCCTTCAACTGAATGTCATAGCGCCTGCCGTCCTGGGCGACCACCTCGCCGAGCAGGTTGGCACGTCCATCGCCCAACTGCGGAACGAAATGTCCGAACTGATGGCCTGCGTAAGCCATGGCCAGCGGCTCGGAACCGTCCGCAACCTGATTCCCTGCAAGGACTTGCAAGCCGTCCAAAACCTTCAATTCATCCGGATCGATGTTGAGAAAGTGCGCGAGGCCATCATTCAACTTAATCCGTCGCGGTGCCTGCACGGGAGTAGGGTCAACCCGGGCGAAGAAGTTGCCGGGCAGCCGGGCGTAGGTGTTCTGAAAGGGGATGCGAAGGACCGGCGCGACATTCATACAGGATTAGATGTAACGCTCAGGACAACAAAAACGCTCTGCAAAGCCACGTTAGCGCTAACGTGACTTTTGCAGTGCCAAACTGCAGTTACGATCCGGTTAAAACACTTCCCGGGATGAGCATGAGCATGGCCCACCGGACACAATCGCGCAGGCGGACGTCACGGACCGGCTGGGCAGAGGCTCCAGGGCAGTACTTGGCACTCATGACATTTCTGCCGCCTCTAAATGGCGTCTGCTATGTCGGACGCCACACTCAACATGCATTTGACTTAGCATCACAATGAAGTATGGACTGTCCCTCTCATATCGCGTCCACACGGGGCGTTGGTGAAAACAGTTCCAAACCCGCTGACAAGCACATGGTGGACCCTTCTTACCCTGCTGGCCGTGCACTGTGCACTTCCGCTGGCGGGGCGGGCTGATGCCGGTCTGATCCTCGAGACGCCGACGGGACTGCTGGGCTTCCTGAGTAATGTCGGCCATGTGTCTGTCTGGATTTCCCATGGATGCATGGATACTTCCGGGCATATCAGCTACTGCGAAGATTCGGCCGGCCTGGTGCTGACAAGTGCGGCGTACTGGCCCAACCCGGGCGCAGCCGCGATCCCGGCTGAGCTGTTCTTTCTGGGCACGCAGGCTGGTGTGGCAGGGCGAGACCAGCCAGCGTGGACCCGCTCGCTGGGAGACGCCTATCCAGAGGTGAAGCCGGCAGTCGGCGCGAAGTACATGGGGCGTGCCTGGCTCCGAAGCCTTCGTGTATTGAAATTCACGACGACCGTGGACGAAGATCGCAGAGTGTTGGAGGAGATAAACGAGGCACAGCGGGCCTACCGGTACAGCTATAGCCAACGGAACTGCGCCTTTTATGCGCAAAGTATTCTGCAGCATTATTTCGGGCCGGACTTCCACTCCAACAAGGTTCTTGAACTTGGCATCGATACGCCACGTGCCCTGGAGCGGGCGCTTAGGCACCGGTTGAAGCAGGACAGTATCCCGTCAGAGGTGGTGTACTTCAAGGGACGGCTGCGTCACGCCTGGCGTCAGCCCCCGCGTAACATCTGCGAATCCGCTGTGTTCGATCCAAAATATGCGATTCCACTCCTGATGTATCAGCCGTACCTGTATGCAGGATTCGCCGGGTGTTATGGGGCGATACGGCTTACAGCGATGGCGAAGGGGCACAATCCCTCCATGGCACCGGTGCGTCCGATGGGGTTTGCCGGTGGTCTGTCCACGCAACCACAATTGCAGTCGTACGAAGCTCTGACAGGCCAAGCACCACGTGACTTCCCTCCAGTGAGTACGACGCATGTTGAAGCCGCGCTACCCGTAAAGCCGACGACTGCGGGCGAGCCGTAATTGACGTCCTATCTCGGAGGCTGAAGCCGCTTTGAAGGTGGCTCTTTCTACCTCGGCGGCTCAAGCCGCCCGGCAGAGTGCCAGCGGCGTTTTGTTGGCACCGCATTGAATGTGGGCGGTTCCCAGGAGTCTTCATGCGTCTCTGCTTACCAGGGTTCTCTTCTTTTCTCGATGCCGTATGTTGCCCATGCGGATAGCCTGACTGTGTACAACGTCCACGGCAGCCCGCAGAGCGGAGGAAGTACATCCGGCACCATCTCCGTTTCACCCTCTGGCAACGTGACCAATGTAGCAATCACCGTGACGGACATGGGAGCCACATACCAGTTCGGTGGCGTGCAGGCTTCAGCCTCCAAATCCAAATCTCGTTATGACGTTCAGCGATGGCAAGCCGAACCGTATGCCGGATTACCTGTTCTTCCATTTCCTGCAAAGCAGTCTCACGGGCTACGCGGGTGGGCCTTTGTGTTCCTTGACGTACTCCTGCCCCAACAGCTTCCTGCTACCGGCGACGTAAGCAACCTGCAGCTGAACTTCAGGTACAGCGACGCACCCAACTTGAGGTCGGTTACGAACGACTTCACGTCACGGACGGCAAGCGTCCCCAGCGTTCCAGAGCCGGGTACATTTGCACTTGTCGGAACTGGGTTGCTCGGGATTTCAGGTGCGGTACGCAGGCGGTACAAGCGCTGAAAACCAGCTTTGGGGGCTGCGGGCCAGCACGATGCTTTCGCGCCTCAAAACCGGACACGTGGCGCATCTTTTCACCCTGCCTCTTTGCAAGTGTAAGATACGCAATAACTTACGCGAAATGTTTCACGTGAAACGTTGCTTGGAGCGGCAGCCTTCCGTTCCAACGTGCTCCTTTGGAGCTGTGGCTGTGCCTTGGCTTAGTCGCGCCCGATGGCAATGACGTAGTAGTTGGCGGAGACGTTGCCGACGCACTTGACGGCGTGGGGCACGTCCGAAGCGACGAAGAAGACGCCGCCCGGACCGGCGGTTGATTTCTGGCCGTCGTTGTCGAACTCCAGCAGGCCGGAGCGCACGAGCATCAGTTCCGAGTGGCGATGCTGATGGGACGGGTGGGGCATCTGCCCGGGAGGAACCGTGGTTTCGTGCACCTCCAGCCCCTCGCCGGTTGCGAGTGTACCCTGGAGCACCGTCTGATCGACTTGCCCATGGAGTCGCTGGATGGTAGGCAGGTCGGCAAACTGGTAGACCTTAGATTCGGTGAGCCGAGTGTCTGCCTCCGCACCGCCGCTTTTCTGGGCTGCGCTGTCGATGGCCAGAAGTGCGGAAGCCGGGAGTGCGGCCAGCATGTCGCGTCTGTTCATAAGGTCACCTTCCTGTCAGAACGATACTCTGTGTTTGCTATCTAGGTAGCGGCGAAATCATTGCGTTTGCGGTACGTCCTCTCGTACGAAGCTTTACTGTAGAAGCAAGAGCCTCTGACGTCATACTTAGGCCAACCGTTCACGTTTCAGAAGCAAGACGGGACGTCTGTCATCGCGTCGCTAATAAGGTCCTTCGTCATATGCGTACCAGTCACCCTTGATGTGTTGGAAGCTGTATGCCTCAGTACGAGGATTAGCTTTGAAAGCCTGTTGGCCCTTTTCTGCTTTTGAAATGCATGGTGCGTACCTATCTACTGTTACGGCTGTTGTTGCAGCGCAATGAAGATACCCGCTTGTGTGACCTCGGTTCAAAAGACCTTCAGACTGGACCATGATGAAAGCATCATGCGCGGTATTCCTCTGAATCCCAAGTCTCACGTCTAACCTCTCAAAGACCTTACGATATGTATTCCAACGATCCGCCGACAACCTGGACCTAGGATCGCCTTCCATGTATCTTCCGGAATCTCCGGGGTACTCGGAAGCGCGATCGACGAACGTAAGAGCGATCCTTGTGTAATCTGAATCTGCATCAGCCATCCGCAGGACTGCTTCCAAGTCCGCCTGCCTTTTATAAAACTGCCGTTGCAACTCCGGCAATGTTGGCGGCGATGGCCCTTCAAGAATGCGGAATCCGATCATTAGCACCAGCAAACACGCTATTGCAGCAATCACAGGAATGGAGAAAATGAATGTTCCCCAGCGAATGTACTTTCGCAGTGGCCGTCTTTGCACTCCGAAAGAGAGTAACAAGCCTGTAAGTAAAGGAGCTGCGTACAAGCAAGCGATAATCATGACCCGATGGTATGGGTGAGACGAGGTAAATCGCAACGAGCCGAGTATGGAAGTAAGCTTTCACGAGCCATATTGGCTTGTGGTCGAGCGTTTGGCGTGGCCTACAGCTCGCATTATTGAGCGTTCGTAAACATGGCGCAACACCAGCAACTATGCCTTGCGGTTAACTGTCCTGGCAGCCGGTGAAGGCGGCTGGTTGCAGGTCGGCGGTGCTGATTGTGCGATGGGCGGCTTCGGTAGTGAAGAAGCGGTCGACGGCGGACATCACCTGTTCGGCTTGTTTGGCTTCGAAGATGTTGCGGCGGAGGGTGGCTCCGCCGGGGATGCCGTGGGTGAACCAGCTGGCGAACTGCTTCAGTTTGCCGATGACGTCGCGGCGGGCGGATTCGCGGTTGCGGGCGAGGTGGCGCAGGTGGTTGTGCGCGCCGAGTTCGGCGGGAGTGAGCGCGGTGAGGTCCACGTTGGGGGGTACTTCGATTTCAGGGTGTTCCTGCTCCAGCTCCGCGAAGAGCATGGTGAAGTAGGTGCGGATCATGCGGTAGCGATCCTGCTCCGTGGCGATCTCGTAGGTGCCCGTGCCGGTGGCTGCCTGTGAGGCGGTGTACTGGGCGATCTGGCGGAAGATCCAGGGGTTGGCGGGGGCGGCGCGGCCGATCATGACGG
>CAXUHI010000037.1:0-21750 GCA_964251045.1 uncultured Terriglobus sp. | reverse complement strand
CTCGGCTTCCAGTACGCCACCCGCTCCGGCCTATCCGTCGGCCTGGACGACATGGTCATCCCGGAATCGAAGTACACCGTCGTGCACGAGGCGGAAAAGCAGGTCATCGCCGTCCAGCAGCAATACCTTGACGGTGCCATCACCAACGGTGAGCGCTCCAACAAGGTCATCCAGATGTGGTCCGGCGTTACGGAACGCGTCGCCGACGAAATGTTCAACAACATGAAGAAGGCCGACCGCGAGGGTGCCATGAACCCGATCTACATCATGGCCGACTCCGGTGCGCGTGGCTCCAAGCAGCAGATTCGTCAGCTGTCCGGCATGCGCGGCCTCATGGCCAAGCCAAGCGGCGAAATCATTGAAGTTCCCATTACGGCCAACTTCCGTGAAGGCCTTACGGTGCAGCAGTACTTCATCTCTACCCACGGCGCGCGTAAGGGCCTGGCCGATACCGCGTTGAAAACCGCCGACTCAGGCTACCTCACCCGCCGCCTTGTCGATGTGGCCCAGGATGTCATTATCACCGAGTCGGATTGCGGCACCACCAAGGGCATCTATGTCACGCCGATCATTGAAGCCGGCGAGATCATCGAGCCCCTGCGTGACCGCATCATCGGCCGCGTCACCCTGGAGCAGTTCAAGAGTGTTGAAGGCGAGATCATCGTCAACATCAACGAGGAGATCGACGAGACGCAGGCGACCGACATCCAGGCCGCCGGTATCGAGAAGGTCAAGATTCGTTCCGTGCTCACCTGCGAGTCCAAGCGTGGCGTCTGCAAACTCTGCTATGGCCGCAATCTCGGCTCCGGCAAGATGGTGGAGATGGGCGAAGCCGTCGGCGTCATCGCGGCACAGTCCATTGGCGAACCCGGCACCCAGCTCACCATGCGTACCTTCCACGTGGGTGGCACGGCATCGCGCGTCAGCGACGCCTCCCGCCTCGACGCGAAGAACGCCGGTACCGTCCGCTACATCAACCTGAACACCGTGCGCGGCAAAGAGGGCAACCTCGTCGCCATGAACCGCTCCGGCCAGGTCGCCATCATTGACGACAAGGGCCGCGAGCGCGAGCGCTACCCGCTCGTCTACGGCGCAAAACTCCGCGTCGAAGATGGTACGCAGGTCGAAATCGGCACCACCATCGGCGAGTGGGACCCCTACACCTACTCCATCGTCACGGAGATCGGTGGCACGGTCCAGTTCAAGGACCTGCAGGAAGGTGTCACCCTCAACGACGAAGTGGACGAGGTCACCGGCCTCTCCCGCCTCGTGGTCGCCGATGCCCCCGATGAAAAGCGCCAGCCCGCGCTGCTCATCAACGGTGCCGACGGCTCCAAGAAGCGCTATCTCATGCCTTCCCGCGCATACCTCATGATCGCGGACGGAGAAGAGGTGACGCCCGGCGACATCCTCGCCAAGATCCCGCGTGAGTCCACCCGTACCAAGGACATCACGGGCGGTTTGCCGCGCGTCGTCGAACTCTTCGAGGCACGCAAGCCGCGCGAAACGGCCACCATCGCCGAAATCGACGGTGTCGTTCGCTTCGGCGAGGTCATCAAGGGTCAGCGCCGCATCTACATCACCGGCGACAATGGCGAAGAGCGCGAATACAGCGTGCCCCGCAGCATCTACGTCAACGTGCAGGAGGGCGAACGCCTTCAGGCCGGCGACAAGCTGTTCGACGGCCCGCTCAACCCGCACGACGTGCTTGCCGTCCTCGGTGAGCAGGAGCTGCAGCGCTACCTCGTCAACGAGATCCAGGAGGTCTACCGCCTGCAGGGCGTGGCCATCTCCGACAAGCACATCGAAACCATCGTGCGGCAGATGCTGCGCTGGGTCAAGGTGGATGACATCGGCGATACCAACTTCCTCTTGGAGCAGCAGATCGACCGCTTCCGCTTCAACGCGGAAAACGATCGCGTTACCAAGGAAGGCGGCCGCATCGCCACAGGCCGGCCGCTGCTGCTCGGCATCACCAAGGCGTCGCTGTCCACGGATAGCTTCATCTCGGCCGCCAGCTTCCAGGAAACCACCCGCGTCCTCACCGAGGCGTCTATCAACGGCGCCGTGGATACCCTCCGCGGCCTGAAGGAGAACGTCATCGTCGGCCGCCTCATCCCCGCCGGCACCGGCATGGAGTACTACCGCAACGTCGAACTCAGCCCCGAGCTCGAAGAAGCGGCAGCCAAAATCCAGCAGGAAGTCCAGGAAGCGCACGACGCCGAAGAGCGCGAGCTCGAAGCCATGCGCATGGAAGGCGAACAAGAAGAACTCGCCGCCGCCGAATAAGCGTACAACAAAGCAAGCAACAAAGAGGGTGGACTCCGGTCCACCCTCTCCTGCTTTTTAGCACTTGCTATTGCGGGCTGAAGGCCCGCGCCATAATAGCCTAGGGCGAAGCCCTAGGTACCAAGTGCAGTGAAGGCTCCGGGCTGTAGGCCCCGCGCAAAACTCAAGCGGTTCGCCTCGCTCAAGAGCGGACAAGCTTGTACATTAGGAACAAATGCCAGAACCAAAAAAGCTCGCTGAGGTTTTTAAGACTGTTGGCCTGCCTCCTTACACGTATGTTAAGCCGAGACATTTTGGAGAGGTTCGCGCCGATATTGAACAGCCCGGGAAACACTTGCTGATTGAAGGTCCTTCAGGTATCGGAAAGACCTGCGTTGTCTTCAAGGTGTTCGAAGAACTCGGCTGGCTTAAAGGTCAACATTTTGCATATGTAAGCCCCAGAGACAACGATGCTGGTCCGCGTCTCAGTGCCTTTCTGCGTGAGGTCAGTTCGGGTAATACACCCAATCCTCCTCTCCTCGTTGTTGACGACTTTCATCTTTTGGCGGGAGAGGCTCGCGACGGAGTCGGTGCCATACTCAAGCGCTTAAGTGACCGAGCATTTGAGATTGCTCATCCAGCCAAGATGATCTTGATAGGTATACCTACGACAGGAGCTAGTCTTCTAAACGATGCTTATGACTTAGGCCCAAGACTCGGGTCGTATAGATTTAAAGGGGCCAGCGACCCAGAGATCACAAGTTGTTGGACGAGGGCGAATCTTCGTTGAATGTCTTGTTCGAGGATCGAGAGTATATCCTTGCTGAAAGTTCCCAAAATTTCTGGCTCGCACAGTTTATTGCGAACAAGGTATGTGCCACCCAGGAGGTATATGAAGAACAACCTGAACCTCGAATCTTGAACTTTGATCTGCTATCCATCAGGCAGCGACTAATGGATGAGCTATCGGCCCGTTACATGCCAGTAGCTACAAATTTTGCGAAAGGTAAGAAGTGGCGTCCTGGTGGAAACAAGCCCTACCTCGATGTGCTATTTGCTCTCGCTAAAAACCCTGATCTGGTAGTCACCTATGACAAGGTGCTGAACGTAGTTCCAGAACGACGCCGCCCTGGAGTCAAGGCAATCCGGCCACGTATAGGGGAGGTTATTTTCAACGTAGAGAAAGGCATAGATCTAAGAAAGCAAATTGCTTTTGATACGGCTGCTGGATTCACAGTTGAAGATCCTTTGTTTAGGTATTTCTTAAGCAACGTGAAGGAAGACGCTGTATATCAGCAACTTGGTGTTGAAAAAGACTCAGTAGATAAGGCACGTGCGTGGACATACGACATAGGCTTTTCTTTTGCAGGCGAGGCCAGGCCTATTGTAGAAGTCGTAAATGAACAACTCAAGAATGAAGACATACTGACCTTCTATGATTTCGACCAGCAAGCAATGCTGCTCGCGGAGGACCTCGAAAAGGTACTTGCAAAAGTCTATAATGAATCATGCGCTTACTACTTAGTCTTTTTAGACCAAAACTACGTCGAAAAGGTTTGGACTAGATTCGAGAAGGACATCCTGACACACTCTGGAAGACAAGGACACGTTATACCAGTTGTGATCGATGATACTGGTTTACAAGGTGTTGCCGGGATTTCCTCCAGCATCGGGCGAATAGATTTGCGGGAACAGTGGGGTGATCTGCGAACCTCATCAATAAACGAGGCATTGTTGAACAGTGTTCGCAATCGATGTGTTCTGCCAATGCTTGAGAAACTCGACAATTAGTGTCGAGCGCGGTACCCACGTCTCCGACGCTAAGACGTGGAGGTCGCCAAAAGCAGCAGTTAGCCGTTCTTCGTCTTGGGTGGAAACTTCTCAAACAATACTGTGCTCCAGCCTAAAGGCGCTAAACAAAGGACGCACCCCAAGCGACCGGGCGGGGTACTGAACGTGCGAAGCCACAGAGTCACTAAGGCGAGAGAGAGAGCGCCATCTACATTAGCGCCAACGCGCACTTTTAGCGCCAATTGAGCGTTCAGGAGGTGAGTTTCCTCTCCACTCACAATGGAATGTCTGTTGACGCTGCGAAAGCAATCTTCAACCCGCATGTCCGGTTACTTACTATGTTTCACGTGAAACATTCCGGAGAACGCGACACCGGCCACTGAAAAATGTCGGCACCGCAAGCTTCTGCATTCTGAGGGAGCAATCAGCGGGAGTTCGCGCCAATCTCCCTAATCTTGATGTTCCGGAACCACACCGGAAATCCATGATCCTGCAGCAGCAGATACCCGCTGTCCGCTTGCCCATACTCCGGGAAGACGTGGTACTTGCTCTCCGCCAGGATTGCCTTGAACTCCGGTGAATCGCGGTCGTACTCCAGCACCTTCACGCCGTTCAACCAGTGCTCCCCATGCTTGCCGCGCACCACGATGCGTGCGGTGTTCCACTCTCCCATGGGATGGATCGGCTTGTCCGCCGCCGCCGGAATCATGTCGTAGAGCGACGCCACCGTGCGGTCGCCGTTCTTGCCCCGCTTTGCATCGGGATGCAGTGCATCGTCCAGGATCTGGTACTCAAACCCAACCGGCGACCCATGGCCGTTGTGCCAGGGAATCAGGTTCAGGTCCACAAAATACATGATCCCGGAGTTCGCCCCGGGCGACGTCTTGAAGTCCACGGAAAGCTCAAAGTTGGAGTAGGTGCGCGTCGTTACGATATCGCCGCCGTTCCCAGCCTCTTCGCCCCCTGTCTCCGTCACGGTAATCATGCCATCTTTCACTGCCCATCCAACCGTCGGAAATCCACCGCCGCGCGCACTGTGCCAGCCCTCGGTCGTCTTTCCATCGAACAGCAGCTTCCAGCCGGACGCCTTCTCCTGCGCGGAAAGCGTGTTGGGCGTCTGCGCTGAGGCGCAAACGCTCACGAGAGCAAATATAAAGAGAGCGGCAGCAGGAGGTTGTTTCACGGTTTCAGCATACGCTTGTGGCTTCCGCAGGTGTGAGGCCCGTGAATGTCTCCTGTACAGTGGGTGCAGGCGATATAGATGGGAGGGATACTGACCTTGACAAAGCTTTTGCTAGTAACAGCGCTTGTTTGGCTTCCTGCTTTCGCGGCCGCACCCGCGAACGTTTCCGGCACATGGCTGACGCAAACTGAGGTGCAGGGCATCGCGATCAATGAAACCTGCGTGCTGAACCAGGCGGCGGACGGTTCCCTGACCGGGACCTGTGACACATCTGGCGGCAAGTTCAAGCTGATCGGCAAAGTGCAGGGAACCAGTGTCAACTTCTCGCACCCGGCAGCCTACCAGGGAGAAGATTCCACCGTCTCATTCTTCGGAAACCTTGATGATGAAACATCCATCAGCGGATCACTGGACCTGCAACCACTAAATGCAGGCGGAGCATTCGCGATGAAGAAGGTTGTCAGGTAAGGGAGATGAAAATGAAAGCTGCGATTGCAGTTGTATGTTTATTGGCGATGCCGGCGCTTGCCGCTGCACCAGACGACGTGGATGTAACAGGTAACTGGACTCTTTCAGGCGAAGTCTCAGGCGTGACCGTGAACGAGACATGCACCCTGGCACAGAAGGCGACAGTCCTTACCGGCAGCTGCAAGACTGATACGGGCAACTATGATACAACCGGCAAGCTCGATGGTAAGACAGCGACCTTCAAGCATGGTGGTACGTACCAGGGTACAGACCTGACGATCACCTACACCGGCAAGCTGAATGCAGATGGCAGCATGAGCGGCACCATGGATGTCGACCCGTTCAATGTGACCGGTAGCTTTAACGCAAAGAAGGGCGCAGCCGCAGCACCCGCATCCTGAATACTTGTTGTAGAAGAATACAACGGGCGCCTGGGCGCCCGTTGCTGTCCGTGCTATTGCTCTGCTTAGAACTCATACCGTAATGCGAACTGCAGCAGACGAGGGTTGTACGTCGCAATCGTAGAGGTGAGTTGCCCAATGGTTGTGGTGCTACCCAGGCCAGTGACTGGGTTGGCAAAGTTCGTCTGGTTGGCGACGTTGAATGCCTCCGCGCGAAACTGCAGCTTTGTCTCGCGATAAACAGTGAAGTCTTTGAAGACCGACATATCGAAGTGACGGTAGTGCGGTCCGTGATACTGGTTCCGGGCTTCGTTTCCAAGCGTGCCATTTGGTTGTGTGACAAAGACGGAGGGATTGAAGAACTGAAGCGGTGCCTGGTTTTTAGCGATGGGCTGCACGTTACTAAACGGATTGCCTGTCACGTTGGGCCGGTCAGCCGATCCGTTGGGGCTCGTGCCGGAAACGTTGGTTGCGTTCAAAATGGTGAACGGAAGCCCCGTGGACCAAAGGTTGAGTACGTTGAGATGCCAACCGCCTGCTGCCGCTCCGTAGAAACCACCTTTGCCCTTACCAAACGGTAATTCATAGTTGCCGACGACGACTACGCGCGAACGCATGTCAAGGTCGCCGTTGCCATAATCGCGGTATGACTGGCCGAGAACCTGGCCAACGCCGTTGCCGCTTTGGCCATTGACGTTTGGGGCATTGTCGAGCAGGTGAGCGTAAGTGGTATTCGCGCTAAATCCCAGGCCATTGCGGAAGCGGCGCTCAAACGTAGCCTGCAGCGAGTTATAGGACGAAGCACCTTCGCTATACGTGGTGCTGATCGTCGTGACACCTGGAAGCAGTGTGCCATTCGCGCACGTGGTCGGTCCGGTCGCCGCTGATGGTCCGCCAACGCAGTAGAACCGCCGCTGTGACACCCACAGACTGCTGTTCCCCAACGGTGCCCGGTTAATGTCGAATCCCGTAGACATGTGTCGGCCTAAGGCACTGACATATGCAACTGTCACTGAATTGCCGCTAAAGTCCTTCTGAACAACCAGGTTGAACTGCTGCAAGTAGCCCGAACCAAAGCCCTTGTCGACGGCTGATGGGATGCTGCCGACCAACTGTGCATTCGCAGTCGGCGGATTGGTATTGGGTAGCGGCATACCCTGCGCGAAGCGGGTGAATGCAGCATTGCAGCCGTTGGTGCCGCTGGCCGCCTGGACGCTTGAGCAGGCACCGTAGGATGATACGTTCGGCTGGTTCTTAAGGTTGGTTGGTGACTCGTAGTTGCTTGGAAAGAATGCAAGCCCAAAGCCGCCACGAAGCACGAGGCTGGGCGATGCACTGTATGCGAAACCAAAACGTGGAGCCAGATTTTTGTAATCTGTCGGAACGCCAGCCGTACGGCTCACACCATTGACGCCAGCCTGAATAATGGCAGGAATCGTTGGATCGAAGTTGGATATAGCGTTGTGTATTTCGGTAAATGGCGTGAATACGTCGTAGCGCAGACCCAGGTTCAGCGTCAGCTTGGGATGCGCGTGCCAGTCATCCTGAACGTAGACGCTGGGTTCTGAGGTGCGGTAGTTTGGCGTACGCACGTTGTTGCTGCGCGAGGCTGCGGAGAAGATACCTTCCAGCAGGCCGGGTGCGCCGGTGCGAAAAGTCCAGCCGCCTTCGCCTTGGTTGTCCTGCTGGTCCAATGCCTGGCGGCGAATATCCTGGGCTCCGATGCGGATCGAGTGGTTGCCGTGGCTGTAGATAATACCGCCGTTCAGCATGTAGTTGTTGTCTTTGTACTGGAGCGGAACATAATTGCCACCGCCACCCAGACCCGTGAGGCCGGTGGGTGACGCAACAGCAAGGCCCGAAGTGATCGAACTGATATTCACGTTGGGCTGGCCAAATTTCGTATTGGGGTTCACGTTGTAGTTCAGGGGCAGTGACCCATTGTTAATAAAACTCCATCCAGCGCCGATGGTCATCAACAGGTTTGGCGTGAACGTATGCGTATAGACCAGGGTGCCGTTGCGCGCAAGCTGTGGCGCGGTACCAAACCCGGTACCCGTTTGCGGGTCAACGGCAAACCCGTTGGCGGTCGAGATGGGTAGTGCACCCGGCGAAACGGTATACACGTCGTTGACGATGTACTTCGCGAACAGAAGATTCTGTTCGTTGAAGTGATAGTCCACGCGCACGTCGTACACAGTGGAATACTGCTCCTGGTTCCGGACACCGGTGTAGCCGTTATTTCCGCTGTTTGGGGCGGGGTAAAGTTTGAAATAGGCCAGACCAGCAGGATCGATAAATCCTGCTGGAATAATGTTGGAGACGATTGGATACCTAAGATAGCCCGGAGAAGCAGGATTCGGGTCGTAGACACATCCGGTCGTCTGGCTTTGCGTCGGATCTGACACATTGGCCGCCACGATTGCGCATCCGTTTGTTGCTGACACATACGTTGCACCCGGGGTACCTGGTAGGCCAGGCGTTCCTGTTGCCAACTGGGCAGGCGTCGGAAGTGGAATCTCCTGCGAGAAATCCCCAGGGTTCTGCTCTTGGTGCAGCGTGGGTACTGTGAGCGCCGAGGGCAACCCGCCCTTAATCAGCCGGAAGAACTCCGCATCGCCGTGAAAGAATGCCTTGTCCTTGAAGATGGGTCCACCGAGCGATCCGCCGAACTGGTTCTGGCGCAACTCCGGATTGCGGTTGTGGGAGCCGTATTGGTACGGCTGTGTGTTCAGCTTGTCATTGCGCAGGAACTCATACAGCGTGCCATGGAAATTGTTGGTACCGCTCTTGGTAATAACGTTGACCACCGCACCCGCGGCGCGACCCGTGTCGGCGGAGAAAGTGTTGGTGACGACGCGGACTTCCTGGATTGCATCGATGGACGGCCGCACGCCGATGGAGGCGATCATGCGTTCGTTGTTGTCGATACCGTCGATCAGCAGGTCGTTCAGCGTCTCCGACTGGCCGTTCATCGAGATGGACGAACTGGGCCGGCGATCGTCCGGTCGCGTGCCGCTGTTGATGGAGGATGGCGACGCCTCGCCCGCACCTGGCGTAATCTGCACCAGGTTGATGAAGTTGCGCCCGTTTAGCGGAAGGTCCTGCACAGCCTGCGCCGTCACGTTGCTGCCGATCGACGAGGTGTCGGTCTGCAGGACAGGAGCAGCCGTGCTGATCTCGATGGTCTCGTTGCTGCCGCCCACAACCAGGGCAGCGTCGGCGCGCCGGCGGTCACCGGCGGATACCTGCAGGTTCGGCAGACTGGCCGTCTGGAAGCCCTGCACCTTGATGGTGACGGAGTAGGTTCCAGGGCCAAGCTGCGGCACCGTGTAGGCGCCGGATTCGGTCGTCTTCACGTCCACGCTGACATTGGTGGCCGTGTTCGTGACTGTGACAGCGGCATTCGGGAGGGCAGCACCGGATGGATCGGTTACGTTGCCGAGGATGGTGGCGGTGGTGTCCTGCGCCAACAACGCATGTCCTGAGAACGTCGCCAACGATGTGAAAAGTAGAGCCTTGACGAGCAGCGATGCCTTGCGGTGCGTGCCGCTTTGCGTCTCAGGATCGGCGGAGACTGCGGCAACGCTGAGTGCGCCTCTTATTACCGAACCTTCGCGGTTTTCCTCATAGGGCAAACCTGCGTTCGACTGGACTGACTGCTTCATTGGACTCTCCGTTTCAGTAATGAAGCGGAATAGTACCTGCTGCCTGGTACCGCTTGCAAGGCGGGTGCTTCCCAGTTGAGAACACCACTCATGTGGCGGCTTTCGTGGCTTGCGGTGACACCCCGTCGCCCATCTGTGCCACACTCCTATGCATGAAAGATACCCGGAACGTTTTGGATGGAAGTGGACGGAACACTCAGCAAAGTGTGCGTGTCTCCCGCCGCGCGGTCCTGCGCGGCTCTGTCGCAATGGCTGCGGCTGGCACCATGAGTTCTGCGACGGGCGCACAGAGCAGACTCAGGTCATCGCTGTCCTTCGACCTCCTGCGCCAGCCAGACCTTGTCCGCGTTCAAGCGGGACAGGCGCCGGCGTTCTTCGTTATGACCCGTGCTGGTGATGTCTGGCGCGCCGCCGGTGGGGAAATGCCGGTACGCGTGACCGCGGCAGACGTGGAACTTACGTTGCATGCGCCGGCCATGCCAGTGCATCACATCCATCTGCGTTGGCGCGGTACTGTTCCGGAAGACACTTCGGTCCTGGGCGATGCGTGGGAGCGAAGTTATGGTGATCTTGCGTGGCTGCCTGTTCGTGCGGATCGCGTTCTGCCGTGGTATTTCCTTGCGGCTCAGAAGGGTGCGGTGTATGGCGCGGGTGTAAAGGTCGGACCGGCGGCGCTCGCCTTCTGGCAGGTAGATACTGAAGGCGTCTCCCTTTGGTTGGATGTGCGCAATGGCGGTGAAGGCGTCGTGCTGGGCGAAAGGACGCTTTCGCTTGCCACAGTCGTTCAGCACCCGACGCAGGTGGGGAAGAGTGCGTGGGAAGCAAGCGCCGAACTCTGCAGGGAGATGGCCGCGGGAACTACCGTCTCCCGCACACGCGGCCGCTACTCATTGGACACGATCTACGGCAGCAACGATTGGTATTACGCATATGGCAACAACACAGCGGAAGGCATTCTGCGTGATGCCGGTCTGATGCGCGAGCTTGCCCCGGCGGGTGGGCCAACACCCTTCTGCATCGTGGACGATGGTTACCAGGACAGCACGCGCTTCCCCAGTATGGTCCGTCTGGCGGACGACATCCGCTCCCGTCACGTGGCACCCGGCGTGTGGATACGACCGCTGCGCGCCAGCCGTTCGGATCCACAAACTCTCATGTTGCCGCAAGCGCATTGGCTTTCGAGCCGCGAGAACGAGGCCGTCTACGACCCAACCATCCCTGAAGCGCGTGCAAGAGTTCTCGCGGTCGTCAAGGAGGCATGTGACTGGGGCTACGACTTCATCAAGCATGACTTCACGACGTATGAACTGCTGGGTCAATGGGGCTTCAGCATGGGCGCCTCCCCTACGCGTCCGGGGTGGAGCTTCCACGATCGTTCACGGACGAATGCGGAGATCGTTCAATCACTGTACAAGGACATCCGGGCGACCGCTGGAACAGATAGGGTCATTCTTGGGTGCAACACCATCGGCCATCTCTCTGTTGGCATCTTCGACGCGAGCCGCACGGGCGATGACGTCAGCGGCCGCGACTGGGAGCGCACGCGGCGCATGGGTGTCAACACGCTTGCCTTTCGCTTGCCGCAAAATCGTATCTTCTTTGCCACGGACGCCGATTGCGTCCCAGTCACACCGGACATTCCGTGGGAACACACCGAAGCATGGCTCCGCATCCTGGCGGAAAGCGGCTCCGTGCTCCTTGTCTCGCCCGATCCGGGGGCGATTGGACCGGCGCAAAAGGCAGCGATCCAAAGTGCCTTCGCTGTTGCCGCGCAGCGTCCGCGGTTGGAGCCGCTGGACTGGATGCAATCGTCCGCACCGTCCCGCTGGACAGTATCGGACAAGGAACAGCGCATAGAGTGGCTTGACGACACGGGCGCTGCACCGTTCGCCCTCTGAGGCACACATCATGTGCGTACGACGATGAGAAGCCACAGGATTGTCATCCTGGAGCAGCGGAGGACACGCTTTCATCAAACCTGAACCGCATACGAACAACCCCGGCTGTACACCTATCGCTGCGAGAGGTTTAACGGCGCTGGACGAAACTTCGCGGGAGCGGTCGTGAAGATGTTGTTCAAGGCAGCGGCCAGTCTCAACCCGGCTAGCTCCAGCTGCCGGTCAACCACTGGAATCTCGCGTTGGTAGTATGCTTCATCCACGCTCCCGCCCTTTTCCACGATGGCTGCATCTGCCAGTGCCTTAGACTCCGAAGCCCACTGTGCGGGATCGCCCGTACCGGCTTGCACGCTGTCCTGCTTAATCTGTGTCTCCAGCGCTGCCTTGTACTGTGCCACGTCCAGGTTGCGGTGCAGGATGAGGCCGCTATCCCAAACGGAATGCAGATTGCAATTGCCATTGCCGCACTTCTCTGAACCGAATGCCACCACGTTGATGCCGTTTCCGCCGCGTTCCAGGTTCATGGCGTGCATGGGCTGGTGAATGTCGCCAATGAAGTGGACAAGGTACTTCAATGCAACTGCGCGGTCGGCGGGATCGAGCGTCGTGTCACCCACGCGTTGCTCAAAAAAGAGGATGCGATCCACCACGCAGTCGCGCCACTTGTCGTTACCCGCGCCCAGCTTCACACCCGGCTGTGGCGGGCAGTCGCGGTCGCGCACATACGTCGTGGTTCCTTCCGGGATATCAACGTAATGCCAGGCTCCGGTCTGGGTCACCAGAGGGCGGTATGCATCCGGCCACGAGGCCACGTCGGCAAGTGTCTCGCTTCCCAGCAGCGCCTTCACGTTTTTGCGTGCTACCGGCGTCAGATGATCAGCCGCAATCATTGCTACGAGCGCATGTCCCTGTGGCCCCCAGGCGAATGCAGGAAGGGATACAACACCAAGGAACAGGGCCAGGCAGAGCTTCTTCATGTCACCAGCATAGCTCCGCTGTATGACGTGGTGAAGAATGGCGCAGTACGCCAATGGACCCGTCTCACTGCCGCTAGGTACACTGTAGCGCGGAGGCACCATGGACCGGCGCGAGTGGATGAAGGGCGGATTGACTGCGGCAGCAATGATGACAGGCATGACCGGAGGTGAGATGGCACAGGGCCAGGCAGTTGCAGGCGCGCGTGAGTACTACCTGATCCGCCGGTACAAGATGAGCAGCGGTCCGCAGGGCCAGGTTGCCGGCAAGTATTTCCAGGACGCGCTCCTGCCTGCGCTGGGACGCATGGGCATGGGACCGGTCGGCGTCATGGGACTGACTTACGGCGCTGAGACCCCGACGACTTATGTCGTGATTCCAAGCACGGATTTGACGAAGTTAGCGCAACTCGACCTTCTGCTGGGGAAGGACGACGCGTTCACCCAGGCCGCAGCCCCGTTCTGGAGCCCTGCTGCTACCGCGCCACCGTTCGACCGTGTGAGCAGTTCACTTTCTGTAGCCTTTGAGGGTTACCCCAAACTCACCGCGCCCGCAAAAGAACCGCGCATCCTGCAATTGCGCACCTATGAAAGCCCAACCTATGCAGCACATGTCCGCAAGGTGGAAATGTTCCACAAGGGAGAGTTCGACTTCTTTACGCAGGCCGGAGCGAAAGGTGTTTTCTACGCGGACAATTTGATCGGAACGCGCGGTCCAAGCCTTACGTACATGCTTGCCCACAAGGACTTGACGGACATGGACGCGCACTGGAAGGCATTCGGCGCAGTCCCCGGATGGCAAAAACTCTCCCACGATCCGCGCTACGCCAGTGAGCCAATTGTATCCAGTATTGACAATCTGGTACTTACGCCCACGGCATACTCACAGATTTAGAACGGGCCAGGAGCCGCGTGTACCCCGCATTTTCCTTACGCTTACCTCTCCTCCGCGCGTCTGAATTCAGAGCACTTTGCGGACCACCTTGCGGACGGTTTCACACACCACTCCATACACCACGTGCGTCGCAGCCTCGCTGCGGCGTTCGCGCGTTTCCTGCTTGTCAGGCGCCGCCGACAAGCCCAGAGCTGGCAGCGCACCCTCATGCGTCACCGTCATCAGAGCCAACCCAAACGTGGCGCCGCCCTTTGCGGTCACCTGCGGATACAACTCCGCCATGACGCCGTACGCCGCGCCCGCGAGCGCTCCAAATCCCCAATGGATACCCTCCACCACGGCCTTCTTCTGCGTAGTTTGGAGCGGCGGTTCGCCCAGTTTCTCTGCAAGTACCGCAGGCGGCTCAGGCTCCCCGTGAGTTCGTGGAGGGTAAATCTTTTCTGCGGCACGCTTGGCCGCAGTGGCCAGCAGGCCTCCGATCAGACCGGCGAGTGCGCCCTTCAAAAGGCTGTGCGTAGGATGTGCGAGAGGTTGCGCGGTCTTTGTCATGGCAAGCAATGGGACGCACACGCGCTCACACGGGATGGCTCTCCACCCGCCGTGCATGAATCGTTTCGCCTAGTGGCGCATTAGAATGAGTGCTGCGCATTCTGGTAGCGCCCGGTATTCCATGACCCCTAACACCTCCGACATTCGCGACACCGTCATCCTCGGCTCGGGCTGCAGCGGCCTTACCGCCGCGATTTACACTGCCCGTGCCAACCTGAAGCCGCTCGTGATTGAAGGCCACGAGCCGGGAGGCCAACTCTCCATCACGACTCTGGTCGAAAACTTTCCAGGCTGGCCCGACGGTGTGCAGGGCCCGGAACTGGTGGAGAACATGCGCAAACAGGCGGAGAAGTTCGGCGCGGACATGGAGATGGGACATCTCGTCAGCGCAGACCTGAACAAGTCACCTATCGAACTCGACTTCGGCAGGGCGATTGTACGCACGCGCACGCTGATCGTGGCCTCAGGAGCCAGCGCACGCTGGCTTGGTCTGCCCAGCGAACAGGCGCTGATCGGCCACGGCGTCTCCAGTTGCGCCACGTGCGACGGCTTCTTCTTCTCCGGCAAGGAGATCTGCGTCATCGGCGGTGGTGATTCCGCTATGGAAGAGGCGATTTTTCTCACCCGCTTTGCGAGCAAGGTGTACCTCATCCATCGCTCTGCGGCATTCCGCGCCAGCAAGATCATGTTGGAACGCGCCATGGCACATCCGCAGATCGAGTTCCTGACGAACACTGTGGTGGAAGAGGTGCTTGGTGTGGAAGAGAAAGAGGTCCGCGGCATCCGTGTGCGCAACACCGCCACGGGCGAGGTCCGCGAGATCGGACTGTCTGGTTTCTTCCTGGGTATAGGCCACATTCCAAATGCCAAGTTCTTCGAAGGTCAGATGGACCTGGACGAGGATGGATACATCAGGAGCAAGGACAACGTCTTCACCACACTGAACGGCACCGTTCTTCCCGGTGTCTTCTGCGCGGGAGACGTCCAGGATCGCCGCTATCGCCAGGCCATCACCGCCGCCGGATCGGGGTGCATGGCAGCGCTTGAGGTAGAGAAGTACCTCGAAGAGCATGGCCGCTGATTCATGTCTATCGCTGCGAACATTGATCGCATACGCTCTGAGATCGGCGAGGCATGCGCACGCGCCGGTCGCAACCCCGACGACGTCAGGTTGATGGCCGTCTCTAAAACGTGGGGTCCAACGGCTCTGGTTGAGGCTTTCCAGGCGGGCCAGCGGCTCTTTGGCGAAAACCGCGTGCAGGAGTGGGAGCACAAGCAGGAGCAGCTTCACTCGCTGCTTGGGGAGGATGTGGCCCAACTGGAAGGCCACTTGATCGGCAACCTGCAGTCCAACAAAACCAGCAAAGCGGCATGGCTGTTTAGTGCAATCGAGACAGTCGACAACGTGAAGGTCGCGCGCCGCTTGCATGAGGTATGTGCCTCCGTGGGCAAGGTGTTGCCAGTATTGGTGGAGGTCAAACTCTCTGAAGAAGAAGCAAAGCATGGTGTAGGTGAATACGCGTTGATGGGTCTGCTACGGAATCTGCAGGAGATGGACGCCCTTAATGTTCGCGGGCTGATGACCGTCCCTGCCTACACCGATGACGCTGAGGGCGCTCGCCCAACGTTTCGCCGGCTACGCGAGCTGCGCGACGAAGCTGTGGTTTCCATCCCAGGTCTGCTTCTACCGGAGCTCTCCATGGGCATGTCCCACGACTTCGCGGTCGCCATTGAAGAAGGATCCACCTGCGTCCGCATCGGCTCCGCCATCTTTGGCAGCCGGAGTTGATCCGGCCGGCCGTTAGAGCGGATTGCGATAGAGCCGCAGAAACAGGCGTACGGTAAGCGTCGACGCTGCGGCGGACACGCCCGCAAACACGCCGAGGATCACGGAGAGAAACAGCGCCGCTGATTTCTGATCACGCGTGCCCAGCACGTGGTGTGTATCGAAGAAGCGCAACGCATAGTGGAAGACCAAGGGAGCGCTGAGAAGCATTGCGCACACAGCCGCCGCACACGCAATCGCGAGATCCACCGGAAAACTATCGATCCAGTAGCGCGACTCGACGGTGGATAGCTTGCGCATGGACCTCGAGTGTCTCACCTTCTGACAACACACGCACCCGGTGGGCAACTCCTGCCCGCTGCGCCGCAGCCAGCAGCCGGACCGGTGGCTCGCTCATCGGCTCGCGGCCTAGTGGGAACGTGCCGAAGTGCATGGGGATCATCGTCGTCGCGGTGCGCAAGTCAAGAAAGGCCTGCAGCGCGTCCTCCGGGCTGGTGTGGACCGCACGGTAGCTGTCCGGGAAGTATGCTCCGATGGGCAAGAGTGCGACCTGCGGATGAAAGCGGTCGCCAATCTCATGGAAGCCGTTGAAGTATGCTGTGTCGCCGGAGTGGTATACACGATGATTGCTACTCTGGATGACGTATCCGCCAAAGTGCCGGTGTGTGTCATTGAACATGCGTGCACCCCAATGCTTGGCTGGGGTCATCGTGATGGCGATACGCTGTTCCGGTACGTCAGCTTCCAGCATCGATGACTGCCACCACTCCAGTTCTGTGACGCTGCGGAAGCCGAGCTTCTCTACCAGGTCGCCGACACCTTTCGGCACGACTGCCCGGGGAGCGACGCCGGTGAGTCTGCGTGCGTGGCGCACGATCCTACGCAGAGAGGGGACGTTGAGGTGATCCATATGTGCATGCGTCAAAAGCACAGCGTCGATGGGCGGCAGATCGGCAATGCGCAGACCGGGACGGCGCGCACGCCGCAGCAAGATCAGCCGCGTTGCGAACACCGGGTCGATGAGGATGTTGCTGCCCGCCATCTGGATCAGGAACGACGAATGCCCGATAAACGTAATTCCGAGATGCTCTGGATCTACCAGGCGGGGAGCGACGCTTTCTCCAGTCAGCGGTTTGCGATGGCTTTCGCGCACAACGCCATAGAATTGCTTGAACTTGCGCCAAACGGAAGGGTGAACGCGACTCATAGCATTTCGATGAAGGCATTGCGGCTCGCGATGCGTGTGCATACAGCGGTCCCGGCGTGGTCCCGCATCGAACCTTCCAGCACCGACGACGGAAGGCAGGGCGCATGTTTCAGCAGATTGACTCGCCGCGGGAGAGCGATGCCGCTCCAGCCGACGGAGATTCCGCGCATACTCACCACCTGAGCCCGCACGCGATGGAGGCGTCTGCATGGGCGCACGTGCAGCATACGCCGTTGGCTAACATGTGGGACCTGCAAGGCGTTCCGCTCAAAGAAGTGGCGAAGTGCACGTGGCAGGGAATCGATGAGGATAATCTCTTCGGTCGTGCGTCACAGCTGGCATACTCGTTTTTTTCGGCCATCTTTCCTGCCCTCATCGCCATGTCTGCCTTGATGGGGATTGTCGCTAAATCTTCCAGTCACCTCTACGTCGAACTGCTCAACAGGATCGGCCGGCTTATTCCTCCTTCCGCCTTCCAGCTTGTGACACAAACCTTTCAGCAAACTACGCGCGCCAGCAGCACTGGCAAGGTCACCTTTGGTCTGCTCTTTGCATTGTTCTCCGCAAGCGTGGGGATCTCAGCTATCCAGGACACGCTGAACGCGGTGTATCGCGTCAAGGAGACGCGGCCGTTCTGGAAGGCCCGTCTGGAGGCGATTGGGCTGACGCTGCTCGTGGCCGCTGTGGTGATTACCGCGCTCTTCACGCTCTTCGCGGGTGATTTTGGGGCTCGGTACGCTGAGCATCTTTTCAGGGGGGCGATTGCGCTGGCCGTGTGCATACGCCTCCTTGCCTGGTTCCTGGCTTCGTTACTGATGGTTCTCTCGTTTGAAGTGATGTACTTTTTCTGCCCGGATGTGCAGAACAGCAGGTGGCGCTGGTTCACCCCAGGCGGCATCATTGGCCTTGCGGGGTGGGTGGCGGGCTCGCTTGGCTTACGCGTGTACTTGCACTACTTCAACAGCTACTCCATCACGTACGGTTCACTCGGCGCCGTCATTATTCTTCTGCTTTGGTTCTACTTGACCGGAGTGATGATCCTGCTGGGCGGAGAGGTCAACTCTGAGATCGAGCATGCCGTCGCCGCGAAGAGGCTCAAATCCGGCGAAGCAGTCTTGCCGCCATCTTCGGCGTTGCGGAAAGTGGATTTCGAGCCGGAGAAAGCGTAAGCACGCCGCGATCCCGCAGCTTTCGATGCATGAAGCCGCTACGGCTTTTACAGTGCATCTGCTGGCACTTCACCAAACCTGAACAGGTGTGGAACTTGCGGCAGCGTCTTCCTGTTCAGATACCTTCAAGAGAGGGCTGGACTGCGAAACGTTCGGCTGCGCGCGCCCCACATTCCGTTGATGAGCGCAAGCGGGTAGACTGCTCGCACACATGAATCTGTATGCCATCGTCATCGGCCTGATCTCGGCTATCCTCCTTACGCTATCAATCTGGCAATTGGGCAGGGTGCGTACCAAAGCGGACTATTTGGTTGCCGGGCGCACGCTTCCGGCTGCTGTTCTGGTCTTCACGCTGCTCTCCAGCTGGATCGGGTCCGGGTCCCTTCTAGGAGGGGCGGAGAACGCCTACCGGCACGGGTTTGCCGCACTCTGGCAGGGCGGTGGAGGATGGTTAGGATTAGTCCTCATCTATTTCATCGCGCCGCGTGCAAGAAAATTCGCGCAGTTCACCATCCCTGACCTGCTGGAAGCACGGTACAACCAGACTGCGCGCCTCCTTGGCGTGGTCGCCGTCCTCTTCACCTACACCGCGATCACCAGCTACCAGCTGATTGGCGGCGGTGACATCCTGCACCTCATCTTTCCTGAAGCAGTTAGCGCCATCACCGGCCGTTACATACTGGCAGCGTTTGTCATCGTCTTCACCGCGATCGCGGGTATGGGGTCGGTGGCATACATGGATGTCTTTATAGGTTCTCTCACGACCGTCACCATGCTGTTTGCGCTCCCCGTTTTGACACATCTAGCTGGGGGCTGGAGCGCAGTGCACGCCGCGCTGCCCGCAACGCACTTTCAAGTCCTTGGAGATCTAACCGGTATTCAGGCAGCCGAACTGCTGCTGCCTACCTGCCTCCTCATGCTTGGCAACCAATCCATGTATCAGAAGTTCTTTTCGGCGAAGAGCGAACGCGACGCCCGCAACGCCGTTGTCGGATGGATTGTTGGTACGGTGATCCTGGAGATCATAATTGTCGCCATTGCTGTAGCAGGATCGGCTCTGTTCCCGCATGGCGAAGTGCATGACCATCCCCGCGAGGTGCTGGCCTTTACGGCAATGCATGGATTGCAGGGCGGGGTCTTCCAGGTGTTAGGTGCATTGATGGTGGGCGCGATCTTCGCGAAGGTCATCTCTACGGCAAATAACTATCTCTTCTCACCTGCGACCAACCTGGTGAATGACATTTTCGTACGCTACCTTAACCCCAAGGCAAACGATCGTTTGGTCCTGTCGATCTCTCGACTCATGGTGGTACTGCTCGGCATCTGGTCGCTTGGGCAATCGTTTGGGACGGAGAGTGTCCTAAAGAAGAGCCTTTACGCATACACCATCTATTCGGCGGCGCTCACACCGGTCATCCTTGCGGCCTTCTTCTGGCGCCGTGCGACTGCCACCGGAGCCACAGTGTCCATTGCGCTTGGCACGGTCGTTACCATCGGGTGGCAGTCTTCCGTTGCCGTTCGATTACTGCCGCCAGTGCTCGCAGAGCGCGACGCGATCATTCCGGCACTGTTGGTCTCTGTGCTGGCACTCGTCGTGGTCAGCCTGTTTACGGCACCGCCTTCTGAAGCGCAGCTGCGCCCATTTGCTGAGCCGTAATCCATATTCACGCATGCCGCCGATGTGTCGATAAAGGACACGGGCGGTGACTCAGAGTGAAGCAGTTGTGTCGCGCAATACTCCTATGTGGTGAACTCACCACGGGCCTTCTGCATGGACAGGTCAGCATCGCAGATGCACTGTCATCAAGAAATCAAGCACCCGCGCAGGCGGCTTTGGCCGACCAAGCTCTCAGCCCGCCTGCCAATGTAGAAGCCGCGCTGCATGAAGCGTTTCTGGATGCCAGTATCGTCTTCACGGGCGAGGTCACAGCCGTCGACCAGGACGCCGGCTCCGTACTGATCCACTGGAAAATTGAACAGGGCGTCAAAGGCATCACCGCGGGCAGCAAATTTGTCCAGCGTGAATGGCAAGGCTGGTGGGCAGCCGACAACGCCCGTTACGTTCCGGGCGAGCGTGCTTTGGTTCTGCTTCGCGCGCCGTCCGTCGCGGGTTATACGTCGCCCGTAAGGGACGGGATTATTCCCTTGCAGGGGGCAGCGGGAAACGGCAGCGTCGACCTGCGCTGGATTGCCCAGCATGTTGCAGTTACAGACGCGGCACGCCTAGCACCTGTCCACGCACTGGAAGGGGCGCATGGTTCCTTTACCGCCGCCGCTGCGCTCCAAGCCACCAGCGCGGCACGACCAAGTCAACCCCGGAGTTTTGATGATCTTCGTGCGCCAGAACCATCGTCCCATTGGTCCGGTCCAATAGCGAGCGATCCCAACGCGCGGGTGGATGGCAGCATCGTCTTCGACCTGCTCCATGCATGGCAGCGCTCTTCCGGTGCGGCGCAATGAACTACGTAAGCCAAAGGCAGCGACGTGCGCTGCTGCTCACATTTTTTCTGTTCGTTACGTCATTCGGAATGGCAGCGGGTGCCGGTCCGCGCTGGGTAGCCGATACGCGATGGGTCAACAACGGCAAACCCATGGGCTGGTACCGTCCGGATACTCGGTACTTCGTCGACCAGGGCGCCCTCAGTGCATCTGTGGACAATGCAACTGCAACGGCGCTCGTTGATGCGGCCGCTTCGGTCTGGAACGTGCAGGGTGTTAACTTTAGCCTGACGGACGGTGGCCAACTCGCTGAGGATGTCAGCAGCAACAACGTCTACCTCGGTGCTAACGGACTCATCTGGCCCGCCGATGTCCAGAGTACAAACTACTTAGCAAAGCAGATCGCGGTGCTTTTTGACGCCGACGGCAGCATCACGGACACGCTGCTCGGCTCTGGTGCCAGTGCGCCCTCCAACTGCCGGCAGAACGGCGTGACAGAGAGCGTTGACCTCTTTATCAATCCTGGCAGCATCGCGCATGCCATCATTGTCGTCAATGGGCGCTGCACCGGTCCCGCGCCGGAGCAGCAACTACAACTCCAATACCAGCTGGAGCGTGTATTCGGCCGCGTCATCGGTATTGGCTGGTCGCAAACGAATGACAACGTCTTCACGGGAACGCCCGCGCCCACGTATGTGCAACAGGCCCACTGGCCCATCATGCACCCCATTGACATCTTGTGTGGTCCGTACACCTACCAGTGCCTGCCCATGCCGTTCACACTGCGTGATGATGACCTCGCAGCTCTGGCGATGGTGTACGCCGCCGACCTCACCGTCTCTCCACCCAACCACGTTTCCGTCTCCTCGCGGTATCTCTTCCCCAACGGACAGGGCATGGACGGCGTCAACGTTGTCGTACAGCGCACCTATCCTTTTGACGATTACGGCACCGACCCTTATCAGGACGTCAGCAGTGTCACCGGATTTCTGTCGCCCACGGACGTCGGCAACCCGGTCAATGGAGCGCGCACTGACAGCAGCGGACCCGGCGG
>CAXUHI010000036.1:12937-25348 GCA_964251045.1 uncultured Terriglobus sp. | reverse complement strand
GGTTCTTGCGCTCATCCATGTCGATGAAGTCGATCACGATGATGCCGCCCAGATCGCGCAGACGGATCTGCCGCACGATCTCCGGAATGGCATCGAGGTTCGTCTTCAGGATGGTGTCTTCAAGCCGCGCTGTCTTGCCGACGTACTTGCCCGTGTTGATGTCGATGGCGACCAGGGCTTCGGTCTGGTTAATGACGATGGAGCCGCCAGACTTCAGCCACACCTTGGATTTGAGTGCCTTGTCGATCTCCTGCGTCACGCTGAAATGCTCAAACAGCGGCGTTTCCTTTGTATAGAGCTTGACGCGACGCACCAGCGCGGGCTGAAAGCGCTGCAGGAAGCGCAGAACGCGTTCATACTCCTGCTCGGTGTCCACCCAGATGGCGGAGAAGTTATCTGTCACCTGGTCGCGCAAGATGCGTTCCACAAGGTTCAAGTCGTGATAGATCAGGGCTGGGGATTTGGATGACTCTGACCGGGCCTTGATGTCGTTCCACAGATGGATGAGGAAGCGCAGATCGTTGCGCAGTTCCTCTTCCGTGGCTGTCGCGGCTGCGGTGCGGACGATAAATCCACCCTGCGCATCACCCTTCTCCGACAGCAGAATGGACTTCAGGCGGCGGCGCTCCTCATCGGAGGAGATTTTGCGCGAGACTCCCGTGTGGTTCACCGTCGGCATGAAGACAAGGAAGCGCCCCGGCAAAGCGATATGCGAGGTAATGCGCGCACCCTTCTTTGCGATGGGCTCCTTCGCGATCTGGACCAGAATCTCCTGTCCCGGCTTCAGCAGCTCATTGATCGCAGGCAGATCGGTGGCCTGCACGGATTGGCGGCGGCCACGCCCACGATCGCCGCCGCCGCGGCGTTCACGGCCGTTCCCCGTGCGACGTGGCCGGCGCTCCGGCGTGTTCTGCCCAGACGGCGCTTGAGATACTTCCTCTCCTTCATCGTCGTCCACGTCTTCCGGCACGTCGTCCTGAAGCATCGTCTTCGGGTCATCCTCCCGATCAGGTACCATCCTGTCCAAAGATGCCTCACGCAGCAGGAAGTCCGGGCCGCCGCTATCCTCCAGCATCTCCTCTTCGTACTCGTCGACTTCTACTTCGTCCAGGCCGGACGCCGAAACGTACTCGTAGTCGTCGTCCAGATCGCCCTCGATCTCCTCTTCGAAAAGATCGCCGTCACCATAGGCGTGGATTTCAGGCAGAACATCTTCGTCGCTCTCGTCCACGTACTCTGCGGTAACAGGAGCGGCCTCCATCTCAGCAGGCCCGGTCGATTGCACCGCCCCTTCATGCGCGATCGGCTGAGTGGCATCCGGTGTGTCCTGCACGGGGACGGATGCGCTCTCGTGCGTGGCATCTTCCGGTACTGAAAGCATCTCGCCGGTGGACTGCAGTTCGGTAAAGTTCGGATCCGGCGAGTGATCCATCCGATCTCCGCCTGCCGTTGCGGCATGCAGATCGTACGTTGTCGGATCGGGTGTCTCGCCCGCAAGATCTTCAGAGGCAGCTTCCGCGGCGCTTGATGCTGCCTCAGGCTCATTGACCTGCTCATACCGGCGAAGGTCCTGGCGCGACCCGCTGGTGACCGAAGCGCTTGCGCCCTCCGCTGGCTCGTACTCGCCGCCCGCCTGCGCAGCGTGTTGTGCTTCTACCGGTGCCGCTGCTGTGTCCGGAAAAGATTCGTCGTCAGCCAAGCCATGCGCCGGATGCCCGGTCAAACCGTCTGGCGCTTCAGCCGGAGCAGATTCTTCCGCTCTCTCAGCGGGAGTTGCCGCGCTTTCCGTCGGATCATGCGCAGGTGTTTCGATGGGTTGCGGTTGGTCAACCGACTCGGCAAGTGCAGCACCGTCATCGTGCGCTTGCGGCGCTTCGGCCTGGGACGGCTCTTGAGGGCTCCGCGCGTGACGGCTCAGCGACTCCCCCGGCAGCACCCTGCCGCCATCCCAACCCGTGACCTCAAACGACGGCACGCTCACGATCATGACATTGCCCGGGGCCGGGGCGGCGGCCTGTGCGCGCGCATCGTCTGCGGCGACCTCAGCCGGATCACGATACTTACGGATCGATTCACCCGGCAGAACGATTGGCTCTCCAGAACTTTCCGGTGCAACATCAGCGCTGCCATACCCGGCGTAGCTGTTGTCGTATCGTGGCGTCTGGCGATCCTGTTCACGGCTCCGGTCATTGCGGCCGCCACGGGCCCCACGGTCGCGCGACGCAAAACGGTTCCGGCCTTTTCTGGGGCCTTCCTCGCCGACCTCAGAAGCTGGTACATCAGCGCCGAGGTCGATCTCGATGGCTGCGGAAGATGCCTCGATCTCCTCGACGTAACCGCCTTCGATGACCGCGTCCTCTTCCGGCACCACGCTCCCGGTGAAGGCGCCTGGTGCACCATGACGTTCCTCCGACATACCCCGTCCATGACGCCTGCCTCGACGGCCACGCCACCTGCGGCTGCCGGATCCAGCCTCGATACTGTCCACCGCCTCTGTAGTCGACGGAGCCACGGGCTCGTCGAATGACTGCGTTGTCTCCGTACCGGGTGCATCGTCGTTGCGTGGACGGCGTGAGTGCTCGCCATTGCTGCTGTCCCGTGAGTTGGCACGCCGGTTGCCGTTCTCCGATTCAAAGTCGGCCGCGTCACCCTGTTCCTCCATGAAATCCGTGACATACAAGAAGGCGTCACGCTCAAGCCCAATATCGACAAATGCCGACTGCATGCCTGGCAAAACGCGCGTTACACGGCCGTTGTAGATCGACCCTGCAAGCGTGTACTCATTTTCACGCTCGAAATAGATTTCAGTGAGCTGTTCTTCTTCCACAATGGCCAGCCGCGTCTCGTGCGGGGTTGTGGAGATGTAAATTTCCTTCGACATGATGCCCTTCCTCTTCCGGCATCCGGAACAGGGGCTTCAAAATCAACGGACATAAAGCAAAGCGATGGCTCTACGTTATGCACCGCGAGTGGGGCGGAGTCTGATCTGCCGGGAGTGCGATGGGCCACGCGCCAAACAGCGCTGTCCCGGCGGGCGCTGTGCCCGTACCAGGTGGCTGTGTGGAGAAAGAGTGTGACGGCTGCATCGCTGTAAGAACCCTCATCGTATACGTCTGAACTTCGTGGCCGCTCCTGCATCGACATGCGGGGCCGTATCCGTAAAAACGCTTCCCTGCTTCTGAACTCGTAACCCAGCCGCGGACTTGACCTTGCGTGCCCTTACCGGCGACCGTAACTGCAAACTTCTAAACCTGTTGTGAACCACCCGGCGACCTGTGCGCACGTCTATGGCAGTCCTGACTGCTCCCACGCGGCACTGATGCCTCCGTGGGTGTAACGCTGCATTCATTGTGCACCAGATTCACGGAACGGTCTAGCCGGCACACGCTTGTGCAACGCAACTCGGTACCTGGGCGGTACATGACAAAGCTTGCCCGTGCATGTACCGTTTGCGGTGAAGAAGACTCCCTACCAATGTGGACCAGGCGTAACGCATTGAAGCTAACAGGACTGGCACTGGGCGCGAACGTTGCCAAAGGTGCTCCTCTGGTGCAACTGCATCCAGATGAATCAGCATTGACCGCACCGGCCTTCCGCATGTTGCCCTTGGGCGCGATCAGGCCGACCGGCTGGCTGCAACGGCAGCTGCGCATCCAGGCGGACGGCATGGGCGGCCACCTGGACGAGTTTTGGCCGGATGTGGGCCCCAACAGCGGCTGGCTGGGCGGCACCGGCGAAAGCTGGGAGCGCGGCCCGTACTTCCTGGATGGCCTGCTGCCACTTGCCGTGTTGCTGAACGACGATGTGCTGATGGCCAAAGCGAAGCGCTTTATCGAGTGGACGCTGACGCATCAGCAGCCCAACGGCATGATCGGGCCGGCCAGCAACAACGACTGGTGGCCGCGCATGGTCATGCTGAAGGCGCTCGCACAGTACTACGACTACAGCGGCGACCCTCGCGTGATTGCCGTCATGACGAAGTACTTTCACTACCAACTTGCCGAGCTGCCCGGGAGGCCTCTGCGCGACTGGGGCAAATTTCGCTGGCAGGATGAAGCGCTTGCCGTTGAGTGGCTTTACGACAAGACCGGAGACCCGAAGTTGCTGACGCTCGCTGCACTCCTCAAACAGCAAGGCTTCGACTGGACCGCCAGCTTTGCCGACTTCAAGCTGAAGGAGCCCACAACACGCAAAATCCTCGACGACGCGGAGGCAGGCGGTCTGAATGAGCGTGCCCTGCAGTCGCACGGCGTCAACAACGGGCAGGCGCTGACGACGGCAGCGGTGCAGTTCCGGATGAACGGCGACAACGCCGAACGGGACAACTTCCTGCGGCAGATGATGCTGCTGGACAGCTACCATGGTCTTCCTAATGGCATGTTCTCCTGCGACGAGCACCTGGCCGGCACCGATCCGAGCCATGGCACGGAGTTGTGCACCGTGGTGGAGACAATGTTCTCGCTGGAGGTGGCGCTTTCCACCTTTGGCGATGCCGGCATCGCGGCCCGGCGGGAGAAGCTCGCCTACAACGCCCTGCCTGGCCCCTTCACCGATGACCTGTGGGCACATCAGTACGACCAGCAGCCCAATCAGGTGCAGGTCAGCTTGAACTCGAAGCCGTGGTCCACCAACGGACCGGAGTCGAACCTGTACGGCTTGGAGCCGCACTTCGGCTGCTGTACCGCCAACTTCCACCAGGGATGGCCCAAGCTGACCGCAAGCCTGTGGATGCGTACGGCTGACGACGGCCTGGTAACCACGGTGTACGCGCCGTGCGAAGTCAATACTGTGGTGCGCGGCATCAAGGTGCGCCTGCGCGAGGTCACCGACTATCCTTTCCGCGACACAGTCACGATTCATGTGGAGCCGGAAAAGGCGATGCGCTTTCCGCTGCTGGTCCGCATTCCCGCCTGGTGTAAGGGTGCGACGGTCACGATCAATGGAAGCGATGCCGCAACTCCAACAAAGCCGATGCGCTTCGTACGGCTGGAACGGGTTTGGTCGTCCAGCGATGTTGTCGTCCTGAAGCTGCCCATGCAGCCGCGTGTCTCGCGCTGGTTCCGGCAGTCGGTCGCGGTGGAGCGCGGACCTCTGCTGTTCTCACTCGACCCTGGCGAAAGCTGGGTCAAGCTGCGCGACCGGGGCATGACGGCCGACTGGCAGGTCTTCCCTGCGGGGCCGTGGAACTATGGTCTTGCTGTAGATGAAACCTCCGCCCCCACGCTGCCGGTAACGGAGAAGCCCGTCGGCGCACGCCCGTTCGCCCGGGAAGAGACCGCCATCAGCATCGGCGTGCCCGCGCACCGCATCGATACATGGCGCAGCGAGGATGGCGTGGCACTGCCGTTGCCCGTGAGTCCTGTCTCTGCCAGTTCGCCACGCGAGACGGTCATGCTCATTCCATACGCAGCAGCCAAACTGCGCATCAGCGCGTTTCCCCAGGTGAAAACCTAACGTTTGTCCCCATCAGCTCTCCAAGCGAACCGATGCAGAACGTGGGGCTTTCTGCGGCAAGTTGCGCGGCCGAGTAGATGCCGGTCGCCACGGCAACCACATCACATCCGTTAGCTCTGGCAGCCTGCACGTCTGCTGGTGTATCGCCCACCACGCACACTGCCGCCCCCTCCCCGGCCAGCGTACGCGCCTGACGCAACGCTGAAGAAAAGACATCGGTGCGGTACTCAAATCCATCGCTGTAGCTACCGAAATCGAAGAAATCCAGCAGTCCGCAATGAGCCAGTTTCAGCTTGCCGATGCTTTGCAGGTTTCCGGTCGCTACGCCCAGCACGGCTCCCTTCTGACGCAGACGCTCCAGGACGTCACGGACACAGGGCAGCGCATGCGCGCGAAGCTGACTCCTGTTGCGCTCCACCTGCGCGCACATCGCCTCGCGCATGGCAGGCAGGTGCGGACGCCACACCGCCTCCGCAACACCCGCACGGGCAAACGCATCGCGCAGGATGCCCGTGTCCACGTTGCCATGCGCGACCACACCGTCCAGGTTCATCGCTTTTCCCGCCACAGCGCTCAGCGCATCGCAAAACGCGAAATAGTGCACCGCATCCGTGCAGTGCAGCAGCGTTCCATCGATGTCGAAGAGATAGGCATCGTACCCATCCCATGCTCTTGCCGTGCTCACCCGCATGCTCCCGCCGCAATCCACTCAGTCAGCGTGGCACGGACACGCGCCGCCAGTTCCGCCCAGTCACCCTGCGTGCGTTGACGCCACAATCGCAGGGATGGATACCAGGGCGAATCCTCACGATCGAGCATCCATCGCCAGTCCGCCTCTGCCTGCAAAAGAACCCACGCGGGTTTACCCATGGCGCCTGCCAGGTGCGCCGCCATCGTGTCCACGGTGATGAGAAGGTCGAGCCGGGACAACACTGCCGCATAGTTCGCCAGCCCGCCGCCGCAAAGGCGCGCATCACACATGCCGCCAACCTCATCGCCACGCGCGCGCTCCGCGCCCCCCTGCATATTCCAAAACATTGCACCGGGTATGGTGGCCAACATCGTGACGAACTCGAATGGCAGGCAGCGTGAAAGGTCCCAGTCACTTGCCGCCCATACCAGGCCGATCTGCGGCAGATGTGACGCGGGCCACTGCGCCGCCACACACGCCGCGATCCCGGCGGGCGCGATGACATACGGTTCATGCAAGCGTTGCAGGTCTGTCTGCGTCACGCGCAAAAAATACGGCAGCTCCTGGATTTCGATCTGCGCATCGAAGACGGGCGATTCAGCAGGTGCGTCCGCACCCCATGTGAACCACTCCGGCATCGCATGAAAGCTGCTGGCAACCTCGCACAGCGCGGGCGGCAGTTCCACCTGTAGCGAGCCGCAGCGTTCCCGTAAAGATGGCAGGAAGCGCAGCATCTGGATCGCATCGCCCAGGCCGTGCAGGCAGCGCAGGATCACGCGCTGGTTTGCCAGGTCCTCGCCCTTCCAGAAGCGGAGTGGATCAGGCCCGCCCCGCGCGCGGATGGCATCGCTCTCCTTCCACGCCTGCTCAAAGCTGCCGGCGAACATGTGCGCCATCCACCTGCCCGCCGCACAGCGATCCTGAGAAGCGCCATGCGCCTCAGCGCGATCAAACGCGCGGAGAGCGCCACCCACGGAACGCGCCTGCAACAAATCCTCCGCATACAGAAGCAGTGCCTCTCCCTGAACGATCTCTGCTGACTCCTGTGCAGATCCCAACGCAGACTACTCTCGGCCACGCGCGGGGTACACGGCATGCGCACCGTCCGGCGGAACCTGGACCGGATGCCAGCGGCACACGTACACCTCCTGCTCCGGCTGTGCCTCAATGCGAAAGCCCGCCGAGCGCAGCATTGCTTCCGTGCACGCGCGGTTCGGCACCCACCAGTTGGTGTCGTCGTGCGAGTAACGCCGCTCGATAAAGTGCATCTTGGGGTAGCCCGGTTCGTCGAAGGGCGCGGGCGCGCTGAACTCGTAATCCCCCTCCACCGCGGCAATCTCGCGGCTGCCACGCTGCATGCTCTGGAACAGCAGCATGTCCTTCGCCACATGCTCATGGATCAGGTCCAGTGCCAGCAATGGATGCCGCAGGTGGTACAGCACGCCCATGAAGATCACCAGGTCGAACCTCTCGCCCAGCTGCGCCACCTGCCACACCGGCAACTGGCGGAACTCTACATCCGCTCCCGTTATTTTTGCGCCAAAGCGTGCCTGTTCCAGATAATGTTCGTCTATGTCGATGCCCAGCACACGTGCCGCGCCCCGCCGCTTCATCTCCAGCGAGTAAAAGCCCGCATTGCAGCCGATGTCGAGTACCGTCTTACCCGTCAGGTCTTCAGGGATCGCATGACAAAAGCTCGCAAACTTCACCGAGGGATAATCCCCTAGAAAATGCCCCGGCGCGGTGTCCACGCCGCCAATGCGCATATTGTGAAACCACGGTCCCAGCCGCTCGATCTGCTGCTGCAACTCCTGTTGCGTGTCGTTCTCAACCGGCGGCACCGCGCGTCTCCTCCGCAGCAGAAGCTGCTCTCAGCATCGTACCGTCTTCGGCGTCGCGTTCCAGCAGCCGGATCGCCGCACGGTACCCGTGTAGCGTCCCCGTGTCCACGTACTCCTCGCCGATCTGCATGCTCAGCGCCTCGCCGCCTTCGGCAAGCCATGCATTCACCAGCGTTCCCAGGTACTCATCCCGGCGTTCCGGACGGCACCACAATGCATGAAGTTCATGGAAGACGCTCCCCGGCATCTTGACCGCGCCCCAGATCCAATGCGACTCCGCACCCTGCTTCTTGACCTGGATCTCGAGCACAGACCCGCCCGCGCCGCAACGCACCGCATCGAAAAATTCCGGATGCTCCACGGGAAATGTCAGGAATGAGAGCATGTCATCCGGCAGGCGCGCCAGCGCGTCATCCGGCGTCCACACGGTATCCGGCAGGCCGATCAGTACGGGTTCATCGTCGGCGATCAGCGGTGCCGCGCGAAAGAGCGCATCGCATAAACCACCCGGTGAAGGCTGCACCACGTACGCAATGTCCGCGCCCCACAACCGCGAACCGTAATACTGCAGGATGTCCGTCTTGCCAGGCGAGATGACGAAACACAGCTTGTCGGCGCCGCCGCGGATCATGCGCTCCACCAGGTACTCGCTAACCGCGCGCGGACGCTCCCTGCCATCCTCCACGCGGCTGCCCACGGGCAGCAATTCCTTCGAAAAGGCCAGCGGCTGGATGCGGCTGCCAGCACCCGCTGCCGGAATGATTCCCCACATACTTCCTCTAGCCGACTCTGATGCAGGTTGCGGCTTCACTGCGTGTACCTGCCAGCGCCACCGGCTCGGATGCGTTCCGCCGTACGGCGTCACACAGCCGCTCCAGTTCAAGCACGCGCGCGTCCGCCGTATGCTGCTCCAGCGTACGCGCACGCGCCTGCACCGCCATGCGCCGCAGCTCAGCATCCGAACGAGAAAGTCCTGCGAGCACATCGTCCGTTGACCGCACGGTCAAGACCTCCTCGCCGGGCGTAAAAAACTGCTCGAAACCCTCCCAGGTATCGCTGAACAGGGGTACGCCGCACGCCGCTGCCTCAAACAGCCGCCCGGATGGACAATACCCGTATTCCGCCATCGCCTGCCGCGTTGCATTCAACGTCGCGCGGCTGGAGCAGAAAAACGCCGGATGCTGTGCCGGCTCGAGATGCTGTGTAAAGTACAGGTTGCTGCTCCAGGGAAACTCCGCCGGATACTGTGCGCCGCCAATCAGAAACTTCTCCTGCGGCAACGCAGCCGCAGGACGCAGAAAAAGTTCGGTGACAGCGGCCTGCCGGTCTGCGGCATACGTGCCCAGGTACGAGAAGGCACACCGGAAACGCTCCACCGCTCCCACCGGGTGATGCGAAACGGGATCGACCCAGCCATACAGCGGTGCCACTCTCATTGCGCCCAGTCGCGTCTTCAACTCCTCCAGTGCACGGCCCCCGGTGTAGCTCAGGACGAGGTCAAACCCGCCCAGGCCCTCGGCAGGCAGGTAGGCCCGCGTCGCCTCCGCGTCCAGCGCCTTCAGGGTGACCGGCGTGTCCATGTCATAGAAAGCCCGCACCGCTGCTTTCGAGTCCAGAATCCATTCCGCCGCCTGCACGCCGTCCGGACAGTAACTGGTGCACATCGCCAGGTCCGCCTGCGCTAACTCCTGCTGCGCCTCGGCCCGTACATCCTCCAGGCTGCCGTACAACCGCAGGGTTGCACCTGCTGGCAGTTCCCACACGTCCCGCGTGCTTGCGTAATACGGCACGTCGCGCTCATAAAACACAACGGTATGGCCGCGCCGCAGCATCGCCGCGATCAGCGAGCGCCAGAGCGTCGCATGACCATTGCCCCACGACGACGACACGGTCAAGCCGAACACAACAACGTGCATCCCTGCTCCTGAAAAAATGCTCCTTATGTGATGCGCGTCATGTGTCTCATTTGCCAGCATCGCCTTTCAAGGCACGCAGGCTGTTCCATTGCCTCGCTTCAGAGTGCCATTCGCATCGATCACGGCCACTGCGCATCCGCTTCCCTTCAGCGTGGTATCTGTCACGCCAGCCGACGTGGAGCGCCCATTCACCGCGCAGTCCACTTGACCATCGCCACGTGCACGGCAGGTCACGCCATCGCTTAAACTCCCGTTGCCATTCGCAAATCGCCAGATCTCCGGCGCTGTCTGACCGCCCGCCGCAACAGCAGCTCGCATGGTGTGCACCAGCGTCCAAACCCCATCCACCTGCTCCCACTGCGTGTATTCATCATTGGCCGTGCCGGGAACGCTGCTGCCATACGATCCATGCACGCTGACCGTGTGCGGCACCGCGTCACTGCTGCCGCGCGTCGAATCGTGGAAGCCCGGTCCAAAGCCAAATCCGCCGTTACCCACGTGGAAGAGCTGGTTGATGCACTCCTTCGAAGTCCACGCGAACGGCTCGCGTTCACTCGTGCTGCATGCCTTGATCTGCTCGGTGCCGTGGTCGTGTTCGAAGCCCTCCGTCAGCGGTTCGAAGCGCATCCACGCATCGCCGGTGTCGATGGTTGCCGCCGCGCGCGCTCCACCCTTGTAAAACGATTCACCCGCGATCTGCACCGATCCGGTGTACGGTCCCGCCACCTGCCGGTCCGCATGGCAGAATGCGTTGCTATCGAAGGTCGTCTGCGCACGGGCCAGCGCACGGCAGGCAATATCAATCACACCGCCACCGCCAACTCTCAATTGCACACTGCCGTCGGTCGACTCACCGTTGTACTCCAGGAACCCGGACAGCACGCTCGCACCCGGATCGGCCCGCACCATGTACGCCGTGCCGCCACCCTCCGCGTTCAACGTGGAGGTGTACGAGTTGTTAAAGGCGTTCACCCCTGCGCCAAAGTGAAACTGGCTCCGGCTGCCGTCCCTGCCTGCTCCACCAAACTGAAAACGCAGTCGGCTCCCAAAGTTGTACTGGTATCCGCCGCTGCCACCCGCACCGTTGTGCACGTACACGCCAGCCTCTGCCGGCAGCACAAAGGCAACGTTCTCCAGCAGCGACTGCTCGCGATATCCCGGCCCGCCATCGCTGGTGGTCAGGACTACCTCGTAACTGTTCCGTCCACCCTGCAACGTGACGTTGCGTATCTGGAAGCCGTTGCGGTCCATATCCAACACCACCGGGCCATCCGCATCGTTCCGCACTATCGTGCAGTTCTGCAAGGATCCGCTGCCGTTTGCGCTGTTATTTGCATTCTCTCCATGCACCAACACCGCCGGACCGACTCCCCTGCCGGTGTACACCAGCGTCGATCCACGGCAGTCCAGCACAGGACGCACGATGTACGGTGCCGACGTCGCATTCGGTATCTGAATAGCCGCGGAAAACGTGTAGGTCTGATTCGGCGCAAGCAACACCATGGCAGACGGGATAGGAGCCGCTGCCCGGCCAGCCTGTGACGCAAACGCAGCAGCCACCCGTGCGCTCAGGTCCGTGCCACTGAACCGGTCGGCGTACAACTCCCCACCCGCATCCCGCTGGGCCAGCCGCGTCTCCAGGACCGGCTGTTGCGACGGCAAGAGAGTGGAATAGAGTCCAAGAGCACAGCAGACGAGAAACGAGATCCACATCATGCCTTGTTCTACCGAACCCGCCACCGCAAGGCAAAGCCAACTCCGCCGGACGGCCTCAATGCCGTGTCCTGAGCGGCAGCGCAGCAGCACCAAAGCGGCATCCTGAGCGCTTCGACTTCTCATCAGCAGGCACTATCCCACGGAACTGCATTGTGTCAGCGCGACGCACAACTCGACACGCTGGCCCCACATTCCGGTAAGATTTGGCATTGTGCCCGGGTGGTGAAATGGCAGACACAGCGGACTTAAAATCCGCAGGCCCTTACCGGCCGTACCGGTTCGAGTCCGGTCCCGGGCACCACCTTCCGCCAATCACAACTATGCGCGGCAACACGGTGCTGCTACTCTCGTCATGCACCACCGGGAGAGATTGTGATCACACTGAAAGACGCCAAAGCCATCATCGAAGCCGCCGAAAAGAAAGCCGGCGAGATCGGCCAGCCCATGAACATTGCCGTCGCCGACAGAGGCGGAAACCTCATCGCGCACGTGCGCATGGACGGCGCATGGCTCGGCAGCATCGACATTTCCATCAAGAAGGCCTATACCTCGCGCGCCTTCGACATCAGCACCAAAGACCTCGCCACACACTCCCAGTCCGGTGGCCAGTTCTTCGGCATCCACGCCTCGAACGACGGCAAGATCATGATCTTCGCGGGCGGCATTCCGCTCAAGAAGGATGGCGAGGTCGTCGGTGCGATCGGTGTCAGCGGCGGCTCCGGTGAACAGGACCACGCCGTTGCAGAAGCAGGGGCCGCCGCCTACGGCGCATAGGAACTCTGACGGCCTGCGT
>CAXUHI010000036.1:0-12927 GCA_964251045.1 uncultured Terriglobus sp. | reverse complement strand
CCGCCCCACCACCCGGGCCCCCCGCCCCCGCCCAACCCCAACTCTCCCGCCACCCCCCACACCCCACCCCCCCCCCCCCGGGCCGGAGTACGCCCTTGCGTCTGGCAAACGCGGGCGACGTGCCATCCGCCATCGCTTAGCGGAGCACAACTACAAGGACCTGCCGGAGTTCGTGGAGTCGATTCCCTACACCGAGACGCGGGACTATGTGCAGTCGATCCTGAGGAACCGCGAGATGTAACGGCAGTTGTACGGTGGTAAGAAGACAAACGCACAGTGTGTGCGTGCGCAACCTTGTGAATTGATGGCATGCGGTCCAACCTTGAGACGGCCCAGGAGTCCGATGATTCCCGCAATCTGATACCTTTGTCGGCGTATGCAGTGGCACTCCATGGCACTCGCTCTTCTTTGTACGGTACCCTGTGCGATCCGTGCCCAGACGGTGACGCGTGCGTATTGCACAGATGATGGAACCCTGCAGATGGTCTTCGAAGACGGGACCACGAAGCCGCAGCCGAAAGAGCCACTTCAGGTTGGGTGTGACAATGCCACTGTCGGGGACGACAGGCGGACCGTGGGATGGTCCGTGCTGGTGGTTAACTGTTGTACTTCCTACCCAATCGCAAACTCTGTCGCAGTGTTGAGTCATGGCCAGAAGCGGGTCTTCTCGACCGATCAAATGGTGTGGCGCTGGAGGTTCGACGGTGGTGCGAAGAGACTCGCACTGTTGTCGGGTCCCGTTCACGGGAATGCGACAAAGGCAATCCTGTATGACCTCCAAAGCGGACGGAAGCTGGCTACCTGGAACGGCAAGGGTACATCCCCGACGTGGGCGTCCGGCTGGAAGCAGGAGTTTGGACCTTCCTGACGGCCCCTGCAACTTACGGCCGGACACGCCAGGTGAACGTCACTTGCATGATTTTGCCGATCGTATTCCTCTGTCCATTCTCCGTGACATGCCCTGCTTCGGTGATGATTGTTCCTGCGCGACATACATCAACATCTATGCCAGCCGTTCCGAGCGCGTTTGCTACAAAATGACTTACTTGGTCCGTTTGAAGACTAGTCGCCCAAAGGAGTCGAACAGGCTGACCTGCAAACCGTCTAGCTGCTAAATGAGTTTCTTGCAACTGCTCTTGACAAATGTAAGCGGCCTTAGGCCGTTAACATTGTAAACAGACGAGTTACCATATTGTTTCCGGCAAGATTAATGCCAGCATGTGCATCCTGGCTACTAGTTTTTACCACCCACTCACAACTCTAGGATCTCCATGGTTGTCACCGCCTATGTTGATTTCCCTGTGCGGTCTGGGTGTCTTAAATGCATGAGATTGGCTGGTTTACTCACAAACTTGGGCTTCATGCCTTTCCCTTAAGGAGGGATAAAACCAGAAGTGAATGACGAAGAGAGTGTTGCTGGAGGCGCAAGCTCGAGACACCAGCGGTTTGTATGCTCGTAGACCGTGTTTAGAAACGACTCCCACATCTTGTCCCAATTGTTGGGCGTGTGTCGCAGATACTGTGAGCGTAGCTAAAAAGAGGATAGGCAATGATGCGGGTGGTGGCTGGGGTTGATTTTGGGACGCTGAGTGTGCGGGTGACGCTGTTGGACAGCGAGCGGGGGCGGCTGGGCACGGCTTCGGCGGGGTATCCGTTGCATCGCAGGCGTGACGACCCGGACTATGCCACGCAGTCGCACGCGGACCAGATGGGCGCGCTGGCAGCGGCGATGCGCGATGTGCTGGCGCTGGCGGCTGCTCCCGGCGAAGCAGTGGAGGCGATTGCGCTGGATACGACTGGGTCCAGCGTGGTGCCGGTTGACGCTGCGATGCAGCCGCTGGACGAGTATTCCCTGTGGTGCGACCACCGGGCGCTGCATGAGGCGCAGGAGATGACCGCCCTGGCCCATGCGCAGGGGCTGGAGGCAATCCAGTGGTGCGGCGGAGTGTACTCGCATGAATGGGGCTTCGCCAAGCTGCTGCACTGGCTGCGGCATAACCCGGAGAAGCGGGTGCGGTTTGCCTCAGCGTTTGAACACTGCGATATGGTGGCGGCGACGCTCTGCGGCGTGACGTCGCCTTCGCAGGCGAAGCGCAGTGTGTGCGCGCTGGGGCACAAGTGGATGTGGAATCCGAAGTGGGGCGGGTTTCCCTCGCAGGCGTTTTTGTCATCGATTGACCCGCTGCTGGATGGCGTGCGGGAGAAGCTGGCGGGTGAAGTACTGACCTCAAACCATCTGGCCGGGCATCTGTCGGCGGAGTGGGCGGCAAAGCTGGGGCTGCGGGAGGGGATTCCGGTGCCGGTGGGTGCGTTCGACGCGCACTGGGATGCCATCGGCGCGGGCTGCCGCGAGGGCGACGTGGTCAACGTGGTGGGAACGTCGACGTGCATCATTGCCATGGGACACGAGCGGCGGTTGATCCCAGGGGTGTGCGGCGTGGTGCCGGGCAGCGTGCATCCCGCGTACACCGGTGTGGAAGCGGGGCTGTCGGCGGTGGGCGATATCTTTGAGGCGATTGCAAAGCGTGCCGGGACCGATGTAAAGACGCTGGCGCAGGGACTGGAGAGCTACCGCGCGGGGCAGACCGGCCTGCTGCGGCTCTCGTGGGATAACGGCGACCGCACAGTCCTGGTCAATAGTGAGTTGGGCGGCATCACGCTGGGGTGGAACCTGCTGCACACGGCACAGGATGAACTATTTGCAGCCATCGAGGGAACGGCGTTTCACACACGCATCATCCTGGACCGCATGGCGGAGTACGGTGTGCCGATTGAGCGGGTGATCAATGCGGGCGGCGTGCCGCAGAACAATGCCGTGCTGAACCAGGTGTATGCGAATGTGCTGAACAAGCCGGTGCTGGTGCCCGACGCGACTCCGACGAGCATCGGTTCAGGGATCTTTGCGCAGCTTGCGGCGGGAATCTTCTCCAGCGTGGAGGAGGCACAGGCAAAAATGTGTCCGGGGCATACGGTGTACATGCCGGAGCCGGACGCTGTGGCTGTTTACCAGCAGCTCTATGACATGTACCGGGACGTTTACTTTGCGTTTGGGCAGAAGGGTGAGACTGCGCGCGACCTGTCAGGTGTATTGAGGCGTCTGCGTGAAGTCGCAAGCCGTGTGCGTCAGCGTGTATAAGGGTGCACGTACTTTGGTAGCGGACCTCAGCGGCTAAAGCCGGACATCCTTGGGCTGTTTTACGGCATAGCTGAAGCTATGCCCTTCCGAAAGCCAGAATGAGGTTTGTTTAGGAGTTCATGTACACACTTGCCCTCTTCGCTTCGCAGCAATTGACGCATCTCCACCCCGTGGATGTGCTGATCCTGGCGCTGTACTTCGTCATCGTGCTGTTCATCGGCTTTTACGTGAAGGGCTCGACAAACACCAGCGAAGAGTTTTTCCTGGCCGGCCGCGAGATGACGGCGTGGATCGCCGGGTTGAGTTTTGTGTCGGCGAATCTGGGGTCGCTGGAGCTGATGGGGTGGGCCGGGTCGGCGTACCAGTACGGCATCCTCGCCATGCACTGGTACTGGATTGGCGCCATCCCAGCCATGCTGTTCCTAGGCATCGTGATGATGCCGTTCTACTATATTTCAAAGACACACTCGGTGCCGGGGTACCTGAAGTTGCGCTTCGGCGAGGGTGCGCGCGGCCTCAGCGCGGGCAGCTTTGCGTTGATGACCATCCTGATGTCCGGTGTGAACATGTATGCCATGGCCGTCGTGATGCAGACGGTGCTGGGATGGAATATGACGTTCTCCATCTGGGTGGGCGCCATCACGGTGGCGGTGTACGTCATGCTGGGCGGGCTGCGGTCGGCCATCATCAACGAGGTGCTGCAGTTTGTGCTGATCTGGGCGGGCGCGGCGCTGATCCCGATCCTTGGCCTGATCGAAGCTGGCGGATGGACCAACCTGAAGGCGCAGATCGCGCGCAACATGGGGTCCGGAGACTATACGCACCTGTGGTCCACGCTGGGCACGTTCAAGGGCAACCCCATGGGCATCCACTGGACAGGGATTGTCTTCGGGCTGGCGGGCGTGATCTCCTTTGGCTACTGGACAACGGACTTTCTTGTGGTGCAGCGCGTGTTGAGCGCGAACAACCTGCGGTCGGCGAAGCTGGCGCCGGTCATCGGAGCGGCGTTCAAAATGGCCGTGCCGCTCATCGTGATTGTGCCCGGCCTGCTGGCCCTGGCGGTGCTGAAGAATGCTGACGGCAGCGTGATGCACCTGGTGGGCGCGGACGTGGCCAAGGCAAGCGGCCAGCACGCCTATGACGAGGTGCTGCCACTGATGCTGATCCGCTACTGCGGGCCGGGGCTGCTGGGGCTGGGCATTACGGCGCTGGTTGCCGGGTTTATGAGCGGCATGGCGGGCAACGTGTCGGCTTTTTCTACCGTGTGGACCTATGACCTCTATGGCGCATACCTCAACAGGAACGCAACGGACAAGCATTACGTCTTCATGGGCCGCATGTCCACGGTGGTCGGCATGTTGATCTCCATCGGCACCGCATATCTGGTGGCACACGCAGGATCCATCATGGATTACGTACAGGCACTCTTCAGCTTCTTCATCGCGCCACTGTTTGGCACGGTTCTCCTGGGCATGCTGTGGAAGCGCGCGACAAAGGCGGGTGGCTTCTGGGGATTGCTCGCCGGCACGGTTAGCTCTATCGGGATGTTTGCGTATGTGCAGACCGGGGGCAAAGCTGCCCTGGCGCACATCGCCCTGTCGCGCGATGCCCAGCCGATGGCGGAAAACATGTATCGCGCGCTGTGGAGCTGGCTCATCTGCGTGGCTGTGACCGTCGTTGTCAGCCTGGTGACCGCGCCCAGGACCGATGCGGAACTGGAGGGCCTGGTCTATGGCGCAACCGTGATTCCCGACGACGGCTCGCGAACGCTGTGGCAGAAGCCGGTATTCTGGGCAGGCGTGGTGAGTGTTGTGTTTGTCGCCTTGAACATCGCATTTTTTTAGGGAGTTACATGCAGGTGGGGCCCCCACATCTTGAAAAGATGTGGGATTGGGGAGCAGGTCATGGCTGAGGGAACGGGGCGTGGTGAAGCGCTTTCCATCTGGTTTTTCGTGGGGATCATGTGCCTGGCGTATGGTGTGGTGCTGGTCACGTATGGCGCGTGGGCGTGGTTGGGCGGGCATGAGGCTCCAACGGTGCTGAACACGCTGCACCCCACATTCTGGTGGGGTGTGCTGCTGACGTTCTTGGGCACGTTCTACACCCTGCGGTTCCTTCCAAAGCGCGGCGACCGCAATATAGCCTGAGAGCATGGTCACACTCGCAGCACTTGAAGTCTGGTTCATCACGGGCAGTCAGCACCTGTATGGACCGGAGACGCTGGCAGCGGTAGCCTCGCATTCACAGGAGATCGCGGCCTCGCTCGATGCGGTGCAGACAGTCCCTTGCAAGGTCGTGTTCAAGCCGGTCGTCACCACTCCGGGCGAGATTACGGCCGTGTGCCGCGACGCCAGCCTGAGCGACGCGTGCATCGGCTTGGTGCTGTGGATGCACACGTTTTCACCCGCAAAGATGTGGATCAGCGGGTTGAAGCAGTTGACCAAGCCGATCCTGCACCTGCACACGCAGTACAACCGTGAACTGCCCTGGGCCACCATCGACATGGACTTCATGAACCTGAACCAGGCCGCCCACGGCGACCGCGAGTTCGGGTTCATTGCCACACGTCTGAAGCTGCCGCGCAAAGTCGTGGTGGGGCATTGGAAGGACGCAGACGCGCTTGCGGAGATCGCCGCGTGGACGCGCGCCGCTGCGGGATGGCACGAGTCGCAACATTTGAAGGTCGCCCGCTTTGGCGACAACATGCGGCAGGTGGCCGTCACCGAGGGCAACAAAGTCAGCGCGGAGATTGCCTTCGGGTTCAGCGTGAACGGCTATGGCGTGGGCGACCTGGTCGCGCGGATGAACCAGTTCAGCGACGCTGAGGCCGGACGCCTGGTGGAGGAGTATCGCTCACAGTACACGATCACTGGCGAGCATGATCGCGCCGGTTCACTGCGCGTTGCCGCAAAGATCGAGCTTGGATTGCGGGCGTTTCTGGAAGAGGGCGGCTTCGCTGCCTTCACCGACACCTTCGAAGACCTGCACGGCCTGCCGCAGCTGCCGGGCATCGCCGTGCAGCGGTTGATGGCCGATGGCTACGGCTTTGCCGGCGAGGGCGACTGGAAGACAGCGGCGCTGGTGCGCATCATGAAGGTGATGGCGCAGGGACTTCCGGGTGGCACATCATTCATGGAGGATTACACCTACGACTTCAGCGGCACTCCTAAGGTTTTAGGATCGCACATGCTGGAGATCTGTCCGTCCATTGCAGCGGAGAAGCCCGCGCTGGAAGTGCATCCGCTGGGCATCGGCGGTAAGGCAGATCCGGTGCGGCTGGTGTTTACCGCACCCAGCGGACCGGCAGTCGTGGCTTCTCTGATTGATTTAGGAGATCGCTTCCGCATGATCGTCAACGAAGTCGACGTCATTCCGCCGGAGCAGCCCCTGCCGAAGCTGCCGGTTGCGCGCGCCGTCTGGGTTCCCAGGCCGAGCCTGAAGGTGGCTGCTGCGGCATGGATCTACGCAGGCGGAGCGCACCACACCGGCTTCAGCCGGGCGCTGACAACGGAACATCTCGAAGACTTCGCCGAAATCGCCGGTGTCGAACTGGTCGTCATCGATGCGGATACGAAGCTCCGCACGTTGCGCGAACGGCTACGGAGTTCGTGATGTTATTACAGAAGCTTCGCGAAGAGGTGCTGGAGGCGAACCTGGAACTTGTCCGCCGCGGGCTTGTGCTGTACACCTTTGGCAACGCGTCCGGCGTGGACCGCGAACAGGGCCTCGTGGTCATCAAGCCTTCGGGCGTGGACTACGAACGGATGAAGCCGGAACACATGGTCGTTACGGACATGCATGGCCAGAGTGTCGAAGGTGATCTGCGCCCCTCATCCGACCTGGATACGCACACGCTGCTCTATCGCGAGTTTCAGGGCATTGGCGCGGTGGTGCATACGCATTCCGAGTTCGCCACGAGCTTCGCGCAGGCCGGTCTGGCCATCCCCGCATTCGGGACGACGCACGCCGACTACTTCTACGGCCCTGTTCCTGTGACGAAGCCTCTCAGTGACGAGGCGATTGCGGGCAACTACGTGCACGAGACAGGCGTGGCCATCGTGCAGCGCTTTTATAAGGACGGGCTGGACCCGCTGGCCGTGCCCGCGTGCCTGGTGCACGGCCATGCTCCGTTCGTGTGGGGAACGTCGCCGCACAATGCCGCCCATAACGCCGTGGTGCTGGAGGCGGTGGCGCGCATGGCATACCGCACCCTCACGCTGCAGGCAGACGCGCTGCAGATCAGCCAAGCTCTACGAGACCGCCACTACTTCCGCAAGCACGGAAAGAACGCAACCTACGGGCAAGGCCCAGAACGCTGATGAAGCGGTAAGCTGGCTCACCTCCAGGACGAGACAAAGCACTCTCAAAAACAAGTGAGTGTAGGCCGTCTACTGAACGCCCCCATACAGCTGCCGGTACATTTCCCTGTTCCGCAAAATCGACTGCACATAGTCCCGCGTCTCGGTGTACGGGATCGACTCCACAAACTCCGGGAGGTCCTTGTAATTGTTCTCCGCCATCCAGTTGCGGATGGGCACGTCGCCCGCGTTGTACGCCGCCAGCGCATACTCCGGCGTCCCGTTATAGCGATCCAGCACCTGCCGCAGATTCGCCGTTCCCAGCTTCAGGTTTACCGACGGATTGAACAGGCTGTTCGCGCTGAAGCCGCGCATCCCCACCCGCTTCGCCTCCTGTTTGCCGACGGCAGGCAGCAACTGCATCAACCCCATCGCGTTCTTCGGTGACTCCGCACCCGGATTGAACTCGCTCTCCTGCCGAATCAGCGACGCCACCAGGTACGGGTCAAGCCCCTGCGCCTGTGCATCCGCCACCAGGTCGCCCCAGTACGGCTTGGGAAACAGCAGTTGCCAGTACTCGTTCGGCACTTCGTTAATGGGCAGTGTATAAAATCCGACACCACTGCGCTTGATCGTCTGCAGAGCGCGCACATTCTCGCCGTAGCTGGTGTAAATCTCCGCTTCGGCCAGCGCACCCCACGTGCCGCTCGTCCCGCTGGCCTGGATCTCCGGCGCGATGTACTCGTTCAGCGCCGCATTGGCCAGCAGCCGTGCCTTGATCAGGTGGGGATCGTTTTCCGGCAGCGCCGCCACCAGCGTAGGCGGTGCAGGCGCACGCACGCTGGCCAGCGCTGGAGCCGGATCGACGGCCGGCACCGTGCCCATGGCCGCCAGCCGCGCCCGGGCCAGGTTTGCATAGTAGTAGTTGCGGTACGTCGCGATCAGCGCGTTGTAGAAGTTTGCCGCCTGCCCCGGGTTCTTCTCGGGGTCTTCGTACAGCCGCCCACGCCAATACAGCGCCGTCGGTGCCTCGGAACTCGCCGGGTACTTCGACACCTGCTCTTCCATCAGCCGCGCCGCTTCCGCGTAGTTACGCACGCGGTAGTTCAGCCATGCGGCGCGCCAGTGTGCCGACGGCGCATACGTGCTGTTCGGGAAGTACTCCACCAGCTTCTCGTAGTGCTCAATCGCCTGCTGCTGGTTGCGCTTGATCAGGTACATGTTGCCGCCGGAGTACAGCGCCTCCTCCAGCCAGCGGCTATGCGGAAACCGCTGCTCCATCTGCTGCAAAATCGAGGCGTGCCCTGATTGGTCACCCTCGGTACGTGAGATTTCCGCGAGGATGTACAGCTTCAACGCGGCGCTATCATCGCTCGTATCCGGCAACCGCTCCGCCTCGCCCCGCGACAGGTGCTTCAGCCGCAAGTCGCACACCGCCGCGTAAATCTCCAACGCATTCCGGTCCGCCTGCGACAGGGATGAATCGCTGCGCTCAATCTCGTGGTACACCTGCCCCGCCTCAGCGTACCGCTTCGCATTGAACAGTGCATCCGCGTGCAGCTTGCGCTCACCCGCTGTCGGCCCCGCACCCATCGCCTGCAACGCGGCGCTCGCCTGTGCCGACTCCGGTGAGAAAGGCAGCCGCACGTAAATCTGCCGGTACAGCGCCGCAGCCGCGTTGTTGTCGCCCGCTGTCTGATGCGCCTTCGCCTCCGTCAATAAATAGTCCGCACTCTGCGATCGCTTCTGCCCAGCCAGTGTCGCCAGTGCCCGCAGCGCACTCGCTGAATTGTTGTTCAGCAGATACGCATTGGCCAGCGTCACTGGAGCGCTCTGCACAAAAATGCTGCCGGGGTACTTGTCCGCGAACCCGGTCAGGAGCGTCGTCGCACTGTACGCATCGTGGTTCTGCAACGCAGCCTGGGCGCCCAGGTAATCGGCATAATCCTTCAAAGCCGACCCCGCAGCCGACGCCTGCTTGTACGCGATTACCGCATCGCCGTACCGCCTGTCCGCCGCATACGCGTGTCCTATTGCCAAAAACGCCGCCGCCGCACCCTCACCTGGATGTGCCGCCGCGTAGCTCTGCACACCGGCAAAGGCCGTCGCCGACCGTGACAGTGCCAGTTGCTGCGCCATGGGCCGCAGCGTTGCCGATTCCACAAACGCCGATGCCAGCCTGCGGCTCTGCGGTGTCGCATCGGCCCGGACAACCGTTGTTCGCACATGCACCGCATTGCGCCCACTCGCCCGGCCTCGTACCGCAACGCGGCTGCCCGCCTTGCCCTTCGCCGCGCCCCTGCTACTTGCAGCAGAACTCCGCGCCGACGCCTTCGCAGCCTTGCCATGCGTAGGAGACGCTGAAGCAGCATGGCCGCTCTTCGCCTTAGAAGCTGCAGCAGCCGAGTGCTTCGCAGGCGCAGCCCACCCGGAACCAGCCACCACGCCCAGCAACAACCCGCATGTCAAAAAGAACCGCACGTCTCCACTCTAAGACGAGGCGACCCGCCCACACGTCACGTCCACCCAACTTTCCCGAACCACCGCAGATGACGACCCGTACCAGAACCGCGCAGATTCAGCGGGCTGCAAGCACGCGCCATCATAGCCTGGGCCCAACGGCCCAGGTAGAAGTCCGAATCTCAACGAGCGGGCTGTAGGCACGCGCTAAACGCCAAACCTCTTAACAGATTCTTTGGGCTGGCTTCGTCCGCTCCACCATTGAGGCAAACTGGCTCATGTCGTCTCCAACCGTAACTCCTCGTGAAAGCCAATCATTCCATTCGCTAAACCTTCGGCTCGTGGCAGCGAACGTAGCTGGGATTGCAGCGTATCTCAAGCTTGCATCCGGCGGATGGAGGATCCGGAGGAACATGGAGAATCCCCGTTTCAGGTGAACCCTTCGTCTAGATGTTTGCATTGCCCGTTCTTGGTCTCTTCTTTTTGGTGGATTGCATCTGGGCAGTCTTGCCTATCCGCCACAAGGAATGACGTGGCAGACTGTTGTGGCTTACCACAGCATTTATGTGGCTACTCGCAATCATCATCGATTTCACTCACCACTACCTGCTATGGCGAACGAGGATGTGTAGTGGTCAAAGTTGTCCACACATCAAAACGACGTGTGTACCTGATGCAGCGTAGGTGCAAATGTGACTAGCAAAATAACGGCAGGGCGTCTGAAAGATTTTGCCGCTTATGTGCTCATTAGCCTGATCTTTCTGGGCAGCGTCATTATTGCTGCTGTAAAGGGAGTGCCTGACCAAGTATTCAAGCCTTGGTTTGGCTTCACCCTGTTCACGTTGTTTCTGTTCGGTCAGTTCGTCTTTAGAAGCAGACGGCTGTGGAAGCGCAGATCGTTCTGGTTATTCTTAGGTGCTTTCTTCATTGCGCACGTGTTAACGGTCGTCAAGCTCATGCATACTGTTCAGAACATCTCAGGACAGTGGTTCGTTCTCCTGACCTTGGTTGAGATGATAATCTTGCTACTCCTCAGAAGATTGTTGTTCAAGTGACTTGGACGGAGCCGTCCAACGGCAATCCTCCGCCGCCACATTGCCCCCACTTGACCCGCCAAGTACACTGCTAGAAGCCCACATGCCGGTCGTCGAACAACCCGTCACGGAAATCCACCCCGACGTAGCCCTCGTGGACGCCGCGCGTCACGGCGACACCGCCGCGTATGAAAAGCTCGTCCGCCAGTACGACCGGCAGATCTTCCGCGTTGCCCAGCACATCACGCAGAACCGCGAAGACGCCGAGGACATCACCCAGGACGTCTTCATGAAGGCGTACACCAAGCTGGACCAGTTTCAGGGCAACAGCAAATTCTCCACCTGGCTGACGCGCATCGCCGTGAATGAGAGCCTCATGCGGCTCCGCAAGCGCAAAACCAGCCGCACCGTCTCCATGGACCAGGACGTCCAGACCGACGAGGGATCCATTCCGCGCGACTTCGCCGACTGGACACCCGACCCTGAGCAGCAGTATGGTACGTCCGAGCTCGGTGACATCCTGCAACGCACCATCGCAGGTTTATCGCCCGGTTTCCGCACCGTTTTCACCCTGCGCGACATCGAAAATCTGTCGACGGAAGAGACGGCCAACGCCCTTGGTTTGAGCGTTCCGGCGGTGAAGTCGAGATTGCTCCGTGCACGGCTCCAGCTGCGAGAGCGCCTGAGCCGCTACATGAAGCCTAAGAACGGGAGCACCAAGCCGTGACCTGCACAGACTTTCTCGCGAAGATGACCGACTACTTCGACGGTGAAGTAGAACCGGACCTGCTGCAGGAAATCACCTCGCACCTGTGCGAGTGCCACCACTGCGAAGTCCTCGTCGACACCACACGCAAAACCATCCGCGTCTACCGCGACCATCAGGTCTACGAACTCACCGAAGACGTCCGCGAACGCACCATCGCCCGCATCATGCACGCCTGCACCCACCGGTAAAGCAACAAACGTGTTCGAGTACAGCGAGAACTGGTAAGCAATGTCCTTTTCGGTTCGCTCGCCTTTTGAAACAGTAGCGACCGCACCAAGCAGGCTGTAGGTGCGCGCTGAATCAACTCATGAAGGATCACCGCCGCATTGGCCGAGTTGCTCAAAACACCTGGTCACGGCGAATGTCTAGATCGGACATGACTGGGATCTTCTTCAGAGTTCGAATTCGCCACGCTTACTGTACGGTCAAAATACGAAGCGCGGTCACCGCGAAGGCCTTGAAGCGTTCCGGTGCCCAGGTGGGAAAAGGCCATGTGGACAGAGACAGCTTCATGAAGTGTTGTTCCGTTGCGCTGTCCCCGGCCCCACGCGCGGTCAGGCTTGCCTTGTACGCCTGGTAGCTAATGATGCGCCTGCGCCACAATACCCGCTCCACGCCAACCAGACCGGTCAACAGGGTGTCGTCCAGCATCTTCATGAAGTCGTTGAACATATGGGTAGCGTTGCCGCTTAAGCCGCCCGGACTGACCCGGTAACAGGTCAACGGCTCTGGACACATCGTGAACTCGCCAAGCGCACGCAGGCGAAAGAGTAGATGCCAATCCTCTGAGCCGACCTGCCTCTCACTGAATCCTCCCACTGCGTCCATGGCGGCGCGGCGTACCATCAGGCAGGACGGCGGAATGCCCTGATTGACCCAGCGCAGCCGGGGCCAGAGTTCGTGCGGCGAACAGTGGAGCTTGGCGCCCAAGTCTCGCCGCCCCCCCCCCCCGGCTTGCGGGGGCCGCCGGCGCCGGCCGCGGCGGCCGCGCGGCGGCTGCTCTCCAGCCTGGCGTTCGACCTCCTGGTGCTGGACGTGATGATGCCCGGCGAGGACGGCTTCTCGCTCACCCGCTGGGTGAGGGGGCGCAGCGCGACGCCGGTGCTGATCCTGACCGCCCGGGGCCTGGCAGGGGATCGGATCGAGGGGCTCTCCATCGGCGCCGACGACTACCTCGCAAAGCCGTTCGAGCCGCAGGAGCTGGTGCTGCGGATCGAGGCCATCCTGCGC
>CAXUHI010000035.1:0-25833 GCA_964251045.1 uncultured Terriglobus sp. | reverse complement strand
CATCTACATCGCGGATACAGGGAATCAGCGGGTGCGGCGAGTTGGCTCTGATGGAAGTATCACGACGGTTGCCGGGAACGGCGTCGCTGGATTTGCAGGTGACGGCGGATCAGCTGTCGCAGCAGCCTTACGTACCCCCACCGCGCTGGCGCTGGATGCGGGCGTAGCGCTGTTCATTGCGGATGCGGGGAACCATCGTGTGCGCAAGCTGCTGGCCAACGGGACGATCGTCACGGTGGCGGGTAACGGTGCGGAAGGTGACGGCGGTGATGGTGGCTCGGCGCTGGCAGCGTCGCTGGAGCAGCCGACAGGGCTTGCGGTGCTGGCGGATGGGCGCGTGCTGATCGCGGACCGCGCGGCGCGGCGGGTCCGGGTGCTGAATACAGACGGCACGATTGCGGCGTATGCGGTGGGGAGTAACGTGGCGGTGCGCAGTCCGAGTGGGCTGGCAGTGGATGGGAGTGGTGTGGTATACGCTGCAGATCCAGGCAATCAAACCATCGTGCAGGGCGGGGTGAACGGTGGTTCAGTCCTTGCAGGGAACGGCGGGCAGGGTGCCATGTCTGCTGGCCCGCCGACAGCAACTCCGCTGAATGAACCTGGGTTTGTTGCGACCTCGGATGGGTATGTTGCGGTGAGCGACCGGCTGAATCACCAGGTGCAGCGGATTGCGCAGACGACCCTGGCATTTGGAAGTGTGCCAGTGGGCAAGAGCAGTTCCGCACAGACGCTTACCCTGCAGGACGGTGGGACGGCGGCGTTGCAGGTCCTTAGTGTTTTGGTGCCGAGTGGCTTTGCGGTGACAGGTGGAGGGACGTGCGGCGCGGCTCCGTTCGCCTTGCAGGCCGGGGCGAGTTGCACGGTGGCGCTGACGTTTTCACCGACGGCGCAAGGGCCGGTGCAGGCTGCGGGACAGGTACGCGTGAGCGGGGCGGCTGCGGGGGCCTTCTTCCTGACGGGCACAGGGACAGCAGGTGGCGTGCTGGCGAACAGTATCACCGCACTCCAGAGTGATGGAAGCATCAGCTACGCGGGTGCTCCGGTGGCGCTCAGCGCGACCGTTGCCGGTTCACTGCTGCAGGTGCCTACGGGAAACGTGACGTTCTATGACAATGCGAATGCGATTTCGTCGGTGGCGCTGGTGAGCAGCAAGGCGAGCGTGACGACAAGTTCCATGCAGGCAGGCGCGCATACGGTACGGGCTGTGTACAGCGGAGATGCGGTCTATGGCACGAGCAGTTCCCCGGGGATCGGCGTGACGGTCATCCCCGCGCCGGACTTCACCCTCTCAGCTAGCGCGGGAAGTTATAGCGGAACACTAGGCGGCAACGTGATCGTACCGCTGACGCTGGTGCCAGTGAATGGAACGCTGAACCACGCGGTGCAGTTTGCGGTGACGGGGTTGCCAAGCGGCGCGACCGCTACGTTTCTGCCTGCGACGCTGACGCTGGGTGGGGATTCCCTGAACCTAAGCCTTACGGTGAAGCTGCCGGCAACCGTGGCGCGTGAGAAGTGGATGCGGACGGTGCCAGTCGCTTGTCTCGCGATGGCGGGTCCGCTGTTGTTCTGGCGGCGGCGCCTTGGTGTCGGCCTGGTCTGCGCTTTCGCTTGTGCTTTCCTGCTGCTGGTGAGCGGGTGCGGCAGCGGATACCGGGCGGGGACAACGGCGGCGGATCTGTCGGGCACGCATAACTACACGGCTACCATAACGGCTACCACAACGGGCGTTCTGGGTTCGACGCTGGTGCATTCGTCATCGGTGGGTCTGGTGGTGACGCCTTGAGAGTATTTGCTGCCTTTGTGGCGTTGCTCGTGACACGCGGTTTGTGGGCGCAGGTGGATGGTGCGCGGCTACCCATCGGTGTGCGGTTTGTGGCAACAGACTCGCGGGAGACGGTTGGTGGACAGAGATTCTTCTTGACGGGTGGCGGAGCCGACGTGGCGTTTCGTCTGCTGGCAGGATTGTCGGCGGCGGTGGATGTAGCGGGGACGACAACCTCCAATGAGCCGGGGACCGGACATGGGCTCAGCACGATCACGCTACTGGCCGGGCCTCGATATACGGTGCCGTTGCGGCGGGTTTCGGTTGCCGGACAGGCGCTGTTTGGGGCGGCGCATGGCCTTGGGTCGGACTTCTCGAACGGGACGCAGCAGTCGAACACTGCTACAGGGTTCGCGTTTGCCGCTGGCGCATTAGTGGAGGTGCGGGTCACGCATAGCGTGTGGGTGCGTGCCGCGCAGGTGGAGTATTTACAGACGAATCTGCCGAATGGGGCGGATAACCGGCAGAGCGGCGTGCGGCTGGGGGCTGGCGTGGTATTTCGGGTGCGGTTGCCGGAGTCGCGGCGGTGATGAATCAGATAGCCACGATCTTTAGGCCGGGGATGCGTTCGACGTGGCGCACGTTGATCGTAGCCACGTCATAGCCGAGTTGCAGTGCTGTGACGCCGATCGCGAGGTCCTCAAAGCTAATGGCAACACCCTTGCCTGCTTGCTCACCTTCAACTCGTCCCACCGTTCCGGCTATCTCAATGCTCATGGGATGGATTGGGACGTCGCTGCACAAGCGGTCAATGAAAGCGAGCCGACGCTGTTTCTGGTCGTCTGATTTGGCCCGGTATGCGCCATGCATCAGTTCGGCGATCGTCACGACGGAAAGGGCGATGTCGATCTCTCCGTATGCAGCTTGTAGCTGCTCTAGCATCTGGCGGACCGTGTGGCCACGGCGTTCGGCTGCGATGATTACGCTTGAGTCGAGGACTAGACCCACTGGATCAGGCCCACGCCGGTGCATTCCACGGCTTGCGGTTAGCGATGATCTCTTCTACATCAGAGGCAAAGTCGGGGTGGAGACTCGGGGCTTCTCCGCTCTCTTCCTCGTGCGCCTTGGCTAGTGCAATGCACTCAGAGATGGAGCGGCGCGCTGGAGTTGCTGCGCGAACGACCGCTGCCGGGATAGTTTCGTTCTCGATGATCACTTCGGCTCCAGCGCGGACCTGGGCTATCAGCCTGGCGAAGTCGCGCGCGGCCTCGGCTTCCGAGATGTGGATGACGGCCATACCCGCCATCATACGCGGTAGCCTTGAGCAAGCCCACATCTCTGTACGATGTAGGCACCGTCCGGGTTGCCTCTGCCTAAAAACAGGACACGTGGCGCATCTTTTCACTCGGCCTGCTCGCAACTCCTTCTTTCCGCAGAGCTTATAAAGAATGTTTCACGTGAAACATCGCGAGGCGCAACTCTCTTAAAGCCAGTATGGCCATTCAGCGTTCAGATTTCGGAAGAGTTGGGACGGAACAAGGGTTCTGTGACGCAGGATGTGAACATTATGTTTTACGCCTTCAGCGCAAAGGGCGAGTGGGCTCCGATGGATCTCCCTTGCCGGTCATCTCAGATCTATCTCAGCGGCTAAAGCCGCCAGTTGGATAGCACAGAAAAGGCACGGCTGAAGCCGTGCCCCTCCGAAAGAAAGCAAGTACCTCTTCAGGTAAGTAGCGCCTCTGATTGCTTGGCTAAAACTGGTTCCAGAGGAGTTGGTTGTAGACGTCGTGGTGGAACTGGACTTCGCTGCCTTTGACGACAGTGCCGAGAAGGCGCGGGCAGCGGTCGGCTGAGGCCTGTTTCAGGTCAGCGTAGCGGGCCTTTACGTCTTCGCCGAGGAGCTTGGTGGTCCAATCGGCACCGCGGAAGTGCTCGAGCGCGGTGTAGATGTTGTCCGGCAGGTAGCGCTGGGCCTGGCGCAGGTTCTCGATCTTGGCGGTCTCGCCGTCGAGGCCGGTTTTCAAGATCGAGTAGAGGACGGCGTAGGGGTTGGCGTCGGGGCCAACGGAGCGGACTTCGACGCGGGCCGATTTCTCGTTGCCGATGGGGATGCGAACCATGGAGCCGCGGTCGGTGGCGGACGCCTTGATCTGGTTGGGCGCTTCAAAGTGCGGGTCAAGGCGGCGGTAGGCGTTGACGCTGGCGTTGAGCAGGAGGCAGATGTCGTTGCCGTGGGTGAGGATTTTATCGATGAAGCTCCACGCCATCTGCGACATGCCCTCTTCGCCCTTGCCGTCGAAGAAGAGGTTCTTCTTGTCCTTGGTGATGGACACGTTGGTGTGCATGCCGCTGCCGTTGACGCCGGTGACGGGCTTGGGCAGAAAGGATGCGGTCATGCCGAGCTGCGTAGCGACCTGGCGGCAGATGAGCTTGTAAAGCTGGATCTGGTCGGCAGCCGAGACGACGTCGCCGTAGCTGTAGTTGATTTCAAACTGCGACGGCGCGACTTCGGGGTGGTCCTTCTCGTTTTCGAAGCCCATGGCGCGCTGCACTTCTGCGGCGGTGTCGATAAACTCGCGCAGCGGGTCGCCGGGCAGCGAATGATAGTAGCCGCCCGCGTTGACGTACTCGAAGGTGCCGGTCTTGTGGAAGGTGCGCTCCGCATCGACGCCTTCAAAGAGGAAGCCTTCGACTTCGTTCGCCGCGTTCAGGGTGTAGCCCTGATCCGTGTAAAGCTGATTGGCGTATTGCTTCAGGATGCCGCGCAGGTCGGCGGCGTAGGGCTGGCCGTTCTTGTCGATCACTTCACCGAAGACGAGGACCTTGCCGGAGCCGAAGACATCGGCGGGCGTCCAGTAAAAGGCGTTCCAGTCCAGGCCGAGACGGAGGTCGCTTTCCTTTTGCGCCGTAAAGCCGCGAATGGACGAGCCGTCGAAGGTCAGGTTGTCAAAGGAGCCGGTCAGGAAGTTCTTGTCGTAGTCGAGCATGTGCAGGCGGCCTTCCAGATCGCTGAAGACCACCGTGACGGCCTTGATGCCCCTGGTGTCGGTCAGGTACTTGAGGCGCTCTTCCTGGATCTTGCCGACGTCAACGCGCTGCTTGCGCTGTTCCTTGGCGGCAAGGTTTTTTTCGGTGAGCTCCTCGTAGGAGAGCTCGAGAAAATCGCGGTAGTTGCCTGACATGAACGACTCCTTGCTGTAGTGCGCGCAGACGGCACGATCCTGCGGACCTGACCTGAAAAATGAGTTGCTGGAGATGACAGGAGGCGACATCGCTCCCTGTTGGAAAAGTAACAGAAAATGGCGCGGCGCACCTCACCGTCTTTTCACATTCCGTGGCGCGGTTGCGTCCGGTAGAGTGTGATATTTTCAATCGGGTGCGTTGAACGCGGGCGCACTCGTGTATGACAGGCGTTCCGTCGTTCGTGCATCACTCTACCCACAATTTTTTGAGTCGTCAGGAGTTACAACGTTGGGCATGAACATGGTTCCCAAGCGCCTGTTTTTTACCAAGGGCGTCGGCCGCCACAAAGAGCGGCTCACATCATTTGAAATGGCGCTGCGTGACGCCGGCATCGCGGCACAGAATCTCGTTCGTGTCTCGTCAATCTTTCCACCCAAATGCAAGATGATTACGCGCAAAGAGGGACTGAAGTACCTGAATCCGGGCGAGGTGGTCTTTGCCGTGGTGGCGGAAAACAGCACGCGCGAGCCGCACCGTCTGGTCGTGTCATCGATCGGGGTGGCGATCCCGACGGACCGAAACACATACGGCTACTTGTCCGAACACCACAGCTTCGGCGAGACCGAAGAGCAGGCCGGCGACTACGCCGAGGAGCTTGCGGCGGAGATGCTGGCGACGACATTGGACGTGGACTTCGATCCCGACACAAGCTGGGATGAAAAGAAAGAGATTTACCGGATCTCCAACAAGATTGTGCGCACGGCGAATGTGACGCAAAGTGCGGTGGGCGACAAGAAGGGTCTATGGACGACCACGATTGCGGCTGCAATCCTGATCTTTGACGATGAGGAAAAGGCATAGGTCAGATGAAGAGGCAGCCAGACGCTCTCGAGCACGCGGATACGCCTAAACGCACGACCGCGGAGCCTGTTCACGAGGAAGCAGCATGCGGTCAGGAAGCAGTGGGTATCGTCGGTTGCATGGCAGGCACATTCGAGATTACGGGTGACGTGATCAGTCCGGAGCCAGACATCTGGGATGCAATGGACGACTCTAAATCGTCGGAACCTGCATGAAGTTACGCGCGTCGTGCTGTCGGCGTTCTCATCCAAAGGACAGCGATGACGCACATCAGCAAGGACGACACGCAGCAGTTTGCCAGCGATAACTACTCTGGCGTTTGCCCGGAGGCATGGGCGGCAACCGCAGAGGCGAACCGGGGTCATGCCACGGCGTACGGCGACGATCCGTGGACGCAGCGGGCTTCCGACCTGTTTCGTGAGTTGTTCGAAACGGAGTGCGAGGTGTTTTTTGCGTTTAACGGCACGGCGGCCAACTCGCTGGCGCTGGCTTCGCTTTGCCAGAGTTATCACTCCGTGATCTGTACGCAGAGCGCGCATGTGGAGACGGATGAGTGCGGCGCGCCGGAGTTTTTCTCCAATGGATCGAAGCTGCTGACCGCGCCGACAAAGGATGGCAAGCTGACGCCGGAGGCCATTCGTGCCCTCGCAACTTCGCGCAAGGACATCCACTTTCCCAAGCCGCGCGCGGTGACGATGACGCAATCCACGGAGACGGGCCGCGTCTATTCCGTGGACCAGGTGCGGGCGTTGAGCGGCACATGCCGGGAGCTTGGGCTGCACCTGCACATGGACGGCGCGCGGTTCAGCAATGCGATCGTGAGTGCGGGCTGCACACCCGCGGAGATGACGTGGAAAGCCGGAGTGGACGTGCTTTGCTTCGGCGGCACGAAGAACGGTATGGCGATCGGTGAGGCTATTGTCTTCTTCGATCAGGAACTGGCGCTGGACTTCGACTACCGGTGCAAGCAGGCGGGACAGCTTGCGTCCAAGATGCGGTTCCTCAGCGCGCCGTGGATCGGGATGCTGGAGAGCGGAGCGTGGCGGCGCAACGCGGAGCACGCCAATGCGTGCGCGAAGCGGCTTTGCCTGGCCATTCAGGGATTGCGGCATGCTGAGGTGATGTTTCCCGTGGAGGCGAACGCCGTGTTCCTGTTGACGGACGAAGAACGACTGCAGGCTTTGCGGGAGCGTGGGTGGCGGTTCTACACGTTCATTGGCGGCGGTGCGCGGTTCATGTTCGCCTGGGATACGGAGCTGGCGCGTGTGGATGCGTTGGCGAGGGACATCCGCGAGGTGATGGGATAGATGGAGGTCGTGAGTAAGGCCAGATTCCAATCCGTCACGCCTCTTATTCCAACCGGAGGCACACTTGAGAAAGCGATTCTCTTCTATAGAGAGCAGCTCGGGTTTGAGATAGCCGCACAGTGGGATGGCGGCGCTATCATGCAGCGAAACAACGTGAGCTTTCTGCTGGTGCCGAACAATAACCGGGAGTGGGCGGACAATGCCAGCTTCAGCATTGGCGTCGCCGATCTGGATGCCCTGCATCAGGAATACACTGGAACGTGGTGTTCCCATGGGACCGCTTGAGATGAAGTTCTGGGGTCGCCGCGAGTTCCACATGATCGTTCCCTCGGGAGTCTGTCTACAGTTCTACGGTTCCGCTGATTGAGGAAGAGATGAAGAAGACGAATGTTGCGCTGATCCAGATGCGTTGCGAACCGGACCCGCGGACGAATCTGGACAAAGCCGCAGAGCGGATTGCGGAAGCTGCGAAGGCTGGTGCGGAACTTATTTGCCTGCCGGAACTGTTTCGCGCGCAGTACTTCTGTCAGCGAGAAGACCATGCGCTGTTTGCCACGGCGGAGTCGATTCCGGGGCCATCGACGGAGCGGCTGGCGCAGGTTGCACGGGAGAATAACGTCGTCATCATCGCTTCCCTGTTTGAGCGGCGTGCGCCGGGTTTGTACCACAATACGGCGGTGACGCTGGAGCGCGATGGCAGCATTGCGGATGTGTACCGCAAGATGCATATCCCGGACGATCCGCTCTACTACGAGAAGTTTTACTTTACGCCGGGCGATCTTGGCTTCAGGGCGCTGCGGTCGAGCGCGGGTAACATCGGCACGCTGGTGTGCTGGGACCAGTGGTATCCGGAGGGCGCGCGCGTGACGGCGCTCAAGGGTGCGGAGGTGCTGTTCTATCCCACGGCAATTGGGTGGCATCCGAGCGAGAAGGCGGAGTTTGGCGAGGCGCAGTACGATGCCTGGCAGACGACGCAGCGCGCGCACGCCATCAGCAACGGCGTGTGGGTGTGCGCGGTGAACCGCGTGGGCATGGAGCATGGCGATGTGGTGCACGACGGCGTGGAGATGCCTGGGCCGGAGGGCGCGGGGATCGAGTTCTGGGGTGGGTCGTTTATTGCCGATCCGTTTGGACGGATTGTGGCGAAGGCCTCGCATGACGCGGAAGAGCTTTTGTATGCCACCATCGATCCCGCACAGGTGGAGATCACGCGGCAGCACTGGCCGTTTCTGCGCGACCGGCGTGTGGATGCGTATGAGGGCGTGACGAAGCGGTTTTTGGATTGATGCCGGGGGTAGAATTTGCGGATGATGCTGCGTTGGCTACATATAGCTTTTCTGGTGGAATTGGTGGCTGGTGCGCAGAGCAAATTTCCCGTGGATACACCTCCTGTGGAGTACACCTTTTCTCAGCCTTGCGACGCGGTACGTCCTGATACGCTTGCCTACTTCCAAAGGCAGGCATTTTCACTAACATCGGATCCGTCCTGCACCGATTGCCTGACTGGAAGTACGAAAAAGCTGCATGACGAGGAAGGTCATCGTCTCTTTAGCAATCGCAACGTGATCAGCAAGTACACCACTGACGATCTGAAGTATCAACGGCCAGGACCGCTTGCGCAAATAGTTCATACCAACCTGAGTACCTCTGCGAATCTACGTTTTATACCTGAAGGCAGCAGCTGCCGCATCGCTGTCCATTTCCTGTACACGTGGTACGGTACGGAGCTTGTTCTTGGCTTTCCGGTGGATGGCGACCGAGGACATTCGTACAGCAATGGCATATTGGAAGCTGCATACCTACATGCATTACAGCAGCAGATAGATTACCCCGCAGTGGTTAGAAACACCGGCCCGATACACTCATTACGATGAGTGACATTACAAACAGTCTTGGCTATCGTATGCCGGCGGAGTGGGAGCCTCATGCTGCCACGTGGATTGCGTGGCCGCACAATGCGGAGGACTGGCCGGGGAAGTTTCAGCCGATTCCGTGGGTGTACTCGGAGATTGTGCGGCACCTCTCGCAGGTGGAAGAGGTCAACATCCTGGTGAACCATGCCAAGGCGGAGACGGTGGCGCGACGCATCCTGCTGCGTGCCGGGGCGAACCTGGCGCGGCTGCACTTTCATCACTGGGTGACAGACCGTATCTGGCTGCGCGACTCCGGGCCGATTTTTGTGAAGAAGGCGAACGATCTTGCGATTACGAACTGGAAGTTCAATGCATGGGCAAAGTATCCCAACTGGCAGCATGACGACCAGATTCCGGAGCATGTCGCGAAGCTGCGGAACCTGCCGCGCTTCGATCCGATGGTGACGGTGGATGGCGTGGACCGGCGCGTGGTGCTGGAAGGTGGCTCCATTGATGTGAACGGTGCGGGTGCCATGCTGACGACAGAGGAGTGCCTGCTGAGCGAAGTGCAGCAGCGCAATCCGGGTGTCAGCCGCGAGCAATTGGAGCAGGTGTTTGCGCGGCATCTCGGTGTGGAGCAGGTGATCTGGCTGAACCGGGGCTGCGCGGGCGATGATACGCATGGGCATGTGGATGACATCGCCCGGTTTGTCTCGCAAGACACTATCGTTGCTGCCGTCGAGCGTAATACCGCGGATGAGAATCATCTGCCATTGGCGGAGAACCTGGATCGGCTGCGGAGCGCGAAGCGTGCGGATGGTTCGGCTTACAACGTGATCGAGCTGCCGATGCCTTCGCCGGTGATCTTCGACGGCGAGCGTCTACCGGCGAGTTATGCGAACTTCTACATCGCCGATAACCTTCTGCTGGTGCCCACCTTTAACGATGCGCACGATCGCGTCGCTCTGAACATCCTGGCCGATTGCTTTCCGACTCGGAAGGTCGTAGGCATCCATTGCGGCGACTTCATCTGGGGGCTGGGTGCGCTGCACTGCATGACGCAGCAGGAGCCGGCGTAGTACGGCAAGCAAAGTGTACGCTGTAAACATTCACCGAGTTTGAGGTGTACGTGCGCCAACTGCCCTATCAATTTGCTTTCTTGTTTGCTTCTTTAAGATTCGTAGTACTCTGTACTGCCGCTGCACAGGCACCAAGTATTCCTGTCCCAGTGGACTACCGGGAATGGGTGTTTCTTTCGAGTGGTCTGGATATGACGTACACCGAGCCAGGTGCGGTGGGGCTGACGGCAGCGCATGCGTCAGTTTTTGACAACGTGTTTGTGAATCCTGAGGCGTACCGGAGCTTTAAGCAGACGGGACACTGGCCAGCGAATACGACGTTTGTGCTGGAGAACCGCGTGGGTGAGGGCGCGGTATCGATCAACAAAGCAGGCAAGACGCAGGGCGCGACGGTGACCGGTTTGGAGATACATACCAATCGGGATGGTGCGTGGGCGTTCTATGTGCGGGCGAAGGGTGGGACGGAGCGGCTGGTTGCGAAGCCTGCGTCGTGCTACACGTGCCATGAGGCGCACGCGGCAGTCGATACCACGTATGTGCAGTTCTACCCCACGCTGTTGCCCGTGGCGGTGGAGAAGAAGACCCTGAGCGCCGAATATCTGAAGGAGCTGCCCGGGCCGGATGGCAGCGGTGCTTCGCGTGTGCCTGTGGCGATTATCCCTACGCCCTGATGATGAGTGATCTTGAAGCGATGCAGGCTGCGGTTTCCGAGGCGCAGAGTGCCACGCGCGACGGTGAAGTTCCCGTAGGTGCCGTAGTTGTGCTGGATGGAGAGATCATTGGGCGGGGGCAAAACCGAGTTATTCGGGACAGCGATCCTTCGGCTCACGCGGAGATTGTTGCCATGCGCGAAGCCGCGCGGCACCTACGCAACTACCGGTTGAATGGCTGCGCGTTGTTTGTGACGCTAGAGCCGTGCGCCATGTGCGCGGGAGCCATCCTGCATGCACGCATCGCGCGTCTGGTGTTTGCCGCACCTGATCCCAAGGCGGGAGCGTGCGGATCGGTACTCGATGTGTTGAACCATCCACGCTTGAACCACCGTGTGCGGGTGGAGAGCGGACTGCTGGCTGAAGAATGCGCGGGGTTGTTGCAAGAATTTTTCCGCGCACGACGTTGATATCGTGCGCGGAAACCCGCTCTAGCTCATGTTCAGTTGAACCTTGCCATTCGGGATACCGAACGTCTTCAACGTCACCAGGTCTGCGGTGGGTTCGGTGATGGTGGTGACTGCCTTGAAGACGCATTCCAGTTGCTGCGGTGTGATGGTGAGAAGGCCGTAGCCGTGGGTGGATGAGTCCCAATACTGGATCCACGGGTTGGCTGCGCGAATGATCGGGTCCAGCACATTGGGTGGCACGCCCATCTGCTTGGCGGGAACAGGGCGGCTTGAGAGTGGAAGCGCTGCCTCAATTTCCTCCGCGAAGTTGGCAGAGGTGATGGATCCAACCATCAACTCGATGCCGACGTGCGATTCGAACGGATTGTCGAAATCGGTCTTGAGATAGCCGGCCAGAAAAGTGTGCAGGTCACCGGTGAGTGCCACGACGTTCTTGATATTGCCGTGCTTGATGGCGTTCAGGATGGCATTGCGCTCCTGCTGGTAGCCGTCCCATTGGTCGAGATCGATATAAAGCAGGCCAAACTTAAGTTGCATCAGCATGACCTCATTGGCCCAAAGCTTCCAGGTAGCGGTGGACGATCTGAGCTGGTTGAGGAACCATGCGCGCTGCGTTTGGCCCAGCATGGTGCGGGAGCTGTCGCCCATCTCCGAGCAGCCGACGGAGAAGTAGCGCTGAAAGGCCTCATTGTTGCCGCAGGGCGGGCCGTCGCGATAGAGACGTTCGTCCGTGACGATCAGCTCGGCGAGCGGGCCGAAGGAGAAAGTGCGGTAGACCTGGATGGAGTTATCCCAGTTCTGCGTGGGGTCGAAGGGCGTGTTTGCCAGGCCATACTCGCTCCACGCCTGGTTCGCTGCCTGGCGCAGAGCGGGCTGCGGTGTTGTCGCGGAGTTAGGGGCGGTGTTGTCGTCAGGATGAAAGTCTTGGTGGCAGTCGTTGGCAAATTCGTGATCGTCCCACAGCAGGATGTAGGTGAAGCGCTCATGCACGGCCTGCTGGTTCAGGTCGCTGCGATAGACCTTATACAGGTGGCGGTAGTCGTCGACGTTCTGCGGGATGCTGCCGCCGGAGGCGAAGGCCGGAACGGTGCGCACGGGGTTCGTCTGGAAGCTGGACGAACTGATCGTTTCGTAGATGTAGTCGCCAAGGTGAACAACGTAGTCAACGTTCTCCTGCGCAAGATACTGCAGCGCGTTGTAGTAGCCGTTGCCGTAGTCCTGGCAGACGACGTAGCCAAGCTTGATCTCGGGCAGGTTCTGCGTGGGTGCGGGCAGGGTCTTAAACTGGCCGGTACGGCTTGGGACGCCGTTATAGATGAAGCGGTAGAAGTGGTTGGTGTAGGTGTTCAGCGCGGTGTTCGAAATTGCTACCTTGACGGTCGAATCCGCGGCCTGCTGAATGGGCGCGGTGCCCTCCAGCACGATAGAGGCCGTAGCGAAGGTGGCGTCTTTGCTGATCTGCCAGGCAATGGTTGTGTTGCCTGCGACCTGCCGGGAGGGATCAACGCGCGTCCAGAGGACGACGCCATTCGGGCGGGGATCGCCGGAGGCGACGCTCTGCGGATAGGTGGCGGCCTGGTCAGCGGATGTGTAGCTCTGGCTCACCTGAAAAAGCATCGTTTGATCGGCTTGGGAAATGCCTGCTGCGCTGGCGCCGCCGACAAACTGTGCCGCGCCAGAGTAGCCGGGCGCCGCACTTGCGGAGAGGGATTGAGAGGCTCCAAGCCACGCGACGGTTCCAGCGACTGAGCTTGTCTTCACAAAATTGCGACGATCCATTTGTTGACCTCCAAAATAGGGTGCTGCATGGGGGATGAGCTTGAGTGCAGCCATTGAAGCGCACACCTGTGAACCAGCGGTGAATGCATGTTGAATGATGTGTGCTGCGCACGCAATCGTTTCTGCGCTACATTGGTGGTGCCATGCCGCGTGCACCCACTGACCTGCTGCGCACGTTTGCTGAAGGTGTTGATTTTCGGACAGGGGAACCGCTTCCATCCGGGCATGTCCTGAGGGATCCTGAGTCTGTTCACGCCCTGCAATGGGCGCTGGAGCAGCTTCTCACGCGTACACACGAACCAGAAGACCCGCGCCTGAAGCTGTCGCACAGGGGTGAGGCCTGGAGTCATGAGGAGGATGAGTTGCTCCGGTCCAGCTTTGCGCAATCCTTGCCACTCGCGCAGATCGCAAAGGCACACGGCCGGACCGATGGCGCAATTTCATCGAGGCTCAAACGGCTTGGCCTCATCCCTTGACGAAGACGCCGCATCCAAATCGGCATGAGCGAAGGCAAGCTGTCTGGCAAAGTGGCATTGGTGACGGGAGCATCATCCGGGATTGGGCAAGGAATCGCGGTGCGTCTGGCGAAAGACGGCGCGGATGTGGTGATCGACTATACCGGCCACATCGAGGGTGCGCAAGAGACACAAAAGCAAATCGAGGCATTTGACCGTAAGAGCATCATCGTGCGGGCGGATGTATCGAAAGTGTCGGACGTGCAGGCGATGGTAAACCAGGGATGGGACAAGCTGGGCAAGATCGACATCCTGGTCAACAATGCGGGCGTGGAGAAGGGTTCGGAGTTCGTCGACGTAACCGAAGCGGACTATGACCTGGTGCTTGGGGTCAATCTGAAGGGACCGTTCTTTACGACACAGGCATTTGTGAAGCGGCTGCTGCAGGCAAATCTGCCGGGGCGCGTGATCAATATCAGTTCAGTGCATGAAGATATGGTGTTCCCACACTTTGCCAGCTATTGCGCCTCGAAGGGCGGCATACGGATGCTCATGCGCGATTTGGCCGTGGAGCTTGGGCCGAAAAACATCACGGTGAACAACATCGCTCCGGGAGCAATCGTTACGCCCATCAACAAAGGTTTGCTGGACGACCATGCGAAGCTGGATCCGCTTCTGCGCAATATCCCGCTGGGACGCATGGGCACGGTGGATGACGTGGCGGCGCTTGCGGCATTCCTGGCCAGCGATGAGGCCGGCTACATCACTGGGTCAACCTACGTGGTCGACGGCGGCCTGATGCGCAACTACCACGAGCAGTAAACGGTAGACTGGAAGGCATGGAGATCAAGGTATACACAGCGGCGTGGTGCCGCGACTGCCGCGAGGCGAAGCGTTTTCTGGACAAGCACAGTATTCCGTATACAGAGGTCGACATCGAGCGCACGCCGGGTGCAGCCGACCTCCTGCAGCAGAACGTGGGCAAGAAAGCCATTCCGCAGTTTGTGATCGACGGCAAGTGGGTGCAGCCGTATAAGCCCGGATATGGTTTCCTCTACGAGGAGATGGAAGAGCTGCTGGGCATCTCTTGATGCTTTTCTGACGTTCCCTGGTAGCGCCTCAGGACATCGTCCAGGGTCAGCACGCCTTCCAGAACACCGCGCATCGCGCGATTGGAAATGGGAAGCACAGGCCAGTCTTTGAAATATGGCAGGGCGTTGGCCAGGGGCTGATCCGGAAACAGCAGCGGCGTTCGCCTCGATGCGAGGCTGTCTTCGACCGTTTGCTCGCTTTCGGGTTGAGCGCGTCCCAGTACCGCCTTCATCTCCGCCTGTGTTGCGGCATACCAGCCCTCGCTGCACTGGACGAGGACCGCTGCTGCTGTCTCAAGCTGTTGCCTTTGTTCGTGCGATGTTGCGACTGTATGCAGCGTTGTCGACCCGGGAATGATAGGGATCGTGATGGCCTGCAACGCGTCTTCAAAACGCAATGGAGCATCTTCGCGTTCCTCCTCGATCGATGGAAGGTACAAGCCATCCTGATGGGTGAAGAGTTCCAGCACCGGCACCGGCTGAAGCGAACGGGAGATGAGATAGGCGATGGTATTGGCCAGGATGACGGGAAGAATGATGGAGTAGTTGCCCGAAATCTCCAGGATCATGAAGACGGACGTAAGCGGTACGCGAATGAAGGCCGCAAAGAAAACGCCCATGCCAACCAGTGCGTACGACCCGACGGAACCGGTCAGCGACGGGAAGAACATGTGCTCAAAACTCCCGACGGCGGAGCCGAGCATGGCTCCAATGAACAGGGCCGTGGCGAACATGCCGCCTGGCGCGCCTGCCGAGAACGAGATCGTGGATGCAAGCAGCTTGAGCAACGCGAGCAGCAGCAGGAACTTAATGGTGTACTGCGCGTGCATGGCTGCGTCCATGGCACCGTATCCTGTGCCCAGCACCTCCGGAACGCCGAAGTAGGCGATCGCGCCAACCGCAATCCCAGCAAGCGCGGGAAAAAACATCTGCAGGTTCGCCGGCCGGCTGCGCAGGCGTGGCCGAAGATACGCCAGGGCCTTTGTCAGCGCGAGCGACGCGAAGCCGCCGACGACGCCCAGAACCGCGTAGGCAAGAAGTTCGCGTGGATCCCGCAGGGTGACCGGCGGGATGCGGAACATCGGCTCAGCACCCCAGAACCAGCGCGCCACGACCACTGCGGCGACAGCGGAGAGAACAATGGAGCCGAGGATGGCCGCAGTCCACTGCCCGATCACTTCTTCGATCACGAGAAGTACAGCGGAAATGGGCGCGTTGAAAGCTGCTGCAAGGCCTGCGGCGGCACCCACGGGAGCAAAGAGGCGCATCCGGTCCCGTGACAGGCCCACAGAGCGCCCGATCCTGGAGGCGACACCGGCACCGAAGTGCAGCGAAGGATCCTCCGGCCCAAGCGATTGCCCGGATCCGATAGATAGCGCGGCCAGCAGGAACTTGCCGATCATGGTCTTAGTGGAGATGTAGCCATTATGGATGTACAGTGCTGCCTTGGTCTGGTTGACGCCCGACCCGCGTACGTCCGGAAAAACATAGCGCGTCATAATGCCGAGAACGATGCCGACTCCCGCCGGTACAAGGATCAGCCGGAACTGATGCGGTCGCGGTGCCGAGCCCTGCAGAAGGACGGTGAGCCACTCAATGGCCATGCGGAACGACACGACGAGCAGGCCGGAGATGATGCCAATGAAAATTGACAAGAGAAGGAAGAGCCGCTCTTCACGCAGCGGGGGCGCCTGCGGCTGGACCGGTGCTTCAGCCTCCATCCGCGTTGGCGTGCTGCTCATCCTGCAGCCCCGAATCGTGTCACAGGATGGCTGCGCAGGTAGAGCAGGAGCCTGTCATCCTTCTCAAACGCGCTGCACGATTGGACCGCAGTCTCTGTGTCGTAGATCAGCGACGAAAACTGCTGCTGCATGTCGTCGTCGCGACGCAATTGTGAGCGGTTCTTTGCTGTATCCAACGTCTTCCATCGCTGCTGCAATGCTGACAGCAGCCCTCCACCCGAAGCCGTCCCTTGCAGCACGCAGGCGTTCAGCGTTGTCTGCGCGCGATGAGCGGCATTCCCAAGGCGTTCGACTCGCACCGGTGTTGAAAGTTGAGGGTCAAAAGCCAGTTGCTGCAGGCGCGATGCGTCATCTCGCATCTGCGTCATACGGGCAGTCTGCTCAGGGGACCAGTGGTTGGAGCGCAGCGCCGCGGCAAGCCACGTTTCCGCACAGTGATAGTTGCCCATGGCGAAGCAAAGCTCCCCTGCTTTGGCCTGCGCCACCGGGCGGGCTGGGTCGCTCGCCATGGCGTTGCTGTACGCGGTCATAGCGTTCGAGGGATCGTGGGCCTGCTCCAGAAGACCGCCGATGTGCAGTTGAGTGGCAGCGTCGGTATTGTTGCTTGCGGCGATGAGCAACTCAGCCCGCGCTGCCTGTCGATCGCCTCTCTCAATCTGATAGTGCGACAGTTCCAACCGTGTATCGCGGCGGTGCAGAGGTGCGTCACCCTGCCATGTACCAAAGACGGCGGCACGGTAGTAGTTGATGGCCGTAGGTCCGTCCCCGCGCGTGCGGGCTAGACGGGCGAGCTGCAGGTTGATGGGACCGTCGCCGGGCGCAGCCTCCCACAGGGTGAGAAAGTAGTTCTCCGCCTCATTGAGATGGCCGCTTGCGGCTAGTGCCTGCGCCAGTTGCATCTCTGTGTCCTGGTCGTCAGGCCGGTAGGTCAGTGCCGTACGGAGCGATGCGGCGGCCTGCTCGGCCTGTCCCTGCTGCAGTTGCTGCTGGCCGCGCCGAACCCATTCGTCGGCCAGCGTCTCACGATGGGCCTGGAACGACCGGAAAAGCAACGTCGTGATACCACCCAGGAGAAGCGCCACAGCAGTGAGAGACAGGAAGGTAAGGCCATCACGGAGGACGAAATAGCGCCAGGATGTCTGCTTGACGGCAGGTGAGAGCGGGTTCGCTCCGGCATGGCTACTTCGTGCTTCCATTAAACTTGAGTTTATCGCTTGGGTTTAATTCACTCGCAGGAGTGCTGCATTGATCGACCGCTATACCCGGCCTGCCATGCGGAAGCTCTGGTCGGACGAGTCGAAGTTCCGCGCATGGCTCGAGGTGGAAACGACGGCCACCGAGGTGCTGGCCGACCATGGCATCGTGCCGCGGGAGGCAGCGGAGGCACTTCGATCGCGTGGTGACTTCGATGTGGAGCGTATCCGCGCCATTGAAGCCGAGACGCGGCATGATGTGATTGCATTTACGACGGCCGTAGCGGAGAAGGTTGGCGTGGAAGCGCGCTGGCTGCACTTTGGCCTGACCTCCACCGACGTGGTCGACACCGCGCAGGCGCTTCTGCTACAAAAGGCCTCCGCGATGATCCTGGACGGGATGCGCGCACTCTCCGGCGTCTTGAAGCGCCGCGCAGTCGAGTTTGCACTGACGCCATGCATCGGACGCACACACGGTGTGCACGCCGAACCAACGACCTTCGGCCTGAAAGTGCTGCTGTGGTACACGGAGTCTGAGCGCAACATCGTGCGCTTTACCGCGGCGGCGGAAGAAATGCGCGTGGGCAAGCTCTCCGGCGCCGTGGGCAGCTACGGGACGATTACCCCGGCGCTGGAGGAAGAGATTTGCGGCCGGCTCGGACTGCAGGCTGCACCGGTCAGCACGCAGGTTCTACAGCGGGACCGGCACGCGGCCTATGTCGGCACGCTCGCCGTATTGGCTTCGTCGTTGGATCGTATCGCGACGGAAATCCGGCATCTACAGCGCACGGAGGTTCGCGAGGCGGAGGAGTTCTTCAGTGAGAAGCAGAAGGGCTCCAGTGCCATGCCGCACAAGCGCAACCCGATTACCTGCGAGAACATCTGCGGCCTGGCGCGGGTCATGCGGGCCAATGCGCAAGTGGCACTCGAGGACGTAGCGCTCTGGCACGAGCGGGACATTTCGCACTCGTCGGCAGAGCGCGTGATCCTGCCGGACCAGACGACCTTGGCGGATTACCTCTTGACCAAGACGACTACTCTCATCGACACCCTCATGGTGTATCCGGAGCGCATGCTGCGCAACCTGAACCTGACCGGAGGCCTGGTGTTCAGCGGACAACTGCTGCTGGACCTGGCCGAAGCCGGCATGTCACGCGAAGATGCCTATCGCGTCGTCCAGGGGCTGGCGATGCGTGCGTGGAAGGACGACCAGGTCTTCCGCGACCTGGTGGCGGGTGATCCGCAGATTACGTCCCTGCTGCCGCCCGGGCGGATTGCACGGGCGTTTGATGTAAACCGGCGGCTGGGCAATATCCCGGCCATCTTCGAGCGAGTCCTTGGCTTGCCCTTGCCAGAATTGCAGGGCTAGACGTGCTGCCTGCGGGTGATATGGCGCTGCTGCAGATTGTCGATGCCGCCTTTGCGGCTTCGAAGCAGCGCAGCGGGGAATGGCTGGTGTGCCGTCCGGGGTGCAATCAATGTTGCACCGGTGTGTTTCGCATCTCCGCTCTGGATACGGAGCGGCTGCGTGAAGGTCTCAGGCAACTGTCGCATTGCGATGGAGATCATGCGGCACGTGTGCAAAGCCGTGTGGCCGCGTCGGCGGCACGCCTGTCCGCAGATTTCCCCGGAGACCCTGCTACGGGCGTGCTGTCCAGGACGGAAGACGCGGAGTGGGCCTTCGAAGGATTTGCCGATGATGAAGTGTGCCCGGTTCTGGACCCGGCGAGCGGAACATGCGACCTGTACGCATTCCGTCCCATGACATGCCGGACCTTCGGACCACCCGTGAAGATGGAGGACGGTCTGGCCGTATGTGAACTGTGCTTCAACGGCGCGACACCGGAAGAGATCAAGCATGCCGAGATGACATTGCCGCCTTCCGAACTCGAGTCTGCACTATGCGATGAAACCGGTGGGGCGGGCGACTCCATCGTGACGTTCGCGCTCGCCACAATGCAGTAGCTACTGCACGCTACCGGCACGCGCGATCTGTACTTCGCTCCATGCCGGGTACACTTCTTCGTCTTTGCGCTGGGTACAGGCAGCCGCTACAGCGCCCGCGGCGAGTTGGGGCATGGCAATGCCATTGTCCAGTTCCAACGTGTTGGCGGAAGCGGGTGAAAGTTCCTCCATCAGCGGCACGTCGTCCGCTGGATGGAAGCGGCCTGTACCGATATAGGCCGCAAGAAGGCTCGCGGCAGTGGTCGGCGAGACGAAAGCGAGCGGTACAAGGTACTTCTTGGAGCGGACCAGCGATTCAGCGATGCCATCCACGTGATGACTACGGCCAATCGTGCCCGGTATCTGCGGGATGATAAACGCTTCGTACTCCAGTTCGGGGTGGCGCAGACCAACATGCCGCACGGAGCGGGCGAGGTGCTTGGGCGTGGTAAGACCAAAGTCAGCCGGCGAGTTGTGCGGGATCACACCGGGGTAAAGCATCTTCAGCACGGTGCGCGAGAAATCGGCGCAGTTGCTGAAGAAGAGATTGAAGTGCGCTTTGTTGTGGCTATCGTTCAGTCTGGCCACCAGCATGGCATCCTGCTCATGTGTGGTTGCCAACTGAAAGCCGTAGATCTTCCGATCGTACGACGAGCCGATCAGCTGGACCCATTCGCCGGGGGGAGCTGTACCGTCAGGCAGGTCGGGCGCAATCTCTGCGAGGTGTTCGCGACGGTAGGTGTTACGCAGCTCGGCTTCCAGTTCGGGCGTCGCCGACTCTGGGACGTCGTATAAGTCGTCGACTGCGTACAGATACGGGATGAGTGGGATGGCAATCCAGTCGTAGTCACTGACGCGGTGATAGCGGCTGATAACAACGCCCATCTCGCCGGGTTGGCAGAGGCGCAGCCTGGTGGGCGCATCGGCACACACGCCGCTGAGGTACAGAGCTGCGTGGCCCGTTGGGTTAAAAGCGCCGAACTTCCCGAAAGGCTCCTCCATCAGGAGGCTGACGCTGGCTTGGGCGGCACAACAAAAAAGCAGCGCAAAAAACGTGGCGAGCGATCTGCTTCCCGGCTGCCATCGCAAGCGCAGGACCCGCACGAAAGTCCAAATCGGAACAGATGTTTGTTCTGACGTAAACACCGCTATGGATATGACGCTGCTGTCTTCTAGAATGTCGCGCTGACTTTACTAAAAACCCCGGGTAGATAATCAGGATCAGATGACAAATGGCACCAGGGGCACCAATCTTACGCTGGCGATGACGGGTGCCAGCGGCGCGCTGTTTACAGCCGCCATGCTGCGCATGCTGCAAGCGGATCAACGCGTTGGCTCAGTCCAATTTGTCGCTTCCGACCATGCCCTGCGCGTGATCAGCGATGAATTAGGATTGAGCGGCCGCTCCGGCCTGCTGCAGGCACTGCTTGGCACGGACGACGCAAGCAAGATTCACCTGCTGCGCAATGACGATATCGGAGCGGGAATCGCCAGCGGCAGCTATCCGAGCGACGGCATGATCGTACTTCCCTGCTCCATGGGGACGCTGGCGTCCATCGCGAATGGTCTGGCGGCACGTCTGATCGAGCGTGCAGCCGACGTGTGCCTGAAGGAGCGGCGGCCCCTGCTGCTCTGCGTGCGTGAGACGCCGCTGAACCGCATCCACTTGCGCAACATGACACTTGCGGCGGAAGCCGGTGCCGTCATCTTCCCCGTGATTCCGGCGCTGTACTTCAGGCCCGGCAGCGTGGATGAGATTGCCCGGCAATACTGCTGCCGTGTGCTGGCGCATCTGGGCTTGCCCCAGGCCGATGCATACCAGTGGAAGGCAGACGAATAGGCTTCAGGGATGGTGCGAGGCTTGCGCCGTCTGCTGATGCACGCTCTCAGCATCCAAACCGGGTGAGCCATCCAGGATGGTCTCACTCGGGGGCGGCGGGGTTGCAGCCGTCAGATACTGCACCGTGACGGGCAGAACCTGCTTGTAACATTCCGCTGCCGTCAAGTGGCCGCAGCCGGTAAAGCCCACCAGCACGGATTGCGGCACCAGGGCATGCAGGCGCTCGGCCAGCGTGAATGGCGTCAGCTTGTCTTCGGTCCCCCAGATGATCAGCACGGGCATGCGCAGTTGCGAAACGCGGAAGTCCAGAATGTCAGGACCAGCCAACATACTGTCGAAAGAGCGGTCCACGATCCACTGGTTCTCCCGGAAGCGCCGCAGCATGCCCGGCACGGCAAACGCCGGGATGTGCACACGCGGACGGTCCGGCTCAATCCGCGCCGTCAAAGCCTCCAGCCCGGCTCGGTCCGTGGGCGAAAAAAGCGTCAGCGGGAAATCCACGCGGAAGTACAGACCCGCGCTGTCATACAGGACAAGGCGCCGCACAATATCCGGATGGTCCAGCGCGGTCAGCATCGCCACCCATCCGCCCATGGACCAACCCGCGACATCCGGCTGCTGCGAAAGGTTCAAAGCGTGAATAAATCCGTTCACGATGCGCTCTTCCCCGCGCAGCGAAAAGTCGCCGTCCTTCGGCTTGGGCGAACTGCCGTAGCCGAGCAGGTCCAGTGCATAGACGTGGTATCCAGCCTCCGCCAGGCCGGGCATCAGCGGTGCCCAGTCGGTCGCGCGTGCGCCCAGCCCATGAATGAGGACCAGCGGACGCTCCGGACTGCCAGACTTCGGCTTCGCCTCCAGGTAGTGGATACGGTAGCCATCGACGGTCACATGAGCGTGCTCCACACCGTGCGTGCGGAGATACGTATCAACAGAGTGATCGATCAGCCAAAAAGGGTTATACGCGACGTAGCCGACAGCGCACAGCACGAGGCCAAGCACGATGAGCGAAGCCGTCAGCCACGGGCGTGGCCGACGCGGGTTGGATGACGCTCTCACCGCAGCGGCTTCCCAAACTCTTCTGCAAAGCACGTGTGGTTGATGTCAAAGCGCCCGCCGAAATACTTGTCCTGGCCGCGGAGATGCCCGATGGCCAGCAGGGACACCGTCCAGTAGCTCAGCGGCAAGCGCAAGGCTTCGCGCACCCTGTCTTCCTCGAAGCCCTCCATGGAGGCCGTGTCGTAGCCCATGCACTCCGCCATCAACTGCATGTAGGTGGCGGCGTAGGTGACCTGCTTGTTCAGCCAGCCGCGCATCTGGTCCTCGTTTAACGAGTGCAGGTAGGTTTCGACGTGGTCCTTCAGCTGCGCGGCGTAGCCCTCGCTCATGCCGCCCTTCAGGCCCATGCGGACGATCTCGTCGGCATCGCGGCGCCAGCTGTCCGCGTCGCCGCAGCAGGCGATGATGACGGATGCCTCTTCCACCTTGGCCTGGTTGAAGCAGGAGGCGCGCAGGCGCTTCTTCTGCTCCGGCGACTGCACCACGATGAAGCGCCACGGCTGCACGTTGTACCCGGAGGGCGCGGACAGCCCCGCCTCCAGGATGGCGCGGATGTCCTCGGCCGGGATCGGCTGGCCGTCAAACGATGGCGTACTGCGGCGGTCACGCAGCACGTCCGGCAAGGATTTGTAGACACGAGACATCACTCACCAGCTTACCGGATTACGGAGCGCGTGCAGAGGCGGCAAGTGCGTCGATGTGAGGCAATCGATACGAGCGCCGGGATGTTTCGTACAGTAGATGAGGTTATGTTCTCTCACGTGACGCGGGACTTGAGGGCGGGAGCCGCGTGACTCCCCTGCGCGTCGTCATGGACACGTCCGTGCTCGTATCTGCCCTGCGCAGCAACGCGGGCGCGAGCTACCGCTTCCTTCAGCAGATCGAGCAGAGGCGATTTCAATTGCTGCTCACCCCTTCGCTTCTGCTCGAGTATGAAAGCGTCTTGAAGCGGCCCGAACAGATGCAGGAACATAGGTTGTCCTTCGCTCAAGTGGACGCAAGGCTCAGAAGGTTTGCGGCGGATTCAAAGCAGGTTGTCATCAGACGCCAGTTCCGCCCACAACTCTCCGACCCCGGAAGATGAACACGTTTTTGCGGCAGCGGCAAACGGCTTTGCAAACGCACTTGTCACCCACAACTTAGCCGACTTCCTTCCTGCGGCGCTCCTGTTCCGAATCCCAGTCGTCCGTCCAGCGGATATCCTAAGCATAGGAAGGTTGATATGAAGCCGTCGATCATTTCTCTCGAACTGCCTGCCCACCTTGACGCTTTTGTGAAGGAAGAGGCGGACGATGCTGACCTCTCTGTGCAAGCGTGGCTGCTGCGCGAGTTAGAGTTCTATTACACGCACCGGCAACAGACGAGCGCATCCTTTGCGGAACGCGCACAGGCTGGTAAAGCGGAAGCGTGGCAGGACATCCTGGCCCAGGTGCCGAACGTGCCACCAATGCCCGGAGATGATGCATGAGCACAACCTATACACCTCTTGATGTACGCTGGCTGAAAGCGGAACGATGCTACCGGTGTATTTGCAATAGCTAAGTAGACGATTCACATGCCACAGTTTGTTAGACAGATTCGCGTTCTCTACCACTTTACCGAGAGGAGCAATCTTGCCTCTATTAGGAGTTCTGGAGGTCTCTACTCGTGGAACAGTCTCGTTGAGAGAGGAATTCATGTGCCCAAACCGGGAGGGAACGATTGGAGCCATGAGGCTGACGAGCGGCTTGGCTTGGCCGACTACGTTCATCTTTGCTTCAAAGACGAACACCCAATGGAGTACACCGCAAAGAAAGACGGAAGACTCTCAGACACAATCTTCTTAAGGATTAATGCTCAAGTTCTTGATTTACCAGGCGTACTGTTTACGGATGACGTCTCTAACAAAGCAGGAGTAGCTACGATGAGTCGTGAACAGGCAAACTCGTGCTTTGACTTTGAGGTTATGAGTGGTTGGCAAGACCTGTCCAACCAAAACATCCGTGATCGATACAATCAATGTAAGAAGTACGAGGCATTAATTCCACACCACATTCCTTCCAATTACATCCTCAATTTAGGATAGAGATTAAATGGCAGAGCGTCCAATATTCGTTCCTTCTTGCACGTCCGCATCAGTGCTAGAAGTTAACATACAACTTCGATGGCATAGCGGTTTTGCACCTATTCAGAAGTCCAAGAACATCTCGGAACTCCACAATAACGCTAGATCGATGGGATACACACCTCTGCTCGAAGTCTCAACCAAATCTCCCATAGAGTTAGGCAGAGAACTAAGCGCCTTCAATTTACAGGTAGAGGTTCCGTCTGTAGGACTTGTTCCTCTTGAGAGTGCCTTCCAAGGCAGCAAAGTATTTGCAAAGGGAGGTCCGTACTCGGATTTGCTAGTAGTGCCACCTCGTGAGGCTCGCAAAGATGACAGGTTAAGAAGTTCCGGCTCTCTTGCAAGGTTTGAGTTGCAAGAACTAGTTTTTCCACTTGAACCTAAAACAGCTTTCTATGACTGGCTCTACATCGGAGCTTTGATAGCCCATCCTGAATTACACTCTTCATTACTAGAATATTCAGGGTTTTCTGATATAGAATTCAATCCACAGAGATCCTTAAACTGCCAAGCTCGCTCTTGTGCACTCTTCGTTTCCCTGCTCAGGTTTGGTAATCTCACACTAGCTTTACGCTCACCGGATGACTTTATCTCTCAAGTGAACTATCCAGCTTATGCACTCGCAAGCTAACTTTTTCCATGCATCTGCAAACGCTTTAGAGTTTTCAGCCATTGTTACTAATTTATTAGTAATGTTTAAGTAAACGGGATTGACAATCCCTTCTCTTGCGTACATCCTCTTCTCATCTGTGTGGAATCACACGGATGCAGGAGTGCGCCCTCATGGCTCGTCCGTATTGGTCCGGCACCATCCAAATCTCGCTGGTTTCGTTTGCCGTCAAGTTCTTCGTCGCCACGGAGGCGAAGAGCCAGATCCGCTTCCACCAGGTCAGCCGCTCCACCGGCGAGCGGGTGCGGCACCAGAAGGTGCTGGAGTCCGCACTGAACGATGGCGGTGGCGCGGAGGCGGACGATGACGCCCCAGCGACGCCTTCCGTCGGCAAGGACGACATCGTGAAGGGCTACGAGTACGCCAAGGGTCAGTACGTGCAGATCGAGCCCAGCGAGATCGCCAACCTGCGCGTGCCCTCCAAGCACTCCATTGCCGTGGAGCAGTTCGTCAACGAGAGCGAGATCGATCCCGCCTACTTCGAAAAGCCGTACTTCGTCGCGCCGGACGGCGATGCGCAGGCCGAGGCCTTTGCCGTGGTGCGCAAGGCGATGCAGCAGGCCGGCAAGGTCGGCATCGGCAAGGTTGCCTTCGCCGGGCGCGAACACGTCGTCGCCATCATGGCCAGCAAGGACGATAACCTCCCTGGACTGATGGCCTACACCATGCGCTACGCGGAAGAACTGCGCGCACCGGCGGAGTACTTCGGCGGCATCCCGAAGGTCGAGATCGAAGAAGACCAGCTCGACCTGGCCGAGCAACTGATCAAGAAGAAAACCGCCACCTTCGACCCG
>CAXUHI010000034.1:0-25936 GCA_964251045.1 uncultured Terriglobus sp. | reverse complement strand
AAGAAATACAAGGACGGCTACGAGATTGCGCTGAAGGAGCTGGTAGACGCCAAGGTGAACAACCAGCCCGTGCCGCAAGACGAACCCGCGCCCAGGCGCGCCAAGGTCATCAACCTGATGGACGCCCTGCGCAGCAGCCTGAAGGCCCGCTCCGACGCGGAGAATGTGGACGACGAGCAGGACGAAGCTCCAGTACCCGCAAAGCGCATCGCTGCCAAGACTGAGCCGGAGAAGAAGCCCGCGGCCTCTGCCAAGCCCGGCCCGACCCTGGTCAAGACACCGAAGAAAGCCTCCGCCAGCGCGAAGTCCACCACAGCAAAGGCACCTGCGGCCAGCCGCAGGAAATCCGCATAGTTTAGGGACGTGGCCAGCAAAAAACGAGCTGCGAAGAAGTCTGCACCGCAAAACGCCGGCGACGCGGTGGACGAGCAGCTTGCCCGCTACCGCTCCATGCGCGACTTCGGCGTCACAGCGGAGCCAAGCGGCGCGGCAAAGTCAAAACAGCAGACGGAAGCGCTGCCCTTCGTCATCCAGAAGCACGCGGCCACGCGCCTGCATTATGACTTTCGCCTGGGCTGGAACGGCGTCCTGAAGAGCTGGGCCGTCGCCAAAGGGCCGAGCTACGTCGTCCGCGACCGTCATCTGGCCGTGCAGGTGGAAGACCACCCCATGGAGTACGGCGGCTTTGAGGGCATCATCCCGCGCGGGCAGTACGGCGGCGGCACCGTGATGGTGTGGGACCAGGGCACGTGGGAGCCGCACGTGGACGTGGACGAAGGCCTGCGCAAGGGCAGCCTGAAGTTCGCGCTGAACGGTACCAAGATGCACGGTAACTGGACGCTGGTGCGCATGGGCGGCAAGGCCGCCAACGAGAGCAAGCCCAACTGGCTCTTGATCAAGGAACACGACGCATTCGAGCGCGGGCCGGACGATCCCTGCATCACCGAGGAGGCTCAGAATTCGGCCGTGACCGGCCGCTCGCTGGAGGAGATTGCCACCGCCAGCACCCACGTCTGGAACAGCAAGGAGACCGCCGGCGAGGGCCAAGCCTGGTACCGGCAACGCGCCGCGCAGGCCGATGCCGTATCGTCCAAGAAAGCAGTCACTCAAGCCACTCCGGAACAGGTCCATGCAAACGACGCCGCACTTTCAAAGCTGCCAAAAGAGTCCATCCCGGACTTCCTGAAGCCACAGCTTGCCGACGAAACACAGGCGCCGCCCAACGGGCCGGAGTGGGTCCACGAGATCAAGCTGGACGGATACCGCGTGCAGGCCCACAAACGTGGCAACACGGTAACGCTGTACACACGGAGCGGCCTGGACTGGACGTACCGCATGAAGCCGGTCGCGGCTGCCCTTGCGAAAGTCAACGCAGAAAGCGCGATCCTCGACGGTGAGGTCGTCGTCCTCGACAAAGACGGTCTCACCAGCTTCGCGCGCCTGCAGGCCTCGTTTGAGAAGAACGAAAAGCATCCGCTCACCTTCTACGCCTTCGACCTGCTGCACCTGAACGGGCACAACACGCGCGGCCTGCCGCTGCGCGAGCGCAAGCGCCTGCTGCGCGCCATCCTGGGCGAGGACACCGACGAAGTCCGCTTCAGCGAGGACCTGCCGGGCGATGGGGCGCAAATCTTCGATGCCGCCTGCAAGCTGCACACGGAGGGCATCGTCTCCAAGCGTGCGGACGCGCCGTACAGCGCCGGGCGGAGTGCCCGCTGGCTGAAGTCGAAGTGCCTGTATGAGCAGGAGTTCGTCGTGGGCGGCTGGGTCGATCTTTCGAACGGCATGCGCGGCGTCGGCTCGCTGCTGCTGGGCTATTACGACGACGCAGGCAAGCTCATCTACGCGGGCCGCACCGGCACCGGCTTCACGCAGAAGATCCATGCCACGCTGCGCGACAGGCTGGACCCGCTCGTGCAGAAAAGCTGTCCCTTCGCAGCCATCAACGCAGAGGGGCGGCGTGGTGCGCACTGGGTCAAGCCGGAGCTTGTCGTGCAGGTGCGCTTTGCCACGTGGACGGGCGAACAGCAGGTGCGGCAGGCGGCCTATCAAGGCTTGCGAGAGGATAAGAACCCGCGCGAGGTGCGGCGGGAGATGGGCCCGCCCACAGCGAAGTACAAGCCGCAAACCCAGCAGGCCGCGCCTGAACTGCAGGCCGCCACGGAAGAGCCCAAAGCAAAAGCTCCGGCAAAGCCTGCACCGGCAAAGACAGCGGCTCCGCTCCCCGCGATCCGGTTGACACACCCAGACAAGGTGGTCGACACCGAAAGCAAGCTGACCAAGCGCCAGCTTGCGGACTATCTTTGGGCCGTTTCAGCCGAAATGCTGCCGCACATCGCCGACCGCCCGCTCAGCCTCGTCCGCTGTCCGGAGGGCAGCGGCAAGCCATGCTTTTACCAGAAGCACGTCAACCACCTCTTGCCCAAAGGCGTCGGTAGCGTCATGGTCTCTGACAAGAAGGGTGGACCGCCCGAGCCGTACATCACGCTGAACAACGCGGAAGCGCTGGCCGGGCTGGCGCAGATGTCAGTTCTTGAAATTCATCCCTGGGGATCAACCAACGAGCATCTGGAGCAGCCGAACCGCATCATCATCGACCTGGACCCGGACGAGTCGCTGCCGTGGGCCACCGTGTGCGAGGCCGCTCTCGAAGTGCGCGACCTGCTGAAGGCCATGGGCCTGACCAGCTTCGTCAAAACCACCGGCGGCAAGGGCCTCCATGTCGCCTTCCCCATTGCGCCGGAGCAAGATTTCGCCACCATGAAGGCGTGGGCACACGGCTTCGTCCAGGCCATGGAGCGCGCCCGCCCGCAGCTCTACCTCACCAAGATGACCAAGGCCGCCCGCACCGGCAAGATCTACCTCGACTACCTGCGCAACGAGCGCGGCGCCACAGCCGTCGCTCCCTACAGCATGCGGGCGCGCGCGGGTGCGCCGGTCAGCGTGCCGCTCGAGTGGAAAGAACTCACCGGCAACGACCGCCCCCGCTTCTCCATCGCCACCTTCCCCGAGTGGCAGGCCAGGCTGAAGCGCGACCCCTGGCAGAAGATGCTGACCGTCCAGCAGAACCTTACCCCGGCAGCCTTGCAGCGCTTCACGGGAAAGACTACCCGGCCCGTCTAGTCCAATGGCGGAAGTTCGAAAGTGCAACTCTACACAACGGCGTTTAGGAAGACTTGGGCTCTCTTAAGGAATCCGGCAGGGCCACAGGAATCATGCCAACTCTTTGGAAGAGGGCCTGCATCTGCTCCGGCGTCCCTGGTTGCTGTAGGTCTGCGGGCGGAAGCGTGCGTGAGGTCGCTGCAACTCCAAATTCCGTAATAACCTTCTCAAAGCCGCCCGGGAAATAGAAATTGAGAAGGCGTGTCTGGTCGGCTTCAACGCGGAAGCTATGCACGCAGCCGGCAGGGATGTACGCGAGTGATCCAGCCTTGGCGGTGACTTTCTTCTCGCCTGCGATAAGAGTGATTTCGCCCTCAAGGATGTAGAAAGCCTCGTCTTGCCGGTGCGTATGGGGCGGTGGCCCTCCGTGCAAAGGGCAAAGCTCCTCGATGAGCGAGTAGGAACCGCCGGTTTGTTCCGCGCTGGCCAGAACCGTCCACAGAATCCCCTGCGACCAGTATGCGGGCGCATCCTTCACGGCAACCCCATAGGGCTTGATCGGATTCGCCTCGCACGGCCTAGTCGCCATGTTGTCCTTCGTAGGCGGATCTGCGAACGGAAGCCCGAGTACACCGATCTGACCGAATTCACGAGAGCACTCTTCCACCATCCAACGCGGCGGCATGGGCAAGGAGTTGGGCTCAGGTGGCTTCCGCTCCGCAGCCGGTGTCGCGATGCTCATCAGCAGCATCTCAAACCCGCCGGGCGTGTAGAAGTTCAGGAGCCTGGAGTTGGGCTCGTCCACGGTAAAGCTATGCTCCACGAGCCGCGGAACCGAAACAAAAGTTCCCGGTCCCGCCTGGACCGTCTCGCCTCCCGCATGGAACGTGCAGTGGCCCTCCAGGATGTACAGTCCCTCGTCGGAAGGATGTGCATGCGTGCATGGACCACCAATGCCGACCCCACAGACCTGTTCGATGAAGCAAAAGTTGCCATCCGTCAGAAAACCGCCTGCGAGCGGCATCCACAGGTTGTCGATAAGCCAGAAAGCAGGGCCGTTCTGATTGGTCAGGACGTAAGGCGAGCGGGCCTCATTCATGCGCGGTATTCCTCGTTCGAGAATGCGGAAACGATGCTCCCTGGATTTTAGCTCCAGGATGCGCAGGAGAGCATCCTGGATCCACGCGGGTTGCTGCCGAAATGCCGAGTTGACGGAAGAAGCGCTGCTGCGAATCACTTCCGAAAACCGCGTTAGCAGGACTTACATTAATCGATCGCCCCGAGCATTCACTTCGTGGGAACTCGCGCGCTCTCCATTCCGTATACGCCTTCAGCACCAACCTGAACTTGCTCGGTGGACTTCTGAGAGGCAACAATGCAGTCTTCCGAAGACGCGATCTGGACGTCCGGGCTGAGCCTGAAGCAAGCTGCTATGCTCGCGTGGTTCACGTACCTGCTGAACCCGGTTACCTCAAAGCGATCTTTGCGGCTGAACTCATCTTTATGGTCTGACCACTTGGATGGGGATGGCGCATACCGGAGCCAGCGTTCTTGACTGAGGAGCGGCGATGACGCCACGTGCAGAGGGCAAATTGGCGGGCTATGCGTACCTTGCTTACATCGTCTTCGCGATGTCGGCAGCGGTGCTTTCCGGAAAGACCACGGCCGGAGCGGACACTTCGCACATGCTGGCCACCCTGCGCAGCACTATCTCCATCGCCCAGGTTACCGTCCTCCTCGATCTGCTGCAGATTGTCTGTGCCGTCGTGTTGGCCGTAACCTTGTACCGGCTCTCGCGGACGGTCGACGCTACCCTTGCCTTGCTTGCGATGGCCTTTCGTTTCGGCGAAGGGATCGCCGGTTTCTTGCCGCTGCTAGGCAAGCTGGAGCTGATGAAGCTGGCAACGGCCTCGAACCCACTGTGCGAAAGCAGCGCCGGGTGTCTCGCGATCGCGGGTGAAATCTACCACCGGCCGGATGACCTTTTTGGGCAGTTCTGCTTTGTCGTTGGTGGCTTCCCTTTCGCCTACCTGCTACTCGCGGGACGGCTCATTCCTCGCTGGATGGCTTGGACCGGTGTCATCACGATAGGACTGCAGCTGGTTTGTGTGCCTCTGTACGTCGCCACCTTTCTGCCGGGAAGAGTCGTGAACTGGCTTTGGTTTCCGATCCTGCTGTACGAGGTTCCTCTGGGTATATGGCTGATCCGCAGGGGAGTAGGGGCAACAGCATGAGGATTATTCCCGCTAAGCCGGCATGTGGGCAGCGACGGCATTGCAGGGCCGCGCCGGGATCAACCTAGTATCTATCCTACGGGCACAGCGAACTTCTTCGGAACGGCTCTCACGGCACGAGTACCGTCGTCGGAGAAAGGCCTGTCGCTCGTAACGGCGCGCAGAGTTCTAAAAGAGCCGCGTCGAGCGTTCGAGCTCCAGCAGATGGGCCTTGACATGGACACCACCCGCGAACCCGGTGAGCTTGCCCGTAGAGCCGACCACACGGTGGCACGGAACGATGATCGAGATCGGATTCCGGCCATTTGCCGCGCCCACCGCACGGCTTGCCTCTGGCCTGCCTAACGCACGCGCGAGTTCCCCATAGCTCCTCGTCTGGCCGAATGGAATCTCCTGCAACGCACGCCACACGTCTGTCTGAAATGCGGTGCCCCGCATCGCCAGCGGAACGGAGAAGACCGTGCGCTGCCCTGCGAAGTACTCCTCCAGCTGCCGGGCCGCCTCGCTCAGAATGGGGTGACACGCGTCCTCCACAGTGCCGGGCAGTGGCACGCGGCCCGGCGGATCGTCCGGCCACAGCACCGCAGCCAGGCCCGCATCGCTGGCAATCAACGTCAGCCTGCCCACCGGCGAGCCGACAGTGTGTTGGACAAAGCCCATTTGTCCATTCTGCCACCGCTTTGCGTCTGCGGAGGATGCGGGCGTCGGAGGATCATGCCTGTACGCTGTCTCTGACGATGAAGCCGCCAGTCACACCACAGAACCTGAAGCGCAGCATCCTCAAGGAGTCCTTGCGCAGGAACGAGGAGCGCGACGCGGCCTTTCGCCGCATGATCCGATCCGTGCCGAAAGGCAAAGTCTCCACCTATGGCAAGATCGCGGCAGCAGCCGGTTACCCGCTCTATCATCGCGCCGTGGCCAAGCTCCTGCGCGGCGCCCTGATGGACAGGCTGCCATGGCAGCGCATTGTGGGCGCAGGCGGCGAGATCAAGCTGCGCGGCGACGCCGCCCACGAGCAGCGCTTCCGGCTCCAGCAGGAGGGTGTGCGCTTCCGGGGCAAGCGCGTGGACATGGCAGCGCATGAACATACGCTGCGCAGCTGGGAGACGTTGGCCTAAGCTGGGTCTACTTCTCCACCCCGAACGTCCAGACCGTCGTTTCGTGAAACTGCTGACCCTTTTTCAATTCTGTCGTGGGAAAGGACGGTTGGTTGGGCGAATCCGGGAAATGATGGGTCTCCAGGCAAAGCCCGCCGCGATAGTCGATGTTCTTGCCATTGGATCCAGCGAAGTTTCCCGGCAGGTGGTTGCCCGTGTAGAACTGGACGGCGGGCTGAGTGGTAGCAACCGTCAACGTGCGGCCAGTCTGGGGATCCTCGACCTTGGCGGCTTCGTGCAGGGTACCCGGTGCGCCGTTCAACACCCAGCTGTGATCGTAGCCGATGCCGAATGCAAGCTGCTCGTCGCCTTGAGTGTCAATCCGGTCGCCGACGACGTGCGGCGTGCGGAAGTCGAACGGCGTGCCGGCCACGGGCTTGAGCTCGCCTGTCGGGATGAGCGTCTTGTCGACTGGCACAAACCTGTCCGCCGGCAGGGTAAGCCGGTCGTGCAGAATGGTGCCGTTTCCTTCGCCTGACAGGTTGAAATAGGAGTGGTTGGTCAGGTTGACCACGGTATCGGCATCGGACGTGGCCGTGATGTCGAGGCGCAGCGCGTTTCCATGCAGCACATACCGCGCATGCACGGTAAGCGTGCCAGGGAAGCCCATCTCACCGTCCGGCGAGATCAGGCTCATCTCGACGCCATTCGGAATCTCCTTGCCCGTCCACACGCGCTGCGCAAAGCTGGTGGTGCCGCCATGGAGCGCGTTCGGGCCATCGTTCAGAGGCACCTGGTACTGCTTGCCGTCCAGCGTAAACGTGCCGCCCGCCAGGCGATTGGCGTACCGGCCCACAATGGAGCCGAAATATGTCGTGTCCTTCTCGTAGGAAGCGAGATCCTTGTAGCCAAGGACGATGTCGTCACGCTTGCCGTTACGGTCGGGCGCCTCAATGGACAGGATACGTGCGCCGTACGTCATGATCCTGACCTCCAGCACGGGGCTGGTCAGCGTATAGACGTCGACAGGCTTGCCGTCAGAGGTGGTGCCAAAGCTGGCATGGCGGACTTCGGCGGCGGCGGACAGGCTCATCAGCAGGAAAGCTCCCAGCAGGATCATCTTGAGTTTCATCACCGCACGAGTCTCTCAGATAAACCCGTCCGCCGTCATCCGCAGGGCGCTAAATACGCTAAAATACAAGTAGATCTTTGCAGAGCCATAGCGCATCTGCGAAGCTGCTTCGCGCATTGCGAAGAGACTACCCAAACAGTGGGGGCGTCACGGCTTCGACGGGATTGCTTGTGGCAAAGAGGCATGCCGGGGTGGGTACACCCGTAATCGCGCCCAAAACTATAAGTGCCGAACCTCAATACGCACTTGCTGCTTAATTAACTAAGTAGCCGTTCTCCACCAGCTTTGCCTGCGGGCCGGTGGCGAACGTCGCACTGCAGGCTGGTCCAACGCGTTCTGCTCGTACGCCGCGGATGAGATCGATCGAGCTGGTTCTGTGCGTTTCTTTGCCCATTCCAAGCACACGGAACGAGACAAATTGAATTCGGGAAAAGCATGAATGCTCTTTGCTAGAGGTTTTTTCGGACGCGGGTTCAACTCCCGCCGCCTCCACCAACTCTTTCTTTAAGAATGCCTGCTGATCTGATCAGGTAGCGGGCCTCCGCATCACAGCAGGTCGTCTGATGTTGCGGCAATCGCCGTACTATCTCCCTCAACAGGCATCCGGCCGCGATGTTTGTGGATGCTCACACGCTGCGACCGGTAGATGCCCTGGTGTCCGCTGAAAAGGTAGCTGAAGACACAGGCGATGGCTGCATAGGCACCGGCTTCCGCTCCGAAGAGTTCCACCGCCATCAGCGAAGACGCAATGGGCGTGTTCGCCGCACCAGCGAACACAGCAACAAAGCCCATGCCGGCAAGCAGAGCGGGGGGCAGCGGCAGAACATACGCCAGAGCATTGCCCAGCGTGGCCCCAATGAAGAAGAGCGGGGTCACTTCCCCACCCTTAAACCCTGCACCCAGCGTCACGGCGGTAAACAGCAGTTTGAGCAGCCAGTCCTGAGGATCGTGCCGGGGTCCGAACGCAGCCTGGATGACGGGTATGCCAAGGCCGATGTATTTCGTCGTGTGCAGCGCAAAGACGGCTGCGGCCACAATGATACCGCCGGTGAACGGGCGCAGAGGGGGCCAGGCGATTGCCCTCCTGAACATGTAGCTGATCCGGTGCGTCAATGCGGCGAAACCCATGGCGGCCAGGCCGAACGCAGCGCCTGCGAGCGCCGCCCAGAACAGACCAGGAACGGACATGGCACGCACTTCAGGCACGCGATAAACCGTGTGGTGGACGTGCCAGGCACGGGTGGTCAAATCGCCGATGAAGGCGGCAATGAAGCAGGGCGCAATGGCGTCATAGCCCACGGTTCCAATGGCGAGAACCTCCATGCCGAAGACCGCACCGGCCAGCGGTGTACCGAAGACCGAAGCAAAGCCCGCGCTGACGCCGCTCATCAGCAGCACACGGCGCTCCTGCGGATTTAACCGGAACGGGCGGGCGAGTTGATCGGCAAGCGACGCACCGGTCTGCACGGCGGTTCCCTCGCGTCCGGCCGACCCTCCACACAGGTGCGTGAGGAACGTGCCGATCAGGATAAGGGGTGTCATCCGGAATGGAACGGTACGCCGCGGATCGTGGATCTCGTCCAGAATGAGATTGTTGCCCGCTTCAACCGCACTTCCCAGGTAGAAGTACAGACAGCCGACGACGAGTCCGGCAGCGGGAAGCAGGGCGACAAGCCAAGGGTGCGCATCGCGTGTACTGGTGGCCCAGGCCAGTGATACCAGCAGCAGCGCGGAGGCTGACCCACCCATCAGGCCGGTGAGCGCCGCAAGTGGAACCCAGCGCAGCAGAGTTCTTAGGATGTCGCGCGCGGCTGCGGTGAAGGGTGCCACCGAAAAGTCTTTTGGCATAGAGACTCCTACAAACGCTGTAGGAGTCATCAGCGGCAGAACAGCCCGCGTCCAGGCGAACCCCATCGCCGCTCACTGTTGCCAGCAGCATAGCACACCCTCGCGCAGCGGCTGACTGTTCTTGTCAAATATTGCAGACGTGTGAACGGACGCACTGCAAGTTGTTCAGTAAAATCTGTATCCTTTTGATGTGGGACGGGTTATACACAGCTGCGTACCGCCGGAACAACCTCGTTCTTCTTTTCACCTTCCTACAGGCCGGGCTTTGTAGTACACCTTCTTTGTAGGTTGTGGCACAGAGACGCACCAACGCATCAGCCGCAGTTGAACGGAGCAGGAGAGAATGATCGAAGCGGTGGTGCTCTGGAACGAACCGAATAACCTGTCGCATTGGAACTTCCATCTCGACCCAGGGTGGGAGCGCTTTGCCGGCATGGTGAAGCAGGGTTCGTTGGCCGTACGCGGCGTTAACCCGGATCTCAAAGTTGTTCTAGGCGGTGTTTCCTCCTGCGATGTGGACTTCCTCCGCAACATGAGCCGGCAGGGCGTTATGCCGTTTGTCGATGCAGTGGGCGTACACGGTTTTCCGCTCGACTGGAATCACTGGCAGCTTACCGAGTGGCCAGACCGCGTCCGCGAGGCAGGCGAAATCTCAGGTCTGCCGGTATGGGTCACCGAGGTCGGTGTCTCGTCCTTCGGCGCTGAGGAAATTCAGGAGTTCGGGTTCCGCAGGACGCTGGAGCTTCTGCAAGGGGAGACGGAGCGCGTCCACTGGTACAGCCTGTTTGACCTGCCCCCCACGTGGCCCGCGGAGACACGACACAAGGAAGCGGAAGGGTCATCCTATTATCGTCACTACTATCTGGGCCTCATCGACGCGGATGGCAAACCGAAGCTGGCCGCCAGCCACTTCCCCACGGATGGCTCCGTTGGCTTCTGCCAATGGTTCCACTTTGAGGATCCACGCTTTGACGATGCGGTTTCCCGTATGAAGGACATGGGCGTGCGCTATCTGCGGACCGGCCTGAGCTGGGCTGACAGTTACCGGCCCAACGCGGAGGCATGGTTTGACCGGCAGATGAAAGCATTGGAAGATTTCGACGTGGCGCTGACGCTCTGCTTCACGCCCGCGCACCTCGGCCTGGAAGAACACCACACAAGCCCGCCGCGCGAGAACTCCGATTTTGCGGAGTTTGCTGCATGGGCTGTGGAACGATACGCCCCCGCAGCTGCACGACAGATGGAAGTGGAAGAGGAGAGCCTGGCCGCACAATGAGCAAGCAGATTCTGATTACCGGTGGTGCAGGCTTTGTGGGATCACACCTGGCGGACGGCCTTCTGGCAGCCGGACACCGCGTCCGTATCCTGGACGACCTGACACCACAGGTGCATGACGAGGGCAAACGCCCGGAGTATCTCTCCCGCGATGTCGAACTGATCGTCGGCGATGTGCGCGATCCCAACCGTATGCGCGATGTACTGCACGGTGTGGACGTCATCTTCCATTTCGCCGCAACCGTGGGTGTCGGCCAGTCCATGTACGAGATCAGCCGGTACATGAGCGTGAACACCCAGGGAACGGCGGAACTGCTGCAGGCCATGCTGGACGCGAAGCACACGCCAGAGAAGCTGATCGTCGCTTCGTCGATGTCGATTTACGGCGAGGGAAAGTATTGCTGTTCCAAGTGCGGCCGCGATGCAGCCCCACCGGTGCGCCCCCTGTCGCAACTCAAAGCCGGGCAGTGGGAGTTGCATTGCGATGTGTGTGGAGGCGTCCTCAAGCCTTTGCCCACGGACGAAGCCAAGCCAAGCGAGATCAACTCCGTCTACGCCCTCTCAAAACGCGACCAGGAGCAACTGTGCCTGATCTACGGACGCACGTATGATGTGCCAGTCACCGCCTTGCGCTTCTTCAATATCTACGGCACCCGCCAGGCACTTTCCAATCCGTACACCGGTGTCGCAGCCGTCTTTGCCGCGCGCCTGTTGAACGGCAAAGCACCACTCGTTTTTGAGGATGGCGAACAGATGCGGGACTTTGTCAGCGTGCACGACATCGTTCGCGCGAACATGCTGGCCATGGTGCGGCCCGAATCGAACGGCCAGGTGATCAACATCGGTTGCGGTAAGCCGATCACCATCCGGCGGGTGGCCGACATCCTTTGCCAGGCACTTGGCAGGGAGGACCTCGCCCCGGTGATCACCGACAAATATCGCGCCGGTGACATCCGCCATTGCTATGCAGACCTCACCAGGGCGGAGCGCCTGCTTGGATATAAGCCACGGGTCACGCACGAAAGCGGCTTCCAGGAACTGGCAACGTGGCTTGCCGAACAGGAAGCTGAAGACAAAGCCGAGACCATGTTGAAGGAGCTCAGCGCCTACGGCCTGACAGCATAGAGGAAGTGTCTTTGGAAGGAAGTGCATTGAGAAAAGGCGAGACATCGCGAACAGTGCTGATCACCGGCGGGGCGGGCTTCATTGGCTCCAACCTGGCACAACGGCTGCTCAACGAGCCCGACACGACGGTACGCATCTTCGACAATCTCAGCCGTTCCGGCGTTGAGCGAAACGTGACCTGGCTGAAGAACCTGTCGCATGCCGCCCGGCTTGACTTTATCCGTGGCGACGTGCGGGATGCCGCCGCCGTTTCCAGTGCGGCACGCGGCGTTTCAGAGATCTTCCACCTCGCCGCGCAGGTTGCCGTGACCACCTCGGTCGACGACCCGCAGGCGGACTTCCAGGTCAATGCCGCCGGAACCATGAACGTGCTGGAGGCGGCACGCGCCTCCGCGCACAAGCCTTTTGTCCTGTATACGTCGACCAACAAGGTCTATGGTTCGTTGGAAGGTGTCCCGGTGCGCGTGAAGAAGTCGCGCTACTGCGCGGTAGACGCCAGCTTTTCCGGCGTGACGGAGGCCGAACCGCTCGACTTCCATTCGCCCTACGGATGCTCGAAGGGCTGTGCCGACCAGTATGTACGCGATTACGCGCGCATCTACGACCTGCCGACTGTCGTCTTCCGTATGTCCTGCATCGCCGGTCCGCGCCAGTTCGGCAATGAGGATCAGGGATGGGTGGCCCACTTCCTGTACTCCGTGCTGGCGAACAAGCCCATCACCATCTACGGCGACGGCTACCAGGTGCGCGACATCCTGCATGTACACGATCTGGTGGACGCCATGCTGCTGGCACGCGCGCAGCAGAAGGGCACGGCGGGTAACGTCTACAACCTGGGCGGCGGTCCTACGCGCTCTGTCTCCGTGTTGGAGCTGTTGCAGGCTATTGAGAAGCGTACCGGGACTGCACCGCGACTGCGTCACGCAGCCGTGCGGCCGGGCGATCAGCCGCTCTATATCTCCGACACATCGAAGCTGGAGAGCGACACGGGATGGCGCGCGCGCCGCTCGCTTACCGAGACGCTGGACGCGATCCACGACTTCTGGCAGGAGAACGCCGAAGTCATCAGTAGCCGCTTCATCCCAAACAACACGCCGGAAGCAGCCCTTGCCGGGAGCGCGGCATGAAGTACGCGTTCGTCAATCCACAGTGGGACTTCGCCGGCTCCACCTACTTCGGCTGCCCTGACCCGCACTTCCCGCTCGAACTGCTCTCCGCACGCGAATTGCTGCGCGCTGCCGGGCATGAGGTACTGTTGCTGGACGCCTTCATGGATGAACTCTCGCCTGCGGCCGTGCAGCAGCGGCTGGACGGCTTTCGTGAAGACTTCCTCGTTATGCCCACCGCTCCGTCCTACCTGTTCTGGCGTTGTCCGCAGCCCGAACTGCGCGTGCCGAAGCATTGGATCGAGGCTCTGCGCTCCGGACGCGCGCACAGGTCAAAGGTGGTCGTTATCGGTCCGCACGGCTCTGTTACGCCGCGTGCCACGTTGGACAAGACAGGGGCCGATATCGTGCTGCGCGGCGAACCGGACCAGACGCTGCCGCAACTTGCCTCCATGCCGTGGGAGATGATCGCGGGCTGCTGCTGGCACGACGCGCAGGGCCGCCTCCGCATGACGGAGGGCCTCGGCGCAACCGACATGCGCGCCGTCACACAGCTCGATTACTCCGACTATCCCGTGGAGCGCCACGCACACAAGCACCACATCTTTCCCGGCAACGGCGCGGACCACCTCAGGCTGGGTGCGGAGGTCGAGTTCGCCCGCGGCTGTCCCTATAGCTGCACCTTCTGCAACAAGACACTCTTCCGTAACAAGTACCGCGAACGCAACCTGAACGAGGTGATCGCCGAGATTGACCAGCTCATCGCGCGTGGTGTGGATTACATCTACTTCATCGACGAGATCTTCGGCGTCGGCAAGCAGGTCCGGCAGTTGCTGGAGGCCATCGCAGAGCGGCCCGTCTCCATCGGCTTCCAGACCCGCATCGATCTGTGGGATGAGTCCAGCCTCGATCTGCTGGCGCGGGCGCACTGTGTCTCCTTCGAATGCGGCATTGAGAGCATTACCGACGAAGGCCGCCACGCGCTCAACAAGAACTGCAGGATCGACACGGACCGGATCACGGAGCTACTGCTCTACGCGCGCACAAAGATCCCATGGACGCAGGCGAACCTGATCAAAACCGCCGAGGACGATCCGGCACTGGTCGCGGCCTGGCAGGCAAACCTGAAGTCGCGCGGCGTCTGGGTCTCCGAGCCCGTGCCCATGTTCCCGTTCCCCGGCAGCCCCGAGTACGTCACCACCTTTGGCGCACAACCGGATGAAGAGGCATGGGAACGGGCGCACGACTTCTATCTGAACTTGTTCACGAACAAGGGTTTCAGCGACATCCAGGATCAGCGGCCACGCTCCATCACGGAGTTGGAAGCGGAAGAGAATCACCTGCTGGAGACCGCGTGCGTTTCCTGATGACCACCGACACCGTCGGCGGCGTCTGGACTTTTACAAAGGAACTCGCAAATGAACTCCTCAGGCGCGGCCATTGCGTCGCCCTTGTCTCAATAGGTCCTGTACCCGGCGAGGGGCATGAGGAGTTTGTCCGCGCTTGTTTACGCGCAGACGCAGGACGTTTTTGCTTTGACGTGGCAGAGGCGCCGCTGGAGTGGATGCCGGAGAACGCCGGAGCCTATTCTGCTGCGGAAAATCTGCTGCTCAGACTGTGCCGGAAGTTCCGGCCTGATGTTCTGCTGCTCAGTCAATACTGCTTTGGTGCGCTGCCGGTGTCGCACCCCAAGATTCTTGTCGCGCACAGCGATGTGCTGAGCTGGGCTGAGGCCGTCGGCAAAGCTCCACTGGCGGAAGATGCCTGGCTTGCGACGTATCGCCGACTTGTGCAACAGGGTCTGCACGGAGCGGATGCTGTCGTCGCTCCAACGGCGGCGATGTTGACTGGTCTCGAGCAGGGGTTCACAGTCAAGTGCGCGACTTCGATAATCCCAAATGGAAGATCGCTTCCCAGCCCGGACGCGCCCGCTGTCCGCACACTGCAAGCCGTCACGGCAGGGCGTCTATGGGATGACGCCAAGAACGTGCGGATGCTCGAGAATGTACAGTCCCACATGCCCGTCCGCATTGCAGGTGACTCTGAGCAGGCGACCTCAATCGATGCAGGCGGACTGACATTCCTGGGCAGGCTTTCCGAACGCTCCCTCTTGGAACTGTTTCGCCGAAGTGCAATCTATATCTGCACGTCGCTCTACGAACCGTTCGGCCTGGCACCCCTTGAAGCCGCGCTGTGCGGCTGTGCGATTCTCTGCAACGACATCCCGAGTCTGCGCGAAATATGGTCCGGTGACGCACTGTACTTTCGCGACGCATGTTCACTCTCCGGCTTGCTGAACACCTTGAAAAACCAACCCGGTCAGTTGCAGGCAGCACAGCAGCGATCCACGCGCCGCGCGGAGCACTACAGTGCCGCAAGGATGGCGGACGGCTATCTTCACCTCGCAACCTGCCTGACCACGCGGCACGGAAGGACAGCCCATGCAGCGTGAGCTCCGCATCGCCTACTTTGCCCATTCTGTTCGCTCCGACTGGAACAACGGCAACGCGCACTTCCTCCGCGGCCTCCTCCGCGCGCTCGGCGAGGCCGGACAGGACGTGACGATCTATGAGCCGGACCACGAGTGGTCCATCGACAACCTGCGGGAGGAAGTACGCGGCAACGCGTCGCTGCGGCAGTTCGAGGAAACCTACCCTGACCTCAACATCCGCCTCTACCGGCCCGATCAGCTTGCCGACCTGGAAACGTGGAGCGGCGCGCTGCGCGAGACCGACCTCGTCATCCTGCATGAGTGGAACCCGCCGGAACTGGCGCACACCCTGCTGACGCTGCGGGACGAACTCCGCTTCCGCATCCTCTTCCACGACACGCATCACCGCGCGTCCTCCTCGCCATCGCAGATACGGCTCTTCGGCCTCGACCGCTTCGACGGCGTGCTTGCCTTTGGCGACGCGCTGACCCGCATCTACCGCGACCGCTTCGGCTTCGACCAGGTGTGGACGCTGCATGAGGCCGCCGACACGACCGTCTTCAAGCCCATGCAGGCACCTGCGAAACTGCAGGAGATCGTGTGGGTTGGCAACTGGGGCGACGGTGAACGCTCCGATGAAATCCGCCGCTTCCTTCTGGAGCCAGCGGCAGCGCTGCCCCAGTACAACGCGCGCATCTACGGTGTGCGCTACCCCGAGGAAGGACTCGCGGCCCTGCAGATCGCAGGCGTGGCGTATGGTGGATACCTGCCCAACCTGGACGCGCCGCAAGCGTATGCCGAATCGCGCCTGACAGTCCACGTCCCACGCCAGCAGTATGCGCAAGCGATGTCCGGCATCCCCACCATCCGCGTCTTCGAAGCACTGGCCTGTGGCATTCCCTTGGTCTCCGCGCCCTGGCAGGACACCGAAGAGCTCTTCCATCCCGGCGATTTCCTGTGGGCGCACGACACTGCCGACATGACCCGTGCCATGGAACACCTCCTCTCGGATGAAGCCGCCGCAAAGCAACAAGCCGCGCGTGGACTCAACACCGTTCTGGAGCGCCACACCTGCGACCACCGCGCGCAGCAACTCCTGCACATCCTTGAAGAGGTCTTCGCGTGAAGATCTTCGCCTTCGGCTCCAGCATCGTCTCGTCCTACTGGAACGGCGCGGCTACGTATTATCGTGGCTGCTACAAGTATCTCGCGCGGCTTGGCTACGACATCACCTTCGCCGAGCCGGACGCCTACGGCCGCCAGCAGCATCGCGACAGCGACGACTTTAGCTACGTCACATCCCTGGTCTACCAGCCGCGCGAGAAGGATGGCGGTGCGGACCTGGACCGGATGCTCTCACTCACGCGTGAAGCCGACCTCGTCGTCAAGCACTCCGGCATCGGCTGCGACGACCGCGAACTGGAGCGCCGCGTTCCCGCCGAACGCTCCGCCCACGCCAAGACCTTCATCTGGGACGTGGACGCACCCGCAACGATCCACCGCATGGAAGCCGACCATACCGATGCACTCGCGCTTGCAACGCCCGGCTACGACGCCATCCTGAGTTACGGCGGCGGCCCGATGGCGCGCGATGGCTTCCTCCGGTTCGGCGCGCGCGCGTATTACAACATGTACAACGGCTTGGACCCGGAGACGCACTTCCCTGTTACCCCCGATCCGTCCCTCACCTGCGATGTATGCTTCCTGGGCAATCGCCTCCCTGACCGAGAGGCCCGCGTCGAAGAACTCCTCCTCCGCGCAGCCGCGCTTGCACCCGATCAGACCTTCCTGCTCGGTGGCGAGGGTTGGGGCGATAAGTCCATGCCATCGAACGTCCGCTACATCGGCCACGTGCCCACGGCGGACCACAACCGCGTGAACTGCTCGGCGGGCATGGTACTGAACATCAACCGCGCCTCCATGGCCGACTTCGGTTTTTCGCCACCGACGCGTGTCTTTGAAGTTGCCGGTGCGGGCACGTGCATGCTGTGCGACGACTGGCCCGGCCTCGGCGACTGCTTCCAACCCGACACGGAGATCCTCGTCGTCAAGACTGCGGAGGACGTCGTCCGCGCCCTGCACACGCACGATGCTGCGGCCCGTAGACAGATTGGCGCAGCCTTCCATGCACGCGGTCTCCGCGACCACACCTACGCCCAACGGGCCGCGCAGGCTGACTACGCCTTCCGCGAGTGTTCCGCGCGCCGCCGTGGCGAAACCGGCCCGCAAACGATCTCACTGGCCACCATCGCAGACTGGAAGCGTGCAGTGCCCGGCTTCGCGCACGCCGCAGCCACCGGCAGAATTGCATGAAGATCGTGATTTGCGGCCTGACGATTACCTCATCCTGGGGCAACGGCCACGCCACGACGTATCGTTCGCTGTGCAAGGCACTGGCGGCACGCGGCCACCGCATCGTCTTCGTCGAGAAAGACGTCGAGTGGTACCGCAGCAACCGCGACCTGCCAGAACCGCCCTTCTGCACCGTCCACCTGTATGACGAATGGGAGACCAGCGCCGCGTGGCTCGCAGGGCTGGCCGAAGATGCCGACGCCATCATCATCGGTTCCTACTTCCCGGAGGCCATCGCCCTGACGCAGCGTCTCCTGGAAGCAGGCACCGGACCGCTGCTCTTCTACGACATCGACACGCCCATCACCATGGCCAGCCTGCGCGCGCATGGCCGCTGCGACTACCTCGACGCCGCGCTCATTCCGCACTATGCCGCGTACCTCAGCTTCACCGGCGGCCCTACCCTGCGCGAGATCGAGACGCGCTTCGGCTCACCACGCGCCGTGCCCTTCTACTGCTCCGTCGATGCGGATGTCTACGCCCCGCAGCCTGTGCGTGACGACTTCCGCTGCGATCTCAGCTATCTGGGCACCTACGCCGCCGACCGGCAGCCCAAGCTGATACGCCTGCTGAACGGCGCCGCGGAGCGTCTACCGCAGTCAGACTTCATCGTCGCCGGACCGCAGTACCCGGCGGATGTCCCGTGGCAGCCGAACGTGCGCCGCATCATCCATCTCTCCCCGCCGGAACATCCCGCCTTCTACTCGTCCTCACGCTTCACGTTGAACCTGACGCGCGACGACATGGTCCGCGCGGGCTACTCGCCCTCTGTCCGCCTCTTCGAAGCCTCTGCCTGCGGAGCCGCCATCCTCTCCGACGCATGGCCGGGCCTCGAAGACTTCCTCACCCCCGGCGAAGAAGTCCTGCTCCCGGCAGACGAACACGCCGTCCTCGACATCCTTCAACACACCAGCGACGAAGACCGCACCCGCCTCGGCCGGCGGGCCCGCGACCGCATCCTCGCCGAACACACCTCCACCCACCGTGCGGCACAGTTCGAGGCCATCGTTGCGTCGCTCGGATGAGGTTAACTCATCCGTGAACCCATTTGCGAGATACAGGTACCCTTTACCCGGCACCCGACTTGTAGATCGTCGCGTGCTCACAACGACGAATAGGTAAGCGAGGCACGGCGCATTTCATTCCCAATGGTGTTTCATCTGAACGCTTGAAGCGGGTCTGGCGCGAACGTTCACGACTTTACCGTCGAATCGAGTGTTTTCGGAGGGGCATGGCTTGAGCCATGCCGCAAGGGCCTGCCAGTAAGACGGCTTTAGCCGCCGAGGTCGGCTCCACAGCAAACCTAAGGGGCTAAAGCCCTTGAGATTAATTGCCGTGTGCGGCACAACTGAAGCTGTGCACTTCCGAAAACCGTTGACGTTAGGCGAATGATCGTGGTGCTTATCGTTTTTGCCTTTGCAGTATCGTAGCGATAAATCGCGGATGAAAGACAAGCCCACTGCGGACAAAGCTGCCCTTCGAGTAAAGCGGGACTTGACAAGCTAACCTAGACTGGACTGCCCACATTCGCGAAATGAAGGTAAGACTATTCACTCTCGAAGCGCGACCCAATAGTTATGAAGAGGTCAACTCCGGGTCTACTTCCAAAAGGCTGCAGCGTACATGGGAACCCTGTCGCTTGCAAAGCATTGAGTGCAATAAGCGACGCCGCTGTTTGTCTTGTTCCTGGTATGTAGTGGAAGCCGGCACCACTATCTACAACGTCTCCATTTGGTCCAGAATGCATTACGATCAACACTCCACTAGATTCCATTATAGCTATAGACCATTTGTCAGAAGCGGAGAACAAAGCCACTATCTGATTGTGGAATGCGTTGATCTCTCGCGTTGCACCGACCTTTCGAAAGCCGACGATTGAACCTGGTTGCGCGGTGTTGAGTATCTGTAATGCATTCAGAAACGCCTGCTGACCTATCATCCGTTCTGGCGGATCTTGCCGACCTATATGGACATCTCCTGCGGCCTGTATACCACCAGGAGAGCCAGTCATCGTGAATGTATGCCCTGAGTGACTCAAGGAAGAATTGTTCATTTGAAAATTGCCGGACCCACCGGTGTTATTGTTTTCAGTGCTCAATCTACCCTCACTCCCACCTGAAAGATTTGGATAAGCTGCCAGAATCGCGCCCAGAACCACGAAAGACACCACGACGAGAGGGTGTATCTTACGAAACTCCGGAAACAGGCTTAGTACAACAGCAATCAACCATGCTCCGCTTGCTGGTAACCAAGCTAATAGCTTCTTCATTCTGACACTATTCTTCACCAATAGGTTAGGATTCAATTCACAAACCGGCTCATCCTTACATTCATGACGATGCCGAGAGCAAGAAACGTGAAGAGCACGGACGACCCGCCGTAGGAGAGCAGCGGCAGCGGGATGCCGGTGACGGGCATCATGCCGGCGACCATGCCGACGTTGACCGCGATCTGGAAGAGCATGACGCCCGCGATGCCCATGATGAGCAACGTGCCCGGCGCGTCCTTGGCGATCTGCGCATTCTGCACCAGCCGGATCAGGATGCAAAAGTACAACAGCAGAACGACGACCGCACCAACGAAGCCGTGCTCCTCACAGAGCGCCGCGAAGATAAAGTCGGTGTAGGGGATGGGCAGGAAGTCGCCCTGGGTCTGCGTGCCCTTGGTGGCGCCCTTGCCCCAGATGCCGCCGGAGCCGACCGCGATGAGCGATTGCTGCACCTGGTAGCCCTTGCCGCGCGGGTCGTCCTCCGGGTGCTGAAAGCTGGTGAGCCGTGCCTTTTGATACGGCTTCAGGACTTTGCCGCTCTTCCACGCGCCCACGGCCACGGCCGCGAAAACGGCGGCAAGGATGAGCGCGCGCCGCCATCCCAGACCCCCCAGAAAGAGGCCAACCAGCAGCACTGGCAGGTACGTCAGCGACGTCCCCAGGTCCGGCTGCTTCAGCACCAGCAGCATGGGCACGCCCACCATCGCGAAGGCCTTGCCGATGTCCTTCCAGTCGAGCTCGTCCTTGTTGGCCAGCCCCCAGAAGTAGCGCGCGGAGACGATGATGAGGACGAGCTTAATCCACTCCGACGGCTGAAAGTGGATGCCGCCGGGAAAGGCAATCCAGCGGCGCGCGCCCAGCACTTTGTGCCCAACGACCAGCACCGCAACCAGCGAGACAATGCTGATGCCGTACGCCCAATGCGCGATGTCGAGCAGCTTGTGGTAGTCGATCATCGACATGACAAACATGAGCGGGATGCCGAGCGCCAGAAACTCAATCTGCCGGGTGTGAAAGCCGTGAAACTTCGTGTGCATCGTGGCGGAGTAGATCTCCACCACGCTGAAAATAGACATTAGCAGGACGAACGAGAGCAGCGTCCAGTCGAAGTCACGGTAGGAAGAGAAACGCGTCATCCGGCAGGCTGTTCTTTGGGTTTGCTCGCGGGCAGCGAAGCGGTTGGCGCAGAAGGCTGTTCCTTCGGCTTGGCTGGTAATGAAGCTGTTGGCTGCGCAGGCTTTTCCTTCGGCTTTGCAGGGCTGTCGTCCGCGGGGGCTGGCGTCGTGGTGTCAGGGTGTTCAGACCCGTCCGCGTCCGGCGGCTTGGGCAGGCTCACCTGCTCCAGCCGAAGATTCCCAGACCGCTTACGCTGCTTCTCCACAAACGCGGAGACCACCTGCGCAGCCAGCTTGGCGGAATTCGAACCCCAATCACCGTTCTCCCACAGCACCGCAACCACGATATCCGGATTCCGGCGCGGTGCCATGCCCACAAACCACGAGTTCGGCTGCGTCTTCTTGCCCTTGTTGGTGCGGGCCAGCGCGTCGTGGCTCATCACCTGCGCGGTCCCGGTCTTACCTGCAAAGTCGATCCCCTCAAGATGCGAGGCGAACGCGGTGCCGGTGGTAGTCGTCGCGGCCATACCTTCCGTGATGGTCTGCCAGTTGTCCGTCTTCAGCGGAACATTGCGGTCACCTGATCCAGGGAAGCTTTCGAAGAAAGCCTGCCGCTGATCCGCAGGAATCTGGTCTGGCGAAAGCACATGGGGACGCTTCAGCGCACCACCCGAAGCCACGCCCGACAGGGCCCGCGCCATTTGCAGTGGCGTCGCCGCGACCGCGCCCTGCCCGATCCCGACCGAGATCGTCTCGCCCGCATACCACTGCTGGTGAAAGTTCTTCATCTTCCACTGCGTCGAAGGCATGGTGCCGCTGGCCTCCTCCGGCAAGTCAATACCAGTCTTCGCTCCCAGGCCAAGCTCGTGCGCATAGTACGCAATCTTGTCGATCCCAAGCCGGTTCGCCAGCACGTAGTAAAAGACATCGCACGACCATGGAATGGCATGGTCAATGTCGACCGCGCCGTGGCGCTTGTCGCAGTGGTAGTAGTGGCCGTAGAAGTCGATGCCACCGCCGCAACTCACATGCTCGGTCTGCGCGACGCCCTCTTCCAGGCCAGCCACCGACATGATGATCTTGAAGGTCGATCCAGGAGCCACCTGCGCCTGGATGGCCTTGTTCAACAGCGGATGCTCCGGGTCGGTGATGATCTTGTTCCAGTACGCGCGTGATAGCCGCACGGCAAACTCGTTCGGGTCGTAGTTGGGGCGCGACACCATGGCGAGGATTTCACCCGTATGGGGGTCCATGGCGACCATCGCGCCGTTCTTGCCCTCCATCGCTTTCTCGGCGGCTTCCTGAATGTCGAGGTCGACCGTGAGCTTCAGGTCCTGGCCCGGCTTGGCCATCTCCTCGCCCAGGCGGCCCACCTCGCGCCCGTGGCTATCCACCAGCATGTCGCGCGAACCATCCACGCCGCGCAACAGCGAATCATACGCCTGCTCCACGCCGGACTTGCCAACGACATCGCCCGGCTCATAAAAGGCATATTTTGGATTGTTCAGGTCCTGCTCGGAGATCTCACCCACATACCCGATCAGGTGCGCGGCAAAGCCATCGCGGGGATACAGACGGCGCTGCTCCTCAAGCGTCTCCAGCTCGGGCAGCTCGTTGCGGTGCGCTTCAATAAAGGCCTGCTCATCCGGCGTGATGTCCTGCTTCAGCGGGATGGGTTGGTACTTGGGCGCAAACTGGAAGTGGCGCAGCGTGTATTGCAGCTGATCCATCGGCAGATGCAGTCCATCGGCAATGATCTGCAGGTCGGCATCGCGCAGTTGTTCGCGCACTAGAAAGCATGTGACAGAGGAGTAGTTCTCGACGATTGGACGCCCTTCACGATCGAAGAGCCGGCCACGCGGAGCCAGGATCGGTACCTTGCGCACCCGGTTCTGCTCGGCAAGGACGCGGTAGTTATCCGAACCCAGTACCTGCAGCCGCCACAAGCCTGCCGCCAGTATGACCAGCACAAGCGTAATGATGTATTGAAATGCTGCCAGCTTTCCCGAAGAGATTCTCTCTTCCGGCTGCATCAGGTGGTACGGGTCGGCTGGGGGAAGCTCGTCGAGCGGATCGCTGGCCTGCATAGCGCTTGCCTTCAGTGTAGACGGGAAAAGCGCGGAGAATGCCTCCACGCCCTCACAACCTGAGCTTCAACTGCCCGTACTGAACTACGCGGCCTTGGTGGCCAGCACCTTCAGGCGGGCGTTCAGGCGGCTCTTGTAACGCGACGCGGTATTGTCATGCAGCACGCCCTTCTGCACGCTCTTGTCCAGCAGCGACACGGTGGCGCGATACTGCTCCTTGGCGGCAGTGGCGTCACCCTTCGTCAGGGCTTCGCGCATCAGGCGCAGCGTACCGCGCAGCTTGCTGCGGTTGGAGCGGTTGACTGCGGTTTTTACAAGGGTCTGCTTGGACCGCTTCAGGGATGAAACATGATTTGCCATCAGAAGCTCTTTCTATGCCGGAGCAAAGCCGGTGTCTATAGCTGCTGGTCTAAACACCAGCAGAACTCGTGGCAGCAAGGCACACGAAGTTCAACTTCTTTACTATACGGCAAGCGGATGGACTGCGGCAACGAGCAGCAAAGCTAGTGACACTTACTTCGGCAGCAAAGCATAGCCGGCAAAGTCCGCCGTCGTGCTATCGGGTGACCAAGGAGGGCACATTCATGGTGCCGCATCCTCCCAGCAGCTTCGCCAGTGTGCGCACCTTGCGGTCTGCAAGCGTGAGCACGCGACTCTCAATGTCCTGGTTGGCGGGGTGCACCTCCGTGCCTGGCTTCTATCGATCATCGTCCCATCGGGCGAGATGTGCGGAAAACCAGTCCAGCGTCGCGCTGGTCTCCACTTGCTCCTGCGCACTGCCATCCGTGCGCATCCGCCAGATCTGCATGCTCGATGCAGACCGGAACCGCGGCCTCGCTCAAATATGGCAGGCCACCATGTTGCGTTTTTCCAGGTACTTCTGGTGGAACTCCTCCGCCTTCCAGAAGGTGCTCGCGGGCTCTACGACCGTAGCGATGCGGTGACGAAAGACTCCCGACGCATTAAGCTCGGCGATCTTCTCCGTGGCCTCGCGTTGCTGCTGGCCGGTATGCGTGAAGAGAGCGCTGCGATACTGGGTGCCCTCATCGGGACCCTGGCCGTTCACCTGGGTGGGATCGTGCATGGAGAAGAAGGCGTCCAGCAACGCTTCGTAGCGCACACGTGAGGGATCGAACGTGACTTCCACCACTTCAGCGTGGCCGGTCCGGCCGGTACAGACCTCCTGGTAGGTGGGACTGGCCGTTGTACCTCCAGCAAATCCCACGGTTGTGCCCAGAACACCGGAGAGTTCATCAAACCGGGCCTGCACTCCCCAGAAGCACCCCGCGCCAAATGTTGCTTTTTCCGTTGCCACTTCTAACGACCCCCTGCATGCCTCTGACATCTGTCACAGGCACACGCATTGTGATACCTCGGGAGCAAATTTGTCATCACGCTGGCGGTAAATTGTCCGGAGACGGGCCAGAGCTTTCCGCAATTCCATGGAAACAGCGCAGACCCCTATACTTGTGTGCGGGCACACCCGCCCCGTGGAGCATCGCTTGGACCGACGTACCTTTCTTGCCTCAGCCACCGCCGCAACAGGCGCTACACTGGCGGGGACAATGCCCGCGCAGAACACACCGGCAAGCAGCGAGTTCTACCAGCTGCGCCGCTACGATCTGCGCAATGGACCGCAAACGGCTCTGGCGCAGCACTACTTTGCAGACGCGCTCATTCCAGCGCTGAACCGCCTGGGCATGCCCAGGGTAGGCACGTTTACTCTCAGCATCGGACCCGAAACCCCGGCCTACTACGTGCTCATCCCGGCCTCGTCCGCCGCGGATCTGCTGACCATCGACATGAAGCTGGGCCAGGATGCGGCATTTACGAAAGCCGCCAACGACTTCTGGGCCGCACCGGCAACCGCACCCGCCTTTCAACGGGCTGAGGTCACCATCATGGCTGCGTTTGCAGGCTTTCCCAGGCTGGTGGCACCCAAGCCGGGCAAGCGTATCTTCCAGCTCCGCACCTACGAGAGCCCAAGCTACGCCGCGCACCTGAAAAAAGTGGAGATGTTCGAGACCGGCGAAATTGCCGTCTTTCAGCGGACAGGCCTCACACCCGTCTTCTTCGCGCACAACCTGACCGGCACGCGCCTGCCCAGCCTCACCTACATGCTTACCTTTGCAGATGTTGCCGAGTTGAACGCGCACTGGTCCGTCTTCGGGCAGGATCCGCAGTGGAAAGAGTTATCCCACAAGCCGGGCTATACCGATCCGGAGATCGTGAGCAACATCACGAACCTGTATCTCAACCCGCTCGCCTCATCCCAGATTTGAAAACACGACAGCGTCTTGCCTGTGAATATCAGGCAAGTTCTGTGGAAAATATGTTTCACGTGAAACATTCCTGAGTAGAAGCTGCTCCGTACGGCGCTGTCTTGCGTGCCTGCGCAGTCAGAACCGTGGGCGGGCACCGCGCGAGCCGGTCTTCTGGCCGGGCTGTTTTAACTTCGCGGCTTCCGGCAGCTTGTGCTTGCGCTCGACCTTCTTACCGGCCGCGGCGCGGCCCAGCGCCTGCACCTCGCCCTGCGTCAGTTCACGGAACTCACCGGTCGGCACATCCAGCACCAGCGCGCCGTAACCGATACGGCGAATCTTCTCCACGTGGTGCCCTACTTCCTCAAACATCTTGCGGAGCTGCCGGTTACGGCCCTCGGTCAGCGTGACTTCATACCAGGGGTTCTCGCCGCCGCGCGCGAGTTCCACCTTCGCGGGTGCCGTCAGAACGCGGTCGCGCCGTCCCCCGCGTGCTTCGGCC
>CAXUHI010000033.1:0-28425 GCA_964251045.1 uncultured Terriglobus sp. | reverse complement strand
CGCTGTTGATGGTGAACCAGATCCAGGGCAAGTACAAAGTCAACAGCCCCGACCTTAAGCCGCTGCACGAGGAAGCCAGGCGCCGCATCGCCCGGCTTGACGCGTTCGCCATCACACATGCCCTGCGGCACAAGAACAAGACCGCCGACCGTCTGGCCAACGAAGCCATGGATCGCGGCATGAACCGCAAGCCCTCATCAGGCAACACCTTTCCTGTACACGGGGACGCCGTTCTCAGCCAAGGCAGCGCCGCTCCCAAGCATGTGCGAGCCACTCCATACCCCTCGAAGTCAACCGAACCACCACAGCCGCAACGCATCGACCCGCACGCCGCATCCCAACAGGCCGCTCCGGAGATGCTGCGTGGTTTCGTGCGGGATGGCTCTATTCACCTGCTCGGCGGCAAGTCACTGCCGGACGGCGTCTTCGTAAAGATCATTCGCGAGTAGACTCCCTGCATGGCAAAGTGTGCATGTGGCTGTTCGGAAGCCTCGAAAGAAGGTATATTTCGCCCCGGTCACGACCAGAGGCTGCGAGCGTCTCTCGAAAGGCGCATTGGTGGACTGCTCAAACTACGCGATCTTGTTACGCTGGCGGAGCAGCATGCTAACGGAGATCTATCGGCAAGCGAAATGAGCGACAGGTTACGTGGACTGCTTCCGGTGAGGCCGGCTACTTCGCCAGCTCTTCCTTCAAAATCTGGCTGACCGTCTTATTATCCGCGTGTAGTCCGTTGTTCAGGATGCGTGATTGCACCACGCGCATGGCAGGTCCCATGTCCTTCGGACCGGGCTTGCTGCCATCCGCGGCAAGATGCGCAATGGCACCCAGCACGATGGCTCGAATGTCTTCCTCGGCAGCAGTTTGCGGCAGGTAGGTTTCCAGCAGCTTAATCTCGTCCTGCTCCTTGCTGGCCAACTCAGGGCGGTTGCCCCTGGCAAACTGCTCGGCGGAGTCCTTGCGCTGCTTCACCATCGTCTGCAGGACGGCAATCTCCTCGGCATCACAAAGCGGCTCACGCTTATCGATCTCCTTGTTCTTCAAGGACGATTTCGCCATGCGCAGCGTCTCCACGCGAAACGAGTCCTTGGCCTTCATCGCCTCCACAATGTCCTTGCCGATCTTCTCGCCTATGCCTGCCATCGTCCTTTACCCCTGTCTGCTCAAAGTTTACCCGCTGGTTCAAATACACGCGATGCCGCAGCGGCCGGAACGATCACCGCGCGCAACATGCTGACTCGCTGACTTGCTCGGCCGCTGACTCGCTAAACTAGAAACATGATCCGCAAGACACGCCTGTTCACGCCCGGTCCCACACCTCTGCTGCCTGCCGCGCAGTTTGCCATGGCTGCCGCTGATATTCACCATCGCACGCCGGAATTCCGCGCCTTGTACCTGCGTGTGCTGGCGCAATTGAAAGAGTTTGTTGGCACAAAGAACGATGTGATCGTGCTGTCGTCCTCCGGCACGGGCGCGATGGAAGCCGCTGTTTCGAACCTGACCTCGCCCGGCGATCGCGTTCTGGTGTTGACGGCTGGTAAGTTCGGTGAGCGTTGGACGGCTCTGGCCAAAGCCTTCGGATGCGCCGTGGATGTCGTCTCCGCGCCCTACGGCGAAACGTTCTCGCTCGACGCCGTCAAAGAGGCGCTGAAACTGGAAACGCGCGCTGTTTTCATGCAGGCAACAGAAACCAGCACAGGCGTGCGGCACTGCGTTCCTGGCGTGGCAAAGCTGTTGAAGGAGGCGCACAGTGAAGCCCTGCTGGTGGTGGACGCAATCACCGGCCTTGGCACCACGCATCTGGACATGGACGCATGGGGGGTGGACGTACTCATCGGCGGATCGCAGAAAGCGGTAATGATCCCGCCCGGCCTGTCGTACCTGGCCGTCAGCGACCGCGCGTGGGACCGCATGGAAGCCACCTACAACCCGCGCTACTACTTCGATCTCCGCAAAGAGCGCAAGAACGCCAAAGCCGGCGAGAGCGCCTACACACCAGCTGTTGCTTTGATCGCGGCATTGGGCGCTGCCCTCGATTACATCGCCGGGCAGGCGGACGGCAACCTGGTGGAAGGCCGTAAGAAGCTGATCGAGAATGCCGAAACCATCGCCGCCATGACACGCGCCGCGTGCCAGGCGATGGGCTTGAAGCTGTTTGCACCGGAGGTCGCCTCCGCTGCTGCAACGGCGGTGCTGCCGCCCGAGGGCGTCGACTCAGGCGTCATCGTGAAGGCACTTAAATCGCGCTTCGGGGCGATCATTACCAATGGCCAGGGCGAGATGAAGGGGAAGCTCTTCCGCATCGCGCATCTTGGCTTCTTTGACTACATGGACACCATCGCGCTGGTCGGTGCCCTGGAGCAGGTTGCCGTCACCGAGCTCAAGCTGCCCGGCTTCACCTTCGGCACGGCGCTCACCGCCGCGCAAAAGCTCTTTGCCGAACGCAGCGAAAGCGCCGCAGCCGAGCGTACCTGCTTCTGCGGCCGCACCGACGCATGCTGCAGCCTGCAACACGCGGACTACGGTGTAAAGAACATCTCCCTGACAATGTAGTTCGTATAATCCGGGTGGCCCACCTTCACCACGCAACGGTTAAGGTGGGTCCAAGATAGCGCCACTTAACGGCTCTTACTCGCCTCGCCCCGGGCGTGTCATCAACGCACGGATTGCCTCGAGTGGCGCACGGTCCTCGTAGAGGACCGCGTACATCTCCCGCGTGATGGGCATCTCCACCCCATGCCGTTGGGCCAGGCCAAGCGCAGCTGAGGTACAGCGCACGCCCTCGGCAACCTTGCCATTCAGGCTGGCGATGATCTCCGGCAGCTTACGCCCGCGCCCCAGTTCGACGCCAACAGTACGATTGCGCGAGAGTGTTCCCGTGCAGGTCAGCACCAGGTCGCCGTACCCCGCCAGTCCAGCCATCGTCTCTCGCCGGGCTCCGCAGGCAACGGCAAGGCGCGTGATCTCCGCCATGCCACGTGTCATCAGCGCCGCAGAGGCATTCGAACCAAGTTCCAGCCCCGCGACGACGCCTGCGGCCAGCGCAATCACATTCTTCAACGCCGCCCCAAGTTCCACGCCCGCGACATCGTCGTTGGTATACACCCGCAGCGACTCTGAGGAGAGGTCGTGTTGCAGTCGCCCTGTGACCTCATTGCTTGTGCCGGCTAGGACCACTGCCGTTGGCAATGCTGCCGCCACCTCACGCGCGAAGGATGGGCCGCCTAGCGTCGCAAACTGCACGGGCGCGATGGACGCAATCACCTCGCTCATACGCAGAAAGCTGCCGTCCTGCAAACCTTTCGAGGCGCAAAGAAGCAGGTGTTCCGGCCGGAGAAGAGGTGCGATGGCGGCCACGGTCGCATGGAGATGCTCGGATGGTGTCACAGAGAGCAGAACCTCAGAAGACGCGGCGGCATCATAGAGCGAAGAAGTCAGGGCTATCGATGCGGGCAGGGCGAACCCCGGCAGAAAACGTGTATTTTCCCCCATCCGCCCCATCGCCTCCGCATGGCCAGCTGTATGCGCCCACAGCGTCACGGTATGACGGTTTTGGCGGGCAAGTGACAGAGCCAGCGCGGTTCCCCAGGCACCCGCGCCCAGAACAGCGATACGGCTCATGTGGCAGACTTCGCGCCGAATTTAGGTTCCGTGCGGGCGAACAGGCGGCTGATGTTGGCATGGTGCTTGACAATCACCAACAGTGGAATGGCGGCGTACACCAGGTCGACGATGAGCCTGTGTTTGCGATCCGTGAGAATTGCAATGAACGCAATCGACACCGCCGCCACAATCGATGCGAGCGAAACATACCGCGTAACGGCGAAAACGAGACCGAACACGATCAGGCTGAACAATGCCGCCAATGGTGTCAGCGCCAGGAAGACACCCAGCGCGGTCGCGACACCTTTGCCGCCGTGAAATCCCAGCCATACAGGCAAGACATGGCCAATCGCGGCAAGCAGCCCGGCCGTGGCAGCCAAGTCATAACCATTTGGGAAGCCTGCACGGAAGGCGAAGTGTTGCGCGATCATGACGGCGATTGCACCCTTCAGCACATCCAGCACCAGCGTTGCAACGCCAAGTCCCTTGGCGCCGGAGCGCGCCACGTTCGTGGCACCGATGTTGCCGGAGCCTGTGCTGCGAATATCCTCATGCCGAAACATGCGCACCAGCAGGTAGCCGGTCGGAATGGAGCCGATGAGATAGGCCAGCGTGAGAACCGCGATCCAGAGAACAGTGGGTGTCATGGCGTGGATGAGTCTATCAGCCCCGTCACACCGCGTTGCTGCAGGTTCTGGCGCAGCAGGACCAGCGCATGCTGTGATGCAAACCAGCGGATGCGCTCACGGTCGCCAAACAGGTCCAGTTCACTGGTACGTGTGCCAGCGCCGTCTGCAAGTGCAAGGTAGACACGCCCCACCGGCTTGGTTGGTGTAGCGCCGCCCGGACCAGCGATGCCGGTGACGCCGATCCCAAGGTCTGCACCTGTGCGTGCCCGGATGCCCTCTGCCAATGCGCGTGCCACCTCCTTACTCACCGCGCCGTGCTGTTCGATGAGGTCCTCCGGTACGTCCGCAAACAGAGTTTTCAGCGCATTCGCATACACCACCGCTCCGCCGAGAAAGGATGTGGATGATCCGGCGATGCTCGTCAGCCGTTGCGCGATCAGGCCGCCCGTGCAACTCTCCGCTGTAGCAAGCGTGCGTCCCTGTTTTGCAAGCTGCTGGAGGACCACGGTCTCCAGCGAGGCGCCGTTTGTAGAAAAGACAAACTCCTCCACCGTCTGGTGGCAGCGCGTCAGGACGTCGCGGACACGTGCCTCTGCCTCGGCCAGTGTTGGCTTGGCACATAGAAAGTGCAGCTGGATCTCACCCTGTGTACTCAGAATCGTTGTGCTGACGTCGTTGTACTGTTGATAGATCGGCGAGGTACGAGCGTCCACCTCGCTCTCCGGCACCACTGCCATGCGCAGCTGGCCCGTGGCAATATGCATGGGCGGCACCACACGTGCTAGGCGTGGACGCACCTGCTCCGCAAACAGCGCGGTCAGTTCCTTGGGAGGCCCAGGCAGCAACACAATGTATCGTGGAGCCCCGTCAGACGCCGTTACAATCCACTGACCCGGCGCGGTGCCATTGCTATTGGGCAGCAACTCTGCGCCATCGATCACATCACCCTGTTTGAAGTTGATCTCGCGGATTGCAAGCCCGCGCTTCTCGAAGCGCTGCTTCAACGAGAGAACCACGGACTGATCACGCGTCAGGCCGACACCCAGCGCCGCACCCACGGCCTCGCGTGTCAGGTCGTCCTCCGTTGGCCCAAGCCCACCAGAGAAGATCACAATCTCCGCGCGCCGCAGAGCAATGCGGCAGGCCTCCGTGAGTTGGGGGAGGGAATCGCCCAGGATCGTTTTGAATGCGACTTCCACTCCCAGCCGGTTCAACTCATCCGTGATGGCAAGCGAGTTTGTGTCCTGGCGATAGGGGGTCAGCATCTCGCTGCCGACTGCGATAATCTCAGCAACCATCGTGAGCTAGGATGCTCTTTCCGTACGGGGGTTCACCATGAGGCAAAACTTAAATCAAATGCCATCCGCGGAGCATACACGTTATTCTTGCAATGGTCGCTGGGAGGAGTTGTATGTTGATACAGAGTGAATTCGATATTCAGTTTCACCTGCCCTGCTCCGCGCCAATGGTTGCTCTTCTTCACCTTCACCCGTCATTGGACACTGCGCTGCGCTCCGGGGATGAACTTTCCGTGGAGCACATCGACGCAACCAGCAGCAGCACCTTGATGCCGGAGAACTACGTGGATAGTTTCGGCAATCGTTGTGCGCGCTTTCACGCACCGGCAGGTGCTTTGCGGTTGTGTGGTAAGAACATCGTCCAGATACCGGAGTGCCCCGATCCGCAGCCGCTCAACGCCGTGCAGCACCCAGTAGAAGAGTTGCCGTCCCAGGTGCTGCAGTTCCTCCTGGCTAGCCGGTATTGCGAGGTCGACCGCTTCAGCGCAATCGCGTACGACCTCTTCAGCCATGTGCCACCCGGTGGTGAGCGCGCCATGGCCATCCGCGACTGGGTACACAACAAGGTGCGGTTTGACTATGCGAAAGCAAGGCCGACAAAAACCGCGATGGACGTCTACACCGAGCGTGAAGGGGTGTGCCGCGATTTTCAGCACCTGGCAATCACCCTGAGCCGCGCGATGAACATCCCGGCCCGCTATGTGACAGGCTATCTCGGTGATATCCGGATTCCATATGGCGGCCCAGGGGACTTTTCAGCCTGGTACCAGGTATGGCTGGACGGCCGGTGGTGGGACATGGATGCGCGGCACAACCAGCCTCGGCTTGGACGGCTCCTCATGGCGACGGGTCGTGATGCCGCCGACGTTGCAATCACAACATCGTTCGGCCAGGCAGTTCTGACGCACTTTTATGTTGAATCGAACGAAGTCGACGCGGACGGTGTCCCAATTCCTCTGCCGCAACTGTCTACACCCGTATCAGCGGATCAGGGAGCATCTGCCGTGCGGCCCGTCAACGCCATTGTGGCCTAGGTTCTCCTGTGAGCGGTGTGACCAGGGGCGCGAACCGATGTCCTTTGCTAGACTAAGGCGGGAATGAAGCTTTCTCTACCGTCGCACGTTCCAGTCAGGTGGGCGCTGTCATTCTGCGCGGTTTTGTTTGCCATCCAGATACTTGAAGGAACCACAGCCCTCCTTGCGTCCACGGCAGCGGCTCTGATTCTTCTCTCAGTGGCAGCCTTCAATGTAGCCGGAGGGCTTGGGTATCCAAGCGGTGCCTACATCTTCTTCAGCACCATCGGCTCCGCCATCCTTGGCATTGTGGCCAAAGCGGCTTTTGGCGAGCCGCTCCACACCAACCTGACGGACGGGCAGCTGACCCTGGAGGTCTACTGCGCCGGCATCGGTGCCATGCTGATAGCGGCTTTCATCAATCGTCGGCTCAGACGTTGGCCACCGCTTCTGAAAGACAAAACCAAAACAATGCGCGCGGATCAGGTTGGCCTCGGATGCCTCATCATCGGCTTCGGGGCAGCTTTCTTCACGCCTGTCGCGTTCCAGGGAACAGCGGTCCAATTTAATCGTTTTACGCTCCTTGCCATACTTCTGACCGTAGCTGCGCGTGCAAAAGAAACAGGTGGACGGCGCTCGTTCACTTGGGTGGCCTTCACGGCATGGGCCCTGCACACCATCTATTTTGGTATCTTGGGCTTCTCCAAAGAGGGAATGTTCTCGCCCAGCGCAGCTTGGGCCATCGGAGCGGTCGCAAGCGGATACCATCTTTCATTCAAGAAAGCGGTGCTGATCGCTGCGCTTGCAATACCCGCCGCGACGTTCTTGACTCCCGTCTCACAACTCGGACGCAACTATAGAGACGAATCGAACTCTGCCCAAGTTGCGTACGACATGTTGACGCACCCTGTGAAAACGCGCGAGCTCTACGAGGAGTCGCAAGTTGAAGAGTTCTTAAGAAATGCTGACTATCACTGGTTTGATAAGCCACAAGGGTTACTTGACCGACTGACATTTGTGCCGATCGATGACGCGTTGATTTACGTTACGGATCACGGTCAGCCCGGCAACATGGAAGCGCTCGGAAGCTATTTCGTGAACATCATTCCGCGATACCTCTATCCTGAGAAGCCGACCGTCCGTTGGGGGAACATCTATGCTCACGAAATCGGTGTACTTGCTGAAGACGATGACACGACTGCTATTTCCTTCACACCGTACGCGGATGGATATCACACGGCTCGCTGGCTCGGCGTTACGCTCATCAGTTGCCCGATGTTTTTATTGCTTTTCTGGGTCTGTGACTCCGTCAGCGGCACTGCCGCGGACGGGCCCTGGGCGCTCCTTTACATCTCCTGGTTCGCCCACTCGGCAAGTGAGGGCATGCTCGGCACCACTGTCTACGGGGCGACCACGTTTACGCTGGTAGTCATCGCGGCCCAGTTGGTAGCCACCTACATCGCACCGGTCTTGGGCGCATTTGCCATCCCGCCAAAGCGGCCTGACTTCCCAAAACAAGCTGCTTTACCGGATGTCGCGCATAGTCTCTAGGGATCAATCATGAACACTCTCGTCGTCGCAAACCTCATACACCGTCCATTGCGTTCGTTGATTTCAGCACTTGCAGTCGCTATCGAGGTGATCATGATTCTTTCAATCGCCGCAATCATGCTCGGCATGTTGAATGGCCAGAAAGCGCGTACAAGCGGCATCGGCGGCGACGTGATCGCGAAACCTGGAACAACGTCGAACCTGATCGGCGTCAGCGGCGCCCCTGCCTCTGCGAAAGTGGAACAGATCCTGGAGAAGCTGCCACATGTGCAGGTAGCAGCCCCCGTGTACATTCAGCTGACAGCCAGCGGAAATCTCGAGAACATCTATGGCATCGACTACGACAGCTTCAATGCGCTCAAGCCGTTCAGCTTCATCGAAGGTGGTCCTTTCACCGGGCCCGATAGCATCATTGTGGATGATGTCTTCGCCAGTCCCAGCAAAAACATCCATGCCGGTGACACGACGCAGGTTTTGGGCAGGAGCTTCACCATCTCAGGCATCGTGGAACATGGCAAGGGTGGGCGAAAGTTTATTTCGCTGGCCACGATCAACGCCATTAACGGAACAGAAAACCGGTGCAGCGTCTTCTATGTGCGCACGGAGGACGCGCCAAAGTGGCAGAGCGCGGTAAAGGACGAAATCCATGCCACGGAGGGTCTTCAGCAGTGGGACGTGCAGACACTGGATGAATTTTTGTCGCAACTTACACCGGAGAAGTTACCTGCCTTCAACATCGGTCTGCGGGTTGTCATCGGCATCGCCGTGATCATCGGCTTTATCGTGATCTTCCAATCCATGTACACAGCCGTGATGGAACGCACGCGCGAAATCGGCATATTGAAGTCCCTGGGTGCCTCGAAAACCTACATCGTTGGCATTGTTCTCCGCGAGTCGGGCCTTTTGGCGGCCTGCGGCATCCTGATCGGTGTGCTTGCCACCTATCTGCTCAAAGCAGTCCTGCACCTGCGCGTCCCCGTCCTAGAGTTTTCTGTGACGGCGGGGTGGGTGGCCGCTGCGGTATGCATCGCCTTCATCGGGGCACTTCTTGGAGCTCTGTACCCGGCGCTGAAAGCTGCCGCCAAAGATCCCATCGAGGCACTTGCGTACGAGTAGCCACGGTGGATCATCTAACATATTGGTGATCGCTGGTGGAGCTTGCAAGGTAACTTGATGGCGCAGCTTCGAATACAACGGCGAACCACGTGGATTGTTCCGCTCTTCATGGCCGGTACGATCTGCCTCTACCTCCTGCACTTCGTGCATTTGCGTGCGGACTTTCCAAACCATTCACCCTGGATGGATTGGTCGAAGTACACAGACGAAGGATGGTACGGAGATGCTGCCATCCGGCATTATCTGCGCGGGCGCTGGCTTCTGCCCGGAGACTTCAATCCAGCTGTCGCATTGCCAGTATGGCCGCTGCTGGAAGCTGCGATGTTCCACTTTGCTGGTGTAGGCATAACGTCGGCCCGAGCCCTTACCGTGCTCGTATTTGGCTGTGCCCTCGTCGGTGTCTATCTCCTGCTCACCATCCCTGGTGACCCGGGCGGCGCGCTCACCCGCAAGGTCTCGGCAGTCTCCGCTGTCCTTTTACTGACGGCGAGTTCATTCGTATATGCCTTCACTCGTGTCGCCATCGTTGAACCTTTGCTGGTAGCGTTTGGGCTCTCCTGCATTCTGGTGGCGTACCGGATCCGCTTCGCTGACCGCGGTCTGCGCCGGGCGCTGCACGCCGCGATCCTGGGATGCCTCATCGCTCTGACGATCGCGACCAAGACAACTGCCATCTTTCTGCTTCCTGCCTTCCTTTGGATGCTATGGTCCTCCGCGCAGGAACGGATCAGTACCTTTCTCCGGGATGCCGCCATCGTCGGCAGTGTGGCCGCGTGCCTCTGGGGCGCTTATCTCGCCTTTGTCGCGCACTACAACCTTCTTGAGGACTTCAGGTATCTCTTCTCGGCCAATCAGTACACGGGCATCACACGAGACACCTTCGTCAGTGTCCTTACACAAGTCTTCCGGGATGGTATGTGGATGGGGACATTTCTCTACCCAGCATGTCTCCTGGCGTTCGCCACGGCGTTCAAGAGGAGCCTGTGGAAGGATGCGGTGTTCACGTCCATGGTGCTTTGGGTAGCTGGTTACACCGCCTTCATGGTCTACCACGCAAACTTCCAGCCACGCTATTATCTCGTCGTTGCCATCCCCCTCGTGGCGCTCGCCATACGCGCCGCGAACTACGTCAGCGGACGGTACACGTTGGCTATCTACGCGATCGTGCCAATTTACATGCTGGTATTAACGCAGGAAATCTATCACACGGTAAGTTATGTACGGCGTCCCGAGTACAGTTTCCAGGCCGCGGCGCAGCAACTTGAACGTATCGTACAGTCGGATCCAGCGCACAGTCAGACAGTGCTGTCCATCTCTGGCAGCACACTTTCACTCATGACCGGACTGCCGTCCATCTGCGATGACTTCGGCACCATGGACCTGGAAGACCGCATTGCGACCTATAAGCCGGGGTGGTTTGTGGCATGGAATTATGTCGAAGACGACAAGATGGATGCGTTAAGCAAGTTCTACCATCTGACGCGTATCGCCGCCTTTCCGGCGATGGACGATCCGGACCGCAACTTACTCATCGTTTACCGGCTCGATGCCCGCGCAGGCGTTGAGCCCAGGCGCGGGCACGGAACTCACGGCAAACAGCAGCGCATGACACAAGACAAAGCGCAGTCAGCCCGGATTGCGCCTTTCTCGCGATTAATCCTGAACAACAAGATCCTTCAGAAGGTCTAATACGCCTGTTCCTGTCGACGCGGGCTGGACCATGGCCAGCTTCAACGTCGCCGCAATGCCTTCCGCCTGCCGGTCTGACGCAGGTTGCGCGTGCGCCATCGCCCAGTCCGGAAAGTCGCGGTGGTCTGCCCAGCCATTGTCGACCACTGTCACTTGGCCGTGACGCCGGTCGCGCTGGATGCGCTCGAAGATCTGTTCGACGGATGTTCTCGGTCCTTCCAGCACCTGCGCAAAGCACTCGTCGTTGAAGAGTAATGCCCCTGTCACCCCCTGAGAGCTGTTGTTTGTTCGCGCGGACTGCAGGATGTGCCCGAGTTCTACATCCTGGTCGGCCTGTGAGTCTGCAGTCTTGATCAGGTTCTGGCTGCAGTACACAATACGGTAAAGATTGTCTGTCATGCGTCTCCTCGCGCAATGGGGGTGCTTTGAAGCTGGTGCATCAGCCCTTCGAGCTCTGTTGCCGGGACAGCTTCGCTAAAAAGATATCCCTGAACGGAATGGCATCCGTCTGACCGGACCTGCTCCAGGTGGTGCAGAGATTCCACTCCTTCCGCGTGCGTGTGAATCCCCAGACTCTGCCCAAGCGCGGCGATGGCCCGGATGATAGCGCGGTTCCGCGGATCACTCCGTTGAAGAGCAATCAGGGAGCGATCGATCTTGATCTTGTCAAAGGGCAGACGTGCCAATTGACTCAGCGACGCGACTCCAGTTCCGAAGTCGTCCAGGCTGACAAGGACGCCAAGTTCGCGTAATGCTTTCAGCGTTCCCGGCACGGATGGATCGTTGCGCAGGAGGACCTCTTCGGTCACTTCAATTTCCAGCCGGTTTCCGGCCAGGCCCGCCTTTGCCAACGCACGGCTCACCGACATCGGAAAGGCAGAATCCTCAAAATGTGGCGCACTGACGTTCACCGCGAAGGTGTACTCCTCCGGCCATTTCTTGGCTTCCAGGCAGACGGTCCGGAGGACCCAGTCGCCGATAGGAACCGTCATGCCAATCTCTTCCGCAAAGGCCATGAAGTCCGTTGGATATAGGATGCCCCGGTCCGGATGACGCCATCGAAGCAGTGCTTCAAATCCAGTGACTCTTCCCGTTTCAACGCTTACCTGCGGTTGATAGAAGACTGCCAGCTGCCGGAGAACGATGGCTTTGCGAAGTGCCATCTCCAGCTCGCGCCGGCCCAAGGCCTTGGACTCCAGCTCGGGAACAAAAAACGTATACGTGCCTCGACCACGGTTCTTCGATTCATAGAGCGCCAGATCGGCACGTCCGAGAACTTCTTTCACGGTCCTGCCGTGTTCAGGAATCAGCGCCACACCGATACTGGTGCCAACGTGTACGACGTGGCCCTCAATCAGGTACGTGCGCTGAAGCAAGTCAACCAGGCGAAGCGCGAGTTGCTCGATCGAGGTCAGATCCGGAGCGGAAGAAAGAAGAATGGCAAATTCGTCGCCGCCCAGCCGGGCAAGAAGATCTTCCGGATTCAGCTCCGTACGAAGCCGCTCGCTCACCAGGCGCAGCAGGTCGTCGCCCACCGCGTGACCCAGTGTGTCGTTTACCCTTTTAAAGCGGTCCAGGTCAAGGAACAGCACGCAGGCATCACGCTGCCGTCCACTGTGCACGTCCTCAAGTGTTCGGCGCAGGTAGCCCTCAAACCGTTCCCGGTTGGCGAGCCCTGTCAGGTAGTCAAGCGCGCCGATCACAGGCTGAGTGTCGTCCACGCACATGCCTGACGCGCGCACGGCGTGTGCTTGTTGTTCATCAGGGAGAAGACTCTTAACAGATGGGGCCGGTTGTTCCGTTTCACAAACCATACAGATCGCTTTATCGGAAGGCTCACGCAAGTGATGAGGACTAAAGTTCGCTTTCTTCCTGTCCGACAAAGAGTGAGGCGCGGCTCGTAAGCCTTTACAGAGCGGCAACCACTAACCGGAATGGGACCCAGCCTGGAAATCGCACGATTTTACTCACTTCAAAGCTTCAAGCAACTGAGTGTCGCCGGCATGATCCAGCTGCTTGGGCCGGCAGCATTCGTCGCTCTCGCCGTCGAAGAGTTGAGCTATGTGAGATCGACTCTGGGCTATGCCGTAGCCGAACAGGTCCTGGATTTGTGTGCTCAACGTCTTGTCTCGGAAACAAGAGGAGAGGACCTTGTGATCGGGCTTGGAGGCGACTCCTTTGCAGTGATCCTTCAGGGTGCGTATGACGCAGAATGTGTGCGCAAGGTGGCAGACCGCCTCGCGGACCGGCTCAAGAGCTCCTACCTGGTGGACGGGCACCTCGTCGATGTAGAAGTCCATGCGGGCATCGCCATGAACTCCGGCGAGGCAGGCGGCTTCGATACTCTGCTGAGTCAATCCAGTCTGGCCCTTCGCGCGGTAAAGTCGGGACGTTTTCCCAGTCCATGCTTCTTCGAACAGGCCATGGAAGAGGAACTTGTTCTGGAACAGGCTCTTCGCCGGGATCTGCGAAGAGCACTTCCATTGCGCCAGTTTGCCCTTCACTACCAGCCGCAGGTGAACACGGAAGAAGGTGGGGTCACCGGAGTCGAAGCCTTGCTGCGGTGGAACCACCCTGTGCGCGGACCGGTCTCGCCCGCTGTCTTCATTCCACTTGCTGAATCCACCGGCGCAATCCATGCCCTCGGTGGGTGGGTCCTGCGAACAGCGTGCAAGCAGGCCGCAACGCTTCCCACGGAAGTGACCATGGCTGTTAACGTCTCCCCCTTGCAGCTCCGGAGCCCGGCGTTCGTTCAGGACGTGAAAGACGCCCTGAATGGGGCCAACCTGCCACCCTCACGCCTGGAGGTCGAAATAACGGAAGGCATTCTCCTGGATACGTCCGAAACGACGTATAGCGTAATGAATACCCTGATCGATATGGGTGTGCGTTTCGCCATCGATGATTTCGGAACCGGCTACTCCTCCCTCGGTCAGATTGGCCGGCTTCCCTTCCAGACCATCAAAATCGACCGGTCACTCGTAGGTCATGACCCGAGGCGCAGGGCAGTGGTACGGTCGGTCGTTGCACTTGCAAGTGGGCTTGATATGTCCGTGCTGGCCGAAGGCGTCGAGACCAGTCAGGATTTAAGGGCGCTTCAGCTTGACGGGTGTTCCCTGTTTCAGGGATTTTTCTTCAGCAGGCCAGTAGTTGCAACCCAACTCCACGCGATCGTTGAGCAGATTCGTACCTCGCAAGCCACGGCAGCCACGGCCGTCCCGTCCGGGCCCCGTGATCTGGTGCACCGCCGCTGCCCGCGCAGGCATACATGCGCCTGATCAAGAGCCGTCGCCCGTGCCAGTTGTTGGCAAGCTTCGCACGCACGTTTCCGGTCTGCTCGCTCTTGCCGGTCGGCGCTGCCCGTTGCCGCGAGGCCGAATAAGCAAAGCGACGCACCGGACCGCAGAGCAGTGTTTGCAGTGCGAACGACCAACGGTGCCCAGCTGCGCTGTTGACTCCCTCGGGCGCCTTCGCTATCCTAAGAACTCGCGCGGACTTGTGTCTGCATGCCGGTGGATTCGCGGCGTGCGGTGAAGTCGGCGGGGGATGGCCGGTCGTTTTCACGAAGCACGGCACGGCTCCCGAGGGCACGGATCACACAGGTCCCGGGTCACCGGAGCAGTCTGACACAGCACCCACCCGTCATGCCGGGCTACTTTCGAGTGGTCCTCCAGAAGGCGCGCCATGGTTGAGTTCGTAGGTAAAAAGGAAGCTGGCATGTCGACGTTTGTACCGGGGTTGAAGGACATTGAGCGGAAGTGGTTTGTGGTGGATGCCGCGGGTAAGACGCTGGGCCGTCTGGCCAGTGGTGCGGCGCGCGTGCTGACGGGTAAGAATAGCCCCAAGTACACGCCCTACATCGACACCGGCGATCACGTCATCGTGATCAATGCAGAAAAGATCAACCTGACAGGGTTGAAGTCGCAGAGTAAGGTCTACCGGCGCTACACCGGATTTCCGGGTGGCCTGCGTGAAGAAGAGTTCACCAAGCTGCTGGCGCGCCGTCCAGAGGCAATTCTTGAGGAGGCCATCAAAGGCATGCTGCCGAAGAGCCGCCTTGGCCGTCAGATGGCCACCAAGCTCAAGGTCTACAAGGGCGATAAGCACCCCCACGCTGCGCAGCAGCCACAATCGCTGGATGTGACGGCGGGTCAGGATTAAGGAAGCGAGACTATGGCAGATGTAGTGCAGTTTTATGGAACAGGCCGCCGAAAGTCGGCGATTGCGCGTGTGTTTCTTCGCCCCGGCAATGGCGGATTCAAAGTCAACGGCAAGGAACTGAACGTCTACTTCGTCACGGATGCCCAGCGCGCCGCAGCCAAGCGGACGCTTGAGACTGCACAGGTTGCCGGGCAGTTCGACGTGATCACGACCGTCAAGGGCGGCGGCGTCACCGCACAGTCTGACGCCGTGAAGCTCGGCATCGCTCGCGCCCTGCTGGAGTTTAACGTCGAGCTTCGCAAAGTGCTCAAAGCTGACGGCCTGCTAACCCGCGATGCGCGGATCAAGGAACGTAAGAAATACGGTCAGAAGGGTGCCCGCAAGCGCTTCCAGTTCTCCAAGCGTTAACTCTGCATCACCATCGATCTTTCCTGCGGCGGGTGCTTGTAGTCACCCGCCGTTCCGCTGTACCACCTCGGAGTTCAATCTCCCAGACGAACGGGATCAATCCCGGCGAGCGGTCCGCTAACACGGGGCCGGGATGACATAGGAGCCAAATGGCATCGATCACAATGAAAGAGTTGCTGGAGGCCGGCGTTCACTTCGGCCACCAGACCAAGCGCTGGAACCCAAAGATGAAGGAATACATCTTTGGCGAGCGCAACGGCATTTACATCATCGACCTGCAAAAGACGCTGAAGATGTTCAAGGAAGCGGCCAAGTTTGTCACGGACATCACGTCCACCGGCAAGCTGGTGCTGTTCGTCGGAACCAAGCGCCAGGCGCAGGACGCCGTCGCCGAAGAAGCGAAGCGCGCGGGTATGCCGTACATCAACTCGCGTTGGCTCGGCGGGTTGCTGACCAACTGGGTTACCTGTCAGAAATCCGTCAAGCGGCTTGCGGAACTGGACGAAATGGCGGTCGATGGCCGCTTCGAGTTGATGACCAAGAAAGAAGTCATCCGCCTCGAGCGTGAGCGCAAGCACCTGAACACCAATCTCGCCGGCATCAAGACCATGCGCCGCCTGCCGGACGCGATCTTTGTCGTCGACTCTAATAATGAAGCCATCGCCGTGGCCGAAGCCCGCAAACTGGGTATCCCGGTCGTCGCCGTCGTGGACACGAACTGCGATCCTACCGTAGTCGATTATGTAATTCCGGGCAACGATGATGCCCTCCGCGCGATCCGCCTCTTTACCACAAAGATCGCGGACGCCGCATTCGAAGGCACCCAGATGATCGGCGACAAGTCTATCGCGAATGAATACGCCGACGTCACTCCCATGATTGCCGCATCCCATTTCCTGGGCGAGGATGAGGACGAAGTGCAGGAGTCCAACCCCCTGAACACCACGCCGCAGGAGCAGGCTGAGGAAGAGACTGTGGATCTGGAAGCTGCCCTGGGCGGCGGCATCCGCAAGCAGCCCACCTCCGACACTGACCTTGATGTGGAGCCGGTTGCTGTTGAAGCGGGCGCATAAAGCTCTCCGCGCGACGATGATCAGGAGAGCGTGGCGCCCGATCGGCACCACGCTCTTTCTCTGTACAGCATTCACCTGATTGAAGCTTTCACTGAGTAAAAGGAACTGAGATGGCAATCGAGACACCCGTAAAGATTGATGCGAAGCTCGTCAAGGAGCTGCGCGAGAAGAGCGGCGCGCCCATGGGCGACTGCCTCAAGGCACTGCAGGAAGCCAACGGCGACATGGAAAACGCCTTCGTCGTTCTGCGCAAGCGCGGCATGGCGTCGGCTGCCAAGAAGGCGTCGCGTACCACCAACGAGGGCGCGGTCGGTACCTACATCCACGCCGGTGGCAAGATCGGCGTCATGCTCGAACTCAACTGCGAGTCCGACTTCGTCGCCCGCACCGAAGACTTTCAGGAGCTGCTGCGCGACATCGCCATGCACATCGCCGCCGTTGATCCGCGCTATGTAGGCCGTGACGAAGTGACCGAGTCCGACATCGAGCGCGAAAAGGAAATCTACCGCTCACAGGCTGCAGCCACCGGCAAGCCCGCCAACATCGTCGAGAAGATGCTGGAAGGCAAGATGGGCAAGTTCTACGAGGAAGTCTGCCTGCTCGACCAGCCCTTTATCAAGGAACAGTCCCAAACCGTAGCCCAGGTCATCGCGACCAAAGTCGGCAAGCTCGGCGAAAACATCACCGTCCGCCGCTTCGCCCGCTTCAAAATCGGCGAACCCACCGCAACATTCGCCCAGACGAAGCCCCAGGCTGCAGAGGAAGCTTCATCGTAGATAAGTACTGCTGAGTAAAAGAGCCCGACTGTGGCTCTTTTACTCGGTCTCAAAGAAGCTCTCGTCAAGCCTTCTGAACTTGAACTGAGGTCTTTCGAAAACTCCAATACCGAAATCAACGCACAATGCAGCTAACTTCGTCCCATCAATCAAGATTATCTTCTTCTCTATTCTCGAGACATATTCCTGTGCATCGCTCGAGAAGGAGCTTGTTGTAATGAACACTCCCTTTCGGCCTCGCTGACCCTCCAGGCTTCCCGCAAAGTTTTGGATCTCAGGCCGTCCAACAGTCTGAGACGTCCAACGCTTTGCTTGTATGTGGATCACATCGAGGCCAAGCGGGTCTTCCCTTACGATCCCATCGATGCCGTCATCGCCGGACAGGCGCGTGTTCCTGCCAGCATCTTGAAGTGAACCACCATATACCCTCGCAACGATCAAGCGAACTACGAGTTGCTCAAAGAAGAAGTGTGAGGCTGCTTTGATTCGGTCAAGCAACTCCGACTCCAAGGACTTCCGGTAGCTCAGAAATGCCTGCTCAAGTTGTTCTTCCGGCGTCAAAGTAAGAGCAGTCGGGATTTGCTGGGTACCAGGCGCCGATTCGTCGCTCGTCCTGCGCGTAAACTCCAGAAATTACGGAAATCTCTCAAGTGCCTTTCGAGTAAGTCCTGTTGGTTTTTCGGCCAGAACAGCGCGACCACGGTCGGTGATTCTAAAGACCCCTCGACTGATGCTCTCCAGCAGACAAGCTTTACGTAGATAGGTGACAGCCCAAATCACGCGGTTGTGGAATCGTGGCATACCACTGGCAATCATCTCTGTACGATCAATGTCGGAGAGGCTGAACTCAGTTTCGAGTCTGGCGATTGTGTCCGAAACTCGATGCTGTTGCCCGTCAGCCGCGTATCGAAGACAGGCAACAGGAATTGTTGAAACTCAGGAACAGCCAACGTACGCCTCCTTAGGACTCATTCGCGTCGCACGGATCACCGACTCAGAGTACCTAAAGTACTCCTCGAATAGCTGATGCAAGTTCAGCAGCGGCTTCGGTGGGCAGCATGTGCGCGGCGTCTTCGATGACCGCGAGTGTGCCGCCGGTGCGTTCGACCAAAGGCAGGGTATGCTCTCGCTGGAATTTAAGCGGGATGGCTTGGTCGCGGTCGCCTACGATGAGCAGAGTCAGCACGCGCAGTTCCGTAATGCGCCCCGACCAGTCTTCCAACGATCCGCTATCCGGCCATGCGAGCCACGCCGCATCGTTGGCGCGCAGCACGTCTTGCACGGCTAGCTCCGTATCGTCGTAGCTGATCGGGCGGTAATGACTGCCCTTGACGAACTCCAGCGCACGTTCGCGGCTCTGGTTGGCGACCCGCATCGTCGCACGCTTATCGTCTGCAATCGGCTCCGGAACTAGCGGTGACGGAGCGATCAGGATCAGCTTCACCAGATTGGTGGGCGGGTCTGCAGCCACCACCATCCCCACCTTCCCGCTGAACGAATGCGGAACCAACACCACCGGCGCGGGTGCAAAGTGTTCCACCAGCGTGCGAACATGCGCAGCCATCTCCGCGACGGAGTAGCCGCTCACATCTGCGGCATCACCAAAGCCGGGCATATCAGCCGTGACACACCGGTGCGTGAGCACCAGCCGCTTCACCACATGCCGCCACTCACGCTGCGAACTGCCAAAAAAATGCAGAAAGAGCAGCACGGGACCAGCACCTGCCGCATCGTGATCTTGAAAAGGAAGCATGAACCGGTTGGACGTCAGGTGTGCGCGTGCTCAGGGCAGGCAGTTCAGCAGAGTTGCGTGAGGACATGGGTACTACAGGTGCGTTCCCGTGTGATCAACGCCCGGCACAGGATTGCGATGTTCAAGCCATTTCACGTCGCGTTGAAGGTAGCTGGAGGCGCATCAGACTTCGTGATCATGCCCGAACCACCGCTTACGATCCTCGACAACCCTGCTGTGGCGGAGCGAACCTCTGCTGCCACCCGAAAGGTCCTGCAACAACGAGTTTCCCTAGTGCCTGCTGATCGGCGTTTTCTACAACCGGAACTCTTCGTGCTGCTGGAGCAGATAACGGCCACCATCCTGCCGCAGGAAGCTGCCGGTACAGGCGTCGACATCGCGGGCACCATCGACCAGCGCCTTCAACAGCACATGAACGGCGGATGGCGTTACGCAGACCTGCCAGAGGACCGCGAGGCCTACCGGCAAGGCCTGACCATCTTCAACGCCATGCTGCAACAGACACCGATGAAGACGTTTGCCGCGATGCCCGTGCCCGCCCGCGAGGGATATCTGCGCTGCGTGGCCAACGGAGATGTCGACGTTCCCGCGCAGTTCGCCTTATCGAAATGGCTGCAGATGGTCCGCACAGAGGCGGTCAAGATCTGGCTTGCGCATCCCGCGACCATGCAGCGGATGGAGTACTACGGCTTCGCCGATGGCGCGACAGGCGAGACGAACGGTCCCACGCCAATTGAAGGCTGGAGCGCGATCACGCCAAACAAGGCGCTGCCACTCGAGCAGGGAATCGACATGCCACCAGCAATCACGGGGCGTGAAGCATGAAAAAGCCTGCGAACATGCGGCAGTTCTCGACGGACGAGATAATCGATGCAGTTGTGATCGGGACGGGCGCCGGCGGCGCTCCGCTGCTGTGGCGGCTGGCACGTGCCGGTCTGCGTGTGGTCGCATTAGAGTCAGGTCCATGGTTCGAGAACCCGGCAGAAGACCTTCCCACCGACGAAGCCGCAGCGGAGATCTACTGGCTTGACGAGCGCCTCTCCGGTGGTGCTGACCCAACAGCCTTCGGAGCAAATAACAGTGGCAAGGGTGTCGGCGGCAGCACGCTGCACTGGGGAGCATATGCTCCGCGTCCGGATGCACGCGATCTCAAGCTGAAATCGAACGACGGCGTGGCCGTCGACTGGCCACTCACGCTGGACGAACTCAACCCGTACTTTGACGAGATCGAAACCTTCATCGGCGTCTCCGGTCCAGCAAACTACCCGTGGGATCCCGCACGCAAGTACCCGCTGCCGCCACTGCCGCTGAACAGTTCCGCCGTCTACATGGCTATCGGATGTGAAGCCTTGGGCATCCGCACGACCCAGGCTCCCATCGCCGCATTGTCGCAGCCGTACGCCCGCCCGGAGTACGGCACGCGAAACGCGTGCACCAACCGCGGCTACTGCCACCAGGGTTGCCGCAACGGTGCCAAGGCCAGCATGGATGTCACGTATCTTCCGGCGGCGTTGCAGGCAGGCGCCGAAATCCGCGAAGAGTGCTTTGTCCATGGTGTGGAGCGCGATACTACGGGCCACATCACCGCCGTGCTCTACACAGACAAAGATGGTAAGGAGCAGCGTCAGAAGACGCACCACGTCTTCCTCTGCGCAGGTGGAGTAGAAACGCCGCGCCAGCTTCTGCACTGGGGCATCGCTAACAGCAGCGATCAGGTGGGGCGCAACTTCATGGCACATATCTCCACGCAGATGTGGGCCACCATGAACGCGGAGACACGGCCCTACAAGGGTTTTCCGGCGTCGCTGATCACGGAAGATTTCATGCGCGCCAGGGATGCCGACTATGCAGGCGGCTACCTTCTCCAGAGCTACGGCATTCTCCCCCTGGCATGGGGCGAGCAGGTCGTGAAGGGCCGCAACCTCGTGGGGCAGGCGCTGGTCGATTACCTGATGCGCTACAACAACGTGGCCGGCATTGGCATGAACGGCGACACGCTGCCTGTCGCGGAAAACCGCCTGACGCTCTCCTCTGAAAAGGACATGCGAGGTCTCGCCAAGCCGCTCATCACCTTCAGCCTCAGCGAGAACGAAAAGAAGATGAGCGATCACGCGGAGAACAACATGCGGCGGATCCTGATGGCAGCGGGTGGTAAGGATCTGTGGAGTTCTCAGCGCACGGCGCATACCGTGGGCACCTGCCGCATGGGCACATCTGCGAACAACTCGGTCGTGGACCGCTTCGGCAAAAGCTGGGATGTGCCCAATCTCTACATCGCGGACAACTCCGTCTTCCCGACATCACTGGCCGCCAACCCCGCCCTGACCATCATGGCGCTATCGTTGCGGACAGCGGATGCCTTCCTGTCCGGGTCTGCGTAGGTACATGAAGAAGCAAAAAGTGAACAACGAAACGCCCTCAATCCCATGGGCAGACCTCAAGCGGGAGGCGAAGCGCCGCTTCGGTGTCACCGCTTTCCGCTCCGCACAACGCGAAGTGCTGGAGTCCGTCTTCCACGGGCGGGACACGCTCGCAATCATGCCCACAGGCGCAGGCAAATCGCTCACCTATCAACTGCCCGCGCTCTTCCTGCCGCATACCGTCGTGGTGGTGTCGCCGCTGATTGCCCTCATGCAGGACCAGCAGGCAAAGGCGCAAGGCGCTGACATTGACGTGCATAAAGTCGACTCCACGTTGACGAAAGCACAGCGCGAAGAGGCAGACGCTGCACTCCAGGCTGGCACCTCCAAGCTGCTTTATGTCACCCCCGAGCGCCTCGAAAAAGGCGAGTTCCTGGACGAAGTGAAAGCGTCCGGCGTGTCCCTCTTCGTTGTCGATGAGGCGCACACCATCGCGCAGTGGGGGCATGATTTTCGCCCGGCCTATCTCGGCTTGCGTTACGCGCGTCAGGAGCTTGGTAACCCTCCCGCGCTAGCCGTCACGGCTACCGCCACGGAGGATGTTGTGGCGGAGATCCAGGAACAGCTGGGCATGCGCAATCCCAACCTCATCAACGCGGGCAGCGAGCGCACCAATCTCTTCTTCGCGGTGCACTCCACGGTCAACAACGACGCCAAGCTGGCGCGTCTGACGCAGATGATCGCGCAGGAAGAGGGCAGTGGCATCGTCTATACGGCGTCGATCAAATCGGCCAATGACCTGCATGAGCGCTTTACGGAAGCAGGCATCTCGGTCGGGCGTTACCACGGCAAAATGGGTAAGCGGGACCGCGAGCAAGCCCAGCGCGATTTCATGAACGACATCTACAAGGTCATGATCGCCACCAAGGCGTTCGGACTTGGCATTGACAAGCCGAACATCCGCTTCGTCTTCCATTACGAGTTCCCCGACTCGCTGGAGACCTATTACCAGGAGGCAGGCCGTGCCGGTCGCGACGGCAAAGACTCTACTGCCGTACTGCTCTTCCGCCTGGAAGACAAGCGCATTCAGAGCTTCTTCTCCGCAGGCCGCTATCCCAAGGCGGAGGAAGTCAAGAAGGTGCTGGAGGCGCTTGCTGCTTCAGAGGCGGTGAACGCGGCGCAGCTCGCCGAACAATCCGGCGTAGGCCAGCGCCGGACGGAGGTCATCCTGTACCTTCTGCGCGAGACGAAGATGGTTCGCTGGGGACGCAGCGGATACGTGCTCCGCAACGCAGAACCCGTCACGGATGCGCACATCGAAGAGCTGCTGGCGGAGTACACCCACCGTGCGGGTATTGACCGCAATCGCCTGGATGACATGATGCGATATGCCGAGAGCGTGCAATGCCGCCGCCAGATCTTCCGCGAGTACTTCAACGAGCCCCTGGGCGAGCCGTGCGGCAAGTGCGACAACTGCATCAACCATACCGCTGAAACGCGCGGGACCGTGGACGTGCACGCGGCAGCTGAAGACCACGGCGTCATACGCGTTGAAACCCTGGTGGGCACCATCGTCACCACCGCCCCAGAAACCCTGCCGAAGCACGAGGTGCCGAAGTTCGCAGCCAATGACAAGGTCGTGCATAAGCGCTTTGGCAACGGCATCGTGCAGGACGTCAGCGGTGACACGCTCCTGGTCCGCTTCGACACCGCAGGGACCAAAAAGCTGAAAGCGGACTTCGTCAAGAAAGTGTGAGGTGCGGAAGAATGCCGTCGCAAACGGCATGCTGGTCAGCCAGCCCGCGCCGTTCCGCGTGCGATACTGAAGCACGGCATGTACAACCGTATCCTCCTCAAGATTTCAGGTGAAGCACTTGCTGCCGGACGCGGCTTCGGCATTGACGCGGTCTTTGTAAGCCAAGTGGCTGCGGAAATCGTCGAACTGGCCAATGGAGGGTGCCAGGTTGGTGTTGTCGTCGGTGGAGGTAACTTCTTTCGCGGCGTGGCGGAGCAGGCCATCCACATGGACCGTGTCGCGGCGGACCACATGGGCATGCTCTCCACGGTCATCAACGCCATCGCCATGCAGGATGCCATTGAGAAGCTCGGCATCCAGTGCCGCGTGATGAGCGCCATTGAAATGCACGAGGTGGCCGAGCCCTACATCCGCCGCCGCGCTATCCGGCACCTCGAGAAAGGCCGTGTCGTCATCTTCGGCGCAGGCACCGGCAATCCGTACTTCTCCACCGACACCGCTGCCGCGCTGCGTGCCATGGAAATTCGAGCGGACGTCCTGTTGAAGGCGACTTCCGTCGAAGGCATCTACACCGCCGATCCCAAGAAAGATCCAGACGCCACCATGTTCGATGCGATCACCTACATGGATATCATCCGCATGGGTCTGCGCGTCATGGATACATCGGCCGTGTCGCTCTGCAATGACAACCGCATGCCGATGGTCATCTTCTCCATGCGCGAGCAGGGCAACATCGTCCGCGTGGTCCAGGGCGAAAAACTCGGAACACTCGTCACCAGCTGATGCCCACGGAAGCTTTGCTGGCCCCCACAGCAACTGCCGTCACGTCATCCGGCATCACGCCGGAACGCAAGCCGCCGCTGCCGGGACTCACCGGCATCCGCACCTTTCTCGCGCTCGGCATCATGTTTTTCCACTTCACGCCCCCGCACATCGCCTACATCCGCCCGGTCATCGAGGCAGGGTTCACCTACATCAGCTTCTTTTTGCTGATCTCCGGCTTCGTTCTGGCGTACAACTACGCGCATCGTGCCGATACGCTGAAACCGGGCCGCTTCTATGCGGCGCGCCTCTCGCGCTTGTATCCGGTCTATCTGCTCTCGCTGGTTGTCTCGCTCGTCATGCTGCACGGCGAGTACACCATCCGTCCACGCGCTGAGTTCGTTCGAGGTGTTCTCCTCACGCCTTTGCTGCTTCAAGGCTGGAGCCCCACCCTGGCCACCTTCTGGAACGTCGTGGCGTGGACCCTGGCAACGGAGGCCATGCTGTACCTGGCGTTTCCGCACATCATCAAGATGCGGTGGTGGCCGCGTGAGCCGCGCAGGCTGCTGCTGCTCTTTGGCCTGTTCTGGCTGTGCGAACTGATCCTCCCTGCGCTTTATCTCATCGTGAACCCGGACGGGTTGCACAACATCGACCGTTACTCCTCCGGCTACTGGCTCCGTGCGCTTAAGTACACGCCGCTGCCATTCCTGCCAATTTTTCTTGCGGGCATGACACTGGGCCGCCTGCACGCCGCCACGGAAGTCGGCGACCGCGCCAAGATGTGGATGGCTCTTGCTGCGGTCTTGACCGTCCTGGGTATCTTCTACTTTGCCGTGCCGCACCTTCCCTATGTGCTGCTGCACGGCGGACTCATCACACCCATCTTCGCCCTGCTCGTCTTTGGCCTGACAGGCACACATTGGATCTCACGGGCTCTGGGATGGGGGCCCATCGCCGCCTTTGGCCGCGCCAGTCTGTGCCTGTACCTCTTGCACTTCAATACGTGGATTGTGCTGCATACCTTCAACATCCCACAGCGGCTGCACGTCGAAACGTACGATCCGTGGTTCTCGTATACCGTCATGCTCGTCTTTGCCTACGCGGCCTTTCGCCTGGTGGAAAAGCCTGTACAGAGTTTCCTGCTGACTCGCTACGTCTACAAGGCACCGCCTCCGATGCAGGCCAGCGCCCCCCTCGGATGAGCCTCCAAACTTCACCGGTTCGTTCGCCTTCCTAACAAGCAAACGCCCGGGAACTGCGCGGCGCAAATATCTTCCACTTTTCCGCTGGCCGCACGTCACGGCGTGGCATACTGTGTTTGCATCCTTTCACAAGTCAGCAACAGGTCCACGTGGCAGCAGCTATGCCTGTGTCTCTGTCCTTCAGCAGCAGGTGTGCACGTGACATTCCTCAGCCCAGCGAAAAAGGAGTTTGTTCCACGATGTCGATGACGCGCCGTACCTTTCTTACCCGTGTCGGTCAGGCCGGGGGATATACCGCTACCTTTGCCACCATGCAGGCGCTCGGCCTCTTCCCAATGAAGGCTGAAGTTGCCAAATCCATTGCGGCTGCACCCGGATCTGGCAAGGGCGTCAGCGTGGTCGTTGCTGGTGGAGGCATCTCCGGGCTGGTCACCGCGTATGAGTTGAAGAAGCTGGGCTACACCGTAACGCTGCTTGAAGCACGCTCTCGTCCCGGCGGGCGCAATTTCAGCGTACGTAACGGCACCGTTGTCGAGTTTGTGGACGGCACTAAACAGACCTGTACGTGGGAGGAAGGTCACTATCAGAATTGTGGTCCCGGACGCCTGCCCTCCGTGCATACCAATATCCTGAACTATTGCCGCGAGCTGAACGTCCCGCTTGAAGTGGAAATCAACACCTCGCGGTCTTCGCTGCTGCAGAACGACGCCGCCAACGGAGGCGCACCAGTGGTGCAGCGCAAGGCCGTCAACGACACGCGCGGCCATGTGAGCGAGCTCTTAGCAAAGGCCATTAAGGGCGGCGCGCTGGACCAGGACATGACCAAGGAAGACAAGGATCGCATGTTGTCCTTCCTGCGCACGTATGGTCCGCTCGGCTTCGACGCGAAGTACCATGGCTCGGATCGCGCCGGCTTCAAGCAGTACCCCGGCGCGGGAGACCAGGTCGCCATCAACCAGGACCCACTGGACATGCACGCCCTGCTTGACGCCAACTTCTGGGCCGGCATCCTGTACGAAGAGGCGTGGGACTGGCAAGCTACCATGATGCAGCCGGTCGGCGGCATGGACCGGATCCCGTATGCCTTTGCCGCGCAGCTCGATAAGACAAAGACCATCCAGTACGACTCACCCATTACAGCCTTCAAGAAGAGTGGCGAGGGCGTCGAGGTTACCTACAAGCATCGCGGCGTGGAGAAGACCATCAAGGCCGACTACATGGTCAACTGTATGCCGCTGACGATGATCCGGAAGACGACGAATGATCTCTCCGCGCCGTACCTGGCCGTCATCAACGGTTCAAGCTACGCCAGCAGCTACAAGCTGGCATGGGAGTCGCCCCGCTTCTGGGAGACCGACTACAACATCTATGGCGGCCTGTCGTTCCGCGCGCCCGGCCCCACCACCGTCATCTGGTATCCCTCCGCCAATCTCCTGTCCTCCCGCGGCATCCTGGTCACCGGCTATGAGGACGAACTCAACTGGGGATGGGAGAAGCTCTCCATGCAGGAGAAGTTCGACACAGCACGCAAGCAGCTGGACAAACTTCACCCGGGCTGCGCGAAGGAACTCACGAAACCCATCATCTGCCTGTGGCGGCAGATCCCCTGGAATGAAGGTTCGTGGATCAAAGGCTACGGTGGCGGCGGCCAGGGCTATGAAACGCTGTTGCAGCCCGACGGTCCCATCTACTTCGCGGGCGACCATACGACACACATCGTGGGCTGGCAGGAGGGTGCGGCGCAGTCCGGCAAGCGCGCCGTCCAGATGATCAGCGACCGCGTGAAAAGTGCGCGCCTGACCGGCGGTCACGAAGCAATCACCGCGTAGCGGATAGGACAGGAGCAACAATGAAATCCAAATACACCGTGACGGTGCTATCCGCGCTTGCGCTGGCAACCACTGTCCACGCGCAGGTGGAAGTCAAACGCATCCAGACTGCCGCAAGCCCGATCGCTACAGGGGTATGGGCTGGCGACACCTTCTATCTCAGCGGCCAGCTTGCCTCGCCCGTGACGCCTGCCGATGCGGCCAAGGGCACGCCAGCAGACTACGGCGACACGAAAGCGCAGGCGGCCAGCATCTTCGCCAAGATCAAGTCGCTGCTGCAGGCGCAAGGCCTGGACATGAAAGACGTCGTCAAAATGACCGTCTTCATGACCGCCGACCCAAAGACTGGCAAGCTGGACTTCCCCGGCCTCCAGGCCAGCTACACACAGTACTTCGGCACAGCAGACCAGCCCAACAAGCCTGCGCGCTCCGCCGTGCAGGTGGCCGCGCTCGTTGCACCCACGGCCTTGCTGGAGATTGAGGTCATCGCGGTCCGGTCCAAATAGCCGGCCGAAGTGACGCACCGTTCGCCCCCTTGAGACTGTTGTACCTTAGCGCCTTGCCTCGCCGTCCAACGGGGTATGCATTTCCGTTTTCTCCCGCAGATCAGCTTTGTGCCGCTTTCCTTAGCGCTGTTGTGCGCCCATCCTCAGCAGGCAGCCGCGCCCGCCAGCCCTGAACTCCGCGTCAACGTCAATCTTGTTGTCGTGCCCGTGACCGTCCGCGACACCAAGGATCGCCTCATCCGGACGCTGACCAAGGATGACTTCACGCTGACCATCGATGGGAAGCCGCAGCCCATCCGCTACTTCGATCGTGAGGATGACGTTCCGCTCACGGTAGGTCTCCTGGTGGACGTCAGTGGCAGTCAACGCACCGTGCTGGACGCGGAGCGTACCGCATCCTCGGCCTTTCTCGACGGCATGTTGCAGCCGGACCGCGACCGCGCCTTTGTCGTGGAGTTCGGTCACACAGCTGACCTTCTGGCGGATGTGACGCCTTCCGTGCCGAAGCTACAGGCCGCCGTTCAGAAGATCGACGCGGATACTGACCGACCCAGCCTTCACGACGCCTCGGGCGGGCAGGACACGTCACAGAATGGCAATGATAGCAGCAACAACGGCAACACCGGCGCCAGCGGAGGGAACGGCAACTCCGGAGGGTACGGCGGCAGGCGCGGTCGCGGTGGCTCAGGCGGCAACGGAGGCAACAGCTACGGTGGCGGCGGAACGGTCCTGTATGACGCGGTCTTTCTCTCGTCCGATGAGGTTCTGAAGAAGGCACCCGCCGCCAGAACCGGCTCCAGCGCCGGGCAGGCGCGCAAGGCCATGGTGGTGCTTACAGACGGTGACGACCGGGGCAGCAAAGAATCGCTCACCGCTGCGATCGAGGCGGCACAGCGCAATGACGTGGCCATCTACGCGATCTACTACAAAGGCGAAG
>CAXUHI010000032.1:0-29133 GCA_964251045.1 uncultured Terriglobus sp. | reverse complement strand
ACCTACGACAAACTCCTGCGTGAGTACCCCAACACCACCCTCCGCGCCAGCGACCACTTCGTCGGCCTGCCGGACGGCCAAATGGGCAACAGCGAAGTCGGCCACCTGAACCTGGGCGCGGGCCGCGTCGTCCGCATGGACATCACCCGCATTGATGCCATGATCGACTCCGGTGAGTTCTTCTGTGACCCGCTCCTCACCAGCGAAATCACCTCCGCCATGCAGCGTGGCCGCGCCGTCCACCTCCTCGGCCTGGTATCAGACGGTGGTGTCCACTCCCACCAGCGCCACCTCTACGCACTGTTGAAGCTTTGCGCGCAACTCGGCGCGAAAGACGTTTTCTTCCACGCCTTCCTCGATGGCCGCGACACCATGCCGACTTCCGGCGCGGGTTACATCGAAGCACTTCAGCAGCAGATTCGCGAAATCGGCACAGGCCAGCTCGCCACGTGCAGCGGACGCTACTACGCCATGGACCGCGACCTCAAATGGGACCGCGAAGCCAAGACCTTCAACGGCATGGTGAAGGGAACTGCCGAAGGCGGCACCACGACTGACCCCGCTGCCAAGGTCCGCGAAAGCTACAACAACGGCATCACCGACGAGTTCATCCCGCCCTTCGTCTGCACGGACAACACCGGCAAGCCCATTGCCACGGTGCAGGACGAAGACCTCTGCATCTGCTTCAACTATCGCAGCGACCGCGTCCGCCAGATCACCCGCGTGCTGGCCCGCAGCACGCCCGGCGGCCTCACAAAAGCCGATGCACGTGACCTGCCCAAGGCCGACGAACTCGACTTAGAAATCCCGCGAGTCACCGTACCGAAGAACCTGCGGTTCATCACCATGACGCAGTACGACCCCAGGTTCACCCTGCCCATGGTCATCCCGCCGGAGAGCATGGACAACCTCCTCGCCAACGTCATGGCCACGCACGAACTCCGCAACCTGCGCGTCGCCGAGACCGAAAAGTACGCGCACGTCACCTACTTCTTCAACGGCGGCATCGAAAAGCCCTTCGCCGGGGAGGAGCGCGAAGTCGTGCCCTCACAGAAGGTCGCCACTTACGATCTCGCCCCGCAGATGAGTGCGCGTGGCATCTGCGATGTCGTCCTCAAGGCCATTGAAGACACCGCCTTCGACGTCGTCGTGGTCAACTTCGCCAACGCCGACATGGTCGGCCACAGCGGCAAAATGGAACCCACCATCCAGGCCGTCGAAACCGTGGACGCCTGCCTGGGCGAAATCTACGCCGCGCTCCGACGCAACGGCGGCAGCTGGCTGATCACCGCCGACCACGGCAACGCCGAACTGCTCATCGACCCTGTCACCGGCGGCCCGCACACCGCCCACACCACCAACCCCGTCCCGCTCATCGCCATCACGGAAGCAGGCAAGCAGTTCAGCCTGCGCGAGGGCGGCAGCCTCCGCGACCTCTCCCCCACCATCCTCGCCATGCTGAACCTCGAACTCCCCAAACAAATGACTGGCACCGACGTACGCGTGTTTTAAGCTGCAAAGCAACGAATATCTAATTAATTTGGAAGAAAGTCGCCGTCAAAGGGGCATGGCTTCAGCCATGCCAGTAACTCAGCAGTACAAAATTCGCTTCAGCCGCCGAGGCGATGTCCTAGGCAATCGCGACGTATGAATAGTTCTTTGCCAATGTGGAAGAATCGAACGAACACACAAGCGGCTTCAGCCGCCAAGACAGGTACGTGAGCTTTAACTAAAACGCGGACTGAGCCGCCGGGATGACGCATTCGGAATCGACCACGCACCGATACAAACACGCTCACCAACCGCCGAAACCCACCAGTGCTAGCATGACGCCATGGCCTCCAGCCCCGGCGACGAAATTAACCAGCCGCTAGACCCAACACTCCGTGACAACCTCGCCGGAGCCGCCGAAAAATTCCCGCCTCCCACCGGCGAACTCGTTATCCTCACTGGCCTCTCCGGAGCGGGCAAAGCCTCCGCCCTCCGCGCCTTTGAGGACCTAGGCTTCTACGCCGTCGATAATCTCCCGTTCGAACTCATCCCGCAGTTCGCCGACCTTGTCCGCGGCTCCGCCGAAATCACCCGCGCCGTCCTCGTCGTCGATGTGCGCGAGGGCCTCATCGACCGCTTCCCGTCCATCCTGCAACAGGTGCGCAAAGTCCTGCCCACCACCGTTGTCTACCTTGAGGCCTCCAACGACGTGCTCGTCCGCCGCTTCTCTGAGACGCGCCGCCCGCATCCGCTGCGCCGCGACGAACTTGTCAGCGAAAGCATCGCCGCCGAGCGAGAGCGCATGGATCCCGTCCGCAACCTCGCCGACGTCCTCCTCGACACCTCGAAGTTCAACGTGCACGAACTCCGCGCGCACATCAACGCGCAGTTTAGCCGCCGCGAGGGTGAGCAGCCGCTCCTGCTCTCCACCATGAGCTTTGGCTTCAAGAACGGCGTCCCGCCGGAGGCTGACCTCGTCTTCGATGTTCGCTTCCTGCCCAACCCGCACTTCATCCCAGAGTTTCGCCCGCTCACTGGTCGCGACCCCAAGGTCGCCGACTACGTCATGACCTTCCCGCAAACCGCGGAGTTCCTCCAGCGCACCACCGACATGCTCCTCTTCCTGTTGCCGTACTACGTCAAGGAAGGCAAGAGCTATCTCACCGTCGCCTTCGGCTGCACCGGCGGCCAGCACCGCTCTGTCGCCCTCGCCGAAGACATCCGCAAACGCCTCGCAGACGCAGGCTACCGCACCAAAGTCTCTCACCGCGACATGCCGCGATAATCGAGTGGCTGACACCGGTACTCGTCCCGGTATACGCATCGATAGGGTGCTGAATACCGGAACTATTATTTGGTTGTGAATTCACGTGTGGCGACGCTGCATCCTCTTGTACTTGCCCGGAACACATGTGTACTTTGAGTTCACCCACCCGGGAAATCAGGAGTGAACAGATGTCACGACGCACGTGGTTGGAAAAGTCCCTCGCCTCTATCGGCTTGATGGCCTTGATCACCAACAGCACAGCCGCGGTAGCAGCGGGGCCACCACAATCCCCTCCTTCAGCAACGTCCCTGACGCTGCAGCAAAAGATCGCGCTGTTGCAATCGCACGTGAAATACGTGTTCGTCATCTTTCATGAAAACGAGTCGTTCGATCACTACTTTGGAACCTTCCCCGGTGCGGACGGGCTCTACACCGCACCGGCGGGCTACACACCGGCTAACAAGTTAGCGAATTTTACTCAGCGCTACCTGGACACGTCCCTCAATCCTGTGACTCAGACGCCGTTTCTGATGCCGCAGGCAGTGCAAATTGGTGGATACAATAGCGGCGGTGCCATCGTTCCGATCTACCCGGCAGACCTCGTTTCGGTCGATCACAGTCACACCGGCATGGCCAACGACCTCGATGTCACAGGCACTGTGGCGGCCAACGACCGCTACTCGATGAATCAGGAAGGGCTCACAACGAATGCGTCCGGTGCCATGGTCAAGAACACCGGTGCGGCGCCCACCTCTGTAACGCTGGCACAAAAGCAAACGGCGGAAACAGACTTGAGCCACATTGACTGCGACACGATTCCCTTCATGTGGTCATGGGCTAAGAACTTCGTCCTTTTCGATAATTTCCACCAGACGACCGTAGGTCCGTCCACGCCGAATGCCATCGCCATCATCGCCGGGCAGTCGGGCGAAACGCAGTGGGCATTGCATCCCAACGAAGCTCCCACCATCACCTATGCAAATCCCGCGTTTCCGAATGTGAAGGGTGCCACCTACTCCGGTCCAGCGGGCAACACCAACGCGTATGTGCCCATCATTGCGGACCCGGGCCCGTTTCCCGGATCACTGAAGGATCCGAGCGCGGTCAAGCCGCCCTATAATTTTGACGAGAACGCATCAAACCCCGCGCTGAACTTAACCTTTGCCACGCTGCCTCTCTCGTTCATGGGATCGACCATCGGCCAGACCATCCAGAGCGATCAGAACCCACGCACGGACTTGATCGACGTGCAGCATGACGTATTCACGATTGCGGCCAAGAACCAGACAGTTCCCTGGGGCTGGTTCCAGCAGGGCTTCAATGCAAACGACGCGCCCGATCCGTATGAGCCGCAGGGTACGGGAACACCTAACCCCACCAGCAATCCCAGTCTCTACACGGGCTATGTTCTGCACCACAACGGTCCGCAGTACTTTGGCTACCTTGCCGATAACACCAAGATTCTCAACAGCAACCTTCACGGTGCGCAGGACTTCCTCACCGCTGTAAACAATCAAACACTGCCGAGTAATGGGGGAGTTTTCTACCTCCGCGGCGGCTACAGCAACAACCAGGGACTCGTTCCGCTGGACCCCACGCCAGGTATCCAGCAGGCCTTTATCGGCAATGACGACCATCCCGCATATTCCGACCAGCAGATTTCAGAAGCTTTCGCAGCGCAGGCGATCAGCGCCATCGCAAACAGCCCCTACTGGAACCAGAGCGCCATCATTGTTACGTACGACGAAACCGATGGCTTCTATGATCACGAACAGGTAAGTCAACGCAGCACGCTTGCCGATGGCAGCATTCTTGCCGGAGGACCAAGGATCCCCACCATTGTGCTCTCGCCCTGGTCGTTGCAGGGCAGCATCTCGCACCAGTACAGCGAACACGGATCCCTCATCAAGTTCATCGACGAACTTTACAACCTGGTGCCCCTGGCCAATCTGCCGGATGAAACGCACGGGCGTCAGCTCGGCCAGGCAAAACTTGGGCAGGCAAACCTTGGTCCCTCAGACGATCCAACCAACAACCTCGGTGACCTGACCGAAGCCTTCGATTACACACGGTTGCAGAGCGGCACTCCGATTTTGCCCTCGGTTGCGACGTTCTCGCAGACTCAGATCAATACCCTTCCGCATCTCGCAGTGTCAGGCTTCTCGCCAAATGGTTATACCAACGGAGCGTGCCAGGCGATCGGTGTCCTGCCCACAGACTTCGCTTCTGCGGCGGCATACCAGGCGGGAACGCCCATCGACCCGTACCCACTCGACGTCAACCCACGCCCTACGCAGTCTGCCGGTACACCGACCTCATCCGGCTGGAAACCGTAAACCATAAACAGGGGGGGAGGCGTTTACCGCTCTCCCTCCCTCTGGTTCAGAGAGATCATGCATCGTTTTCTAGCGTTCGTTGCCGCATGCAGTGTCGCGGCCTCAGCACAGTCCGTAACAGCGCCTATCCTCAAGACGGCTACCGCAACCCCGGCACCGTTCAAACCATCGGAACCGCTGGCTATCATTCCTGCGATCCACGGCGCGGGCAGACTCGTCTGCGGCACGGTCGATCCGGTCGATGACTGGGATGGGCGAGGGGAACACGGAAATCTTTCCTCTCTCGGTTCGGCTGTCTGCGAAGCGGTCGCTGTTGCGGTGCTGGGCCCCAAAGCGCCCGTCGAACTTGTACCTTTTCCGGCAGAAACCGAAGCGCTGCAAGCGCTGAAAGACAAGCAGGTGCACCTCGTCGTCGGCCTTTCGCCGTCTGCCGAAGCCGCGGTGCAGTATCAGGTCGCCTTTGGCCCTCCAGTCTTCTATGACACACAGCGTTTCATGTCGCCTGCGGCCGCAGGCTTCAAAAGCGTTACAGACCTCAAGGGCGACCTGATCTGCGCCATGAACAACACGCCGTCTGAAGAGCGGCTACGTGACTACATGACGCAGCACAAGATTGACTACGGTCTTCAGGCGCACTCCGAGCAGGGTGAGATGGATGCCTCCGTAGCCGTTGCGCATTGCGCGGCTGGGTCAGCCCTGGAGTCGCGGCTGGCGCAGTCACGCGCTGATTTCCCGGCCAACGCACCGGAATTCGTCATGCTGCCGGAACGCTTTGGCCTTGAGCCGGTTGCCACAGCCTACCACTCCGGCGATCAGAGATTCGCCCTGCTCGTCGACATGACGATGAGTGCCCTTATCGAAGCAGAGGCGCTTGGCATTACGCAGAGCAATGTAAACGACAGCAGGAAGCGCACTGATCTCGCGGCACGCCGCTTGCTGGGCGCCGACCGCTCCGTCGGCCAGGCACTCGGACTGCCTCCCGATTGGGCGGTACCTGTCCTTGCGGCTGTTGGCAACTACGGCGAAATCTACAGCCGCACGCTTGGTACGAGCTATCACCTGGAACGCGGTCCCAATGCGCTCTGGCTCCAGGGCGGACTGATGAGTCCGTCTCCGCTGCAGTAAATGTCTCTGTGTGTTACCTGCGGGCATCCGTGGGCGGTGGTTAATTTGTACGTTCCGTCAGGAGAAACTATGTCGCTTCGCTCACTCATCATCGCTTCGGCTGCTGCCTTTGCTGCTGTCGGCACTGTACACGCATCCACCACCTTCAGCCTTGCAGGTTCCGTAGGCAGCACGCCACCCCTGAGCATCACCTCCGGCGGCATTACCGCCACCTTTTCATCGCCAGCGGGAAATGGTTTCCAGGTCCAGAACACGGCTGGTCTTCTCAACTTCAACACAGCCCTGCTGGATAACAACTTCTTCGGCACCGATCCGTTGACGATTGGCTTTTCGGCGCCGGTCAGCGGGCAGTTTGTCGTTCCTTTCGCGATCCTGGATGCCTTCAGCTCCAGCGGCTTACCCGACACGTTGACGTTTACGACCAACACGGGCCAGACAGTGTCGTTCACCGGTACGCCTGATACCTTTGCGCTGCAAGAGCCCGAGGGCACGGCTAGCTTCCTGCTCTCAGCGCCTACCAGTTCCATCACCCTCACCAGCGCCAACGCATTCGCCATCGGCAATGTCTCTACCGTTACACCGGAGCCGACGTCATTCGTGCTTCTTGCTACGGGGCTAGTGGGAATGACAAACACGATGCGTCGCCGCAGGAGGTAATCCAAACGCCCGCCGCGTATCATGCATCGGATGCGCTGTGTAGGCTAGGAGACAGGCGGCCCGGTGACACGCGACCTGCATCCCGTGTACAATATCGGGCCCTGACCTGCTACGCTGCTCCCTGTATGGCTCATGGGCCGTGTCGCTTCAGCCCATCAGGGTCTAAGTCGTTACGGCTACTTCTCCGGTACCGAGATGGTGATGTTGCGGTACATGATGACGCCGTGGTGGTCGCCTTGCAGATAGAACGGGCCCGGCTCGGCCTCATTGCTGTCCAGCGCGCCGCCGGTGGGGCCAGGGATTTCCACGTTGTCGTGATACATCGTGCCGTCACGCAGCACGGTCACATGCCGGCCAACGAGAGTGACGTCGTATGTCGTCCACTTGCCCAGGCCGAGTTCTGAGCCTGCCGGTGGTGGATACCAGCTGTAGATCGCACCCATCTCATGCGTTGGGTTCTTACCCCCTTCGGTGCCCACCTGTAACTCATACCGTCCGCGCAGATAGATGCCGCTGTTGCCGCCTTCGGGGCAATTCACCTCGATGTGCAGCTTGAAATCCTGGAACTTTTCGGTCGTCATGATGTTCGCGGCGGGACGCATGCGCTGGCCGGGCGTCTCCGGATTGTCGTTGACCAGTTCGCCGTCGCGGGCCACCCACTTGTTGTTGTCGACCGAGCCGATGGGTTCCCATCCGTTCAGGTCCTTGCCGTCGAACAGCGGACGGGGCTTCGACCACGTCTTCGGCATGGGCCGGTCCAGCAAAGGCGCCTTCACACCCGCCAGGGCCGGGCCCTCTGCGTCACCGCGCTTCTCCACGCCGGACAGCTTGTCTCCGCCAGAGGACGTCAGCGCCCAGGTGATCTCCATGGGCGATGTCGCCGGGCCTGCCGGACCCACATCCACGATCAGCTTGCTCCCGTCCATTGTTGCGCCAACGATAGGGCGCCACGCGCCGCCACGGGGCTGAACCTTGCCCTGGATGGTGCCACCGCTATCTGTTAGCTCCATCCATTGTGGGTATGGCTTACCGGTGGCGGGGGTCACGGTCATGTCCCACCGGCCCATAAAGGCTTTGCTGTCTTGCGCGGCGGCAGTAACGGAAAGGGCGGCCGTAAGAAGGGAGATGCATAGGGTCTTCATGGTCACGGATGAGTGTAACCCGTGCGCGTCACACTTCGCCTTGTGTTGCCTGCTTTTTCAAAAGAGGCGAGTACACCAGGTACAGAGCAGGGTGAGCCGTGACGAGTTCCAGGCATCACTCGCCGCGCGTTATGCCATCCAGGGGCCGACGAGGTGGCCGACTGTGCCTGCGCGTTCGACTGAGCGGCCCACGGGCCTGGGTTCCATCTCAAGATCTTTAATTCCTTTTACACGACCAGGGGCAGGGATGGAACCGGCCTCGGCCTGTGGATCAGCGGCGAGATCGTCACCAGGCACAGGGAGACGCTTCGTTCTCGCAACTGCGATACCTGACAGCAGCGGGACGTGTTCACCGTGTTTCTGCCCTTTGCGGGTTCAAGCCCTGCCGGTCCACAGCCTGCCGCGGTACAGGACTGACAGTAAAATACGGTTGTGATCTCAACAGCACAGGCCGTGCGGATGTCGACCCGGTGACACGCATCCTGAGGCTCCTGCAGTATCTACGGCCGTACCTGCTGTACGCTCTTCTCTCGGTTGTCCTGATGGCCGTTGTGGGAGCCATGGCCGCGCTGCGCATCCTGCTGGTCAAACCCATCCTGGACAATGTACTCAGCGCGGAAGCGCAGCCGGTCCACATCCTCATCTTCCGCGTCCCCTATACGGGATGGGTCATCAATCTCCAGCGGTTCGTCCCGCTTCACTTCCACAATGCATGGACCATCGTGGCGTATGCTCTGGTGGCTTCGGCGGTGGTCAAGGCAGTGTGCGACTACACCGGGACATACCTGGTCAATTACGCCGGCTTCGGCATGATTACCGACCTGCGGAATGCGCTGTATGACGCAGTGTTGCGCCGGTCCGTCGCGTTTTTTCAGCGATACACCACCGGCGCTCTGCTTTCAACCCTGATCAATGACATCGAGCGTGTGCAGATCGCCATGTCCACGGTTCTCAGCGATGTTCTGCAGCAGTTTTTCACGCTGATCTTCACGGCATGCGTCGTCATCATCGCGGGTGGCCGGCTCGCCTGGATTCTGCTCGGCTTCACGCTCGTCATCTTCCTGTCCGTCCGCAAGATCGGGCGCGGCGTACGCCGCACCACGCGCGGCGGCCAGGACAAGCTCTCAGACATCCAGAACATCCTGCATGAAACACTGACCGGCAATCGTATCGTGAAGGCGTTCGGCATGGAGGTGTGGGAAACGGCACGGTTCCGGCGTGCCGCGCGACGCCTTCTGCGGGCCAACATGCGGTCCATCGGCGTCTCCGCCATCTCGTCACCGCTCATGGATGCACTCGGCTCGGTCGCCATCGCGCTGCTGCTGCTCATTGGGCGCGACCGTATCGTGCATCACCGCATGACGGCTGGATCGTTCATCACGTTCCTTATCGCGGTCTTCGCGCTGTACGATCCTGTTCGCAAGTTCGCCGTGTATTACAACAGCTTTCAGCAGGCGCTGGGTGCGAGCGAGAAGATCTTTCAATTTCTCGACGAGCAGGATGAGGTCCCGGAGAAGAAGAACGCAGTTCAACTCCTGCCGTTCTCCGAAGGAATTCGGTTCCAGAACGTCAGTTTTGCGTACCGCGACGATGAGGACGAAACTGAGCTCAAGCAGGTGCTCCACAATCTCACCCTGTATGTGCAACGTGGCGAGGTTGTGGCCGTTGTTGGCCCAAGCGGGGCGGGAAAGTCCACGCTGGTCAACCTGATTCCGCGCTTCTTCGATCCCAATCACGGCAGCATTACCATGGATGGGATTGATCTTCGCGAAGCGAAGGTCAGCAGCCTGCGCAAACAGATTGGTACTGTCACCCAGGAAACGGTGCTGTTCAACGACACGGTCCGCAATAACATTGCATATGGGCAGCCAAACGTCGGGCAGGAGCGGGTCGAAGCAGCCGCCCGCGCAGCCTTGGCGCACGACTTCATCGGACGCATGCCCGAAGGCTACAACACAGTCATCGGCGAGAAGGGCTTCCGGCTCTCAGGCGGCGAACGCCAGCGCATTGCCATCGCGCGCGCTCTTCTCAAGAACGCTCCAATTCTGATCCTGGATGAGGCTACCTCCGCGCTGGACGCTGAAAGCGAGTCGCTCGTACAGGAAGCGCTCTCCAATCTCATGGCAGATCGCACCGTGATCGTCATCGCGCACCGGCTTTCAACCGTTCGCCGCGCGAACCGCATCGTTGTCCTTGAACGCGGGCGGATGGTGGAGGCCGGTTCGCATTCCGAACTGCTTGCAAAGGGCGGCACGTACCGCCGGCTGTACGCCATGCAGTTCGGGGAAGATACGCCGATAGACTTACGGAAGGCGGCGCTGCCCGCAGTGGGCGCGTAGCACACCGATGGCTGGCATTCTCTTTATCATCTCGGCACCCAGCGGCTCCGGCAAATCAACGCTGGTTGGTGAACTACGAAAGTATGTCGAAGGCCTTGAGTTCTCCGTCTCCTATACAACGCGTACACCGCGCGGGTCGGAGGAGGATGGCCGCGAATATCATTTCGTCTCACGTGACCGCTTTGAGCAGATGATCTCCGCCGATGCCTTCCTGGAATATGCCGACGTGTTCGGCAACTACTATGGCACCGCACGATCCGCCCTGGCCCTGGCAGCTGAACACGGACGCGATCTACTACTGGACATCGACGTGCAGGGCGCTATGCAGGTGATGCAGCGCATGCCGGAAGCGGTCTCCATTTTCATCCTGCCGCCCGGCCCGCGCGTACTCGAGATGCGCCTGCGCAACCGCAGTGCCGCCGAGCACATGACCGATGAGACCATCATTGACCGGCGGCTGACGCAGGCACGCAGCGAACTCGCCTACGTGCCGCGCTACCAGTTCGCCATCGTGAACGACATCCTGGACACGGCAGCGGCGGAACTGCGTGCCATTGTTCTGCAGGCACGGGGTGAGCCGGTTTCCATCTCTGTCGACGATTGCTGCCGTGTGACCGCCTCGCCGCAGCGGGTGCAACAGGTACTCGATCAGTTTGCGAATGCCCCGGTAGGCTAGCGGCACAAAGTTTTAACTGCAGTGATCCAAAAAACGGCTGCGTAGCGCCACTTAGGATATACAGTCACTTTTAGCTGTACGGAGCCTAGGTCATGCATGAACGTAGTGAAGTGATCGGTCAAGATGTACTGCAGAACAAATACAGCCTGGTTCGCGGTGCTGCCCGCCGCGCCCGGCAACTGCAATCTGGAGCACTGCCCCTTGTCAACACCAGCAGCATGAAGGCGTGCCGCGTCGCCCAGGATGAAATTCGTTCCGGGCAGGTCCGCATCATCGTCTCACCCAGGTACAAGACACCCGCGCTGGCTTAATCCCTTCTCCCAACCTGGTCTGGATGGCCGCGAGCAGCTGCCATCCACCCTCATCTCCGCACCGCGCAAGTAAAGCCTGCGTTGCAGGCCCGGCTGCGGGGCGGTCCGCCTTCTACAATCGAATGCATGGACCGAAGCGCCGAAGCCATGCGCGGCTACATCGACTACCTCCGCGACCTGGGCGTCTACGACCTCTATCGCCGCGGTGAACCCGGTGACGACACCGAGAGCGAAGCGAGACTCCAGGAGCTTGTGCGCTCACTCGCACCTCTAACACAGGTGCAGAGCAGTCCCACTAAGCCGGTTGCCGCTTCGACCCGGGTCGCACCTGCGGCAGCTTCGCGGCCGAACTCTACAGCGTCACCGATACCTCCCGCAACTGCGTCTAGAAACCGGCTTCCGCTTCGTCCTCCAAGCGGCCCTGAGATCATCATCACACCGTCGCCAGCGACAAAGGCACCCGGACCGGTGCCGCCACATCCTCCGTTAGATGAAGAGCTTCAACCTGAAACCGGACCCTTCGCACCGCCTCCCATGCCGTTGATCAGCTTTAACCAACTTGCCCCCTTGCCCGCGACGCATATGGCACCGTCAGAAAAGTCAGCGGCTCTGCAGCGCCTGCGCGACACTATCGGCGACTGCACCCGCTGCCCGCTGGCCTACGCAGGCCGGCACACGATCGTCTTTGCGGATGGCGATCCCAACGCCCACCTGATGTTCGTCGGCGAGGGTCCCGGCGCAGACGAGGATAGCAGCGGCGTGCCGTTCGTCGGCAAGGCCGGCCAACTGCTCAACAACATGATTGCCGCCATGGGCCAGCACCGCGAGCAGGTCTATATCGCCAACATCGTGAAGTGCCGGCCGCCCAAGAACCGCGTACCGGAACCGGTCGAGGCCAACACCTGTTCCCAGTTCCTCCTGCAACAGATTGACATCGTCCAGCCAAGGGTCATCGTCGCGCTCGGCAGCACCGCTGCCACCTACCTGCTTGGTGTGCGCCAATCGCTGAACACGTTACGTGGCCAGTGGCACGACGTGCGCGGAGCCAAATGCGCCGTGACATATCACCCGGCCTTCCTCCTGCGCGATCCTCGACAGAAGGGCGAAGCCTGGAAAGATCTGCAGCGCGTTATGGTCGAACTCGATCTCAAGCCCGGCCAGCGGCAATCATGAAGGTGTCTCACTCACGCTGGAATCAGCCGTGAGGCGCGCATCTGTGTAAACAGGTCGAAGAAACTCTGGTCGGTCGCCTGATACTCAAGAAAGCCGTAGCGCCGGCTCTTGCCCATGTCGGTCACAACCTCGATAGGCCGGCCCAGGTCCGCATCGGTATGCCAGGGCGAAACTAACGTGGACAGAGTAGACTCCGCGAGTCCATGCCTTTCCGCAATGCGCATCCACAACGGAGCCGCATCCGCTAACTGCTCCTCCAGTGGGATCCCAGCACCCTCAAACGGAGCCGGAACAATGCCGAACCAGTCTGCAATCCGGCTCCACATCCAACTCCAACGGAAAACGTCTCCGTTCACCACGTTGAACGCCTGGTTGCGCGCGCCCGGTGTGGTGGCTGCCCATGCCAGGTGGCGCGCCAGCAGACGGGCATCCGTCATGTCCGTCAGGCCGTGCCACTGCGCCGCCGACCCGGGAAAGACAAACGGGCGGCCAGTCTCTCTACAGATGCTCGCGTACACGGCCAGCGTCATGCCCATGTTCATGGCATTTCCTACCGCGTAGCCGATGATGGTGTGCGGACGGTGCACGCTCCACCCAAAGCCGTCGCGCTCTGCAGCCGCAAACAGTTCATCCTCCTGCGCGTAGTAGAAGTTGTCCACCGGCAACCGCGGCTGTTCCTCGCGAAACGGCGTTGTCGGCAGCTTGCCCTTGCCATATGCCTCAAACGGCCCAAGATAGTGCTTCAAACCGGTAACCAGCGCCACGTGCTTCACGCCGTCCGCGCCTGACAGGGCGTTCAGCAGGTTGCGCAGCATCGCGCTGTTGACACGAATGTTCTCAACTTCTGTCGCTTGCCGCATCCACGTGGCAAAGAAGACGTGCGTCGGGCGAACGGATGCAAGCGCCCGTTTCAGCCCGTCCGCATCCAGAAGATCCGCAGCAATCTCCCTCATGCCATCCAGCGCGACCGGCCTGCGTGCAAGCCCCGTCACGGTCCACTCGTCCGGGCGCGACGCAAGATACTCAGCCAGAGTGCGCCCAACAATGCCCGAAGCTCCAGCCACCAATGCCACGTGTTCTGCCATACGATCCTCTTCCTGCCTGCTTCTCAAAGCCTAGCAAGAGCACCAGAGGCAGTCTCAACCTGACTTGGCACGCCAGCCAGGCCGTGACCCGGTGCATTGTCATTCAATGCCCTCGTTCGAGCAGACCACCCTGCTGCAACGGGAAGGAAACGAGACGTAACGACAAAACATCACAGTGTCAGATCAAAGGAATACATCGGTATGAGCGACGCAACGGTACCAAGTCTTCCTCCTGATGATCTGAAACGATACTTAGCAACGATCCCGACAGCCGATTCCGCGGACCGGCTTCATCTCGGGATTGTGGGCGACACCCATACCACTCTCCTCACAGGCGAAGATACGGCACAGCGCTTTTGCCTCATCGACATGCACATCCCTCCCGGCGGGGGTCCAGGCCCGCACCGCCATGACTTCGAGGAGACCTTTCACATTCTGGAAGGAGAACTTGCGGTCACCTTTCGCGGCGAGAAACGAACTGTGCACGCAGGCGAAACGGTCAACATCCCTGCAAACGCTCCGCATGGCTTTCACAACGCATCCGGCGCTCCCGTGCGCACTCTTTGCATCTGCTCTCCCGCCGGCAATGAACGCTTCTTTGCGGAGATCGGCGTTCTCGTTCCCACGCGCACCAGTCCTCCGCCATGTCCATCCCGGGAGCAACTGAAAGCCTTCCAGCAGAAAGCCTCCGAACTGGCACCGAAGTACCACACCGAAATTCTTCAAGACGCCTGAGAGATGGTACGCAGCGTTCGCCCGGCGGAAGTGTTTCGCCGGTCGTTCCGGATGACACGGCGGGCGACATTGGCCAACGCCCGCACAATGGGCCGCTGTTCTTCCTTGCGGTAGGCCAGTTCCACCCGGCTGACGATATCGGTCTCGCGCAGCGGCACGCACACCACATCGCCGCCAGCAAGCGCCGCTACGCAGGCCGGGGCGATCGACACACCAAACCCGGAGGCGATCAGCCGCACAATGGTCAGCCAGTTTGAAGCCTCCTGCACGATCCGCGGCCTGAATCCTATGCCACCGCAAAGCGAAAGCGGTTTATCAAAGGCCAGCGCACCCGCGCTTCTGGCATAGAAAACAAATGGTTCATCCCGCAGCCTGGCCGCAGCCACGCTCTTCTGCCGCGCCAAGGCATGTGCCGCAGGCAGCACAGCCACATAGGGCTCCGTAAACAGCGTCTCGGTCTCCAATTCAGGATGCGGGTCGCCGTCCCGCAGCAAGCCGGCGTCCAGCGTGCCCGCCGCAAGCCCTGCGATCACCCGCGAGGTAAACGACTCGTGCAAGTGCATCGTCACCAGCGGGTACGCCACGCGATAGCGCTGCAGGACCAGAGGCAGTGATGCCAGCATCCCCGACCCGATGAAGCCAACGTTCAGGAAGCCGCTCTCGCCGCGTGCCACGCCGCGCGCCTCTTCCACATGGAGCCGGACATCGCGCAACGTGCGCCGGGAGCGCTCCAGGAAGATCTCTCCAGCTGCGGACAAGCGTACGGAGCGGGACGTGCGCAGAAGCAGCGGCGCTCCCACGATCTCTTCCAGCCGCTGTATCTGCTGAGAGAGCGCAGGCTGTGCCAGGTGCAGCCGCAACGCAGCGCGGCCAAAGTGCAACTCCTCTGCCACGGCAACGAAGTAGCGCAGATGCCGAATCTCGACATGGGGATCCATTGCTCAAGCGTATCAATCAAGACAATCAATCGATTGGACAGGGGTGGTACGCCACGCTACGCTCACACCATGTTGCCCGTCGAAACCTCTGCCCTCACACTGCGTCCCATGCTTTCGCAGGCGGACGCGGATGCGTTCCGCACGCTCAATGAAGAGTGGATCCAGAAGTGGTTTCGTCTGGAAGACAAGGACCGCCTGACGCTCGGCGATCCACACGGGACGATTGTCAAGCCCGGCGGTCAGGTCTACGTCGCCGTTCAGGACGGAAAGGTCGTCGGTTGCGCTGCCCTCATCCGCTTCGATCCGAAGACGTACGAACTTTCCAAGATGGCCATCGCTCCAGCACAGCGCGGGCAGGGAGCCGGCCGCCAGCTCCTGGCCTACGTCATCGAGCAGGCGCGTCTGCTTCGTGCAGAGACGCTCTTCCTGGGCAGCAGCACGAAGCTGCAAAACGCTGTCCACCTCTATGAAGCGCTCGGCTTCCGCCACGTTCCGCCGAGCGAACTTCCGGAGATGAAATACGACCGCACCGACGTCTGGATGAAGCTTGACCTCAGATGAAGAACTATCTGGAGGTCTTGCGATGAAGATCGTAGTTGCTTTCGTTCGCCTGCGTAGACCCGCCCATCGACACCGCCGGACAGCCCTCTTCCTCCTTGGACGACGCCCGCTGGGTCAACCGGCTCCATCGTTATGTTTGGCGTGCGGTGCCGCTGACTTTCTGACATCGCTGCAGACGGACTCCACATCTGCCCAGACCAAAGTTAGTGTTAAGTTGCTCCTATGGCGCTGCCGAACCCACAGGCAATGAGAAGCCATTCGGAACAGAACGCAAGACACTCCCTGTCCCACGACGGCCAGCTTCTGCGTCCACCGCCACGACCGCGAGGACAACCGCCCTTTTGGCTGCTGCGAAGCCGCCGAAAGCACTGGATATTGACTGCTGCCCCGCAGCGTCTACAAATTCTCGGCGAATTCAGGTCTGGCAAACACGTCCCCAAGCTTCCAATTTGACCGGAGTCTTACCTACATAAAGTGGTGAGCAATGACTCAGCAGCCACCATGTCTTCCAGTGCGAAGCCGACGCCACGGTAGAGCGTGATGCACTCCTCGGAGCTTCGTACACCGGCCTCTCCAGTGAGCAACTCATGCACGTCGGCTAGGTAATGAGGGCTTGCAATGCTTCCTTCACGTAGAGGGATCGTGAGTTCACCTGCTTCGGCCAGCGCGGATGCCGTGGTATCGGTCACCACGCGCGCGCGCAGGATCGTCTGTGTATCCACCTCACGATGGTTGGGATGGAACGATCCAAGTACGTTCAGGTGTGTTCCAGGGCGCAAAGCAGCTCCGTCGAACAAGGGTGTCTGGGCTGTAGTGCATGTGCAGATCACGTCCGACTCCGCCGCGCACCTATCCGCTTGTACTGCTTCGGCGGGAATCGCGTGGAGCTTCTCCATGTGTAAGGCAAATTCCGCCGCGGCCTGCGGGCTCGAGCCGCATACCAGAACTTTCGTAAAGGTCCGAACGGATTTAAGCGCGCGCACGTGCTCAGCAGCCAGGCGCCCTGTTCCAAACACGCCAAGGACATGCGCCTCTGGCAACGCGAGTGAGTCCGTAACCACCGCTGAAAGCGCGGCGGTTCGTAGCTCCGTCAATACGTCAGCCTCTCCGGCAAGCAGGGCATCTCCAGCCCGCGCGTCATACAGCGTGTAGTGCGCGCGAATCACCCGCGGCGCACGCATCTGCTCGCTCCGCCATGTCGACACCTTGATCCCCGTATGGTCGCGGGAGCGGCATGGCATCACAAGCACGCCGGAATCACCCTCCCCAAGGTTCATCCGGGGAGGGACCGTGAACTCGTGCCACCGGTCGCGAAATGCTGTTCGCAGTGCTCGTGCAAGCACCTCCGGGTGCAAAGCCCTGTACACCTCTGCATTTGTGACGAGAATAGGTCCGCGATCCATGACTTCCATAGACTACTCAAGTGGCCCGATTCGCCGACGTAGCCCTGCCCGTGCCCCTCGATCAGGCGTTCACCTACGCGGTCGACGGCGAGGAACCCGCCATCGGCGCGCGCGTCCTTGTCCCTTTCAGCGGGCAGCGCCTTACCGGCATCGTCCTCCGCCTCCATAGCGAACCGCCGCAAGCCGGCTTCGAGATCAAGCCCATACAGGCCATCCTCGACTCCGCCGCGCTGCTTCCGCCCGACCTGATGCGCCTTGCCGAGTGGATCGCCCAGTACTACATCGCCCCCCTCGGCGAGGTCCTGCGCGGCATGATGCCTCTTACGGCCGAAGTCCGCCGCACCCTCCTCTACCGCATCACCGACCAGGGCCGCCGCACCCTCTACGACAGCGCCGAGCGAGGCTCCTCGCGCCGCTCCCGCCAAACCGCCGAAGACCAGGACTGCGAGTACGCCATCCTCAATGCCCTCGAACCCGGCCCCCCCGCAACACTCGCCAGCCTCCGCAAACACGGCGCAACCAAAGCCCTGCTTGACAGCATGGTCCGCAAACGCTGGCTCACCCGCAAAATCGAAGCCCGCGAGCGCGACGCCCGACGCCTCGAAAAGTTCGCCGTCCTCGTCGAAGACATCCGTCTCCCCAAGCTCAACGCCAACCAGACTGCCATCCTCGCCGAACTCAGCGCCGTCGGCGGCCGCATGCCCCTACGGAACCTCCGCAACCTGAAAGTCCCACCCTCAACCCTGACCACCCTCCTCAAACGCGGCCTCATCAGGCTTGAAGAGCAGCCCGAAACCTTCCACCTAACCAGCCTGCAAGCACATATCACCGGCCACCCCCTCAACGAACCCCAGACCGAAGCCCTCGCCAGCATCGCCGCCGCGCTCCCCACCGGAGGCATCCGCCCGCACCAGCTCCCCGGCGTCACCGGCAGCGGCAAAACCGCCGGCTACATCGCCGCCCTGCGCCGCGCGCTCGACGAAGGGAAATCCGCGCTGCTCCTCGTCCCGGAGATCGGCCTCACACCCGCCATCGCCGGGCAAATGTACGCTGCTTTCGGTCCCACTGTAGCCTTACTCCACTCACGCCTCTCCGCTGACGAGCGCACGGAGCAGTGGCACCGCATCCGCACCGGCAGCGCCCGCATCATCGTCGGCACGCGCTCCGCCATCTTCGCCCCCGCGCCCCACCTCGCGCTCATCATCGTTGACGAAGAGCATGACAGCTCTTACAAGCAGGAAGAAACGCCCCGCTACAACGCCCGCGACACCGCCGTGATGCGGGCCAAGCTCCTCGGCATCCCCGTCGTCCTCGGCTCCGCCACGCCGTCGCTCGAAAGCTGGCACAATGCCACCACCGATCGCTACACCCTGCTCTCCATGCCCACCCGCGTGCAGAACCGCCCCATGCCCGCGGTCGAGCTCATCGACATGCGCGCCGAGTTCCAGGCCACCGGCGCCGACCACCTCTTCAGCCGCCGCCTCATCGAAGAAACGCAGGCCACGCTCGACCGCAGCGAGCAGGTCATCATCCTCCTCAACCGCCGCGGCTACAACCGCTCCGTCTTCTGCCGCGCCTGTGGCGAAAAAATTGAGTGCGAAAACTGCGCCGTCGCCATGACCTACCACAAGCCGGTCACCGGCACTGACCTCCACGCCACCCCCGGCGAACGCCTCGAGTGCCACTACTGCGGATTCCGCCGCACCGTCCCGCGCACCTGCCCGCACTGCTCCAGCGAACACCTCTACTTCCTCGGCGCAGGCTCCCAGCAGGGCGAAGAGCGCCTCCAGGAACTCTTCCCCGCCGCGCGCATTGGCCGCATGGACCGCGACACCGTCCGTGGCCGCGCCGACATGGAGCGCCTCCTCCAGCGCCTCCACTCCGGCGAAATCAACCTCCTCGTCGGCACGGAGATGATCGCCAAGGGCCACGACATCCACGGCGTCACCACCGTCGGCGTCGTCGGCTGCGACCACGCCCTCGGCATGCCTGACTTTCGCGCCGCCGAGCGCGTCTTCCAGCTCATCACCCAGGTCAGCGGACGCGCCGGCCGCGGCACCGCTCCGGGCCGCGTCCTCGTGCAGAGCTACCACCCCGACCACTACGCTGTCCGCGCCGCGGCCGCGCATGACTACCAGGGCTTCGTCCGCCGCGAACTCCAGTTCCGCCGCCCCTTCGTCTACCCGCCCTTCGGTGTCCTCGCCAACATCCTCATCCAGTCCCCCGAGCAGAACGAAGCCCTAACCTGGGCCGGAGCGCTGGGCCGCTTCTTGACCACCTACACGCCACCGAACAGCCGCGCAACACCCCGCGTCCACACCGGCAGCAGGGTCATGTCTGGAGAACAATCTGGCAGCGGTGCAATGTCAGGAGCACAATCTGGCAGCGGTGCAATGTCACGAGCTCACACCGGTGGAGACTATGCGGACATTTACAGTGGTGGAGGAGGAGGGTTCCCCGGCGTCCGCGTTCTCGGACCAGCCGCCGCCCCCGTCTCCCGCCTCAAGCGCATCTACCGCTTCCACCTGCTCCTCAAAGCCGAGCGCCGCCCCCAACTCCAACACGCCATCCGCGCCCTGGTGACCCACGCCGAAGCAGCAGGCATACCACGCCGAGCCCTAACCATCGACATAGACCCCACCAGCCTCATGTAGCCGGCTTGGCAAGCACACAAGAAATGAGTGCTTGATTCCATCGCTGTGAGCCAATAGACTTCGCCCGTCGGACTTAAACAACAGCACAGCGATGTGAAACCTGCGGTTGAGCGAGGAACTGTGGACCCGGAAAACTTGTCGAAAATATACGAAAACTTGCGAAACGGGAAAACTGCGGACTGTTTAGGCTCCCCAGTCGAAGCGGAGGATGTACGCAACATCCTGTTGGGTCGAAAGCAAGAGGTCGGCACATCGTGTCGTTGTGTTATTAAGAACGCTGTGTTTGCAAAGAAACTCGACCTCAGCGATGGTCGCCTTTCGGATGGTGCACCATTACCTGCTATTGAGTTCCAACGTTGCGAGTTTAAGGAAGGCTTTTGCGCTGATGGCGCTCATCTCGAACGACTGAGGTTCTTCTGCTGCAAGTTCACTGCACCCGAGAATGTGGACAATCTTGAGTGGCCAGACGAGGATGAAACTCGCCGCCAAGAGTTCGAATGCAGCTACAATCAAGCACCCGTAAAACTACACACGCTGCGCAAGCCAAAGAACTGTGTTAGTATGCGCAACTGCCGCGTGGAGACAGAACTACGCATCGAGAAACTCGAGCCAATAGATTGTGAGGGGAAACATGGTCTTCTTACCATAGACGCGTTCGCTGCTCGTGTCGGAACAAACGTTCATATTAGCGACACAGTGCTAAGAGCACAAAGAGGCGAGTCAGGGAACCTGTCCGAAGAGGCTCATTATGCTTTGCATCTTGCTACTGCGACAATCGCCGGGGATGTCCAACTGTGGCCTAATGTCGTGCTTGAAGGTGGTCTCAAAATGCGGGACGCACAAGTAGGTGGTTCTTCCTGGGCAAATGGTCTCCAGGCAACAGATGGAGAAGATTTAGAATCACGCAGTAGATTGATTGTCGCTGGCAATACTCCAAGAAAAGCTTTTGGCTTGATACAACAGACGTCCAAGGCAATCTCATGGTTTCATCTGTAGAAGGAAAGCGTTCCTTTACAAACGGCACGATGAGCATTCAAAATGCTAACATTACCGGTGATGTTCAGTTAGATTTCGCGAGGTGTACGGCTCTCACCCTAGGCGGAGCTACCGTGAGAGGCAGTATTAGCGTAAAAGGACAGTTGCAAAACATTGCAGCCAGCCAAACCTCGGTAGACGGCAGTATGCTCATTGGCTGCAAGAACCTGTTCACGTGCTCGTTGATTGGCGCTAAGATTTCGGGCACACTAATTGTTTCAGATTCAGATTTCGTTGACAGTTACATTTACCAGCCCCGAGGCATAATAAGGAGCGGTTTGCTGCGTTGTTATAGATCTTCTGTTTACGTAGAACTTGTTTCTTCTCTGGATAATAATCCGTCATGTTCAGTAGCCTCCTTCCTGGTGTTTCTCGAAAACTCAGATCTAGACTATGGCTGCAAGGATTTGACAGCACGCCAGATCAAGAGGATTGTCTTTCTAGATGGTACTTCTAATCCGTTACACAAACTTAACGAGGAGAAACCATCTCCGTTAATTCTTGAGACGGAAGAACAAGCGAGAGAGTATTTGCTGCTCTTTTGCGCTTCAGTGTGGGGCGAAGAGGGATCTTTTGCAATATTACTCAAAGATGAGGCTTTACCTAATCTACTTGCGAAAGATGTTGCGCTTGACCCAATTCGGCTGAGTATACCTTTAAATAAGGAAGAAGGAGATAGATGGCGAGCCCGAGCTTACGTGCGCTATGCGGGTCAGATCTTTGAAGCGGAGTTCTGGGTTCATGACTCTGGCTGTGTTGAAATGGTTGACGACAAGCCGTTTGCTAAATACGATAAAGACGACATTGTCATTTTGGGGTTTAGCAGGAGTTATAGATGGGTAAACCTAGAAAATTTACATCGATACAGATCAGATTTTCTCGGCAAGCGGTTGTTTGAGCCGTTCACGAAAGGGACCATAGAGACAGTAAGTCCTTACCTGAGTATCTTATTGCGCTCCGTCTCGTTTTGGCCAGCAGCATATCTTAACACCGCGTCCTGTAAACAGATAGATGATTGGACTCCAGAAAGTGCACAACGCGCAAGCGGACCGGCGGCTTACAAGCTTGTATGGCCAACTCTCACGCAGATGCAAGAGTTCGATTACAGACAACTCCCTGAAGAGGAACATGAACTAAGTGATCGGATAGCATGGGTGCGACGGTTTGCACCTAAACCCGAGTCAGGAAGACAAGCAGTGCTATTGCTCATCCTTACTTTACTGCTGCTCCTTGGAGCAGCAATCATAGGGCTGTTCGTTACATTACATTTGCGTTGGCTTAATCAAGAACACTTCAACAACGAATCCAGCGAGCGATTTTGCCTGAAGTTTGTTTCAATGTTTAGTTTAGTTGTCATAGTAGGAATGGTAGCCTTGATGTCATGGCGGCAAAGAGAGAATAAGATAACATGGCTGTCCGCTCTGCGCAGAGGATTTGATACAATTAGATCGGCCAACGTAATTGTCAAGTTCAAGGAGCACTGGCTAGCCAACCAGCCAAGAAGAATAATTGAACTCGTTTGGGCGATCTTTTACACATTCTTCTCACAAACACTCCGTGCAATCAAGACACGGCTTTGGACGCCGCAGGCGTCAAGCTTTCTCGCTCAACCTTATGCACATCTTGCAATGGTTTTCAGAGAACGTGGCGAGGACGATTCAGCACGCGAGGTTGAGGCGGAAAAGATGTGGCAAGAAGCTGTTCATCGCGGTCGGTTGAGCTTTCGCCATTGGCTTGCAAAACATCTCTTGTGGCGTCCTTACCGGGTTATGTTTAACTTCGGCCTGTCGTCCGCACGTGCGTTGATAACTATTCTTATTTTCTGGTGCGTCGGATGGGCTTCTACCTTTTTGTTGAGCGATCAGAGAATGTTGCGGGCTAGTGTGACAAAGACCGCCTCTGCGATGCTCTTGAAAGATGGGGAGTCACCTAAATCTGCCTTCGACGGTATCTACAGAATCGAAACCAAAGCCAGCAAGTCTGATTCAAAGGAGCAGCTTGCGAAAGCCGCTTCGGATCAGCAGAAGCAGGCAGAAGAAGCAGCGTTCCTTAAAGACAAGCAGGATTCTTTAGCTGACTATTCTTGCGAGGAGGACATCGAACCGGCGCTGTATTCTTTCGAACTTATGACCCCTGTGATTAACCTGCATCAAGAAAGCCGCTGCGAGATACGCTCCAAACCCCGAGGGATCGATGGAAAGACACCTGCTATACGGGTGAACCTTGGAAGCAAGCACCATTTCAACCTGCCTCTGCTGTTCTCATATGGGTGGCTATGGGAGTACGCCAAAGCTCTATACATGTTAGTGGGCAGCATAATCATCTCGCTTGCAATCTTAACCTTCTCGGGTATTGCCCGTCGTTGGGAACATTAATCAGAGGTGTGTGGACCACATCTTATCAAAACAAGATTCAACTCGCCGAAGAGCCTCATAGAGAGGCGAGGATGCAAGACGGCCTGTGTGCGGCCGGAGGGCGTGTGCGCAGCCAACCACGCCGCCTCACCTTCCAACGTCACCTCAATCTCCCGCCCTCACCCTCTACAACCACTAACAAAGCCGCACAACGAGTGCGGGCCAAAGGCACGCTACCGGAGCCTAGGGCGAAGCCCTAGGTAGGAAGGGGACTCAGACGCCAGCGGGCTGTAGGCACGCGCTAAACGCTGGTCCTGCGGCGATGCTTTACCCGACCACAATGTGCACGTGAATGCCGGGTTGCCTGCGCCTGAAAACACGACACGTGGCGCGTCTTTTCACAAGGGCTCTTTGTAAGTCATACATATCGCGCGGCTTACGAGGAATGTTTCACGTGAAACATTCCCCCGGGTGCCTTGCCCGGAACATCGGAGAGTGTCAGGACAGCGTCTGCTACTAGCGCGTCACGTGGGTAAGCGCTGGTTTGGACCCCAAGGTAACGTGTGTGCGGGAGAGTGTGAGAGTGTTTCATCGTCAGACACTTTGCGCATTGCGGCAGGTGCATGTGGCTGTCACTCTTGGTTCATTCGTTCCTCCCAGGAGTCTTCTGTATGCGTCTTCGTTCCACTTTTCTTGCCTTGGCTCTCGCTGCATCCACAGCATGTGCACACGCCGCCTCCATCACCTACACGCTGCAAAACGGCGTGCTGACCGACGGCGGTACGGTCACCGGATCCGCTCTCATTAACACCGCCACCGGCAGCATCTCGTCGTTCAACTTCACCGTGGCCGACTTTGGCTACAACTTCAACTTCACCGGTACGCCGCTCCAGTTTTCGCTGGCCGGTGACTACTTCGCGGCGCGTGGCACCCTGAGCGGCACGCCGGTCGGCACGGAGACGCTGGACCTCGTCTTCCCAGTGGCCACGCTCGTTGGCTACCAGGGCGGCGCACTCTGCAACACGAACAGCCCGTGCCTGTCCTCATCGGACTTCGACTATGCCGCGCTGCGGATCGGCGGGGGCTCGGTCAACTTTGCAAGCGGCACCCTCGTTGCGCCCACCCCGGAGCCTTCTTCGCTCGCCCTGCTGGGTACCGGTGTCCTCGGTTTTGTTGGTCTTGTCCGCAAGCGTCTGCAGACAGCGTAAGCTGCGCACCGAACCGCCTCACTGCGACCCGCTCACGCTCTCACCAGGTGCGTGTGGCGGGTCGTTACCCGTTCGGGGCTAGTCGGAAGAAAGCTCGTCCGGCCCGTCCAGCGCCTGTAGCTCTTTCCCGGGCTTGAACCGGACCGCGCGGCCCGGCTCAATGTCCACCTCGGTCCCGGTGCGTGGGTTGCGGCCAGTACCCGTCTTGCGCGGCTTGACGCTGAAGACGCCAAATCCACGCAACTCGATGCGTTCACCTGCCGTTAACGCCTGTTTAAGGCCCTTGAGGATCTGCTCGACAGCCTGCTCGGCGCGGGCACGCGGCAGTCCGGTGCGATCCACCACGCGTTGGATCAGGTCTTGCTTGATCACGGCTGCCCCATCTCCGGCTGATGTGCCCGGTGTTCCTGATGGTAGGAAGACCCCGGCACTGTGTCAACCGCTGTCTGCCCCTCGTGAACGGCTGCGCTGAGTATCGGTCGTGCCTGTCGTAAGATGGCCTAAACACCACCCGATCGGAAGAAGGATGTCCATCAAGAGTGACAAATGGATCCGTGCGCAAGCGCTGGCACACGGCATGATTGAGCCGTTCAGCGAGAAGCAGGTCAGCAGCGGCTGCATCTCCTACGGTCTGTCATCGTACGGTTACGACCTGCGTGTTTCGCGCGAGTTCAAAATCTTCACCAACGTGAATAGCGCCATCATCGATCCGAAGGCGTTCGATGAGCGTTCTTTCGTCAGCGTGGAGGCGAACAGCGTCATCGTGCCGCCCAATTCGTTTGCTTTGGCGCGTTCCGTTGAGTATTTCCGCATCCCACGGGATGTGTTGACCATCTGCGTGGGCAAGTCCACCTATGCGCGCTGCGGCATCATCGTCAACGTGACGCCATTTGAGCCTGAGTGGGAAGGTTTTGTCACGTTAGAAATTTCGAACACCACGCCACTTCCGGCAAAAATTTACGCCGATGAAGGGCTTTGCCAAATTCTTTTCTTCCAGTCCGATGAAGTATGCGAAACGAGCTACGCAGACCGGGCAGGGAAGTATCAACGGCAGCAGGGCATCGTGCTGCCGAAGCTGTAGTGTCCGCGCTCGACAGGAACGATGGGCAGAGCGCGATGGACGGTAGCATTCGCGCCATGCCGCGCGTCGGCGTTGTCTGCGCGGATCCCCTGCGTGTGGAAGGTCTCCGTGCGTTTCTGGAGCAACGATGTGAACTGGTATGGCTAAGTGCACCGGAGACACTCCGCGAAAGCGAGCTTTCCATGGTCATCATCGATACACCGGAAGAAGACCTCTTTCACATGATGACGGCGTTCCGCCGCGCGCGGCCAAGTCTGCGCCTTATTGTGATGGGTAACCGGACAGACCCGATGTTTGTTCAAAAGGTGGTTGCGAGCGGCGCAAAAGGGTACCTGCTGTACACAGCAAACGCGCGCGAAACAGCGATGGCAATCGACGTTGTGGCGGATAACTCGATCTGGGCACCACGCAAGGTTCTGGCCAGCCTGATCGACACCTACTCCACACAGACACCGCGTCCGCCGCAGATACGCTTGACCCCGCGAGAGAAAGAAGTCATCGACCTGCTGATCGCAGGACGAGCGAATCGTGAGATCGCGGCCACACTTGGCATGGAAGTCAAGACAGTCAAGACGCATGTGGGCCGGCTGTTACAGAAATTTAGTGTTCCGAACCGTGTGGCACTAACCGTTCGAGCGCTGGAAATGCAGGCGGGGGCTGTTGCTTTGGGGGCACGGTAGAGTTCCTTCCCGTTTTGAACCGCATCATGATGATCAGTGCCAGTCGTAAGACCTTGGTCATTTGAATATGACCGCGGTGTCAGGCACTCTAAACCTACGTAACACAGACCTGGGAGAAGAGGGGCTGGTGGCGAGGGCGAGAGCCCAAACCTCAGCCCCATTTTTTTGCTGCGTTCAGCTCAGCACACGGCAAAGTACAACGAAGGCCGGTTTGTGCCTCATCACATGGGCGGACTGATACGCAGTTCAAGAAACGAGGAGTATGAACCGAGTTACAGGAGTTTTGTGTGCACTGGCGCTCTCCATTGCCCCGCTGCAAGGCATGGCGGCGGCGGATAAGGCTAAATTGGATGAGCGCTTGACAGACGCACAAGCAGTTCTGAACGAGATCATGTCGACGCCGGACAGGGCGGTACCGACGCAGATCCTTTCCGGGGCGTCCTGCGTGGTCGTGGTGCCCGCATTCAAGAAAGGTGCTTTTGTCGTGGGTGCACAGTATGGCCAGGGCGTGGCAACCTGTCGCACGGGCCATGGGTGGAGCGCGCCCGTGTTTGTGCAGTTAACGGGTGGCAGTTTTGGATTCCAGATCGGCGGGCAGTCAACCGATCTTGTTCTGGTGGCGATGAACCAGGGCGGTTTGCAGCACATGCTGCGAAACAAGTTCAAGATTGGCGGTGACGCTGCTGCCGCGGCCGGACCAGTGGGCCGCAACGCCCAGGCAGGTACCGACTGGAAGTTAAATGCGGAGTTCCTCACCTACTCCCGTTCGAAGGGACTCTTTGCCGGTATCGACCTGGATGGCACGGTACTTTCACAAAATCAGGACGACACACGCACGTTTTACGGCACGGCGCAGCCATACAAAACCGTTTTGAGCGGTAACATTGCCACCCCACTTGATGCCCGGCCGTTTGTGGGTGCTGTTGCGAAATACTTCGTGGCAGCACGCCAATAGCGAGCAGGATAGAGGTGCCTCGTTGAGCCGCGCATCTCCTCCCGACGTACACTTGAATACGGCTTGGCACAGACACTTCAGGCACCCGGCGGGTCTTCACTGCGGCACAGGGTTGAGTATCTCCTTGTTATCAGCATCGTGGGCGTCCTCCGTCTGTTACCGAGACATGCAGCGCGGAAGGTAGGGGCGAGTGCAGGTTCGCTTGCGGGCCTGTTCGCTGTGCGCTTGCGGCAGGTCGGGGAGGTCAATGTCAATCTGGCCCTGCCTTCGACCACTCCCGAGCGGCGGTCCGCACTTCTCCGCGTCATGTTCCGCAGGCTGGGGGAACAGGTGGCGGAGTTTTGCCAGATGACGGCCTACACGCCTAGGTATGCCCAGCGTGAAGTGTTTCGGTACAAGGGTCTGCAGCACTATCTGAAAGCGCGTGAGAAGGGCGGGGGTGTACTTGTCCTTACAGGGCACCTGGGTGCATGGGAGCTATCCAGCTTTCTGCACTCTCTGGTGGGCTATCCGATGGGCATGGTGATCCGGCGTCTGGACAATCCGTTGATTGACCGGTTTGTTAACGACGTTCGTTGCCTCCACGGGAATCGCGTGTTGCACAAGGATGACTTCGCGCGAGGCCTTCTGCGTGCGATGCACAAGGGTGAGACCGTAGGCATTCTGATGGACACAAACATGACACCGCCGCAGGGTGTCTTTGTTCCCTTTTTCGGGGTCGATGCCTGTACCGCGTCAGGATTAGCACGGGTGGCGCGACGCTCCGGAGCGGCGGTGCTACCAGGGTTTTTGCTCTGGAGCGACACCGAGCAACGGTACGTTCTGCATTTTGGCGAAGAGTTGCAGTTACAGAGGACAAGCGACGAAGAGGCGGACGCGCTGGCCAACACACAGCTGTTTGCGCGCGTGACAGAGGAGTACATCCGGCGCTATCCGGAGCAGTGGCTGTGGGTGCACAGGCGATGGAAGACGCGACCGGCAGGGCAGCCTTCGCTGTACGGTCAGCGGCCAGCTCTTGTGAAACGCAATTAACCCAAACCAGGGGTGGTTCTCAATGGCGAGCGCTCAACAGATTGCCACGTGGACAAGAGGACAGGTCCGCGTTGACAGGGACATGCAGTTTACCCGTGTGTCCGCGCCTGCAGGTGCAACGCCGGACAGTGTTGTCTTCGCAACTACACCCGCGGCTCTGGAGGAGGCAGTTGCGTCAGACGCTGGACTGATCCTTGCTGCTGAAGCGATCGCGCACGGTGCAATGGATCTGCGCATTGTTTCTGTACCTGACGCGCGGCTCGCTTTCACACTTGTCGGAGAGAAGTTGGCGGAGGTTCCCGATGCCGGCATCCACAGCAGCGCGTTGATTGCGGGGACGGCAGTTGTTGGCGAGCACACATCCATTGGTCCGGGAGCGGTCGTGGGTGACCATGCCGCGATGGGTCGTGATTGCCGGATTGGGGCGAAGGTGGTCATTGAGGCGGGCGTGCGGCTTGGAGACCGGGTGCGCGTGCAATCTGGGGCTGTGCTTGGTTCGCTTGGCTTCGGATATGCGCGCCGTGCCGATGGTACCTACGTCCTGTTTCCGCAGCAGGGTACGCTGGTCCTTGAAGACGATGTCGAGATCGGAGCCAACACTACGATCGACCGTGGTGCTTTGGGAGAGACGCGCATTGGGGCCGGGACGAAGATCGACAACCTGGTACACATCGGTCACAACTGCCGGATAGGGCGCAATGTCATTATCGCGGCGCAGACCGGCATTAGCGGGTCCAGTGTTGTGGACGATGGCGCGGTGCTTGGCGGACAGGTGGGGATGGGTGAACATGCCAGGGTGGGCCCCGGCGTTATCCTTGGGGGCGGCGCTGGCGTCCTCAGAGGAAAGAAGCTGAAGGGTCCGGGGCAGGTTTTCTGGGGACGTCCAGCCCGGCCG
>CAXUHI010000031.1:19491-34333 GCA_964251045.1 uncultured Terriglobus sp. | reverse complement strand
GGCGGGCATCATGCATCGGTGTTGTTCAGCGGAACGTCCTTTCCTGTCAGTACTTTCTTTTCACTCGCTTCCGCAGCCTTGCCACAAAGCAATACCCTGGCGCCGGGTACGGTTAATGCCGCCATTATGACCAGCGGTGTTGCTGGCGGGTACTCCACCAACACGGCTGCTGCTCCGGCGGCAAGTGGGGTGGCGTGCGTCGCGGACGCGGACGGGCCTGGAGGCACGGACGATTTCGAGACGGTGAACTACAGCGTCAGTGATGGAACTCATATTCAACTGACGTTGAACAAACCGCACGCCGCAGGCGCAACAGTCGCCATTGGGGGGCTGTGCGGGTATGGCATCGAGCAAACGGTAGACACTACGAATAACATCCGGCAGCTCTTTCCCGTGATTGGATCCAGCTCTGCCACATCGTTGTTTTATTCAGGCCTGGGCACGCGCGTGTTGGGCGCTGCGAATACCACAAGCGCTTTTGCTAACATCCAGACAACTCTAAGTACGTTGCAACGGAGCGGCAATGTTGTGACCGCAACGATCACCGGAACCTTCGCACAGGATATCAACGGGCTGACAGTGAACGTGTCCGGTGTGGCGGATTCGTCGTACAACGGGACGTTTCAGGTGACGACGATTTCTTCGAACCAGTTTACCTACACCCAAACCGGTGCCAACAGCACGAGTACGGGCGGGTCGGTGAGTTACCTGACTGGCAGCTATGTCCTATATCCAGCAGCCGAAGTGCTGAGTGTCTACAATCCGGCGACACAGGCCATTGACGGTGCCATGAGACTTGCACCGAACACAGTGGCATGGGCGAGTGGAGATCCAGTGGAGCAGCCGCACTACTTTCAGAGCCGTGTGGCAGCAGATGTCGAGTATGTTACACAATATGAGCCGCGCCCGATCGCATCGCAGCAGGCGGGCGTGCAGTACAACGGCAACAACGGCGCATACCTGCAGGGATGGTATGTTCGCAACAATACAGATCCATCCGCATACTACGGTAATGGAGGAACCCATCAGGCGCCGGACTCAGGGATGACGGTCCAAGGTCCGTGGAACAGTTCACTTGACCTGCAGGCGGGTGAAACGAATGGGTTTATCATGCGATGTAATTCTCACGGGTGTAACCGGTGGAACTCCGCGTATAACCTGTTCGCCCTGCAAAGCAGTACGTACTTTGACTACATCAATTACGCTCCGACAAGTTCGACGCTGACCTTCAACATGAGGGGAACGCAGTACAGCATTTCCCCCGCCGCACTTACAGCCGGCACGATCAATGCGACCACCATCAACGCGACGCGCATTAATGGCCTGCAAGCGGCAACCTCCACCGCAGTGGGCGGAGTTACTCTGGGGCCCTCGGCCACAGCTGCGGTTCTGGCGAATGTTGCAACGAGTGGCAGTGCATCCGACCTCACGAGCGGAACGATTGATCCGGCCCGATTGCCAGCTGGTTACGGGGGCACTGGTGCCGGTGGTGGTTCAAGCGTCTGTGCCAGCAACGTCGCCTTCACTGCGACGCCTACGTTCGCGGTCACATGCTCGAATCCAACGTTTCACATGCCGCTCACGGGAAACGTGACCGGGGAAACGTTCACTGGATTGTCAGCCGGCCAGGTGATCACGCTGATCTTTCAGGTGGGCAGTACGCCGGGCTTTACGGTGCTGTGGTCGTCTTCAGTACACGGCGGCTTCATCACCAGCAGCGTGAGCGGCGCTGCGGGTTACACCCAGGCAGGAAAGTATTTCGTGCAGCAACTGGTCGTCGACACGGACGGCGCGACCCTTCTCAACCCGGGAGCTATCAATGAGTAAACGACGAGAGCGGAAGAGCCGCGTCACGCGAGCAGCCAACCGGCTGCTCTTTCTTTTTCTCGGTGCAGTCTTGATGCAGAAGTGGTATGCGCACGGACAAACAACGGGAACACCACCGCCACTCAGCGGCGATTGCTCGGTCAGTAATGCTGGCGTCCTCTCGTGCACCAAGACCAACGGGACCGGATTCTCGCCTTCGGCGACCTTGGATACAACGAACGCAGCGAACCTGCTGAGCGGAAGTGTACCGGTTGCACGCCTGGCGAACGTGCCCAATCTGGTGAACCCTGTACCTGTTCCGGCGGGTGGCGGCGAGTACCCGATGATGGACGGGACCGGCTCTGTCGTGAGCGATATAAGTGGCAATGGTAATGCATTAAATTTCTGCGCCGCGCCAAACACACCGACGTGGTATCCCTACGGTCTGGCATTTCTAGACACGGGTGCTATCACGGGAACGAGTGTTGCTTGCCTGAACACGCCATTCAGCACGTTCGATACGGTGTACTTCGCGACGATCTCCCCAAATCTTGTGCAGAGCACAGGGGTGAACGACTCCAGTCTTCCGTTTCAGACCAGCCCAACGATGTTCGGTCGAAGTGGAGGATCAGGCAGCATCATCGTGGAGTCGCAATCGTACACGAATGCGTTTCAGCCAACCGTCTACCTCGGTGGCAGTACCACACTGCCGGATGGTTATGGTGGTGCGCACGTATTTGGTTTTACGTGTGGGACCAGCACAAGCTCGGTGGATCATTGGGTGGTGGACGGGCAGGAACCTGCAAACTATCAAACGCAGGGGAGTTCCTGCCCAGCCATCCCGATCACGGGCGGAGTCTACCAGGTCGGGACCTTTCAGAACCAAGCGTCGAATGGTTACAGGGGTGTCATCACGTACTTGATCGTGTACCCCGGGCAGCATACGGTCGCTCAGATGAAGCTGGTCGAGAGATATATCCAGGCAAGACTGGCGGCACGGACGACGATGCCTGTGTATCCGAATCGCACCACCTTGCGAACGCCGCAGTTCATTGCATTGGGCGATTCTCTTACTGCGTCATATGGTGGGAGCGCGCCCTGGAGCTCAACTCTGAGCTTGAACTCCACGTATCAGGTCACCAACAATGGCATCTATGCAAACACTGCTTTCGACATGTGCAAGCTAGGCGACCAGAGTTGGGCACAGAACATCGTGCCCGGCAGGAGTACTCTTCATCTCTGGGCCGGCACAAATGACGTCAGCATACTCGGTAAGTCAGCCTCGGACATCTGGATGTCATTGGTTGCATGCGGTGTGAAAGCGAAACAGATGGGCGCACGAACGATTGTGGCCACGATGATAGATCGCAATGGCAGCAACAACAGTCTTCTTTCGCAGAAGAATGCTCTGAACACGATCATTCGCGCGAACTGGAGGAGCAGCGGAGCGTTTGACGCGTTGAATGACATTGCTGCCATACCCGCGCTGGGCGCTGATAGTGCATCCGCGAATGTCACCACTGGAACAGGCTGCTTTGCAAACGACAAGGTCCATCTTGTTGGTCCGGGTGCGGGTAGTTGCGCGAGCTTAGTTGTAAGTGGCACGACAACCACGTTGTCTGGATATGGCCTTGTTGCGCAAACTGTCTCCAATGCAGTCAATACTCTGGACGGCAGCTCACAAACAGCTCCGGACCTGTCTACCACAAATGCCTTTACAGAAGGGTTCGCAAACAACTTTGTCGTTCAAACGCCGACCGGGGCTGCGACACATACGTTAGTTGATTGCCTGGGACAGGCCTCGCCGCGAACGGTCGTGAACGGTTCTCCAACATATCCCGTCACGGTAAGTGCCGTCAATGCGGAGATTGTTACTGGAAGTACGACCGTGGCGCCGCAATCGACGGCGACTTTCATGCCCATGTTGACGAGCGCTTCCACTGGTGGGTGCAGCTGGTTGCGGACGCAATGACCGTACAGGATGACAACACAAGGATCGAGATCGTCAGGTCTGGGTGACTGGGCGGAGTTGGAGGGGCTGATCGAGATGCCGGAAGGCATTACGTGGCTCGCAGAGCGGCTATTGCGAGTACGCGGAAAGAGCGGCCTTTCGCAACCACTTCGTGCGAACCGGGCGCAAAGATCATTTGAGCGTTGCCGTGGACGACAAAACATCGTTTTGAAGGCCAGGCAGATGGGCATCAGCACATGGGTTGCCGGCCGCTTTCTTTTGAAGACGGTTCTCCAACCCGGGTCGACGACGCTACTGGTGGCTCAGACGCGTGAGAGCGCCGAAGCCCTCTTTGCGGTCGTAGGCCGCATGTGGGAAAACCTTCCCGCAGAGATGCGACGTTCGGTTGGGGCGCGTGGGCGGTGCAACGTCGGACAGATGACATTTCCGTTGGTGGATTCGGAGTTTCGCATTGCCAGTGCAAGCGAGCCGAATGCAGGACGTGGCCTGACGGTGCACAATCTGCATTGCAGTGAGGTTGCCCGCTGGACCGGCGATGCCGGAGAGGTGCTTGCCGGTCTTCGGGCGGCACTGGTGCCTGGAGGTGAGTTGGTACTTGAGTCCACACCGAACGGTGCCTACGGCTGCTTCCACGCGGAGTGGCAGGCGGCAGAGGCCGAGGGTATGGTGCGCCACTTCTTTCCGTGGTGGTATGAGCCGTCGTATGTGGGTACGGCGGCTCATACGTTAACGCAGGAAGAACTGGCACTGGTTGCGCGTGAAGGGCTTACGGCGGAGCAGGTTGGCTTTCGCCGTGAGCTCGTGCGGCGGTACGGGCCCATGCGGGAGCAGGAGTTCGCCGAGGATGCGGTCGCGTGTTTCCGTGCCAGCGGTGCGTGCTTCTTTGAGAGGAGCGTACTTGCTGCCCACTTGGGGACCGTCAGTCCAGCGATGGAGTCGAGACGTGATGGTTCGCTGTTGATCTGGTTGCCGGCGCGTTCCGGACGGCGCTACGTGCTGGGCGTGGATGCTGCTGGCGGCGGTAGCAGGGGTGACTTTGCGGCAGTGCAGGTGATCGACCAAAAGACGGGGATGCAATGTGCGGAGTTGCAGGCGCGGCTGGGCCCGGCGGACCTGGCACGCGCGTCAGCGGAGCTTGCGCGTGAATACAATGGCGGGCTGCTTGCTGTAGAGCGGAACAACCATGGCGCGGCGGTGCTGGCCTACCTGAAGCAGATGGCGGCGGAGCAGGCTGGGCTGCGGCTCTACGCTGGCCGGGATGGCATGGCAGGATGGCTGACGGACGTTGCGTCGCGTGCGCGCATGTTGAGCGAGTTTGCCGCACTCGTCTCGCGTGAGCCTGAGTTGATCGCGAGCGAACGCCTTCTGCTGGAGTGCCGCAGCTTCGTCACGGATGAACACGGGCGTGCGGCAGCGGCGCGGGGCGCGCACGACGATCTGGTGATGAGCATGGCGATTGCACAGGCGGTGCGTGTTCAAGGTGCTTCGGTCTGACAGGAGTTCAGCAGCCTTGACGTATGCTGCTGAGACGAAAGGTTGTTGGCTTTGGCGGTTCAGGCGGTGCAGGCAATTCGCAGGATGCGGGGCGGAGCGCAGAGCCAGATGATGCTGGGCGCGGATGCGAATCTGTGGGTTGTGAAGTTTCGCAACAATCCCCAGGGACCGCGCGTGCTGGCGAATGAATTGATTGGGACCAAGCTTGCTGAAGCCGCGGGGCTTTCCGTTCCGGCCACCGACACCGTGGACGTGAGTGCATGGCTGATCGCAAATTCTCCGGAGATGCTGGTGGATGTCGGCCGGGGCGAGCGTCAGCCGTGCGCCGAAGGGCTTGCGTTTGGATCGCAATTTGTCGGCGGGCTGATGCCCGGTCAGGTAGTGGATTACCTGCCGGACGAGAAGCTCCTGGAGGTGCGCAATCTGCAGGAGTTCTGCGGAATGCTCTGCATTGATAAGTGGACGGGGAACACCAATGGACGTCAGGCAGTCTTTCAGCGTAAACCGCGCGAGAAGCGCTACCGGGCCGTCTTCATCGACCAGGGATTCTGCTTCGACGCGAATGAGTGGAAGTTTCCCGATTCGCCCCTGCGGGGCGTCTTTGTTCGCAATCTTGTGTACGAGCACGTAACGGGATGGAAGGACTTCGACCCCTGGATTACGGCTGTGGAGGAGATGGCTCCAGACGTTCTCTGGCGCATCGCGGAACAGGTGCCGGTCGAATGGTATGGTGATCCCGGTGATCTGGAGCAGTTGCTGGAAACTCTGCTGAAGCGCCGGGGCAGGGTTCGTGAGTTGATTACGGACTTCCGTCACTCGCACCGCAACCCCTTCCCGGATTGGGGAGCGACGGCAAAGGTGGTTGTGCCCCATGCATTTACGGTAGCGGATGGGGCGTCTAAGTTCGTGATGTAGAGAGGGTGCGGTTGGCGGAACGAATCCAATGCGAGTTTTTTCTCCTGCGGTATGTGCCGGACTCGATCAAGAACGAGTTTGTGAACATTGGCGTGATGCTGCGCGAGGCAGGACGCATGGAGACGATGCAGGTGCGGTTCACGCGCGACTGGAGCCGTGTGCGCTGCATGGATCCGGATGCCGATACTGAACTTCTGGAATCCCTTGAAGAGGACCTGAATGCGCGCGTGCGTGTCTCTGTGCTGGAACAGAAGCCCACCATGCAGTTGCTGGAGGAGTCGCTGTCGACGTCGCTGCAGATCAGCGAACCACGCGGGGCGCTGGCACTTTCAGTGGCTGCGGAGATGGATCAGTTGATGCGCATGTATGTGGAGCCGCTGCGTGAAAAGGTGGAGCGCCGCAAGAGTGGCCGGACAGCCATCGTCGCTGCCATGCGGCGGGAGTTTGAACACGCGGGCGTGTGGAACGTCATGCGGAAGCGGATCGCAGCCAGTCAGTATACGCGGCCGGGCGATCCGCTGAAGCTGGACTGCGGCTACAGGCCGAATGGGGTGATCCGCATCTTTCAGGCAGTGTCGTTGGACGGGGATCTGGAGGCGGCGAAGGTGCTGGCGTTTTCCGCTGAGAAGCTGCGCGCGGGATTGCAGCGGATAGAGAATGCAGCGCTTGATCTTGCAGCCATTGTTGAACCCCTGCGCAGCATTTCCGGTGTCGAGGCTGAGGAGCGCTACCGCTTCGGAGTGGAGACGATGGAGGAGCAGGGCTTGCGCGTGTTGACGGTCAACGACCTGGGACGTGCGGCGGAGACAGCTCGTCTGGAATTGCATTTGTAATCAGGTGCAGCAGTTTGGGGAGAAGGCCAGGCTCAAGAAGCCTGGCCTTTTCATGGCTGCATGAATTTGAAAAAGAGGAGAAGACATGACGATTGGTATCGGACAGAACTCGCAGCATGTTGCTGTCCCCAGCAATACGAGCCAGTACATCATTCAAGGGAACGCGGATCAATTTTTAATCAGCGCGGATGGCGATGTGCATGTACGCTGCGGTGCAAACGGTGTCGCGGATGCCGCGATCGCGCAGGACCTTTTTTTGCCGGCACGAACACTGCTTTGCCTGAATGGTGGCGGAGATGTTGGCTCATTCCACTTCTTCAATCCAACCGGGGCAACGGTGAACGTTTGGCTGACACCATTCAGGCAGTAGCTGGGTCGTCATGGAGTTACTAGAGGCGTGGCCAGTGAGCCGCGCCTTTCGTGTTTTGAAGAGGAGGTTGCGCGTGAATGTAGTCGACCGGATGCGAGGTGCGCTTCGCGGTTGGAAGGGTGAGGGTGCGCTGGAGGCGGCGGGCGAGGCAGGCACGCGCAAGACGATGAATCTGCCTGCCGTGCTGAGCCCGTGGCGCCCTGGCGGCAACCTGCATGCCATGCCGAAACCGACACCGCAGAATCTGCGGCGTTTTGCGGAGACGCCAATTGCGCGGCGCGCCATTAACGTGGTGAAGGACCGCATCAGCAGCCTGGACTGGCAGGTGCGGCCCAGGCGCGATGCCACCCTGACGGACGAGATGCAGGGCCGGCTGGTCAACGCGCGGCGCGTGCTGGAACATCCAAATGCGTTTGACAGCTTTCGGACGCTGATCGAACCGGTGGTGGAGGACACCATCGTGGGCGGCTTCGGTGCGATGGAGATCGAGCAGACCTCCGACAAGGCTGGTCCGTTGCAGATGTGGTCTGTCGATGGCGCGACCATCGCCATGGACTTGCAGTGGGCCGGCGACCCAGAGCAGCCGCGTTACATCCAGACGCCGCTTGGATCGGCGGAGAGCATCCCGCTGCTGGACCGTGAACTGATGTATGTGCGCCTGAACCCACGCACGCATACGCCCTTTGGCCTGGGCCGGCTCGAGGTTGCGTTTGAGACGATCGGGCAGTTTCTCTCCGCGCACCGCTACGCCGGACGGCTGGCCAGCAACAGTGTGGTGCAGTACGCCCTCTGGCTGGATGAGGCGACACCGCAGCAGCATGAGCGGCTAATCCGCTGGTGGCAGGACGAGGTGGAAGGTACGGGGCAGGTGCCGATCCTGTCCAGCCCGTCCAAGCCGGAGGTGCTGCGCTTTGCGGGCGGCACGGACGCCGATCTGCGGCTGCAATGGCAGGAGTTCCTGATGCGTGTCATTGCGAATGCCTTCGACCTGCCGCCGATGCTGCTGGGCGTGCAGTCCGATGTGAACCGCAGCACGGCTGCCGAGTTCGCTGAGGAGGCATTCCAATCCGCGGTGGTGCCGCTCGCCAAGCTGATCGCGGAACACATCACGCGCGACATCTTTGCCAAGGCGCTAGGCTGGGACGACATTGAGTTCGTCTTCAATGACCTGGTCACACGCGATGCGATGGAAGAGGCTGCCATCCAGACACAATTGATTGGCGCGGGCGTGCTGACGGTGAATGAGGTTCGTGCGCAGCGCGGCCTGCCGCCCTTGCCGGAGAACACCACCGCGCAGATGCTGTCAGCCGAGCCAAAGCAGTAAACAACAGCAAGGGAGGAAGAGTGCAGCTACGAGCAATGGCGGTGGAATTCCCAGCGGTGGCCCAACATCCCAACCGGGTGCCGTTTGAAGGCGTGCTGACGCTGGTCGATGCTCCCAGCGACAAGGCGCCTAGCGGCGCGCGTGGACACCGCGTGGTGTTGACGCGGGAGGCGGCGGACACAGCCCTGCCAAGCCTGCTGGGCATGGCGGTGGACTTCAAGACAGGGTGGGATGGGCACGATGCTAAACAGAAGTGTGGGATTATCACCGCTGCGCAGATCGACGGTGATGCCATCCATGTCAGCGGTTACCTGTTTGCACGGGATTTCGCGGAGATGATGCAGGAGATTCATGCGCACGGCGATGAGACGCTGGGCATGAGTTATGAGCTGGCCGATGCGCACGTGGAGAACATGCGGGCGGAGATCTGGCGCCTGACGAAGGCGACCTTTACCGGCGCGGCGATCCTGTTGCGAACCAAGGCAGCGTACCGTAATACAAGCTTCCGGGTCACTCGCGAGGAAAGCCGTGCGCTGCCGCTGGCGGCGTCGTGCAGCACGCGCCGGCAGGTGAAGTTGCGCACTGGACGCGCTCCGGCCATGCATCCGGTGCCGCACCGTTCCTCAGCGCAGGCCGCGTCACGCTAACGAGATGAGAGAAGAGAGGAAGAGGAGCATGGAAGAGAGAAACGTGTTGGAACACGTGGGTCCGATCGTCGCAACGGAAGAGGCGGAGCACGCCGGGCAGGAAGCCCTGGCTGACCTGGACCGCCGCATCCGCGACCTTGAGACTGCCATCGGCGAGTTCCGCAGCATGAAGGCGCAGGGAGAGCCAGTTCTACACGTGCGCAAGACCGTATCCGCACATGGGCCGTCCATCCTGGCCAAAGGCGCGGCCGATGCGGGTGAGAGCGCAACCGTCGATGAGGCACTGCGCAGCTTGAGCGTGGAGCAGCGCATCGCCGTGAAAAGCGGCTTGTTGCGCGCAGGTCTGCTGCGCTAGAGCGGCAGGCGGGAGAGATGGCGCGGCTTTCAGCCGCGCTTTTTTGTTTGGCAAACCCCAAGGAGAGAAGACAAGAATGATTGCACAGTTCAGGGACATTCACGCCGCGGCGGATTACATCGGGCCGGGCGCGATCGAAGTTCCCCAGTACCAGACTGAAATCACCGACATCGTTCGCCGGCGCGGCCCCTTCGGTCAGCGCATCAGGCAGGTTCCGGCAACGGGCCATCCCTCACGCTTCTTTGAGGAGACGGGCATTCCTTCGCCCTCTCTGGCGGCTGGCTTCGTCGATCCGCGCAACATTGTGGCACCGGTGGTCAGCCCCACGCGGGTGGAGCGCTCCGTGCCACTGAAGGCGCTGGTCGCGCAGATGAACTACAACCTGTTCGACATCGAGGTTGGATCGCAGCAGAGCCAGTTTGCCTATCTGCAGGCGAAGGACCTTGCCGACACCGTCGAAGGCGTGATGCGCGCGCATGATCTTGCGCTGTGGAACGGTGCCGACACCAGCCTGAGCACGCCCACCAGCACGCAGTACTTCGGTGCTGCTGCACAGATCGTCGCCGGCGGCAACACCGTCACCATCGGCACCAACAACAGCATTGTCGACGGATTGAAGTCCGCGGTTGCGCAGATGGTGTCGAACACGAACTATGCCGTGCGCCCGACTGCGATTTACGCCAACCCGGTGCTGCTGGATCTGATCGACCGGGAGCTGAAGGGTTCCTTTAACGTCGTGCTGAGCACCAAGAATATCGAGGGCGGCCTGACCGTCAAAACACTCTCGACGCAGGCAGGCGAACTGCCGCTCATTCCGGAGTGGACGCTGGGGTACACCGGTACGCCCGGATCGGGTTCGGCGGTGCTGCCGGCGTACATCGTGACGGAAGACATGGTCGAGTACCACTGGCTGACGGATCCCAATCCGCGCGTCTTCCAGCTTGGCATGCCCGGTTCGCTGGCCTCGCAGTATGTGGTGGTCAAGTTCGGCGGTCTAGTGGTTAAGGGCGCGAACTACGCCCACTACCAGGTCCTTGTCGATCGCTAAGCACGTCGTTGTGAACGATGTGAACCCGCTTTGACGGTACTGGGTTCATCGTGGATCGAGGGGACGGCTTCAAAGCCGTCCCCTTCGTTTTTGCAAGCCTGCGAAAGCTTTTTACATCGGCATCTTCGCGGAAGAAAGGGGCCAGAACGAATGCAGTATCTGGACGCTTCGGATTACATCCCGTTCGGTTTGAGTGCTGACCTGAGCGATGACCTGGTCACGGCTGCGTCGGCGCTGATTGACAGTTTTTGTAAACGCCCGTCTCTGGGCATCACGCAGTATGTGGAGCGGTTGCGTCCGGCACGGCGCGGCAGCGTTCAGCTGAGCAACACACCATTGGCTGCAAGCACGGCTGGAGCGTCGCCGCTGGTCCAGGTGCGTGGAAGGATGCGACGGCGCTATGCGGAAGCAGCCTACCCGGTGCTTTGGGAGACGATGTTGTTTCTCCCCACGGATGAGTGGGAGAACGTGGATGTGACAACGATAGACGTAGCCACTGATGGTGTGGTGTCGCTGCCCTGCGGCCTCTTCGGCTGTATGTACAGCGAGCTGGAAGTGACCTACACGGCCGGGTTCACGGATGTGCCCACGCCGGTGAAGGTGGCGTGTGCGCAGATCATCCGGAATGCCCAGGCCATGCCCGCGCTGACGCTGCGCTCGCAAAGCATCGACTCCATGCGCATGGAGTACTTCAGCGGCACGCTGCTGGACGCGGATGTCCAGCGCATCCTGCAGCCGTTTGTTGCGCAAAGGATGGGCTGACATGGCAGGACCTTACATCGCAGAGGCAGCGCGCCGTGCCGCCCATGCGCTGGTTGCAACTTTTGGGACTGGCAGCGTGCAGCTCCAGCTGCCCATGCCGCCCGTTGCAAATGACGACGGTGAAGAACTGGGCCTGCGCACGCCCCTGTTCCAGGCAGTTACGGTCGCGCCGTCAACGGTAAGTTATACGGCGCAGCACACCGAACTTCTGGTGCCAGCCGACCCCCTGGAAGCCGCATTGAGCGTGGAAGGCAGCGGTGCCACTGCAACCGCGCTGCTGACCGTGACCACCGTGCAGGTTGGAGACGAACTGTACGTCGTGACAGACGTGGAACCGGTCAGCATTGGCGGCCGCGAGTGCCTGTACCGCATTGTCTTGCGTGCGCAGGGAACGGAGTTGGTCTAAGAATGCAGAATGCCAAGGACAGCTTTTACATAGCGCTGCGCGACCGTTTGGCTGCGTTCAATCCGTATCGAACGCTGGTGGTACGCGGTGCAACACGGCCGGCCATACTTGTCCCGGAGAATGAGCTGGATTGCGAAGCAGAAGACCCGTCGGAAGCGTTCCTCATCACATGGGGAGCGGCTGCCATCGATACCACCGAAGCGTTGGCGCTGCACACGCTGCCATGCCAGATTCGCTACAGCACTCAGGGAACCAAGGAGTTGTCCGGCATGGATCGCGGGCGTGTGCTGGCGGCCATGGATCGCGAGTTGCTCAATATTCTTCAGCCCTTCACGGCGATAAAGCAGAGTTACGTGACGTCGCCCGCTATGCCGATGCAGACGACACTCTTTTGGTCTTCCGCGACGTTCGGCGCGGCCACGATCGCGGAAAGCAAGATTTCACGAGCCGTGTCGCTGAGTGTCTTTGCGCATCAGGAAGCAGGTGAGTAGATGAGCACGTCAGCCATCGCAGGCGTCTCGCTGAGTTGCGGCACCATGCAGGCGTACTTTGCACCAGTGGACCGCACGGACGCTCTTACGACTCCGTTCGATCCAGGCAGCATGGGGCGCTTCAACCTGAACGATCCACCGGCAGGATGGTTCGCAGCCGGTGCTGTACAGAACTTCAAACGCACACCGCAATCGACGTTGACGCAAGTCTTCAGCGGCGCGCCGGCTGTGGCCAAAGTGCAGACACGCACGGCCGTAGGCGAAGAAGTACAGTGTGTCTTCACGGCATGGACGCGCATGGCCATAATGCTTTCTGCCGGGGTACAGACCATGAATCTGCTTGCAGCTCAGGTGGGCGCCAGTGCAAACCCATCGGGCGCGGCAGCGGCTCCGGCAGAGGTCCTGCTCAGCGGATCGACCGCCACGACATTGCAGCTTGCCGCATCGACCGGTGTGCAACCGGGCGATCTGGTCGTCGTCGACCAGGATTACGCGGGCCAGTCCGGGTATCAGGGAACGGGTGCGCCGGGCGCATTCCTGCAGAGTGCATCCACAGCGCTGGATGCGGACTTTATCCGGCGCGTGAGTTTCAACGTAAGCCGCGTTCTCACTGTGGCTTCCGGCGTGGTGACGCTGGCATCACCGCTGCCCGCCGGCAATCCTGCGGCCGGTATGAAGGTCTCGCGCGTGATGGGCTTTGTGGACCGCCAGGGTGGCGCCTTTGCGCCGGAATGGTCCGGCCTGTTTGTTCTGGATGGAGTCCAGGGTGACCGGCTCCTGCTGCACTATCCGCGGCTGCAGCCTGCCGGTGACGAGGCACCGGAGACGATGACGGCGCTGGCTCCGGGTGTAGACCGCTGGCGGCCGTCGGCAAAGCTGCGCGCATTGCCGGTCACAGACAGCAACGATGGTGCGGCATCCGTGTGCTTCCGCACATACCTGCCCGCGCCAATGCGGCTGGTGTAGGAGCGAAGCATGAATCTGACGATCGACAATAACGACGGCAAGGGCGGCATCGACTACACGCAGGCTTTGCTGGCAAAGGCTCCTTTGACGATCACTCGCAGGCGGGGGAAGTGGACGAGCTGCTCCGGCGGCCTTGACCTCCTGAGTACAGGTCTCCCCGTTCCCCAGAGCCGCGCGCGTGTCATGGTGACAGACGCCGCAGGCGCGGTCCTGTTCCAGGGATTTGTTCGAGTGAATACACCCTGCCTGGCAGAGGGCCAAACCGCATCCGGTGCCTACGACCAGCAGCAACTGTATGCGTTGGAGCAGGGCTGGTTGACGCAGGCCGACCCTGGTGACGCGCTACAGCCCCCAACATCGGCATCGCACCAGATCGCTGCCTGCGACACAAAGCTGACCGTCACCAGCACCTCCGTTCAAAAGGGCGATGAGCTTGCAACCGATATCACGGTTTCAGGCGAAATGGAGGCCCATGGGTATGTCACGGAACTCTTCAGGGGTGACGGTACAACCCAGAACTTCGCCTTGAGCCACGCTCCCTTCCGGGCAACCGGGTCGGAGATGCTGCTTCGTGACAGCTTTGACGACCCTATGCTGAACACATCTCTGTGGACGCGGACCGACCCGGGCAGCTACCTCATGCTGGGCAACGGTGGCCTGCAACTGAACGGTGGGAACGGCTTTGACGGCAATACTGTCCTGCAGTACACGGTTCCCGTGGAAATGGGCGGCACGCTGGTCGCCGAGGCAAGTGGGGTCTTGCTCACACCGGGCAGCGATGGACTTCTGCTTGGCTTCTACAACGGAGACGTCACCCACGACCGGTGCATCGCTGGCATCCGGGCCGTCGCCACGGCGGGAGCTCATGTACTCGTTGCCGTGGTGAATGGCGTGGAGCAGCTGGTCACGTATGACTTCGAGGTTGGCCACAGCTACGAGTTGCGTGTACGCCTGCACTGCACTGAAATACAGCGCGTAGGCAACACGTACCAGGTGTTGACGGGCAACCAGCTCCAGCAGTTTGGCGGCGCGAGTGTGCCGGCTCCGCTGCACATCGTCATGGAGGCGCGCGACCTCGGCCTGGCCTCCAACACGCTTGCCACGGTGCTGTATGACGGTGCGGTGTCCAGTTCGCCCCCGCAGTGCGTCTTTGCGCCGGTGAACAGCGTGCAGCTGACCGGCAGCATCGCCATGGTGAGCCTGTCGCAGACTGGTTCCGCGTGGGTGGTCAGCACGGAACCCGATGGCACGGTAGTGACGCGCCGTGAGGGAGCAGCGGGCACGGGAGCCGACTATTCGCTGAGTACAGGCGGTGTGGTGCGTTTCGACACGGGCCGCGCTCCGATGGTGGGTGAACTAGTCACGGTGACCTATCGCCGCAGCCGCCGGGCTGTGGCTCGACTGAAGGATGCCAGCGCTGACCAGTTACGGCAGCAAGACGCGATCCCCGGCC
>CAXUHI010000031.1:0-19481 GCA_964251045.1 uncultured Terriglobus sp. | reverse complement strand
GGGACTGCGAGGCAGCAGCGCAGGCACTGCTGGCGCTGGCAAACGCACCCACTTCGGCGCAGGCCGGCGAGGCCCGGTGGACGCGCGGGGCTGCCTTGCAGTCCGACGTCTCACCCGGCGACACGCTGCTGGTGCAAAGCGTCAGTGGAACGCTACAACTGCCTGTTCAATCCATCACAATCACCGACGGCAACGCCGTCCCTGAGCTGCTGCACTACGGCGCGGAGTATTCGCAGATGCGATCGGCATCGCTTTCCTTCACCATAACGGCCACAGTGCCGGCCGATGTGCCCGCGCAAGTGGCGTACACGACGGACACAAGTGGCTTGCCTGCGATACTTTCCGGCTTGCAGGTGACCAGCGCGACAGCATCCGCGTTGCAGATCGACAGTGGCGCGGACCAGCCTGCGGGCGGTGGATTCGAAGTGCGTCGCAGTGACGCGAACTTTGGCACAAACATCGCGTCCGACCTGGTTCTGCAAAGCCCCGTGCGGCACTTCACCATTCCACGTCAGGCATTTGCGGAACGGTTCTTCATCCGCATGTATGACGGTTCCGCGCCGCCGCGCTACTCGCCCGTGTCCAGCGTGGTGCTGACGAGCCTGCCGCTGAGCTAAACAACAAGAAGGAGAACGAATGACGGACTTTGAAGCGCAAGTGCTGGGCGATCTGAGCGCGCTCAAGAGCCAGATGCATGCACTTCTCGGAGTGGGGCAGCCCGGACGGTTGCACCAGTTGGAGGAGCGCGTCGCCAAGCATGAACGTACAGTGCAGCGCATGAAGGGCGTGGGAGGCGGCTTTGGCGTACTCGTCACCCTGATCCACGTTGCCATGGATTTGCTGAAGAAGTAACAACCTGATGTTCCACCGGAGCCGGGAATGTGTGTGGTTCTGAATGGATCGGAGAGCCGAATGAATTTCTTGAAACTGTTTTTGCGCGGCATCGCTTTTCTGCCCAGCCTCGTACAGGGTGTGGAGTCGATTTATGGTGCCAAGACCGGAGAGCAGAAGCGATGTGCAGCCATGGATGTCGTGAGTGCTGCCATCAAGATGACCGATGCCGTGGCGAATAAAACCATCATGAACGCAGATGATTTCACCACAGGCTTGGGCATGGTGGTGGATGGCGTGGTGGCATGCCTGAACGCGAGCATCTGGGCGAAGTAGACAGTGCACCTCAAGTCCCGCTGTCATGGGGACCGTTATAATCGGCCCATGGCAGCAGGACCCCTTGTGGGCGTGGTGATGGGGTCCAAGAGCGATTGGAAGTGCATGGCTGCCGCCGCGCGCATACTGGACGAGTTCGGCGTTGCGCATGAGTCTCGTGTCGTCTCGGCACACCGTACCCCTGATCTGCTGTTTCAGTATGCGGAGGCAGCCCGCGGGCGCGGATTGCGTGTCATCCTTGCCGGTGCGGGCGGGGCGGCCCACCTGCCAGGCATGCTCGCTGCAAAGACCGTTGTGCCCGTCTTCGGTGTTCCCATACCCGCGACAGCATTGCAGGGTATGGACGCGCTACTTTCCATTGTGCAGATGCCCAAGGGCATCCCCGTCGGCACGCTTGCCATCGGCGAGGCAGGTGCGGTCAATGCGGCCTTGCTTGCCGTTGCTGTACTTGGCACCACGGACACCGCGCTTGCGGACAAGCTAGAACACTGGCGCAAAGAGCGCGAACAGGCTGTGCGTGCCGAAAGCCTGGAAGCGGAGACCCTTTAACACATGATGCCGCATGATTTGCTCGCAAAACACAGCAGGCCCGTGTTGCCGGGCGCGACTCTTGGCATCTTCGGTGGCGGACAGCTTGGCCGCATGATGGGCATCGCAGCCCGTTCCATGGGCTACAAGGTTCACGTCCTTGATCCCGATCCAGCATGCCCGGCTGGCTATATTGCAGACACGGTGATTGAAGCAGGATGGAACGATCGCTGGGCCGCCGCGAATCTTGCCCGTGAGTGCGCTGCCGTGACGCTGGAAATCGAGCAGGTGTCCATCGTCAGCCTGGATGAAGCAGCGCGCTGGGCACCCGTACGTCCTGGCGCATCGATCCTGTCCGTCATTCAGGACCGCATCGAGCAAAAGGATTGGTTGCAGAAGCATGGCTTTCCAGTCGGTGCATATCGCACAGCACGCTCGCTGGAACAGCTTGAGACAGCCGTCCGTGAACTGGATGGCCCCTTGTTCATTAAGTCCGCGACGGGCGGCTATGATGGCCGCGGACAGGCGAAGCTGGGCTTTGATGGAGCCAATGTCACAGGCACGTCGGTGCAGCAGGCGTGGGAAGAAACCGGCGCCTCAGCCTGTGTTGCGGAACGCGCACTGGACCTCGCCAAGGAGATCAGCGTCATGGTGGCACGTTCTCCGCGCGGCGAGGTCAAGGTGTACCCGCCAGCGGAGAACTTCCACGAGAACCAGATCCTCAGTTGGAGCGTGATCCCGGCCAGCATTTCAGACACGCTTGCATCGCAGGCCACCGCAATCGCAAGCGAAATTGCAGACACCTTTGCACTGGAAGGTTTGCTCGCCGTTGAGATGTTTGTCACCACCTCTGGCGAACTGCTGGTGAACGAGCTTGCGCCACGGCCGCACAATAGCTACCACGGCAGCGAGCGCGCCTGTATCACAAGCCAGTTTGAACAGGCCGTCCGTGCCGCCTGCGATTTGCCGCTGGGGGATGTCTCCCTGGTGCAGCCCGCTGCGATAGCAAACCTGCTGGGCGACGTGTGGTTGAACGAAGACGGCACCGAGCGGGAGCCGGCCTTCGACGCGGCGCTCGCCGTTCCCACGGTTCGGCTGACACTCTACGAGAAGCTGAAACCACGCAAAGGCCGCAAGATGGGCCACCTGAGCGCCGTGGGAGCCAATGCCGAAGAGGCCCGCGAACGCGTACTGGCCGCCAAGGCGAGGCTTTGACAGAAGTTCATGGCCAAGACTGAATAACTCTGCCGGTCAGAATCGCAAGAGTCGTATCCCAACGCCGCGATCCGCCGCGACGAGTACGCCGGAAGCGCTGAGCAGAAGAATGACTCTGATTGCTCAGAAGACTTGATGATTCCATTCGATTCTACGTACGATGGTTTACTTAACGGATTTGGTGCACGACCGTAACAAGGTCATCAGCGTCTAACAAACGGAAGCTTGAGGGTTATGGGCGGCATACAGATCGAGAACTTGCTCAGCTTAATGGAATCCGGTGTTCCGCTGAATCACGCGCAAGCACGTCGCGAAGTGACAGAGTACCTCAATGGTCATCTCGCTACCGTGGCACTTGAGCTTCAACGGCGCGGGGAGGCTTTCATCCAAACGCCTTCTGGTACGTTTCGGCTGACGAAAGAAGATCTCTCCGCAGCCTAAATCGTGCTCACATTACTGATCACGGTTCTTGCGACAGCCTACTTCATCGTTCCTGAACTTCTCACACGCTTTGTCATCAGCTTCTATTTCGTCCGCAGGGTCACGACAGGGACCAGGAGCGAAGAGTTGCTGCGAGCTGCGTTTTGGGCGCTTGTGCCTTTACTGCTCGCATGGTTGACGCGCAATACACTGATGGGGACCGTTCCCTCCGGCATCAGCCCAAGTACGCGTACGCTTTTTGCTGATCTATACAGCGAGAAATCCTTCGAGCAGAATCCCGCAGCCTTTTATGCTGCACTCTCTGTCTTCGCGAGATTTTCTGTTTGCATTCTTTGCAGGGTCTACCTCTTCGTCATTCTTGGATCGATTGTTTTTGGATGGATCGCAATTCATCTGGGTGCCATCCGCACGAGATTGAAGCGATGGCCACGGACGACCCGGCTCCTTTACTGGGCCCTGATGCCAAGAATTTCTGAATGGCATATCGCGCTTTCACCGATACTGGTCCAGGCTCAGCGAGACCTGACCGTCCGCATCGATGTGCTGACAAAAAGTGGAACCCTTTACCGGGGCAACGTCTTTGAAAAGCGCATTACCGCGGATGGCAATCTGGCGACACTCATCCTACAGAATGCGCAACGCATGATCCGCGACGAATTCCGCAAAGACCGCGCGCACTATGAGCAGCAGAAAAACGGCGATCCAGGCATACACAAACCGGATACCGAAGAGTATTGGAAGGACATCCCCGGCGAACTTTTTCTGCTCAATGGGGCAGAAATTGCAACGGTCAACGTCCGTCACGTACGACCACTTGGTGTGTTGAGACCGAACGAAGACGCAGAACTGCTCAAGGCTTTTGCAGCGTTAAGCGAACAACTGAAGCAGCGTTTGGAAAGCAAGACTTAGCATGCAGAGTGTTTTGGATCATCCTGCCGCTACAACAGCTAGCTAATCTCTTCCGACCAGTTCTCCAGGTAGCTCTTGAAGTCGGTCATGAACTTGCCGGCGTCAGAGCCGTCGATGATGCGGTGGTCAAAGCCAAGCGTGAAGCGCTGGATGGACCGGATGGCAATCACGTCGCCGCCATCCTTATCCTGGATCACGAGCGGCTCCTTGTTCAGTCCGCCAATGCCCAGGATGGCCACCTGCGGCTGGTTGATGACTGGGGTTCCGAACTGCTCACCGAAGATCCCGGAGTTAGTCAGCGTGAACGTGCCACCGGCAACTTCGTCGGGTGCCAGTTTCTTATTGCGGGCGCGGTCGGCCACGTCCACAATGCCGCGCGCGATACCGAGGAAATTCTTTTCTTCAAGCTGCTTCAGCACCGGCACGATCAGACCCCACTCCAGCGCCACCGCGATCCCGATATTGACGTTGCGGTTATAGCGGATGTTCTCGCCTTCCACGGCGGCGTTCACGATCGGGTGCTTCCGCAGCGCTTCCACGGCGGCGCGCGTGATGAACGGCATAAAGGTCAGCTTCACACCGTTGCGCTGCTCATACTTGTTCTTTTCTTTCTCACGGAGGCGAACGATGCGCGTCATATCCACCTTGAAGACGGTGTGGACGTGCGCGGAGGTCTGTTTGGACTGCACCATGCGCTTCGCGATGATGGAGCGCATCTTGGACATCGGCACCACCTCGCCCAGCACAGGGGCTGGAGCGCTTGCGGCCTTCTGCGGCGCGGTGGTTGCAGGAGAGGACTGCAACGCAGACGACTCCGGTTTGACACTGCTGACGGGCGTGGATGTGCCCGCGCTGACCGACTGGATGGAGTGCGACGGAGTTCCCGGAACAGAGGGCTGCTGCGCTGCCTCTGGGGCAGATGGCGCACTGAAGGCGCTGCCATTCTGCATGTAACCTACGATGTCGTTCTTGGTAATACGTCCGGCTGAACCGCTGCCGTTAATACCTGCCGAAGCTAGATCGATGCCGTTGTCCTTGGCGATTTTTCGCACCAGTGGCGATGAACGTGGTGTCTCGGCGGTCTGTGCGGGTGTAGCCGTGGTTTGCTGTGCTGCCTGCGCCGGTGCGGTTGACGCGGACGCGCTCACTTTTCTAGACTTGGCCGCGCCTCCGCCAATCAGTGCGACAACTGTATTGATGGCAACCGTATCGCCTTCCTTAGCCTTGATCTCGGTCAGTGTTCCTGATGCAGGGGATGGTATCTCCGCGTCCACCTTGTCCGTGGAGATCTCAAAAATCGGCTCGTCGCGCTGGACGGTCTCGCCCACCTTCTTCAGCCATTTGGTAATGGTGCCTTCAGTAATCGACTCACCCATCTGAGGCATCAGGACTTCGGTCGCAGAGCCAGATGGAGCAGATGCGGGCGCGGCTGCCGCAGGCTGCGCCGGTGCTGACGTGCCGGCTTGCGCAGGAGCAGACCCGCCACCAATGACTGCAACAACAGTGTTGATGGCAACCGTCTCGCCTTCCTTGGCCTTGATCTCGGTCAGCGTTCCCGAGGCGGGGGACGGAATCTCTGCGTCGACTTTGTCTGTCGAGATCTCGAAGATCGGCTCATCACGCTGGACTGTCTCGCCCACCTTCTTCAGCCACTTGGTGATGGTGCCCTCGGTGATGGACTCACCCATCTGCGGCATCAGGACGTCCGTGCCGCCAGCAGTTTCAGCGGTCTGAGGCTTCACGGCAGTCTCTGCGCTTTGCACGGGTGCTGCTGGCGCAGCCAATGCACCGCCTTCGGCATCCAAAACAGCCACCACTGAGTTGATGGCCACGGTGCTGCCTTCATCCACTTTGACTTCCTTCAGAACGCCCGCGGCGGGCGAAGGAATTTCAGCGTCCACCTTGTCCGTGGAGATCTCGAACAAAGGCTCATCGCGCGCAACACTCTCCCCAACCTGCTTCAACCACTTGGTCAGCGTGCCTTCGGTGATCGATTCGCCCATCTGGGGCATGACAACATCGGTAGCCATTGTGTTCCTTCACGGTCAGGTAGTTCCTTGCCGCGGAAGGCGAGCAAGGAAGCATTCCAGCAAATTATAGCTGTGGGATATACCTGCTGGCTTGACAGGCGAACGAACGCTGACCGTATACCGCCGTCAGGACAGCTTTAAAGAAGTGGCGGTCAACAGCAGATTGTCCAGCGACTCCGCTTGGATCATCTGCCGCTGAAAGACGCCGCCAAAGATGCGCGCGACCGTGTTGCGTGCATTCTCCATCGTGGGGGCGAGCGCCGGAGGATCATCCACCTCTAGCTCCAGCGAGGTTGGCTGCCGGTCTGTAATGCCGCACGGCACAATCCAACCAAAATCGCGCAGGTCCGTGGTCACGTTGAGCGCGAAACCGTGCGACGTCACACCCTGTGACACATGCACTCCAATCGCTGCCAGCTTCTTCTCCTTCACGGAGCCGCCCGCAAGCGTCCACACGCCAGTGCGTCCACCAACGCGTTGTGCAGGCACACCAAAGACACGCGCCGCCCGGATGAGCACCTCTTCCAGCAGCCGAATAAAGTCCACCGGCCCAAGATGCGGACCTTTTTTGCCCGGCAAATCACCCCGCAGATCCACAATGGGGTAGCCGACCAACTGCCCGGGCCCGTGATAGGTTACATCCCCCCCGCGGTTGACTTCATGGATCTCAATGTCTTTTGCACGCAGAAGCGCGTCGCTGGCGAGGATATTACACCGATGGGCGTTGCGCCCAAGCGTAAGCACCGGAGGATGCTCCAGCAACACAAGCGTGTCTGCGATGGCACCGGCTTTGCGTGCCGCCACCAGGTCTTGCTGAATGCGCAAGCCGTCTCTGTAACTGGTACGCCCTAATTGCAACAAGTTGACGAACATCGTTCAACTTAGAGTACCGCTCCAGGCCTCGGCAATCTCGCACGAGCAGGTAAGCCCTGCCCGACCCACAGTGACGCAGGACTGGATGGCTCCGCCGATGTTTGCCCTTCACGCGCTTGGTACGCGTATTCGGTTTGAGCGCTTCAACGGACTGTGGGCCGATCGCTTATGGAGGGGCAAGTAGGGTTTACATCGCCCTTGCACGCAATACAGCACCCCTCCTTAGAAGTTGGTCGGAACCTCGTTCTTGCCGGGAAACGCGGCAAACAGGCAAGGGATGACCAAAGTAGCGACAAACGATGAAACGATCAATAAGTTGTGCATGAGCTGACTCCAGGAGAAGAGGAACTGGTCTACACAAGGCATATCGGCTCCGCTTGCCCCGCCAACAGCGTCTTCAGTGTCCCGCGTTAGAGCACTGTCCCTACTGCCAGAGTGGCAGTGCTCCTCGCTGGCGGTTTCCCGTGCAAGTTCAATTTGCAACTGTGACCACTACCCCTGGTGAGATCGTGGTGTTATTGCCGATGTCATGTCCCCACAACTGCAGCGTGTGGAGTCCATTCGGGAAACCCCGGGTATCCAACGTGTAAAGGAAGGGCCAACTGGAAGCACGTATCCATTGCAGCCACTGGCCGTCCACAATCAGGAAAGTTCCGGCGGCATCCAGGGGCAATGTGCATTGCCCTGCGATAACCGTGACTCCTGAAAGCACCGCGCCAGCCGTTGGCGACGTAATCACAAGCGGACCCGTGATCACAGGCGCGGGCGCGCTGACCGAGAGGGACACGTTCGTCGACGCGCTGCCGTAGTCCTGCGTGTCGAACGGGATGAACGAAACGCTCAGTGTCTGCGTTCCTGTCGGAGGTACCGCGCCAAACCCTGGATTGTAAGTAAATGATCCGGGGACGTTCGCTGTTGCGTTCAACTGCGCACTGCTCAGCGCTGTTCCTGAAGCGATCGCTGCTGGGGCACTCCACGTCAGCACCGGCGTACCTTTGGTGACGGTCAGGGGTACTGTAGCCGTCGTGGTCTTATACGCTGCGGTGTTCGATGGTATAAACGTCGTCTGTAGCGAACTTGTCCCTGCGTTCAGCACCGTGCCGATAGCAGGGCTGTATAGAAAGGTCCCAGCGACATTGCTGCTGGCATTGAGCTGCGCGCCGCCCAAAGGCGTGCCATATACCACCGGAGCGGGGGTGCTCCATACAATCTGGGGCGTAACGGGTGTCTGCACGGGTGCTGCGTTGACCTGGAGGTTCACCGCCGCGGTCGCCACGGTGTAGTCTGTTGCATCCGTGGGCGAGAACGTCACTTGGAGACTCTGCACGCCGGTGCCTAGTACGGCGCCCGCCGCCGGCGAGTAAGAGAATGATCCCGGAATGGTCGCCGTCGCATCCAGTTGCGCGCCGGTAAGCGTTGTACCTTGTGTAATGGCGGCCGGTGTTGGCCAGGTTACCGCCGGTGTCGCCGGATTGACTGTAAGGTTTATCGAAGCAGTCGTAGGCGTAAAGTCGCGCATGTCCGTGGGCGTGAACGTTACCATCAAGGTCTGCATTCCTGCTCCCAGAACAGTTCCGGCAGCCGGCGAGTACGCAAACGTGCCCGGTGTGCTGGCGCTGGCATTTAACTGGGCTCCACTTAAAGCTGTGCCGTATGTGATGGCTGCCGGTGTTGTCCAGGAGATACTGGGACTGACCCGCACGGGCGGTAACACGGACTGCCCCGCTGCCTGGTAGATATTCACCAGTGTCGAGTTGTTTGCCTGCCAGTAGGTTGCAATGCCAGCCAAGATGTCACCACGCAGCACAGATGCCGTCAACTGCGGGATGGCATTCGTGAGCGTGGATGCTGCAACGTCGTTGATCAGGTTCATACCAAACGCGTGAGGGTAGTAGTTGTACACAGAGACATCTGTTCCCAAGTCGCCATGAAACAGGAATGTGTAAAAGGGTGCGGTATACGCGTAATAGCGTGGTGTGCTTTCTTCGGGAATAAACAGAAAGCCCGGCATGTCTGTAATTAACTGCTGGAAAATAGCCGGATCCAGCACGCCGCCATTTGCATCGACCGTCGAATCGACGTAGAAGATCGTCGCACCCCACCTGGTGTTGGCAGCTTTGGCTTTCGTTTCCAGAGTGGCGAGTATGGCTGCATTGCCCGTCAAGGTGTTTTGGCTTGCGGTCCCGTTCGAAGCCAGCACAAACTGTTGCGGACGGAGGCAAACTCCTACCTTGAGGCCCGCGCTGGTCATCGTCTTGAAGTACGCATCATCCAGCTTCTGCCCGAGATACGGCGAGTTTGGGTTTGTGACAATGCCTTCCATCTCGGGAGCTACGGCTCCGATTTGATCCGGTGAGCAGACGTACGTCGTACTTTGCGGGAACTGCTCACCCTCAATGTCCCACGTAATCACTCCCTGCGCGTTCATGGCCTGTGCGTTGGTCACGTTTGCAGCGGCGGTTGCGAGCATCCTGTTCTGAAAGTTCTGTAAACCGGCGGGTGTTGTGACATCCACAGAAGCGTCATTGAAGTAGCGCCTTGGATTCGTAGGAAAGCCTCCGGCCTGGTTTGCACCACTTGTGTTTGCAGGTGAACTTGCCAGGAAAGCTGTACCGATAATGCGGTGGTCGGTCCACGTCATCTGACTCGGATATGTATTCGCGAAACTTGTATAGGCGTCCGACGCATCGGCGGCTGTGCCCTCCGGCGTAAAGCGCAGGGACACAGTGTAGGTGAAGGATGTGCCCGGTGGAACGGGGCGATCGTTCCGGGGCAGGAATGAGGGCATGTTATCCGGAGCCGTACCTGCCATCAAGGGCGTGTAGGTGTTCGTACCTGCCGTCTTCCATCCTCCATAGAGAGGCTGCGACTCATCTGGAAGAACCGATGTGACGACACCACTTCCAAAGTCCGCTGCGCTAACGCCCGGGCCCGTTGTGGTGATGGCGAACTGCGAATATCCGCTGAATCCCTTCGGGTCCTGAGGAAAGTGCAAGGCAAACGGGTAAATCTCAGCTCCGTCGAAGATGACGCCCGATCCCGGATTGTTGGTCTCCGTGACTGTGATATTAAGGGTGTCGTTTACCTGCGTGAACTGTGCTTTGATGCTGCCCCAGAAGAAGCTATAGGTTTCTGTGTTGCTGGCGGTATTCCAACTCTCGCCGTTGTTGATTTCTCCCCACCCGCTCTGCCCATCGGTACGAACGTTTCCCTGCAGGTCCGTCGCCTTCATGTGCCAGATGTGATACGCATCTCCGGGGTTTACTCCCACATTCTCCAGGGTCACACCACGATAGCTTAAGGTCTGGACACCCTTGGTCCCGTACGTCACAACCAGGCCCTGCGCGGACGCAACATGCAAAAACACGCACGACGTCAAGATCGCGAGGATCGCAAGAAGAATCAGGTGATGCACGGGTACGCAGCGCATCGTGTACTTGGACGGGAATAGTGTCATGTGTCTTCCGGGAAGTAGCGTCAGATTACCGGGAGCGGTTACCTGATCACGAAGTGGTAGTACGGGTGTTCACAGAGTATATAGAGCTTTTTGCGGCTGAAAGCAGCTTAAGATTTTCTCATTCGACCGCAAACACCGACTATTCTTCCCATATTGAAATGTGAAAGCACTCGTATGATCCCACCTGGCCCTGATGAGCGTTCCGGTTGGTTCCAGGCTCAGCATTCCGTCTTTCGCCTCTTCCTTTCGCCGATTGAAACAGGAAGACGCTCAGGAGGCACAGTAAGGGTTCCAGCACATGCCGGAAACGCGCCTGTACCGTGACGATGTAATAGGGGAGTGGAAGCAAGAGCAACGCTGCCGCAAACAGGCGTGCTCCCGGCGCGCGCCGGCACAGGGCCAGTACCGCGCCAAGCAGTCCTGCCAAAGAAATGAATGCAAAGTTTATCAAACGGAAGTACTCTAATGGGCCGGCTTCCTCGACGGACTTCGGTACACCGGCCCAATACATCCACGTTCGTTTCAGTACTAACTCTGCGAATCGTCCTGGGTGCGCACGTATCCACCCCTTGGCCTTTTGACCACGGTCCGCGACCCACGCTGGCTCGCCCATGCTGGCGTATTCAGCCAGAATCTGGTGGTTTTCCAGCGGCACCGTTCTTCCCCAGGGAAACCCGGTGGACCACGGCGAGTTGCCTTCATAGTTCTCCGCGCCGAAGTTGTCGCGCAGTGGAATGAAACGGTGGAACACCTGGTAGTTGCGCGCCGTCCAGGGTGTCAGTACCAAAACAAACGCAATGGCCGCAAGTGCCACCTTTCGGAGCAGTGCAACTCTGAACGACCTGCCCCAGAGCACGTACGCGGTGGCAACTGGCACCATCAACAGGGGCGTTGGATTCAGGAGCGCCAGCACACCCCACAGCACACCGAACACGGCCCAGGCCTGCCATGTCTGCTCGGCCTTTTCCCGCTTGCCCACCCCGCGCATCCGCAGCGTATGCAGAAGGATCGCGGTAAATACCGCTGTTGTGGCTGACATCTCCCACACCCATCGCACGGCATACTGCATGGCCGCAGGGTGTAGAGCCCACAACCATCCACTCCACAGCGCCATGCGCCGGTTAAAGCACCGTACACCGATTTCGTATACCAGCACCGCAGTCCACGCGGACAGCACAGAATTGATGGTGAGCAGCGTAAACGCCGACAGTTTCGTGTACACCCCAAACAACTTGAACACACCTCCAATCAGGAGCGTGTACAGCGGTGGGGTCCATGCTGTTGGGCCAGTGTGCCCGTTGAACGGATCGCTGAAGCCATATCCGGTGGCCAGCGCCCTCCCAATCCGTCCCATCTCCCACCCGAACTCAAAGTGGTCGTCTGAAGGCCGGATGCGAAAGGTATGAGCCAATCCGATGTAGAGCAGGCGCACAGCAAGCGCTGCGGCGAACAGCCTCCATCGCACGTCGCGGTCTGCTCTGCCTGCACGTGGCGGAAGTATGGACTCCGTGGAAGACTGCATACGCAAGGAAGTAGGACCAGCATACCCGTGCGCCTCAACAACGGTGAGAGTCGTTCACCAGAGAACGTGGAGTTCGTGGCGCGGAAGGTTGCAGCTACGCTCAGATGCAGCTTCTGAGGCGCCGGTGTGACGCTTTGCCTCGACATTCAGGAGTGTGCAGGGCGTGCTCGATGCTTTTCTATCTCTACGTGACCATGCTGTATCCACGCAGCCCTTGCACTCACGTTTTAATTCAGGCATACTTACGAGAGTGCTGGAGGTAGCGTGCGTGTCTTGCACCGCCGCTTCTCCTGCGCATAGAAGGTGCGAGAGTACCTTCGTCACGCACCACGGCCGAACGGCTCGTCTCCCACAGCAGTTGAGTAATCGCAATTCGGGACGGGTTCAGCGCGAAGTTGCGCTGCGGACAAAGGGCGGGGCCCTCGTTGCAAAGTGGGTCTGAAGCGCAAGCTAAAGACTGAGTTACAACGTCGAGGCAGACCCGCTAGGCTAGAAGAATCCATCAGCCCGCTTTGTCCAATGGTTCAGGCGGTGGGAGACAAGGAATAGGTATGGCACGGAAGATTTCGAAGAATCTGGCAAAGGCACGCGCGTCCGTCGAGGCTCGCCCATATGCCCTTGCCGATGCAGTTCCACTTCTACAAAAGATCAAATACGCCAAGTTTGACGAAAACGTCGATTTGACGCTGCGTCTGGGCGTGGATACCCGCCACGCTGACCAGATGGTGCGCGCCACGGTTATCCTGCCACACGGGCTGGGCAAGACGAAGAAGGTTGCCGTGATCTCTACAGCAGAGAATCAGCGTGCAGCTGAAGCCGCTGGTGCGGACATCGTTGGTGGCGAGGAGCTCGTCGAGAAGATCCAGAAAGAATCCTGGACCGACTTCGACGCCCTGATCGCAACACCGGACATGATGCGTTCCATTGGCCGCCTGGGTAAAGTTCTCGGTCCGCGCGGCCTTATGCCGAATCCCAAGACTGGTACCGTGACGACCGACGTGGCAGCCGCTGTCAAAGAGATCAAGGCCGGTAAGGTCGAGTTTCGCGCGGATAAGACCGCGCTCGTGCATGTTCCTGTCGGCAAGAGCTCATTTGATCCGCAGAAGCTGGTGGATAACGCGACGACCGTTATCGGGGCGGTGGTGAAGGCCAAGCCTGCTGCAGCAAAAGGTAAGTACATCAAGGCGATGTACATCTCTTCCACCATGGGGCCTGGCATTGAACTCGATCAGGCTGTGGCTGAGACTGCCGCGAAGGCGTAGAGATGCGGTGGATAGCGGGTGCTATCTGCATAGTATGAGAAGTGTGCGGCGGTGACGTGATCCGCTCGATCCAGATGTAGGCTACAAGCCAGAAAGCTCTTCGAACATGGCACTCACAAAAGAGAAGAAGCACGAAAAAGTGACAGCACTCGCCGGGCAATTGCAGACGGCAACGGCTGCGATCATCGGCACCTTTACCGCAATGACCGCGGACAAGGATTTTGAGCTTCGAAAGACCGTGCGCGGAGCGGGTGGCCGCTACCAGGTGTTGAAGAACAAGCTGGCTCCCAAGGCTGGTGCGGGAACGCAAATCGAAGGCGCACTCGGTGGCCTGAAGGGTGTCAGTTCTATTGCGTACACCTCCGGCGATCCGGTAGCGCTGGCCAAGGCGCTCTCCACCTGGGTCAAGGACAATGCGCAGTTCACCTTCAAGCTCGGCATCGTAGATGGCAAGGTCCTCAGCGTCGAGGAAGTGAACTCACTCGCCACGCTGCCGGGCAGGGAAGAGCTGTTCAGCAAGCTGCTGTTCCTCATCAATGCACCGGCCACGCGGCTTGCGACCGTCATGAATGCCACAGGACGCAACCTTGCCGTGGTGCTGGATCAGGCAGCGCAGCAGGAGAAGTTCACAGGTGCATCTTCCGCATCTGCGGCGAGCGCGCCCGCAGCTGTGGAGATCGAAGCGGACCCCGCCCAACCGGAAGATGGTGCAGACTCGCAGGCAGGCGTGGCAGCAACTGAGGCTCCGGTCGAGGGAGCTTAGGCGATTTCGCCTGTACTTGCGGAGGGCGCAGTCTGGGCGCATCGGAAACTTCGCAACGCAGGCGCAACCGGAGCAGAGCTGTTCCGGCGATGTATCAGTATGACAAGTTCAACCAAGTTACAGAAGAGGAAAACATCATGGCAGACATGCAGCAGTTGGAAGACCAGATCGTGAGCCTGAGCCTGCTTGAGGCGTCAGAGCTTGTCAAGAAGCTTGAAGCGCGCCTCGGCGTCTCTGCGGCGGCAGCCACCGTTGCGGCGGCCCCTGCGGCGGGCGGCGGAGCAGCGGCTCCTGTTGCGGAAGAGAAGACGGAGTTCACCGTCATCTTGAAGGATGCGGGAGCGAACAAGATCAACACCATTAAGGCAGTGCGCGAAGTGACATCGCTCGGACTAAAGGAAGCCAAGGACTTGGTCGATGGTGCCCCCAAAGCGCTCAAGGAGAATATCTCCAAGGATGATGCTGCAGCTATCGCCAAGAAGTTTGAAGGCGTGGCGACGGTCGAAATCAAGTAGCTCCCGGCACGTGGCCGCTTCTGGCAATTTCGCCGGCAGCGGCTTTGCCGTGCGTTGCTTGCATTTGGATCTCAAAAACAGTATTCTTCTTGTTGAAGCGAGACACTTCCGCGTGGGCAGTGCGTAACGGCGCGGCATAAGATCAAAAGACAATCGGATTTCGGCTACAGTGGCCTCAGGCGGCGGAGTTCACTGTGACGTAGCTTTGGCAGCGCAGCAACCCTTGAGGCGGGCAGGCCTTGCATGGGCGGCAGATATCTACCATCATCTTGATTCAGTGCAACAGCCGGATCTTGCGCTCACGGGAACTTGTGTCCCGGTGAGCTGTTTTGGCGTCTGCGAACGTATCCCGTGCGTTGCACGGCGCTGGTCACAGGACCGGCGATTTATCCACATTTCGTAAGCACCACGAGCAATCGCTCACCAACAACGCGCGCAGAGGCTCTCACCGAGGCAGAGCGCCTGCATACAACAGCGCATATCACCCACGAGAAAGCCGCCCACACGGCATTTCTCGGCTCTGAAGGCGGACCTTGCATGCGTGCAGGGTGTGCCATACAGAGGCTTCGGCACGATAGAGGGGACTACACAACGCATGGCAACGATCACTGAAACGCGCGCACTCCGCAGCCGTCTCGATTTCTCAAAAATCCCAACCGCAATCCAGATTCCGAACCTGATTGAAGTCCAGCGCCGCTCGTACGAGCGCTTTCTGCAGATGGACAAGCTGCCGCAGGAGCGCGAAGACAACGGTCTCCAGTCGGTCTTCACGTCTGTCTTCCCCATCACCGACTTCCGCAACGTCTCGGAACTGGAGTTTGTCGATTATTCCATCGGCAATTGGGAGTGCAAGTGCGGCTACATGAAGGGTCTTAACCACCTGCGCACCGCCTGCGTCAACTGCGGTCATATGGTCATCACCGACCCGTTCCACCCCGGCGACGTGCTCTGTCATTTCTGCGGGACCTACAACAAGAACACCCCGGACTTCTGCACCAAGTGCGGCGACCCCGTCGGCCTGCAGCTCAAGTACGACCAGGCCGAATGTGAAGAGCGTGGCATGACCTACGCCGCTCCGCTCAAGGTCACCATCCGCCTCAAGATCTATGACAAGGATCCGGAGACCGGCGTCAAAACCCTCCGCGATATGAAGGAGCAGGAAGTTTTCTTTGGCGACATACCCTTGATGTCCGCCAACGGTACCTTCATCGTCAATGGGACGGAACGCGTCATCGTCTCCCAACTCCACCGTTCCCCCGGCGTCTTCTTTGAAACAGCGAACAACCGCACCTACTTCCTCGGCAAGATCATCCCGTACCGTGGTTCGTGGGTCGAGTTTGAGTACGATCAGAAGAACATCCTCTATGTCCGCATCGACCGCAAGCGCAAGTTCCTTGGCACCATCTTTCTGCGTGCGCTCGGCCTTCGCACGGACGAGGAAATTCTCAAGACGTTTTATACCGCAGACACCGTTTCCCTGCGCGACAACAAGATGTACTGGAATGTCACGCCGGACGGCACGCCCAGCAATCTGACCGGCGTCCGTCCGGCCAATACCATCAAGGGCGCCGATGGTGCGGAAATCGTTGCCGCTGGCCGCAAGATCACCTCCTCGCTGCTCAAAAAAGTCCGCGAGGGTGGCATCACCGAAATCGAAGTCACCAACACCGACTTCGACGGTGCCATCTTCGCCGCCGACGTGGTCGATCTCACCACCGGCGAGCTCCTCTACGAAGCCAACCAGGAAGCCACCGCCGACAAGCTTCACAAGCTCGTCCAGACGGGCTGCACCGGCTTTGAGGTCTTCTTCCCCGAGAAGGACGATGTTGGCAACATCATCACCAACACGCTCAAGCGTGACTCCGTGCGCAAGCCCGAAGAAGCGCTCATCGAAATCTACCGCAAGCTGCGTCCCGGTGACCCGCCGACCCTGGACACCGCAACCGCGCTCTTCGAAGGCATGTTCTTCGATCCGCGCAAATATGACTTCTCACGTGTGGGCCGTCTCAAGTTCAACATCAAGCTGTATGAGAACCAGGACGCCACCAACCTTGACCGCCGCACGCTGACGCCCGAGGATTTTTACGGCACCATTCGCTACCTTCTGAAACTGCGCAAGAATATCGGCCTCGTCGACGACATCGATCACCTTGGCAACCGCCGCGTCCGCGCCGTCGGCGAACTGATGGAGAATCAGTTCCGCATCGGCCTGGTCCGCATGGAGCGCGCCATCAAGGAAAAGATGTCGGTCTATCAGGAGATGTCGACGGCCATGCCGCACGACCTCATCAACGCCAAGCCGGTCATGGCTGCCATCCGCGAGTTCTTCGGCTCGTCGCAGCTCTCGCAGTTCATGGACCAGACCAACCCGCTCTCGGAGATCACGCACAAGCGCCGTCTCTCCGCGCTCGGGCCGGGCGGCCTGTCGCGTGAACGCGCAGGCTTTGAAGTCCGTGACGTGCACCCCACGCACTACGGCCGTATCTGCCCGATCGAAACGCCGGAGGGCCCGAACATCGGCCTCATCTCGTCGCTGTCGTGCTTTGCGCGCATCAACGAGTACGGATTTATCGAGTCGCCTTACCGCAAGGTCAAGGACGGCAAGGTGGTCGATTATGTGGCCGTCACGAACGCCGGTGAGAGCGGCTTCCGTCAGGGCGATCCCGTCGAGGTCAACGATGCGCGCGCTCTCAAGCAGCAACTGGCAAAAGACGGTAAGCGTGTACTCGAAACGGAGCCTTTCTCCTTCTATCTTTCCGCATGGGAAGAGGATCGCCACACCATCGCGCAGGCCAACATCGACCTCGATGACGACGGCAACCTGACCGAAGATCTGGTCAACGCCCGCCGCCAGGGCAACTTCGTGCTGGTTCCCAAGGCCGAAGTCGATTACATCGACGTCTCGCCCAAGCAACTCGTCTCGGTTGCCGCATCCCTCGTGCCCTTCCTGGAGCACGACGACGCCAACCGTGCTCTGATGGGTGCCAACATGCAGCGGCAGTCCGTGCCCCTGCTCGTCGCCGAGGCTCCTTTCGTCGGCACCGGCATGGAAGGTGTCACCGCGCGCGATTCTGGCGCTGTGATCCTCTCGCGCCGCAACGGCATCATCGACTCGGTCGACTCCGAGCGCATTATCGTGCGTGTGGAAGGCGAACACCACCCCACGCAGTTGTCCCGCGAAGTCGGCTCGGACATCTACCAGCTCACCAAATTCAAGCGCTCCAACCAGAACACCTGCATCAACCAGAAGCCGATCGTTCGTAAGGGCGACCGCGTGGTCAAGGGGCAGGTGCTGGCCGATGGTCCCTGCACGGAGCAGGGCGAGCTTGGCCTGGGCCGCAATGTCCTGGTCGCCTTTATGCCGTGGCGCGGTTACAACTTCGAGGACGCGATCCTCATCTCGGAAAAGCTGGTCCGTGAGGACTACTACACCTCGATCCACATTGAGGAGTTCGAGATCGAAGCCCGCGACACCAAGCTGGGGCCGGAAGAGGTCACCCGCGATATTCCCAACGTCTCCGAGCACGCGTTGCGTGACCTGGACGAGTCGGGCATCATCCGCATCGGTGCCAAAATCAGCCATAACGACATCCTCGTCGGCAAGGTCACGCCCAAGGGCGAAACCCAGCTCACGCCGGAAGAGAAGCTGCTGCGCGCCATCTTCGGCGAAAAGGCGGGCGACGTTCGCGATGCCTCTCTGACATGCCCTCCCGGCATTGAAGGCACCGTCGTCGATGTCCGCATCTTCAGCCGCAAGGGCCAGGAGAAGGACGAGCGCGCCAAGAGCATTGAGCAGGAGCAGATCGAGAAGCTGGAGAAGAACCTGGCCGACGAAATCCGCATCCTCACTGACGAGCGCCTCAAGCGCCTTGAAGCCATCCTCGGCGGTAAGGAGGTGCTGCTCGACCTGCACGACGAGCGCACCAACAAGAAGCTGCTCACGAAGGGTGACACGCTTGACCGGGAAACCATCGAACTGATCTCCACGCGCAATCTGAAGCGTATCCGCTACGCCGACAAGGATCCGCGCGTGAACGAGCAGATCGACGAGATCGAGGAGATGACCTCGCGCCAGATCGACGTCCTGCGCAAGATCACCAACGAGAAGATCAGCAAGCTGCAGAAGGGCGACGAGCTTTCACCGGGCGTCATCAAGATGGTGAAGGTCTATATCGCCATGAAGCGCAAGCTCTCTGTGGGCGACAAGATGGCGGGACGGCACGGCAACAAGGGTGTTATCGCGCGCATTCTGCCCGAGGAGGACATGCCCTACCTTCCCGACGGAACGCCGGTTGAAATCGTCCTTAACCCGCTGGGCGTGCCATCGCGTATGAATGTCGGCCAGATTCTCGAAACGCATCTCGGCTGGGCTGCGCACGAACTTGGCAAGAAGGTTGCCGAGTTGGCGGCGCAGGCTGTGAATGCCAACGAGATTCGCGAGCTCTTCAAGGCGCGTTTCCAGAATACGGCGGCTCTCAACCAGCTTCTCGAGCTCGACGACGAGATGACGGTCCGTGTCGCAGCAGGCATGAAGCGTGGTATCTGGTTCGGCACGGCGGTCTTTGACGGCGCGCGCGAAACAGAGATCAAGGCCTTGCTAGCAGCAGCGGGTCTGCCGTCGTCCGGCAAGACCGAACTCTTCGACGGCATGACCGGCGAACCGTTCGAACAGCCAGCGACCGTGGGCTACATCTACATGCTCAAGCTGTCGCATCTGGTCGACGACAAAATCCATGCGCGTTCCATCGGACCGTACTCGCTTATCACGCAGCAGCCGCTGGGTGGCAAGGCGCAGTTCG
>CAXUHI010000030.1:0-34396 GCA_964251045.1 uncultured Terriglobus sp. | reverse complement strand
AAAGACGGGACAAACATCGGGTACACCGTGACGGGCCAGGGTCCTGGGCTCATCCAGCAAGCTGAGGCGGACGCCTCTTCCGATCGGTACTGACTCGTCGGCTTAGCGGAAGTTGCATTCCCTTGCGCACTGCTCGATATAGACGCGAATCGCTTGCACAAACATCATGCGGGCGAGCGAGTGAGCAACTACAACGCCGCGGGCCGCGGATGGTGCAGTTCTTCTGTCTCAGTCGCAAGGTCCAGCAAAGAGCTACGTTCTCAGCCGCGTTGGTGAGATGCACCATGGGCGGCAGCAGGTTGAGGAGCAAGCCTGCCTGTGTTGCGCTGAAGGCGTACTGCGCTCCGACGAGCAGGCACTGCCCTCCTCCGGTGTACGACGCGATCGTGCCGCATTGCACCGCATCAACGCCGGTGTACGAGGCAATGGCCCTGTCCTGCGTCCGGCAAGGCGGAATGGGGTTCCGCGCGGCAAGAGAAGACATGCACCAGCCTCAAGTTGCACGGGCCAGACACACCGTCGACGAAAAGCCAAGCCTCTGCAGAGACGACCGCCTAACACTTCAGACCGTCGTGTTGGAAATTGAATGGCCGAGCCTGTGCCGGGATCCCACCCGCCGCAGTTGTAGGTGCGGGGGTTCAGAAGAATGAGGATTTGTGAGAGTGGGTCCATTTGCTTGTTTAGCCGATCAGGCCAATTACTGGGAACGGCTATTTGCCGGCCCCAGCGACCTTGAGGCAGGTGAGGACCTTGTGATCGCAACGCAGTAGTCGAACAATGCGCTGGATCAAGGTAAAACAATACTGGGAGAGATGATGACGACACGTCGAGTTTGCAGTTGGATTGGTGTTGGCGCGCTGCTGGGATGCACGCTCTTTGTGCGGGCGCAGAGCCTGCCCCGGAGCACACCGGAGGCTGAGGGTATCCCATCGAGTGCAATCCTGGAATTTGTGCAGGCTGCGGACAAGAACGTGGATACCTTCGACAGCTTCATGGTCCTGCGGCACGGCAAGGTCATCGCGGAGGGCTGGTGGAAGCCGAACTCCGCCGATGCTCCTCATATCCTGAATTCCGTCAGCAAGAGCTTCACGTCGACGGCGGTTGGACTCGCCATCGATGAACACAAGCTGAAGCTGGACGATCGTGTGCTGAAGTTCTTCCCGGCAGACGCTCCGCCGGATCCTTCGGCGAACCTGCAGGCCATGACGGTACGTGATCTGCTCACGATGTCAGGCGGCCATGAGATAGAGCCGAAGCGGGACGGCGGACCCTCCGTAAAGCAGTTCCTTGCACAGCCTGTCGTATTTCAACCCGGAACCCATTTCCTGTACAACACCATGGGCACCTACGTGCTCTCGTCCATCGTCACCAAGGTCACGGGACAGACGGCGCTCGAGTATCTCAAGCCGCGTCTCTTCGGTCCACTGGGCATTGAATCTCCCCGCTGGGATGCCAGCCCGGAGGGTAACTCCCTGGGCGGCTACGGCCTTTACCTTCGCACGGAAGACATCGCCAAGCTGGGCCAGCTCTATCTGCAAAAGGGCAAGTGGAATGGCAAGCAGTTGGTTCCGCGTACGTGGGTGGAGCAGGCCACCGCCAAGCAGATCGACAACGCGGAGGAAAGCCACTCGCAGATCGGCCCTGACTGGATCGAAGGGTACGGCTTCCAGTTCTGGCGCTGCCGTCACAATGCATATCGCGCAGACGGAGCGGGCGGCCAGTTCATCGTTGTGATGCCGGACCAGGACGCGGTTGTTGCCATCACAGCGGATACAGGCAACATGCAGGGCGAACTGAACGCGATCTGGGACCATCTTCTGCCCGCCTTCGTTGACAAGCCGCTGCCCGCGGACCCCGCAGGCCAGGCAAAGGTGAACGAGGCGGTCGCAGCGTTAGTCGCGCACCCGCACCAGAAGAATTAGAGCGCAATCGGCTAGGACAAATGTCTTCGCTGCACCTGGGTCGATCTCTGGAACTTGTGTGTATACCTTCTAAACGGAACTGTTTGTTGAACGTAGTCGCTGTCGGAGAGACTCATGCCATGGTTCGCTGGCTTCGCGGTTCTGTTGCTCCTTTGTGTAGCCCCGGTAGCACACGCCGCCGAAACTGAAGTTCAGTATCTGTCCGGCCACGGCAAAGACGATCCGGTGAAGTGGCAGTTTTTGTGCGACCACGGATCAAACGCAAACCAGTGGTCCGCCATTGGCGTGCCGTCCAATTGGGAGCTGCAGGGCTTCGGCATCTACACCTACGGCCGGGTGACACCGGCGGGAGGTTGGACCAGGGTCCACGGCGTCTACAAGCGCACGTTTACGACGCCGGCAGTGTGGCGCGACAAGGCCGTCATCCTGAACTTCGAGGGCGTGATGACCGATACGGGGGTCACGGTCAACGGTCAATCCGCGGGCCCGCTGCATCAGGGCGGCTTTTACGCCTTTCACTACGACATCACCAGCCTGCTCAAACCCGCCGGTCAGCCGAACGAGATCCAGGTCGATGTGGATGATGAATCCTCTGACGCCTCGGTCAATCGCGCCGAACGCCGTGGCGATTTCTGGAATTACGCCGGCATCTTCCGCCCGGTGTACCTGGAGGCAGTCCCGAAGACGTTCATTGAGCACCTGGCCGTCAACGCCACTGCGGCAGGTGTCCTGGAGGTCGATGCCAGGCTCGCCGACCGGCGCACGGCGGGACCGTCCGGCGCAACGGCCAGTATAGAAGCACAGGTGTTCGACCTGAGCGGCAAGCCGGCCGGAGAGCCTGTCACCCTTTCGAACGCAGCCTTCGGGGACGTGGCACATCTTGCCGGAAAGATTTCCAACCCGCGACTGTGGACCGCCGAGACGCCCAACCTGTACCGGCTGGACGTGCGGCTTAAGGTAAACGGGGCCGTCGTGCACACGGTGCACCAGAGATTCGGGTTCCGCACCATCGAAGTTCGTCCCGGTAAGGGCCTGTTCGTCAACGGCAACCGCATCTTCCTGAAGGGTGTGGATCGCCATTCATTCTGGCCCGATTCCGGCCGCACCCTCTCGGAGAAACTCTCCCGGGACGACATCAACCTGATCAAGGACATGAATGGCAACGCAGTCCGTTCCAGCCACTATTCCCCGGACCGCCACTTCCTGGACGCCTGCGATGAACTTGGTCTCTATGTGCTGGACGAACTTACGGGCTGGCAGGCAAAGTACGATACCGGCGTCGGCAGGAAGCTGGTGAAGGAATTGGTCGAGCATGACGTGAACCATCCCTCGATCCTCTTCTGGGACAATGGGAACGAAGGCGGTTTCAACTTCGATCTTGACGCCGACTACGCGAAGTACGATCCACAGGCGCGGCTCGTCCTGCATCCGTGGGCTGAGTTTCCCGCCGGGATCGCGGATACCAAGCACTATCCCACCTACGATGTGCTGCAGCAGAAGCTTGCCGCCGATCCTGTCCTGTTTCCCACGGAGATGCTGCACGGCCTCTACGACGGCGGTGCAGGAGCAGGCATGCAGGATTACTGGGACGCCATTCTGAAGAGCAAGGCGGGCGCTGGCGGCTTCGTATGGGCGCTTGTCGATGAAGATGTCAAGCGCGTGGACAAAGGCGGCATCCTCGACTCTCAAGGCAATTATGCGCCCGACGGGATCGTCGGGCCGTACCGTGAGCATGAAGCCAGCTTTAGTACCATCAAGCAGCTCTGGTCACCCATCATCGTCACACCTCCTGACAGCGGGTCGCACGCTTACACCGTAACGAACCGCTACAGCTTCCTGGACGCCGCCGGATGCACGTACGAGTGGCAGGCCATCGCATTCCGCCGTCCCAGTGACGCACAGTCCGGGTCCGTCGTACTGGCCTCCCGCATCGACCATGGCCGTTCGCTGGCGCCCGGCGCCTCGGCAGCGTGGGATGGATGGGGGCTCCCGGCATCCGCAGCCGGACGCGGCAAAGCCAGGGCAGACGCCACCCGGCTCATCATCCGGGATGCGGCCGGACGTGTAATCCAGACCTATGTCTGGCCGTTCGAGAGCGCCGGACGTGCGCCGGACGCGATGGCAGGGGTCACCGGCGGAGCGAAACCTGCCTTGACGGAGGCGCCGGAGGCATTCACCGCGACGGCTGGCGATGTGTCCCTCCAGATCGACAGGAGCACCGGGCTGCTGGTGTCCGCCGCGCGGCAGGGACATACGTATTCGCTGAAGAACGGCCCCCGCGTCGTTGCCATGGGACTGCGGCCGGTTCCTGTGCGCGGGCAAACTACGTCCCCGCCCACGCCAGCCACCGCGGAGCCCTCGAAGCTGGTGTCTCTCACGCATGCCATGGACGGCAGCGACCTGGTCATCTCAGCGGCGTTCGACGGCCCCATGAAGACGCTGCGGTATCGTCTGAAGCCCAACGGTTGGCTCTCGCTCGACTACGTGTACGCCATGACCGGCCCGCAGGAGTACTTCGGCATCGGCTTCGACTATCCTGAGGCCGACGTCAAGGGCATGCGATTCTTCGGACAGGGGCCGGATCCCGTCTACCAGAATCGCCTGGCGGGTGGAACTCTGGATGTCTGGCAGAGGTCTTACAACAACACCATGGTAGGCGACCCCGATGACCTGAAGCCGGGAGAACACTTTGACTACCCGGTGTTCAAGGGGTACTATTCCGGCGTGCGTTGGGTGCAATTCAACACCACCGAGGGGGAGATGACCGCCGCGGTGGAACAGCAGCCTGACTCGCCGGTCTACCTGCAGGTCTTCGCGCCCAAAACGCCCCCCGCCAAACTGCTTGGGCAGGTCGCTGTGCCGTTTCCGTCCACCGGACTTTCGTTCCTGAATGCCATCCCGGCCATTGGCAACAAGTTCGGCGGTCCGCAAACCATGGGCCCCATGGGTCAGTCCGCCGTCGCAACGGGTGAATACAAGGGCCACATCAGCCTGTACTTCGGAACGTTGCCGAAACAGTAGCGCTTACCTGGACGGTAAGCAGTAGCCAGTTGTTCTGTTTCAGACCCCTCCCGGCTGGAGAAACGCAGCCGCATGAAGGAGCCTTGCAACATGATTCGTTCTGCCGATGGCCGCGAACCTCGACGAAATGGCACTGATGCCGCGCAGTGTGAGCCAGGCCGTCTTCGGCATGCTGTTTAGGCCCGCCTCGACGGCCCGCTTTACACCTGGCCGCTGGTGGCCATCGGCGTCCAGGGGGGCGGTGGTACCCGCCTTATCGTCTGCGTGACGGTCCCGTCTCCAGCCCGCGACACCTGCTTCGGCCAAACGTAAGAAAGATGGAGGATTGATCCATGCTGTCAGGATTTCGTCTGCTAGCAGGTCCACTGGGTGCTCCAGTCATGGAACCCCGTCCGCGAACCTGGGACCAGCCACAACCATTCAGTTTCTTGGCGTCGGCCCGGCGATGGAAGACGTTCCTTTCGGGCACTCCACAAGAGGAGTCGCTCAATCCGGGAGATGAGTTTCTATGTGCTGCGATTGCTGCTGCCCGTCCGCGATCATGAGGACCGCGATGCCGCGCGACTGCCGGACCTGGCGCAGTCACAGCTATCTCCAAAGAGCACGCGACAGGCAGCGTGAGCTAAGCTCGTCGGAGCGTGAAAACGATGGACATATGGGATGGGTCTTATGAGCAGGTATTCTCGGTCGCGACGGAACTTTGTATACCTTGGTGGATCGGCAGCGGCAGGCGGGGTCCTGTCAACGTGGCCCGGCGTGTCTTTTGCTTTGTCGCCGACATCTGCCGGTGCCAAGACCTACGCCAACCCGGTGATCGCGGGTGACCATCCCGATGCGGGTGCTATCCGCGTAGGCAATGATTACTACCTGGTTCACACCACCGACCACTTTTCGCCCGGCCTGCTCATCTGGCACTCGCGCGACCTTGTGCACTGGAGGGCCGCCGGAGCGGCGCTCGATGCCTATTATGGCGCCGTCTGGGCACCCTTCCTCTGCGAATACAAAGGGCTGTTTTACATCTACTATCCCTGCGACGGCAAGATCTTCGTTGTACACGCACCGCATCCGTTAGGACCATGGAGCAAGCCAATTTCCCTCGGGATCAACGGAATCGATCCAACACACGGCGCCACTCCGGAAGGACGCCGCGTCCTCTATCTCGCGGGAGGCGGAATGGCCGAGCTTTCAGACGATGGCCTCTCGGTGAAGGCAGCGCCGCGCAAAGTCCTAAGCGCGTGGACCATCCCGGACACCTGGCAGGTGGAATGCGAATGTCTGGAAGCACCCAAGCTGCTCTTTCACGATGGCTACTATCACCTGACCGTTGCTGAGGGTGGAACCTCCGGCCCGCCCACAAGCCACATGGTGCTCTCAGCCCGCAGCCGCGCGATCGATGGGCCATGGGAGTGGTCGCCCCACAACCCTGTTGTTCACACCCGCAGCAGGGCCGAGACGTGGTGGTCACAGGGTCACGGACGCCTGGTGGACGACGCGGACGGCTCCTGGTGGATGACTCTTCATTCCTACCGCAATGGCGCCCAGACCCTCGGACGGCAGGTTCTGCTGCTGCCGATCCAGTGGACTCCAGACGGCTGGTACAAAGTGCGTGATGACCTACCGGCCGGGAGACCCATACACAAGGCGCACCTGGACCCAGAACCGTCAGCGGACACGTCTGCCGCGTTCTCCGGCACAGCACTTGATCCGCAATGGCAGTTCTGGAAGGGATACGACCTGAACCGGGTGCGCCTGGCGGATGGCTCGCTCACACTCGCCGCCCACGGAGACAGCATCCAGACCACATCGCCGCTCACGCGTGCCGCCACGCACGTCAGCTACACGGTCGAGGTCGACATCCAGATCACCCAGGGGTGCGAGGCAGGATTGATTCTGTTCTACGACAGTCATCACGTCTGCGGACTGCGCCTCACCTCAGACCCGAACACCCGATCGGGTGGCAAGACCTTCCTCGTGCACGGCGGACGAGCAACCCTCCGGATTGTCAACACGGACCAGGTCGCAGACTTCTACTATCGCCTTCAGGACGGGCCCTCCGCGGGCAAGTGGACTCACATCCGGGAGTCACTGGACGTGACCACGTACCAGCAAAACGCGATCGGTGGCTTCCTGGATCTTCGTCCGGCTTTGTATGCCTGTGGCACTGGATCGGCCACATTCCGGAACTGGAAGTATGAGCCGAAGTAAGGTGTTCCTTCGGTACTGGAGGTCCGATGTGCCCGGCAAGCCGCTGGACGACCATCGGAGTGACCTCGGATTCGGGTCGGTCTCTTGGCGGAAAGCCTGCGCGTCGGGCATCGGAAGCACGATAGACACATCCTCCGTCTGGACGCATTGCTCCGCGTAACTGTCACCGGAGACCGTAATCAGATCGCGGACGAGGCGTCGGCCCGTGTGATCGCGTTCTCCAAGTTGCTGCAAAACATTTCGGGGGTTCCGCTAAGCGCTCCAGCTTGCACCCCGCTCTCTGCTGCCGAACGCGGGGCTTGAGGGAGAACGGTATGCTGTCTTCCTCGGTGCGATTTCGATTGAGCAACTGCGACGCCTGCCGGCTCGCTGAGGCAGTCCTGCCTGGCTTCAAGCAGCGCGATTGGGAGCGCTGATCAGCATTGACTCCATTCTCGGCTACTACGTTTACCCTGGAACAGGAGCCTACAGTGGGACAGAAGGCTACGTTCTGAACTTCACCCGAGGCCTTCAGGCCGAGCTTGCCGGCAGAAACGTCACGATCCAGCTCGTCGCCCCGGCAGGGACGGTACGCGAGGGATGGGATAGCACAACGGTGACGCTGAGGAATACCTCGCCAGTCTCCCGTTAGAGTCTGGAGAAGGTTCTTTATGCTTTGGGGCTCAAGCGTCAGCTTAGCTTCACGAGCATCTTGCCGAGGTTTTCTCCCGTGAAAAGCTTCAAGAACGCTGCCACCGCATTTTCAATGCCTTCATCGACGGTCTGGGTCGATACGATCTTGTTCGTTGCTATCCACTCGGTCATTTCGTTCAGGAATGCCGGCAGCGCTTGGAAATGGTCAGACACGATGAAGCCTTCCAATCGCAACCGTTTGCCCACCATCACTCCCAGGTTGCGCACGGCGTATGGCTGACCGTTGTAGCCTGCGATCATCCCACACAACGCAAAGCGGGCAAATGGGCGTGCAACCAGCAACGCCGCGTCCAGCTGTTCTCCGCCCACGTTATCGAAGTACACGCTGATCCCGTCTGGCGCGGCTCTTCGCAGAGCATCGAGAAGACTTCCCGCCGCCTTGTAGTCGAGTACGGCATCCACTCCAATGCTGCGCAGGTACTCGCACTTGGCAACTCCACCCGCCGAGCCAATGACGGTTGCACCCTTCAGCTTCGCAATCTGGCACGCGATCGACCCAACCGCACCCGCCGCTCCCGACACAAAGACCACATCGCCCGACTGAACCTTCGCTATTTCCAGCAGTCCTACCCAGGCGGTTAAGCCGGTCAATCCAGCCGCGCCGAGGTACAACTCGGGCGCAAGCTTGGTGACATCTATTTTCCGCAGAACCGTGTCTGGCAGCGACCCAGAGGCGTTGAACGCCTGACGCCAGCCGAACATCGAGAGCACCGTATCACCCACCGCAAGCCCGTCGTAGTTCGACTGCACCACGGTTCCTACCGCTCCCCCCTGCAGCACCTCGCCCAACTGGAACGGTGGAACGTAGCTCGGCTTGTCGCGCATACGCCCGCGCATATAAGGATCGACCGACATCCACATGTTCCGGATTTGTACCTCACCTGGCCCTGGATCGTCCAACGTCACCGTCTCTAACGAGAAGTTCTCCGCAGACGGTATACCCTCCGGACGACTCCGTAGACGTACTTCACGCGATTCCATCGTCACCGTCTACACTCCTTCAGGCTCTGCAGACATCCTGCAAAGACAACCCCGGTCTATTTACTATAATTTTTCCTGACGAACCGATGTTGGGCTCGGTCTTGAAGACCATGAGCGCACAGCAAAGGTTGAGGCAAGCCTACGCCAGAGCTGCTTCGACTTCAGCGGCCCAATCCGTAGCAACGGCCCCAAGGCTGAAGAAGTGACGCGTACGGCATGCAACGCACATGCGTACCCCGTTCCCCAATGTCGCGATGACGGATCATGCTTGCCGTCTCGACTGCCACTTTTCAGTGTCGAGCAGAACTCCTTCATCTCGCTGACAACTCAGAGCATCCAAAAGTTGATGCTGTCTGCGCACTAAGACATTTGCGCCGAGCCGAAAGCCTAACATTGGAGCATGATATGAGTGAGTTCAGCTTGAACGCGGACACCACGGCGCTGGTCATCATTGATCTGCAATATGGCCTCATTCCCTTGCCGGTAGCACCGCGCACCTTCGACGAAGTGGTGAAACGCACCGCACGTCTTGCCGAAGTTTTCCGTGCCAAAGGAGCTCCGGTGATCTGGGTGCGCGTCGATCTGCACAACTTTCGCCGCCTGATCGTGGATCAGCCGATGATTGATCCGGATGGCCCGCCACCTCCGCCCGAATCCGTCCAAAATCGTCGCAGAGGCGGGCAAGAAGCCTGAAGAGCTGCTTATTACGAAACGCTTTTGGGGTGCCTTCGACACCACTCCGCTTGAAACGGAACTGCACAAGCGCGGTGTCGAAACGATTGTCTTGGCCGGCATCTCCACCGATATCGGTGTTGAGACGACTGCCCGCTCTGCGGCGACCCTGGGTTTCAATGTAGTAGTTGTTGAAGACGCGACCTCCGCCCGAACCGTCGAAGCTCATCAAAATGCGTTCGAACGAGTCTTCCCGTTTCTTGGGCGGGTCCGCTCTGCCAAAGAAGTAGAAGCAGCTCTGGCCTAAACTCGGGACCGAAGGCGACAGAAACCTCATAAGCTGACCGCCAAATGAGACAGGCCGTGGCTCACGCGCAAGCACAACTGACTAAAGGACGTGAGATGACGATGAACGAAAAAAAAGGCAGCTTTGTCCCGCATCGTGGGTCTTGAGGAACACGTTACCTTTCCGGAACTGACTGATCGCTTGCCCGAGGACGCCGTGACCGCGAGAGGCTACATTTCCCGTAACAGTCCATATGGCAAGTGGAGCATGAGCGAGAAGATGGAGGACACCGAAAGTCGCCTCAAAGAACTGGATGCAGTCGGATTCACGCTCCAGGTGCTCTCGCTGCCGAGTGCGGGCGCCGATCTGCTCCCTCCGAGAGAAGGCCTGCGTTGGGCTCGGCAGGTAAACGACAGGATTGCCAGCCGTGTCTCTGCTCACCCAACAAGGTATGCGGGATTCGCGCATCTACCTTTGACGGACCCGGATGCTTCGGCGGACGAGTTGGACGGGCGGTCACGGAACTCGGCTTCAAAGGAGCGCTCGTCAGCGGCGCTACGGAAGGTCGTTACCTTGACCACAGGTCGTTCGAGCCTCTTCTGACCCGGGCAGAGCAGCTCGACGTACCTATTTATCTGCATCCCGCGGCGTCTCCCAAGCCTGTACGCGAAGCCCTATACGCCGGCTTGCCCAACGAACTCGGCTTCTGGATGTCAGTTTCTGGCTGGGGCTGGCACACCGACACCGCTGTCCACGTCTTGCGCCTTCTTCTCTCCGGTTCGTTGGAGCGCCATCCCAATCTCAAGATCATCATCGGACACCTGGGAGAGGGACTTCAGATCATGATGGCTCGCCTGGACCAGCAGTTTCATCAGTTCGGTGGGTTCGCCGGCATACCCAGCGAGATCCTGCGCAAGCACATTTGGGTAAGCACGAGCGGATTCTTCTTCCTGCCATCATTCGTGGCAACGCTCGACGCCTTCGGGGCCGACCGGCTTCTCTATTCCGTGGACTACCCCTTCGGTTCTCTGGAGCGGGGCCGCGCCTTCCTCGAAGAGATTGCTGTTGATGCCGAGACTCTCGCCAAAATAGCGCATCGTAACGCTGATCAATTGCTGAAACTTGTTGTCTAAACGTTTGGGCGAAGGGAGACCGAGCCCCGTACTGATCAGCACACGAACGATCAGCGTATGTCTCCCAAACCTATGACAGCCTTCCCAGTCTTCAAGCTCTCGATGCCCGAAAGCCGCACCTCCACTCAGTCAGGCACGAAGACTTAGCGGCCCTGTATCAACGCAAGCCACACCATCTTCTCTTCCAGATGCAGGAACTCGCCGGCAACATGAGCGAAAGTGAACTCGGCATCACGACTGTCGAACTCGGAAAATGTCTCCTGCGGATCCCAGGGAACAGCATCATTGTTCTTTGCTGTTCCGGGGGATTCTCTACGGCTTTACGGCTTGAAATCTCCACCTTGCATACCGGCCGCGAGCTGTTCCTGCTAGAGGATTAGGGCGCACCATATCGCCCCTGTGCCACGGCTGAACATGATCGACTCATTAGGTCAAAGCGCCCGGAGCCACCTCGATACCAAAGGAAAGCGATCCAACAAAAGCTAATGGCCGGCACCTCGGGTCTGAGTAGAAGTTGGAACGATGAAGCGATCGCGCCGCAGAAGATGCGCGTTGCCAGGCTAGGCAATGTCCGCAGCACCTGCGAGGGGATCTTCGAGACTGCTCAGGCACAGAGCGAGAGTTTCCATGCGCGGCCATTCCGCCGAGCTTGCAGCGAACGGGAAGACGGTTGAGCGGGTCTGGGCGGCCCCAACTTTTGGCCTTCGGGATCAATGCATCCACGTCAACGTCAGCCCAACAGATCATAGACCCGGAAGGACAAAGAATGAATCAAAGCAAAGTCCAGGCATTCGGAAATAAAGCCTTGTCGCGAAGAGACTTCTTAGCATCCAGCTCAGCGGCTCTGACGGCTGTTGCATTTACCGGAAAGGCGGACGGTCAGAACATGGAACAGACGACACGAAGTCATAGCACGACCAAAGCTTCCCCCATGAAGATTATTGGTTTGGAAGAACACTTCGTCATTCCTGAAGTCTTGCAGGCATGGCAGTCGTCGGATCTGAGCGACGAAGACCAGGCAAAGATCGCTTCCGGCAACTGGGACCGTCTCTGCGCCAACATCCATCGGTAACGCGATACTCGCACAAGCGGTGGAGAATCGCCTGATCCTGGATAGACCGCCGAACCGGGCTTTGGGCTCTGGGAGCTGGAAAAGGAGACGCCTACATGCTGCCGACCATCGGCATGATGTCAGTTCCACCCGATGCTTTCGAGTAGCCAGAGGAATGTACGTTCGGAGTTAGAAGTCTCCTTGGCGCATGCGGGGCGCTGCTCCAGGATGGAAAAGGAAGCCGGTAACGCTAGCCAACACCGCACCCTGCCAGCAAGGAAATAGAAGGAGACAAATGAAAGTAGCTGTCTTCGGGCTTGGCCGCTGTCTGCTTGTGAATGTTGTGAATCTTGCGGCGTTCGCCGAACAACATATAGGTGCGGGTGCTGCGCATGGTTTCCCATCTTTGCATGATCACTCTCGGCAGGCGTTGGAACGGCTTGGTGTTGAATGAAAGATTTGGTACGGGGCAAGCGGCATGGGAGATGCTGGCTGACTACGCGCGGTTAACCAAGTCAGCAGAATGCAACCCGTATTTGCAAATGCCTTCACCGCTGGGCAGACGACCGTCGAAGATCGAAAGCCACGCGCCGGATTTGTCAACAAGTATCTGGATGACGAAAGTTGGTGGGCGCTGGCCTAGATTGATGTGTATCATCTCACGCGGGATAGGGACTATGATCGATGGGCGGGTCAATGTTCGCCGACACGGCCAAGGAATGGGACGACACGTGCGGCAGGGGCATCTGGTGCACGTTGCTCCAACAACGGAGGAACGATCTGACGTATAACCAGGGTGTCGTTCTAGGCGGGCTTGTAGAGTTGTCGGTTGCGGACCACGATCGGTTTTTGAAGGCGGCAGCGCAGAATATTGCAAACGCTGCGATCGCCCATCTCGCCGAGCGAGAAGGCGTACTGCATGATCCGTGTGATCCTAAGTGGGGCGCGACGGAACGCAATTCAAGGGGATACTTATGCGCAACCTGGGCCTTTTGGACAAGGCACAGCCCCGGAGCGAGTACGAATCGTTTCTCGACAAGAACGCCGACACACCGTGGAAGGTCGCACAAGGTTCAAACTTTGAACTTGCTGAACGCTGGTCGGGACCTTTCACTTCTGCGAGTGCTGCGAGCCAGACTTCAGCCTGGACGGGCTTGTGGGTGCGAGCTACGATTCACGCAACAGGAAAGGCCAGAGGTATCTAGATAGGTGTTCGTAGTAATCGGGCTCCCGCACGAGATAGATCACCCATCTACCAACGTCTGCGGGCAAGGATTGGCAACGCTGTCGGTGGTGTGCAATCATTCCGGGTCACATCTAAGTCTCATCTATTTGCCCTATCACTGATCTGAGGTCTGACTTCATACGCGTTCAGCACATCCTCCGCCGTAATACTTTGTTCGAAGATTCATTCTGGAGATACAAATGAGAATCCTTCACACTGCGTTGAAACCCGGCTTACTCGTCACTCTCGTCTTCGCGAGCTTGGCTCAGGCACAGACGAGAGAAAAGCCAGACCTCAGCAAACAGCCCACACTCTATGTCGTTGGCTATGCCCACCTGGATACCGAGTGGCGCTGGGAGTACCCGCAGGTGATTGATGAATACCTTCGCAAGACCATGCACGATAACTTCAATCTTTTTGAGAAATATCCGCACTACACCTTCAATTTCAGCGGAGCGAATCGATACCGCCTGATGAAGGAGTACTTTCCGGCGGATTTTGCGATCGTGAAGAAGTATGTTGATCAGGGGCGGTGGTTTCCGGCTGGATCTTCCATGGAGGAGGGTGACGTAAACAGTCCTAGCGCCGAGGCAATTATCCGGCAAGTGCTTTATGGAAATAATTGGTTCCGCAGTGAGTTTGGCAAAGCCAGCGCGGAGTATATGTTACCAGACTGTTTCGGGTTTCCGGCTTCGTTGCCAACCATCCTGGCTCATTCCGGGGTAAAAGGATTCTCCACGCAGAAGCTCGTTTGGGGCTCTTCGGCGGACGGTGGAGGTTTGCAGTCACTAGAAAAGACGCCTGAGGGAACGCCGTTCAATGTGGGCGTGTGGGTTGGTCCGGACGGGGAGAGCGTCCTCGCGGGCTTGAATCCAGGGAGCTACAACGGGAACATTGATTCCGATCTGAGCGCTCCGCTGCCACCCGCGCCGCCGAATACCACTCTGACCGAACTGGATAAGAAGGTCGCGGAGTTGCGGGCCAAGCAACAGACCGCGCGGAAGGCGGGCACAACGCCGAATGCAGTTGACTTCGAGGCGCTGAATGAGCTGCGGATGCAGCAGGGGGCGCTCGTAAGGGCGCAACGAGAGGGCGGTCTTCAGCAGTATCAAGGAGATTGGGCCGCGCGTGTAGAGCAGAACGGCAAGGTGACCGGGTTGTACACCGACTACCACTACTACGGCACGGGCGACACAGGCGGGGCGCCGCGCGAAGATTCGATCAAGAGACTAGAAGCCATCGTGACGAAGGGCAGCGTCAGCCTGCCGGCGGAAGGAGGTACGCGGCGTGGCCAGCCTCTGACCGCCCCGGTCCCGGTTGGCAATGGGCCGGTCCACGTGATCTCGGCGACTGCCGACGAGATGTTTCTTAACATCACGCCGGCTGAAGAGGCACATCTGCCCCGTTATACGGGTGAGATGGAGTTGACGAACCACTCTGCGGGCTCGCTTACGTCCCAGGCATACCAAAAGCGTTGGATCCGCCATCAGGAACTGCTCGCAGATGCCGCGGAAAAGTCTTCGATCGCGGCTCAATGGTTGGGAGCGCGGACGTATCCTCTGCAAAGGCTGAACGATGCCTGGACACTCGCGATGGGGGCGCATTTCCACGATCTGGCGGCAGGGACAGCCACACCCAGAGCATATGAGTTCGCCTGGAACGACGACGTAATTGCGCTCAATCAGTTTGCCGATGTTCTGAGTAGCGCAGTTGAGGGTGTCTCCGCGTCTATGAACACGCGGACCAAAGGTATCCCGATTGTCATCTTCAACCCGCTGAATATTGCGCGTGAAGATGTCGTTGAAGCAAGTGTGGAGTTTCCGAACGGTATGCCAAAGGCAGTCATTGTGACTGCGCCGGATGGGCACGAAGTTCCAGCCCAAATCTCTGGCGGAAAGATACTCTTTGTGGCCAGCCTGCCCTCTGTCGGTTACGCCGTCTACGATGTACGGCCCACCGAGTCCCAGACGCCATCTTCGTCCCTGCAGGTATCGAAGGATGGAGTCGAAAACGCATACTATCGTGTTCGGCTCAACCAGGATGGAGATGTTGCAAGTATTTTTGATAAGACGAGCGGCAGGGAACTGCTTTCGGCGCCTTCACGCCTTGCAATCTCTTACGACAATCCATCGGCGTGGCCTGCCTGGAACATAGACTGGGAGCAGGAGCAGGCGCCCCCCCGGCAATACGTGTCAGGTCCTGCACAAATCCGGGTCGTAGAAAGTGGCCCGGTTCGTGCGGCCATTGAGGTAGTACGCGATACCGCAGGTTCGCACTTTGTCCAGAAGATCAGCCTGTCCGCGGGCGATGGCGGCAAACGCGTCGAATTTGGAAACATCATCGACTGGAAGACCCGTGAGTCGAGCCTTAAGGCGACTTTCCCTCTGACGGCGACCAACCAGATGGCCACCTATAACTGGGACATTGGCACCATCGAACGGCCGACGGCAGAGCCCAAGAAGTTTGAGGTGCCATCGCATCAATGGATCGACCTGACCGATATGACTGGCAAGTTCGGGGCGACAGTGCTGACCGACAGCAAGAACGGATCGGACAAGCCGAACGACAACACGCTGCGACTGACGTTGCTTCTTACACCCGGAACATCAGCCGGATATCCCGATCAGGCAACACAGGACATTGGGCATCATGAATTTGTCTATGGATTTGCCGGGCACTCCGCAGACTGGCGCAGCGCGCAGACAGACTGGCAGGCGCAGAGATTGAACGCTCCTCTCTTCGCCTTCGAGACCTCGAAGCATGACGGCGCTATGGGGCGCAGTTTTTCCTTGTTAAAGGTCAGTAATCCTCGCATTCGCGTGCTTGCTGTAAAACGGGCTGAACTCAGCGATGAAGTTATCGTGCGTATGGTGGAGCTAGATGGCAAACCGCAGGATGATGTTCGGGTGTCATTCGCTTCACCCATTGCCAGTGCCCGTGAGGTGAATGGGCAGGAACAGCCCGCCGGTTCAGCGACCGTAACGAATGGAGCGCTTGTTACCTCATTCGGTGGGTACCAGCCTCGTACGTTTGCCCTGAAGTTAAGCGCTGCCTCCACGACTGTGTCGCCTGTAAAGTCGACCCCGGTGGCTCTCAGCTACACCGTAGCAGCTGCGAGTAATGACGGAGACCACGGAACCGCGGGATTTGACGGAAAAGGAAATGCGCTGCCCGCCGAGATGCTGCCATCGCAGATACTCTTCAATGATGTCCGGTTTCAATTGGCTGCTGCCAAGACCGGCACGCCGATTGCAGTCGCATCGAAAGGACAGACGATCGATCTCCCATCTGGGCAGTACAACCGCATTTACCTATTAGCGGCTTCAGCCAACGGTGATCAGAAGGCCACCTTTGAAGTCGGCGGAAAGAAGACCGAGCTGAACATCCAGAATTGGGGTGGCTTCATCGGCCAGTGGGACGACCGGCAGTGGACAGGCCCAGATACAACCCGTGACAAGTACGGCGAGATGACAGGTATCACACCCGGCTTCATCAAGCGCGCCGATCTGGCCTGGTATGCCAGTCACCATCACGACGCTGCGGGCAAGAACATCGACTACTCTTATTCGTATCTCTTCGCATACGCGGTCGACCTTCCGCAGGGAGCAAGAACTATTAAGCTACCCGACGACGACAGCATCCGTATTCTTGCGATGTCGCTCGCGAGTGAGAACCCAGAGGTGAAGCCGGTACGTCCGCTTTACGACGTACTTCCGTTCGTTGCCGGTCGGTAGCGGTTCGCACGACTGATACGCATTGCCTTGTCTCCAGCAGCGCGTGTGAGAAGGCTATGGTGCGGAACCTATCATCCCGTGCCCCAGAAAAGTCGTATTCCTGCTGGCTCAACATCTCGCAGACCTCCTGCTGGATGAACGAGCTGGAGTACGACCTTAATTACTCATGACGGCACACAACAGGAGGTCCGGCAACCTTGGGCACAACAGTAAGAAGACGGACGACAGCGTCAACGGCAACGGGTTCTGCAGTCGACGGTGCGTCAGGTAGGTCGGTTTTTACCGCGATACCGGGAGCACGGTGGTCGTGGGCTGGTGCATAAGACCTTGGAACCGCCAAAGAACGTCCGTTCCACGTTATGCACCGCACTCCTGTGACCAGCGATCAGACTGACGTTTCTATCCGGTGCTCCTAGGGCCAAGTCTGCCGTGCGCCAACATCTAGTGGCGGCTGGTCACGTCAGGGGTGAGCGCTGGCACTCGTGGGCTCTTCGACGGTGACCTGCCGATCGACCTGCACATGCTCTACGGTCTGCACCGTGCCGCTGGGCCAGCGCACTTGGACCGCGGTGACGGCAGCGGCTTTGCCCAGCCCAAAATGAACGCGCTTGTCACTGGAGGACAGGTAACTGCCCGCCGTGGAAACCATGGCAAATTGCGATCCGCTTTCTGTTGCCACTTTGATTTGCGCGCCGATTCCATCACGATTACTACGATGGCCTACCAGCCGTACCGTGAGCCAGTGGTTGGACGTTATCGTCTCGTTGTGCAAGACGTGGGCGGAGCCGTCATTGGTGGTGACAACCGCATCCATGCGGCCGTCGTTGTCGATGTCACCGATGGCCATGCCGCGCCCCGCCCAGGTCTGCTTGAACACATCCCCGGACTGGGCCGACACATCGGCAAAGCCAGCGCCCATGTTGCGCGCCAGCAGCATGGGTTCCTTGTAATGAAGTTGCGGAAAGTTAAGTTGAACGGTATCCAGGTCGTGGCCCTGCGCAATCAGCAGATCCTTGCGGCCATCGTTGTCGTAATCCAGAAAACGAACGCCCCAGCCGGAGTGTAGCAGGGTCATGCCGCCCAAACCACTGACATAGCTGTCATACGTAAAGCTGGAATCGCCGTTGTTCCGGTACAGTGCATATTTCTGATTTGCAAGGTTGGTAATAATCAGGTCGGGGAGGCCGTCATTGTCATAGTCCTGGAAGTCGACGCCCATGCCAGCATAGGTCTTGCCCTCGCCGTCCACAGCGATTTCTGCCTGCAGGCCGATCTCTTCAAAGGTCCCGTTGCCCTTGTTGTGGTAGAGAAATTCGAGCATGGAGTCATTTGCGATGACAATGTCCACCTTGCCATCCCCATCAAAGTCTGCGATGGCGATGCCGAGTCCTTTGGCGGGCTTGTCCAAGCCCATCCTCTTTGCCACCTCAGTGAAGTGTCCCGCACCATCGTTGTGGTAAACCAAGGGCGCGATAGCGGAAAAGACATCCGGATGGCAGTAGGAGCGGTATCCCTCGCGATGTTCGCCGCACCAGATATCGTCAAACTGCCACTGAACATACCGAAGCACCACAAGATCGAGCAGGCCGTCGTTGTCCAGGTCGACCCATGCGGCCGATGTCGACCATCCGCTGCCCCCAGTGCCTGACGCATCGGTGACGTCGGTGAAGGTGCCGTTGCCGTCATTGTGGTAAAGCCGCGCGCCGCCGTATGCGGTGACGTACAGATCTTCATAGCCATCGTTGTCGTAGTCTGCAACGGCCACGCCCATCCCATAGCCGATACCCTGCAGACCGGCCTTTACGGTCACATCTTCAAAGGTGCCATCCTTCTTCTGGTGGTAGAGGCGGTTCCAGTACTTGGGATCGGTCTTCTGTGGCACCGTCTTCGAGGTTAGGTCGGTAAGCGGTGCGCCGTTAACAAAAAAGATATCGAGCAGGCCATCGTTGTCGTAGTCGAACAGTGCCACGCCTGAGCCCATGGTTTCAATCAGGTACTTTTTGGCAGTGTGCGAGGCTTGCGCTTGAAACGCAATGTGGCTCGCGCCCGTGGTGTCGACGAACTTGCCCGAGACCGCGGCAGCGGGGGGCGGGCCAGTCGCTGCGGGCTTGCCGGCACCGCCTGGCGACACCTGCGCGTCCGCCCTGGACAGCGCCAGTAAGAGCGAAGCGGCGAGCGACAGCAGGGCGGCGAGACTGGCGAGTTGGAACGTGCGGCGATATTGTTTGAAGTGCATGAAACGACTTCCCTAATGATCGAGAACACTATCGGTGAATTTGTGCTGCCCTTGCAATCTGACGTACGCGCAAGCCGGAACGGTATGCCGAAGCGGCCGATCTGAATGACAGACTCCCCTACGGCGGCTAAATTCTGAATGACTCGACGCGCGTCGATCCCGGTACGTTTCTTGCCTCGACAGAGGTGCGGACCTTGCCAGTTGCAGCATCGTAAAATGAACATTCAGCATCGCTTCGCCGCGCTCCCATCCCAGCACATAGTTGCCCGGCGGCAAGGTGTTATCGCCGATCTGGAGAGGAACCTCTGTCACAAAGAAGTGGGAATACTTGCCTTCGGCGGAATAGCCGCCGGTGATCAGCACGACCCCCGCAACAAACTTGCCATGGCCGTTGGTGATGCCGGAACCGTTCCTTAGCTCTGTCTCAATGCGCTCCTTCTCTACGGGCGCGCGTGCCAGCAACAAGGCCTTCAGCTCGGCATCGGTCGCCGTGCGCCAGACCTTGGCAGCGGGCTTGCCCTGGCTCGCGCGGCCTCCACACAGGAAGAGATCCATCAGCGTCACGTCCGGCAGGTGCTGCCGGTGCAGCTTTACGGCCTCTTCCGCGTCGCTGGCCTCCGCGACCACTCCCATACCCGTAACCGTACGCAGAAGGGCAACTAGCCCCCTTTCGGACGACAGGATGATCATCCACGACAAGCAATTGGATCGGTGATGACATTCGATTCCTCCCCTCTTTCCCCTCGTCGCGCGAAGGGGCACATCGACCCGTACGGTGGTGCCATAGCCGGGTTTGCTGTGCAGGATGAGTGTTGCACCAATTTGATCTGCGCGTTCCTTCTGGCCGGTCAGGCGAAATGCCCTTCCTTGCGCGAGGGGCGGCGGAGACATCAAACCCCCGGCCATCGTCCATGATGTCAAGGCTCATGTCCACCTGCGTGTACACGAGCCGGATTTGTATTTCAGTGGCATCGGCGTGGAGAAGCGCATTGGCCACAGCCTCCTGCGCGATGCGGTAAAGTTCGTCCTCGGCGGCCGAGGGGGAAGTGCACGGTACACGCCGGTGGTTTCGACTTGTGAGTCGTCGTCACGCGCGATCACGCTTTGCGCGGTGCGCAGGAGGCGCGCGGGCAAGCTCTGCGCGTCGGCACCTTCCGTCCTGAGATTCCAGATTGAGCGGCGCGCCTCACCAAGGCTCTCATGCACCAGCGCCCGTGTCTCGTCCAACTGCTGCCTGCACTCGTCCATATAGTTACCGCGAAGTCTCTGCGAAAGTATCTCAAGCCGAACGGAAACAGCAACAAAGCCCTGCGCCTGTGAGCTGGTAGCGGTACTGCAGCCGCTGGGGCGACGCAAGACTGATGCCGGCAAAGGAGAACGCGAAGTGCGAGGGACCTGGCGGCAGCGATGCCAGGTCCGCGCGCGTTACTTCGCGATCGTTCTGCCGTGATCTGCTCTACAACCATGGGAGGAGAGGGGCGGGAGGCCGGCAGCAGCGATGGATCGACGATGACGACGCCCCGGCGCATGGCAAAGCAAAGCCGCCGTTCCCCAAGGCGCACTGCCGAGGGATGCCCCGCATCGGACCCCTCGGACGAACCCAGGCCGTCCGCGCTACCGAAGTGGGTGACCACAATGTTGTGTGTTGTGTCGGCGCGATAGGCGGCGAGGTCTGACAGGGCGATACGATCCAGGCCAGGGTCGCGGCGGAGTCAACAGGGGGACTCCACATGCCGTGGTACTGGACGATCAACAGCGGCCGATTACTGCCGGTGGCTTCACGGCTACAGGTCCTGTGATCTTTCAGGACACCGCGGAAAAGCGGGCCTGAGCAAGTGGTCACACGTGAGCGGTACAGGCACCCTGAAGTACATTCTCGAAACAGTTGGCTCGGGCGTGGGGCTGATCGATTATGACAACGATGGCCGACTGGATATCTACCTGGTGAACGGTCGACCTACGAGACCGCCTCGGGCGGAAAAACGGCACCGCACGCTGCCCTGTTCCACAACAACCACGATGGAACCTTTACCGATGTGGCCGCGAAGGCAGGCGTGCAGAACGGTCGCTGGGGCATCGGCGTCGCGGTTGCCGACCATGACAACGATGGCTGGCCTGATCTCTACGTCTCCAACTTTAGAGGGAATCGGCTGTACCACAATAACCACAACGGCACGTTTTCTGATGTTGCCGTCAAGGCGGGCGTAGCGCTGGGCAACTGGTCCACCGGTGCGACCTGGGGCGATTGCGACGGCGACGGCATCGTTACGACCTGGATCGTGATCAGTACGAGCGGCTGCAGGAGGTCCACGCAAGCGCCGAGTTTCTCCATTGGTCTATTGCGGTTCCGGCTGCGGCTCCCGTTGCGATGCCCCTGCCCTAACGCGCCCTGCCCCTTCGGGCTCGTCATCTCAGGCGGGGCACAGCAAAAATCAGTCTGTCGAAAGCTGCATGTTGCGCGCTCTCGATGCGGACCTGCGTGCAGCATTCAGGTGAGAAGGGCGTTCACCGCGTCGCTCTACAAAGCCTCTTGACAATCCTCCATCGAGAGGATTACCTTTTCGCCCATCTAAAGGCGCGAGATTTACGTCACGTCAGATGACCGATTCCATGCGGGCCACTGCCGCGCAGGCGAATGTTTTCGCTGGGAACCTGTGAAGATTTAACAGTAACCATTGCAGCACCTTTTGGAGACCACATGAGTTTGTTGCCACGCAAGCCCCTTCAGCACACGCGCTTGATATCCCTGGTTCTCTACGCCCTAGCGGTGTTGATCCCCCCAATCTCAAGCCCACGGCTCTACGCCCAGGCGGACGCAGGCCTGACCGGCACGGTGACGGATAATACGGGTGCCGTCGTTGCCGGGGCCACGGTCATCGTTACCAACCGGGACACCAACGTTGCGCAGCGGCTCTCGACCAGTAGCTCAGGTACCTACACCGTGCGCGGACTCACGCCCGGCAACTACGATGTGCAGATCGAAGCGTCTGGCTTCCAGAACAGCGTCAAGACCGGCATCCCGGTCCAGGTCAGCACCATCGGCAGCATCGACTTCAACCTGGTCACCGGCTCCGCGTCGGAAACCGTATCGGTTACGGCAGACCAGCAGACCCTGAACACCACGCAGCCGCAGATCGGCACCACCATCGATCCGGAAGTACTTGAGTCGCTGCCTGTGGAGGTTTCCGGCCGCGGCCGCCAGGCCGACGCGCTCCAGTTCCTCTCCCCCGGCACAACCGGCAGCACATTCTCGCACCGGATCAGCGGCGGCGCGGACTTCTCGCAGGAGATCCTGTACAACGGCATTCCGGTGCCGCAGTCGGAAACAGAGGGTTACACCACCAATTACAACCCGCCGTACGACCTCGTCAGCGAAGTCCGCGTTGAGCGCACCACCTTCTCCGCGCAGTTCGGTCTCGGCCAGGGCGCGCTCACCTACCAGACCAAATCCGGCACAAACGAGTATCACGGCAGCTTGTTCGAGATCAACCGCAACAACTTCTTCGATTCCGTAGGCTTTTACAACAGCAAACCGCAGGGCGGGAACGGTCAGGTGCCGCTCGACCACGAAAACAACTACGGCTTCACCGTGGGCGGCCCTCTCTCGATCCCGAAGATCTATAACGCCCGCAGTCGCACCTTCGGCCTTTACAGCCAGGAGTGGTTCAAGCAGAACGCCGAAAATCAAAGTCTTTCCACGCTTCCTTCGGTACAGGAGAAGGCCGGAAATTTCGGCGACTTCGTGAACGCCAGCGGCAAGTTAATCCCCATCTATGATCCAACAACCGGTGCGCCCTTTGGTTGCTCCAGCGCCGCCCAGTATGCAACCAACCCAGCCTGTGACACCAATATCATTCCGCAGTCACGGTTCAGCCCGGCCTCTGTAAGCTTCTTGCAGTACCTGCCCAATCCAGACCGTCCAGGCACCGGCACCGGCAACTTGCAGAATAACAAGAACTTTGTGCCCAACTCGATCCCGAACATCCAGCACGTCTGGGGCTTTGTCATCGATCACAAGATCAATGACAAGCAGAGCCTCCATTACACGCAGTGGCGTAACACCTTCAACAACTCGGGATTCGATAACGCTCCGTTTGTTCTTGCGCCAAACCCGCTCAGTAGCCAGCGGTTTTTCCCAAACATCGGCAGCGTCTTCCTGTTGAGTTACAGCAACGCCCTGACCGACAAACTGGTCGTCACCGCCGGCGTGGGTTGGATTGGCGAAATCAACAACCAGTTCAACCATCTGACCGGCATCAACTCACCTGTCGTTCAGCAGAGCGTCATTGCGCCAAACATCAATTTCGGCGGCGGCCAGGGCTACACCAGCTGGGGAACGGGTGGTTCTAACCTGTCCTCTGTCAATCGCAAGCTCGGCCTCTCCTTCGTAAATAATTGGCTTTGGACCAAGGGCCGTCACACCTTCAACATCGGTGGCGAGATTCGCCGCACCTTCCAAGACGACAACGAAGAGCAAACCGCCGGCGGCCAGTTCAATTTCAGCAGTCACCAGACCTCAGTCAACAACCCGGCGGACGCTAACTTCGGAACGTACGGCAATCCCTTCGCGAGCTTCCTGCTTGGTTTACCCGATAACGCCCTACGCAGCAATTCGCAGGAGTTGAAGCTGCGTAACCTTGATTTCTCGCCTTACATCCAGGACGACATCAAACTGAGCACCCGGCTGACCGTCAACCTGGGAATTCGCTATGACATCCAGGTACCTTTCACGGAAGTCCATGATAACGTGGTGTACTTCAATCCTAATGTTCGGAACCCCGCCGCAGTGGGTTTGAACGGTCAGACCCTGTTTGGCGCGGTTAGCCGATTGGGCTTCAATGGCGAACCAAGTCGGGCCAGCACCCACTTCGGCCACTTTGGCCCGCGCTTCGGCCTAGCCTATAAGCTGAACGACAAAACCGTTGTCCAGGGCGGCTTCTCCATCGCCTTCCTCAACGGCGGTGCCTACGAGTACGGCACGAACAAGGTGGCGGTGAACTACGGCAACCTGCTGGTGGGTTCCTTCGTGCGTGGCAGCACCAACAGCTATACCTCTTCCTATGGGCAGTGGGATAACAATCCCTTGCCCAACCCGCAAGCTACGCCATACAACCCCAGCCTGGGCAATGGACAGAACATCAACGCCTTCAATCCCTCTGCTGACGGCTTCGCACCGTACAGTCAGCAGTGGAGCGTCAACGTGCAGCGTCAGCTTCCATTTCGTACGTTCCTGACTGCAGCTTGGGTCGGCAACCGTATCATCCATCTTCCGAGCGCTCTGAACCCGATCAACCAGCTCAATCCGCAATATCTGGCGCTGCAAGGCAAGTTGAGCGATACGTTCACAGCCGGTCAGACCCAGGTAGACGGCGTCAACCTGCCATATACCAACTTCATAAAGGATTTCGGAGGCAACGCGACTGTTGCCCAAGCACTGCGGCCTTATCCTCAATTCAACAACATTCAGAATAACTTTGAAGGATCCGGCACCGCTTACTACCAGAGCCTCCAGGTTGAGGTTGACAAACACCTCAGCAATGGCCTGTCGTTCCTGATCGGCTACACCCTGTCACGCTCCATGGATAACGCCAGCAGCGGTTTCTCCAGCTTCGCAAATGGCGGCATTAACAAGTTCAACCAGACACCGGAGTACAGCATCTCCAGCTCCGACGAACCCAATACCCTGAAAATCAGCGGTACGTATGAACTGCCCCTCGGTCCCGGCAAGCCCTTCTTCAGCAATCGCGGCGTCACCGGCCAGCTTACCGGCGGCTGGAAGATCGGTTGGATTCTTGACTACGAACAGGGCACACCCTTCGGTGTCAGCAATGGAAGTAGTCCGATCAATGGCTTCAACCGCCCCAACCGTGTCCCTGGGGTTGCGCTCAAAAGTGGGGGCTACAACCTTGCGCACCAATATCTCGTCAATGGCAAGACGGGTACCATCCCGCAGATCTTCAACACTGCTGCGTTCGTATCCACGGGTAGCCAATACATCCTCGGTAACGCCATGCGGAACTATGCCGAGCTGCGTGGTCCCAATTACTACAACGAAGCGGCCAGCCTGGAGAAGGGCTTCTTCTTATCCGAACGCTATAAACTCACCCTCAAGGTTGACTACTTCAACCTCCTGAACCGGACCTATTTTGCGGGCGGCATCAACACGGACTACTCGAACTCAAACGTTGGGCAGTATAGCCCAGGGACCAACAGCACCAACCGGCAAGGTCAGGCCACCATTCGGCTGAACTTCTAACCATCCACTAACCATCTACGAACGAGGGGCTGCGCGAGCCGCCCCGTGCATTTTGCGGCCCCGCGCTGGTACCCACAACGGCACTGGTACGGCATGTGAAACCCCGGTTCTCTTTACTGGCTGGTATGGAGCGGCGTATTAGCCTCTACGCTTGTCTTGCCAGCCCAACGCGGTGCCGACCCGGTGACACCGGAGGTGCAGCGTTTGTATGCCGAAGCGCGGGATGCTCAGTCGCATGGCGACAGCCAGACCGCCATCGCCCGATACACCGAGATCGTCCGCCTGGCGCCGCGCCTGGCGCCTGCGTACAACAACCTTGGTATGCTCCTGTTCAAGGCGAATGACTTTGCCCGTGCGGCAGAGACCTTGCGCAAGGGGCTGGGCATCGACCCGCATATGGTTACGGCACAAACACTGCTGGGCCTGTGTGACTACCGCCTGGGGCGCCTCCCCGAAGCCAAGGCGGAGCTGACCAAGGCCGTTGCTGCGGATCCCACCAACAACGATGCCGAGCTCGCACTGGCACGGGTCGAGATCGCGACAGGCGACCCTGGTGCGGGCACGGCTCATCTGCGTGAGTATCTCGGGCGGAATCCCCGCGACCAGCAGACCTGGTACCTGCTGGGCAAGACCTACCTGAAGCTTTCTGAGGACTCGCTGGCCAGGGTCGACCAGATCGATCCTGACTCCAGCACTGCACACATCATGGCTGGCGAGGTGGACGAAAGTATGAAGAACTACGACGGCGCGCTGGCCGAGTACACCAAAGCAGTGGCCAAGGACCCGAACCAGCCTGGCACGCACTACCACCTGGGGAACGCCTTCTGGCTCCAGGAAAAGTACGAGTCTGCCGCGGGCGAGTTCCGTGCCGAGCTTCGCGTCGATCCGGGCAGCTGCATTACGCTGTGGAAGCTGGGTAACAGCATCCTTGGGACAAAAGGGGGCAGCAATCAGGCTGCCGCGGACGCGTTGCCTCCACTGAACACGGCGGTAGCGACTTGCCCCGATCTGATGCAGGCGCGCGTCGACCGCGCCAATGCCCTGCTGAAGCTGGACCAGCCACAGAAGGCACTGGACGATCTGCGGCCTGCCGCCCAGGCGGCTCCGCAGGAGCCGTCCATCCACTTTTTGCTTTCACGTGCCTACAAGGCACTTGGGAACAACGAGGAGTCCCGCTCTGAACTGCAGGTGTACGCCAGACTGCAGAGAGAGGCCAGCGAATCCACTGCGAATCAGGCGAAAGACGTTATCAACGCGAAAGAGCAGGCCCGCTGAGAGGAGAGTCGGTCGCGGCATGTGCGCCGCCGCCGCAGTTTTACTCGTCTGCCTGTTCCCGGCCGCTCAGGCGCAGACGGGTGGGGGCGTCAGCACGGGCAAAGCAGCCGCTGCGGCGACAGACCCGCAGCACCGCCCCATCACGGCGGGCGGTTATGTCAAGAGCGGCGACCCCGTCTTTCAGGACGTGACCCGGGCTGCCGGGCTGGCCGCGTGGCAGCACCACGTGGGTGGCAAGCAGATCACGCTCATTTCCGAATCGCTGGGCAGCGGTGTGGCCCTGTTCGACTATGACGGGGACGGCTGGCTGGACATTTACCTGGTCAATGGATCGACGGTTGAAGCCATGGCAGGCAGGGCTGCCCCGCCGCACGCCGCGCTGTTCCACAACAATCATGACGGTACGTTTACGAACGTGGCGGAGGCTGCCGGCGTGGAAAATGACCGCTGGGGCGTTGGGGCAATTGCCGCTGACTTCGATAACGACGGCTGGCCCGATATCTACGTGACCAATCTTGGTAAGAATCGCCTGTACCACAACAACCACAACGGCACGTTCACTGACGTTGCAGAAAAAGCCGGGGTGGCTCTGGGCGCTTGGTCGACCGGCGCTACCGCCGGTGACTATGACGGCGACGGACTGCTCGATCTGTTTGTTCCGGGATACACCGCCTTCGACTTTGCACATCCACCCACGCCAGGTGCCAACACCGTGGCTTCCAATACGTGCACTTTTCGGGGTGTCATTACGTTCTGCGGTCCGCGTGGTCTGCAGGGCGCACCCGATCACCTGTTCCACAACAACGGTGACGGTACGTTTACAGATGTGAGTGAAAAAGCAGGCGTGGCTGACAAGCCGGGCTATTACGGTCTGGTCTCACTGTTTGTCGACCTGGACGGCGATAGCTTTCCGGAACTACTGGTCGGCAACGACTCCACGCCGAACTACCTGTACCGCAACCTGCGTAACGGTAAGTTGCAGGATGAGAGCTTTGAATCGGGCTTCGCGGTCAATGGCCAGGGACGGGAGTCGGCAACCATGGGTGTTGCCGTCGCGGATTTCCGAAATACCGGCGATCTCGGCCTTGCGACGACAAACTTCTCTGACGATTACAAGGTGTTGTATGACGGCGATGGCAAGATGGGGTTCACCGACATCAGTGCGAAGGCAGGCCTCGCCGAGCTCAGTACTCCCTTTCTCGGTTGGGGCACTGGCTTTCTCGATTTTGATCGCGACGGCCGCAAAGACCTGTTTTATGCCAACGGCCACGTCTATCCGCAGGCGGATCAGCAGGATTGGGGAACGAGTTTTGCGCAACGCCCGCTGCTGTTTCGCAACACCGGAAGCGGCCGGTTTCGGGCTGTCGATGCGGTTGAGGGGAGCGGGCTTGCCGAACCGCTCACCGCGCGTGGAGCGGCATTCGGCGATCTTTTCAACCGCGGCCGCATCGATGTTGTCATCAACAATCTGGAAGGCTCACCCACGCTGCTGCGTAATGTCTCATCCGATACGCATCACTGGATCGAATTCCGATTGGCACGCGCCGGAAAATCCAACCACGATGCGATTGGAGCGCGCGTGTTGGTCACTGCCGGAGGAATACGCCAGCGTGGTGATGTTCTTTGCGGCGGCAGCTTCGCTTCCTCAAGCGACCCTCGGCTTTTCTTCGGCCTCAACGAGGCTTCTATTGTGGATGAAGTTGAAATTACCTGGCCGGACCACACCACGCAGATGCTTCATAATTTGGCGGCGGATTATATGTATGCTGTCTCAGAAGCGGATAGGTCTGTGCGCCTCCGGCCTGCGTCCAACTAGTGTCGACTCGATTCCGATCGTTGTCGGTCAAGATTGCTCGACTGCCAAGCGAATCGTAAGCCGATGGGTTGCCTCAAACTTTCAGCGCTACACTGGGATTCGCATTTGGTTCTATGACTTTTACCTCGATCGCCAGGGTTGACGCATCACGTGCAGCCCTTCTGACGTGCCTAGTTTTGCCGCTGACCTACGGTGCGGCAGGATCACTGTTCGCATCCACCGGCTTTGCGAAGCAGCTTCCTGTTACTCTCTGCCCGGCAACAACTGCAGCACAGGATGTGATTGCACACCAGCAATGGGGCAGCGCAGCACAAAGCCTGCGGATCTTTGTTGACGCGCATCCTGCCTGCCCTGATGCACGCTACCTTCTCGGCTATGTGCTTCTCCGCGACAATCAGCCGGATGCATCGCTCAAGGCTTACTCTGAGGCGGCAAAGCTTCGGCCACCGACTTCGGACGACTTCACCGCGGTCGCCTCCGACTACATCCTGCTTCAGTCCTATAGCGAGGCGCAGCGCTGGCTGCTTCGAGCCGTTGCCACGCCCCCCGTCAATTCGCAGGCCTGGTACCTGCTGGGCAGAACGCAGTATAACCTTGACCTGAATGCCGCCGCTGTTCAATCGTTCAAACGTAGCCTGACCGTGCTACCGGAGGACTCGAGATCCGAGTACAACCTTGGTCTCGCTTATGAACGGCTGCAACAACTGGATTTTGCCCGCACGGCATACCAGACTGCGATCCAGTGGGGCGAGAACAAGAACAGCAAGGACGCGCAGCCGTATCTCGACCTTGGCCTGCTGATCCGATCCCAGGGGAGTCCGCAGGAAGCGTTACCGTATCTGCAAAAGGCTGCCGCATTGTCCCCGAATAACCCGCTTGTATTGCAGGAATTAGGTCGCACACTCAGCGAGGTCCATCGTTTGGAAGAGGCTATAACAGCGCTGAGGACGGCCATTACGCTCGCGCCCTCTGCGGAACCACCGCACTTCTTCCTTGGCCGTGTTTACCGTGCAGCCGGCAAAACCGCCGAGGCGAATGAACAGTTCGCCATTGTCCAGAAACTGACCGGCAACGAGTCGAGCAGCACCACACCCAACACCGATCACACGCACTAAGTTCCTGAGGTACGCTAGCGCCGGGCGTTCATTGTGTGTTTGGCTGATGCATGACCCGCAACACCATACACAACAGTCTCAGGCTACGTTGCATTTACCGCGTGGACCAGGACATATCAACCCGTCACAAACCCGAGCAATGCTGCTATGCCAACCTTCAAACCAGACCAGGAACGAGGAGTCTTCCGCTCCCGAAGACGCTGCTGGTCGACCCACCTATTGAGAGCTAGAAGTTTCCAGAGGCCTGCGGGCGAAACATCAAGCCGAAGAAGACAAGGCGAGAGCAGAGGTTCAGCATTTTGACTCCCATTACCCAGGATCGACCAGGCCAGAGAGGGTCAGGGCAGAAGGATCAGTTTTCCTCGCGCCTGCTGGCCTTCGCTGACGGAGAGTGCCGTCTTCCATTCGTCAAGAGCGAACGTGCGGGCGATAGGAATGGAAAACCTGCCCTGGGCAGCAAGGTCCGCAAACTCCTTCAGAACGTCATAGCGTATGCGCATGCCGGGCTCTTCAAGATTAGAGCGAACACCCAATGTTTTTGCAGCCGCGAAGTCGCTGATGGTCATAACCCGCTTTGGGTCACCGGCTATCTGAACAAGTGCGGGAAGAGCACCGTTGACGGGTGCGGTGTCAAGGATCAGGTCCGGCGACCGATCCAGCAGTGCCGAAACTCTCTCCGGCAGGCCATCGCCATAGGCGGTGACGACAGCGCCGAGGGCACGCAGTTGATCCGCGAAGGTGGCACCGGCAGTTGCAATCACGCGTGCTCCGCGCAGCAACGAGATCTGAACCGCTGCGAACCCAACCGTAGTCCCCGCGCCATTGATCAACACTAAGTTTCCGGCTCCGACGCCGAGGCAATCCAGGCTGCCGTAGGCAATCGCGACTGCCATTGGTAAAGCCGCAGCATGAAGCGCATCCAGCCCGGTTGGAACAGGAGTCCAGTGCTGCAAGATGGCGTAATCGGAAGCTCCGGCGCTGCTGGTGTCGACGAAATCGACTGGTCCGAATACAAGCTGCCCGACCTCTACGTCTGTTACATCTTGGCCAACAGCATCGACGGTTCCAGCTACCTCCAACCCGATCCCACGTGGAAGGCTTCCGGCGAACAGACCCCCGGCACAAAGCCCAGTCGGCCGGATTCAGACCACAGGCCTCCACCTTGACGCGGATACGCTGACTTGCAGGCGCCGGAAGCGTCGTCTCTTCCAGGCGCAATACCTCGGCTGGCTCACCGTAACTATGAAACCGGACACTTCTTGTTGGAACACTGGTAGTCGTTGGCATTTACTCCCCTTTGCGAGACCGTGAACGGTCTACATGGAAGATAGGCCGCACCTCCTGTACGATCAATGCTTGAAAGTACAGAATCTCGTCGTGCGCGTACAAGCCTTATGGACCCTCTTTCGGACGTACTTTCGTTACTCAAACCACGAGCCTATGTGACCGGCGCGCTCTCCGCAGGCGATCCATGGTCGTTGCAACTGCCTGCCTACCAGGGAATCAAGTGCTACATGGTCGTCGACGGAACCTGCTGGTTGGCGTTGGAGGGTGAGCCTCCAGCTCGGCTTCATCAGGGAGACTGCTTGTTGCTTCCCCATGGGAAGCCCTTTGTCATCGCCAGCGATTTGAATTTGGTACCCGTGGATGCACGCAAGGTCGTCTCGGCAATAGCGCGGTACCAGGGCGTGCTTGCAATCACGCCGGGGAAGGACTTCCTCCTGCTTGGAACCCACTTCGATCTCGAAGGGGATGCGGGCTTTCTCCTCGATGCTTTGCCACCGCTCGTCCTCCTTACCGGGGATCAGCAATGCGCCTCGATGCGATGGGGCGTGCAGCGCCTTCTAAGCGAGATGCGCCAACCGCAGGTGGGCGGGACGCTGGTCGCGCAGCAGGTAGCGTACACGTTGCTCATCGACGCGTTGCGTCTACACCAGGAACAGAGCAACCATGGTTCGGGATGGTTCGCCGCCCTTGCCGAACCGCAGATCAGAACAGCGCTCGCCTGTATGCACGAGCGGCCCGCTCATGCGTGGACGCTCGAAGATCTGGCACGTACCGCCGGGATGTCTCGGACTGCGTTCGCCCAACTCTTTAAGAGGGTGGTTGGAGAAACGCCCATAGCCTACCTCACTCGCTGGCGAATGACCCTTGCGACGCACAAGCTAAGGGAGAAGGGGCAAACGTTGGGTGCGGTGGCGCTCGGTATCGGATACGAATCCCAAAGTGCTTTTTGTGCTGCTTTCAGAAGATTCTCCGGCACATCTCCAAAGAAGTTCGTGGCTGCAAAGGATCACCTCGTCAGCTAGGTAACGAGAAGCGCCGTACAGGTGAGGAGCAAACGCGATTCGTCTTTCTTGCACGGCTGGCGCTCGCCTGTGTCATCAGGCGGGTGGGGAGCTCGAACAAATACAGTTCCTGCTCGGGCACGTGTCCGTCTAAACGACTGAGCGTTATCTCGGCTGTAAGCAGCGGTTGCAGAATGCGGTCAACGACCGCATCGCATTAAATGCCGGAGCCGCCTTGACCGGTGTTGCTCCTGACTATGCGACTTGCAGGGATTAATCCCGTTCAATCTCTCTGACAACAGTGCAGACAGCCTAAGGCTTTGCGTTCTTGCTGTCGATGTGACGCTGGGAGTCATACTGCTGACGCTGTACTTCTTGCGCGGCTAGAGCAGGAACCTGGAGCTGCCGACGAAGTGCATCTGGGATGAGGGTTTGATTATAGGGATCTTGCGTTGTTGCTTTCCCGTCAGGCGTGATGAATTGCGTACTGTATATCTGAGGCTGTTTGATGGATTGCAGGTACCGATCCAACGTAGCGGCTGCGATCCATGTGCTGTCGCTATAACCCTTCCGAACCGCAACGATTGCAAGCGTATGAGCCATGAGAAAATCGCTGGGTCCTGAGCCGTGCTGAAAGACGTTGGCAGCCCATTCGAAGTCTTCACCCGAGTGAAGAGACCCCGCACTGAGGAGGCGCATCGTTGCTGCGCGACGTCCTGTGTCAGCCTTACTTACGGTGGCCCAATCTATATCCGGCCCTGATTGCCGCGCACGTTGATCCTCGTCGAAAAGTCGCTTCATTTCAGGATTGGAGGGTGCGTCATCATCGGGAAAGTATCTCTGTCCCGAGTGCCATTCGTCTGAGACAGATGCGCTTCCTTTTGATCGAGTCAGCGTGAAAGGAGGGAGAGGAACACCCTCAACCTTCACCTGCACATCGGCCTCATCCTTGAGAGCCAGTTTGTAGACGGTCTTGTTGCTGGCATCTCTTGGAGACTGAGTCGTGAAGGAAAGGATGTTCCCTTCCCATTGGGACGCCACTATCCGGTGTACCTCGGTCGGGCCTTCAACATTGGAGAACGACACGGCGTCGGAAGTTGAGAGATGTACCGGGCGTGAGAAGGTGCCCGAAATCGGCCCCGATTGCCCGTTGGATGGCTCAAGCGCGAGAACAAATAACGTGCGCTTACCCAGTTGGAGCGTCCACTGGCCTATGACGCCCTGCGGTGCCTGAGCAATAAGGAGCTGGGCAGGGTGGGCGCTCAAAACCGCAATTGCGACGAGGGATAGGGTCCGCGACACGCGATTCATATTCACCAAAGTACAGCCGAACGCTTCTATAGAATCGATCCTCGATAAACGCCGTTGCCACCAGTTACACGCACTGCCTCAGATCGGCTACGTTTTTTGACTTTTGGTGTAGTGAACCCTACTTGCTTTCGGCTTCTCCCCTGCGGCGAAACCAGTGAAGTCCAAACGAGAAACATCCAGGGGCAGTGGTAAAGATGGGTGCGGAAACGGTGGAATGGTAGACCAGGCATCTGAAACCAGCGAACCAGCGCTCCGCAGTCTTTGAATCTGATCGCATTAAGATCCGGATCCGGGAAACGTCTTCGGCAGGGGCTGGAACTCCACCCTGAGCAGTTGCGCTTCTCGGGGACCGTCAGGCGGCGGAGAGGCAGTGCCGCCGTCCATGAGGAAATAGCCGATTCGGCCGTAAGCGCTTGCGTCTCGGCCCCAGACTCCACTGGATGGACCTATCAGGTCGTTCGTGTAGGGATCGCCGGCAACACTCTGGGTAAACCCACTGTTCAAGCCCGGGTCCATTGAAACAACATCGATCGTGTTTTGACGGTGAGTCGTCAGGTAAATCACCTCGCCTTCTTCGTCGATGCAGAAGTCGTCACCCATGCGGCCGGCAACGATCAGCTCAGGTTCACCGGCCGGTTCAAAGCTTTTCGGATCCACTTTGATACGCATAAAGAGCTTCTTCGCCGTGGAGGTGTAGTAGAGGTAACCTGTCTTCGCCGCATAGCGTACGCCGTTCACTCCCGGCTGCTCGGGCTTCATTTTTCCCGGGTAATAGCTCATACTCTCGTGCGCCAACCAAACTCGAATCGAAGGAGCGTCCTCGTGCTCCGTGAGCTCGAAGCGCCAGATGAGACTGGCGAAACAGTCCGCAACGAGTATCACTCCGGGCGAGATCATGCAGCAGCCGTTCAGGCCACGCGCCTCTTTTGGGAATTGACACAGCAGCCTAGGTTGCGCGGGTGTGCCGGGCGTCCACTCTCTGAGGTCAAGCCGATGGGCGAAGGACTCGTGGGTCGTATACAAATTCCCGGAAAAGATGATGAACACATCCGGTTCGACCTCGGCGATACCCGTGGGTATCGTGTCAAAGGTGTGAATGCATAGCGGTGTCACTTCGTCGCCGTTGCGAGGTGTTGGAACAAACCACAGATCTTTGGTCGTCACTACGGTCACAAG
>CAXUHI010000029.1:0-35975 GCA_964251045.1 uncultured Terriglobus sp. | reverse complement strand
GATCTGGGCGGCATCATCGTGATCGACTTCATCGACATGGATGAGCGCAAGAACCGTGCCAAGGTGCTCCAAGCGCTGGAAGATGCGATGCGGACCGACCGCGCACCGTCCAAGATTCTGCCCTTCAACGACTTCGGCCTGGTCATCATGACACGCAAGCGCGTCAAGCAGTCGCTGGAGCGTACACTCTGCATCCCCGATCCAGTCACCGAAGGCACGGGCATGATCAAGTCGCCCGTAACCATCGCCAACGAAATCTACGTGGAGATGCGAAAAATGTACCGCCACGTGGAGAAGGCGGATGTGCTGCTGCGTGTGCACCCCGAAGTCGTGAAGACGCTGAAGTCTAACGGTGGACGCCGTCTCCAGGAGCTTGAAGAGATGACGCATAAAACCATCCTGGTCAAAAGCGACCCTGCGCTCAGTCCTGAGGCATTCGATATCGCATAGGAGGAGGGTGCTTGCACCCTTTCTCACGACGCGGCGAATGGCGCGGGCTGCCGGCGAGGACCTGAGGTTATCCAAGGGACTAAAGGTCCGTCACACAACTTGCAGTCAGGAATTGTGTCTGCACGGACACCAATCACGTTCGCTCAGGGAGCATCTCACTCAGTATGGGTTATTCATTCAGCACACCAGTTTTGCGCAGCGTCACTGCGCTGGCGGCATTCTCCGCCGCACCCTTTCTGTATGCGGCAGCACCAGCAGCACCAATTGACTCGGCGTCTGCTCCATCCGTTTTTTCTATGAATACCGCGGTCGCGGACCCCACACGCGATCTTCGTTACCAGCCGGAGGGCGTCAGCAGCAGCGCTGATGTGGACGGCACGTTTGCTGCGGCAACGCCGCTGGACACGGAGCGCGCCAGCCTGACGGGAGGGTACGATGCGGGCCAGCCCGGGCCAGGCCGCCGTTCGTATGGACGCTCACGCTACCAGGATCGCTGGCACAATGCCGATGGCTCGAGCAAAGTCGCGTTTGTCGCGGGTGCCGGTCTGAATCTGCCTGCGAGTGATACCGGCAACTACTACACAGACAGTTACACCTTCGAAGTGGGTGCAGGTATCAATTTCAACAAGCACTTCGGTGTGCTTGGTGAATTTCACTATGACCACTTCGGCCTGACTGGAAATGCGATCACTTACCAGTACAACAACTACCTGACATACTCCAATGCGACGACGGACGATCTTGCGGGGTTGGACGCGAATGCGCACGTGCTCTCCATCACCGCCAATCCGATTCTCAACTTCAGCGGCTCCGACCGCCACAGCAAGTGGGGCGGGTACGTAACAGGTGGTGTGGGGTATTACCACAAGACCACCAACTTCACGCTTCCCACGCAGGAAGTGACGTACTACTACAGCTACATCACGAATGCGACGTTTGACAGCTACAGCGCCGGCGGTTTCGGTGCGAACGGTGGCGGAGGTCTGACATACAAGCTGGGTGATTTCTCATCCAACAAATTGTTTGTGGAAGCCCGTTATAACTGGGTGAAGCTCAACACCACGAATAACCAGGACTTCTTCCCCTACAACCGCCTGAACACGCAGTTCGTTCCGATCACCTTCGGTATCCGTTTCTAAGGACCGCGTCCATTGCAACGGGAGCGCACTTTCGGGTGCGCTCTTTTTGCGTGCACCTCTCCTGATTCCTTCCGGCTGCTTTCACAAAACAAGACGGTACGGTAAAGAGACGCCGCATCCAGCGGCTATCCGCGGGAGTTCTTGTTGTCGCGTTTCTGTGCCGTTCTTCTGTGCTCTGCTGTTGCGGCTGTTTCGCCGCGTCCCACTCCATGCCAGACGCGGCCTCCTCTGCAGGCGGCCGATGCCGCTGTGCAGAAGATCTTTCAGCGCACTGCCGGCACCGGCATGGTGGTGGCTATCGTGCGCGACAACGAGGTCTGGGTGAATGGCTACGGCCGCGTTGCGCCGGGATCAGATCAGGTGCCGCGGGGAACGACCCTGGTACGTCTCTGTTCCATTACAAAGATTCTGGCGACCGATCTCCTTGCGAAGTTCGTGGCGGAAAAGAGGGTCTCCTTTGACGATCCTTTACAGAAGTTCGCCCCAGCCGGTGTCGCCGTACCGACGCGGACCGTGCGCGGGCCAGCGCTTCGTCCGGTGAACCTGGGTGACCTCGCAACCCACACAGCAGGCTTGCCCCGGGAGATCGCATACCCACCGTTTGGCGCGGCGCACTTTACCTTTCCCGACTATGACTTTCGGTGGAAGTGGCTGCCACAGTACCGGCTGCGCACGTCGCCAGGCGATGCCGCCCATTACTCCAACATCGGATTCGACTACCTTGCGGACGCGCTCAGCGCGGCGGCAGGTAAACCCTATGCCGCTCTGTTCCAGCAAAGAACAGCGCTGCCGCTCGGCATGGTGGATACGACGCTGATACCAACGCCCGACCAGTGTTCACGTCTCATGTCCAGCCCGCGCGAGCCGTCCATGTGCACCGACACGCAGGCTGCGGCCGGATCTGGCGGCATGTACTCCACGGCAAACGACATGGTTCGTTTCCTTCAATATCTGTTGTATCTGCCTGGAGTTCCGCTCCACCAGAATGGCTGGTCCACCGGCATCTATCTCGATCCGGCAAAGCTGCATAGCGTACAGGGGCTTGGTCATGCAGGCCTGCCCACCGGTATCGGCATCGGGTGGATCGAGATCAATGCCACGTATGGCGAGTCACGCATCGTGGCGAAGACCGGCGGAGGTGCAGGATTCCAGACCTACATCGCTTTGAACCCGGCGCGCCACGCGGGTATCTTCATTGCCCGCACGGAGAGCCGGAACCGCTCCGGTGGCAACATGTTTCGTGAGGCAAACGATCTGCTGCTATCCATGGTGGACCTGCCACCTGTGCCGCCCGATCCGAACGACCCGGAGCGCGAACTCACCGCCGAGGAACTGCGACAGGCACACGCAATTCCTCACGTGCGGCGTGGCGCAAGGAATGCTCCCACGGCGAAGCGCACAGCAGCGCCAGATGTGAAGGTTCGATCCGCAAAATCCATGGCCACTCGCACGCGCGCTGCAGCATCGGCCACGCACACCGTACGCCCCAGGAACAGGCGCTAGCTTACGCCCGCACTCCGCTCCCACGCTTCGCCACAAGCGGCGCCATGCGTGTGTAGAGTTCCTGGAGCGTCCTCACTCCCGCGTCCGCTTCGGTGCGATCCGGTTCCTCGTTGGTGTCGTTCCAGCCTTCTTCTTCGCCGCGGTCACCGGCGGGTTGGATCACGATGCCGTCGCGCCTTGCCAGCACATTCAGGCCCTTGTAGTTCAGACCATACGTGACGCCTTCCTGAGGGATCAGCCATGCGATCTGGCCGCGCACCGGGACGATGCTTTCGTCCGACCAGAGCGCGCGCGACCCGTAGCCGGTGCAGCAGAGGATGAGTGTCTGGGGAAGTGATCCAAAGTCGGAGGGCGTGTGAAACTCGCGCGTTTCGATGCGTCCGCCCGCGATCTGAAACTCCTGCATCAACTGCTTGGAGTAGCCCGCGACGTTGAAACTGAGCGAGGTGTTACGCCGCACGTACTTCGTCGGAAATGGTGTCGATCCGTGTGGCATCATCTGTGCCTTCGGAGTCAGATCGGCGATGCGGTCGCGATAACGCGCAAAATCGTGCGTCTGGGAGGCCTCTGCTGGTCTGCTCACAGATCTGCCCGTCTCCGCGCCGTCGTTGTCGTAGAGGACGTAGCGATCGGTCCACTCGATGGGCGAGCCCGCAGTGCCCAGATAGCTCTGATACAGGCTGAAGGAGGTGCGCGCCATCGACTCCCACAGCGCCGGAAAGGCGGGCGGGGCAACGTTCGCAAGCGCGATCCGGGAATCCGGCGTCCATGATCCGGTGGCGCGCGCGGATCGAACGTAGGGCGGGCGCTCCTTTGCGTAGATCGTCACGTTCAGTCCCATGCGCTGGGCAGTGAGCGCTGCGGTCAGGCCGAGTGCACCCGCGCCAATGACGGCGATCTCCCGTTCGCCCGGGCAGGCCTCCATGGCTTTACGTACGGTGTAGTCCGCTGAACCCCACGAGAGCGACCATCCGCTGCCGCCGTGCCCGTAATTGGTCACAATCGTTTTATTACCTGCCTGCAGCACGTCAAACCGTGGACCGGCGGCACGAAAGGGGCGCAGACACACGGTAATCCGGAAGACGCGGTCGACATCGGCACGGATAGGGATGATCGTCCCCGGCATGTCATAAAAGGGCAGTGCATCGGATGCCGGTGCCATTGCTGCTGATGGTGCGGCAGGTGTGATTCGCTTGGCGCATCCGCTGAACATACCGAGTGCGGACAATGCGCTGCTTCCTTGCAAAAACAAGCGACGATTCATGCATCTATCTCCTGAGTACCATGCGGACGCGTACGGGGATAGACCCGCGAGGGAAGTGCATCCGTCGTGCTGATGTGTCAAACATTCTTTTCGAAGGGACTGTCTTCTTTATAGCGAAGCTGCGCTGGATTCGCCACCGGCAAGCCACTCACGCGACAATGGGTCTGTATGCCTTTGAATGTAGGAATCGTCGGCTTGCCCAACGTGGGCAAGAGCACCATCTTCAGCGCGCTGACCGCCGTGGAAGCAGTCGCAGCCAACTATCCGTTTTGCACCATCGATCCCAATGTCGGCATCGTGACCGTGCCCGACGAGCGGCTGGACAAAATCGTTGAGATCATCCAGCCCAAAAGTATCGTGCCCACCGCCATGGAATTTGTGGACATCGCGGGCCTTGTCGCCGGTGCCAGCAAGGGTGAGGGTCTTGGCAACCAGTTTCTGGCAAACATCCGCTCTACGGACGCCACCCTGCATGTTGTGCGCTGCTTTGAAGATCCCGAAGTGATTCACGTCGCCGGCAGGGTGGATCCACTTTCTGACATCGATGTGATCAACACGGAACTGCTGCTCGCCGACCTGGATACGGTTGAGAAGCGTTTCGAGCGGGTGCAAAAGCTCGCCCGCACGTCGCAGGACAGCAAGGTAAAGAATGAGTTCAGCGCCTTGGCCAAGTTGCGCGAGGCCATGAACGCAGGTACGCCCGCGCGGGCCGTTGCATTGACGGACGAAGAAAAGCCGCTGACGCGCGATCTGTTCCTGATCACCATGAAACCAACGCTGTACGTGGCGAACGTGGATGAAGCAGGAGTCCGGGACGGCAATGTCTACACCGCGACCGTCGAGAAGCGTGCGGCAGAGGAGGGCAGCGAAGTCGTTCGCATCTGCGGCGCGATGGAGGCGGAGATTGCGCAACTTGAACCGGCGGAGCGCCTTGAATTTCTTAAGGACATGGGGCTAAACGAACCCGGCCTGAACCGACTGATCCACGCGGCGTATCGTTTGCTCGGCCTGAGTACCTACTTTACGGCGGGCGTGCAGGAGGTTCGCGCGTGGACCATCCGGAATGGAACAAAGGCGCCTGGGGCAGCGGGTGTGATCCACTCGGACTTTGAGCGGGGATTTATCCGGGCGGACGCATATTCCTGTCATGAGTTATTCACCTTCGGCAGCGAACATGCCATCAGAGAAAAGGGACTTCTCCGTTCGGAGGGCAAGGAATATGTCGTGAAAGACGGAGATATATTGTTTTTCAAGTTCAACGTGTAAGTTGCAGGCCCGCGGAGAGGGCAGCATAGCGCCATGGTGAATGCCGTCGAGTTGATCCAGGATGTGCAGCTTGCCTGCCTGGCTGTCATTTTTGGCGCTATGTTTCTGGGTCACCGCACGGACAAGGTATTGCGTTACATCTGGTGCGCCTTTCTGGTCCTGGGTGTGGGTGCGATCGCGGAACTCTGCGCACACCATCTCCCGCGCTGGATTGCGTACGGCGTGGCCTTTGAGAGCGCACCGGTCAGCTACGGTCTGCTGAACCTTGCCATTACGCATTTCGTGAAGCGTGCGTTCTGGACGCGGTGGATCTCGGTTGTCCTGGTTACGGCGGGCTTTCCGTTCTATCTGTACTGGTCTGGTTCTGATGCCACGCAACTTGAAAGTGTGGCAGTGATCGATTTTCTGATGTGCATTCAAACCTTCTGTACCTCCTGGGTGCTGCTGCGCAGCCAGGAGCGATCCACAGCATCGGCCCGCTTCACCTTGGCGGCATTCTTCAAAATTTTTGGTTTCATAAGCCTTTATCGCGCGGCCGCCGTGGCGTTTTTTCACCGTTCGGCAGACGAACTCATTCCCGCGCTGGAAATTGTAAGCGCTTCCGTATACATCGTTGCGGTCTCGGTATTGCCGCTGAATCTGATCTGGATGATGAATGCCCGCATGCGGCATGAGCTTAAAACAGAGAGCCTGATTGACCCGCTAACTGGCCTTCTAAACCGGAGAGGATTTGCCGAAGCGGCGCAGCGTGAACTGGCCCGCTTCTGGCGCGGACACCGGGATTTCGCTGTCGCGGTGGCAGACATCGACCATTTCAAACAGTTGAACGACGCGTACGGGCATGCCTGTGGGGATGAGGCACTCTGCCTGGTGGCCAGGTTCTTCGCGGATGAACTGCGGCAAAGCGACATCGTCAGCCGCACTGGAGGCGAGGAGTTTACGCTTTTCCTGCCAGACACTCCGCTGGATGAGATGTTCGCCGTCCTCGACAGACTTCGCACGACGCTGGAGCGCAGAACGATGCGCCTGGACAAAGACATCGAAGTCAAGATCACGGTAAGCGTGGGGCTGACAAACAGTGCAGGACGCCGCGATGTCCATCTGGAGCAGCTGCAACGTGAGGCAGATAAAGCGATGTACGCGGCCAAGCGCGACGGACGGAACCGGACAGTTTGCTTTGCCGAGTTCTCGCCCGGAGGTGAGGCCGAAGAACCTATGGCCCTTCCGGTGAGCGCGGGCTGACCGGGGCGGGTGCCTTACGGCAAGCATCTGGGGTCTCGGGTAGGGCGACAGGGCTCAACGTTCGGGCGTAGACTGCGTCTAATGGTGCAGGGCGAAGGTGCGTCTGCGCCCGGGAGTTCAGCCCATGAATCTTAAACGATTAATCCTCCTTACAACCCTTGCCAGCACTCCGTTCGCGTTGAGCGCTCAGCAGACACCTGCATCCACGACGCCGGGCAGCACGCCGACCGGCACCACAGGACCTGCCACTCAGCCCTCGACGACGTCCAAGCCGGGCAGCGGCCCGACAGGCGACGGTCCCGTGACGGCCAGCAAGGATGATCTGGACAAGGCGCGAGCCGAAGCGGCAAAGAACAATAACGAGCCCATCCCCGAACCCGGTGATGAACTCCGCAAAAACATCAAGAAGGGTTCGGTTGACGACGTTGATGCAGCCGGAACACGCGACATTGGGGGTCGCGGCATGGGGAACTGGTTCTCAACCGACTGGGAGGTGCGAAACGGCAAATCGTACGCGATGGAGATCGAGCGCTCGTCGCACCTGGTCACCGACCCTGTCATTGTCGAGTACATCAACCGCGTTGGCCAGAATATCGTTAAGAATTCGGATGCGAAGGTGCCCTTCACCATCAAGGTGTTGGATTCCGACGAGATCAATGCGATGGCGTTGCCGGGCGGCTTCTTCTATGTGAACAGCGGGCTGATCCTTGCCTGCGACGAGGAGGCGGAGCTTGCCGGTGTGATGGCGCATGAAATCGCGCACGTGTCCGCGCATCACGCCGCACGCCAGATGACCCGCATGGAATATGCCCAGATCGGCATGGTGCCGCTGATGTTCATTGGCGGGTACACCGGGTACGGCATCTATGAAGCCGCACAAATTGCGGTTCCGCTTAGCTTCCTGTCGTTCTCGCGCTCGTTTGAAGCGCAGGCGGACTGGCTCGGTGTGCAGTACATGTACCGCTCCGGCTATGATCCGCAGGCGATGGTCCAGATCTTCGAAAAGCTGAACGCGCTGGAGAAGCGCAAGCCGGGCGTGCTGGCGCGCGCCTTCTCCGATCACCCGGCAACACCGGACCGCATCGCAAACAGCGAAGAGGAGATCGCGACCATTTTGCCTGCGCGGCCCGATTATGTTGTCTCCACCTCGGAGTTTGACGACGTCAAGGCGCGGCTCGCCCGGATCCAGAACAAGCGCAAGGTGGACGGCAACAAGGACCCGAACAAGCCCACACTGCGCCGCACCAGCACCAGCAACAACGACCCAAGCAGCACACAGGACAAGGGCAATACGGGTGACGACCGTCCCACTCTGGGACGCCGCGAATAACATCCAGGACAGTGACAAAACGCAGCGTTCGCCGTGGAATGCCTAGCGAGCGCTGCGTTCCTGTGTGTGGCTTCAGGCAGCCGTAGTTACTACAATGGAAACATCATGATGACGAACACAAATCCGTTGTATACGGATGAGCACGCTGCCGCCGGCATTCACGAGCCGATGCCGGAGATTGAAACCTTCCAGAACCAGTTCCGCTCGTACGAAATTCTGATCGACGACCCGGAATTCACTTCGGTCTGCCCGCGCACCGGTCTCCCTGACTTCGGCCATCTCACCATCCGTTACATGCCACGCGAACGATGCATGGAGCTGAAAAGCTTGAAAGAATACCTGTTCTGCTACCGCAACCTGGGCATCTTTCAGGAGAACATTGTCAATCGTGTGCTGAATGACATGGTGAGGTCCTGTGAGCCGGTCTGGGCTGAGGTCAAGGGCGACTTCCGTCCGCGTGGCGGCATCAGCACGGTGGTGACCGCAACGTATCCGCGTCCGCACGACCAGCTCACGCCGGCTAAATGACGTGGCTTGCACGTGCAATCTGTGTGCTCGCGGAAAAGCTGACACACACGTTGCGTCACGCACTCTGCCGTGTATGCTTCGCAGATGATGGCATCCTCGCCGGAGGTCCGGCTCATTGTCAATGCGGATGACTTTGGCCTAACCACGGGTGTGAATCGCGCAGTGGTTGAGTTGGCGGAGGCCGGTGCACTCACCTCGGCGACTTTGATGTCGTCCGGTGCCGCCTTTGATGACGCTGTCCGTCGAGCGCGGCCACAGTCCGCGCTCAACGTTGGCTGCCACGTCGTGCTTGTGGACGGCAGGCCGGCATCTGCGGCTGGCATCGCCACCCTGCGTGGTGAATCAGGGTCCCTGCATGCATCACTCGCGCACTTTGTCCTGGAACTGCAGTCCGGTCGCATCGTTGAAGCGGAGTTGGAGCGCGAAGTCGAAGCGCAGATCCGGCGGCTGCAATGCGCCGGTCTTCACGTAACCCATGTGGACACGCACAAGCACACGCACCTGTTCCCTCGCGTGGCGCGTCCGCTGCTGCGCGCCGCCGCGCGATGTGGTGTCAGGGCGATTCGGAATCCGTTTGAGCCGGAGTGGTCGGCGCGGCTTACACGCGGTGCCCTCATCCGTACGTTGGAAGTGCGTGCGTTGCGCGGCTTCCAATCCACGTTCAAAGCACTGTGCCGCGAGTATGGCGTGCGCACTACGGATGGTTCGCTCGGCGTCTCCGCCACGGGACGGCTGGACCGCTTAGCCCTTCTCCAACTGCTGCGTGACGCGCCGCCAGGGAACTGGGAGTTGGTTTGCCACCCGGGCTATCATGATGCGGCGCTTGATGCGGTGACAACGCGGCTGCGCCAATCGCGGGAGATCGAGCGCGAGGTTCTCCTGCACCTCATTCCGGAGGCGGTACAAAGCCGGCGCATTCAGCTCATGAGTTTTGCCGGCCTTTGACCTGCGCCCCTTTTTGTACCATTCGGCACGCCTTATTGCGAATTAACTCGCAACATGGCATCATACGGAAGGAGTTCAGTTGCCAGCGATCCACAGAAACACGCGCCAGAAAGCCGCCCTGCGATCTGCTCTGCTGGACGCTGACCGTCCGCTCTCGCCTGAAGAGATTGTCGCACTGGCACAGCGGGATGTACCCGGGATCAGTCTCGCGACGGTCTACCGCAACATCAGTTGCCTGGTAGAGGAGGGGTGGCTGGCGGCTGTAGAGCTACCGGGCGCTCCCGCCCGGTACGAGGTTGCCGGCAAGCAGCACCACCATCACTTTCAGTGCAACCGGTGTGAACGCGTGTACGAGATCCTCGGGTGTCACGTCCCGGCCCGTCACAACGTGCCTGAAGGCTTTACGGTCACGGGTCACCAGTTTCTCCTGTATGGCACCTGCGCGGAGTGCGTATGACGCAACTCCGTCCGGAAACCTGGAGCGTGGTCGGACCGTCAATCCCCGTACGGCCTACCCTGAGCGCATGCAGCAAAGAGCGCATTTGATGAACGTGCAGATACGAGCGCGGCAAGTACCCTCTGCGTGGATGCAAATCCTCGCCGGCCTTTGCTTGTGTCTGGTGCTGGTCACATCGTCCGTCCAGGCCATGCACATTCACCGGCCCGCCCAGGCCGTCAGCCAGCCGGAGCTTTCCACTTCAGGCGGAACGCAGGCGAACGCCGACACGGACGCCGCATGTCCGCTGTGCGCCGGTTTCCACCATGTGTTACACCTGCGGCCACTTGGCAGCGCGGCCGTGTCGCTTTGCTCAACAGAACTGGTTCCGGTTCAGGAACTCCAGTCCCCGGGCACGCAGCGAACGTTTGCCCTCTTCACACGTCCACCTCCCGCCCTGCTGTAGTCGCACTCGCGCCGTCCGGTGGGTCGTTTCCGGACAGCAGAACGATACCTTCATAGCCGCCCAAGCGCGGTATGCAGTTACATTGCAGGAGTTTCCGATGCAGAGACATTTTTCAGGGGTCGGCATACTTGCCGGTCTTAGTTTCGCAATTGCTGCCGCCCAGAGCAACTCCGGCGGCGTCAGCGGTACCGTCAAGGACAGCACCGGAGCCGTCGTTCCGGGTGCTACTGTAACCCTCCAGAACACTGTCAGCGGCTATACCCGTACGACAACGACCGATGCCGCTGGCCAGTACCGGTTTTACAATATCCCGCTCAATCCATATCGCGTCACGGTGACACAGGCAAGCTTCACCAATGCCGCGCAAAACATAGACGTTCCCTCATCTATCCCGGTTACCCTTCCGTTCACGCTTGCAGTTGCGGGGTCGTCCACCTCCATCACCGTTGAAGCGCCGGCTGACCTTAACGAGGCAGACCCGCACTTCCATACCGACATCGATCGTTCCACCATTGACCGGCTCCCCATCGAGTCGCCCAGTTCAGCGTTGAGTTCCATCGTCACGGAGCTCTCTCCTGGTGTCGCGGCGGATTCCAACGGCCTTCTCCACGGCCTGGGCGACCACAATGAAGTCTCCTTCTCCATCGACGGCCAGCCCATCACCGATCAGCAGAGCAAGGTCTTCTCCAACCAGGTGCCCGCGGCGGCCATCCAGTCGCTGGAGGTTGTGGAAGGCGCACCGCCGGCCGAGTACGGCGATAAGACCAGCCTTGTTATCGTCGGCACCACCCGCTCCGGCCAGGGTGTTACCCGTCCTACCGGCTCCGTCACTGCGTCATATGGCACCTTCGGCTCCTCCAGCCTTGCGGCCGATGTCGCCTACGGCACTGAGCGCTTCGGCAACTTCTTTGCCGGCAATGTACTCCAGACCGGCCGGTTTCTTGACGCACCTGAGTTCGCCGTCTACCACAGCAAAGGCAACGAGGAGAATCTCTTCGACCGCATCGACTACCAGTTCAGCGACGTAAGTTCCATGCACCTGAACCTGCAGTACACCCGCTCCTGGTTCCAGACGCCCAACACGTATGACACGCAGTTTGGGTTTGTACAAAGCGGAACAACACCGTCGTCCACGGACCAGCGCTCTAAAATTGAGACTGTCGATGTGGCACCTACGTACTCGCGCACCCTGGGTACGCGCGGTGTGCTGAACTTTGCGCCGTACTTCCGTCGTGACAGCTACAACTACTATCCAAGCAACAACCCGCTGGCGGATCTTGGTCCCATTCAGCAGGAGAGCGTCGCACAGCAACGCTCGCTGACGAACGGCGGCGTCCATGCCGACATTTCGTATGTCTCTGGGCGCAACAGCTTCAAGGTAGGTGGCATGTACCAGCAAACTTATCTGCGGGAAAATGACCAGATAGGTATCGTTGACCCCACATTAAACCCGGTGTGCAACGACGCGAATGGCAATCCTTCGTCCAGCGCGTCGGTGTGCGGCGCTGCAACTTCGATCACCAATCCCAGCTTCAGCCCAATCCTGGCACCGTACGATCTGACAAGTGGCGGAAAAAGCTACCTCTACCATGGTCAGACTGCCGTCAAGCAGCTGGCCCTCTATGCGCAGGACACCGTGAGCGCGGGCAATCTGCAGTTAAACCTGGGATTCCGCGGTGACTTCTACAACGGTCTATCCGTCGATAGACAACCAGAGCCACGCGCGGGTCTTTCGTACAACTTCAAGAAGACCGGCACGGTACTTCGCGCCTCCTATGCGCGCACGCAAGAGACACCGTTCAATGAGAACCTGGTGCTCTCAAGTAATGGCTGCCTGGATCCTGTACTCAACGGCATTTTCGTCGATACCTTCGGCTACTGCAATCCCGCGCCCTTCCGTCCGGGCTTCCGTAATGAGATTCACGCGGGCCTGTCGCAAAGCGTTGGCAACCACTTTGTTCTGAGCGGCGATTACATTACCAAGTACACGCACAATGCCTACGACTTCAGCGTGCTCGGAGCGACGCCCATCACCTTTCCCATCGAGTGGAAAAACTCCAAGATCCCTGGCTTTTCTCTCAGCGGCACGTTGACGCAGGTCAAGGGACTGACCGCGCGTGTCACCATGTCGTCCGTCGCGGCGCGCTTCTTCAACCCGCAGATTGGCGGCGTCGGCGCAACCGTCGCGCAGGCAGGCACCAACTACCCTTTCCGCATCGATCATGATCAGCGCTTCAACCAAACCACCCACTTTGAATACGCCATGCCCTTCCGCAAGAGCCTGTACTATTCCTTCAACTGGCGGCTGGACAGCGGTCTGGTAGCAGCATCCACGCCGTGCTACAACGTCATCGATCCGAACACCGCCTGCGCCGCGTTCTCCTTCGATACGAACGGAAATCCACTCACGTTGAATGGCAAACCCGCTGTCGATCTAAGCACATTGACCGCCGATGAGCAGTTCCAGGCGGGCCTGACCTGTGACGGCGTGCGCGCCACCCAGACCAGCGGATTTACCATCTGCGATGCCGCCGGGCTCACCTCGAACCTTGTCCGCATCCCTGCCATCAACACAGGTGACGACGACCACAACCCTGCCCGTATCGCACAGCGCAACCTCTTCGACATGGCCCTGGGCGACGACCGGGTGGTCCACTTCGGCGGTGACCGTTACCGCGTCGGTGCGCGAGTGACTGCCATCAACGTGGCAAACAAATATGCGCTGTATAACTTTCTCTCCACGTTCTCCGGAACGCACTACGTCACACCGCGCTCCATTACCGGCGAACTGAGCTTCTACTTTTAGTCACTCGTGTCGGGTTGCCTGGAACTGAAAACACGACACGTGGCGCGTCTTTTCCAGGGGCATGCTTGTAAGTGATTCATTTAAGGTGGCTTGCGCGGAATTTTCACGTGAAACATTCCGCGCTCTCACCCGGGTTGGATCCGCAACCGTTCGCACTCTTCAAGGCCGACGGCGTTGGCGCGCCCCGCTGCCAGTTCCAGAACACTGTGCGGCTTGACCTGGAACGTGGCGACACGCCATGGTGCCAGATGTTCGCAGACTTCCAGCACGCGCAGATCGCAGTCCAGTGCGACCGCATCGATGGCGAATCGCATGCCCAAGGTATGAATCGCGCGTGTTGGCATGATCCACATGCCTGCATCGGGTGGGAGCGTACGCCGTCCCTGGAGGCCAACGAAGCGCGTCAGGAATGTGTCCGCGACGCTGGCCAGGCAGACGACGCTCTCCGTGACCGCGTGGATGAAGCGCACCTGCCGCATCATTTCAGGATGTCGCCGAAGTGACGCATCATGGTCAGCACGGCCGGTCCCAGAAGGACGATGAAGATGCAGGGAAAGATGAAGAGCACGAGTGGAAAGGTGATCTTGATGGTCGTCTTTGCGGCCTTCTCTTCCGCCTGCTGCGTGCGTTGAATCCGCGTGTTGCTGGCGAAGGTGCTGAGCGCGCGTGCGATCGGCGTTCCGAAGCGCTCCGCTTGCACGATCATGGACACGAAGGCGTCCAGTTCCTCGATCTGGAGGCGCTCGCTCATGTCCTTCCACGCATCCAGACGGGGTTTGCCGGCGCGCTGCTCCTGCCCCAGGCGGACCAGTTCGTCGCTCATGTCCTTGTGGCTGAGTGCCATCTCTTCCGCGACCCGCACGGTGGCCTGGTCCATGCCGAGTCCCGCGTCGACGCAGATGACCATCAGGTCAATCACGTCCGGCAGACCGCGCGCGATCCTGCGTGCGCGCTTCTTGATGATGCGTGAGAGCACAAACTCCGGCACAAAGAAGAAGAGCACCGGAAGGAAGTACATCCAGAAGAAACGTCCCGCTGGAATGCACGCGCCCACCACCATGGCAAGCGCAGGCACCGCCACGCGGATAAGGCTGTAGGTATCCAACGCCTGCGGACTGGAATAGCCGGCGCGCAGCAGGCGCAGCTGAAACTTCGGGGTGCGAAACAGGCTGATGTTCTGCCGGAGGCCGCCGCCTACAAGGGCAAGTGCGCCACGTGACGCGGCCTCGCGGCGCTGGGATTGCTCGGCCGCGCTGACATATGCCACCTGCCGGAGGAGCCGTGCACCGGCAGCGCTGGCCTGCCTGCGTGCGACCATCTGTGCCGCAGCAATCGCGCCAACGCAGAGAACCATGCAACCGATGAAGAAGATGAGCATCATGGTTACACCTCGATGTCCACGATTTTTCGGATGGTGATGCCACCCAGGATCAGCATGACCACACCTGCGCCCAGCATCATGCGACCCAGTGGATCCGTGAAAAGGATGGAGGAATAGCCGGGAATCAGCAGCGAGATGATCAGAAGCAGCAGGAGAGGCAGCGCGGTGAGAACCCATCCGGTCATGCGGCCCTGTGCCGTGTAGGTCTTGATTTCGCCCATGACGCGCAGCCGCTCGCGAATGACGTGTGCGGTGCGCTCAAGGATCTGGATGAGGTCGCCGCCGGTCTCCTTCTGCACCAGTGTGGCTGTGATCAGAAAGCGCAGGTCTTGCACTGGAACGCGATCACCGAGGGCGAGAAGAGCATCGCGGAAGGGAATACCCAGCCGCTGCTCCTGGTGCACCTGCGCGAACTCCTCGGCGATGGGGTTGCGTGTCTGCTCCGCAACGACTTCAAACGCCTGCTGGACAGAGTGGCCGGCCCGAAGTGCACGGGCAATCAGGTCGATGGTGTTGGGCAAGCCGTCGTTGAACGCGTTCAGCCGCCGCGTACGTTTCATCTTCAGCCATAGCAGCGGAAGGCCACAGCTGGGCACTGCGGCGGCAAGTCCGATGCCGATGCTGCGTGAGATCAGGCCAACAAGCAGGAAGCTGACGGTGCAGCACAACATGCAGATCATCAGAAAGTCGCCGACCTTGAGCTTCACGCGGGCCTGCAACAGCGTTTTGGCAAGAGTGTTGCTGAACTCCGACTTCTGGATGATGGCGTCAATCTTCTTTGCGGCCACAGCTTCACGCGTCTTGCCCTGCGGCTCGCGTTCTTTCCACTCCGGCAGGCTTGTCACCGTGAAAAGGCGACGCGCGGACTGCCGTTCCCGGCGCGATGGGCGCGTCGTGAGATAGATGGTGGCAAAGCACACCACCATGACAGCGAAGAAGACCGGGAGCAACACGCTTAGACCTCGACTTCCGAATCGGCGAAGTTGATCTGCAAGGGAAACCCGGCAGCCTGCGCCTTCTCAGAGAACTTGGGCACAATGCCGGTGGACCGGAAGCGGCCCTTCACCTTGCCCTCACGTGACAGGCCTGCTTTCTCGAAGACAAAGATGTCCTGCATGGAGAGCACATCGTTGCTGTTGCCGGTGATCTCGCTGATGTGGGTGATGCGGCGCGAACCATCGCTCATGCGCGAGACCTGGACGATCAGATCGACTGCGGATGCAATCTGTGAGCGGATCGCTTTTTCAGGCAATGCGACGTTGCCCATCAGCGCCATGGTTTCGATACGCGACACGGCATCCCGGGGATTGTTGGCGTGAACCGTGGTCAGCGATCCATCGTGGCCGGTGTTCATGGCCTGCAGCATGTCGAGCGCTTCTTCGCCGCGGGTTTCGCCAAGGATGATGCGGTCCGGGCGCATACGGAGAGCGTTAATGAGAAGCTCGCGCTGCTTGATGGCGCCGCGACCTTCAACGTTTGGCGGCCGTGTTTCAAGGCGGACGACGTGCTCGCGCTTGATCTGCATTTCAGCCGAATCTTCAATGGTCACAATGCGTTCGCGCGGCGAGATGAAGCCGGAGAGGACGTTGAGCAGAGTCGTCTTACCCGCGCCTGTACCGCCGGAAACGATAATGTTCAGGCGAGACTGCACGGCCGCCTGCATGACGTCCAGCATGGCCGGGGTAAAGGCCTTGTTGCGCATGAGGTCATGCACGCTGAGGGGTGTGGAGCCGAAGCGCCGGATGGACATGGATGGTCCATCGATAGCCAGCGGGGGAATGATGACGTTGACACGCGAACCGTCCAGGAGGCGCGCGTCCACCATCGGCGACGACTCATCGATGCGCCGGCCCACGGCGGATACGATCTTGTCGATGATGTGCATCAGGTGCGCGTTGTCGCGGAAGGCGACCGGCGTCTTTTCCAACATGCCGCGGCGCTCCACGTACACCTTGTCGAAGCCGTTGATGAGGATGTCGCTGACGGTGGGGTCGTGCAGCAGCGGCTCGATGGGACCGAAACCGAAGATCTCGTTGGTAATCTCCGTGTCGATCTGTTCGCGGTCTGTGGCGCTCAGCGGGGTGTTCTGCTCACCCACGATCTGGTGGATGACCGTGAGGATCTGGTTGCGCCCATTCACCGCGTCCTGCTGCATGGCGGAGAGCTTCTGCAGATCGACGCGCTTCAGCAGTTCGTTGTGTACGGCGAACTTCAGGCCGTCGCGCGCCGTTTCGCTGAGTGTTGCCTGGACACGCACCTCCACCTTCGTGGCGGCAGGCACGTGCGGCGTCATGAATATTGCGGTTTCAGCCACTTCAATCCTCCAATCGATCCAAAGCTGAAGCCACGCTTCGCCTTCTTCTGCGCGGGTTGTGCATCCGTACCCTGGTTCAGGTCACCCGCCAGGTCCGCGGCCCATGACGCGATGGCCGTGCTGAACGGCGATGTACTGGTGACCGGGATGGGTTCGCCGTTGTTGACGGCAGTGAGCAGCTCCATGAAGTTGTTGGGGACGGAGAGCTTCACATTCGTGTGCATTGCTTCGCGGATGTGTTCATGCGTGATGGACTGGTTCGAGGTCGACCGATTGATGACGAGTGACAGCGAATCTTCGTCCGAGTGCGTGCGCTTTGTGTGCTCGACCAAGCGGGCGAGATCGCGGAGCGATGCGACATCGGCAGTCGACACCAGGAAGACCTTGTCCGACTGGCTCGCCATGGAGAAGTTTGAGCGCTCGTAGACGGCGGAGGAATCGACGAGGATGTGGTCGTACTCGCGGCGCAGGAAATGCATGACGCTTTCCAGTTCGTTCTGGCTGCACATGTACTGCTCGTTCGAAAAGTCCGGCGATGCGAGGACGTCCAGTCCGCTCTTGTGCTTGACCACGTAGCCGCGCAGCAGCTCGGTGTCCAGCCGGTCGACGTTGCGTAGAAGTTCGTCGAAGTGATATTGGGCATCGTGGATGCCAAGGTACAGTGCAACATGGCCGAGCTGGTGCTTGTGGTCGATGAGGAGCGTCTTGCGCTGGTGCGTTTGCGTGAGATGCGACGCCAGATGCACGGCGAGCGTGGTCGTTCCCACGCCGCCCTTGGCTCCAAAGAAGGTGAGGATCTGGCCGTTGCGGTTCTCTTCGCTTTGCGTCAGGCGGAATGCCTGGAGGAAGCGGTTCAGTGCCGCATCGCACTCCGCCGGGCGAAGCGGCTTGCGCAGGCACTCGACAAAGCCGGCACGGATGGCACGAAGCAGCAGGGCCGAGTCAATGTCACTGCCGACCGCGACCAGATGGATGCCGTAGGAGAAGATCTGGTTGAGGCGCTCCGCCGTGCGCAGGGCAGCTTCCGGATCGGCGTCAAAGTCCACGAAGGCAACGCAGCGGCCGGCGGTCTTCACCGAGGGTGGAAACTGCGGACGCCGCTCTGCCGTGATGTAGTCGGCGAACGCGCCCGCGAAGAAGAAACCCTGCACATTGTTGCAGCACGACGCGGCCATGTTGATGACGTCCGAATCCTTGCCCACGCAGAAGATCGGGTATGGGTCGCGCTGCTTGCTAGCGGTTTGCAGGGCCGCAGCCGCTGCTTTTACGGTTCCGCTCATTTTGTGTTCTCCTTCGCTGCACCGGTCGGCTCCGGTGCCTTCACGTTTTCAGTCTTCCGGACGGAACCGTCGAACTTTGTGGTATCCAGGTTCGGCACCACCATCTTTGGATCGGCAGGAGCCACATTCTGCGTGAGCGGATCGACCACGTGGGCCGTCACCATCACCACCAGTTCTACCGTCGAGCCATTCAAGTTCTTTGACTTGAACAGCTGGCCGAGGATCGGGATGCTTGCGATGCCCGGCATCTTGGCCAGAGCGTCCGTCGTGCGGTGATCCAGCAGGCCGGAGATCGCGTAGGTATCGCCATCGCGAATCTCGACTTCGGTCTCTGCTCTGCGCGTGGAAAGCGCGGGAACGGTTGTTCCGGACAGGGTGACCGAGTTTGTGTAGTCCAGCGCACTGACCTCCGGCGCGATCTTCATGTGAATGGTGCCGTCCTTGTTGACCGTGGGAAGGAAGTCCACCTTGACGCCATAGGGCTTGTACACAATGCTGACGGAGGCGCCGGTGCTTGACGTACCCTGCACGACAGGGACAGGGAATTCACCGCCGGAAAGAAAGCGCGCGGTGACCCCGCTCATCGTGCTCAGCGTTGGCTCTGCCAGAACCTGCAGCACCTGCCGCTGTTCCAGATCTTTCAGCGTGGCACCTAGGGCCAGCTTGTAGTTATAGGCGAAGAAGTTGAACGGGTCCGAGACAGAGACCGGCTGCCCCTGGGAGATGGGTGCTGTATTCACGTTGTTGGAAAACTGCTGCGTGGATGACTGCGACGCCGTGCGGCCCGCCGTCATAAAGTTGAAGCCGAACTGCTCCGCCTTGGACCGGTCCACCTCCACGATGCGCAGCTTCAGTTCCACCTGTTTGCCGCGTGGGGCCTTCACATGCAGCCCGTTTACAACCTGTTTGGAGTAGGTTTCAGCGAGCTTCGCGGCGGCGTCGCACACTGCCTGGCTGTCGACGTCACCGGTCAGGAAGAGCTTGCCCTCGCGCGACTCCACGGCGATGTGCGCGTCGGGGAACGCGGCTTTTAAAGCATCCTGTCCAAGCTGTCCGTCCATGTCCACGGCGACGGTATACACATGGCTGCGGTTCAGGACGTCCCACATGACCATGCTGCTGATGCCTGGTGTCTTCGCGGTCAGCACCAGTTCCTGGTTGTCTGCCGTGAACGAATCCACGACGTTCTGATCGCCGATGTAGACGCGTTTGATGGGCATCTTCGAATGCAGAACGACGGACCGCCCGGCAATGAGGTGCAGCTTCTGCTGCCCGTTTGCCTGCTGCATGTCAAACAGCGTGAGGTCGGATCCCGCAGCCATGGCGTGCGAATCGTCTGTAGTGGGTGCCTGTTGCGCACACAGCGTACACACGGTGGCAAGGCTCGCGATCAGTCCAGATGCAATGCGCTTGGTAAGGGAAATCACTATCTCACCCCCATCGCCGGAGCGGCCGCGCTGGCCGGGGCTTCGTTGGTTGGGCTGGCCATGCCACCGGATGCTGGAAGTGACGGACTGGCAGACCCGCTGGGGATGCCGCCGCCGGCTCCCGCACCCGGGGCCATGCCGCCCATGCCGCTGTTTGACTTGCCACTGCCGTAGACAACTTCCATCCGGCCCGGTACAGCGTTTGCCTTTGTGGTGGCGTGCAACGTGGTCCGGCCAGACAGCGGTGTGGCACCGGGCAGCGCGGAGGCAGATGCCAGGGGCGATTGCGGTTTGAGGCTTGCCATGGAGGTTCCGCCGAACATGCTCTTGGAGGCGGTTTGTGGTGCAATTTCCGACATCAGGACCGGCGCATTGTGCGCGATGTTCTTGTCGGCGCCGTTGCGCAGCGCAAACTGCAGCGAACCCTGGTTGCTGGCGAGCAGGGCGCGCTCGGCCTGCTGCGGGTCAAGCAGGAGCGTGACCACGGTGGTCTTGGTCGGCTTGCCATCCGGACTGGGTTCAGTCTGCTGGCCGACGGCGACAACTTCCGCGTTTTGCAGCACGGTCGCCGTAACCGGGTCCGATCCGAAGGATGCCTTGGATGTCATGAGCAGGTCCACGTAGGAGCCGGGATTGAGGAAGCCTGCGACGCCGACGACCTCGTCGGACTTGAGCGCGATGGCGCGCATGCCCGGCGGTATCTTGCTGGCCAGGCCGGTGCCGCTGCCCGCAATGGCAAGGTCGCGGTCAAGGATCGGCTGACCGGGCGCAAGGGGATAGAGCGTGACGCGGTTTATGGTTTCCGCCTGCTTGACCAGAGCGCCGTCCACCCGCTTGTTGGTGGGCCAGTAGATCGTCTGTAGGTCTTCCGGGTGCAGAACCTCACCCGCGGCGATGTCGCGCTTGGGAGACTGATAGGGCTGCATCTTGGTGTGCTCTGACGCGGACACATGCGAGACGCGCCGGCTCAGAAAAAAGGTAAACAGCGCGGACATGCCAAATGCGGCGACCAGCGCCAGCATGAGTCGTTTCGACGTGTTCATTGGATAGCGCTCCAAATCTGAACACAGAGGGAGAAGATGCATCCGCAGGCGACGGGAAGCGCAAACGGGATGCTGAGAGCATTGCGTGCCGTGATGTTGAGGTGCCGGTTTGGTGTCAGGCCCTCATCGCGATGGTGCCGTGCAAGCTTTAAGAGGTTAGGAAGGACGTTGCTGAGATGGCGGTGATGGATGGCCATGGCTGTAGCCAGTGCCGCGCCTGCAAGGGCGCTGGCGATCAGGAGACCTGGCAATGCGTGCAGACCAGCCCAACAGCCCACGGCCGCGAGCAGTTTCACGTCGCCCGCGCCCATTCCCTTGATGAGATAGAAGACAAACGCCACGCCACCCGCCAGCAGACCTGCTAGCACGCAAGCGGCCAGGGAATGCCAGCCGCTCATGAGGTGGAACAAAAGTGCGGCCACGATCGCGCGTCCGACCAGCCAGTTTGGTATGCGGCGGAAGCGCCAGTCATACACCGCAGCCACGACCGCGACCATGCAGGCCGCTGTCAGCAGCGAAATGTTGAGCAGGGCGGGGTGCATCGCGTGTCTCCGACGGCTGGTATCTTTTGGGCAAACGAAAGAGGGCCAAACTGGAACGTTGGCCCTCGTGTCGGTGGGGCGGGTGTGACGGGTATGGTTACGCGGTGTACTGCAGCCAGGCCGTGACAACGTTGAAGACGTTGGTGATCTGAGCGCGCAGCGCCCACATTGCGCCGATGGCTCCAATGGCGACGATGCTGGCGATCAAGCTGTACTCGATGAGGCTCTGGCCGTCTTCGTCCTGCATGAACTGGGTGAGCTTGCTGTACATAGTTCTTCCTTTCTCCTCTGTTGTGTCTCTCTCACCCGGTAACCTTGGTCGTCACCCGCTTTGAAAGAGTGTTACTGGTTGTATCGGTAGTTCCCTGTCCTAACTTGAGAACCGCTTCCTGTGCATTTTCTTAACGTCTTCTAAGAATCTGTAGCGAGCTCCGGCCCGCTACCCGTGCCTGTCACAACGAATCGCGGGTTGCGCGAAGTAAGCACAAGGCCTTGCTCGCGTTCTAACCTCGGTCGTGGCGGGCACAAGCGCCCCGCTTGCGTATGTATCGGCACGTGGTGGAGCGACGTGAGCGTGCAGTGCAGGTGCGTGATTCACCTTGAAGCACGGCGTGCCGATAGAGACGACATGCCGGAGACGCGCACGACAAGGGAACGGGTCAGGGAGCAAGCGGCATGATTCCGTTGTTTGCCATTGTGCTGCCGGCGCTCGTTCTGTTCTGCGGGTTGGCCATCGATATCGGCTTCATGGAGAGCAACGCTACGGCGATGGAGGCGGCGGCGGACGCGGCCTCATCCAGCGCGGAGTTGGAGGCGGAACGTGGCACGGGGAACTGGGCCGCGGTGGGCCAGCAGACGGCCGCTCTGAACGGGTATACCGACGGGTCGGACGGCACCTCCGTCACGATGACGCGGCAACCGGCAACCGGTGCGTACGCGGGGCGCTATGATGCGATCGCTGTGACGATCAGCAAGCCGTCACCCACCATCTTTATGCGTTACCTCTCGCCGTCTAAACCGGTCTCGGCCCGTTCGGTGGCACTGATTCCGCCGTGTGTCTACCTGACGGGCGCTCAGACCGGCCTGACACTCAGCACAACGAGTGCGCTGATCAACGGGAACTGTCCTGCCTACATCAACGGACCGGCGCAGGTCGATGGTGGATCGACCATGACAATGGCCGCGAACGATCTCACAGGTGGGTCAAGTCTCAGCGGCAATACCACACCGCAGGCGACGCTCAACGTGCCGGTCCTGACTGACCCGCTCGCCTCTGTTACGCAGCCGTCGTTTACGGCTTGCTCCGTCAACAACTTTGTTCAGAACGGCGGCAGCATTTCGCTTTCATCCGGTGTGTTCTGCGGCGGCATGACACTGAAGAACACAACCGTGACGCTTGCGCCGGGGCTGTATGTGATTGCCGGTGGCGCGCACTGGACGAACAGCATCGTGACGGGAACGGGCGTGACGCTCTTTTTGACGGGCACGCCCGCATCCGGCTTTGGTCAGTTCGTGATCGACGGCAACAGCGTGGTGAACTTGTCAGCGCCTCTGGATGCCTCAAGCAACGGTGTTCCGGGCGTGCTGGTGTTCGGCGATCGCAACTGGATGCCGTCCAGTCCACAGGACTTTCAAGTCACGGGTGCAACGGTGACCGGCGATGGCATCTGGTACACAACGCACACGGGTATTACGATCAGCAACACGATATGGAGGCCGAATCACTATTTCGGGATGGATACGGCCTCGTTGAGTGTCAACGGTTCGAACCTGATCTTTGCGGGGGACTTCTCGACGCTGGCGGCGGGTAATCCGTTCAGGCCATGGGGCGGGGTAGCAGAATGAACTTTTTCCAGTCAGAAGATGGCAGCGCACTTGTGGAGACGGCTTTGCTCATGCCCCTTCTCCTGCTCATTGTCTTGGGCGTCTTCGACTACGCACTGGTGATCGAGAAGCGCATGCGGCTGGCGGAGGCCGCCGCGGCGGGTACGGCGTATGCCGCGCTGCCCGGCAATGGACAGGATGTTGCGGGGGCAGAAAACGCAGCGATGCTGGCGGCAGCAAACATGCCTGAGATGGTGGTGACCGCTACCCCGTTTTTCACGTGTTCGCCCGGCGGCGGTCATGTCACGCAGGACACGATGTGTTCCGGAGGCACCGGGCCGATGCAGTGGATGGAGGTCGATGCGTCGGCTACACCGACCATGAAGTTTCAGCTTCCGGGACTGCCCGCTAACATGCAACTGAGCGCGCGATCCATTTACCGGGTGGTGCGTTGAGATGCGATTCGTGCGCGTGGTGCAACGCTTCTGGCGGGACGAAGGCGGTTCGACGCTGATTGAGTTCGCGTTTGCACTCCCTGTCTTCCTGCTGGTGCTGTTTGGGGCGTTCAGCAGCTTTCTGGCGCTGTTCTTCTTCTGCAATGCGAGTTATGCCAGCCGCGTGGGCGCGCGGTATGCGTCGCTGCACAGCGCATCCGCTCCCATCGTCGCGAATGATGCTTCCGTGCAGAACGTGGTAACACCGCTGCTATGGACGGGCTCGCTGACGACACCTATTGTTGAAGCTGCCTGGCAGCCGTCCAATGCGATTGGCAGCACGGTGACCGTGACGGTGACGATGGACCTGCCGTTTTCCATACCGTTTACCAGCGTCCGGCAGATCCCGGTGAGCAGCACTTCACAGCGCGTCATCGTGCACTGAGTGCACCGCGCCGGGTTTACGGCAGCTCAAGGTTGGACTCGAAGACATACCGCACCAGTTGCGATCGGGAGCGCACGGAAGTTTTCTCAAACAGCCTTTGCAGCAAGGCTTTTGCGCTGCTCTCGGAGATATCGAGTTGCGAGGCGATCTGCTTGTTGCTGAGGCCCTCGGTGATCCAGCGGAGCACCCTGAGTTCGCGCGCGGTGAACGCCGGGTTATCGGGGTTGGAAGCGAGCTTCGGCTCTGCCGCAAGTGCCGTGCCGGCAGCGGAGGACACCCATACGCCACCATCCAACGCGCGGCGGATGGCGAGTAGAAGCTCAGAGACAGGCTCGGATTTCAAGAAGACGCTTGCATGGAGGGAGCGTACCGCTTCTGCCAGCGTGGCCGTGTGGGTTCCCCCGGTGAGCAGAACAACGGGAAGGGTGGGAGTTGTCGCACGCAGGTGCCGCAGTACGGTGAGTCCGTTGCCAGCGCCGCTGCCAAGCTGAAAGTCGACAAGAGCCAGGTTGAACCTGGTGCGCGTGACGCTGAGCGCGTATGCCTCGTCTGCAGTGGATGCCTCCGCAACGACAGCGTAGCCCGGTTCTGCTTCAAGAACCCGTCGCAGGCCCTCACGGAAGAGGATGTGATCGTCCACCAGAAGGATGCGGGTTGTTGTGTCCACGGCAATCACGTGTGGGCAATCCTGAGCGCGACGACGAAGCGGGCACCAGGGTTTGCAGCCTCGTACCATATGTCGGCCTGAAAGCTGTTCAGGATGGCACGGGAAAGGTACAGGCCAAAGCTGGCCCGTGTACCGTCAAAGATGTGGAAGAGCCGTTCCATGTGGGTGACGCCGGGGCCGGTATCGGTGACACGTACAAGCACCTCCCTCTCGTTACGAACCAGGTCAAAGTTCACCGCAGATTCCGGGAGTTCTCCAAGAGCCGTAATTGCGTTGCGCATGAGGTTGAGGAAGACCTGCATCAAGCCCTGTTGATCTGCCCAGACGGAGGGAAGATCTTCGGGAATGTTCCAGGACAGATGTATGCCGTGTTCGCGGAGCATGGGCTGACAAACAATATGTAACTCTTCGAAGAAGTGAAGAAGCGGGAGCACCGCTGCGCTGCGGCGAACCTGTGAGAGTTCGATAGAACTCATACGTTCCAGTGTTGCGGTGAGTTGAAGGAGCGCGGCAAAATCGGGAAGATCAGCCAGGGCTGGATGGCTCCGCTGGAGATTTCTCTCAACCAGTTGCATGGCGCCGCACACGTTTCTGATTTCATGCGCGACGGCGCCAACCGCCAGGCGGGAGTTGCTGAGCATCTGCTCCACGGCCTGCTCTTCGCGCTCGCGCAGATCGTCCGAGGCGTCGAGAACGATAGCCGCCGTTCTCGTCCCAAGGGTGCTCCGGTACGTGGAGAACCATATCTCCGCGAGGAAGGGTTCACCATCGACGCGAAAGGCTTGCGACTGCATGGTGGTGCGGAGTTGCCGGTCGTGTTTTACCTTTCCGGGAACGTGGGCCAACGCGGGCAGAATACGCTCGACGTTGCATCCGACGAGGGTGGAGCCTCTTCCTTCAAGGCCGAACATGTCAGCGGACGCTGCGTTTGCCTGTATGACGCGGCCATCGCCATCGATGGTGATGATGGCGAGTGCGGAACTGCCTACGAGGAGGCTCAACTGCTCTTCGGCTTCACGCCGTGAGACGATCTCTGCGGTGAGCGCTTCCACATGGCGCTGTTCAGACCGCCGCCGTGCCAGCGCTTCGCGGATATAAAGACCCTCAGCGGTGTACGCAAACAACGAGAGGAGGTCGCGGGCGAGGCCTTCAGAGGCATTCCAGGCGTAGGCATCGGTCAACTCACTGAGGAGAGAGCACAGCACAGCAGCGCCGATGACCTGCCAGCGCGATGCAACAACACTGACGGCAGCCATGGGGACCAGGTACAGAAGGCTGAGAGGAACAGCGCGCGGCAAATACAGGTCCAGTGTGGCAATAAGTGCCGCAAGGAGCAGCGCGCTCAGCACCGTCGCGGCCCTGTGTTCCTGTAGGCGATTGGTCATTGTTACGGTTTCATTATCTTCCCTGCGCTAGCCTTTGTTTCATACACGCGCGCTGAACATATCGAAAGATACTGCAAAGGGTTTCTGCCTTGACGGCTCACACTTATTACAATCATTCTGTGTCCCTGTGCGAGAAAACCACTGTTCCCCGGCGTTGGACAGCCATCCGTATGCAAGGCGGTTGTGCTTCTTTGCTGGTGTTGTTTGCACTGTTGGCGGGGTGCCATGGCAACGAGCAGAAGCGAGAGGCTGCCGAAGCTCCTCCAGCTACACCGCAGGTTGTCGAGACGGGGAGCGATAACGGCGTCCACGTGACAAACCCAAAGCTCTTCACGTTGGTGGCGGCGCAAACACGATCGGCCTATGAGTCGCTGAATGTGACAGGGGCGGTGCAGCCGGACATCTCTCGCGAGGTTCCGGTTCTGTCCATCGCGAACGGCCGCGTGACGGCGTTGCATGTTGGCCTGGGTAACTACGTGCACAAGGGCCAGCTGGTGATGGATGTGCAGTCGCCGGATGTGGCGCAGGCCTTCCTGAGTTATCAGACGGCACTGTCCAACGAGAACCTGACGAATACCGTGCTGACGCGTGACAAGCTGCTGTACGACAAGGGTGCTATTGCCAAGAGCCAGCTGGATATCGCGCAGAACGGGGAAGAAGACGCAAAGGCGGCGCTGCATGCGGCGGAGCAGGAACTTCGCATCCTGGGCGTGGACAAAGATCACCCGAGTGACACGGTGCACGTGTATGCGCCGATCTCTGGCGTGATTGTGTCGCAGAATGTGACCGCGGCGGGTGCTGCCGGCATCAACTTTGCCGGATCCGCAGGGTCGCTGACCATTGCCGATCTTGCGCATGTCTGGGTCGTTTGTGACGTGTATGAGAACGACCTGCCCAGCGTGCATCTCGGTGAAGATGCTGACATCCGCCTGAACGCCTTTCCGGACAAGGTCCGGACGGGCACCATCTCCGACATCGGAGCGATTCTTGATCCTTCGATTCGCACGGCCAAGGTTCGCATTCAGGTACAAAACCCGGACAACCTCCTCCGCATCGGCATGTTTGCAAGCGCGACGTTTCACGGTGCCAAGGCCCAGACGGTGGTGACGGTTCCGGGCAATGCCATTCTTCACTTGCACGACCGGGACTACGTGTTTCTGCCATCCAGCGCCACAGGTGAGTACCACAGCACGGTCGTGAAAACGGGCCAAACCTTCCCCGGCGGCTCGGTGGAGATTCAATCCGGTCTGAGCGCCGGGCAGCAGGTCGTCGCAAATGCGCTGGAATTGCAGAACGCGGCAGGGCAGTAGATGATCCGGAAACTCGTCGATTTTGCGCTCGACAACCGCTTCATTGTTCTTGTGGTCGCTGTCCTGCTGTTCGGGTGGGGTGCGATCTCGTTTCACAATCTACCGGTGGAAGCCTATCCGGATGTCGCCAACAATTATGTGACGGTCATCACGCAGTGGCCGGGCCGCGCCGCCGAAGAGGTGGAGCAGCAGGTTACGGTTCCGCTGGAGATCGTCTTCGCGGGTATCCCGCACATGACGCATCTGCGGTCGACGTCACTGGCGGGCCTGTCCAGCGTCACAATGATCTTCGATGACGACAGTATCAACGACGTGAACCGGCAGAAGGTCGTCGAGCGGCTGAGCCAGATTCAGCTGCCGGACAATCTCCAGCCACAGATCGGCACGGACTGGAGCCCGGTGGGCCAGATTTACTGGTACACGTTGCAGAGCACGAATCCGAACTACGACACCATGGCGCTGAAGAGCCTGGAAGACTGGACGCTGGAGAAGAACCTCCGCACCGTCCCGGGCGTGGTGGATGTGTCCAGCTTTGGCGGGCCCACGCGCGAGTACCAAGTCACACTTGACCCCGCAAAGCTCGTCTCCTACGGGCTGAATATCGCGCAGGTGAAACAGGCGCTGCAAGCGAACAACACCAACGCGGGCGGCAGCTTTATCGAGCAGGGAGCGCAGCAGATCAACGTGCGCGAGGTAGGCCTGTACCGGAGCACCGATGACATCGCCAATACGCCGTTGAAGGCGCAGAACGGCACGGCGCTTCGCATCAAGGACATTGCCACCGTCGTGCAGGGGCCAAAGATCCGGCTGGGGCAGATCGGCAAGACCTACCGTCGGCCCGACGGCGCGCTGGCCGACAATCCGGATGCGGTGGAAGGCATCGTTGCTCTGCAAAAAGGTGCCAACTCCGACGAAACGCTGGATGGCATTCACGAGAAGGTCGACGAACTGAACACCCGCGTGCTGCCCAAGGGCGTCAAGCTGGTGCCGTTCCTGGATCGCTCCAACCTGCTGCACCTGACCACACACACCGTTCTGCACAACCTGACGGAAGGCATCGTGCTGGTGGTCATTATCCTGTTCCTGTTCCTGGGAAACCTGCGCGGCGCGCTTATCGTTGCGCTCACCATCCCGTTCGCACTGCTCTTCGCGTCCATCTGCCTGGACCTGCGGCACATTCCTGCAAACCTGCTCTCATTGGGTGCGCTGGACTTTGGCATGGTGGTGGATGGAGCGGTTGTGATGGTGGAGAATATCGTCCGCCACCTGAGTCACGACCGCCGTCAGGACCTCACGGTACGGCAACAGATTCGGCTGGCCGCGCATGAGGTGCAGCGGCCGGTGTTCTATGCGATCGGCATCATCATTACGGCATACCTGCCCATCTTCACACTGCAATCGGTCGAAGGACGGCTGTTCAAGCCGATGAGCTGGACGGTTGCGTTCGCTTTGCTGGGCGCGCTGATTTTCTCCATGCTGCTGGCACCCACGCTGGCCACGCTTCTGTTCCGCAACGGAGCCTCTGAGTGGGAAAACCCGCTGCTGCGCTGGCTGACCGCGCGCTACCGGCACGCGGCACAGTGGGCCATCGAACATCGCTATGTCACGGTAGGAGCGGCTGCAACCGCGTTTCTCGCCGCGATTGTGCTGATTGCCTCGGGCGTTGTGGGATCGGAGTTCCTGCCCCATCTGGATGAGGGTGCCATCTGGGTGCGCGGCACGCTCGCGCCCTCCACCGGCCCCAGCGAAAGCCTTGCCATCGCCAATCGCGCCCGCATCCTCCTGTCCTCGTTCCCGGAAGTGGTCCAGGTGGTGAGCCAGAACGGACGCCCTGACGACGGCACGGACACCACGGGCTTCTTCAACACGGAATACTACGTCGACCTGAAGCCAAAGGAAGACTGGCGGCCCGTCTTCCGCGAGAACAAGGAAGAGCTGATCGGTGCCATGAACCGGGAACTGGAGCAGCTGCCGGGTGTGATCTGGAACTTCTCGCAGCCAATCTCTGACAACGTGGAAGAGGCGGTGAGCGGCGTCAAGGGCGAGCTGGCCGTCAAGCTCTACGGCACAGACTTGCGCACGCTCGAAGAGAAGGGCGACGAGATCGTCAAGGTAATGAGCACGGTACGCGGTGTCCAGGATCTTGGTCTCTTCCGCGTCATCGGGCAGCCCAACCTGAATTTTGTCGTGGATCGCGAGGCTGCGGGACGCTATGGGATCAATGTCGCCGACATCCAGGACGCGATTGAGACGGCCGTGGGCGGCAATGCTGTGACGCAGGTGCTGGATGGCGAAGCACGGTACGACGTGACCACCCGCTACGCGGGACCGTACCGCTCCACGCCACAAGCGATCAACGACATCCGCATCGTCGCACCCTCGGGAGAGCGCGTTTCGCTGGCCCAGCTCACCAAGCTGCAGACCACCGACGGCGCGGAAGAGATCTACCGCGAAGGTGGCCTGCGGTATGTCGCCATCAAATATTCCGTACGCAACCGCGACCTTGGCTCCACGGTGGAGGAGGCAATTGCGAAGGTGTCCAAACAGGTACAACTGCCTGCCGGATACAAGATCGACTGGGCTGGCGAGTATGAGAGCCAGAAGCGCTCCACGAAGCGGCTCCTGATCGTCCTGCCGATCACGATTCTGCTGATCTTTATCATCCTGTACACCATGTTCAATTCGGCTAAGTGGGCGACACTTATCCTGGCCAATGTTGCCATGGCCCCCATCGGCGGGCTGCTGGCGCTGCTCGCAACGGGCACACACTTCTCCGTTTCGTCCGGCGTTGGATTTTTAGCGCTCTTCGGAGTGTCGGTGCAGACGGGCATCATCATGCTGGAATATATGAACCAGTTGCGGGAGAGCGGCCACACGCCGGAAGAAGCCGCAATCGAGGGCGCGGTACTTCGTCTCCGGCCCATTCTGATGACGATGCTGGTGGCTACCCTTGGCTTGCTGCCCGCCGCCCTGTCACACGGCATCGGTTCGGACTCGCAACGTCCCTTTGCCATTGTTATCGTTGGCGGACTGATGGGTGCGTTGGTGATTAACGTTTTTCTGCTGCCTACGCTGTATGTGTGGGTGGCTGACCGCTCTGACACGCTGCCCGCCGGACATGAGGAGCACGTGGTATGAAGCGGTCTTCCTGGTTAGCTTTTCTTGCACTCTCGTGTGTTGTTGCTCCGGGTGGTCTGCATGCGCAGGCCGGTGGCGGAGGCGGCGCCGGTGCTGGGGCCGGGTCCGCCGGTGGTGGAGCGGCCGGTGCTGCTGCGGCTGGCGGGGCCGCGTCTGCCGGAAGCAGCGCCGCCGGGCAAGCTGCGGGAGGCCAAGGTGCCACCGGCCAGGCAGGCGCACGTGGCGGAGCGGCCAACGGAGCGCAGACGCAACCTGGTTCAGGGCCGGCTGCGTACGCCGCGGCGGCGGCGCCCGGTACCGATCCGCGCAAACCACCTGCGGCCAAGCCTGGTGCGCTCACCTTGCAGCAGGTCGTAGACCGTGCCCGCCTGCATAATCCCACGCTTCTGGCGGCAGCGGAAAACCTGCGGGCCGTGCGTGCCCAGGAGATCCAGGCAGGAGTGCGCGCAAATCCGTACCTGGGTATCGCGGGTTCGAACGTCAATCAGGGCGAGAGTGCGAACAATCCATTCTTCTACTCTGCGCAGGTTTCACGGTTGTTTGAACGTGGAAACAAGCGGGAGTACCGCCTGGAGAACGCGCGGGCCACGACAGCGCAGACGGAAGCGCAGTTGCAGGACACGACGCGGCAGACGGAGCTTGCCGTGCGACAGGCGTTCACCACGATGCTGGTGGCCAAGGAAGCCCTGGAACTCTCCCGTGCGCAGCTTGCCGACTTCCGTCACGAAGTGGAGATCGCCAACGATCGTTACCAGGCCGGTGACCTTGGCAAACTCGATTTCGAACGGCTTGATCTGCAGCTTGGATCGTTCGAGGCGGATGAGCAGAATGCCGAGATTTCCGTGGAACAGTCGTCCACACAGTTACAGGCGCTGATGGGTGTTCCGGTCTCCTCCGGCGATTTTGACATCACCGGACCCATCGTTCCACCACCACTCACCCAGACACGCGAAGCCATTCTTGCGGAAGCCCTGCAGCGCCGCCCCGATCTTCGCGCCGCGCAATCCGCCGTGGTGGCAGCCGATGCAGCCGCGAAGCTGGCGATCGCAAACGGGACCGCGGACCCGACGGTTGAAGCCGAATACGACCGCAACGGACCGGACAACTCCGCCGGTTTCAACGTCAACATTCCCATTCGAATCTTCGACCGCAACCAGGGCAACAAAGAGACCACACGGCTTCAGTCAAACGCGGCACGCCTCTCCGAACAGGCCACTCGCAACCAGATCGCCTCTGACGTGAACCAGGCGTGGAGCGGGTACACGCACGCGCGCGTTCTTTCCCAGCGCTTTGGGGATCACTACCTTGACGAGTCTGCCGACGTCCTCTCCATTGCTCGCTTCGCCTTCGATCACGGCGGCATTGCGCTGATCGACTACCTGGACGCGCTGCGCGATGCGCGCACATCCACCAGCGATGCGTTGAACGCCTACTCTCAAACATGGATGGCGATTCACCAACTCAGTGCGGCCGTGGGCGTCGATCTGGCACCGTAGAAAGAAAGAGGGCTGCCTGAATGCAGCCCTCTTGGTTGGCTCGACCGTCATCCGTTCTGCGCATCCGGGTGCAGCGTGCGGTAGCTTGCATTGCCCTTTGACCAGACCAGTAGCAGCAGGTCGTTGTTTGCGCCGTGCACCGCGGAAGCAAACTGGCTGGCCGATGTTGCAGGCTTGCGGTTCACTTCAAGGATGACGTCGCCGGTCTGCAGACCAGCTTCATCCGCCGGGCTGGCAGGACGCACATTCTCCACCACCACGCCATGCAGCTGTGCGGGAGCATGGATCTGCTGCCGCGTGTCGGCATTCAGGTCGGCAACGGCGAGTCCCAGCTTGCCGCTCTGGGGTGCGCTGCCCTCTCCGTCGTTCGCCGCTACCTCCGTGCCGTCCTTGTGGAACTCACCCATTGTCAGGTCGATGTGCATGGGAGTGCCATTCCGCATCACGCCCAGCCCGATGCGCGCACCAGGATTCTGCTCACTGACCGCCACCTGCAACGCGCTGCCGTTGGTGATGGTCTCCCCGTTCATCTGCGTAATCACGTCGCCTTGCTTCAGGCCTGCGCGGTCCGCCGGTGATCCAGGCGTGACCTGTGCGACGATGGCTCCCGATGCGTCCTTCAAGTTGAAGAAATGCGCGTTCTCCGGCGTGACATCGTTCAGGCTGATGCCCATGTAGCCGTGTTCCACCTTGCCGTGCGCGATGAGCTGGTTGGTGACGGAGTGCACCAGTTGCGCCGGGATGGCAAAGCCGGCGCCTGCAAACGATCCGCTGTCCGAGATGATGAAGGTGTTGATGCCGACCAATTCACCGTGCGCGTTCACCAGCGGACCGCCGGAGTTGCCGGGGTTGATGGCGGCGTCGGTCTGGATGTAGCCGCCGGGCTTACGCGCATCGTCGGAGTAGGGATTCGGCCGGTTCACCGCGCTCACAATGCCGCGCGTCACGGAGAACTGGAAGTAGCCGAACGGGCTGCCGAAGGCCAGCACGGTTTGCCCAGGCACCAGCTTTCCGGAGTCACCCCACGAAATGGCGGGGAGGTCGGTCGCGTTCACCTTGACGACGGCGACGTCGGTCAGCTTGTCGACGCCCACGACTTTACCGGTTAGCACGCGGCGGTCATGCAGCGTGACCTTGATCTGCGTCGCGCCATCCACCACGTGGTTATTGGTCACGATGTAACCATCGGGCGAGATGATGACGCCGCTGCCGATACCGTGCTGCAGCTGCGGCTGCTGGGGCACCATCATGCGGCCGCGGCCCTGGCCGAAGAACTGCGCAAATCCCGGAGGCAGGCCGTCCATCTCACCGCCTCCCTGCTGGGCCTGTTCCTCGCTGCCGTGCGACGTGACCGCGATGTTGACGACAGCAGGCGTGACACGCGCCGCCACTGACTCCATCGCATTGTCCAGGGACATGAGAGCGGCGACGCTGTGGTCGTCCAGCGCTGACGCCGTCACGGCTGAGGCGTGCACACCCGTGTGACCAGTGATCAGGACGGCGGCAAGGGCAATGGTGCTGGCGATGCCGGTTGGTATGGCGGCTTTCCTGGCTGCAATGACTAATTGATTAGTTGTACGTCGCATGATGCTCTCCTCAGATACAAGTTTGCAAAGGCTAGAGTTGAATGACGAGCCACACATTCCCGGCGGGAATGATGGCATAGGGATATGAAACTTGCTCGAACGCAGAAAGCGGTCGACGCTCCATGGGTGCGGGAACGTATTCGATACGCTGCTCCACGGATTGCCGCACTGCTGGCCCGTTTGGACGGATAGTGTTTGCTCCCGCTGCTCTGTGTCGCACAGTAAGGCGGCTGTTCAGATCATGGGACAGAGCAACGGTTTGAACAGGGCGGGCTTGTGCATCTACCTTTGCGCCGGATCCGGGCAGGTGGTAACTGATATCCGTCAGCGTTGTTGAAACGCCTCCGTGGAACACGGCGGCATGCGATGACAGAGTCGCTGCCTCGCTTCCGGCGCGAAGCACAGGCTCGACCGGTGATGCTCCAAAGGCAACCGGCACTCCGAATCGTTGCAGGCCTGCGGTTCCTGCGCCCAGGGCACAGAGCAACGCGGCAGATGCTGCGCCGAAGACCCAGCGGCTCGCCTGTGGGGGTGCCCATTGCAGGATCCGATGGACGCGGCGGCTCAGTTCCGGTTGCCGCCCGAAGGCCGCCACGGCAAGCAGCGAAATCCGGCGCTGCAGGCTCTTCTCTGCCATCTGCGCCAGACAAATTGCATAGGCTCTGGGTGCTCCGGTGGAGGCAAGCACCGCGTCGTCGCAGGCCAGTTCGCGCTCCAGGCAGAGACGGCGCTCCATCCAAAGCAACGCCGGGCTGAACGGAAACAAGGCGACAGCAAACTTCTGCAGGAGGTTTACGCAATCATCGAAGCGGCGTATGTGTTCCGCTTCATGCAGAAGAATACGTTGGAGGTCAGCATCGTCGGTGCTGGAGAGCATATCGGCAGGCAGCAAAATGGCGGGACGCAGATAGCCGGCGACGCTGGGCCTGTCCACTTCCTGTGAGACGCGCACCTGCACGCGCCGGATGAAGCGTTGGGCGGCGAACCAGGTCATGACGCCAGGTGGCAGGAATGCTTCGACTGTCCGGCCTACACTTTTGCGCAAGTGCCACGCGCCAAGGAAAAGGCCACCCACGCGATAGGCCGATAGGATGATCCACGCCGCTGCCAACGGCAGAGCCCACGCAATGCCTGCGTGAACATGGGATGTTGTCGTCGTGCTGTGCATGCCGGGCCTGAACACCATGGCGACTGGCAGGATCAGAGCAACGGCAAACGTTACCATCCACGATGCGGACCGCAAGCGCGCGGGAAGCTCAGGGAGGGCTCGCAGCGCAAGCATCACGCAAAGCGCCAGAGACCCCGCCGTCCAAACGGCGGTGATCAGGAGTTCCGCAAGAAGAGCCGAGAGGTGCAGCGCGAGAGCAAGCATCAGCGGCTCCTCGGTTGCGGCGGCTGTGTATCGTCCGCAGCCGATTCGATGGCACGTTTCAGCCTGGCCAACTCCTCGGGTGTGACCTCATCATCTCCCAGCAGGGAGACCAGCAGACTTTCGCGGGAGTTGCCGAAGAAGCGTTGCAGCACGTGACGTATCTCTGACCGACTGGCCTCGTGTTCCGCGACGCAGGCGGTGTACAGATAGGCGCGGCCTTCCTGCCGGTGCGTCAGGTAACCCTTGTCTTTGAGCACCCGCACGGTGGTCAGCACGGATGTATACGCTAACGGCTCGTCGATGGCATCGACGACCTCTGCAACGGAACACTCCCCGCGCTGCCAGAAGACACGCATCAGCCTCAGTTCGGCTTCAGTCAACGTGATGGAGCGTTTCGGTGGCATCTGTCTGCGGCCAGCAGTGTCCTGGCGCACTGGTATGGACGGAGTAACTAGATGTTTAGTTAGCAGCAGTTCAAACGTAACGTTTTTGGCAGAACATTCCTGCAAGGCTGTGAAGGGATAGAGTCCAACTGCGACCTTGGGCTGTCTTGCAGGTAGCTGCTTTCTGAATGATGTTGAAGCTTTACGCCTGCTTGAGCCGGCCTTGAGCAGAAGGTCTGTCGCACGTCATGCCACCTGAAGGCCTTGATCTGTCGGCCCGCTATGCCCACATGGATCACACTCCCTTGCAGAACGCGATGTCGGTTGAACCGGAACGCGGCAGCTTGAGAGGGACACATTCTGAGCAATCTGCCATTATAATGAGAGCAGATTGCGCGGAGGCCCTATGCCCGAAGCTATTGTCATTCCCAAAGTCGTCGTGCCGCCCCAAAGCCATCGGCGTGAACCATCAGTCTTCTATCGCCGGATGGAACGAAAGCTCGGAACGGGAACGCTTACCTCTGACAGCGACCTGGCTCGGCTGGTGGAGGAGCGACTACCGCTGCTTTCCAT
>CAXUHI010000028.1:0-38732 GCA_964251045.1 uncultured Terriglobus sp. | reverse complement strand
GGTCAAGAGTATGTAAGGGCACTGCACTTATTTGTAGTCGTTTTCGGAGGGGCATGGCTTCAGCCATGCCATACACTGGCGCTAGAGGAGAGCGGCTTCAGCCGCTGAGGGAATGCTTTCCATCCAGCGCGTCCACAACTTCGGGGTCTACTTCGTCACAGCCAACTGCGCCAGCAAGCGCCCACTCTTCCACGTAGATCGCAACGCTCAGCTGCTCTTCGAGACCATCCAGCATTACCGCGAACACTACAAGCTGCACGCCTTCGTCATCATGCCGGACCACTTCCACCTGCTCTTGACACCACAGGCCATCACCCTGGAGCGCTGCCTGCAGCTCATCAAAGGCGGATTCTCCCCGGCGATACCATCTACAAGGTGGGCTAACAGATGTCTGGCAAAGAGGCTTTTCTGACCACCGCTGCCGCGACCGTGAAGATTATCTGAAGCACAAGCAGTACATCGAGCAGAACCCAGTGAAAGCAGGCATGGTTCGGGCAGCGGAAGAGTACGCCTGGTCGTCGGTCAGCCGCAGCTTGCGCGAGAAACATTCCCTCAGCGGCTAAAGCCGCCCGTACTTAGCCGCTGAATGGCATGGCTGAAGCCATGCCCCTCCGAAAACATGTGACCCATGGCATGGATATGTACCGGGTGAACGGGGCAGGCGGCGGAATGGGCTTGGAGAGGAAGGCGGAACGTGTGACTGTACAGTCTGCGTACTGTACTGGGGCCTAATAACCAGCTATGAACCAAAGGAAGCAAACGAAGAGTGCTGAGATGACGCCTGTTAGTGCAAACCATAAACGTGAGCTATACAGGCCTGCCAAGACAGACAGGAGAAGACTTGCAAAAACACATGGCACGAACCATGAGTCCGCGTTCCAGCGAAGAAACCAAGCCAGCACACATAGCAGGGCGAGGAGTGCAGCGAGTGGTCCCAATACGATCTTGATGCTCATCTCAGCTTTAACGTAGTTAGTGCAAACAGCGCAAAGACTAACGCCATGATCCAGAAGCGGGCGATGACTTTGCTTTCGCTCCATCCGATGAGTTCGAAGTGGTGGTGGAGCGGGGCCATTTTGAAGATGCGTTTGCCGCCGCGCAGCTTGTAGCTGCCCACCTGCAGCATGACGCTGACCGCCTCCAGGATGAAGACGCCGCCGATGAAGGGCAGCAGGAGTTCCTGCTTGATAAGTACGGCGACGGTTGAGATGGCACCGCCGAGCGCGAGCGATCCCACGTCGCCCATGAAGACCTCTGCCGGGTGCGCGTTGTACCAGAGAAAGCCGATGGCCGAGCCGACCATGGCTCCGCAAAAGATGGTCAGCTCGCCCGCGAGAGGCATGCGCTGCAGTTCCAGGTAATCGCTGAAGACGACGTGGCCGCTGACGTAGGTCAAGACGGTGAGCGCGCCCGCCGCGATGATGGTGCAGCCGATGGCGAGGCCGTCCAGCCCGTCCGTCAGGTTGACGGCGTTGGAACTGAAGCTGATGACCAGCATGACGAAGACGATGAACGGCAGGAACGAGAGCCAGTAGAGGCCATGGACATGGTGGAATGTGCCGATGATGAGGTCCGGGCGAAAGCGCTTGAGAAACGGAACGACCAGCCGCGTGGAGTACATGCCGCGTGACTGCATCCAGCACAGCACCGCCGCGATGCTGAAGCTGGCCAGCCACTGCAGCAGGAGCTTCTGCCGCGCGGTCAGGCCTTGATTCTGCTTGTGCACGACCTTGATGTAGTCGTCGGCAAAGCCGATGGCACCGAAGGCGACGGTGGACAGAACCGCGATCCAAACGAAGGGGTTGGCAAGGTCGCTCCACAACAGCGTGGGGACCAGGATGGAAATGCAGATGAGGACGCCGCCCATGGTGGGCGTGCCGGTTTTCTTTTTGTGGCTCTCGGGGCCCTCTTCGCGGATGTACTGGCCGATCTGGAACTCGCGCAGGCGGCGGATGACGAACGGGCCGATCAGCAATCCGATCAGCAGCGCCGTAAGACTGGCAAAGACGCAGCGAAAGGTGAGATAGCGAAAGATGCGGAAGACCCGGAAGACCGGGTAGAGCTTTTGATAGAGCAGCCAATAAAGCAAACGTCCTCCGCCGCGCGTGGGTTGTCTTTCAGCTTACGTGCGGGTCTCTGCTTGAACAGTGATGAGGTTCCGCCTCAGGTACTCACATGGTTGCGGTCAGTGCGTCCAGGGCGCGCTCCAGCCGCACACCGCGCGACGCCTTCAGCAGCACAGCATCCCCGGCGCGCAGGTTCTGGAGCATCCATGCGCCTGCTTCTTCCGGCGTGTTGACGAAGGTGGCGTTCTCTCCCGCAGCGTGTACCAGAGCGCTTGCGTGTCCGCGCACGCCGACGACCGCGTTGACTCCCCGTGCAAGCATGTGTGCGCCACAGCAGGCGTGAAGATGGTCCGCGTCGGGGCCAAGTTCCAGCATCTCGCCCGCGATCACGATGTGACGCTCTGCGGGGATTGCCATCAACGCATCGACCATCGCATCGAGCGCGCGAGGATTGCTGTTGTAGCAGTCGTTGATCAGCGTTGCGCCACGCCATGCGATGCGCTGCCCGCGCTTGTCACTGGGCTGCAGCGTGGCGAGCGCGCCGATGCATCCCGGCAGCGGTATGCCGCTTTCTATGCCCACGGCGATGCCGGCGAGTACGTTATAGACGTTGTGCTCACCCAAGAGCGCACTGTGTGCTTCTGCCTGCTGGCCACTAGCTTCCACTGTGAACCGCATGCCATCCGCCCCGAGGCTTTCTACGTCCAACGCTCGCACGTCAGCCTGCGTATGCACGCCGAAGAAGCGAGCCTGGATTTGCCGTTCGCGATGGAAGGTGGAGACGTGTGCGTCGTCCGCGTTGAGGAAGGCGATGCCGTCCGGCGGGAGGGCTTCCACCAGCTCACGCTTTGCGGCTGCGATGCCTGCAAGGCCGTCCGGAAAGTACTCCAGGTGCACGGGAGCGACGTTGCTCACCACGGCCCAGTCCGGCTCCGCGATGTGGGCGAGCGTGGTGATTTCACCCGCGTGGTTCATGCCCATTTCGATGACGGCGACATCGTGCTCCGGTTGCAGTCTGAGCAGTTGCAGCGGTACGCCAAAGCCGTTGTTCAGGTTACCCGCCGACTTCAGAACCTTGAACTTTGCCGAGAGAACTGCCGCAACGCACTCCTTGGTGGTGGTTTTACCAGCAGAGCCGGTGATGCCGATGACGCGCTTGCCCCACTGCCGCCGAACGGCACGGGCAAGCGTTTGCAGCGCCTTCAGAACGCAATCCTCGCTGTCGGGCACGCGCAGCAGACGCGCCTGATCAACTTCGGCAGGTGCGATCCAGCGTGTACTGACCACGGCGGCAATGGCTCCGGCCTTTAGCGCCAGTTCGATGAATTGATGACCGTCGAAATGTTCTCCGGTTACGGCGAAGAACAGCTCACCCGCGCTGACGGTCCGCGAATCGATGGAGTAGCCCAGCGCCTCCGCGCACAGGTCGAAGTCGCCTTCGGCGTGTATCCAGTCGGCAATCTGCCCCAAGGTCAATGTCACGTGTTCGCCTCCCTGGCACGCAGTGCCGCTGCCGCCACAGCAACGTCATCAAATGGCAGCGCCACACCCTGCGCAGTTTGTGTCTTCTCATGACCCTTGCCCGCCAGCAGCACGATGTCGCCCGGCCTGGCCTCCTCAATGGCAAGCGTGATGGCTGCAGCACGGTCCAACGCGACACGCACCTCCGTATTGCCGGCGGAGCGCACACCCGCGAGGGCTTCGTTTGCGATGGTGACGGGATCTTCGCTGCGAGGATTATCACTGGTCACGATCACCAGATCGCTACCCTCGCCAGCTGCGCGCCCCATCTTTGGCCGTTTGGAGCGGTCGCGGTCACCGCCACAACCAAAGAGCGTGATGACGCGCCCCGCTGGAACCAGTTCGCGGGCCAGCGCGATCAGATTGCGCAAAGCATCCTCTGTGTGTGCGTAGTCCACAACGACTGTAAAGCCAAAAGGATTTTGTACTGTTTCGAATCGGCCAGGAACAGGGCGGAGCGTTGCTGCAGCCTCAACCAGATGTTCAAACGGAAGTCCACGCGCCAGTGCCGCCCCGAACGCCGCTACGAAGTTGTAGACGTTCACGCGCCCGGTCAGCTGCGTTTGGACGTGTGACGCACCTTCCGGCGTCTTTAGCAAAAACTCCGTCCGTCCCGCCGCATATTTGATCTCCGTTGCGAGTATGTCTGCCCGTGTATGCGTCACACCGTACGTCCGGCGCATACCGCATCCCGCTGCGGCATCCAGCATCTTTCCCGCATAAGGATCATCCGCGTTAATGATGGCAACACGTGGCGGAGGCGCACCCACACCGGCAAAAAGCCTTGCTTTGGCAGCAGCGTATGCCTCCATGGAGCCGTGAAAGTCCAGGTGGTCCTGCGTAAGGTTTGTGAAAACGGCAACGTCCACCGGCAAGCCCCACACACGTTCCTGTGCCAGCGCGTGCGAACTCATTTCCATGACAACTTCTGTTGCACCTGCGGCTACACCGTCAGCGAAGACCTGAAGGATATCGCGGCTTTCGGGCGTGGTGTGCAGGCTTGGCCGTACCTCGCCCGGAACGTGTGTCTCGATTGTTCCCAGCAGGACAGATCTCCTGCCGCTGAGCACCAACATCTGCTCCAGGAGAAACGCCGTAGTCGTCTTTCCATTCGTTCCCGTGATGCCGGTCAGCGCCAGCTTAAGTTCAGGGTGCCCATAGAAGTTCGCACTGACGGCAGCAAGCGCGCGGCGGCCGTCTTCAACCAGCGCCACTGGCACGCCGTGTGCACCTGCAAACCCGAAGCTCTCGCGCGAGTCTGTCACCAGGGCTGTGGCACCGGCGTCCAGCGCGCTGCGAACATACCTGTTGCCGTCCGTTGAGCCGCCGCGCATGGCTACGAACAACGCGCCTGGGCTAACCGCCCGGGAGTCGTATTCGATTGCGCCGATCTCCGCGCCTGCCGCATCTCCGGCTGCAAGCGTCCGTAGCCCGGAAAGTACTTCAGACCACTGCATCAGAGGTCATTGTATTGGTGCGCAACGGCATAGCGGGTATGTCCAATTGGCGGCTCACCGGGTGAACCGCACAACAACTTCTGTTCCCTCTGGCACCATGGTTCCCGCTGACGGCACCTGTTCGCGTGCCAGCCCGCTGCCAACGGGCTGCACGCGCAGACCGGCCTTTGCCGCTTCCTGGATGACCGTTCGCAAACCGCCGCTTAAGACCGGTACAGCTACTTTTCTGCTTGCGTCCACAATGACGGCCCCGTCCGCACGGTTATAGCGATCACTAACCGGCAGCGCAGGCATGGTGGCGGTCGCCGTCTCTTCACTCATCCAGGCAGATCCACCATGCTGGCGGAAGGCAGCGAGCAGCTTTTCGGGGAGTGCTGCGAACACACCATTCTGCTTGCTTGTCACCTTGTGCTGGGCTGCCGTCGTGGCAGCGTTGGCATCCGCGCCCTGCCGAAGCGGATCGTCCGCAGGCAAGGAGTTCACTTCGGCATATAACGCATTCAGATCACCGATAGGCTCGCTGGGAGCTTCTCCGTCTGCGATCTGCAGCTTCTGAGCATCTGCGGGGATACCGGTCTTCAGCGATTGATCGTGCGGCACGCCCAGGTATTCCAAAACCTGCTGTGTCACGACGGCGAACACTGGGGCGCTTGTGGCTGCGCCATAACCTGTACCCACGGTCGGAGTATCGATTACAACGGCAACCGATACCGCTGGATTCTTGATCGGCGCGATCCCAGCAAAGCTGGCCACCAATTTGGTGTGCGAGTAAGTGTGCGTGACGGGATCGACTTTGTTGGCGGTGCCGGTTTTGCCACCGGCGCTGTACCCGTTCAGCGCGGCGGCGCGGCCTGTGCCTTCCACCACCGTTCCCAGCATCATCTGGCGCATCTTCGCCGCGGTCGACTCAGTGATGACGCGGTGCGCACCTTCCGGCAGAACCGCGGGAAGGTGGTCCGAGGGATGAAAGACAGCGGGCTGCAGGTGGCCATCCCCCTTCATCTTCTCTGTTTCGCTCAGCACCACGTGAGGAGGGAGGTAGGTGCCGCCATTCGCGATGGTGGAGACCATGGTCACCAACTGCACCGGAGTGACGCCGACTTCCTGCCCGATGGCGATGGAGAGGATGCTGGTGGCATCCCACTTACGTGGCGCGCGTAAAAGACCCCGCGTTTCGCTGGGCAACTCTACACCGGAGCGGTCCCCAAAGCCGAAGGCCCGAATGTAGTTGTAGAACTTGGTCGGGCCCAGTTTCAGGGCCATCTTGGCCGCGCCCACGTCGCTGGAGTGCTCCAAGGCGTACTGTACGGTGACACGGCCAAAGTGGTCGGACTTGTCATCATGCAAGGTGCGGCCGTACATCGTCATGGCCCCACCCTGGCAGTCAACGATGTCGGTGGGTTCTACGCCCGCGCCGTCGATGGCGGATGCATAGCTGACAAGCTTGAAGGTGGAGCCAGGCTCGTACACGTCGCTGACCGCGAGATTCTTCAGGATGGCAGGATCCTGGTGCTTGAGATCGTTCGGGTTGTAGCGGGGCGCGATCGCCAGGGCGAGTATCTGGCCGGTGTGCGGGTCCTGCACGACCACGGTGCCGTGTGCCGCCTTCATCTTCTCCATCTGCGCATCGAGCGCGCGCTCCGCAATGTGCTGGATGTTGGTGTCAATTGTCAGAACCAGGTTTTCACCGGGCAGCGGTTCCCGCTCGTCGCTGCCGAGGGCGTGGCGCTTGGCGTCCACCGCTGTCAGCACATGACCCGGCGCTCCGTGTAAGTCGTCTTCAAAGTAACGCTCAATGCCGCCCAGGCCATTGTCATCCAGGCCGACGTAGCCAAGCACCTGCGCGGCTAAGTCCGTGTTGGGATAAAAGCGCTTATATTCTTTCTGAAGATAGACACCCCTCAGATTCAACTCACGCACACGCTGCGCCTGTTCCGGCGTCAACTTACGGGCGACCCAGGCGAAGTTACGCGATGCGTTCAGGCGCGCAAGGATGCTTTCACGCGATGTGAAGGTATCGGTCGGGTCAGCGTGCACGATCCCGGAGATCAGGTCGGCAACATTGGCACGGTTGTCACCTAGTTCGCTTGGAACTGCGTACACTGATTCCGCTAACACCGTCACTGCAAGTTCACGCAAATTACGGTCATATAACACGCCGCGCCGCGGTGCTACTTCAAAGGTGCGCTGCTGCTGCCTGGAGGCACGATCCACCCAGTCACGGTTCCGAACAATTTGCAGCCAGAACAGGCGCCCGCCGATCAGACACGACCAGCCGATAAAGGCAATGGCAATCCATACAAAGCGGACGCGGCGAATGGGTGCGGTAAGTGGCTGACGCGTAATCGACATAAAGGTGACTTCTTGAAGTAACTTACGGCAACACGGCAGATGGCATCCGGGCTTCAGCGAGGACCGGCGTGCCTGCAAGGAACGAGCCGTCCGGGCGCACGACCTGCCCCGGTTGCGGCGCATCCATGCCAAGCTGCCGAGCGATAGTGTCGATGCGGTTGGGATCGGATAGCTGCGCCTCCGTCAACAGGAGCTGGCGATTGTCCTCGCGCACATGTTCCAGCTTGAGCTTCTGCGTTTCTATGGAGTACCCCATTTCGATCGCGGAGAAGTGTTGCCAGACATACGTCATGACCAGCAAAAATAAGATACTTGTGGCGATCGTAAAGGAACGGATCTCCTTGCGGCGCTCCGGATCGTCCGCCTTGACAAGGCGGCTGTTATCGATGTGCTTGGAGAAAAATACTTCCGGCGTGGGTCCGCGCCGTGCACGGCGCTGTACTTCATACATGTTGCGGTTGAACGCGCGAAAGCTTTCCGCGCGCTCTTTTGGCGCCCGTCCTGCAATCCCAAATGCTGGCATTACCTGTTCCATTGCCATAACTCCCTTACCGAAATCAAGTTCTTCCTATCGATCCTGCCCCGCGGGAGTTATCCTAACTTCCCACAGATTTATCCACACCGTGCATCTATCCAGTAACGCGTCTTACAGCAATTTCGCAACCCTCAACTTTGCGCTGCGTGATCTTGGGTTATGCCGTATCTCGTCCTCTTCGGCAACCACCGGCTTGCGTGTCAAGATCTCCCACACGTGCTGTTTGGCACCATCACGAAACGCGTCTTTGACCAGCCTGTCCTCCAAGGAATGAAAGCTGATCACGGCTAACTTCCCGCCCTTCTTGAGAAGAACGGGCGCTGCGGCGAGCAAGCTCTTCAGTTCGCCCAGCTCATCGTTCACTCGAATCCGGAGTGCCTGAAAGGTGCGTGTCGCGGGATGGATCGCATCGGATTTCATTGAGGGGGCCGCGCCCGCTACGATTCTGGCTAACTCCGCCGTCGTCGAAACCGGACGCGCCCTCACAATGGCTCTGGCGATTCTCCGCGACCTCCTTTCCTCTCCGAATTCGTAAATCAGGTTGGCGAGATCTTCCTCGTCTGCCTGATTTACCACTTGCTCCGCCGTCTCGCCGCCGCGCGTATCCATACGCATGTCCAGCGGCGCGTCCTGGCGAAAACTGAATCCCCGGTGCGCCCCGTCCAGCTGCAGGCTGCTGACGCCCACATCGGCGAGGATGCCGTCCACGGAACCGTGCACCAGCTTCTCTGCTGCCGTGGAGAACGCACGCGGGATGAGCCGCACCACCGGCATTGCATCCCCCAGTTCCTGGCGCAGCGTCTCCAGTCGCTCGCCCGCGAGCGCCATCGCCTCAGGGTCGCGATCAAAGCCGACCAGCGTACCCTCCGGCCCTAAACGGCGGGCGATTTCGCTGGCATGTCCTGCAAGGCCCAGCGTGGCGTCTACGTAGGTTCCTCCAGGCCGCACCTGAAGAAGGTCCAACACTTCGCTTAAAAGAACCGGCACATGCCGCGGACCGTTCACTCTTCCGCCTCCATGCGCGCCCACTCAGGGCGTCCTGCCCTGCCCGCAGTGGGCAGGTGTATCCGTCTACAAACCGAATTCCGCCAGGGCCATCATGTCGGCCTCGGTCAGCGGTTCAGCCTCCAGTTGTCCGCGGAAGCTGTCGTGATTGACGACTTCCAGAAAGGTCTGCGCTCCCAGCACGACCACGTCCGCCGTTACCTTGGCGCTCTCCCGTAACAGCTGCGGCAGGGTCAGGCGGCCCTGGGCGTCCAGCTCGGCCATTTGTCCGTAGTAGTTCGTTACATCCAGGAACTTCTTCTTGGCTGGGTTCATGTTCGGAATCCTGGCGAGCTGTTCCTCCACTTTTTCCCACTCGCGCAGCGGGTACACCTCTGCGCGCTTGCCGTCTCGGCTGGTGACGTAGAACTGGGGGCCGTACGCCTCATCCACACGGCGCTTGAACTCCGCAGGCAGCTTGAGCCGGCCCTTGTCGTCCACGCGCGCTGGATGGTTTCCACGAAACATTCTGGTTCTCGCCGGCGGGTGCCGTGCCAGTTCTCTGCGGCACAAACCCGATTTGGTTGCTTATGATTGCGTAAGAGCATCAGCTTTGGTCCGCTTTACTCCATTTTGTACCACCACGCTCCACATCATCGGCCTTCTTTGCGTCCGCGTAAAGTGAAAATTTCCACTTTTTTCGCGGACTGTCCCAAATGTGTGTGGAAAAGCAGATGTGGTGTTGCCGAGTTCGTCGATTGACACGGGTGGATGGTGACGATCAGGTCACTTTCGTAAGCGGAAGGTGTCACGAAGCGGTCTGTACCCGATCAACAATCCGATGGAAGGGTATTCAGTTGAACGTTACATGCGGGCGAGTTGCGGCTGACTGTGCGTCTGCCGCACGCGCTTGCGCCGCAGCATCCAGAGCAGGTAGGCCACAATGACCAGATTGGCCAGAAGAATGGCGACGTGCCACGGGGTGGGCCGGCGTGCAAGCTCCCATAACTCCCACGGGATAAAGGAGACGCTCAACCAGAGCGTTACAAATTCTGCCCAGACTTTACGGCGCAACAGGCCATAGGCTTCCGTGGTACACAGAGCGGCGTACAGGAAGGTTCCCATGCTGATGAGGCGCAGCTTGTGATGGGTAACGAGCGCAACCTTGTCCGTCAGCAGGTCCACCAGATGGCTTTCCGGGTCGAAGTGCAGCAGGCGGATCGCCCGGTTTACTGTAGTGGACAGATCATGGTGAACAAAGTGCAGGGCACCCAAACTGAGGCTGAGAAAAAAGATCGCCTTTGCCAGCTTGAACAGACCAATGACATAGAGACCTGTGTCGCGAGGCTGCACGGGATCGTGCGGTTCCTTCACTGGATCAGGTGTGGCACCGTACTGTTCCGTTGAAGCGTTCACCGTCTCGGACGAGTTCACCGTATCCGTAGTGTTGCGGGGGTGCGCATCGGTGTCAACCCGCACGTCTCCCTGAAGGATAGACGCATTGACATGACGGTCGTGCATCCGCAGCAACACGTCAGGTTGAGCCTTGCGTACGATGGAGACAGCTTCAAAGACGAGGTCTGGACCGAACCCATGAGAGTAGCGTTGCTTCGCACCTTTGTGACACTTCTGGCGCTGGTATTTGGCACAGCTGCTGCCGCGCAGAAGGACCCGTATGTGGGCGATGTCCCCATGTCGCCCAAGAAGACGCTGCTGGAGAATCTTTCGGCATCACCCATCCACACGGAGTTTGTCAAGGCAGCGCATGGTGCTCAACTCGACCAGACCCTGACATCGGGCGGCAACTACACCGTGTTTGCGCCGACGGATGATGCGTTTCGGCAGCCCAAGGCAAGTGCGGCGTTGACGGGTGCATCGTCTGCGGAGCTGGTGAAATACCACATGGTAGAAGGACGCCTCACCTCAAAGCAGCTGACGAAACGGGTTAAGAAGGGTCATGGCTCACTCGTACTGCAAACGCTGGCTGGACAGCCACTCACCGTGAAGCGGTACGGAAGCGTACTGGTCCTCACCGACACAAAGGGTGGCACGGCGACGCTGATCACTCCAGATGTGCGCAGCAAGGATGGAGCCTTTCACGTGATCGATAGCGTACTGGTGCCTTGACCACGTGAGTTAGCGGCGACTTTGAGGTTTCAAAATAGAACGGTAAGAGGAAAATGCGGACACTCCGCAATCCGGCGACGAGACAGATGCGTTCTCTCCATGTGACTGCAAGGTCTGCTCCACCTGGCCAGTTGTGCTTCATGGTTCCCCTGCTCAACAGAAGGCACTCCCCTGCCGGAGTGCCTTCTGTGTTCCTGACCGCTATGCTTCTCGCGAGGGGCCCAGTGCCGTGAGGGCGGCCATGGCCCCTCGCTTTCTGCTGACGCGCATGCGCGCCGAGCAGCCTTGTGCCGTCACTCGTGGGTTCCGAGACGGCGGATCTCTCTCTACATCTCCACCCACTGGCGTAGCAGATTGTGATACACACCCGTGAGCTTCACGGTAGCTGTGCTGCCTGGCTCCAGCGCCTGAATGGATTGGTCCAGATCGAAGAGCAACGTTCGCTGCTCGTCGCTGCGGACCATGCTTTGCAGCCAGAAGAAGCTGGACACTCGCGCACCGCGTGTCACGGGCATGACGTGGTGGAGGCTGGTCGAGGGGTACACCACCATGCTGCCCGCGGCCAACTTGACACGGTGGACGCCGTAGGTATCTTCCACGCCCAGTTCACCACCGTCGTACTCATGCGACTCGCTGAAGAAGAGCGTGCAGGACAGATCCGTGCGGATGCGCTGGCCGCTGGCCGCGTGTGTACGAATGGCGTTGTCGACGTGCGTGCCAAAGTTCTGGCCGCCTGCGTAGCGGTTGAAGAGCGGCGGAAAGACACGCAACGGGAGCGCAGCGGAGCGGAAGAGCGGGTTGCGTCCCAGCGCCTGCAGGATCACTTCCCCAACCTGCTGCGCGACAGGATGCGTTTCCGGAATCTGTGAGTTCTGCTTGGTCAGAGCGGACTGGTGCCCGGCAGTGATGCGACCGTCCACCCACTCGGCAGAGTCGAGCGCGGCGCGGCACCGTTGTACCTGATCCGGCGTCAGGACGTTTGGAATAGACAACAGCATGGGCGTCACAATGGCGTGCAGGTCACACTCAAGCTGCCTGCACGCGCGTGGTTAGAAGTGATAGTTGAATCCGAACTGCGCATTCAGGCCTTCGCCGGGAATGAGGTGGTTCGGATGTGGCGTGTCGATGTAGAACTGGTTGGTCAGATTGTTGATGTTGACCTGCAGCTCCGCGCGTTCGCTGATGGGTCGGCGCAGCATCGCATTCAGGGTGGTGTATCCGGGAATGGCCTTGAAGACGAACGGCACGTTGCTCAGCGCCACAGGCGTCGCGGACGTGTACAGCCCGATGGCACTGGTCGATGAAGCACGGCGCGCCGCGATGTAATTTCCTCCGAAGCCACCGACGAACTTCCATGGCAGGCCGTGCGTCAGCCAGACGTTGCCGCTGTTCCTGGGCACGTTCGCAAACGGGAAGTTATTGGGCGAGATGTAGTACGGCGCGGTGTTGTAACGCGGATCGATGACGGCATTTGGGTTGGTCTTCAGCGCCTGCTGCCATGCCGCGTAGAAGTTGGCGTTGATGGCGGAGAACGGTGAGGCGTTGATGACGGAGTTCTCGATGCGGCCATCCAGATAGGCATAGCCTGCGATGAGATCAAGGTGCTGCGGCAGGTGGCCCACCGCGCCGAGTTGCACGCCACGCACGAGTTGATTGCCGACCAGCAGAGAGTTGAGCGAGTTGTTGGGGTCGGTTTCGCGTGCGTTCAGCTTTTCCGTGCGAAAGACGCTGCCGTTCAGGTTCAGTCGGCTGCGCAGCAACTCCCACTTTGTTCCCACTTCATAGGTGGTGTTCTCTTCCGGAGGCGAGATGGCAGTGTTTGCCGACAGCGACAGCGATTCTGCAGCGGGGTTGAAGCTGGTGCCGTAGTCGAAGTAGATGCTGCCGTTCTGCGTGGGCTTGACGACGACTGCAGCACGATAGGTCGGTTGCTTATCCAACCGGCTGAGATACGTTGCCGGTAAGTTAGTCGCTGGGATGGCGGCGGCGTTCGGGGCCGCGTTGAAGTAATCGAACCGCACGCCACCGGACACAAGCAGCCAGGGTCGCAGCTTCAGCGTGTCCAGGAACTGGATGCCGTAGCTTTGCGTGTTGACGTGGGTAAAGCCATTGAAGGTCGTCGTTGTGGGCGTGAAGGTGTCGCCGGGCGTAGGGGCCAAAGCGCTGGTGTATTGCAGTCCGGGCGCAAAGGCGTACTTGTATCGCAGCGGGTTGGAGCGCTCGCGTCCGCCCTCGATGGCAATGGTGTAGTCGTTGTCGATGCCGCGGACGCGGATGTGACCGATGGCTTCCGTTCGACTCCAGAGGATATCTTCGACTGAATTGGCAGCGATCTGATTGCGGAGAACGGAGATCTGGCTGAGTGGAGTACCGACTGGATAACACTGACTTGCTACTGCCGCAACGTTCGGATTGCAGGTTGCGATGTAATTCGCATAGACGGCGGTGGATCCGCTGGTGCCGTTGATAGGAGCACCAATGCCGGTGACCGTCGCGGTGGTGTTGATCTGCGGCTCCGTGATGAGTACGTTGCGCGGGTAGTAGCCCCAACGCAGCGTGTTGCGCATGGTCAGATTGGGGCCGAAGTCATGCTCGAAGCGGCCACTAAGGATGTCCGGCTGCGTGATGAGGAAGTTTCCGCTGGCGAAGCCGTAGTAGTTGGCGCGGGGTACGGCAGCGACACCCGGTCCGTAGTACGGCAGGCCGTAGTCCGGAATGTCGTTCTCGTATTCGTGCAGGTAGTCGACGGTGAACCGCGTCGCCTGGCCCAAGCCGAAGGCCAGTGACGGTGCCACACCCAGTCGGCGAATGTCCGTCACATTGCGGCTGGCAACACCCTGCTCCATACCCACGGCGTTCAGCCGGAGCGCGGCGTTGTTCACGAGGTTCGTGAGTGGAACGTTGACGTCGAGCGTGCCCCGGCGCAAGGCATCCGACCCGAACTGCACACCGGTCCGGACAAACTGGTTGGAGACGGCCTGCTTTGTCTCCTGGTTGACGACGCCTCCAGTCGAGCCGCGACCGAACTCCACGCTCGCCGGACCCTCCAGCACGTCAATGCTTTCGTAGTCGAAGGCATCGCGGTAGTAGGAGCCGAAATCACGAATGCCGTCGAGGTAGATATCGTTGCGCGCCGTGAAGCCACGAATGGTCAGGTTATCGCCCTGCGACCCACCTTCGCCCGCCGCCAGTGAGATGCCGGGGACATTGCGCAAGCCATCGCGCATCGTGGTCGTCGCCTGCTCCTGCAGGATGTATTGCGGAACCACGCTGACTGTCTGCGCGGTGTCGGTCAGCGACTCCGTGAATTGGCTCATCGCGACGGAGTTGGAGCTTGTGGTGACGCTGACCTGCTCGGCGTTCTGAATCTGTATCTCAGCGCGTGTGCCGCCACGCTCCAGGTGGTAGCCGAGTCCTGTGCCTTCCAGAATGGATTGCAGCGCGGCCCCGTTGGTCAGCGTTCCGTGCGCACCCTTAGAGTGGAAACCTGCCATTTGCTCCGAGGGCAGGTGGAACGGCGTCTGCATGCCGGTCACCTGGCGAAACTTTGCCAGCACATCCGGCAGAGGACCTGCGGGAATATCGAAGATCTGCGTATTCGCTTGACCTTCCTGCTTGCTGCCGTGCGGTGCTGCCATTGCTGGCTGGGCGACGGCCAGAGCCGACACTGCCAGCGTTCCGGCGGCGACGATCTGCCGCAACGTAAACTTCTGTGCATCCTGGTACTTTTCCATCTTCCGCTCCGAGGTTTGCGGCAGTGACGTTGTCCCTCAACTCTGTCCTGCTCTTGCACTTCACTCGGCTTGGTCCCTCAACCTCGCCTGACACGGACATGGCAGCACAGCGTGCTGATCTGCGACTGTATCGGTCCGATATAGGCAGAGTACATCATTTCGGACCATGCTGGTCTGATTTCCGTCCGAAAGTGCGTGCATTTCCGGTAAACGGCTACCGTGTACGAGCGTGCGGGATAACCTTGCGGCCTCACAGTCGACTCACAGCATGGATGCGCCACGTCTTTGAGGCCGATCAGTGGCTTTCCTTTCCGCTGCCGGTTGTCTTCGCGTTCTTTGCGAATCCCAGGAATCTGCCGCCGCTGATGCCGGCGTGGCAGAAGGCGCGCATTGACGAACTGAACCTGATCGCACCGCCCGCGCCGCCGCCGGGTTCGCCCACGCGGCTGGGAACGGGCGCGGGAACGACGATGCGCCTGACGTTTCAGGCGCTGCCGCTGCTGCCGCTCCGGCTGACGTGGCTGGCGCTCATCCCGGAGTTTGAGTGGAACGATCACTTCTGCGACACGCAGACGTCCGGGCCGTTTCATTACTGGAGGCACTGTCACTCCGTCCGCGAAGAGGTACGCGACGGCACGCCCGGAACACGTGTGCATGACCACGTGGAGTACAAGCTTCCCGGAGGTCCGCTGGGCAGCCTCGCCAATGCGCTGGGTGGGCGAGCACAGATCCGGTCCATCTTCCGCTATCGCCACAGGCAGACGGCTGCACTGATGCCTGCCTATGCGGCGGAACTTCAGGCGCGCCCTGCTTAGCGCTTAAGGAGTCTGCGGCTTTGGAGGTGGTGGCGTAAACAGCGGTACCTCTGTTCCGTCGCGCACCACCTGGATGTAGTAGAGGTCGGTTGCAACCTGAAAGCTGCTGCGGGTGCCCGGTGTTGATTGCCACGCGTTGGTGGGATGGAGCAGCGTCCAGTGCCGCGGATCGCCCGCTTTGACCGGCATGTCGAAGCCGGGTTCGTCCGCCTGCCAGCGGTATTGCACCGTCTGGTTTGCATCGTCGAACTTCAACTCAAGCCGGGGCAGCGCGGCGTGGCGGAGATACGCATTGAATACGTGCGTGTAGTCATGCCCCAACTGCTGGTTCCAGTACGCGATGACATCGTCCGTGAGGATGTTGTGGTATTTGAAATGCTCAAAGTAGCTGTGAATGGTGCGCCACCACAGGGCGTCGTCGTCCACCACGGAGCGCAGCGTGTTCAGGAACAACGTTCCTTTGAAGTACTGGTCTTCATCACGCGGCTCACGATCAATGCCACGCTCGCCCACGATGGGGTACTTGTTCTTGACCTTTGACTTGTATCCATTCACATAGCGCAGCGCCTCGTCTTTGCCCCAGCGGCCTTCCACGTAGATATCTTCCGCGTAGGTGCACCAGCCCTCATGGATCCACATGTCGGCTTTGTCAGCGGCGCTGATGGCATTGCCGAACCATTCATGACCACTCTCGTGAATGATGATGAAGTCGAACTTTGGACTGATGCCGACGCCGGTCCAGTCGCGATTGCCGTAGCCGTTCTGGAAGTGGTTGCCATAGGCCACGGCGCTCTGGTGCTCCATCCCGGTATACGGCACCTGCACCAGCTTGTAGCCGTCGCGGACGAAGGGATACTCGCCGATGTACTTGTTGAAGATCTCGATCATGGGCCTGGCCTGCGCGAATTGCACTTTTGCTTTGTCGAGGTCTTCCGGCTTGGCGTAGAAGTCCAGGGTCAGCCGGCCCAGGGGCTTGTCCGTGAAGTGCACGTAGTCGGCAATGTTAAGAGCGACGTCGTAGTTGTTGATGGGATAGGTGACGCGCCAGTCCCAGCGCGTGTAGCCGTCGTGCAGGTCCTGATGGCCGAGCAGGCGGCCATTGGAGACGTCCATCAAGCCGTTGGGGACGGCAATGTGCAGGTCGATGCCGTCTTGCGGCTCGTCTTTCCACTGGTCCTTGTTGGGCCACCAGACACGGGCTCCATTGCCCTCGCACGCGGTAAAGATCCATGGCTTGCCACCGGCGTCCTTCTCGAAGGACATGCCTCCAAAGCGGCCCGCCTTGCGAGGATGGCCACCATAGAAGACATCGACGGTGTAGACCTGGCCGCGATGCAGCGTTGCGGGAAAGTTAATGAAGAACGACTCCTCGTCGCGCTTGAAGGTCAGGGGCTTCGTGCGAAAGGTCACCTTCTCAATGGCGAGTTCCTTCGCGAGATCCAGTTGGATGCGGTTGCCATCCTGCATCATGCGGAAGCGTACCTGGTTGTCGCCGCGGATGCTGCTGTCGTCCGGATTCACGCGCACGGACAGCGTGTACTGCAGCAGATCGTTGTTGGCGCGGTATGGTCCATACTGGCCCAGGAGCAACTTCTCCGGTGCTGGAGGCTGGTCCGTTGAAGGTGCAGGCTTCTGGGCCGGTGTGGCGGCGGAGTCCTGCGCAGGCAGAGAGATGGCAAACAACAGCGCGGAAAGCAAAGCATAGAGGCGGAAGCGCATGTTTCGAGAGTATCCCGCGACATGGCCGGTGCTCAGAACGTTTGACAACAACGGCTGCAGGCCATAGCGTTGCCTACGTTCTCAGGAGACACGACGTATGCTCCGGTGGATACTGAGGGTTCTTGCGTTTAATGGGTTCTGTTACGCACAAACCAGCACCTTGAACCAAACTACGCCTGCATCGCCGCCCAACCAGCCCGCGGAGGGTGCCGGGAACCCCGTCAATTATGACGAGAGCGGGTTGGGGGACACGGCATGGTGCCCTCCAACTGGAGTGGGTGTGGATAGTCTGAAGATGCACCTGCACCCTGAACGATGGATGCTCCGGGTGTGGCCGATCGCAGACACGCCGTGAGTCCTTCACGCGAAAGGTGAAGGCTTGCTGGAGCCTCCGCCTGCTGTTGTTCACTTGGCCAACGAGTACGTCACCGTGACGGTAGACTCCACCGGAACCGCAGTGCCGTTGAGAAGGAACGGCTTGTATGTCCACTGCCTGACCGCATCGATGGCGGATCGCGTCAGGGCATCATCGGGAGAACTGATTGCGCTGATCTGATCGACCGTGCCCACTTCGCTAACCAGGACATGGAGGACGACTGCTCCCTGCGTTCCCTTCTGCTTGGCATCGGGAGGGTACACCGGGTTCTCCTTGTGTGTGCTGTTGGCGGCAAGCACCCCGGCGGAGATCTTCAGGGGCTCGCCCTCAACTGGGGCGGTGAATACAGGATTCGGTGTTGACAACCGCGCAACCTGGTCGTTTGCCAGTTTCCGGGCAGCGTCCATCCGCGCCTGGAACTCTGGCGACTGCACCTGCGCCTGAATGCGTGCCTCCATCTCGCGCTGCTTCTCGATTTGTTCTTTCCAGGCAGGCGCGTTCACGAGGTCGTGCATCCGTGCCGCGAGCTTCTGCTGTTGTTCCATCTCCGCTCTCCATGCAGGAGAGTTCACCTGCGCGCTTAAGCTGGCCGCCAGATCCTGCTGCTTCTTCATCTGGGCTTTCCACTCCGGCGAGTCCATAAGGGCATGCATCTGCTCCATGGCTTTGTGCTGCGCGTCGAGCTGTTCCTTCCAGGCGGCGGAGTTCATCTGCTGCTGCAGGTCCGCCATGCTTTCCTGGAGCTTCTCTGCCTCCGCTTGCAGGGCGGTGCCGTCTGGCATCTGGGCAGGATCGATCGTTACGGGGACGCCGTGGATGAGAGGCATCGCTGCGCCCTGGTGAACAGGAGCTGACGTGGGTGCGCCCACTGTGCCAGCGCTGCCGGGCGTAATCGTTTCCGTGGGTGTTGGATTGTGCTGGCTGTCTACGCTGGCAGTGGGCGACTCTGGCTGCGAGGCGTGCGACTGGTGTACCAGCTGCTGTTCGTGCGCCATTGCGGGCTGGACCCGCAGCAAGCCTGCCGCGAAAATGCCGGTGGATGCGATGGTGACACATGCAGCCGCGCGCGCCACGCGGCTGCGTCGTGTCCCTGTACGTTGAGCTACCAATGCCTGCATACGTTCCTCCATGGTTCCTTTTGCGTTGAACATCCCTAGTAATTCCGTGTCGAGCCCATGCGCCGACCAGCGCAGCCCAGATGGGAGCATCATGCTTTCCGCGACGCGAAGCACAGCGGTTGCGTATTCGTGCACGGAGCCGACGGTGCGCGCCGCCTCCACATCGCAGGCCATTTCGCGTGTGTGCCGGATGCGCCGGCTGATCCACCAGGCCACGGGATGAAAGCTGACCGGAACGAGCAACCAGGCAAACACCACGTTGAACAGCGGATCGCGCCTGCGAAGGTGCGCTAACTCATGCGCGAGAACAGCCTGGATATCGTCATGGCTCAATGCCGCCGCCGTCACTGGCAGGAGGAGCACAGGCCGCACCACGCCGGCAAGCGCAGGGCCAGGGATGCTGCTGCTTATACGGCAGCGCGGCACCGGCAGGCGGAGCATCGCGCAGCACCCATGCAACGCCTCCAAGATGGCTGCTGGAACTGCCTGCCGCGACGCAATCTTGACGAGCCTGCGCAGGCGCAGCCACAGGAGGATGAACCGCAGCGCGCACAACAATGTCACGGCAGCGTACACCCGCGTGATGCCACGCGCATACTGGCCGGACAGGATCATGAGCGGCTGTACACCGGCCGGATTGCTGCGATGACCGTGCAGGAAGCGCATCCAGGGGCTTTTAGGCTCGAACGGCGGAAGTGCGCGGGGGTCTGGACCTGCTTCCGAGGTCACCTGGGCCCGTTCCACGCGCGAGGCAGAGTTTACCGCCCACGTGGACCCCGCGGGCACCAGAAGGCTGAGCAGAAGAGTTCCGCACCAGATCCGGTATGCAATGCACGGCTGAGGCCTGCCAAGCGCGACGGCACACCACGCGGCCAGCGCAAGCAGCGGCACCTGCAACATTGCGTCAACAGCAAAACACGCAGTGAGCTGCTGCAGCACGGGGAGCGCCGCCGGACTGCTCATGCCGCACCATCTTCCGAGGTGGCGCGGTGGACCTCAGCTGTTTGCAGTGCCTTGCGTGCACGACGGAGATCGTCCGCATTGACATGACCGGCGTCTACCATGGCCAGCAGCATGGCTTCAGCCGATCCACCGAACATGCGTTTTAATAGATCCGCGATGGCTGTCCCTGCCGCGCGCTCCCGGGTCACCACGGCGCGATATCGATAGGCGCGGCCCTCAGCCGTGCGCTTCACCTTGCCCTTGCGGAGCAGCACCTGCAGCATGGTTTGCACGGTGTTGTATGCCAGGCTGCCCTTGAGTTGCGGGACGACCTCCGCCGCGGTACTGGGTCCGGTCGACCACAGCACCTGCATGATTTCAAGCTCCAGCGGTGTCAGCCCGCTCTTTCCTGTGCTTTTCGCCACCATGGTTCTTCTGCATGCCTCCTATGTATTTAGGAGTACAGCATGAACCTGGCGTGCGGTGCTTGTCAACTATCGTATTAGGAGACGCAATCTACCAAAGTGGTGCACGCGGAACGATCATAGTTTCGTCGCTGGGGATTGCTGAAGCCTGTTGCCGAATGGAAACAAAGTCCTGGGTGTCTTCATCGAAGATGCGAACATCCCCGGCGGCGATGTCATACACCCAGCCTGAGATGGTGAGTTCACCCCGGGCGACTGCGCCTGCCACGGACGGATGCGTTCGCAGATGCTGCATCTGCAGTAAGACGTTCTGCTCGGTAACTGTGGATAGCGTTGGCGCTCCGTCATGCAGGCTGGAGGCAACGCGCTTGGCGGCATCGCCATTCCGCAGCCAGCTTTTCACCGTTGGCATCGCATCCAGTGCCCCTTCGGGAGCAAGCATGCCCTTCATTGCGCCGCAGTCGGTGTGGCCGCAGATGACGGCATGGCTGACCTTGAGTGCGTCCACCGCGTATTCAATGACGGCACTTACGCCTCCCAGCATTTCGCCGTAGGCGGGTACCATGTTGCCGATGTTGCGTGCCACGAAGATTTCGCCGGGACGGCTTTGCGTCAATGCCTCCGGGTCAATGCGCGAATCGGCGCATGTAATGAAAAGCGTATGTGGCCGCTGCGGGTTTGCAGCCGCGAACGTATAGGCCTCCTGCATGGCGGGGTAGATCTCTCGCTGAAATCGTAGAACCCCCTCGCGGAGGCGGTTGAGGCTTTCAGAGTGCACGAATGCCATGACTTCCTTTCAGTCTGTGTTGACGAGTACGCGCTGTCTGCCGCTGTGGACGCAGAGGTTATGCTGTGTGATGTCCCCCCGGAACGATGCAACCGCGGAGCGACACACCAGCGGCAACATTAAACGCCCTTAGGTGTTCTAACGAGGTGAGTACACAGACCATGCCCCATACGAGAGAGGTTGTTACCAATGAAGTTGCCCGTTGAACCTTCAGCGCTCGCGCCCAGCGAAGGATCTGGCGAAGCGCTTCAACGCGTGAACCGGCGCTGGTTTCTGGGTGGCGCGGGCATGGCGACCGTGGCGGCTGTGAGCGCTGCCATTGCCGGCTGTGGCGACAGTACCACACCATATGTAGACGCTGCGGGACAGGCCGAGACGGATGTGCTGAACTTCGCCCTGAATCTGGAGTACCTGGAGGCGACGTTTTACAGCTACATCGTTACCGGGCAGGACCTGAACGGCAACATCACGGGAGGTGGCCCCGCGCCTGCCGGCGTACCCGGTCAGCTCACCTTTCCTAACCAGCAGATCAATGACCTGTTTGCGGCGATTTACTTCGACGAAATGTCGCATGTGTCGTCGCTGCGGACGGCGCTTGGAACAACCGCGATTGCGCGCCCGCAGCTGAATTTTGCGGCGCTCGCCGCCATTTCAACCAGCAACTACATCCAGCTTGCCCGACTGTTCGAAGATGTGGGTGTGACGGCGTATACGGGCAGCATTGCGTCCCTGACAGGCACCAACGCCACCGCCGCCAGTCAGATTCTGGCGGTGGAGGGTTTCCACACGGGAGCACTGCGGCTCATCGCCATTCAGCAGGGAGCAGCGTATCCGTCCAATCTGCCCGGGTATGTTCCCGCCGACGGCTACGATGTGAAGCCGGCCGACCCAGGGACCGCAGCGCTGGCGGAGGCCGGTCCGACCACCGCGAATGGCGGATTCTTTGCAACGGCGGCCAACGGCACCACCGGACAGAACAACATTTATCCCGGCTTCGCGTATCAGCGGTCTACGTCGCAAGTGTTGGCGATCCTATACGGCAGTTCCACGACCGGTACCTCCAAGGGTGGCTTCTTTCCGAACGGAGTCAATGGAAATATCAAGACCGTATAGCAGGGCGGAGTCACAAAGGCGCCTGAACCATTGGTATCCTGTCATGGTGCGTTTACCTGCGCTTCTTTCCGTCGCAATCCTTGCCCTTTCGGTGACCGGCTGCCGGTCTAGCCCAGAGAGCGCGTCCGCGGCGGCGCTCCCTGAAACTGCCCGGCTGGACGATGTGCGCCGGGACATGAGTCAGATTCCTCCGCCATCCAAGAACCTGTACATGCAGGTCAACTCGCTGGATGAGTGGCACAATCCGTCGCTGACCGTGCAGGAGAAGATGATCTCGCTGCATGTGCTGATGCCGGACGTCAATCCATCCGACCTGGGCAAGGGCACACTGCTGCGCCCGGAAGCAGTCCGGCGGCAGGAATTGAATATCGATCCCGCAAACCTTGCAGCGGCGCTGACCGCGATTCCAAAGGAAGCGTGGCCGTATGGCCGCGTGGTGGCGATTGAAGAGGCGCACGACGCGCCCAAGTCAGCACAGCCACAGCTGCGGCGCACCATCGAACAGGCGATGGATACGCTGCAAACCATCGGCGTGGTTGCGGATGAGTGGAACAACAATCGGCCCGTTGGCGTCCGTTAAGTTCCGAGCAGCGAGTCCAGGAAGGCGTCGGAATTGAACGGGACGATGTCCTCCATCTTCTCGCCGACACCGGCAAAGACAACCGGCAGCTTCAGCTCACGAGCAATCGCGATGACGATGCCGCCCTTTGCCGTTCCATCCAGCTTGGTCAGCACGATGCCGGTCACGCCCGCACTCTCCGTGAACAGGCGCGCCTGCTGCATCCCGTTCTGCCCGGTGGTTGCGTCCAGCACCAGAAAGACCTGATGCGGTGCGCTGGGTACCAGCTTCTGTGCGGTGCGACGCATTTTGTCCAGTTCCGCCATCAGCCCGGCCTTGTTGTGCAGCCGTCCGGCAGTGTCCACGATCACGATGTCGGCACCTCGCGCCTTGCCTGCTGTGAGCGCGTCGTATAACGCCGCGGAGGGATCGCCACCCTGCCGCGTTTCGATCATGTCGACGTTCGAGCGTTGCGCCCATACTTCCAGTTGCTCGATGGCAGCGGCACGGAAGGTGTCCGCGGCACAGAGCAATGCTTTGCGCCCATGTGTCCCGTACAGTGCCGCCAGTTTGCCACTAGTGGTGGTCTTGCCGGTGCCGTTGACACCCACCATCATGATGACCTCGGGTGATTGCGAAGGGTGATTCGTGGGCTGCTGCACGCCATCCAGGATGGTACGGAGTTCCTCCTTCAGCATGGACTTCAACTCTGCCGTCGTGGCGTTCTGGCGCAGGGCGCGGGCGCGCAGAGTGCGCATCACCTCCTGCGTCGTAACCATGCCGATGTCTGCCGTCAGGAGCACCGCTTCCAGTTCATCCAGCGTATGCTCGTCGACCGTACGGCCCAGAGCAAGCACGCCGTCCAGCGATGCCCCGAGCGACTCGCGCGTGCGGCTGACGGCATCGCGCATCTTGCCGAGGAAGCTGGCGTCCTCTTCTTCAGCGGAAGCGTATCCGCCGAAGGAGAAGCCTGACGCCATGGGACGCAGGCCGAACTCGTTGCGCGCAGTGCCAGCGGACTGTACGGGCGCAATGAAGCTCACCTGTTTTGTCACCGCCTCCGGACCAAGCTCATGCGCTACGGTCTCGTCTGCTGCTTCACGCAACGCCTCGGGTGTCTCAATGGCGCGTGTGTTCAACGGCAGGACGCCGACGCCTTCGCGCTCCAGCAACTCAAATTCACTCTGGGGAACGAAGGTCTCGCTTTCGGCGGAGGGAGTTTCCTGCACCGGTACTTGTTCGAATTGGTTTGCGGGGGTGCTCTCGCCTGTTACCGCCTCGCGCACGCGCTGGAAGAAACTCGGCTTGCGCGGCTTGTCTTCAGAGCGGTTGAACAGCGAGATGGGCATGGGTCCAGTGTACGTCTGCTGTGTGTACAGGAGCTTTGGATCAGCTTAGCTAATGCTTGGCTTCCAGCGACTCCACTGAATCTGCCGTGACATTGAAGAGGCGGCAACCTTCCGTCTCCTGCTGAAAGCGCATGGATGGGTGCATGAATAAGCCAACGCGCGCGTCACCGGAGCCGTCCGCGTGCGTCACCATCCAGACGCCGTCCTCGCGCGGAGCGTTGGTGACGTGCAGCAGGAATCCTTTGTGCACGTTGGCAACGAGTCCGCCGCCAATCTTGACATCACGCACGCCATGGACGTTCGTATCCACCACATGCCCGCTCGCCTCATCGATGGCGACCGTGCCTTCCACCGCCTGCACCATCTTCTGCACAACGCTATCCGCCTTGGCGTGCGGGTCTGCCTTGACATCAAAGACGATGGTGGACCGGCCACCATACAGGATGCGGCGCTCGTTGGTGAAGACCATCAGGCGCAGGATGTCGGACTGGCTGATGCCATAGGTGTCTGTCTTACCCTTTTCGGCTTCCTCGATTTTCTTCTTCGCCTTCTCGGCCTCTTTCTTTGCGTCACCCGCACTTAAAGCCTTGCCGTCACGGGTTACTACCTGGGTGATTTCCCGCCCCTTCACGTAGAAGGCTTCGTGTTCTTCCACCGTGGTCTTCTTGACCACGCCCTTGCCGTCCACTTCCTGTTGGGTGACGCGGGCGCGGCAAAGATAGTGTTCCCGCAGCGCCGTCGCGCGGTCATGCGTCGCAATAGCGCGTGCCTTCAACGCGTCCAGATTCGGCAGCGGACGGCTCTCCTGCGCGACAGCGAACACGGGCAACAGCAGAACGGCCAGGCGTTTTGTGGAGGCAAGAGTCACGGTTCTCCATCGTTGGATGCAGGGAACATTGCGCAACAGTGTGCGTAGTACAGATGCATGGAGCGTCCGTTCCCGCCAGGGGAGGACAACCTTCCCCCCTGGAAGGCGTCCATTGAAATGCAGAAGTACTGAAGCTTTGGACGAAAGGCAATGCGAGATGACGCAGCAGGAACAGCAGCTTCTGAACGGATTGGTTCAGCGTGTCAATGGAACACAGGTGCAGAACAAGGACAGCGAGGCCGAGCAGTTGCTGAACTCCTCCTTGCAGCGCAATCCCGACGCGCTCTACATCCTCTGCCAGACTGTGCTGGTCCAGCAGTTTGCCCTGGACAAGTCGCAACGCGACCTGCAGGCGGCACGGGCCGAACTGGAGCAGGCGAAGCAGGACGCCGGTAAGCAGGAGCATGGCAGCTTCCTGGGGAATCTGTTCGGGCTGGGCAAGAGCGACGACAAACCCACGCAGGCACCTGCGATACAGGCGTCTTCTGCGCAGGGAACCGGCTACACACCTGTCAACACTCCTTCCGCGCCGCAGTACACTTCGGGACAAGCTCCCCCTCCTCCGGGATACGGCTATGGCGGCAGCTACGCGCAGCCGGGATATGCACCGCCGATGGGCGGAGGTATGTTTGGCGGAGGCGGTGGCTTTCTGCAGGGTGCTATGCAGACCGCGGCCGGTGTCGTCGCGGGTGAGTTCGCATTTCGCGCAATTGAGGACGTTTTCAGCGGCTTCGGCCACGCTGGACGTGGCTTTGAGGGCGGCGAGACAGTCAATAACTACTACGAAGGCGGGGACTCCGGCCGTGGGGATGGCTTTGGCGACCGTCTGCAGGCTGCGGACGGGTACGACAGCGGCTTGAGCCCGGACATTGAAGACAGGCGTGGTGATGCGCAAGGCTTTCTTGGGAACGATGGCGGCAGTGACGCGGCCAGCTTTGCTGACGACAGCAGCACGAGTGATGACTCGTCGAGCTATGCGGACGATAGCGGAGGCTTTGACGATGGCGGGTCAGACTCAAGCGGCGGTAACGATGACAGCAGCTTCTAGATAGCGTTCGAAGTGCCTGTGCCGCCAGGGAGTTGGAGGCAGGTCGGCGCATTTAGCGCTTCAGGATCGCCGGAAGATGCAGCGTCGCTCCGTGCGCATACGCATCCGTGATGATTGTGTCCGCATCACTCAGATATTTGCCGCGCTCCGTCCAGTCTGTTGGCATGTTGGCTGCAAAACAGACATCGACACCCAGCCTGCTTTCGTCGCGCGACGTCAACGGCGGCGGCAGCATGTGGGCCGCCGGGTTGTCGTGTTCCGGCGCAAGAACGAGTCCGCAACGCATGGCGACAAGCTGCATGCCGGACTTCTTTTGTACATCGTCCCACTCGGCATAGTGTGCGGGGTACGTGGATGGCAGTACAGGCTTCCCTGCCATCACAGCAGGTTTGGCCAGAAAATCCAGCATCTGCTGCGGCGACGCTGTCTGTTGTCCAGCAGACTGGGCCAAGGCTGATGTCATCATCAGGCTGAGGTATGCGACGGAGACTGCCTCCCCACCAGATAGGTTTATGCATGCGCAGCGGTTCGACCGTGTCGGTCCAGGTTTACTGCGCTGTGACCCGTTCCCAGAAGCTGGAGGTCAGCAGAGGGTCCTTGTACCGCGCGAACTTCTGCCACTGCGGATACGCCGTTTGGAACTGCGATGCGGTCATGCGCGCGTCTTTTGCAGGGTACAGCTTGCCGCCGTAGTCGAGCGTCATGCTGGCAAGCCGGTCGAAGAGAGGGAAGCTCTTGTCGGGCTTGATGGGGAAGTCCAGAGCCAGCGTGATGCCCGGCTGCGGGAAGCTCATCATGCCGGGCGAAGGCACGTCGCCAAACGCCTTCAGCACTGCCAGGAAGCTGGCGAGGCCGCTCTTTGCGACCTCGTTCAGGATGGCGATCGTTCCCTCACGTGCGCTCTCCCACGGAATGGCGTACTGGAATTGCAGGAGGCCGCTCTTGCCGTACATGCGGTTCCAGTGCAGCACCTTATCCAGCGGGTAGAAGAACGGTTCGTAGTCCTGCAGGGCATGGACACGCGGCTTGATCTGCTTATGGAAGAAAACGGTGTTGAACGCGGACACCGTGGCGCTGTTCAATGCAAAGCTGGGCGCATCCAGCGGGAAGACCAGCTTCGGCTCCGGCGATGGTGTGAGTTTGTCCGGCAGCTTGGAGTGGTCGCCCAGCATAAAGATGCCGCGCGCGAAGTTCTTGCCCGTCCCGGTGCAATCGATCCAGCTGACGGTGTACTCGATATGCTTGTACTGCTCGGTCAGCGCCAGAAAGTCATCCACGCCGTGGAATTGGATGCCCTCGTAGTCGATCAGACGGGAGACGATGGGCCGCAGGCGCAGCGTCAGCCACGAGATCACGCCCGTCAGGCCGAGCCCGCCGATGGTTGCAGAGTACCAGTCCGGGTTCTCCGTGGGCGAGCAGTGCAGGCGCGTGCCGTCGCTGCGCATCAACTCAAACTGCGTTACGTGCGACCCGAAGGTGCCTGCGACATGGTGGTTCTTACCATGGATGTCATTGGCAACGGCGCCGCCCAGCGTGACGTACTTCGTTCCGGGCGTGACCGGCAGAAACCAACCGCGCGGCACGGCAAACTCCAGCACCTGCGCCAGCGTGAGACCGGCTTCGGCGGTTAGCAGGCCTGTCTCCGGGTCAAAGCTCAAGAGGCGGTTCATGCCGGTGGTCAGGAGCAGGTTGCCGTCCTTCAGCAGGCAGCTGTCGCCATAACTACGGCCCATGCCAACCGGCAATGCTCCGGCTGCCATGCCGCCATGCTGCTCCACCACCCTGGGGTAATCGCTTTGCCAGCTCACGGGAACCACGGTCGCGTCGTAGTTGGGATAGCGTCCCCACGAACTAAAGGGAGCCTTTCCATCGTGCTGCGTGTCCGCGTGCGGAGGTGCCGGAGAGTTCGGCTCCTGCACGGTGGTGCGATGCTGAAGTTCCGGCGACGGTGCGACTGTTCCCATGCCTTCTAGAATACCGAAATCGCCCATCGGGCGGCTAAACCGAAAGTAACCTGCACTCCCATGGCGCTAAATCGGACATGGACGAGACCGCAGGCGATCCATTGGCGAGGATCACACGCGCGCTTTCCCAAGCCGCTGGAAGAGAGAAGGGGCAGTGTACGGACGAGACGTTCAACGCCACAAGGAAGCGCTCCGAACCGAGAATGCGGCTGTAAAGAAATAGTTGCGGATGATGCGGCGCATGGTCTGCGTAGTCACCGTAGATCCACGCAGGCGAGCTTCGCCGTACCTGGATGAGCCGCTGCGTGTAGTGGTAGATCGACGCGGGATCAGCGAGCGCCTTCTCCGCATTGATCTCCGTGTAGTTCGGATTCACAGGGAGCCACGGCTTGGATTCTGCTGAGGTAAAGCCCGCATTGGCAGAACTGTTCCATTGCATTGGCGTCCTTGAGTGATCGCGGCTGACCTTCAGCAGATTGCCGAGGTAGTGCTCCGCCGACTCACGCCCGGTCAAGACGTCGTGCGTCCAGCCATTCTTCGCCTCAATGTCGTCGTACTCGTTGATGCTTTTGAACGGGTAGTTCGTCATGCCCAGTTCGTCGCCCTGATAAAGGTATGGCGTACCTCTCAATGTCAGCAGCATGGTGATAAGGAGCTTCGCGCTTGCGACGCGGTACTCCGGGCTGTCGTTCCCGAAGGCTGACACAAGGCGCGGATTGTCGTGGTTGGAGAGGAAGATCGTGTTCCAGCTGTGTTTGCCTATCGCCTGGTGCTGCGCGGCGTAGATGCGTTTCAGTTCCGGCAGGGTCCATGCGCGCCAGTTCCGCCCGTCACGGTTGAGACGCACTGCGTCGAAGTTGAAGATCATATCCAGTTCATGACGCCGCTCGTCGACCAGCAACGGAGTTTCGTCGATGCTGATGCCGTGCGCCTCGCCCACGGTCATGCAGTCATAGTGCGAAAGGACCTCCTCATTCATCTCACGCAGGTACTCGTGCAGGTGCGGCCCGTTGGCGTTGATGCGGACCTGGCTTTCGCCGGGCTGCACATCCGGGAACGCAGGGTCCTTGCTGATGAACGGGATCACATCCATGCGGAAGCCGTCCACGCCCTTGTCCAGCCAGAAGCGCATGATGCCGTACACCTCGTTGCGCACGACTGGATTGTCCCAGTTCAGGTCCGGCTGCTTCTCCGCGAACAGATGGAGGTAGTATTCGTTCGTCGCCGGTTCCAGCGTCCACGCCGAACCTGAGAAGGCGGAGATGAAGTTGTTAGGCGGGAGCGTGGTGCCGTCCGGGCCAGGTTTGCCGGGACGCCAGATGTAGTAGTCGCGGTAAGGATTGTCCCTGCTTGTGCGGCTCTCCATGAACCAGCAATGCTCGTCGCTGGTGTGGTTCGCCACCAGGTCCACGATGAGGCGCATGCCGTGCGCTTTGACACCGGCCAGCAGGTCGTCAAAGTCCTGCATGGTGCCGAACTCCCGCATGACCTTGCGGTAGTCACGGATGTCGTATCCGTTGTCCGCGTTGGGCGAATCGTAATGCGGGCAGAGCCATAGAACGTCCACGCCAAGATCACGCAGGTAGGCCAGCCGCGACGTGATGCCCGGCAGGTCGCCGATGCCGTCCCCGTTGGAATCCTGAAAGGAGCGCGGATAGATCTGGTAGACGACAGCTTCCTTCCACCAGCGGCGCACGTATCCGTTGCAGTCTTCATCGCTCACAGAAGGATCAGATGCGATGTTTAGTGCGCTGCAAGGCGTTCTTGCATGACTGATTCGAGATACGGCCGGGCTTGCCGCATGGCAGCGTCGACGCTGATGCCGTATTTCTCGCGCAGTGCGTCCACCTTGCCGTGCTCGATGAACTGGTCAGGCCAGCCGATGCGGACCACGGGCGTGGTGATTTCGGCGGCATTGAGCGCCTCCAGCACGGCAGAGCCGAAGCCCCCGGCCAACACGTGATCCTCAAAGGTCACCAGCAGGCCGCATGTGCGTCCGTAGTGTTCGACGGTGTGCGCATCCAGCGGCTTGACGAAGCGCGGATTGATCAGCGCGACGGACAAGCCTTCCCGACGAAGCCGCGCCGCCATCTCACGTGCCATGGGCAGCAGGGCGCCGAGGCCGAAGATGGCCACATCGGTGCCGTCGTCGATGGTTTCGGCCACGCCGATGGGGAGCGCCAGCGGTTGCGCCTTCACGGCGCGGCCCGGACCTGTACCGCGCGGGTAGCGGATGGCGCTCGGCCCCGCATGCTCAAGCGCCGTCTGCATCATGTCGGCAAGCTCGTCCTCATCCTTTGGGACCATGTGGATGAGGTTTGGCACGCCGCGCAGGTAGCTGATGTCGAACAATCCGTGGTGCGTTGGTCCGTCGTCGCCGCTGAGGCCGCCACGATCCATGCAGAAGACAACCGGCAAATTCTGCAACGCGACATCGTGCACGATGGGGTCGAACGCGCGCTGCAGGAAGGTGGAGTAGATGGCCACGAACGGCCTGTATCCCTTGGTGGCCAGGCCCGCGGCAAAGATGACTGCGTGTTCTTCCGCAATGCCCACGTCGAAGAACCGCGTGGGGTGTACAGGGCGGAAGATATCCAGCGCGGTGCCGTTGGGCATGGCGGCGGTGATGGCCACCACCTTTGACTCCTTGTGCGCCAGCTTGACCAACGTCTCGGCAAAGATCTCAGAGTACGTCTTCTGGCCGGCGAGGCCGGTTTCGCCTGTTTCCGGATCGTACGGCCCCAGGCCGTGGAACTTCTTCTGCTTGTCCAGCGCGGGCTGAAATCCCCTGCCCTTTTGCGTGATGGCGTGCAACACCACCGGCTTATTCTGCGCCTTCAGGAACTGGAAGGTCTTGACCAGCAGCGGGAGGTCGTGGCCATCGATCGGGCCGTAGTAATCCAGCCCGAACTCCTCGAACAACATGGACGGACCCAGCAGACCTTTGACGCTTTCTTCCGCCTTGCGCTGCACGTGCTTTGCAGCCCTGCCGCCGATGCGTTGGATCAGGTCTGACGCACGGTCATGCAGGTACGTAAAGCTTGGGTGCGTGACAATCTTATGGAAGTACGATGCGATGGCACCGACGTTCTTATCGATGGACCATTCGTTGTCGTTGAGGATGATGATCAGACGCTTGGTCTGCGCCGCCACATTGTTCAGCGCTTCGTACGAGATGCCGCAGGTGAAGGCCGCATCGCCGGCCAGCGCCACGATGTGCTCGTCTCCACCTCTCATGTCGCGGGCCACGGCCATGCCCAACGCCGCGGACAACGCAGTGCCGGCATGCCCCGCGCCAAAGCTGTCGTGCTCGCTTTCCGTACGGAGCATAAACCCGTTCAGTCCGCCGGGCTGGCGAATCGTGTCGAAGCGCGACTCGCGCCCGGTCAGCAGCTTGTGCACGTACGCCTGGTGGCTAACATCGAAGACGAAGGAATCGCGCGGGGTGTCAAACACGTAGTGCATGGCGATTGTCAGTTCCACTACGCCAAGATTCGGCCCGATATGCCCGCCGGTGCGCGCCACGCTGCGGATCAGCCGGGCACGAATCTCCTCCGCCAGATCCGCAAGCTGCGGCACCGACAACTTCTTTACGTCAGCAGGCGAGGCAATGCCGGGCAGGAAATCACTCATGACTCACAGTAGTAGGACGCAATCGCAGACGCGAACGAAGATGTGGGCGCGATCCTCACCATTTGCTCCTATGAAAGTGTAGGCCTGTTATGAACTACTCGGCCATGGCTTCGGCAATCGCAAGCGTCTCCGGTTCCCTTTCGAACGCGCCTTCCCACCGCGCGACGACGGCGCTGGCCAGGCAATTCCCCGTAACATTGATCGCGGTCCGGCCCATATCCATCAGGGCATCGATCCCCAGCAGCACCAGAATGGGCTCGCTGGGCAGCCGCAGCGTGCCTGCTGTGGCCAGCAGAACGACCAGCACCGCGCGTGGCACACCCGCAACGCCTTTCGACGCCAGCATCAACGTACCCATCATGAAGATCTGCTGGCCCACGCTCAATGGCACCTGCGCCACCTGCGCGACAAAGACCATTGCCATGGCGAGGTACAGCGTCGACCCATCCAGGTTGAAGGAGTACCCGGCAGGAATGACAAAGGCCAGGATGCGGCGCGGTACGCCGAACGCCTCCATCTCCTCCATGGCACGCGGCAGAGCAGCCTCGCTGGTCGCGGTGGCGAAAGCAATCGCGGCAGGCCCGGAGATATGGCGCAGCAACCGGCGCAGGGGCAGGCGCGCAAGGACCGCAACCGGCAGCAGAACGCACAGTATGAAGAAGAGCGCCGCCGTATAAAACACCAGCAGGAGTTTGCCGAGGTGTACCAGCACGCCCGGCCCCATGCGTGCCACCGTATAGGCCATCGCCGACGCCACGCCCAACGGCGCGGCATACATCACGATGTTGGTGAAACGGAACATGACCTCGCTGAGACCTTCGGTCAGCCGCAGCACAGGCGCTGCTTTCTCGCGCGGCGTCAAGGCGAGCGCCATGCCAAAGATGGCGGCAAACACAGCCACCTGGAGCACCTGACCCTCCGCGATGGACTTGGCCAGGTTTTCCGGAAAGACGTGGGCCAGGAAGTCCTGCCAGTGCATGGGCGCGGCAGAGGGCACTGATCCCGCGAGATCGGGCGGCAAGACCATGCCCACACCCGCGTGCGAAACATTGGCCGCTACCAGGCCAACGACCAGCGCAATGGTCGTCAGCACCTCGAAGTACAGAAGGCTCTTCCACCCCATGCGTCCGACGCTCTTCAGGTCGCCGTGGCCCGCAATGCCGCTGACCAGCGTCGCCAGGATCAGCGGCGCGACAATTGTCTTGACCAACCGAAGGAAGATGTCGCTCAGGAAGTGACTGCCAATGGCAAGGCCGGGGGCGTCCAGTCCAATCTCTACGCCCGCAAACATGGCCACGATGATCCACGGCGTGAGCCTGCGCCGCAGCCACGCCGCCCAAAACACCAGCAGCACCACGCCACTTGCGCGCAGAACTAAGCCGACCTGGCTATGTCCACCCCTTGCTGCGAGACCACCCGCAAGCAACAGGACGGCTGCCGCACACCAGAGCACGAGTTCCTGCACCATGCGGCGACTCAAGGGCATGGTCACACTCTACCTGTTCCGTGGACGGTCAGCGTAAAGTGTGAGCATGCGATCCGGACTTCTCGCCATAGCGCTGCTGGTTGCCGCAACAGCCTCGCATGCGCAGCTTGATCCGCTGTCGCACCCCGCTGCCGCGAGCAGTCCGCTGACGCAACCATCGCTTTCGCCCGGCGTACTTCAGTTGATGAAGCTGGATGCGGACTTCAGCCGCGACACCGTGCGGGGTGGCGGCAGGGCTTTTGTTCGCTGGTTTGCCGACGATGCTGTCGCCTTGAACAACGGTAAACCACCCGTGCTGGGCAAGACGGGCATTGCAGCCGATGCAGCCTGGGATCCGAAACACTACCGCCTTGAGTGGCAACCGCAAGGCGGCCAGATGGGCCCGTCCGGCGACATGGGTTTTACCTGGGGCCACTATGATGGCCACGCCACCGACCGCAACGGCAATGACATTGCGACCGGCGGACGTTACATTACGGTCTGGAAGCGGTTTCCGGACGGAGTATGGAAGGTTGCCCTGGACGCCAGCGCGAACGAACCCCCGGCCGCAGGCACCTGCTGTGCGTTACCCAAGCCGTGAAAGTGTGTTCGCAATCGCATTTTCGTCTGGTCGGATTGCTGACACAGCGTTGGTCCTGACAACAAGTTCTTTCAGCAGACACACTTAAATATTCTCCAGCAGAATGGTTGTCTTTTGCTCTAGTACAGGACAACAACCCTCCGATAGGCAGCCTAACCCGCACTTCGGCAGACGGAGACAGAAGCCGGTGAACTCGCCTCCGAAGCCGCGGTCCAGCATTCTCTGCTGCAAGTCGTCCGAAAGCGCATGTCACACCTGCTGACGCGCATGGTCAAGATCGTGCCAGCACGGCAAAGTAAAACCCGAGAGCCACCTAGCGCGGCAGCCTGACGCCTTACTCCTCGTCCTTTTCTTTGAGACGTGCGACGACGGTGAAGTCCTCCAGCGTTGTCGTGTCGCCCTTCACCTCCCCGGTAGCGGCCAGTTCGCGTAAGAGGCGGCGCATGATCTTGCCAGACCGCGTCTTGGGCAGCGCGGGTGTGAAGCGGATCTCATCGGGACGTGCCAGCGCGCCAATCTCCTTTGCGACAAACTTCTTGAGTTCGTCTTTGAGACCCGGTGTAATCTCCACGCCATCCTCCAGCGAGACAAACGCAACGATCCCTTCACCCTTCATGTCATCGGGACGGCCCACCACCGCGGCTTCTGTCACTGTTCGGTGCGCCACCAGCGCCGATTCGATCTCCATGGTACCCAGGCGGTGTCCGCTGACGCTGAGGACGTCGTCGACCCGGCCCATCAGCCAGAAATAGCCATCCTCGTCGCGACGGGCGCCGTCGCCCGTAAAGTATTTGCCGGGAACTTCGCTCCAGTACGCCTGCTTGTAGCGCTCCGCGTCGCCAACGATGGTGCGCGCCATGGCTGGCCATGGCCGCTTGATGACCAGCAGACCACCCTGCCCGTCAGGAACCGGCTCCCCGTCCTTGGTGACGATCTCAGGCTCAATGCCGAAGAACGGCAGCGTGGCCGAGCCCGGCTTGGTGGCGACGGCACCCGGGATCGGCGCAATCATGTGGGAGCCGGTCTCAGTCTGCCACCACGTATCGGCAATGGGACAACGTTCGTGGCCGATTTCGCGGTGGTACCACATCCACGCCTCGGGATTGATAGGTTCACCCACCGTTCCAAGCATCCGCAGCGATGCGAGCGAGTGCTTACGAACATGCTCCGCGCCCCACTTCATAAAGGCTCGTATGGCCGTGGGAGCAGTGTAAAAGATGCTGACCTTGTGCTTGTCGATGATCTGCCAGAAGCGGTCCGGCTCCGGCCAGTTGGGGGCTCCCTCGTACAGCACCACGGTCGCGCCATTCAGCAGCGGGCCATAGACCACGTAGCTATGCCCCGTCACCCATCCCACGTCAGCCGTACACCAGTAGACATCCTCGTCCCGCAGGTCGAAGACGTAGCGCGTCGTCAGCAGCGTCCCCACGCCGTATCCGCCCGTGGTGTGTACCAGGCCCTTCGGTTTGCCCGTCGTGCCGCTGGTGTACAGGATGTAGAGCGGATCTTCAGCGTTCATCGGCTCGGCTGTGCACTCTGCCTCAGCATGGGTCAACTCATCCTGCAGCCAGCGATCGCGTCCCTGCTGGATGGCGACAGGGCTTCCGCTGCGGCGATGTACCAGCACGGCCTGCACGCAGGCGCAGCGCGTCAGGGCCTCATCCGCAATCTCCTTGAGCTTTACTTCCTGGCCCCGCCGGTAGCTGGTGTCCTGCGTGATCAGCAGCTTGCACTGTGCGTCATTGATGCGGTCCGCCAGGGCTTGCGCTGCAAATCCACCGAAGACCACGTTGTGCACCGCGCCGATACGCGCGCATGCCAGTACGGCCAGCACAATCTCCGGGCAGACGCCCATATAGATCGCAACGCGGTCACCTTTACCGATGCCGAGCTGCTTCAGCACATTGGCAAAGCGCTGCACCTCCACGTGCAAGTCCGCATAGGTGAGTGAGCGCACTTCACCCGGCTCGCCCTCCCACAACAGCGCCGTCTTGTTCCGGCGTGCGCCCAGGGCGTGGCGGTCCACCGCGTTGTAGCAAAGATTCAGCGTGCCGTCACTGAACCATTTCGCCTCGGGAACATCCCACTCCAGTATCTTGGTGGGCGGGGTGAACCAGTCCAGTTCACGCGCCTGCTCTGCCCAGAAGGCCTCGTTGTCCTCAATGGAGCGGCGGTACATCGCATCGTAGTCGGCACGCGAGCGGATGTGCGCGCGCGCGGCGAACTCTGGCGGTGGCGGAAAGCTGCGGTCCTCGCGCAGCGATGAGGTAAATGCGGTGCTGGTCTGTGCATCGGCCATGCTGGTATTGGTTTTCCTTTGTGGAGCGCAACGGGCGCGAGCAAACGGCCACACTGCATCGCACAGAGATTCTAGCTGTTTTGCTGCATGACTGGCCTGCACGGCAGAAGCTGCTAGCCTCACACCATGTTCGGCTTTGCTGTGTCCAGCCTGATCGGGATTTGTCTCGGCTTCATGTTCGCGTCGGCTGCGCCCTGGTCGTCATGTACTCCATCTACATGGGCGGGTACCGCGCCGCCCTGACGGATATGCAGATGGAACCAAAGCCCAACCGATGGAGCGAGCAACTGGCCAGGACGAAGGCCGCATCCAGTCGACCCTCCCAACATGCAGAATCGTGGAAGAAAGCTTCAGCGAGTGAAAGCAACCTGCTTAGCCGTGCCCGCTTACTTCATATGTTTCACGTGAAACATCTTTTCCACAACCCATACGCATTCTCGGCAGGCACGCAGTGGTGACAGGTATCGCTGCGTCGGGCGGTTGACAAGAATGTCCTGTTGCACGAATCGCCGCGACGCACAACATCATTCCTTTGAATGACAGCGATGGTGTACGGCGTCATCTGGAGCGAAGCACCTGGTGCCACTCCCACGCGGATCTCACAATGGTATCCAGTTCCGTGTACTTAGGCTGCCAGCCAAGTTCCGTCTTCGCCTTGTCTGAACTGGCGACCAGGACCGCCGGATCACCCGGCCTGCGGGGTTCTTCAACGACCTTGATCTCACGGCCGGTGACGCGGCGCACGCTGTCGATGACCTCCCGCACGCTGAAGCCTTGGCCGTTGCCGAGGTTGTACACGCCGCTGGTCTGGCGCTCCAGCGACTGCAGTGCGAGCAGGTGCGCCTCCGCTAGATCGTGGACGTGGATGTAGTCGCGGATGCAGGTGCCATCCGGCGTGGGGTAATCCTGTCCGAAGATCTTGATGCTGTCGCGCAAACCGAGTGCCGCGTCCAGAACAAGCGGAATGATGTGCGACTCTGGCTGATGGTTCTCGCCGTATCCGGGGATGGCCCCAGCCACATTAAAGTAGCGCAGGGCGACATAGCGCAGCCCGGCCTGGCTGCTGAACCAGCGCATCATGTGCTCGGAGAGCAGCTTGCTCTCCCCGTACACGTTGGTCGGGCGCAGTGGATCGCTTTCAACGATCGGGGTGCGCTCAGGCTCGCCGTAACACGCTGCCGTTGACGAAAACACCAGTCGCTCCGTGCCGGTCCTCTGCATGCACTCCAGCAGAGAGAGCGTTCCTGCCGTGTTGTTGCGGAAGTACACGTCCGGACACTTCATACTCTCGCCGGCTTCAATGAGCGCGGCAAAATGCATGACGCCGTCAAAGCGGGTCTCAGCGAGGGTCCGCGTCAGCAGGTCGCGGTCTGCCACGTCGCCTTGCACAAAACGCGCCCCCTGCGCGACAGTCTCACGACGGCTGTGACAAAGGTTGTCGTAGATGGTGACAGAGTGGCCGCGCTCGAGCAGGAGACGGCTCAGCGTCCCGCCGATGTAGCCGGCACCGCCCGTGACAAGAAGATGCATTCGACTGCTCCCATCCTGAGTAAACCTGCCGCCATTTTCGCATGGGTCCTTGTACGCCGTTCACGCAGTATGGCGTCAGACGTGCTACCAGGAGGGCATGGTCCGTTTCAATCCTGAGGCGAATCTAAGATTGACATGCGTATCATGATTGACAGCGGGTCTTCGGGCATAATTGTGGTGAGGGTCTTTGCCCAGCACATCGCTGCTGTCTTGAAGAGCGTGATTGTTCTTCTGCCTGGCAGAATCAACTGTGAAAAATGGCACTGCTCGCGGACACGAACGTGGGGCAGACGTGACGACAGCAACCGTTCTCTCGTCAGACTGTGTAGCCGAACCGAACCCCTGAGGAAGACACTCGCATATGCCGAACCAGCAGCTTGAGGAAGAGCGCATCGCGCCCCCCGCGCCGACACAAACCTCACCCGTGCATACCCCAGTGCGTACCGTTGCGCCGTCCACTGTTGCTTTCAAAGACTTTGGCGTGCTTGAGTCTGGGAAGCAGACCAAGAGTTCCGTTGTTACGTCGCTGATCATCAACGGCACGGCCCTTCTTCTTGCCCTTCTGGTCACGGTCACGGCCAAGAAGATCATCCAGCCGACCAAAGTGACCACGCTGACCGCGCCTGTCGAACTGCCCAAGGAGCCACCGCCGCCACCGCCGCCCGCACCCAAGCTTCCGCCGCCGCCCGTGGTGAAGGTGACGCCACCGCCACCGCCGCCGGACACGCCCAAGATCGAGGTCCCGGAGCCACCCAAGGTGCAGCCGGTCATCACCAAGGCAGCGCCCACACCTGCGCCACCGAATCCTGCTCCCAAGGCGGTTACGCCGCCACCTGCGCCGAAGCCGGTGGCCATCAATATCGCACAGGCAGCATCCGTGCCCAACAATGATGCGCATCCCAGTGCCGTCCGGCTGGGAAACCTGACCAATCCCATCAACAACACCTCCGGTCCGGCGGTGTCGCCGGTCAACCTGGGCCGCAGCGGAGCCCCAGGCATGCCGGCGGGTAATACCGGCTTTGGACCACCGTCGAAGGTGGCCATCGCGGGCTCCGGATCGCCCAACGGCGCCCTGAGTGGGCGTGACAACGCTCCACAACCCATCAAGGGCATCAGCACCGGCGTCCCCGGTGCCAGTGGACCCTCCACGGCCCGCCCGGTCGGTGCCATTCAGATCGCCAAGGCCACCACGCCTGCGTTGGGAACGCCGCCGCCCCAGCCCACCGCCACCGCCGCCAAGGCAGCGCCTAAACTTCTCTTTAAGCCCAAGCCGGAGTATACGGAGGAAGCTCGTCAGCTTCACCTGGAAGGCACCGTCTACATCAAGATTCACGTCGCGTCCCAC
>CAXUHI010000027.1:0-43566 GCA_964251045.1 uncultured Terriglobus sp. | reverse complement strand
TCGCGGAGCTTGCCCTTGTGCATGACGAGGATGGTGGAGGCGCGCTGGATGGTGGAGAGCCGGTGGGCGATGACGACGGAGGTGCGGCCGGCGATCATGCGTTCGAGGGCGGAGCGGACGCGGAGTTCGGTGTCGGTATCGACGGAGCTGGTGGCCTCGTCGAGGATGAGGATTTCCGGGCGGTGGGCGAGGGCGCGGGCGAAGCTGATGAGCTGCTTCTGGCCGGTGGAGAGGGTTGCGCCGCGCTCCTGCATGGGGGCGTCGAAGCCCTCCGGGAGGGTGCGGATGAAGTCGCCGATGTTGACCTCGTCGGCGGCCTGCTCGACTTCGGCGTCGGTGATGGAGCTGGTGCCGAGGCGGATATTGGTGCGGACGGTACCGGAGAAGAGGAAGGCGTCCTGGAGGACGACGGCGAAGCGCTTGCGGAGAGCTTCGAGGGGGAGCTGGCGCGTGTCGATGCCGTCAATGCGGATGCTGCCGTGCTGGATGTCGTAAAAGCGCATCATGAGCGCGGTGATGGTGGTTTTGCCCGCGCCGGTGTGGCCGACGATGGCGGCGGTTTCTCCGCGGGCGACGGTAAAGGAGACGCCGCGGAGGATCCACTCGATTTCCGTGGAGGCGGCGAGCTCGGCCTCCGTGGCGTTGGCGGCCCAGGTTTTCTGGTCGGGGGTGAGGGACTGGTAGGTGAACCAGACGTTTCGGAATTCTACGGCTGGAACTTGTGAGTCCTCCGTAGAGTCCGATCCCACGTTAACCTTCGGTGAAGGTGGGGCACCCGTAACTGTGGGTGACACGATCTCGGGTTCGGTGTCGATGAGCTTGAAGACGCGCTCGCTCGCGGCCATGGCGGCTTGCAGGATATTGTATTTTTCGCTGAGGTCCTGGATGGGGCGGAAGAAGCGCTGCGCGTACTGCATGAAGGCGACGAGGACGCCGACGGTGACGATGCTGCCGAAGAAACGGCTGCCGTGAAGGACGCCGAGGCCGCCCTTCCAGACGACGCCCGCGATGGCGACGGCGCTGAGGAGTTCGACGGCGGGGTAGTAGAGCGAGTAGGCCTGGACCTGGTCGACGTAGGCGTCGCGGTGCTCGGCATTGATGGTTTCAAAGTCGTGGAAGGCGCGGTGCTCGCGGTTGAAGAGCTGCACGACGCTCATGCCGCTGACATGTTCCTGGGTGTAGGCGTTGATCTTGGCGATGGCGGTGCGGATGCGGCGGTAGCTGTTGCGCACAGAGATGCGGAAGAGCCGCGTGGCGTACATGATGAGCGGGAGCACCGAAAGCGTCAGCAGAGCGAGCGGCCAGCTCATCCGGAGCATGATGACGACGATGAAGAGGAGAACGAAGACATCCTCAAAGATGGCGAGGACGCCAGAGGTGAACATTTCGTTGAGCGCGTCGATGTCGCTGGTGACGCGGGTGACGAGGCGTCCGACGGGGTTGCGGTCGTAGAAGCCGATGTGCATGCGCTGCAGGTGGCGGAAGATCTCCGAGCGCATGTCAAACATGATCTTCTGGCCGGTCCACTGCATCATGTAGGTTTGCAGGAACTCCAGGCCGAAGCTGACCAGGAGCGCGGCGAGGTAGAGCGCGGCACATTGCGTTACGCCGGTGAAGGGGTTGGCGCTGAGATGGCGTGGGAGCCACGCCGTCGACGTGGGCGTGTGCGTCATGTAGCGGTCAATGGCGAGCTTAATAAGATAGGGGCCGACGACGTCCGCGCCTGCCTTGAGGATGACGGCGACGAGGCTGAGGGCAACGAAGCCCTTGTACGGACGCAGGTAGGTGACGAGGCGGCGCATCAGCCGGCTGTCGTACGCCTTGCCGAGGATGTCCTCGTCGCCAGCTTTGGGCGCGGCGGGTTTTTCCGGTTTGGATTGTGCGGGGCGCTTTGGCATGCGTCTGCTCTGATTGTAGATGTGCGGGGTGGGTGCTCAGGTTCAAGACGCTGCGCGGTTGCATGGGAGAATGGCAGGAATGGAAACGCTGGGGTTGTATCTTTCGGTGCCGTTTTGCAAGGCGAAGTGTACGTTTTGCCACTTTGCCTCGGATGCGTTCCCTCCGGCGAAGATGGCGGCGTATGTGGACCGGCTCTGCGCGGAGGCTGAGTCTGCGCGGGAGTTTGCGGATGCGCATGGCCTGGTGATTCCGGCGCGGGTGGATTCGATATTTGTGGGTGGTGGCACGCCTTCGCTGCTGAAGCCTGAGCAGATGCGGCGTGTGTTTGATGTGTTGCGGGCTACGTTCGAGGTGACTTCAGGTGCGGAGATGACGGTGGAGGCTGCGCCCGGGCAGATTTCTGACACCATGCTGGAGGCGCTGTTGACGTGCGGTGTGAACCGGGTTTCGCTGGGGGTGCAAAGCTTTGTGGATGCGGAAGCGCGGGCGGTGGGGCGGCTGCACACCGGGGCGCAGTGCCTGACGGAACTGGAGCGGTTACGGGCTGCGGGTGTGCGGGAGCTGAACGTCGATCTGATTGCAGGTTTGCCGTACCAGACTTTGGCAAGTTGGGACCGTTCACTTCAAGAAGCGGTTGGGAGCGGAGTGGATCATGTGTCGGTGTACATGCTGGAGGTGGATGAGGGATCGCGGCTGGGCAGGGAATTGATCGGGCCGGGCGTGCGGTATGGCGCGCATGCGGCTCCGGATGACGGGCTTGTGGCGGAGATGTATGTGCAGGCCTGCGAGACGCTGGAGCGCGCGGGATTGCGGCAGTATGAGATTTCAAACTTTGCACGGGCGGGGCGGGGGTCCCGGCACAACTGCAAATACTGGACGCGTGCGCCGTACCTGGGCTTTGGACTGGACGCGCACTCAATGCTGCGGGATGCGGGTGGCGCGGCGGTACGGTTTGCGAATGGGGATGACCTGGATGGCTATATTGCCGGGGTGGATGCGCGGGAGCCGGAGTGGATCGATGCGCCTGGGGAATGGGAGGAGACGGTGTTTCTTGGGCTGCGGATGGTTGAGGGTCTATCGGTCAAGACCTTGCGTGCATGCTTCGCAACGGAGCAAGTCGATGACTTGATCGGGCGCGCGAAGGAACTGGCGTGTCATGGGCTGATGGTTGTTGCGGACGAAAAAATTACGTTGACGGCGCGGGGACGGTTGGTTTCGTCGAGCGTCTTTGGCGAACTGCTGACGTGTATGGCGGCTTGAGGTCGATCTCCAACTGCCAGCATGGCCAACATGGCGTGGGCGGTGCGCGATGCTTTTGTCGCCGGGCAGACGAACGCTGCCGCGTGCATTGCGCGCCGGGCGTGCGATCTGTGTGGTGCCGTGAGGCAGGCGTCCTATTCTCTCGAGCGAAGGAGGTGCTAGACCCAGAAGAGCGCGATGAGGGTCAGCAGCGTGGTTCCGTGCAGTACGACGTGGAGTGTGTTGGGCATGATGCCGTTGCGGGCTGGCAGGAAGGCGTGCGTGTTGCCGAAGAGTTCCCGGTACCGTGCCGCACGCGTGGGCTGCGGCTTGCCGACGTATGGGATCCACCACGCCTGGAGTTCGCCGATAACGAGCAGGCCATAGCTTATCCAGAGATAACGCCTGACCCAGAGCGGCCAGCGCGGGTCATGGGCGTGCTGGATGCTGAAGATCAGGCCCAGGACGAACGGGACTGCACTGATGACTGTCGCCAGCGCGATCTTTTGCAAGGAGTCGGTGCGGCGGAGTGCGCGAAGGTCCGTGAAAGAGCCGAGCGGCACCCAGTCATGGAGAAGAAGGAAAGCGACCTGAAAGACTTCAAGCGTAAGCACAAGTTTTTCGGCTAGCGGCATTGGGGGGTCGCCTTCTCAGTAGATTCACACACTATCTCAAGCGTGGTCGCTAGCTCTTGACGTAGATCTCGGCTTTGCGTCCACCGCTGACGAGAATGCGACTTCTGGAGACCTACTCAACTTGGTAGCAGCTTTGAGGCTATGCTTTAGCTGTGAAAACGAACACCAGGCATCGAGTACCAGCACAACGCGCAAGCAAAAGCCACTGGTGCTCCGTGGTTCTCTGCCTTTTCTTTTCGCTTGCGAGCTATTCTCAGGATGCTCGCCAAAGTGCAAGCTATCCAGCGCAACGCTTTGTTACGGTGGCTCCGGATGTCAGGCTTGAAGTTCTCGACTGGGGCGGTTCCGGACGCAATCTTGTCTTGCTTGCTGGCGGCGGCAACACTGCTCATGTGTATGAGAGTCTTGCCCCCAAGCTCTCGAAGCAATTTCATGTGTATGGGATCACTCGGCGCGGAGCTGGTCAGTCCTCGGCGCCTTCGAGTGGCTACACCGCAAGGCAGTTCGGAGACGACATCGTAGCGGTTATCGATGCGCTGCATTTGCAAAAGCCGGTATTGGTGGGCCACTCGATCGCGGGTGAAGAACTGAGTTCCGTATCCGAACATCACCCTGGTCGTGTATCGGCCCTGATCTATCTTGACGCTGGTGGTCCGTTTGCGCTCTACAACCCCGAACATGGGGACATCGACCTAGACAGGGTGGCGCTTCAGCAGGACCTCTCGAAGTTGGCAGAAGATCCTTATGACGATACCCAGATCACGAAAACTCTTGTGGACGATGCTCGTTATCGACGCAACCTGCAGGATCTGCGTGATGAGGTCGAAGGCGCGGCTGCACCCGCTCCGACCGAGGCTGACCTGGCCAGCGTAACCGCATTTCAGAAATACTTCGCCGGGTATTACGGGGGAAATCTCCCAGAGGAGGAGATTCGGCAGCACTATCGAATCAACGCCAACGGCTCGGTTGGAGATCGGCTCACCCATGTAGGCAATGCTCGCGCGAAGGAATTTGAGTACGAACGCTTCAGCTCTGTCGATACCCGCGCGCTCGTGGTCGTTCCGTTCCCGAACGCCCTAAACAGCGGTGTTACACACGATCCGGTAAAGCTAGCCGCATACAAAGCCCAAGAAGCGAGTCGGAAGCAGGGACAGCTTGCGATATGGCGCAAGCAACCGAACGTCGAGATTGTGGTGATTCCGAACGTCACGCACTACGTCTTCCTGTCGGACGAGGCCGAGATTATCTCGCTTATAAGCTCATTTGTACATCGACTGTCGTCGTGAGTTTTGCGGTACAGAATAGGTCCTGACAAACGCCGTTGTGGTGACTTATCGGACGCGGAGGATGACGAGGGTTTCGTCGTCGAAGTGTTCTTTGCCGCCCTGGAAGTTGCTAAGGGCGTTCAGGACGGAGGTGATGGCGGCTTCGGGTTCCTGTGTGGGGAGGTGCTCGAGTGTGGCGCAGAGGCGCTCGCTGCCGAACATGTCGCCGGTTGCGTTGTCGGCGTCCACGATGCCGTCGGAGAAGAAGACGAGGAGATCGCCGGGCTGGGTGGAGATGGTGAACTCCTCGTAGGCGGCGTTGGGGAAGAGGCCAAGCGGAAAGCCTTCCGCCTTGATAACGCGCGCCGTCATCTTTCCGCCCACGGGAGAGACGAGCATGGGCTGGACGGAACCGGCGTTGGCGATGCTGAGGGTGCGGGCGGTGTCGTTCCAGATGGCGAAGAGCATGGTGACGTACTGCGCGTCGAGCTTGCGCTCCTGCAGCTGGTCGTTGAGGGCGGCGAGCATGGCGGCGGGCGTGAGGTGTTGCGCGGCCAGCGAGCGCAGGATGCCGCTGACCAGTGCGGCGTAGAGCGCTGCCGGTGCCGCCTTGCCGCTGACGTCGCCCAGCGCAATGGCGACGCGGCCATCGCCATACGGGATGAAGTCGTAGATATCGCCGCCGATGGAGCGGGCGGGCAGGAAGCGCGCGGCAAACTCCGCGTTGGGCAGCGGCGCGGGGATAGGCGGCAGGAGGCGCATCTGCACCTCGCGTGCCATCTGCAGGTCGCGTTCGAGGCGCTGCTCTTCCTCAAAGATGCGTTCGTAGAGGCGGGCGTTGGTGATGGCGATGGCGATCTGGCCGGCCAGCGTGGTCAGGGTGCGCTGGTGGTCCTCGTTGTAGTAGTTGACGCGCGTGTGTTCGAGGTCCATGACGCCGATGACCCGGTTCTTGTAGATGAGCGGGACGGAGAGTTCGGAACGGACATCGGGGTTGAAGGGGATGTAGCGCGGGTCCTTGCGCACATCGGGGACGAGGATGGGGTGGCGCTCCTTGGCGGCGACGCCGATGATGCCTTTACCGAGGACGGCGGCGCGTTCACGCCGGATGCGCTCGCCAAAGCGCGTGGAGAAGCGGTGGACGAACTCCTGGCGGCTCTCGCTCCAGAGAAGGATGGTGAAGAGTTGGAAGTCGACGACGCGCTTGAGCAGCGCGCCAATGCGTTGCAGGAGACTGTCGAGGTCAAGGATGCTGGTGAACTCGCGGCTGATTTCGGCGAGTACTGTTAACGTTTGCGCCTGGCGTGCGAGCCGGGTGTAGAGGCGGGCATTGTCAATGGCGACAGCCATGCGCGAGGCGACGAGTTCGAGCAGGCGCTGCTGGTCGTGTGTGAAGGCGGCGCGCTGTTCACTTTCGAGGTCGATGACGCCGATGACACGGTTCTTGACGATGAGCGGGACGGCGAGTTCGCTCTGCACGGCGGGGTTGGCGTTGATGTACTGCGGGGTGTGGCGCACGTCGTCCACCAGCACGGAGCGGCGTGTGCCTGCGGCCTGGCCCACGATGCCGCGACCCTGCTTGATGCGCATGCGCTCGACTTCAGGGGTGTGGCCGACCTGGAAGCGCATCCACAGTTCGTGCGTGCGGTCGTTGATGAGCAGGATGGCGAAGATGCGGTAATCGACGACAGCGCGAACGAGTTCGGCGACGCGGAGCATGAGGGTTTGCAGGTCAAGCGTGTTGTTGAGCGCGTCCGCCAGGCGTAGCAGGAAGTCGACGTGTTCGGAGGAGACGCGGATGCGGCTTTCTGTCCAGGGAGTTGGTAGGGTCTGTGCGGGAATTGAGACGGGGGATGTGACAGCCGACGCTTCGCCGCTGGGGCGGTAGTCGCCTTCGAACTGCTCCGAGAGTGTTGCGGCATCATCATCCGCGTTGAGCCGGACCTCGGATGCCTCCGAGGCGTGTGCCTGCGACGCCACTTTCAGTGGCCGTTTGCGTGCGCGGGTTGGTTCTTCGGGTTTCAATGTGGTCCGGCGTCTTCACAGCACGATACGCTGTCTACGGCGCGGTTGCGACAGAGCCGGAACAGCGGCGGTTACTATCCGTCTGAAGCCTGTTTCGATGCACCTGGGCCAGTGAGTTCCTGCACGATGCGGACGCTGGCGCTGGCACCGATGCGTGTTGCTCCAGCCTGCAGCATGGCTTGCGCATCGGCGAGGGAGCGAATGCCACCGGAGGCCTTGACGCCGCATTCAGAACTGGCTACGCCACGCATGAGAGCGATGTCGTCGACCGTGGCTCCGCCCGTGGAGAAGCCGGTGCTGGTCTTGATGAAGTCGGCACCGGAGTGCACGGCAAGCTCGCTGGCACGCAGCTTTTCTTCATGGGATAGCAAGGCTGTTTCAAGGATGACTTTAAGGATGGCTCCGCGTGCGTGCGCTGCTTCCGCGACGGCGCGGATGTCGGAGGTCACGGTGTCGTATTCGCCGCCTTTCAGGGCACCGATGTTGAGGACCATGTCCACGTCGTGCGCGCCGAGAGCAATCACGCGCTTTGCCTCGTCGACTTTGGATTCGGAGAGCGACGCACCGAGAGGAAATCCGATGACGACGCCGACGGGTACGCCGGTTCCGGCCAGTGCGGCGGCGGCGGTCGAGACCCAAAAGGAATTGACCATGGCGCAGGCAAAGTGGAACTGTGCGGCTTCCGCGCAGAGCTGAAGGACCTGGGCGCGCGTCGCGTCGGCTTTGAGAAGGGTGTGGTCGAGGGTGGCGGCGAGGGCGCGCGGGCTGCTCATGGCCTGGTCGCAAAAGCGGTCTCCGGCGATGGTGTTCTCGTTCTGCATGTGGGCTTCCTTGATGTTGTACGCTGGTCCGGTCCCACCTTAACTGCGCGAAGGTGGGGCACCCTGTTACGCAGCTTGCATGGCGAAGCGGTGGGCGGCCAGCAGGTCGTCGCGCAGGTGTTTGTATAGCATTTCGCGGCCAGCATCGTCTGCTGCACGCAGGACGGCGGAGGGATGGATGGTTGCCATGACGTGCTCGGCGTAGGGAGTTGAGAGCAGTTTGCCGCGATCGCGCATGAGGGCAAAGGTGCCGCCCAGGAGCGATTTGGAGGCCGACGCGCCGAGGCACAGGACGAGCTTTGGTTTAAGGGCGTCGAGTTCAGCCAGCAGCCATGGCTTGCAGGCGGTGATCTCGCTCATGCGCGGGTTCTGGTGGAGGCGCAGCTTGCCGCGCTGGACAAACTTGAAGTGCTTCACGGCATTGGTCATGAAGATGTCGCTGTCGTGCACGCCTACCTCAGCGAGAGCCTTGCGCAAGACCCCGCCAGCCGGACCAACGAAAGGCAGGCCCTGCCGATCTTCCTGATCGCCTGGTTGTTCGCCGACGAGGACGAGCGGGGCGGTGAGCGAACCGCGTCCCGGGACGACCTGCGTGGCGTGGCAGTAGAGATCGCAGCCCTTGCATGTGGGCAGCGCGGTGCTGATTTGCTCGATGGTGTGCAGCGCGGGGACGAACGGTGCGGCGCTGGGTTTGCTGCTTTGGGTTGCGACCATGCCGTGGACCCTCGCTTCGGCGGTTTGCATGAGTTTCGGGAGAAGATCGACCTCCGGCAGGTTGCCCCAGTAGCGCACGGGCATGTGGCCGCGCATGGTGCCCGGGTTGAGCCGTGCCGGGTTGAAGATGCTGCCGTAGTAGCTCTTCCAGAGCTCTTCGAGTTCGTCGCCCGCTGGTGCTGATTCGCGCGGGACGGCGGGGCCGTAGTGCAGTTGCTTGTCGGAGGGCGACCACGCGACGGAGCCATCGGGCGTGATGATGGACCAGCGCATCACGGCAAAGCGCTCCGCGAAGAACGGAGCGGCGAGCTCCAGGATGCGGTGCTGCGGCTCGTACCAGGCGATGAAGTGCTCCTCGCCTTCGTCGGTTTCCACGCGGCGGAAGCGGACGAAAGCGTGCATCTTGTGCTCGTCGCGGCGTACCTGCTGGACCATGATGCCAAGCTCGCGAACATCGCTATCGACTTCGATCTTGAGCAGGTCGCGGTTGCTCTGCAAGCGCCATAGGAGGCGATACAGCAGGTTCCACCGATTGGGATTGCGATGGCAGCCGGCGATGAGCGCCTTTTGCAGAAACTCCTTGGGGACGTGCGGCTGGAGTGTGCCAGGGCTGGCGTTTGAGAGGAGGTCGGCGGCATGGTCCGCTGGTGTCCCGAAGAGGTCGTGTGTGAGCGGAAGGCTCGCGTCCTCGAAGTCGATGCCGTCTGGTTCTAAACGTTGCGCGAGCGCCGCGCGGGCCAGCGTGCGCCATGCGGCAAAGCTTGGTTCCACGCGAACACGCAGCGCTGTGGCGGTGCTCATAACGCACCCCACAGGGCGGAGCGCGCCGCATCATCGAACAGGGCAAGCTGTTGCGGAGGAACGGTGATGCTGTCGTCGCGCGTGATGGTGTTCAGCGCTGCGTCCTCCGCCGGCTCACCGAAGAGCTTGGGAGTGAGTGAGGCGGGCAGGTGATCTGCTGCGATCACGTATTCAGAGGTGTCTTTCAGGCGGACGTGCAGCTTGCGCAGGTCGTCGAGGGCAAGCCGATGGTAGGCGCGGATGCCGAGGATGCGATCGACGTTTTTGTAGCCGAGACCGGGCACGCGCAGCAATGACTCGCGGGGCGCGGTGTTGACGTCCACAGGGAAGAACTCAGGGTGGCGGCGTGCCCAGCCGAGCTTGGGGTCAACGGCGAGATCGAGGTCAGGCTGGTCGTTCGTGGTGATCTCCTCCGGCTGGAAGCCGTAGAAGCGCATCAGCCAATCGGCCTGGTAGAGGCGGTGCTCGCGCATGAGCGGGGAGGCTTTCAGCGGCAGCCGCGTGTCTGCTTCGGGGTAGGGTGAGAAGCCCGTGTAGTAGACGCGCTTCAGCTTGTAGCTGGTGTACAGGCCGTTGGCGCGGGCGATGATCTGCCGGTCGTTGGACGGCGTTGCGCCGATGACCATCTGCGTGCTCTGCCCGGCAGGTGCAAACTTTGGTGTGGAGCGGATGTGGGAGCGGTCCTCGTCGGCTTCGGCCTTGCGGTCGTGTATCTGCGTCATCGTGGTCTCGATAACGTCCGACTTCTTCTCCGGGGCGAGCTGGACGAGGTCGCTCTGCGTGGGGAGCTCGATGTTGGCGGAGAGGCGGTCGGCGTAGAGACCGGCCTCGTCGATCAGGCGCTGTGCGCAGCCGGGAATGGCTTTGATGTGGATGTAGCCGCCAAAGTGGTGAATCGTGCGCAGCGTCTTTGCCACCTGCACAAGCTGCTCCATCGTGTAGTCGGGCGACTGGATGATGCCGGACGAGAGGAACAGGCCCTCGATGTAGTTGCGCTTGTAGAAGTCGAGCGTAAGGGTGACGATCTCTTCCGGTGTGAAGCGTGCGCGGCGGATGTCGCTGGAGACGCGGTTGACACAGAAGACGCAGTCGTAGGTGCAGTAGTTGGTCAGCAGCAGTTTGAGCAGGCTGACGCAGCGGCCGTCCGGCGTGTAGGAGTGGCAGATGCCGTTGCCGTCCGAGTGACCGATCCCTTTGCCGTTGCCGCTGCGCTTCGCGCCCGAGCTGGCGCACGAGGCGTCGTACTTGGCCGCGTCGGCAAGGATTTCGAGCTTCTGCTGGACGGTGAGGGAGGTCATCGGCATAGTCAGTATAGCGAAGAAGAGGCGAAAGCATTCACGATCAATTTACAGTCTCTCAACTTTTCGAAGAAGTACAAGATGGCATACGGGTTGGATGCAGATGAGAACAGCTCTCTCAGGCGTTTATGGCGGACCTAAAGATTTATCCACTTGATGTCGGTGACATTCAAGTGAACAGCAGCTTCGTAAACTGGCGAACAGATTGTGGAGTACTCATCTGGTCACCGACCACAGCATGGCTGATTCTTGGTAGCCACAAACCCATTCTGGTTGACACAAGCTTTCGTTCCGTAGATGACGCGGCGGAAGAGGCTAAATCTTCCGTTGGATCAGGGCTGTGCTAAACATCACGAGTTCAAAACAAGCGGAATAATGAGCAAGTCGCAGCGCTATCTTTTGCAGAGTAAGGGGCCGAGTTCATTGCCTACGCTAACCTTTGTCCAGGCTCTTGTTATCGCCCATGTTATGGCAGCTAGACATGGAGGGCCGAAAAGAAGCATGGCTTTAACTTGCCGCATATATTTAGGTCTTGTCTTCGGGGAAGAGCCGGATGTCCGCGACATTGCGATAGCGTTCGGCGTAGTCCATGCCGTAGCCGATGACGAAGCGATTGGGGATTTTAAAGCCGACGTAGTCCGCTTCGATGGGGACGAGGCGGCGCTCCGGCTTATCGAGGCAGGTGGCGATCTTGAGCGAAGCGGGCTTGTGTTGCAGCAGCATGGTGCGCAGAAAGCTGAGCGTCAGGCCGGTATCGAGGATGTCTTCGACGACAATGACGTGTTTGCCTTCGATCGAGGTGTCGAGGTCCTTGATGAGTTTCACCGCGCCGGTCGTGGTTTGGCCTTTGCCATAGCTGGAGACGGCGACAAAGTCAAAGGTGTTGTCCACCTCAATGGCGCGTGCGAGATCGGACAGAAAGATCGCCGCGCCTTTCAACACGCCCACGAGAACGATACCGTCGTTGCGGTAGTCTTCGGTAATCTGTCGACCAATGGCCTGAACGCGCTCGCGGATCTGGTCGACAGAGAAGAGGACTTCGCACGACGAAGCGGGTACAAAGGGCAGGGCAGGCGTGGACATGTGACACCAGCCTACCGTGTGATGCCGCTGACGCAAAGTTGAGTGGCAGGAACGCCCGGTATACTCACGAAGACGCGATGTTCCCCTACCTGCATTTTGGCTCGATCACGCTTGGCACCTTTGGCATCTTGATGTGGCTGGCTGCGGTAACGTCCGCATACATTCTGCACCGGTCGTTTGTCCGGGCTGGCGTTTCTGCCGACGCGATCGTGGTGGTCTCGGTGGTGATGCTGGCGGGGATTTGCGGCGCGAAGGTGTGGCATGAGTTGCAGCACCCGCTGCAGTTGCGCATGGCCATGCAGGAGATTGCTGCGCCCGGATGGCAGCACCCGCTGAAGATGGTGGTGGCATTCTTCCACTGGTTTCAGGCGGGCTTTGCATGGTTTGGCGGACTACTGTTTGGTGTTGCCACGCTGATGTGGCAGGGCCGGTCACTCGGGACCGGGGCTTTGCACATGCTGGACCTAGCTGCGCCCGCCGCCGCGGTGGGCTATGGCGTGGGACGCATCGGCTGTTTAACCTCGGGCGACGGAGATTACGGCATCACAACAACTCTGCCGTGGGGCGTGCACATCCACGATGATGCGCTGGACCCGCCGCAGCCGAATCCGCCGGGCCTGCTGGTGCAGCCCACACCCGTGTATGAGTTGCTGTTTGCGCTGGCCTTGGGTGCGTATCTGTGGGTGCGTGGGAAGCGCCGTTTGCCCGTTGGGCAGCTTACGGGCGAGTACCTGATCCTGACCGGGGTTGGGCGTTTTCTGGTGGAGTTTGTCCGGCGGAATGAGCGCTTGTACTTTGGCATGAGCAATGCCCAGGTGGCGGCTCTTGGGACAGCACTCATCGGTTTCGGGCTGGTGGTGTGGGCGCGGCGGAGCCGAGCGGTGCCTCCGACGGTAGCGCAACCGGCCGCATGATCCGGCCATGATTGCTGACTGCTGTGGGCGCGAGATGGCCGGTTCAGTCTTTCGACGGCACGCGGTGCCACTCGCCATCAAAGCTGACGTTCATCCCGCCGCAGTGCTGGTTGTCCACGGCACGAAAGGTTTGGCGGTTGATGTTGTACGTGAAATCAAGCACACAGTCGGGCATGCCACCGCTATCGAGGATGTGAAGAAACGGCCCCATGGCAAGGGCGTCGCCGCTGACTTCACCGGAGTGCGTGTTGTGTGCGACGTTGGTGTAGTACGCGCGCCCTTCGACGTGGATTTTGCCATGACCTTCCGCACTGCGCGTGAGCACCAGGCGGTCGCGCGGCGCGCCGTGGTGTGCGTTCGACCATGTGCCGAGCCATTGCTGCGTGGTGATGGCGGGTGTGGAAGGGACCGGAGCCAGGCGGTTTGTTGGAATCCAGCCAGACCAACCGCCAACCATCGCGCAGGTCCAACGGCCTTGCGTGTTGCCAGGCGTGATCAGGTCTCCCTGGTAGTCTTCAGGTTTCGCAAGGTCGAGGTACTCCGCATGGCAGGCACCAGGGGCGCTGTCTTTTTCACCGCAGTGGAAGGCCATCAGGACCGGGTCCGTGCCGTTGAAGACGCGGAGATCACTGAAGCTAAATGCAATCGGAGGTTTGCACTCGATCGCAGGTACGTCTGCGGGAAGAGCAGCATCCTTCTGCGCTGCCGCAATGGAAACCGGTAAACATGTGACAAACGCGAAGAAGGGAGAGTAGCGCACCATATCCTTCAAGTCTCGTTCCTTATCTCATACCTGGCGAATGTTTTTGCTAGTACAGAGTACCTGTATCCGACGAAAGCTCATGAGAGGCACTTCAGAAACGCCTTTGCGGCGTCCAGTTCCGGGAAGAGGCGCTCCTCGGCCTGGAACTCGCGCGAGTGGATGCAGCGGCGTCCGCCGCGCACGCGGATGGGATATTTCAGGTGCAGCATCTCGTGATACATCAGGTACTCGATGGCGTAGCGCGGGACGTGCGGGCCGTCGAAGACGCGGCTGACCATGATGGTGTTGTGCGCGGCGTCGTAGTGGCCCAGCAGGCGGCGGGCCCTGTGGGCGCTCCAGGTCAGCACGGGACGGCCCAGCAGACCGTGGAAGAAGCGTAGGTTGACCGCCTCGAAGACTTCGTTCAGGTCGTAGAAGTGACCTGCGGCGGTCAGGATCTGCTTGCGTCCGCGGGTTTGGCGCGTGTGGGCAGCCTGGCGGCTGACCACCTCGGACGTGGTGTAGCGGCGGTAGCGGTCAGCGTGGGATGCTGTGATGGGTTTGCGGTAGAGCTTGGCCGTGAGGATGTGCGCGATGGCCTCCAGCACAGGCTGCGGGGCCGATTCCAACAGGTCTGAAAGGCGGACAAGCAGCTTGCCCTCGCGCAACCGGATGGTGGTATTGAGCGAGACGAAACGGCGGAAGCGGATGTCAAACAGGGGCATGGGTGCGCGGGGACGCAGATCGCGGTAGGCGACCTGAAAGATGCGCTCCAGCTCCGGGGTACTCACATGCTGAGTGTAGCGAACCGGTCGACAAGGTTGCGGGTAAAGCTGCGCGGAGGCTTGCACGCGCGCCCCGGCCAAAGGTTCCTTTCCGCTGCTCTTCACATACCGCGAGCCGCCATGTCGTGGCAATGCGGGTTTGTGCTAGCCGCGACCTCTGCTTTGTGAGGTACAGGTGTGTACAGGACCTTTGCCTTGCGGACAGGTGCGCTGTTGATTTTTGCAAGCTCGGTGGTAAGCCGTATGAAGGCCTGCTGGCGCGCCGTTTTGTTCGCATCGACAGTGTTGGTGGGATCGACGCCAGCGCGCATGAAGCCATGTCCCGCCCCGTCGTAGGTCACCGGCTCATACCGCTTGCCAGCCGCTTTCATGGCATCCGTCGTTGCAGGGATTGTTGCGTCGATGCGCGCATCGTTTCCTGCATAGAATCCGTACACCGGGGCCGTGATGCTGGCCAGGTCGGCCGTGGGCGGCGGCGGACCGTAAAAGACGAAGGCGGCGCTCAGGTCGTTACGATGCGTGGCAAAGGCGAAGCTCTTGCCACCGCCCCAGCAGAAGCCGGCCGAGGCAAGTTTGCCATTGCTGGCAGGAACTTTCCTGATGTAGTTAGCTGCGGCATCAAGACCGGCAAGCACGGCTCCAGGATCAAGGCCGCTAACGGCCTTGGTCACGGCATCCTGGGAGGGGAACGAGTCAGTATTGCCGCCATTCGGTCCCATGCCGGTAAGGAGGTCAGGCGCGATGACGACGTAACCCGCCGCGGCCAGGTCGTCCGCCATGGACTTGGCCCAGGCGCTGAGGCCGAAGATCTCATGGATCAGCACGACCGCAGTTGCTTTATTTTTGACTTCAGGGTAGACGACGAAGGCCTGCAGCGGCTTGCCGTTGGCCTGCAGCGTGACGTACTCGTGGTGGCGCGGAGAAGCTTCCAGGCGCTGCGTGGCCCAGTCCTGGGCGCGCATGGTCATGGCAGACAGCAGCACACAGAGGAACGCGGCAAATCGGAAAGGAGATCTCATGCCAAGGAGTATAGGACGAAGTGGTCAGGATTGTCCGATCAAGATACCCGCGGCAAACACCAGCCCACCGCCCACGATGACCTGGATGCATGAGAGTGCAAAGCCTGTCTTCATGTAACGGTACCGGATGTATGAGATCGCCATGAGTTCGACGCCAACGACGAAGTATGCCCACATGAGCGCCAGATGCACATTGGCAATCAGGAAGGGCAGGGTATGCAGAAAGCCACCGACGAACGTCATGACGCCCGTGACCAGACCTCGCAATAAGGGTTTGCCTCGTCCGGTCAGTTCACCGTCATCTGAAAGCCCCTCAGAGAACGCCATGGAAATGCCCGCGCCCACGGCTGATGCCGCGCCAATCAGGAACACGGTATGCGAGTTCTTCGTTGCGAAGGCCGTGGCAAAGATGGGCGCCAGCGTTGACACCGAGCCATCCATCAGACCGACAAGCCCCGGCTGCACAATCCGCAGCAAGAATTGGCGCTCGTCGTGCACAATCTCCATCACGCCCGCTCCCGAAGTGCCCATATAACGGAAAGAGATGCACGCGGGGGCAACAGAATAAGTACGACTGAAGCAGTCCAGGAGGTTGCAGGATCTTAGAGCGGTTCGTTGTTGGCTTGGAGTGGACTCGAAATGCCTTCCCCAGCAGAGATTGCGGGTAGATCGCATGCCACCCCTGGCAGTGTATCCTTATCCGCGTGTCTACCTCCCACGATCTGCCCATTCCTCATACGAAGTTCGTTTCCGCACACACATCACGTGTAAATCGCCGCACCTTTCTCAAGACCGGATCTCTGGCGACGGGTGTACTCGCGTTCGGAATGCCAGCAATTGTCCGCGGGCAGCACCTGAACAGCAAGCTGAACATTGCCTGCATCGGGATCGGAGGCAAAGGGCGCAGCGACACCGACGCCTGCGCGGGCGAGAACATCGTGGCCCTGTGCGATGTGGATACCGGGTCGGAAGCGTATGCGACACAAACAAAGAAGTATCCGAATGCGAAATTCTACAAGGATTTCCGGCAGATGCTGGACCAGATGGGCAGCCAGATTGATGCAGTAACCGTGTCCACGCCGGACCATATGCATGCGATTGTGGCGACGGCAGCCATGAAACGGAACAAGGCCGTCTTCTGCCAGAAGCCGTTAACGCAGACGATCTATGAGGCGCGCTACCTGCGGAACATGGCGCACGACCGCAAGCTGGTAACGCAAATGGGCAATCAGGGTAGCGCCACCGACGGCCTGCGACGCGGCGTCGAGACCATCCAGGATGGTCTGATCGGGCAGGTGCACGAGGTGCACGTCTGGACGAACCGCCCCATCTGGCCACAGGCGATGGGCCGTCCTGAAGGCGAGGACCCGGTGCCTGCGACGCTGGAATGGGATACGTGGCTGGGACCGGCTCCGGTGCGGCCGTACAAGGGACCGCGCACGCCCGATGCCAAGCAGGGTATCTACGAGCCATTCAACTGGCGTGGGTGGCAGGACTTTGGCACCGGCGCGTTGGGTGACATGGCGTGCCATACCGTGAACATGCCGTTTCGTGCGCTGGACCTCGGCTACCCGACGGAGATCGAGGCTGTGCCGTTCGGCGTGATGAACAAGGAATCGTATCCGGTCGGCTCAAAGATCCGGTTCGCGTTTCCAAAACGCACGGCGCACGTCGCGCTGGAGCATCCGCATCTGTTCCACCACGCCCGCAAGGTGGAGCACGATGCGATGACGCTGTGGTGGTACGACGGCGGTCAGCCGAACGACACGATGCGCGGCGGGCATGATCTCACGAACAAGCCGCCCGCCGAAGCTACCGCCGACATCGTCGCGCTGCAAGGCAAACTGCCGGACAGCGGCTGCCTGTTCATCGGCGATGGTGGCCAGGTCTTCTCGCCGGATGATTACGGGACCAACTTCTTCGTGAAGCTGAAGGGCGACGAGAAGTTCATCAACTACAAGGAACATCCGGCGATGGCACATTATCCGGAGCGCATTCCGCGCAATCGCTATCCCGGCAACTCGGTGCAGGCGCACGCGCAGGAGTGGCTTGTTGCTGTCAAGGAGAACAAGCCGGAGATGTGCTATTCGCGCTTCGACGTGGCTGCGCGGCTGGTGGAGATCATGCTTCTGGGATGCGTGTCGTTGCGTGCGGGCCAGAAGATTGAGTGGGACGGACCGAAGATGGTTGCGACAAACTGTCCTCAGGCAGCGCAATACATCCGGCGGCAGGACCGCACAGGGTGGGTGCTCTCCTGACGGCGACCCTCACTTCGCCTGGTGGCACATCGATTGCTCCACGGTAAACGCGCGGACAGGCTCTTCGCACCAGCATCGCGTACAGAGCGCGCGTGGACCTGTGAGACCCTGCACTATGCGGCGACCGAGACGCCCGGTTCCAGCCTGACCGCTGCCAACAGCCCGGCGATCTTTTCCAGCAGAACTTCAGGACGGACCGGCTTTGCCAGGACGTCCACCTGCTCGCCCCGCGCCCGCGCCTCATTGATCAGCTGGGACATCTCTACCTGGCCTGAGATCAGGATGTGCGGAAGGGACGGAAACAGCAAGGAAAGCGTCCGCGCAAGCTCAATCCCGGACATTCCATTCAGAACCACGTCGGAGACGATGAGATCGGGTTTATGCGTCTGCGCAAACTCGAGTGCTGCTTCCGCCGAATAGAAGAACTCTGTCGCATAGCCCGCCCGCTGCAAAATGATTGCAAGTGTTCTTGCAATGACCTGCTCATCATCGATCACGAGTATCAGAGGTTTAGGCAAGCGTCAGACTCATACAAACTATGATGCTGTTCGCGCGTGAAGTATCGTACGTTGAACCATGGACGCCACAGCGCAGCCCCATGCGGTGCAACTGCTCGCAGAGCACCGCGATCTCATTCTAAGTTGACGCTACGGTATGCTGAGACTAGACCTCTCGCCTCTAGTCCAAGCCGGACCTCTTCTCTAGACGAGCGCATTTCCGCACTGCAGCCCGTTCCTGGAGAATGAGATGTTTACCCATGAAGTGAAGCAACTTGTGTTCCGCGGCACGCTGCAACCGTCGGCGAAGCCGGCAGGCGGAGGCCAGGACAACGCGGGCATCCACCTGTGCCGCGATGCAGACAAGCCCACGCACTACTCCATCCTGTCGCAGAGCCGCCATGACCTGGACGATCCCGAAAACTCGCCCAGCATCAGCATGTGGCCATACCTGCTGGCCTCCGCGCAGACGCAGCGCCTGAACGAAATCAGCGTGTACGTCGAACACGGACTCACCGCGGATACGATGCGGTATCTGTACATGAATGACTTTGCCCTTGGCATCTGGGGCGAAATGAAGAAGAACACGGAGGTCCTGAGCCGCCTGCACAGGCCGCCGCGCGGAGCCGTCCTGTCTTTCGGCATGCCGTTTTCCGAGTAAGCAGCACCACGCTTCCACTAGCAGCAGTAACCTTTTACGATCGATACAGGAGATATCCCGGATGAATCTGAGTCAAGCACAATCGGCATTGCAGGTGCAGCAGGACGCTTTTAAGGAAACGGTGCAGCAGCCCAACACCCTGGAGCGCAACGTTGTTCTGGCCGAGCATCGCACGGAAATCAGCCGCCTCGAGAAGCTCATCGCCAAGTCCACCAAGCTAGCTGGAATGCTTTCCTGAAGCTTCCTGCTAGCCATCAATTTGCGGATGATGACGAAGGCGTCTTTGAACCAGAGGAGGCCTGTTGAAGAACAGGCAGGTCATGAGGAGCAAACCGGCGGCCAGTGCCGCGTGGTTCAGGTGTTGAACTCTGCCTGGTTGATCATTGACCCGTTGATATGGTGCCGCATTCCGAGCCAGCCGACAAGAAACTGTGTGGACCGTGCCCCTGAAGATGCTGGGCAGCAGCAGGAGGCTGGTCGTGTATAGCAGGCAGAAGGCTGTCTGCATCGATCCGACTTCTCAAGGTCTGGAAGCGCAGAGACACAGACCCACGAAGGCACGCACATTGGAGACGATTTCGAATTCCTCGATCCTACGAACGCCTCGTACCTGTATGACGCCGCAGGGCAGCGCGTGCAGAGTACCGTGAACGGCGTGACCAACACCTTTGGCCGCGATCCCGAAGGACGCCTGGCCTGGACAAACTTCCTGTCCGGCGGTCCGGAGGAAGTGTGGCTCAACGGCCGGCACTTCGGCTCGGTCTTCGCCAACCCAGACAAATCGCTCAACCACGTGGTGTACTCGCAGGTTGACCAGACGGGCACCGAACGCGGACAGTTCGACGCCAACCAGAGCCGGGTCGCCACTTTCACCAGCTATCCATACGGCGACAATCAGCAGACCACCACCGGAAGCAACAGCGACACCACGCATTTCACCGGCAAAGAACGAGATGCGGAGAGCGGCCTGGATGACTTCGGCCCGCGCTACTACTCGTCCAACATGGGAAGGTTCATGTCGCCGGATGATGTGGGGGGCCATCTCGAAGACCCGCAGACCTTGAATCTGTACAGCTACGTCGGCAACAATCCGCTTTCTCGCACCGATCCAAGCGGGCATGACTTCTGGCAGAGCTGCGGCACAGCCTCGGCGACGTGCGGTTCTCAGGTCATCGGGAAGGATGTGAATGGGAAAGACGTTAGTCAGCTTGTTTCCGGCACGACTACCGGCAATAAGTTCACAGCGACTGTGATAACGAGCGCTTCGCTGAGCGATGCTAATAGCGGCAACACTGCTGCTGTGAATGGGAGCGGCGTCCAAGTCACTACTGGTACGGGAGGAACGAATCAGCAGACCGGCCAAGGCATATTCATAGCGAACACTCCTGCTGCGAGTATCCAGGGTCAAGGTGCTGGATGGAACCAGTTTACGTTCCACGTCGATAGCAATGACATTGCCCACGGAGTTCTGTCATCTGGGGAAGCTACTTACAATGGTGCCGGAGGACATCAGGGAATGCTTGACACCCTCAACAGCATGACGGCGGGAGGCCATGGCCCATGGAATTTTCCGGGCGAAGATACGTACAACGATTTTCACAAAGGCGAACACAATATTCGATTTAGTACCGGGGCTTTCCCTGTCTTGTGGGATAACGGACCTTCTCCTCATTTTCCGGTGCCGAGTTCTGGTAATGTTGTCCCGCACTTCCACGTCGATAACGGCACCGGGCCACTGCATGCGGTTTGCGCTAAAACGGGGGCGGAATGCTTTTGATGGTGATGACGCTGTTAGCCCTTCTTCTCTCTGGAGCGTCGTTCTTTTTCTTTATGAAGGAAGGCGTTCTGCTTCTTCGCTTTAGAAAAGCGCTGTTCTTGTTGGGTTCAATGGCTAATGTGGTCAGCACGGTGATCCTTATCATCTTCTTAGCTAAGGCCTATAAAGCCGCGCATGGAGCCGCCGCGCCGGTTGACCTGGACAGAATCTACCCAGTGTTCTGGATGTTGGGCCTTGGAGGGCTTGCGGCAGTCCTTGCCTTTTTTGGAAGACGACTATGTCGCCTGCTTCTTGCGGCTGCGGGACTCCTTACGGCCTCCGCATGGTACCTCGCTGTATTAGCAGTCAGCATGTGATGGTCGTTCCTAAGCACTCATGTGGGGTCAAGTGGAGCACACTGTGCTTCGCAGCGGATTAGGCGTACGTTTTTCCGCTAGCTAGCCTCCGCCTGAGTGTGTCCTGTTCCGGCGAGTGAGTTGATGAGGATGCGGAGGGGCGGTGGCCTGGTCGATGGCGCGGAGCTGTGCCTTGGCGGGGTCTGTCCAGGCGATCTGCTTAGCCACCGTCAGCGGCTCTCGCCGTTCGGTTCTAGCGAGGTGCGGGCCATGCGCTCGGCGTCCTCGGCGGTGAAGCCGAACTCGGCGAGCACGTCCTCATGGGGAGTTCCCTGGCCGGGGTTGGCCGCGAGCCATGCCTTGGACTCGGCGACGGCGCGCTCCTCATCCTCGTCGATCTCCTCGTCTTCCCAAGGGGCGTTGGCGAGGGACCGTGCGACGGGATCGAGGATCATCTCCATGAGGCCGACGACGGCGGAGAGCTGGCCGGGGGCCATGCGGTCGAGCAGTTCGTGGGCGTGTTCCTTGGTCTGGACGTAGGGCATCGGCGTTCCTCTCGATGGAGGTGGTTAGCGGTCTGGATTACTATCCGCTTAGACGCTTTGTCGAAGCTAACATATAGGATTCTTCCTCGCGTATCCACAAGGAGAGCGCGGATGAGTAGGCAATCCCTTTGCAACCTACTGCTTGAATCCTTCCAGCCGATGTACGGTCGATGATCCTGGCGCAGTGTAAATATGTCGATCTGCCCCTCAGGACAGCGCCCTTTGACGCTGTCGAGCATCCCCGGTACGTTCACTTCCTGGCATCAGGGATAGCTTCTACCGTAACCGTTAATAAAGCAATGGCATGCATCAGGACGCAAGTCACGAGGCCGGTCGTATAGTGGAGACCGAAGCAGTCTTTATCCTTAGCCGGCTGATGAGCAAAGCCCTTTGCACACGACCATCGTCTCAGGCCGTTCCTTGTTCTTCAAGGTTGAGGTCGAAGCGCCGGTCCTTTGCAGGTATCTCTATCGAATCGCCGCAGAGGCTACGCTCTGTTCTTTGATCCAGATGTTTGACGTTACGTCGTAGCCGGTAAAGGCGACCTGTGTGTTGTCTCGCGACGGTACGGCCCAGTCGGGGCCGCTGGTCTCGCGCAGCAATGAAGTATGGCCTGCGCGATCAACATATGTCAGATAAAAGCGGTTTTGGATCTGATTCTGCACAAAGAAGCCGCGTCCATCCGCAGCCCAAGTGACGCCGCGAACACGTCCCTGACCAGGTAAAGGTAAAAACGTGGGTAAAGCGCTGGTTGAGTTCAGTGGAACGAGTTCCAGCCCAGGGTGGTCAGTATCATGGATGGCCATAGCCACGCTTGTGCCATCGGGAGAGAGGCTCCAGTCTCCCAACGTCTGTCCTGTCCAGCGTATCTTCGCAATCTGCTTACCCTCGCCTGCAACAGGGTCAAGGTTCCTGAAGACAATAGAATCGCCTTGTCTTCTTCTTGTTACACATAACCCGCTGCTTGATCGAGAGCATTCAAACTCTTCAGGGATGCCGTCCGTGTGCACTCTCGCAATCTCTCCGCCACCTGCGGGTATTCTGAAGATCCCTTCCAAGCGGAAGTTCTGAAGATTGCTGTAGAGCAACCACTTCGCATCCGGACTTAAAACGGCGTGCACAGCGCCACCTGTGGAGCGGATAACTAACCGTGCCGGTGTTCCGTCAAGTGCTTGCTGGTAGATCTGATACTTACCCGCGTCATCCGACTCAAACAGCACAGCCTTCGTATCTTGGGTCCAGTCATCAGGGAAGTTATCCGGAGCAGGATGATTCAGCCTGTGTACATCAACAATGGTTGGCCCCGGGAACGCAAGCCTACCGACCGTAACACTTGAGCTGTTTGTGAGTGCGAGTATACCCCAGGTTTTACCATCGTCTGAGGCGAAGATTTCTGTGGCCCCCTGGATGGGTGTGGATGCGAGAATAGCCGACCGGGCGAGAAATCGACCAGTCTCCGCGTCTCTTTGTACGCTGTACAGCTTCGGCATTGAGTTGTCATTCGTTGCCTGAACGTACAAGAGACGATCGCCTGCCGTGGCAGCCGCAGAGACGATACTTCCATCGTCTTCGCGGTCGAGGAGGGCTCCGGTCTGCGCATTGACAGTATCGAACTCCGTATGCAGTTCGTGAGCTTTGTCAGACTGTCCAGTCACTGCAAGCCCAGGTGCTGCGCGCCGCTGGAAACTCAATCCCTTGCCGTTCGAAAGCCAAACCAAACAGGACACGGCGTGTGGATTGAAAGGGCCCTGCAGCCTTCGAGGACTGGTGCCGTTTGCGAGCGCAACCCACAACTCGGAATCTTCATTTCTGGTGAAGGCGAGATATCTGCCGTCCAATGACAGCAGACCGCGTGCCCCGCCATCCACGATGAGGTGAGGCGCGCCCGCGTTAATCGGCAGAAGCCAGATCGCGCCGGCCGGATGCCCGGGCTCTCGGCCGCTGACGATCAGTTGCTGATCGTCAGGTGTCCAGGTGATCCGTGTGACCCTCATCTCGGTTGCAGGCCACAGCATCTGATCCACTCCGCGGTCCAGTGTGCGCATGGAGATTCCTGCTCCATGCGCAAACGCCAGAAGACGGCTGTGGTGCGCCACGGCAGACGCTGTTACGCGATCAGGGTAGTCCGTAAACGTGGTCTGCACAAGCTCCGGGGCAGACAGAGCAGGTAAGCCGATCTGTGAAGTACCTGCGGCCGCGTTCCGCTTCCACACCGCCAAGCCCAGAGTGATGACGATACTGCCGATCAGCAAAGCCGCCGCCGCCAGGATCGCGCGGCCAGTTCGCCCCGCCGCCGGAGCAAGCGGCACGACGACGTTCTCTGCGTCAGAGGCGCTCAGGTGTTTCAGCGGCAGCTTGTCTTCCGCAGGGCTTGCCGGATCAGCAACGCTCTGTGGGTCGAGCGAACTTGGACCAGCGCTGGTAGACGGCTTGGCAGCAGCAGATGGAGCAAGCTGCACTGTATGCTGTGCCGCTTCCGGCCGCTCTTCGTGCACTGCGGCCACAAAGCGGTAACCCAAGCCCACCACCGTTTCCAGGTAGACCGGGTTTTCCCGCGTATCGCCTAGAACAGCACGCAGCTTGTTGATGGCGGTATTGATGCCACCCGTCGTGTCGACGTACAGGGTTTCGCCCCAGAGGCAGCGGGCGATCTCCTCTCGGGTCAGCAGCTTTCCAGCGTTGGAGACGAACAGCAGCAGAAGCCGGGTCTGTGACGCGGATAGCCGGAGTCGGCCGCCTCCGCGGGACAGATGAAACCCTTCCGGGTCAAGACTGAACGGACCGAAACGATACACTCTGGGCACTGCTTACACCGGTGAGCCTGATCAACCAAGAAGCTAAAGCATTCATAACGAAGCAGTTGGGTGTTTAGATAACTATTATATGAGATTTAGGCGGCAACTATAGGATCGCATCGATTTCTGGAGCAAGCTCTGGCCCATGCCCATCTTCAAGAACTTTGTGTTAGCCCGGCACCTGCTTGCGAGCCGTCCCCATTGGATGGTCGTATGCAGGACACCCGGCATCGCGGGACGGGTACTTCCAGGAGGCGTTACGTATGTACATTCGTTCGTTCGCGGCAGCGGCGGTGCTGCTGGCTATCCATGTGTCTGCACGGGCTGACACTTTTTCGATCTTCAATCTAAGCGCCGCTCTCGGGGCGGGTAATGTTTCCGGCACGTTAACCCTCGACAACACAACATCCAGGTTCACCAGCGGCAACGTCATGGTCACGGACAATGGCACGCATTACACGCTTACCGTGCCCGGAGCCACATTCCAACAAACACCAAGTACGCTCTCTTTTTTCGTCGGTCATGATGCATATGGGACGGATGGCATCGGTTTAGACATCGGCCTTCCCGTGAGCACTTTGACCGGCTACAAGGGGTCTGTCATCTGCCCCACTTCGTGCAACGGCGTCTATTCGGGCTTTACGACAAACTTCGGGGCTACGTACGACTCCGTCACCAGTGGCAGCCTTACACCTGCAGTCTCCTCCGTAACGCCTGAGCCCTCCAGTCTTGCTTTGCTTGGTACGGGCCTTCTAGGCGCCGTGGGACTGGTGCGCCGCAGACTCTCCTGAACGCGCGCCAAAGTACGAGCCCGGTTCGATCGGGGCCTGTACTTCCAGTGCCGGTTCTGACTGCCTGGTCCGCAGTTTCAGGAGGATGGCGGAGACGTCCTTGAACCAGAGGAGGCCGTTGAGGAAGAGGAACGTCAGGAGACTTGACTGGCAAGCATGCCTACGCCGAACTCTTGCTGAAGCCGGTGCTCACACTGACTTACGGCTCGCACGAAAACCTTTAACCCTGAAAGGATTCCCATGCTTCGCAAGCTGCTTCTTGCTTCTCTGGCCATGCTGCCGACCAGCGTCTGCGCTCTTGCCAGTACTACGGTTTACACATCGCAGGCGAGTTTTAATTCCAAGGCGACCACAACTACATACAACGTTCCAGTGCCCCCAAACGGCATCACGTTCGAGCCTGTCTCAGACCCTTATAGTCTTGGGCCTGTCACATTCAACGATCCCGGCTCGTCTCTTGTGATTTACAACGACGGTGGATATGGGCCGAATCAAACATATCTGACGGATTCGTACACGTATGCCTTACAGGCGTCATTCGCCGCAACCACTGCGGTTGCGTTCAAGTTAGGTGCGTACGATGGTGTCTCCACGTTCACCTTCGGTATAAACGGGACTTCCTACACCGAAAGCATCAACCAGACACCGATCTTTGTAGGGTTTGTCTCAACGACGCCCTTCACAACCATCACGATCAAGAACACTACCGCTGAAACAGACATCCTTGATCTTCAGATCGCGGCACCCGCAGCCGCCGTCACGCCGGAGCCGTCCAGCCTCGTCCTGCTGGGAACCGGCATTTTGAGCATTGCGGGAGTAATGCGTCGTAGATTCGCCTGAACCTTGCGTGCAAACAGTGCGGCCCCGGTAATCGGGGCCCGTACTGCTAGCGTGGTTTCTAACGCCTATCCGTAGCTCCCGATACTCGCTCAGACGCAGGGAGTCAGGAGGAATCCGGTCATGTAGAGCAGGCCGAAGGCTGTCTCGATGGGTACCGGAGGATCAGCAAGGCCCGTTTCACACGACCATCGTCTCAGGCTGTTCCATGTTCCGCAAGATTGATTCGGAGATTGTAAGCGCACGTGATAGATTCTTCACGTTCCTTTGAGGCGTGCAGAACCTATCACGAGAGTAAGTGAAATGTAAGTCCACTTGCCTTACCAGAGACGACGGCGAACGGCTCCGGCTATACCTAACAATCCCGTTCCCAGCAGCGCAAATGTAGATGGCTCTGGTGTTACGGTCACCGGCGGTGTCACTGACGGCGCGAAGAGCTCAATCCCTGTGCTGCAGCAAGCCTGTAACCCCGAGGTCGTAGTGCCCGTTACGTTATCATTTCCTGCTTCAACGGTTATACCGTTTTGCGTTACCGCGTCATAGGCTACGTAGTAGCCGGTAAACACGTTGGAAGTTGCTCCGATGTCGTAGGTGATACCCGGCAGAAACGTGAAGTTAAAGGGATCGCTCACCTTGTATGAATCGAGACCGAAAGATGTTCCACCGTCGCCTGCAAATGCCTTTGCGGCGCTTTCATACAGCAGAGCGCCCGTATTGAAATTAAAGATCAGGAAGGTTTGCGTACCGGCTTGCGACATGGCGTCGTACACGCCGATTTCACTTACCGTCATTGCAGAAGAGAAGGTTACCGTACCCAGAGGTGCATTACCCGCACCGCGCATCGTGTTGGACGGGGCGTTCGTTCCGAGCTGGTTGAACAAAACAGTATCCGCTTTGGAAACAGGTAGAAGGGCGATGAGGCCGACAGCGGCCAACATATACAAGGATTGTCTGATCAGCATGCGGGCAGGCTAGCATCCCTCTCGGAACGCGTAAAGAAGAATCTGCAAAAATCGTACTTAAGGCGTCCAAAGAACAACAAGAACAGAGTGCAACACTTCCCTGAATTGCGGGGCAGCAGGAGGAGGCTGGCCATGTAGAGCAGGCCGAACGCTGTCTCGGTGGGTACCCGGAGGATCAGCAAGGCCCGTTTCACACGTCCATCGCCTGAGGCGAGTTCGTATCCTGCAAGATTTTTGGAGTTTTAAGCGCACATGGCCTCCGCTCCATCCTGATCAGGAGACTACCTGAAAGTCGGGGAGCCGCGATGCTCGCTTGTCAAAGGTGTAGGTGTGGGAGCAGCCTGCCCATTGGTTGACGGCCGCGATCAGGGCGTCTTCGAACTCTCCGGTGCCTTGTTTGAGTGCGTACATGGCTTCGAACACCTCCTGCTCGTTCTGGAGTAGGAGCGATTCGGCTCCGAGAAGATGTTCAAGGTGGATCGCTATTTGGGCAGGGTTCTGCTTGAAAACGCTGCGCAGTACCCACACGAGTTCAAGGATGGTTGGCAGGCTGAGAAAGCCAGGGTTGTGCGGACCTAACTCTTCTTCAATGATGTGGTTGACCTGCGTGGTTTGCTTCGCGTCATCCTGCAGCAGGTAGCGCAGGGCGATGTTGGTGTCGAGCCCGATCATCTGCGATGACGCATTGTCGCCGCAGCTTCGATTGCGGCATTCACCTCCTCGACGGAGGTAGGCCGTTTGCGTTTGACGAGACTGCCCTTGAGCTTCTCCATGGGAATGATGGGCAGGATGGCGACTGTACCGTCGGGGGAGAGGAAGAACTTGAACCGGTCGCCTGGCTTGAGGTGCAGGAACTCCCGCACCGCCTTGGGGATGGTGGCCTGGCCCTTGCTGCTGAGTGTGGCTTCCATGGTCTGCCTCTGCTTTACATCCTACACAAAGTAAAGCGTCAACGTGGTTAAGATGCTGGCAGCAGGAGGAGGCTGGTCATGTAGGGCAGGCCGAAGGCTGTCTCGATAGGTACCCGGAGGATCAGCAAGGCCCGTTTCACACGACCATCGTCTCAGGCGGCGTCATGTTCTGCGAGATTGTTTCGGAGTCGTAAGCGCGAGAGAAGAGCGACCAAGATACCCGTCCACTGGTACCCCGCAGTGTCTTGTATGAAGTGAAAGGACATAGTATCCATAGGCATAGGTGTTCCTATGGCAAAGATGTCTCAGAAGACATTGACGGAAATGATGCGCTTAGCAGAGCAATTCGGCATATACGAGTCAGCGTTTGAATCTGGCCCTCTCGTATCTCCAACTGAGATGCGCCGGTATCTTTTCGCCCGTGATTTCTCAAATGACACGCTAGACGACTTTGAACAACGGGATTGGGATTTCGACACAATTCTACGCGCTATAAGCAGTGGTTCTTTCTTTGGAAGTCGATTCCTAGCAAGGAGCATGGCGACTTCTGCGGGCGTTAGTCAGGAAGTTGTTGTAGAAGATTTGCTCTTGAAGTGGCTAACGCCTTTTTGCATAAAGGACTAGAGATCAATCAACGCTCACCCTCCGGGCAGAGAGTACGGTTCCAGGATCTTGTATTAGCTTTTGAAAATGATGGATTTATTCTCCTTGGAGAACAGTTTGTCTCGACTGATTCTGCAATCGATTTGCAGGAACAACTGACTGAGTTCGAACGAGCTATTGAGCGAAGTTCGCATGATGATAAAGCGTTGGTTCGGCATCATCTCAGGGAAGCCGAGAGACACCAGGCAGCCGGACAGTGGGGACCTGCAACCAGCGAGTGGCGGCATGTGTTTGAAGAATCGATTCGCGGGGCCTGGCGCTTTACAAGGTCGAAAAACACAAACTACTCAGCACGGTTGGAAAAACCTCCTTTTAGAGATGTTCTTAACTGGCTGGAACAAGCAGGTTTCCTCAACACTGAGGAGCGGGACGCAATCGGTGCCGGATTTGGCTTTCTAAGCGTCGGAAACCACCCAGGTGTAAAAGAGAAGCAGTTGGCCTATTTAAGCCAAACACTGGCACTCCCGCTGGCGTATGTCTGTTTGCTTAAGCTAAGCAGCTGGAACGGACACTCTTTCGGCAACGTCTGACATAAACTACTTTTCTACTATATGCATGCGTACTTCTCGCTATGTTCTAAGAAATGCATTTAGGCGATTAGCCCACGCTGAAGCTTCTGCAAAGAGCTTGTCAGTATTAGTGAACAAGCCGCTTCAACTTCCAAAGCGGCCCATGTTGCCCATTTTGGCTCATGAGGCGGCGTTGCATTTTGCCTCCGCCGCTGCCGAGGCCTTTAAACATTTTGCGCATTTGGGCGTACTGCTTGAAGAGCTAAGCTCTACGTGCTTTTTGCGCAAGGTAGCGCCGGTCAAGCGCCTCCCGTAACATGCTCTTGATGACGGCCTGACGGCTGATGTTCAGCGTTTCTGCCTCCCGGTCCAGTTCCTTCAGCATGGGAGCAGTGAAATCGATATTGACTCTCTGCACAGTGGGCCGAACAGCCGTGAACTGGTTTGTGAAGTGGGCCGAGACGTCTTGCCCACGGTCTGCCATCTCGGCGATCGCTTCCGCGTCGATTGGCTTAGGAGATGTTTTCCGCATAGGCTTTCCTCTCTTCCTTTGTCGCCTTCCATAAGGTAACCAGATGGTAGAACTCGCCTTCGTGATCGGCCCGTACTTCGTAGATCACGCTGTACATGGTTCCAGCAACCCAACCGATTGCACGGAACTGCTCAGGATCGTCAGAACGCCGGTCTGTGATGTGGTCCGCGTCGAAGAGCCGTTGAACTTCCTCAAAGCCAATGCCGCGTTCCGGGTTCGCTCTCAACCGCTTACTCTTCTCAGGATCGAAGTGGAAGCGCATGTGAGTCACTGTTATACCATACCAACGCCCTGTCTATGGTTACGCTGAGGTACCAAGCACTGTCGTAAGACTAGCGTCCGAAGCCGCCTCTTCCCATGCTGCCCATTTGGCTCATGAGGCGGCGCTGCATTTTGCCTCCGCCGCTGCCCAGGCCTTTGAACATCTTGCGCATCTGGGCGTATTGCTTCAGGAGTTGATTGACGTCCTGCACAGAGGTGCCGCTGCCGGTGGCGATGCGGCGGCGGCGGCTGCCATTGATGATCTCGTGGTCGGCGCGCTCCTTGGCCGTCATGGAGTTGATGATGGCTTCCACGCGCGTGAGCTGGCCCTCGTCCACGTGCTCCGCCGCCTGCTGAATGCCCTGGAAGGGGCCAACGCTGGGCAGCATCTTGAGGATGGACTGCATGGAGCCGAGCTTCTTGATCTGGCGGAGCTGATCGCGAAAGTCGTCGAGCGAGAAGCCGTCGCCGCTGAGGGCTTTCTTCGCGAAGTCCTCCGCCTTGCCGCGGTCGAGCTTCTCTTCCGCGCGCTCCAGTAGCGTGGCGATGTCGCCCATGCCCATGATGCGGGAGACGATGCGGTCCGGGTGGAACGGTTCAAACGCGTCGGGCTTTTCTCCGGTGCCCAGGAACTTGACGGGCGCGCCGGTGACGTTGCGGATGGAAAGCGCCGCGCCGCCGCGTGCGTCGCCGTCCATCTTGGTGAGGACGACGCCGGTGATGCCGAGCTGCTTGTGGAAGGCGTCGGCGGAGTTGACCGCGTCCTGGCCGGTCATGGCGTCGGCGACGAAGAGGATTTCGCTGGGGTTCAGCAGGGCCTTGAGCTGGCTCATCTCCTGCATCAGGGCGGTATCAATGCCCAGCCGGCCTGCCGTATCGACGATGAGGACGTCGTTGCCGAAGTTGCGGGCTTCGCGCAGGGCTTCCTTTGCCAGGCGCTCGACGAGTGGCGTGCCTGCTTCCTCGTCGTTGATTTTGCCGGTGTAAATCTGCGTGCCGACGGACTTAGCGACGATGGCAAGTTGTTCGCGGGCGGCGGGCCGGTAAACGTCCACCGAGACGAGCAGGGGACGGTGGCCGCCCTTCTTGAGCCATGCGGCGAGTTTGCCGGTGGTGGTGGTTTTGCCGGAGCCCTGAAGGCCCGCCATAAGGATGACTGTGGGTGGCTGCGAGGCGAACTTGAAGCGTGCCGTGTCCTTGCCTAGGATTTCGACCAGTTCATCGTGGACGATCTTGACGATCTGCTCGGTGGGCGAGAGCGCCGTCGCCACCTGGGTGCCCAGTGCCTTTTCGCGGATGTGGTCAATGGTGGCCTTGACGACATTCAGGTTGACGTCGGATTCAAGCAGCGCCAGGCGGATTTCGCGCAGGGCCTCGGAGATGTTTTCCTCGGTGATGGTGCCCTGGCCGCGAAGGTTCTTAAAGGTGCGCTGAAGCTTTTCCTGCAGGTTCTCAAACATGACTGGTCTCAAGCTAAAGTGTAACAACGCAGAGGGAGGCGGTGCGGATGGCAGAGGAGCAGGTGGAACCGTGGCTGCGCGGCACCCATACCGACATCGATCCGGTGCGCCGTGCCGTGCTGCACGCTCTGGAACTTGCGGGTGAGGACATCGAGCGCTGGTGCGGTTCGCTTGATGTGGAGGCGATGGAAGCCAAGCCGTTTGGTTTGCCGTCTGTGGGCTTTCAGATGCGGCACATTGCGCGCAGCCTGGACCGGTTGATGACGTATGCGGAAGGCGGCGCGCTCAGCGAAGAGCAGCTTGCGGCATTGCAGACGGAACATATCGCTTGTAGCGATGCTGCGAAGGAGTTCGTGACGGCAATGTCGAAGGCGGTAGAGCGCCTGCTGTGCTTTTCGCCCGAGCAGTTCGGTGATAGGCGTCGCGTGGGCCGGGCAGGTCTGCCGTCAACGGTTGCGGGCCTGTTGATTCATATTGCAGAACACACGCAAAGGCATGCAGGGCAGGCGATCACGACGGCAAAGGTGGTGCAAGCAAGAGCGCTCTGAGAGTTGCTGCATGCCTCGGACAAACTCATTTTAGCTTCGTCAAGGCGCGGCACCCGGTCAGTCGCCGTGCTTACGCACTTTATAGACGAAGAAGAGAATGCCGGTCGCGATGAAGACCCAGGCGAGCTGGTACCAGTAAAAGAATGGGAATCCAAAGAGGGTCGGGTCTTCTCGGTTGTACAGGCCGGGAAAGATCAGCGCGAGGACCGGGATCAGCAGCAAGAGCAGCGAAGCGTTTTCGCGTCCGCGTTTGTCTGCGCTCCTCTCGTCGTCTTGCATCATGCCTTGCAGCATACCGCAACGAGGGCGCCCTAGTACGATGGGTTGCATGCCGGAAAGACAGAACCCACAGGATCAGCGAGCAGGTGAGGCCTTCGCCGAGGTGGTCCGCATCATGCAGCGGCTGCGCGGACCGGGCGGTTGCCCGTGGGATCGCGAACAGACGATGGATTCCATCCAGCCGCACACGTTGGAGGAGGTCTACGAGGTTTTCGACGCCATTGACCGCCGTGCCTGGCCGGAGTTAAAGGACGAACTTGGCGACCTGCTGCTGCAGGTGATCTTCTACGCGCAGATCGCAGCGGATGAATTGCACTTCACCATCACGGATGTGGTGAATGGACTCAGCGCGAAGCTGGTCCGTCGGCATCCGCACATCTTCGGCGATGTTGTCGTCGAAACGGCTGCCGATGTGAGCCAGACGTGGGAGCATGTGAAACAGCAGGAGCGTGATGGCAAGCCAAAGCATAAGAGCCTGCTCGATGCTGTCCCGCGCTTTCTGCCTGCGCTGGTGGAGGCACGTAAGCTCGGGTCGAAAGCAGCGAGGGTTGGATTTGACTGGCCAGACGCAGATGGCATCCTCGACAAAGTGGAAGAAGAGCTTGCGGAAGTTCGTGCGGAGATGAGTGCCACGCCAGATCCCGTGCGAACAGAGGAAGAGGTCGGTGATCTGCTGTTCACGGCGGCACATCTCGCCAGGCGTTTGCATGTCGATCCTGAAGAGGCGCTGCGTAAGGCGAATGCCAGGTTTCGGAGGCGCTTCAGTCATATGGAGGCAGCATCGGGCGGCTCCGTCGATGGGCATTCCTTACCTGAGCTGGACGCACTCTGGAACCAGGCAAAGCTGGCGGAGAAGCTGGCGTGAGCGCCTTGACCGTGAGGCGTCTCCTGGCACGCGCCGAGTTCGAGGCGTGCGTCGAGCTTGAACAGGCTACATGGCAATACGGCGACGGTGAACTGCTGCCGTGGCGGGTCTTCTTCCTTGCTGAAAAACTGGGTGGGCACGTCCTTGGTGCGTTTGACGGGGACATGCTGGTTGGCTTTAACCTTGGTCTGCCGGCGCAGCGCAATGGCATGGGTTACATCCACTCGCAGATGCTTGCCGTCCTGCCCGAGTACCGGAACACCGGCGTAGGCCGCCGCATGAAGCTTTTGCAGCGTGACATTGCACTTCAGCGGGGAATACAGCTTGTTGAGTGGACGTACGATCCCTTGGAGATCAAGAACAGCTTTTTCAACCTGCACCGGCTGGGTGCGATCAGCAGGCGCTACCTGCCGGACTTCTACGGGCCGTCGTCGTCCGTTCTGCAGGCGGGATTGCCAACGGATCGTCTCCTCGCGGAATGGTGGATCGCCTCAGACCGCGTCGTAAGAACGCTCCAGGGCACGCCGGTTATCGTACATGCAGAAGCAGATGTGCAGGTGCCTGCGGATATCTACGACTGGAAGAGACGTGCCGACCCGCAAGCAAAGGCGACGCAGACTGCCATACGCGAAGTTCTTCTGCGGCACTTTGCCGCGGGCAGGGCAGTGATCGATTACCGCCGCGAGGCAGGCGGCGCGGGCATCTTTGTGGTCGGCGAGGTTCCCGCGGAACTCAGCGTGCCACATGAGAGGAAGCAACATGAAGATTGACGGCATCATCATGCGTGAAATCAGGATGCCGCTGGTTCATCCCTTTGTTACGAGCTTCGGCATGACCACGGACCGCCGGATACTTCTGATCGAGTTGCAGGCAGAGGGCCTGACTGCGTGGGGCGAGTGTGTCGCAGGGGAGCACCCGTACTTTTCCGACGAGATGATCGACACGGCATGGCTCGTCCTGCAGCAGGAACTGATCCCGCGTGTGTTGAAAACGAATCCAGGGACGGGCAGGGACGTTCCGGATGTGCTGCTACAAGTGCGCGGACATCGCATGGCGAAAGCCGCGTTAGAGAATGCAATCTGGGATATGGAGGCGCAGGTCAAAGCCGTCCCGCTCGCAAGGCTTCTTGGTGGCACGCGCGAGCGCATTGCGTGCGGCGTTTCCATTGGCATGCAGCCCACGCTGGAGCAGCAGTTAGAGAAGATCGAAACGGAAGTCAACGCAGGCTACCAACGCATCAAGCTCAAGTGTCAGCCCGGCTACGACTCGGTCATGTTTGCGGCGGTTCGTGAGCGCTGGCCGGACATCCTGCTCAGCTGCGATGCTAACTCCGCCTATACGCTAGCGGACGCTGACCATATCGCATCGTGGGATCAGTTCAAGCTGCTGATGATTGAACAACCGCTCTGGCATGACGACTTCTACTTCCACGCTCGGTTACAGCGTCAGATTGGGACGCCCATCTGCCTGGACGAGTGCATCCGCAGCCGGCGTGATGCTCAAGCAGCACTTGAGCTTAGTGCCGCCAAGATACTCAATATTAAGGTGGGCAGGGTTGGTGGCTATAGCGAAGCGATTGCCATCCACGACATCGCGCAAGAACACGGGGTTCCAGTCTGGTGTGGCGGCATGCTGGAGAGTGGCATTGGCCGAGCCCACAACATTGCGCTCTCCAGCCTGCCCAACTTCACCCTTCCCGGGGATGTCTCCGCCTCCAGCCGGTATTGGTCAGAAGACATCATTGAGCCAGAGGTGACAGTCAGCATGTCCGGCGAGATTGCCGTGCCTCAGACTGCGGGGCGTGGCTTTGCAGTCCGCGCGGATCGCGTGCAAGCTCTTACGGTTCGTCAGGAACGATTCAGCTCGAACTTCACAGCGGTGTGCTGACGCTGTTTAATTACTGGGGTCGTGTTCCCGGCGGTAGTTCCAGGGTAAACAGATCGCGCTGTGTGTCATGCGGCTGCCGGGGTTCCGGCTTCTTCTTCTGTGAAGGGCTGGTCACCACCGCCAGCACCTGCATGGTCTCGATTGCGCTGCGTGGGATGTATATCCGCTGGGTATTGCCGCGCGCGTCTGGCGGAAGGATATACAGGCCGAGGTCCGACGTGAAGTCTTCGGCAAGTGCGATGTCGATGCTTCCAAGTCCCTCAAGTTTGTCGCCGTCCCGCAAACCGAGGCGGAGCCAAAGCCCTTCTCCGCGTGGACGTGCGAGAAAAGACTTGCGCGGGAGGCGCTCAGGATTTTGCGCGTCAGACGTATTGAAGTCACGCACGTAGCTCACGTACTTTACGTCAGTGAGCAAGGCCGGAGTCACCCTTCCACCCAGGTCGAGCAGGTGCAGCGACGGGGGCGTTCCGGACTGCACAATACCATTCGCGGGCAGGTACCCCCACAGCAGCCCGGACGAAAAGCGCCGCACGACGACCTTCTTATGGCCTGGCGCCATTGTGTGCCTTTTCATGCAACGGACAACGGTTGTGTGGGCTCCGCTCCCTGGCGCATGTCGCGCCACCCGACGAAAGATGTAGCACATCGGGAGCGCCCGTGCTAGAATCGCATCTTGCGCCGTGGTCGTGCATTGAACGTAACCCGTTCATATCGTTGACTTTACGGCGTACTGCGACGGGCAGAAACAGTCGCTGACTGGAGACACCACGGTACATGGCTGATTATATCTATCTCCTCGAAACTCGTCTCTCACCAGCGCAGCAGAGAGCGATTGGGACCGTTCGCGCCATCGCGCGCGAGAACGACCTGACCGTTTTCCTCACCGGCGGAGCCGTGCGTGACCTGACGAGTGGTGCCTCCGTTCGAGACTTGGACCTGACGATACAGGGCTCCGTTTTGCCCCTTCGGGGAGCATTGGAAGCCGCCGGGGCCGTGGTGATGGGCGAGCATACTGCGGCGCAGCGGCTCTTCCTGACCCTCCCGGGCAGCGTACGGGTTGAGGTTGCGTCGGCGATGCGAGTCACCTTTCCTCAGGCAAGCCGGCCGGATTACCAGCACAGCAACATCAGTGACGATCTGCGCAGCCGCGATTTTACCGCGAACGCCATGGCGATCTCGCTGAATGAAGGGTCCTATGGCCTTCTGATGGACCCGCTGAACGGCGTGGCGGATATTGAGAATCGCGAGTTGCGCCTGGTCAGCAACTATGGCTTCATTGAGGACTCGTCGCGGCTCATCCGGGCAACACGGCTGATGTCACGCCTGGGATGGCATTTGGAGGAGCGTACGCGCCACCGTTACGAAACAGCAAAGGACGAAAACCACATCTCGTCGCTGACTCCATGGAACCGGGGGTACGAACTGGAAGAACTCTTCCAGGAAGATGACCCGCTGCGAATCCTTCGTGCGTTGGAAGCGGAGGGCTGGTCCGCGCAGTTGTTTCCCGGGCTGCAGTCGAGCAAAGCGAATGCCCCCGGGCTTTCCGAACTTGCTGAAAAGCAAGGTCAGTTGCAGGCTCAAGGCATTGTTGCCCAATCTGCGGTCCTTGCATTCCCACTGGTAACGGCAAAACTTTCAGCGAGCGAGATCGCGAATCTCAAACATTTGCTCGTCCGTCCTGGACTCGTTGCGGACATTGATGCGATGGATGGGCGTGTCCGGGACTTCGCGGCGCGGCTGTCTGGAAAGGAGGCTGCCACACCGTCGTCAGCATGGAGACTGCTGCACGAAACTGAACCGAACCTGGTTCTGGCCACGTTTGCAACGAGCAAGGCTGGCGCCGTGCAAGCGCGTATCAAGACCTTCCTGAACGAGTCACCCGCAGCCCGCCAACGTATCCCGTATGCACTCCTGCAGGAGATGCGGATTACGCCCGATCTACCGGAGTACAACGATCTTCTGAACAAACTTTTCTTTGAGTTGATGGACGGCAAGTTGGCCACAGCGGAGGAAATGAAGGCGTACCTGGAGCCGTACTCCCCGCCCGCACCCCCGCCACCGGTCAATCTGCGTAGAGCCAAGGCAAAGAAAGAAGCGCGCCCGAGCCGGTCCAAGGCGAAAAAGGCCACCGAGCCGGATGTGTTTCCGGAGACCGTAGCCGAAGAGGAAGAAGCTGTTGGTATTGCGACGGGATTGATGGGGGAGGGTGACCTGACTGGGCCGGATCATGGTCCGGAGCCGACGCCTGACGTCCCTCTGGCGGAGAAAGTCGCACCCACACCCGTGGAGATGGTTAGCGAACCGGCCCTGGAAGGTCCGGACAGCGGGCCAGTGCAGCGACCGGCCGAAGACGTGGATAAGGAACCACGTCCGGGGAAGAAGCGTGCTGGCAAGAAAGCGGCTTCAATCAAAGATGCGGTACTCGGTGAAGATAGTTCCGCAGTGCCCGGCCGTGCCCAAATGGTTCCAGCAGCGCCGGCAAAGGCAAAGGAGCAGCGAGCAAAGGCGGAGGGTGCTTCAGGACTCGCACCAAAGAAGCCGGGAGACGGCAAGACTGCCAAGACATCCGTGAACCAGCCTGTTCCGGGCAAGAAGGGCGTTGCTCCGGCGAAGAAGTCTGCGGTGGCAGGCAACAAGGCTGCCTCTCAAAAGGCGCCAACCAAGACTGCGCCTGCCAAGAAGGCTGCTGCGCCGCCGCAAGCCGCTTCTTCGAAGCAGACATCCTCAACACGGCCTGCTGCGAAGAAGTCCTCTGCTGCCGCGGTAGCTGCGATCAAGAAGAGCGCGGCTAAAGCATCTGGCCAGTTCTCGCAAAACGGACCGGCAGCCAAGAAGTCTCCGGCGTCTGCCAAGTCAGTGCCGCCGAAGCAGAAGAAAGCTGCCCCCGCGAAGAAGTCCACTGCAGCAAAGAAAGCACCCGCGAAATCCGGTGCAAAGAAAACGGCGGGACGCAAGCGCTGACGGCAGCTTTAGCCGTTTTGCGGCAGATGCGTCCTACAGCAGGTGAACTCGTTTGTCCGTGACATGGAAGAGCAGCGTCCCACGTCTGCCGACATCATCGGCCGCCCGTGGGTGTTTGTTCCGTACGACCGACTGAACGACGCCACCGGTCCGCTCGCAACAGAGCCGGACGCAGGCATCATCCTGATCGAGTCGCATGCCAAGGGCAGGGCGCGCGCCTACCACCGCAAGAAGGTCATCCTTGTGCTCTCGAGCATGCGGCACTTCGCTTTGGAGCAGCGTGCGAAAGGCCGTCCCGTTCTCTATTTGAACGCACCAGAGAGCTACGGTGAACAGCTTCTTGGGGCACAGCAGCGCTTCGGCATCGCGAGACTGCTGACAACACGTCCGGCTGAGCGCGAACTGCGCAAGGATGTGGAGCTAGGTCAAGCAGCTGGTCTGAACCTTGAATACCGGCCCGACACGGCATGGCTCTCCACATCCGGTGACTTTCAGAACGTCTTTGGCAAGCCGGGCAAGGGGCGTCAGTACCTGATGGAACGTTTTTACCGGCATATGCGCCAAAGTACCGGCATCATGATGGAAGACGGCCAGTTTGCCGGGGGCAAGCTGTCCTACGACGAGCAGAATCGTGAGCGGTACCGCAGCCAGATTCCTGTGCCGCAACGTCCTTCGTTCGCGCCGGATGCCATCACGCACGAGGTGGCCGAGTTCACGCGCTCGATTAATGCCGAGGCCTATGGCTCAGCCGAAGGCTTCGACCTTCCTGTGACAGCACAGCACGTGCAGGAGTTGTGGGAGTTCGCGTTAAAGCGGCTGTTGCCGTTCTTTGGCCCGTATGAAGATGCGATGGACGCCGATGAGCCGATGCTGTTCCACTCCGCGATGTCGGCGCTGCTGAACCTGAGCCGCCTGCTACCGCGGCAGGTGGTGAGCGATGTCGAGGCGGCGTATCACGTTGGCAGTATTCCCCTGGCCAGCGCGGAAGGGTTTGTCCGGCAGATACTCGGGTGGCGCGAGTTCATGCGGCATATTCATGACGTGACGGACGGCTTCCGCACCTTGCCGCAGAAGCCCGACCCGCCTGCCAATCGAACCGCCAACCCATACAGCGCATTACTGGTGAAAGAGATCAACCCTGCCGCACCGGACAGACCGGCGACGCCGTCCGCGCTGGATGCACACCTGCCGCTGCCGCCCGTCTATTGGGGCCAGCGTTCCGGCATGTTCTGCATGGATACGGTGATTGCGCAGGTTCTGCGGCAAGGCTGGTCACACCACATTACGCGGCTGATGGTCTTATCCAATCTGGCAGTGCTGTGCGGCTTTTCTCCGCGCGAGCTGACGGACTGGTTCTGGATCGCCTACATCGACGCCTACGACTGGGTGGTCGAACCAAACGTTCTGGGTATGGCCACGTACGCCGATGGTGGCTTGACCGCGACGAAGCCATACGTTTCCGGCGCGGCCTACATCAACCGGATGAGCAGCTACTGCGGCCGATGTGCCTTGGACCCGAAGAAGTCTCTTGGGCCGGGATCATGTCCCTTTACCGCGCTGTACTGGACATTCCTTGAAAGGCATGCAGATTTCTTGAGCAGCAATCAGCGCATGCGGATGCCGTACAACACGCTGCGAAAGAAGTCTGCCAAAGAACGTGAAGAGCTGCGAAACCGCGCACACTCTGCCATCCGTCAGCTCGAACGCGGAGAGATCGTCAACTAAGGCCCTCTATGGAGGAGCGTAGTATGACAAAAGGGTCAGGAGGTTAGCATGAGGAAAATCACGCGTATCTAAAACCCTGAAGGGAGTGCTGTGAGGCACTCCCTTTAAAGATTAAGTATCGTTCTGGCCTCCGTATCGCTCCGCAGCGCTTTGAAGTCGTCATCGCTCATCAGATTTTGTCGATACTGCGGAGTGATCGAGATGGAGTGTGCCAAGGCATCAATGGCCTGTTTTCTGTTTGTTTGATCTGGATGCGCTGCAAACATCTGTTCGTAATAATTTGCAATATTCCAGTATGCATCCGCAACATCACCATCGCCTGGCTTGCCCGCGCTCGTTCGAGTGGCTATGAAGTCTTCAAGTACCTTGATGGCTTCCTGGGGTTTCTTCTGTTGTTCGGTATACAGCCGGGCCAGCAGGATGGAAGCTTTACGTGCTCCTGGAGTGTTCTTTAGAACGCCTTTGAGAGTTTCAATGTAAACGGATGTCTGCCGGCCGGTCTGGCTACCTTTGTCATCGAGGTATGCAATCACCTCTGAGATGATGCGTGACGACCGCGCATCATCTGCGGCTGATTCCGCATCGCGTGCTGTCTTCTCTAGCAACTCTTTCGCGAGCCGGTCGGCCATTGCGGGTAGAACGCGGTTTCCGCTATAGCCCGCCAGGATTGAAGTCGCAATCAGTTCCAAGATGTCTTCTGGTATGTAGTCTAGTGGCGCACGCTTTGCCCAAAGCATGGCCAGCAACGCAGCCCACGCTCCGCCCGCACCGATGAAGGCATATGGAAAGCTTTCCGACGAGCGCAGCCGAGTCCACCATCCTGGAGGAACTCCGCCCTTGCGCAGCCGCGTCAGATGGAGCGATGTGGCATAGAGCAGCCCACCAATCATTCCTGCTGCCGTGACAGTGACTACGATCCGGAACGTTTCGCTCATGCCAGCAAGCATACCGGGGTTTGATCCACGTAGGACAAACCGGGCTCAGGTCAGAAATGGATTCGCTTGCATCTCGTGTCCGATGGTCGTGCTCGTCCCGTGACCCGGGATCACGATAGTCTCCTCTGGCAGCGGCAAGAGCTTCTCGTGAATGGAACGCAGGATCTGCGTCCCGTCGCCACCCGGCAGATCGGTGCGACCGATGCTGCCACGAAAGAGCGTGTCACCTGCCAACAAGAGGCTGCTTTGTGAGAAGTACAGCGAAATGCTGCCCTGCGTATGACCGGGCGTATGCAATACCACGCCGGCCTCCGCTCCCACGAGGATGTGCGTGCCGTCTTCCGCGCTGCTGTCCGGTGGCGCGACGCGCGGGTTGGAGACGCCCATCCATGCGGCCTGTTGCTCCATCCAGTTCAGTTGAGCGATATCAGCCTGGTGGTAGAGGACAGGAGCTCCCGTCTGCTCTGCCAAGACGGCGGCACCGGAGATGTGGTCCAGGTGCGCGTGCGTCACCACGATCTGCCGCAGCTTGAGATGGTGCAAGGTCAGGAATGCTGTGATCTTTACGAGATCGCCGCCTGGGTCGACGACGGTGGCATCGTGAAGCTCAGGGTCGTACAGGATGGAGCAGTTACAGCCAAGCGGTGGGACGGGGAAAGTCTCGCGCTGCATTGCTTCGATACTCAGCAACTACTTCTTTGGTGCGGTCTGCTGCGTCTTGATGCCCGACAGGACGGAGCGGTCGCTGGAGCGCGACATGAGAATGGTCAGGCTGATGGACGTGAGCATGAACAGAACGGCGGACCATGTGGTGAGACGCGTCAACAGGTTGGCAGCGCCACGCGGACCGAAGGCCGTCTGTGAACCTTGGCCGCCGAATGCTCCCGCCAGATCCGCGCTCTTGCCTTGTTGCAGCAAAACAACGCCAATCAGAAAGAAACAGATGATGATGTGAACGATAACAAGAAGTATCAGAAGAGCGGTCATGATCTGGGTGTGTGCCTCAACCTTCGAGCCGTCCGATAGTCGCCGGACAGATTTGAGTTTAACATTGCACCTGCTCTCCGAAGCGTTCGCAACCGGTACAGGCTGTGTTGTCCGCCTGCATATTTTGTCTTCTGCGAAGCGTACGTTCGTGCGAACCTAACAGCGGGCCTGCAGAACACATGCGTGCCGGAGGGAAACTTCGCTTGAAAAAAGCGCTCATCACGGGAGTTACGGGCCAGGACGGTGCGTATCTTGCACAACTGCTGCTGGAGAAAGGGTATGAGGTGCACGGTATCAAGCGGCGCACGTCGCTCTTCAATACAGGCAGAATCGATCATATCTACGAGGATCCGCACAATCCTGATCCCAAATTTTTCATGCACTACGGGGATATGACGGATTCGTCGTCGCTGATCCACATCATGGAGAAGGTACAGCCTGACGAGGTCTATAACCTGGCGGCGCAGAGCCATGTGCAGGTGTCCTTCGAGGAGCCGGAATACACAGCCAACTCCGATGCGATCGGCGTTTTGCGGATGCTTGAGGCCATCCGCATCCTGGGACTGGCAAAGAAGACACGCTTTTACCAGGCATCCACGTCAGAGTTGTACGGCCTGGTGCAGGAGATACCACAGCGCGAGACTACGCCGTTCTATCCGCGTTCGCCCTATGCCGTGGCTAAGATGTATGGCTTCTGGATTGTGGTGAACTACCGTGAGGCCTATGGTATGTTCGCGTGCAATGGCATCCTGTTCAATCATGAGAGCCCGTTGCGCGGAGAGACCTTTGTGACGCGCAAGATCACGCGCGGCCTGGCTCGGATCAAGGTTGGCCTGCAGGACCGTCTGTACATGGGCAACATCGACGCCAAGCGCGACTGGGGACACGCGCGTGACTATGTGGAGATGCAGTGGCGCATGCTGCAATGTGACAAGCCACAGGATTTCGTCATCGCGACAGGACAGCAGTACAGCGTGCGCCAGTTCATTGAGCGCTGTGCGGAAAAGCTGGACATGAAGCTGACATGGCAGGGAAGTGGTGTGGAGGAACGGGCCGTGGATGCACATGGAACGGTGATCGTGGCCATCGATCCGCGCTACTTCCGGCCTACTGAAGTCGAGACGCTGTTGGGCGACGCAAGCAAGGCCAAGAGGGAACTGGGATGGTCGCCCGCAACATCGTTCGAACAGCTTGTCGCTGAAATGATTGATGCTGACTTGAAGAGTGCGCAGCGTGATGCTCTGGTACGCAAGCACGGCTTCGACGCGTACAACGTGCGGGAGAGCTAAGGTGACACCCTCGACACCGTTCATGCAGCCGGGCGACGCAATCTATATCGCGGGACACCGCGGCCTTGTCGGCTCGGCCATTCAGCGAGAGTTGAGCAGGCTGGGCTATACGAATCTGCTGACGCGTTTCAGCGGCGACCTCGATCTGCGCGATGCGCGTGCGGTCATCAGCTTCTTCCAGGAGACAAGGCCTCGATTTGTCGTGCTGGCCGCGGCAAAGGTGGGTGGTATTCTTGCGAACAACACCTACCCGGCTGATTTCATTCGCGACAACCTGCTGATTCAAAACAATGTCATTGACGCGGCATATCGCAGCGGCGTCGCGCGCCTGCTGTTCCTTGGGTCCTCGTGTATCTACCCGAAATTTGCGCCGCAGCCGATGCCGGAGTCATGCCTGCTGAGCGGGCCGCTGGAGCCGACGAACCGGCCATACGCGCTGGCCAAGATCGCGGGCATCGAGATGTGCTGGAGCTATAACCGCCAATATGGAACACGGTATCTGGCTGCAATGCCGACAAATCTGTATGGGGCGAACGACAACTTCGACCCGGCGAACTCACATGTTCTGCCGGCGTTGATCCGCAAGACTGCGGAGGCGATGGAGACGGGAGCAAAGGAGGTCGTGCTGTGGGGGACGGGTACGCCGCGGCGTGAGTTCCTCTACTCCGACGACCTGGCCGAGGCATGCGTCGCGCTGCTGAACATGCCGGACGACCTTTACGGAACGCTGTTGAAGGAAGACGAGCCGCCGCTGATCAACGTCGGAACGGGTGAGGATGTCACCATCCGGGAACTGGCGGAGATCATCTTCGGGGTCCTTGGGTACAGCGGCGGACTCACGTTTGACCCATCGAAGCCGGACGGGACGCCGCGCAAACTGATGGACGTGGGCCGTCTGCACGGGCTGGGTTGGCACCATACGACCAATCTTGAAGAGGGCGTCGCGAAGACATGGGCAAACGTGAGGGACTCGCTGCTGACGGCTCAGCGTGTCCGCTGACCGTGGTTCGTGGTTCGTGGTTCGTGGTTCGTGGTTCGTGGTTCGTGGTTCGTGGT
>CAXUHI010000026.1:0-43993 GCA_964251045.1 uncultured Terriglobus sp. | reverse complement strand
CTACCACTCGCTCAAGCGTGCCAGCGCGATCAGCTCCATCACCGGCCAGCCCGTCCTGCACTTCACCGCGGAAAAGGACGACTTCACCGTCAACATGCACGATGGTGTGGACACCACCGCCAGCGCGCCCGTCCCCACCGGCTTCCTCATCCCGCTTGCCTGGAAGGCCATCGCCGACGAGCTCGCCCTCCAGGGCGTCGTGATGGAGCGCACGCCCAAAGACATCGACACGCCGCTCGAAACCTGGCGCTTCACCGACGTCAAGAAAGAGGCGTTCCCCTTCGAGGGCCGCACCTTCACCGACTACACGCTCACACCCGTCACCGAGCGGATGCACATGCCCGCCGGCAGCTACTACGTCCCTATGAACCAGCCGCGCGCTCACATCATCATGGCCATGCTCCACCCCGCCGCACCCGACGCGCTCGTCCGCTGGGGCTTCTTCGACGCCGTCTTCGAGCGCATGGGCCGCATCGGCGCAGGCGAGTACCTCTCCGTCCCCATCGCCACCAAAATGGCCGCCGACCACCCCGAACTCTACCAGCGGTTTCAGGCCAAGCTAGCCGCCGACCCGGCCTTCGCCGCCGACCCCAAAGCCCGCCTCGACTGGTGGATCACCCAATCCCACTACCAACCCAGCACCATCAACCGCTACCCAGTCGCCCAAGTCTGGACGAAGCCGTGGTGACTGTGGTTTTGAATCAGCTCGACGGATTTTCCTTGCGCGTGAAAACGTGAAGACTGTAGAAAGGTTTATTCTCTCATCTGGAGTTCGCTTGCCGTCTGATATCACATCAGCAGACCTGACTATTGCGATCAATCTGCTGCGCCGACACAGCAGCCTAGATGTTGTTTCACAATATCTAAAAGATAAGAGCCTTAACTACTCCGCCGGTTCTTGGGCTGAGATGCGCGAAAAACGTCTCCAACCCGCCCTCGATGCTGGCGAACTGCAGCGCTCGGACATCATACAGCTCGTCAGAGAGGCAGAAGAGTTCGGTCGGCAGCACATCTTTCTTTTCACATGCAGCAAAGCTACAGCCTATGAATTGGTTAACGAAGATGTGCTAGCTAAGAACCTGAAAAAGATGAATGTCCTATCGCTTCTGGACAAGCCCCGCTTGGTGGAAATTTCTAGAGGCTTGGAACTTGTAGACATCCGCATCGAAGGCTCACTAGGGTCTAGAAGCTTGGTCATCAAAGCAGTTGACGCAAGGAGCTACCGCAGACTCGTCGACAAAAGCGTTAGTGAGGATCGTGAGGTCTTAACATACGAATTGACAACCGAGCGCGGTGTAAACGTCATCAGCGTTAGCGAAGCTAAGACCGTTGAGGTCAGGATCCAATCTCACCGAAACTCTCTCGACTACGCTGCGCAGGTCGAAGAAATGTTCGTCAAAGCGACTGGGATTGTCGATAGACTAAAGTTTACACCAGTCTCTCTAGCCAAGACGCGCCTATACTTGATACAAAATCGCTCACGTCTCTCAAAGACCTTGCGATTTGCTGACAATCTCCTGCGAGACAAAGAGGGGAACGTAATGTCTCTCGCAAGTGGAGGTGCTCAACAGAACCTGTACGAGGCAGGCAACAGCGCCGATAAAGGAGTTGCAGCGTTCTTGTCTGTTGGTCGGCCAACATGCGACGAAGTCGATTGCTTTTGGCTAACGTCGGCAAACGGAACACCGTCAATCGACATTCATACGTACATTGCCGGCGCAAACAATGAATTTACGCTGACCGCGCAGTGCTCTCGAACGGACTACGCCCATGTTCTTAGTCAAATCACGAAGTTTGGGAACTGACGCAGACAGTCTGAGTGCACGTTTGCGGAAGTTCTTCCGCAAAGCGAAGCCGACTGACGTGTATACGATAAGCCAGATTTCTGATGAACTGAATGCGTATAACGCGGACGCGCTTGCTACGGCGTTGGCGCGGCTTTCTGCCGAACAAATAGTTGATCAGATTTACAGGGTTGAATCGGCGAAGAGCAGAGGCGGAATCCAAGATTTCACTTCTTTAGCTTCAGTACCGGACGTCATTTTTGACTGGCGTCAGGATCGGGAAGTCGAAGTACATCCTGAGATGGTCAGAGTACTCTTCCGGCGCCACGATGAGTCAGAACACTTCACACATCAGAAAAGAGCGTCAGCTTGAATGGCAGGAGATCAGTGGGACATTGATCGAGTCCGGCTTGAGGTCTCTAAAATTCGCACTCACCTCACGGAGCAGCCTCCGCCGCCTGGTGAGAGGATGAAATATGTGGAAGAGGCACTCAGTCCCTTGCCAATCAACTGGCAAGGTTTAGCCCTAGAGATGATGAACCTTGGCTATACATTCGGTGTGGACGTGCAAGCAAAAGAGATCGCAAGAGCTAAAAACGATCGCATGTGGTCGCTGATGGGATTAGCCTTACTTCTTGTAGGGATCATCCTCGTCTTCGTTAAACCTAAGATGAATCCTGAACAAGCAGTAGAGACATCCTTGCTAACTGCGATTGGAGCTGCCGCTCTCTTGGTGAATTTACCTGGCTTTCTGGAGTTGCAAGGAGCTATAAAGCCCAATGACTTTGTTCATTCGCTAAAGTTCAAGGGAGCCGGTGCAGTCGCTATCTTTATACTGACGTTTATCTTAATAAGAATGGCAATCACCATGATTCACTAAAAGAATCTGCGGCTTACACTTATAGATGGTAGTCCCGCCTTGTAGAATTCGTCCTGCTGAGCCACCATCTCGCGGCGATGCGGTCGTTTTCGATTCTTGGCATTGCCGTAGGCAAAGCTCCGCCGCTGCGCCTCCCGCTCTGCGGCGCTAAAGGGGCGGTTGCGGGCTGCTTCGATCAGGGCTTCCAATTCAGGTGACAGACTCCATCCTCAGTCCGCAAGCACTTTGCAGGCTGTCGGCCTGCGCTACCGTAGCCTGGAGAAGCCCCAGGTACAGGGCCAGAGAGAACCAGCGGGCTGTAGGCACGCGCTAAACGCTTGATGAAGGCAAGAACTCACCGCTTCTACCGCTGCTTGGCTTCCACGACAGCAACGCGCTCATGCAGGTGGACCATATCCTCATGAATCTCGTTCCGCAACGCAATCATCTCCGCCCGAAGCCTGATTGTCGCTGCGATTCATCAACACACCCATCAGCACCAACACCGTCGGGATAGTGTACGCAAGATAAAGCTGTGTGTTAGTCATGAGGTGCCCTCGCACTCAAGATATCAGGCCATTGTGCGAGGGCGTACTAGAAGCTGTCTCACCGTCATTCTGCCTTGTAGAGTTCGTCCTGCTGAGCCACCATCTCGCGGCGATGCGGTCGTTTTCGATTCTTGGCATTGCCGTAGGCAAAGCTCCGCCGCTGCGCCTCCCGCTCTGCGGCGCTAAAGGGGCGGTTGCGGGCTGCTTCGATCAGGGCTTCCAATTCAGGTGACAGACTCCATCCTCAGTCCGCAAGCACTTTGCAGGCTGTCGGCCTGCGCTACCGTAGCCTGGGGCAACGCCCCAGGTACAGGGCCAGAGAGAACCAGCGGGCTGTTGGCACGCGTCAAACGTTTCCGCGCCTCGGCAACAGCTCAAGCACTGTTGCGCAGGGTGTGCTGCTCGCATCAGGAAGTCAGGAGGCGCTAAAATGTTTCACGTGAAACATCGGTTTGTAAGTTGCTTGACTACAGCAGGTTGCAGCGTTCGTATTACTAAAGTAATGCGAGAGTGGCTGGGGTGAGCACCTGTTCTGGTGCACTTTACAGCATGCCTGGAACGGCTCGGCGTTTTTCTTGCGGGAACCCTGGAGGCGGGACACTCGGCTCGCACGTAGACTGAACCTGTGAAGCCCCCCCGCACTGGCCTTCGATCCGCCTGTATGATCGCCATGGCATTCGTCATCCCTGCTGTCCACGCGCAGACGACGTCCACCGCTCAACGGCGTCTTGATCTTTCGGCTTTTGTTTTGCTTTCTGGCACAGACACGGGTCTTGGATCGTCACCGTACGCCGATCCAAACGGGATCGCGGGGCCGCCGAGCAAGAACCTGACACTGTCCCTTGGCGCGGATCTGGGCTTTTACAGCTCTCACAGTTTCGAACTCCAAGCCGAGGTGCGCGGCGGTACGCCGGTGGACAGCGGGACGGTGGACGGGCAGAAGAGCATTCTGGGGGGGCTGCGCGTTACTCACGAGCCTGGTGGATCGGGCTTTTTCGGTCGCGTGCGGCCGTACGGAACACTCCTGGCGGGACGCGGACAGATTGACTACCAGAATGTTGGCTACCTGATCCCCGGAACGCTCTACATCAGCAACAACTCCGCCGTGTACGCTGCGGGGCTCGGCACCGAGGTGGACGTAACGCGCCGGTTCGCAGTCAGAGTTGACGCCCAGTTCCAGCGCTGGAACACGCCTGTCACCGCCGATGGCGCACTGAGGGTCGCGCAGGGCGGGGTTGGCCTGGTCTATCGGTACGGGACCGGTTCCGGTCCCCGCTAAGTGCTCGCATACGATAGGCTGTGATCTTTTTTGCGCCTTTAGCAACTTCCTTCCCGCAAAGCCGTTCCAAGAGGTGTAGACCCAGTTCACTCTTCCGATGGCGCTTGACAAGTCATCGGGATTAAGCTCTAATGATCCAAATCGGGCCTCGCGCCCACGGGAGGAAGCAAAACATGAGGAAGCAGAACGGCGGCGCGATGAAACAGTGGGTGAAGCCAACTGTTGAGGTCGCAAGCATGAATGAAGCGCAGGCTGGGAGCAACAGCCAATCGATTGACGGTGTCTTTCCCGCTTCTATGGGACAGCACGTACCGAACAGCTAAACATAACTGATCTACAGATTTCGAAGGTACCATGCAAGCAAGAAATGCTGGCGTGCATGGTACTTCAACGTTTTAAGACCATGTCTTAGCCACGCCGGACAAACGCTTGTCGATCTGCGGTATGTGTCTAAAGACGGAGGCGGCGCGGTTCAGCGCTGACCTTAGAGCCTTTCTCCCATCCGGATTTCATCACACCGGCGCTGAGCGCTCCGGCTCTGGACGCACATTGCTAGGTTGCTCCGAGAGCAGATACACGTCTCTATACAGGGCAGAAGCAGGGCTGCTTGTGGTGTTCGACGGAACACTGTTCGAGCATCGCGGACTTCTCGATCGATTTACATGTCCCCCTGGCACGACTCATGCAGCCCTCCTGGCGAAAGCCTATCAATCTGTAGGACTGGATGCTCTGTCCCTGTTGGACGGAGAGTATGCGCTCGCGCTGTGGGACGAGGCATGTCAGCGCTTGGTACTCGCGCGCGACGTCATGGGCAGGGGCGCTCTCTGTTACACAACGACCAACGAGGCCATTCACTTTGCCAGTGAGCCGTCCGGCTTAATGGCCAGCACAGGCAAATCGTTGGAAGTCAATGACAGCTACATCGTGGGTGCCATGACCTTCCAGTTCACGCCTGGAGAGACCGTGTACTCTGGCGTGCACTATCCTCCCGTTGGACACTATCTGCTTGCTGAAAGGGAAGGGCCGGCGCAACTAAGGCGGTACTGGTTTCCTGAGCGTCAGAGTCAGCTGCGTGTGCGTGATCAGCGGGAATATGCGGAGGCCCTGCAGCATGCGATGACGCAGGCTGTGGAGAAAAGACTCCCCTCTACGGGACTCGTGGGGTCGGAGCTGAGCGCCGGGTACGACAGTTCAGCAGTAACGGCACTTGCAGCCCGTGCACTTGCACGACAGAACCGGCAGTTGCATGCGTACACCTCGGTTCCTGAAAACCCAACGGACGCTTCGCAGGTGTTCAAGAATGCCTTTGGAAACGAGTGGCCGTTGGCCAGCCGGGTGGCAGAGATGTACCCCAACATCGAGCAAATCGCTGTTCCGAGCCATGCCGCGTCATGGGAGGAAAGCATCAGTGGCATGACGGACGTGGTCGGCGCTCCGCCCTTGTTTCTTCGAAATCTTCCCTGGATGTACGCGATGCGGAAGCAAGCGCAATCGCGCGGTGTGGATGTGATGCTTTGGGGACAGAACGGAAATCATGCAGGTAGCTACAGTGGGGAGTTCGCGCTCTTCGACCTCCTTCGCCGGGGACATCTGCTGCAGCTTTTGCGAACGGCTCGCGGCTGGAGACAGGCAGGCTCCACCTGGCGGAGCGTGGCGCTGAGTGCCTGGCTGCCCTCCGCTCGTGCACGTGCACACTGGAAGAAGCTGAAAGGCACTTCAGTAAAGGATTGGCGGGAGCGCACGTTCCTTAAGCCCGAGCGTATTGCTGCGGCAGGTTTCTCCCTGCTGGATTTGGAACGGGCAGGACAACTCCTGGAAGGCAATCGCCGCAACGGCGCATCGAGACGCTTCTCGAATATGCAATTGATTGACTTTGGCGTGCAGTCCGCCGCCGAGCGAAGACTTTTCGGCCTTCAACGTATGGATCCTACGGCGGACAGGCACCTGGTCGAACTGTGTCTCAGCATTCCAGACTGGGCGTTTTGCCCAGGAGGTGACTTCAGGGCACTGTACCGGCAGGCAATGGCGGACGTTCTCCCTCCGGAACTGCTGCGGGAGCGCAGGCTAGGTCTGCAAGCCAGCGACTTCCTTGAGAACTTTTCTGCAGACATGAAGATTTGGAGATCGGAATTGGAGCGTCAGCAGCAATCGGCTCTGGTTACCAGCTATCTGGACGTTGACCGGATGCGGCATGCTCTGGAATTTTTTCCGAAGCAGATGGAACGTGGGCGCGGCTCGGCGGATCATTTTTATAACTACGTTTTTGGCGGAGCACTCCTGTTGGGACGTTTTTTGCGAAGAGTGGAAGAACGCACGCGGGGAAAAGCAGATTGCGCAACAACCATATTCTCTGAAACATGCGAACACGCCAGCGGCCAGCAGACGCAAAGCCAGAGCTGACGTCGCAAACACCGCAGCTATACTTCGAATGTCAACATACGAAAAGCTTCAAGGTCTGGCGGCGAACTACCGTCCTGCCAGGCCGGTGGGCTACGGTTCGGCTCGTCGTAAACACTCCTTAAATGCGGTGCGGCAAGTCAAAATCGCTGATTCGCCTTGCTACTCCTTCTACAGCCTCGTTATTTCTTCAATGTATTTTTGCCGAAATGGAAGGCTGGGCCTACGGAGAAGCGTTAGCTCCAGCTGCCTTGGGCCAGGATGTTTGTGAAGGGGTGGGTTCCAGCCTGCGTCGAACTTGGATACGCGCTCCCACGTGTTTGAAGAGCGAGAGACCAAGCAGGGACGCACGACGCATTATAGAAGCTCCTCCAAAGAGCAGTGCAGGGTTGGGGCAAGACGCTGTTTGTAGTGCAAGGAGTACAGGCTTGGGCGCGTCACGACGCAGTGTTTGCCGCCGTTCGGCATCGCACGCTTACAACCGGAGATCGTTCACGGAACTTTCATGGGGGTGCGTCATGCTGACGGGATGCTTCGCACCTGTGTCGCCGCGCTTCTCTTTCCCGCATCCTTCCTTTGCCAAGCTGCACCGTCCGCGTCGTCTTTGAATCCGTATGTGCAGTTGATGACGAAGGCCGCCGCGCACGCACGGGCGCATGGAGCGCGTGTGCCGCTGCTGTCGCCGGTGGATGCGACGGTGGTGCGGACGAAGGTGACGCCAGCGGATGCGCCGCTGGTGCCGGTACGCGACCTGCAGGCCATGGGCATCCGCGTGGTGCCGTGGACGACGAACGATCCGGAGACGATGCGGACGGTTCTTCGCACGGGCGTGGACGGATTGATCAGCGACCGCCCGGACCTGCTGCAGCAGGTGGTGCGCGAAGAGCGTGCCGCCCGGCCGGCCGATCCAAAGCTTCAGCACTTTGTGGTGAGCGCGCATCGCGGCGGGCGCGGGTTGCGTCCGGAAAACACTTTGCCATCGTTTGAGAGCGGGCTGGATCAACTGGCAACGGAGCTGGAGACGGACACGGGCGTCTCGACGGATCATGTTTCGTTGATCTGGCACGACCAGTTCTACAACCCCCAGAGTTGCCGTCATGCCGACGGCTCACCGTATACGATGGAGAACCGGGTGTACCTGCGTGACATTTCGTCAGAGGACGCGCAGAAGACCTTTATCTGTGACAAGCTGCATTTTGGAGCGGAGCAGAAAAATGATCTGGCGCTCTCGCCGGTTGCCGTGGCGTTTGCGGCGAAGGTGGGCATGGCGAGCCCGTACGCTCCGACGTTTGCGGGACAACTCTTCCAGTTTGTTCGGTTCTACGCGGAGTACTATTCCAACGGTGCCGGAAAGAGCATGCCCCATGCAGCGGAGCGCGCAGCCAACGCGCGGGCCGTGCACTTCAACATCGAGACGAAGATCCTGCCGGAGATGCCGCCGGATCAGGTTGCCGCAGCCCACCCGGGCGTGCCGAAGGAGATACTGCAGAACCACACAGTCGATCCGCAGGTGTTTGTGACGACGCTGGCAGGGCTGATTGCGAGAGAGCACATGGAAGACCGGGCGTCGATTCAGAGCTTTGACTTTCGCACCCTGCAATTGGTGGAGGAGCAGTTCCCGCGCATCCAGACCTTCTACTTGACGGAGAGCGCGCAGTCGCTTTCGACTGCGCTGGTACCTGCCTCGGTGCGCGTCGCCGCACAATGACACCGCTCGCCAGAAAATGGGGGCATGACGTACTTCATGAGGACGGAGCGGCTTGGCTTCCGGCACTGGACCGCAGCCGATTTGCCGCTGGCGGTGGCTCTGTGGACCAGCCCGGAGGTGATGCGGCACATGGGGGGCGCGATGACCGAGGGCGCTGCAGCGGCACGGCTTGCGCTGGAGATGGAGCGGCAGGAGCGGTTCGGATTTCAGTATTGGCCGATGTTTCTGCTGGAGACGGGTGAGCATGCCGGATGCGCGGGTCTGCGGCCCTTCCACGATGCGTCTGACGTGGCAGAGGCCGGGGTGCATGTGGCGCGACCGTTCTGGAGCCTGCGGCTGGGCGAGGAGGCTGCGCGCGCGGTGATCGGGTGGGCATGGCAGCACACGGATGTGGCGGCGCTTGTGGCGGGACATGGGCCGGACAACGCTCCTTCAGAGGCTTTGATTGAGCGGCTTGGCTTTCACTATACGCACCATGCGCCCTGGGGACCGCACGATGTGATGCACCCGTTCTACCGGCTGGAGCGAGGCTGAGTTCCTGGTCGTCGTGCGCCTTCTCCCTTTCGCAAAAACCTAAGTCTCTCCGGCTCACTCGCTTTGAGCGATTAGTATCGTTACGTTCCCTGGAGGCACCTTTGCACCGTTTTGTCCTTGCTGTTCTCCATGCCGTTTTGCCGCTGTCGTTTGTGGCGAAGGCTGTGGCGCAGAAGCCCGCGCCCGCAACGCTGACCATCCAGGCCGACAAGCCGCTGCACTTTGTAAGCCCGACCCTCTACGGAATGATGACGGAGGAGATCAACTACTCCTACGACGGCGGCCTGTACGCGGAGATGGTGCGCAACCGCAGCTTCACGGATCGGGGATGGGCAGGCATCGGCCATTGGAACGCGGACAACAGCGGCATGGCAAGGGCTACTGCGAAGTATGACGCAACGACCGGACCCAGTGAAGCGCTCTCCGGCAGCATGCTGATCGATGTGGAAGTGGCGGACGCCAGGAACACCGCTGGTGTACGTAACGACGGCTGGTGGGGCATGAATGTGCAGCCGAACACGACCTATACGGGCTCACTGTACGCACGCGCGGAAAATGGCGGCAGCCTTGGCGTGTCGCTGGTCAATGATCTGACCGGCAGGCAGGTGGCGGGTGTCTCTGTTGCGGGCATCTCGAACGAATGGAAGAAATATGAGTTCACGCTGAAGTCCGGCAAGGATGCAGCGTCCGTGAACAATCACCTGCTTCTCAGCCTTTCACAGCCGGGCAAGGTATGGATCGACATGGTGTCGCTGTTTCCGCCAACCTACAAGAACCGGGCAAATGGCAACCGGCCCGATCTGATGGAACTGATGGCGGGCATGCATCCCAAGTTCCTGCGGCTGCCAGGAGGCAATTACCTGGAAGGCGACCAGATCGATGAACGATTCGACTGGAAGCTGACCCTGGGACCACTGGTAGACCGCCCAACGCATCGCAGCCCTTGGAACTACCAGTCCAGCGATGGCATGGGTCTGCTGGAGTTCCTGGAGTGGACCGAAGACCTGAACATCGAGCCGGTGCTGGCCGTGTATGCAGGTTATTCACTCAAAGGCGACTACATTCATCCAGGTCCGTCTCTGAGCCCCTTTGTGGAGGATGCGCTGGATGAGATCGAGTTTGTCACGGGCAGCACAGATACGAAGTGGGGTGCGATGCGTGCGAAGCTGGGCCATCCCGCCCCGTTCCCGCTGCACTCTGTGGAAGTCGGTAATGAGGACGAGTTTGACAAAAGCGGCAGCTACGAGGGCCGGTTCGCCCAATTCTTTAAAGCCATCAAGGGCAAGTACTCCAACCTGCAGGTGATTGCCACCGAGCCCCTGAAGCGCACGCAGCCGGACGTCGTGGATGACCACTATTACAAGCGCGCCGATGAGTTCTTTGACATGCAGACGCACTATGACGAGATGCCGCGTACAGGCCCGAAGATTTTCGTGGGTGAGTGGGCGACGCGTGAAGGTTCACCCACGACGAACATGGGTGCGGCGCTGGGTGATGCAGCGTTCATGACGAGCATGGAACGTAATAGCGACCTGATTGTGATGGCGTCGTATGCGCCGCTGTTCGTCAATGTAAACCCCGGCGGCATGCAGTGGGAGAGCGATCTGATCGGCTATACCGCGGGCAGCAGCTACGGTTCACCAAGCTACTATGCGCAGGCGATGTTTGCTGAGTTCCTGGGGACAGAGGTACCTGCATCTACCTTCACAACGGCCAGCGCGCGACTGTTCACGTCCGTGACGCGCGACCCCACCAAAGGCCTGCTGTATGTGAAGCTGGTAAATGCTTCCACGGATTCGCAGGAGGTCGACATCCATGTGGAGGGTCTACGAAGCAGCGGGCCGGGAACAGTGTGGACCTTGCGCGGCAGCAATCGCGCGGAGACGAACTCCATCGCCGATCCGCGCCGCATTGTGCCGGTCAAGAGCGCGGTCAGGGCCTCGGGCGTCGTGCATCACAGCGTACCTCCGCTTTCGATCCAGGTGCTTGTGTTGCCTGCGAAGTAGTTGCTGAAGGTCCGGCGCATCGCTTGTCCAAGCGCGCAACATGCCTGCTGTGTCCGGGTTCTCCACATCCGGGAGTAATCGAACGGTGCGAGTACAAAAGGCATCGCGGATACACCGAAGCAGCGGTCCTGTGCAAGTGTATTCAGAGGCAAAGAGGCGTTTTCCGCTCATTCTGGAACGCGCTTCACCAGCTTTTGTGCAAGTGACTTTTTAGAGAAAATATTGCGGAGAAAGCGGTGCGGCGCGGCTGTGGCATCGTGCTACCATCAGGTTCGTTGCACCCGCTTCAAGGCTCTGAACGTACCGGTTCCGCGCCGCTTGCGACATTTCACCAGCCGGCCTGCGCGACGCACTCCGGCGGTCTTCAACCAAGCCGAAGAGCTCCTTCTCACTCCGTTGCACATGCGCGCGGAGCACGAGATGTCTTTGTCTTGAATTTGCCGAACGCCGTTGTTGTCAGCATGAGCGGCGCAACAACCAGTGACACACGCCGGCAACGACGTCCGGCATGCAAGGAATGACGCTGATGTCTTTTGCTCCGATTGCTTCCACTGTTGCACCCGCAGGGAATGCCTGGACGCGCATCCTGAGCGCGCTTGAGGTCAAGGTGAATCGCCAGTCGTTCCACACGTGGCTGAAGCCGACGCGCTTCTCGCACGCCAGTGGACGCACGCTGTTTGTGCGCATTCCCTCTACACAGTTCCAGCACATCGGGGACCGTTATGCGGACCTGATTCACGAGGCAATCGAACATCAGCAGCTCGACGTGGACGAGGTCCGCTTTGTCACGGTCGAGAACGATCCGGCCGCTCCCAAATCCCGCGAGGACGGTGGCTTTGCACCGCTTCCGGCCCATTCACCCAATGCACCACAGCCTAACGGCTCACAGGGAGCGCCGTCGTCACTCAACGGGCATCGCGCATTGCCCGCCGCACCCACGTCAGAGCAGAGCCGCTTCGACTGGAATACTGCGGCGCAGCTGAATAGCCGTTATCTGTTCGAAAATTTTGTTATTGGCGCAGGCAATCAGTTTGCCCATGCGGCATCACGTGCCGTCGCCGAGCGCCCTTCCAAGGCCTACAACCCGCTCTTCCTGTACGGCGGCGTGGGCATGGGCAAAACGCACCTGATGCAGGCTATCGGGCATGAAGTCAAGAAGCGCAACGGGCATGCCAGCATCATGTACGTCTCCGGTGAGAAGTTCACCAATGACATGATCAACAGCGTGCGCTACGACAAGATGACCGGCTTCCGTGACCGTTTCCGTACAGTGGATGTTCTGCTGATCGATGACATCCAGTTTCTCGCCGGTAAGGAGCGCACGCAGGAGGAGTTCTTTCACACCTTCAACGCGCTGCACGAAAGCATGAAGCAGATCGTCATCGCCAGCGACCGCCCGCCCAAAGAGCTGGCCAACTTCGAGGATCGTCTGCGATCGCGTTTCGAGTGGGGCCTCATCGCAGATATCCAGCCACCTGACCTGGAAACAAAGGTTGCCATCCTGCAGAAGAAGGCGGAGAGTGAGCACACAACCCTGCCGGTCGATGTTGCCCTGTTTGTTGCAAGCAATGTACGGACCAACGTCCGCGAGTTGGAGGGAGCGTTGATCCGCCTGATCGCCTGGTGCAGCCTTCACGGCGTGGATATCACGCTGGCGACAGCGCAGCAGTGCCTGAAGCAGTTCATCGACACGCAGATCCGCAAGGTCACCATTGAGGCCATCCAGCGCGCCACGGCGGAATCATTTGGCATGAAGATCAGTGAACTGAAGCAGAAGAACAACTCACGCCAGATCGTGGTGCCCCGTCAGATTGCGATGTACCTGGCCAAGCAAATGACGGAGGCCAGCCTGCCGGAGATTGGGCGTCAGTTCGGCGGCAAGCACCACACGACAGTGATGCACTCCATCGCCAAGATCGATGAACAGCGCCGCACAGACAAGGCACTGAACAGCACGATTTCGAAACTGATGGAAACGTTGAACTAAAGTAGCCGCTCAGGCGGCTACTGCGCCGTCCGTTCCTCCTCTACTTCTTTGTGAAACGCTGCTTCTTTATCTGCCAGTACCCGATGATAGCCACCCGGGTCAATCCATACGGCGCTGCCCTCTTTCGACACGCGCGCAAGCTTGTCCAGCATGTTGAAGTACAAGCCATGTGCACCCAGAAAGATGTCGCACGGCAGCATCTCGTAGGTGGCAAAGGCGTGATCGAAATCCTGTTCGATGCCGGGATAAGACGCGGGATGATTCGGTGTTGACACCAGCCGTACTGCGGGGTTCCACGCCCAACCACCCACAATCACCACGTGCAGCGTACGGCCACCCTCATGCGTCTCCATCGTCCACGTCGTACAACCCTTTGTATGCCCGGCGGTCTTGTGCGCGGTGATCGTTGTGCCACCCAGCGTGACCGTTTCGCCGTCGTGCAGGACGGTGTCCACACGCGCGGGCGGGAAGCGGTCCAGTGTCTTGTCGTAGTCGGTTGCTCCACCGCTGCGCATCACGTCCACATCGCCATCCATCACTAGGTGCTTGGCATGCGTTTCGCGCAGGACTTCGGCTGCGCCCGCCGCATGGTCATAGTGCGCCTGGCTGCTGAGCAGAATCTTGGTATCGGCCCATTTAAAACCAAGCTGCTCCACGCTGTGCCGAATCAGCGGCGGCGACGACTCAAGATTGGCGTTGATCAGGATATTGCCATCCCGCGTCGCCACCAGAAAGGCCGCAAGATCGCGCGATCCGACATAGTACAGGTTGCCGGATATTTCGAACGGTGTGATGGGCGTTGTCCAGTCCGCTGGAAGCGCGGATGCATGACGCAGTCCGCACAAAATCAGAAAGGCAAGCAGCAGGTGTATGCGTCTCACAGATGTACTATGCATGCTGTACTGCTTGTACATCATCCGGGGAGCAAACCGTGGCGGTCAGTTATCTTTTCCGGTCAACATTCGAGCGGAAGTGGCCTAAACGTTCCCGGCGGCGGTGGAACGTGATCTTGTTTGTCACGGCACTCATCGTCGCTCTCATCGAAGGCGGTACAACTCTTCGGGCCCATACCGTTCTGGCGCGCGCGGTTCCCTATGTCGCCCTGCTACCTATCCTTCTGTATGACACGGGGACGAAGCGAAGAGGAAATGTATATGTAACATCTCTCGACGATCGTGCTGTCTTCAAATATGGCGCGGAGTATGATGCACTAACTCCAGAGCAGCAGAAAGACATACTCGACCATTATCGCGTCGGCACCTACGCGTTTCCCCGCCCGCCAGAGCAGAGTGGTCCTGGACTCTCCAACAGGCACTACGTTCAGCGGGCAGTCACGGTCTACCGTTGGTGTGCCGTTCCGCTCTTTCTGGTGTATGCCGCGGGTTGGCGTTGGCTGCCACAAGGTTTGGCCCGTGATGCGTGGACCAACCTCCCGGTCGTACTCGCAGTGTCGTTTGCCACTGCGTTCGCGCTGCCCATCCTTCTAAAGTTATGGAACGATCCAGACTAGACTACGTCGTGGCGCAGGCGGCGCATTATCTCCAGATAGAAGTGCAGGTTGTGCACACTCGCCAGCGTAGCGGCTAGCGGCTCGCCGGTGTGGAAGAGATGCCGCAGGTATGCGCGGGAGTAGCGGCTGCACGTCATACAGGCACATGCCGGGTCAGGCGGCTCCTGGTCTTCCGCGAAGCGCTTGCCACGGATGTTCAAGCGTCCTTCGCTGGTAAACAGCAGAGCATGGCGCGCGGCGCGGGTGGGCAGCACGCAATCCATCTGGTCGACGCCAATACATGCGTAGTCTGCAATCTCGTCAGGGTAGCCCACGCCCATCACATAGCGCGGCTTGTCCGGGGGCAGCAGCGTCAGGGTGTGTTCGATGATCTCGCGCGTGACCTCGCGCGGTTCGCCCACGGCAAGCCCGCCAATGGCGTACCCGTCAAAGCCGGTGCCATCTACCTGCATGGCGAGCAGGCGTTCGGCGCTTTCGGTGCGCAGGTCCTTGTACATGCCGCCCTGCACGATGCCGTAGAGGTTCTGCCGCTGACCACCCAGGGTTTCGTGCCATGGCACGCGGTGAGCATTCGCGTGAAAGTGACGGAGCGAACGCTCGGCCCAGGCATGTGTCAGACTCATGCTGTCGCGCGTGCGTTCGTATGTTGCCGGGTGTTCCGTGCACTCATCAAAGGCCATGATGATGTCCGCGCCAAGCGCAATCTGCACGTCTATCGAGTGCTCCGGCGAGAAGAAGTGTTTTGACCCGTCCAAGTGCGAGCGAAACTCCACACCATCCGGCGTGATCTTCCGCAGAGCAGCCAGCGAGAAGACCTGAAACCCGCCGGAGTCGGTCAGCATGGGACGCGTCCAGCTCATGAAGCGGTGTAGGCCGCCCGTGCGCCGGATCAACTCATGACCGGGCCGGAGATATAGATGGTACGTGTTCGCCAGGATCATGTGTGCGCCAAGCCTGTCATCGCCCAGCCTCTCCAGCGTCTCCTGCGGGACGGCCTTGACGCTGGCTGCCGTACCCACCGGCATGAAAACTGGCGTCTCCACCGCACCGTGCGGCAGGTGCAGTGTGCCGCGCCGCATCGCTCCATGGGTACCATGCCGTTGGAAGCGAAGGGACATCTCCCGATTGTAAAGAGCGTCTACTGACGCTCCAGCGTCTTCAAGTGGTGCAGGTCGTGCCCGGCTGCAATTTCGACCACTGTCCACAACGTGATATCGCCAAGTTCTGGATGATGCGCCGGCCGTTGCTTGTCAACTTCGGAGAGCGTTTCGACCAGTGCAAGATTCCACTGCCGCAGGGCGGTAAACGTGGCCAGGGCGGTCTGTGCCGTGTACTGGACTCCGTCATAGGCACGCGCCCATGGGTCCTGATCAAAGGGCTGCAGCAGAGGATTGTCCGCTCCGAAGACCATACGCAGGCGCCACGCCCACGCCACTTCGCAATCCGCGATGTGACAGAGGAGTTCGCGTACGCTCCACTTATGGGGCGCGGGCTTGTGTGCTACCGCTTCTGGCGTGAGCCGGCTCAGGACGGCGCGCAGACGCGACGGCGTCTCACGCATGACGGTGGCCGGATCGCGGCCTTCCAGAAGGTGCGTATACGGGCGCTTCAGAGCGGCTTCTTCAGTCATGCAGGATGAGATGCGCGGCGCCGGAATGGGAGCGCGACACGTGTTGCGTGCATCCTATGGCCATGCGAGTCATATGTCTGCTGCTTGCTGCGGCACTTCTGCACAGTCCCGGGATGCCTCCGCAGACGCCGCAGCGCCCTACCAGCGCACCGTATACAGGCGATCTGTCTATTTTCGAGGAGCAGGGCCGGGACGAAAAGCTGCAGATCAACCGTGTTATGGACATCCTGCACATTACGCCAGGCAGCACGGTCGCTGACATTGGTGCGGGCGGCGGCTGGTTTACGGTGCGGGCGGCGCGACGTGTGGGTGAGTCTGGCCGTGTCTATGGAGAGGACATTAATTCGGCCGCGGTCAAAGCAATCGAACAGCGTGCCGCCAAGGAGCACTTACCCGAGATCAAGGCGGTGCAAGGCACACCCGACGATCCACGCTTGCCGCCGCAAGGTATAAACGCAGTGCTGCTGCTCAAGGTCTACCACGAGATCGCCAATCCTGTGCCCTTCATGCAGCGATTGCGTGCGTCGCTTGCGCCCGGCGCACGTGTTGGCATCATCGACCGTAACGGCAACGGCTCCGACCACGGCCTGAAGCAAAGCGTTCTGGAACACGAGATGCGTGACGCAGGCTACCGCGAAGTGGAACATTATGACTTCACGAAGGCGGATGGGCAGGATTACTTTCTGGTGTTCGCCGCCAGATAACATGGACGCACAAAAAGAGCCCGGCATCGCCGGGCTTCTTTGCCTTCCTGATGGTTGGTCAGCGTACGCCACCGGAGACGTTGACGATTTCGCCGGTGATCCAACGCGAATCCTCGGAAGCAAAGAAAGTCACAGCGGCTCCGATATCGTCAGGATTGCCAATCCGGCCCAGGGGTGTCATGGCTATCGCCATCTTCTCAACGTCTCCACCCAGGAAACTGGCAGCGCCCTCGGTTTTTACGGGTCCCGGGCTGATGCTGTTCACGCGAATCTTCTTCGACCCTAATTCCTTTGCCAGCGTGCGCGTAATGCTGTCCACAGCACCCTTCGTGCCGCTGTACACAGAGGTGTGCGGGAAGGGCGCGGTGGCCGCAATCGAGCTGATGTTGATCACCGATCCACCTTCTGCCGGAAACTCCTTGACCGCTGCCTGCGTGGTCAGCAGCAGACCTAATACATTGAGGTCGAAGTGCTTGTAGAAGTGTTCTGGCGTGACGGCTTCGATGGGAGCAAAATCGTAAATCCCGGCGTTGTTCACGAGTATATCGATCTTGCCAAAGGCCTTCTTGGTCTCCTTGATCAGGGTGGTGATCTCCTCCGGCTTGGCCACGTTTGCTCCCACCGCGATCGCTTTACCGCCCGCCTTCGTGATGCGCTCCACCACTGCATCGCCGCCATTCTTGGAGGAGGCGTAGTTCACCACCACCGATGCGCCTTCCGCCGCCAGGTGTTCCGCGATACTTGCGCCGATGCCCTTTGACGCTCCTGTAACAAGCGCTACTTTTCCGTCCAGCTTACCCATTGTGTGGTCCTTTCAATATTTCAACAACCATCGAATGGATGTGGAGCATAGACATGACGATTCGAAAAGCAGGAGGGGAGTTAACAGGGCGGCGGGTTAAACGGTCAACTGTTTCAGGTGCGCTAGATAACTCTTCCACACCTTGCGGCGAATCGATGCACGGACAAAGCGTCCGTCGCGCACCGTCTCAATCAACCCGGCACCTTCCAACTGCTTCATGTGGTGTGACAGGGTGGCTGGCTTGATGGCAAGGCACTCGCGCATGTCCGCGCAGGTGGACCGCTCGGCCGCTCCGATTCGCCGAAAGACCTCCACGCGCCTTGGATCGGAAAGTGCACGGCTTATCGCAAGCACTTCCCGCGGCGTCAGGCCGGGTGCAACCGCGGACCCTTTCTTTTCCGGTTTATCTTTTCTGGCCAGGGGACGGCTCCATGCGAACAGGCTTGCGCGCTAGTATACGTCGCAACGGCTAGGTGGTGTGGACGGTGTCGAGCAACCCGGCCACGGTCTTGTTAAGTACCGGATGACGAAGCAGCGGAGCAATCTCCGCGAGCGGCTTCAGGACGAACCGGCGGCGATGCATCTCGGGGTGCGGTAGAACGAGTTCGGCCGTATGGAGGATGAGGTCGTCATAGAGCAGGAGGTCAAGGTCCAAAGTTCTGGGCCCTTTCGGAATCTCGCAACTTCGATTTCTTCCATGCCGGCGCTCAATCGTGAGCAGTGCATGCAGGAGGGCGTGAGGAGTATGCACGGTGTCTAGCAACGCGGCACCGTTCAGAAAACGCGGCTGGTCGACGATGCCAACCGGCGTTGTATCCCAGAAGCGGGAGACAGCGGCAAGGTGGCCGATGTCGTGCAACGCTGCAACGGCTGATGCGAGCGCGCCATGGCGGTCTCCCACGTTTGAGCCCAGTCCGATGGCCGCGAGAGCCATGCGTTTACGCGTGCGCGTGGACGCCCACGGAGTAGGGTGCCGGGTTGACGGAAAGCGCAGACTCCTCATCGAACTCGGGCGCCAGTTCCCAGGCGGAGCGATCTTTCAAGAGAGTGCTGACCAGCGCGGTGTGCATGGCATGGCCGGCACGCTCTGCCACCACACGGCCCTGGATGCGCCGTCCGGCCAGTGCCAGGTCGCCAACCAGGTCCAGCACCTTGTGCCGCACAAACTCGTCTGCAAAACGAAGCGGCCCGTTCTGCACTCGGCCGCTCCCAATAATGATGGCGCAGGCATCACTGGCACCACGAATCAGGCCCATGTTCCGGAGCATCGGTTCATCTTCGCGGAAGCCGAAGGTGCGCGCGGGCGCAATCAGGCCGGCATAGGCTCCCGTCTGCAGGTCGCCGAGGAAGCGCGACGAGCCGATGGGCGCGGGAAAGTCGATGCGGTAGTCGATCTGGTATCCCCTGCCTGGATAAATCCCGATGAACTTTGTCCCGTCTTTTGAATTTTCCGTGACTTCGATGGCCTTGAGCACGCGCAGATACTCGCGGCGCCGACGCTGGCTGCGTACGCCCACACGCTCAAACGCGTCCACGTAGGGCAGCGATGAGCCGTCCAGAATCGGTACTTCAAGGTTGTCGAGCTCTACAATGACGTTATCAATGCCGTACCCGATGAGCGCGCTCAGAAGATGTTCCGTGGTAGAGATGAGTACGCCCTGCCGCATGAGTGACGTGGCATACGAAACGCGGGCGACATTGCGTCCGTTTGCGGGGATCTCAAAGTTGTCCAGGTCCGTGCGGCGAAAGACAATGCCCGAGCCGGCTGGTGCAGGCACCAGGTGCATGGTGACGGGTGCGCCGGAGTGCAATCCAACACCGGCGAAGTGAACCGGTTCCTGTAGCGTGCATTCCGTGTGCGCCTGTTTGCCCAAACCTGCTCCCATTCACAACCGTAGTTTGCCCGGCACGTGAACAGACGAAAGATTACTAAATCATGACGGGCTGCAGTGTGTCTGGCATGACACACGCGGACGACCTGGAGCCACGCAAGTCACCCCCTTACAATCAGCGATATCCATGAAAATCAGCACGTTGAGCGAAGAAGTGGCGAAGGGTTCAGGCTTTTGGCTGGAACATCTGCGGGAACTTGTCCGCTGCGAATCCCCCACGGAGGACGGCGCGGCGGTGAACCGCGCCATGGACATGGTCATCAGGTGGGGTGAAGGCCTGGGCGCGCGTCCCGTTCGCCACCCGCAGGCAGGCTTCGGAGATGTCACCGAACTTTGGTTTGGAGGCGCGGACGCCCGGACGCCACTGATGCTGCTGGGGCACCTGGATACCGTCTGGCCTGCGGGCACGCTCACCACCATGCCGCTCCGCAAAGCGCCGGATGATCAGGGGCGGCAGCGCCTTTGGGGCCCGGGCGTGCTGGACATGAAAGCTGGCGTGGTGATGGCGTTGGCTGCCATTGGGGCGGTCCAGGCGTGCGGCGGCGTGCGGCGCCCGGTGGTATTGCTGCTCAATCCGGATGAGGAGGTCGGCAGCACCGCGTCACGTCCGCATACGGAGCGGCTTGCCCGTGCATCTGAGGCCGTGTTCGTACTGGAACCCGCGCAAGGTCTGCCGGAAACGAAGGACAACGCCGCGTACAAGACTTCACGCAAAGGCGTCGGCCAGTACCGGCTGGAGGTGACGGGAGTGGCAGCGCACGCGGGTGTGGACTTCGAGCGGGGTCATTCCGCCGTGCTGGAAGTTGCGCGGCTGTTGCAGCAGGTGGCAGAGTTCACGGATCTTGCATCCGGGCTGACCGTAAACCCCGGCGTGATGGGCGGCGGATCGCGCTCCAACGTTGTTCCGGCAGAGGCGTGGGCGGAGATGGATGTGCGAATCGCACACACCTCTGACGCGGAGCGCGTTGAAGCTTTGTTCCAGGGGCTGCACGCCGTCGATCCTGCCTGCTCGCTCAAGGTCACGGGCGGCATCAACCGGCCGCCGATGGAACGCAGCGAAGGGACCGTACGCCTCTTCGAACAGGCGCGCTCCCTGGCTGCAGATCTCCGCTTCGAGTTGCACGAAGCCTCCACTGGCGGCGGCTCCGACGGCAACTTTACCGCTGCGCTTGGCGTGCCCACACTGGACGGCATGGGAGCCGTCGGCGAAGGTGCCCATGCCGCGCATGAATCGATATTGCTGGATGAGTTATTGCCGCGAACGGCTCTGCTGGCTGCCATGATTGCGAACACATAAATCGCCGCATTTGAAAAGCGCGGCTCCCTTTACCAATAATCAATGTCGGTACGTCGAACCCGAACATGGCCGCCGACGCTGTACTCGTAGAGCGGTTCGTCTTTGGAAACTAGCGATAGATCGTGTTCACGAGCAGTTGCGACAAGCATCCGGTCAAACGGGTCCTTGTGTATAGTGCCCGGCAGCCTTGTGGACTCGATGAGAATACGAGGGGAAAGTGGAAGGAGAATAGCTCCTCCCTCTTCTAATGCCATCTCTACCCAGTGTTCCACGGACATACGCAACTCGATGCGATCTCTTGCAGCCAGCATGGCAATCTCCCATACAGACGCTGCTGAGACATATGCCTTCCGTTCCCGCTGCCAACGCTCAAGTTCCTGAAGCAGCCGAATGTCAAGATTATGTTGATCGCCCTTTACTGCCCAGAGCCAAACATGCGTATCCAGCAGAAATCCCGCCATTACTCCCACATATCCGCTGGCAGAGTCCACTCCTGCGGCAGCGGCGCCACCAGGTCGTCGTGTAGCTGAATCTGTGGTGTGCGCCCAATCATAGAGCGAAACGGCTTTTCTTCCGGTACATGCGGCACCACGTCGGCAAAGGGCTTACCATGTTTTGTCACTGTCAGCCGGGCTTTGCCCTCACGCACCTCGTCCAGCAAGCCAAGGCATTTCGCCTTGAACTCGCCTGCGGGAATGCTCCGCGTCTTCTTTGCCCTGTGCGATTTCATGACCATAGTCTATGACCATGACCTTCTGCATTCAAGCGCAGACTTCCCGAAGCCTTTCGGGTACGAACTGCAACCATGCTTCTGATTCTGCAACAGTGCGGATCAGTTGATTGCGCTCTTTTAGGAAGCGTGTCAAATAGGAGCGCAATAGAACTCTGTCCACGGCTCTCCCAATAGGACCGAGCGGTGAAGAGAACACCAGTTCGTCGCGCATGATCGTACCGGAAGAGTTGCCTAGGAACGTATGGAGGTGTTCAAAGCTGCGGAATGCGCCATGCGTCATCGTGTCTGTAAAGCGATGTGGCGGATCATAAGCGATGATCTTGCTCGTGTGTGTCAGGCGTAAGCCAAAGTGACGAGCGCGCCATGTCACAACATCACCATCGCTCATCAGCCCGTGCGTCACTCCTGCAATTGCTTCTTCATCCGTCTGCTTTGTGCTTGCCTTGTGCAGGTCAACACTTAATGAAAGCAGGAAGACACGCATCGTAGGTGCGTTGATGCGAGTTTCCAGATTGATCGTCTGCATGAGCTTACAGGGTCGAACTTTTATTCAATAGTAATTCGTTCACGCGCGCTATGAAGTTACCCAATGCCACAGACCCCTCATCACCCTTGCCTCTGGTACGCACACTCACCGCGCCGGCTTCGGCTTCCTTGTCGCCCATGACGAGAATAAAGGGCACTTTTTGCAGGCCGAACTCGCGGATTTTGGCGTTCATCTTTTCGTTGCGGGCGTCGAGTTCCACGCGCAGGCCAATCTCTTCTAACTGTGCCTTGACCTTCGCCGCGTACTCCAGGTGCTTTTCGCTGATGGGCACAAGCCCGATCTGCACTGGTGCCAGCCACAGCGGGAAGGCACCTGCGTAATGCTCGATGAGCACGCCGAAGAAGCGTTCCACGGAGCCGAAGAGTGCGCGGTGCACCATCACCGGCTGGTGCTTCTCGCCGTCTTCTCCGGTGTACTCGAGGGCAAAACGCGCAGGCAGGTTGAAGTCGAACTGCACGGTAGACAGCTGCCACAGGCGGCCCAGCACATCGACCAGCTTCACATCGATCTTGGGCCCGTAAAAGGCAGCTTCGCCGGGGATCTCGCGGTACGGTATGTTCTTGCGGCCTAACGCCGTCTTCAGGCCGTTGACAGCGCGCTCCCAGTCATCCGGGGCACCCACGTAGTGCGCCGCATCGTTCGGATCCCACGTGGAGAGCTCCACCTTAAACTCGTTAAAGCCGAACGTACGCAGCACCTCTTCAGCAAACTCAACGCACGCGACGACTTCGTCCTCGATCTGGTCGCCGGTGCAGAAGATGTGCGCATCGTCCTGCGTAAATCCGCGCACACGCAGCAGGCCGTGCATGGTGCCGCTCCGTTCGTAGCGGTAGACATTGCCCAGCTCGGCGTAGCGCACCGGCAGGTCGCGGTAGCTCCTGGGGCTGTTCTTGTAGATCAGGATGTGGCCCGGGCAGTTCATCGGCTTCAGCCGGTACTCGGCATCGTCCAATTCCATGGGTGCGTACATGTTGTCGCCGTAGAAGCCCTCGTGCCCGCTGATCTGCCATAGTTCGCGCTTCATCACATGCGGCGTACTCACCAGTTCGTAGCCGCGGCGCAGGCATTCGTTGCGCATCCAGTCTTCCATCGTCTTTCGGATGATCGCGCCCCGGGGATGCCAGAAGATCAGGCCGGCACCCGCAATCTCCTGGATGGAGAACAGATCCAGTTGCTTGCCCAGCACGCGATGATCGCGCGCCTTGATCTCCTCCAGGTGCTTGAAGTGCGCATCGAGGTCCTTCTTCTGAAAAAACGCCGTGCCATAGACGCGTTGCAGCTGCGGATTCTTCTCGTCCGCCAGCCAGTACGCACCCGCGATGCTCATCACCTTGAAGGCGCGAACGCGACCGGTGGTGGGCACATGCGGCCCACGGCAGAAGTCGAGGAACTCGCCATTGCGATAGAACGAAACGTTCTCGCCCGGCTGGGTGAACTTCATGATGAAGTGCACCTTCATGAAGTCGCCCTGCTGCTGGTAGCCGCGCAGCGCTTCCTCGTGGGGGATGTACTCATGCCGGAAGGGCTCGTTACGTGCGACCACCTCGGCCATTTTCGTTTCGATGGCAGTTAAATCGTCCGGCGTAAACGGCTTCTCGCGCAGGATGTCGTAAAAAAAGCCGCTGTCCGTTGCAGGTCCGTGGCCCAGCTTTACATCCGGGTAGAGTTCCGTGATGGCAGTCGCCATGACGTGCGCGGCGGAGTGCCGCACCACGCGGAGCGCCTCCGGATCAGTTTCCTTCAGCAGCCACAGCGAGACGTCTTCGTGCAGCGGTTCGGCCAGATCCACCAGCCGCTCCGCCGTGGGTGCGTCCGCGTACATGCTCTCTTCGGTCGCGGCACCGCGATGCGCGGCGTCGGTCTGCTGCTCGGCACCATCGGTCGTCGCTTCACCCGCGGACGTGCGAATCCGCGCGACGACAACAGCTTCAGCCAGACGCGGTGAGATGCTGTGCGCAATGGCATAGGGCGTGGTGCCGGAGGGTACTTCGCGGACGCTGCCATCAGGCAACGTAATCCGGATGATTGAAGACTCAGTCGAGTGGCTCACATTCAACAGGATAAATAGTCCGGGTCACCCGCTTGCGCCCTGCAGACGTGGCGGCGCCAAGGAAGCTCGTTCGATGGGATTTCGAAATGCGGTAGCCCACGTTGCAAAGCCACTCCCATGTCGTGCATCTGACTGACCCAGCATTGCGTCCGCGTGTGGCAGGGGGATTGACATACGTCCTACCGCAGGCATTTTGGGATTTACAATCTGTGTGTCTGTACGGGATCAGACACTCTGAAGATGCCTTACTTCGCATTGCCACGCCGGTCGCTGCTCTGCATGCTCCTGCTTGTTGTCCCGCTGGTGGTGCTGACGGGATGCGGCAGCGGGTACAAGGACTTCCCGCCCGGCACGGTGCTGTCCGTCTCCGCCACAACGGTCTGGCTGTATCCGCTGGTGACGGAAGACCTGAGTGGGCCCTGCATGTACGATCTCCGGCTACCATCTTCAAGCGAAGCCGTTGCGGGCACGCTGGTGGTGTTCCAACGAGGCGACACCGAGAACCTGTACAACGATGCCACCGTTCAATCGACCATGGACACGCTGCACTTCGCCATGGTGTTTGCGCATGAGTGCGACGCACGCACGACAGGAAGTTTTCAGGCGGACGCGTCGCAAGGTCCCGCCCGGGTGCTGTTTGCGGCATTGGATGCTCTTGCCAGCAGTTCTGGACATGCTGAGCTGTCGACCGGCAATGTTGTGCTGTTCGGATATTCCGCAGCCGGCGTGCTTACCGCGACCCTGTTGAACGAGCAGCCGGACAGGATTCTGGGTGCGGTGGAGTACATTCCCGGCGATGTACACGTCAACATCGCAACCGTACCGGTCAGCACGGGAGCTCAGCAGATTCCAGCACTTGTCCTGGCAAACGCGGACGATGAGCAGTCGGGCACAACACGGGTCAGGGCCTACTTCAGCGCGGGCTATGCCGCGGGCGCACCATGGGCCTTTGGCGTGCAGCATGCGACGGACCACTGTTGTTCCCTGTCGACACGATCGGTGATCCTTCCCTGGATCACGTCCGTCGCATCTGCGACGCAAAAGCCGATGCCCAGGCGTGCATCGGTCTTTGCATCACCGGTCTACACGACGCTGACCTGTACGCCCGACACGACGCTGGACGTGTTTGGAGACACGAACTGCGCCATTTCAGCGGCATCCATTCAAGCTGTACCAGGCAAGGGCAGCGACGGCTGGCTGCCAAACGCGGCAAGCGGAGCGGCGTGGCTGCAGTGGGTCCTGAACCCGGTCACGAATCATTGACCAGAGCGCAGGGCCTCTCTCAAAGTACCTGCAAACAGTTCAGAGGTTTGCTGTACGTACGGTGGCAGGATGTGAGCGGCAAAGCCATCGTTGGCAAACCAGCTTGGAGGCAACACGGCGGGCTTCGCCGCCTGCACATCCGTGTACGATGCGCGCAGAATCGGTGCTGTGTTGGCGCAGTCCGGAACTGGCGCAAGGTACACAACGACCTGCATGCCCATCCGCGCATACTGTTCTTTCATCTGGCGGATGGTATTGTGAGCCGTTGGGGTCGTGTACTCAGGCTTGAGCAGACAGTCCGGCGAGGTGGGCAGGAAGGCGAACCCGTAGGACCAGTGGCCGAATGCCTGCCTGACTTCCTGCTCGCGCCTGGCTTCGTCATGGTGTACGAAGCGACGCAGTTGCTCGGGGCCAAGCGACTCCATCTCCTGGAAGGGAAAGGCTAAGAACTCCAGCGGGTACGCAGCTACCGCATGGGCGATCTCTCTCCAGGTGCCGTACCGCAGCAGTTCTTCTTCGCCCTCGAGAAGGAAGTCGTGACGTTTTGAGGCGCCGTAGTTCAGGTTCCAGGGAGTGAAGTAGAGGACCAGAACCGCGGGTCTCCGGTTGTGCTGCAAGTACCGTTGGAGAACCAGATTGCCCGTGATTGGAAGACTGCCAATGGTGTTGGCCAGGACTGCGGTACGGCGGTGCAGCGTGGCCTGGACAACGCGCGGATCGACGCCAAGGAAGGCGCTGGAGTCTCCAAAGATCAGCACATCCGCATCCACGTTCCGCACCTCCCAACCGTAATCCAGAACAGTGCCGAATTTGCTGAGACCGAGACTTCGCAGACCGCTCCAGCGGGTGAGCGCGGCCGCAAAGACCAGAACGTAGACGATGGCTGGGATCAGTAACACGCACGCCAACGCGGCGGCAAAGCGCGGCCGCTGGAATGGGGACAGCGCGGCGTTTCCAGTCATCTTTGCTTCGGGGGCAAGTGAGTTCAATGGCATTGCGTCGCTCTAAAACTGAAAATACAGAAACGTTGACGGGTTCTGCATTTTGATCAGCGTGAAAAGGAGCACGGCACCGATGGTGAGACTCCACGCGACCGTCGGCTTCCAGGAGAGGCTGAGCAGGCTGGGGCGAAGGTCGGACGGTGCAAGCTCCAGCGCCGGTTTGAAGTTGGCAAGAATCTGCTGCGTGTTGGGGAGCGCCCAGACAATGAAAAAGCCAACAAGAAGGTGCATCATGTTTGCGCGGTTTGCAGTGAAGGGTGATGGTGACGCGGAGTGATGGTTGCCGAGCAAGCCTCCGACCATGGACAGGGCTGCCCGGGCGCTGGCCGCACGAAAGAATATCTGGGCCAGCAACACCGCGGAATAGGTGAGCAGAACGCCCGTGACGGTGCGCACCCAGGCCGGCATGGCGGCGATGGCTGAGGTTGCGCGCACGCCCCGAAATACGCGCCAGGCATGATTCACACAGAGGTACAACGCGTGAAGCAGACCGAAGAGGATGAACTGCAGCCCGGCGCCATGCCAGATGCCCGCGAGAAAAAGGCTGACGGTCGTCGGAAACGCGACGAGTTGGGTGAACCCCTCGAGGGTGGCCGTTGCTTTGCGGGAGATCTTTTTTCCTTGCCGGACACGCCGCCGATTGATCCAGGTGGACATGGGATTGTAGAGATACACAGTGATGTAGCGGGTCAGCGTCATGTGCCAGCGCTGCCAAAAATCGATGATGCTGGTGGACTTGTATGGGGAGCTGAAGTTGAGCGGGAAATCGATGGAGAACATGCGTGCCAGTCCCAACGCCATGTCCGAGTATCCGGAGAAGTCGAAGTACAGCTGTAGCGAGTAGGCAAGGACACCGACCCATGCGGAACCCGTGTGCAGCAGGTGTGGCGCGCTGAATGCCAGGTCAGCATCGGCGGCGAACCGGTCGGCCAGGATCACTTTTTTGAACAGTCCCATGACAAACCAGGTGAAGCCGATGGTCAGGTCATCGACCCGCAACCGGTAGTCGCGATCCTGCTGAAACTGCGGCATGATCTCCGCATGGTGCAGGATGGGGCCGGCAATCAGGTGCGGGAAGAAGGTGACGAACAGGACGTAGCTTTCGAAGTCCTGCTGGGTCGCCGCGCCCTGCTCGAGGTCCACCAGGTACGCGATCTGCGTAAAGGTAAAAAACGAGATGCCCAGCGGCAGCAGGATGTCCGACCAGTGCCGGTTGGAGTGGGCCAGGTGCGCGATGCGGTTGATCGACGGGATGAGGTACTTGAAGTAGCAGAGCGTTGCAAGATTGACCGCGATGGCGGTCCACAGGATGGCTTTCGGCGGAACTTCGTTCGGGATGCGGCGGCTGATCAGCGCGCCCGCGACGTAGTTCACGGCAATGGATCCGCAGAGCAGCATGAGGAAGGCCGGCTTCCAGTACCCGTAGAAGACCAGGGACATGAGAGCGAGCCAGGCCACGACGGCGCGCCGATGCCAGTGCGCGGCAATCTGGTACCCGGCCAGCGCAACGGGAAGAAATCCAAAGAGAAAGGGATACGAGTTAAAGAGCATGCCGTTTGGGGGCTACTTGGCCTGGTGCGCCAACTTCTGCTGAAGCACGTCCGCAAGCTGGCCCACGTTGTGCATTGCTTCGAGTTCCGAGCTCTTGAAGCGCACGTTCATGCGCGACTCAACGGCGACCATGAGCCCGACGTGCGCCATGGAGTCCCAGCCTTCGATATCGGCTGCGGTCGTCTCCGGTGTCAGAACGATGCTGTCGTCGTCGAAGACCTCTCGAAAGATGTCGGTCAGGGTGCGGTAGATGTCAGCGTTTTGCATGATTCGCCTTCCAGAATATCCATGGGGAGAGCAGGAGTCACGTAAGTGGCTAATGAGAGCCGCCAACGCGTTGTGCCGTCGGCCTGTTCTTCTTCCAGGGTGAAGCCAAGCCCGGGGTAGTGCTGCCGCACCATGTTGTTCTTGGCCGTGGGTTTGAAGGTTCCGGTCAGGGTATCGCATCCCATGCGGCGCGCTTCGCTGGCCAGAACGCTGAGCGTCGCCTGCTCGACCTTGCGCCCAAGCACGCGGCAACTCATCAGCCACGTCTCAATGTCCAGCACGCCGCCATGGTCTTTGCGCCCGACCACAAGGCCGATGACACCGTTGTCACCGTAGGCATCGGTTAGCCGCAACTGGAGTGTGAGGTAGTTGGGATCAGACATGCGCTCCAGCACATCCGCTTCGGTGTACCGGTATGTCGTCAGATTGAACTGATTGGTCTTGTTGGCAAGCTGAACGATGCGTTGCAGGCCGATGCCCGTGAACGGCTGCCACGTCAACTTCATCTGTAGCGCGCGGAGATAGCCCTCGACGTCGGTCGTGGTGCGCCGCAGAGCCTCGCGCGCCACATTGCCCCGGTACGCCTCGGTCCGCTGGCGATCTTCGTCTGTAATGCCGAGCGACTCAAAGTAGCCTGCAGAAGCGAGCAGCGGGACATACTCCGCCGCATCTTCGCCGAGCTCAGGAACGTGTACCATCGGTAATTCACGGCGGATGAGCGCGCGTTCCGCCGGGTTGTCATCCACAAACACCAGTGAATCGAGACCGATGTTCAGTTCCTGCGCTATACGCCGCAGGTTCTCAGCCTTGTCCTGCCAGTTGGCGACAAAGCAGGCAATGTCCTGTCGCCGCAACACCATGTCATCGTGCCGCTCAAAAGGTGCCAGCGCGTTCTCTTCGTCGTTCTTCGAGCAGACGGCGAGGATGACGCCGCGCCGCGCAAGCTGCAGGGCATAGCGCTGCAGGGCAACATGGGCCTCACCGACGGTGCTGCCCTGCCCCAGCACAATGCCTTCCAATCCATCATCGCCGATCACGCCGCCCCACAGCGTGTTGTCCAGGTCCAGCACCAGGCATTTCGCACTGAGGCCTTTTAAAGCAGCGAGGATGCGGCCAAGCTGGTCGCCATAGACCACGCTGGCACGCGGGTGAATCTCCTGCTTGGCACGGTACCAGAGCGCGGGATCGTGCCAAAGGGATATGCCATCCTGCGCGGCCCAGGTGTCAACCGTCAAGAGATATACCCCGTTCGACGCCGCTTCCTTTCGTAAGGCCTGATTGACGGCCTGCACGATGGACGCTGGCGACTCCGCAAAACTGGCTTCCTGATTGCCGATGAGTGAAGGGAGCACCGGCAGAACCGTCTGCTGGATGACCGCACAACCAAGAGTCTGTTTCAGGGTGCTCCAGAGCAGGCGCATGCCATCGACAATCTGCTCCGCCGATGCACCGGAGACGTCCGCGAGGTGATGGGCGTCCAGAGCCAGGCAGACCACATCCGGCTTGAAAGCATGGAGGGACGACGATGCGTCCAGAACCTCGTGCCGGTACATGCCGTACTCGCCCTCATACAGGTGGACAGAGACGCCACGGCGAAGCGCGGACATTCGTATACCAGCATGAAGATGCGCCAGCGTGGACGAACCCAGGAGTGCAAGCTTGAGCGTTGGCAGGTCCGAAGGCCCGCCGTGCTGCCTGGTGTAGCGCTGTACCGTCAGATCCAGCGATGCGGTGCGGACGAAGTCCATCCGCGTACCCGCGAGTTCGCGAAAGATGCGGAAGGCAGTTTGAGGCTCGGCCTCTGTTGCGGTACGGAGACGATCCTTCCAGGCGGCACACGCAACGAGCCATTCTAGTTCTGTTGCGATGGGAATCTCCTACAAGGTGAGGGCTTTCGAGTTCAATGCTACAGTACTTGCGGCAGCGTAAACGACGATGTCCTCAGCGACCCGCGGAGGCGACAATTCACGCCTCAAGAGGTAAACGATGTCCGGGACAGATAGTTTGTTTTAGGGCGTTCTGCCGAATACCAAAGTATATTCCCGACTCAGACCAGGTCGAAACGGCTTTCGACTTTGGCGTGGTTAGAAATGGCCAGCGAAGACCGGATGCAAGCACGGGAGACAACCGCGTATCCGAGCCCAGCGCTCACGGCTCTGGACCGGGCAGGCATGCTCGCGGGCGCCTGCCTTTGCGTTTTGTTCTGCTCCTGGTTCAGCTTTGGCCGCATTTTCTGGGAAGACGAGATGCTGGGGTGGATGCTGATTCATGATCCCTCCTGGTCGCACTTTGTTGCTTCCTGGAAGGCTGGCGCGGATGGCGGCGGTTTCAGCTTTTACGTGATCGGCCGTGCCTGGTTCCGGCTTTTCGGCGCGTCGGATCTTTCATTCCGGCTGATCTCCGCAGTGTCCTTTGGGTGTGGCTTCTGCGTTGCATGGCGTGCCGCGCGACGGTACTATGCGCCGTGGCCCACCGCGATCGCCCTTTTTACCACGTGGTTCCTATGCCCGCCCATGGTCGTGCATATGGGCGAGGGCAGATTCTACGGCTTGCTTGTACTCGCAACCGCTCTCGCTGCCTGGCTTACGCTCGAAGTCCTCGTCACACCTGATCCGCCGTTGTGGATGTATGGCGCGGCATTTGGTATCAATGGCCTGCTCACCACGACGCACACCCTGGGCGTCATGTACAGCGGCTTTCTTCTGGGGGGCGTGTGCGTGTATGACCTTTCCCGCCGGCGCTTCCGTCCCTTGTTGTACGTCGCTGTTGCGTGCTCATGGCTGCTTTTGGTGCCTGAGCGGCAGGCCATTGTGTCTTCGGCGGCGGTTGGGAAGCCGTGGTTCTGGACGTATCCGCCGGACCTGATACGTTTCGTGGGAGCATTCTGCGGGTTTAGCAATGCCATCGCCTTTGTCCTTCTCGCGCTGCTCGGGGTGCTGCTGTATACGGCATGGCGGCAGGGTACCAATGCGCTTGCCGAGTTGCGCACTGGCTTGAACGAGCGCGCGCCCGTGTACTACGTGGCAGGCTCATTGTTTTGCGTTCCCCTTTTATTCGGCGTACAGGCGCATGTTGCCGGTCCAAGTTTCTTCATCAACCGGTACCTGCTGCCCGTCAACATCGGCCTGGCGCTTGTGCTGGCGGAGGTCATCACGCTGATTCGCTGGGACGTGCTCCCGGCAAGCCGCCTGTGGTTTCCGCTGCGAGAACGTACGCGCTGGGAGGCCGCTGGTGCCTTCGCCGCCATCCTGCTCCTGTGGAACGTGATCCATGTGCAGCCGACGATGCTGAGCCGCGAGGACGATACCGGGCTGATGACGTCGGTGATGCCGAAGGGGATCCCGGTGGTGTTTCAGGATGCGTGGGGCTTCACAGAGACCATTGGACGGCAGCACAGCTCCGGCGTGGACTATACCTACATTCTGGATTGGCCGCACAGCATCGATCCCGCCGCGCCGCGCCTTGAGGTGACGCAGTATCACTTGATGGAGAACTGGAAGCGGGTCGGGTACTTCTCCGGCTCCATCCGATACCGCGACGACTTTCTGCGCGATCATGCGCGCTTTCTGCTGCTGCAGCGCATCTTTAATGCGCGGGACCGCAATGGCATAATCATTGGCAACCCGATGGTTCGGCGCTTCATGGACACGCCTGGCGTGCAGGTGACGCGGTTGCGTGGCAACATCCTGGGGTACAGCGTCTGGCTGGTCTGCACACGAGGGTGCGCTCCATCGCAGTCGGTCGGAGACTGAATCGAGTTCTTCTACAGTATGCTGAAAGGGCTTTGTTCACCTGTCCCGCATGATGCCAACCACTTCTGAAAAGCGCCCTGCGCCAGCGCGCTTCGGGCGCTATCTTCTGCTTCTTCTTTTTGTGCCAGGTCTCGGTTACCTGTTAATGTTTCCGCTGGTCAAGTTTCCTCAGCTTGGATTCGATCGCTGGGGCGGCAGCAAATGGGCACCCGTGCTGGATTACAGTTATCACGCCGCGGGCGCGAACGCCGACCTGGTTATCTTCGGCGACTCGAGTGCGTTTCTGGGGATTGATCCGCGCCTGATTGAAAAGGAGACGGGACTCCGTGCGGTAGTGTTACCGAACACCGCCGGGAGTCTTCAGGTTACAGGTGATTTGGCTCTGCGCCGTTATCTTTCCATGAACCGTCCGCCGCGCGCGATTGTGTTTGTCTTTACGCCCTGGGGTCTGAATTTTCAGCATTCGGAGCGGCAGGAGTTTGTCTTCGAGGGGGAAGAGATGCTGCTTCGCAACGGGCAATTCGCCGAGATCGCACGCTTTGCTCTGCACCACCCCATGACATTCCTGAAATTCCCGCTGCAACGGATTGCTTTGCCGGACCTTAACGACTTTCGTGTAGCCCTGAGAACCCATCGGCGAGAAGAGGCCGCAAGAGCGCGAGGACATATGGACTACACGGATCCAGTTGGTCCGGTGGCATCAGACTGTCGTTTTCCAGAGACCTTCCTCCGGCAACCAGAGACGACAGCCATAGCGGCTTTGATGCAACATTACGCGACTGCACGGACGCAGGTCTACCTGTATCTCTCTCCGGTGCCGGCCTGTGGCAATGCGGATGAGGTGAGCGCGAAGGTCCCTCGAACTCTCGATGCAACTTCTCCACGCATACTGCCTCCTGGCTGGTTCGCGGCAGATAGGATGTATGCTCACGTGTTACCTTCCCATGTCAGCCAAGGCACTGAGGTCTTCATCCATGCTCTGCGCCAGTGGGGCCTGGGCGTAGCACCTGGGCTGGCAAAGGGTACGACCTCATGAACGAGCCTTCGCGCACACTGAAGCTTAAGGTCGCGCTTGTCCTGCTCTTATTCACACTTGCGGGAACCTGGCGCTATCACACCGCTCTTGGCGAGGACCTATCGTCCTCCTACGTGGGTTGCCGTGTTCTGGCGCAGGGACAAAGCGACCATCTCTACGCACACGATTCTGAAATCTTCAGCATGGTGCGTGATCCCCTCTGGAATTCGATCGCGGAACAGGCGGGCTTCGCGCCCTTGGCTTTGTTGCATCCCTTTGTCCAAACGCCCCTGTGGGCGTACCTGCTGCGTCCGGTATGCACGCACACACAGTTCCGCCCCTTTGCGTATCTTTTTGTCTTACTCGCCATGTTGTCCTTCTCGGGCACTGTCTGGCTCGTGACCCGGTACTGGGCGACGTCACTGTTTCACCCGGCATACGTCGCACTGGTTTACGTTGGGCTGAGTTTTTTGGACCCGTTCCGATATGCCATGTTTCTGACGCAGACACATGTTCTCTTTGTCTTTTTGAGCGTCCTGGCGATCGTAAGTGCTCAACGGGATCGCCCGGGATGGGCGGGTCTGGTGCTCAGCCTGGCGGCCGCAGTAAAGGTGACACCTGGGCTGCTCCTGGTCTACTGGCTTGTGAGCCGGAGATACAAAGCGGCGCTCAGTTTTGTACTCTTCTCGTTAGCGCTGGCAGCCGTGACCATCATGGCGTGTGGATGGCCGCTTTACGTTGCATACTTGCATGAACTTTCCCGAATCTCAAACGTGCTGCTGGTCCCGTATAACAATCAGTCCCTGGCTGCTTGGTGGCTGGGACGGCACTATCCACCTGAGAACCTTTTTCTATGGCAGATTTACACTTTGCCCAGCCTCATGAAATGGTTGCAACTTGTGCTGGCGTTCGGGTCGGCGGCCGCCGGTGGATGGATGGACCGCACGCTGTACCGAGAAAAAGAAATGCAGCCCCCGTACGGGGCAGCTTTCGCCATGATGGGAGCTATCATGTTTAGCGCGATCGCGTGGAGCCACTACTACATACTGCTCATTTTTCCGCTCCTGCTGCTGGTACAAGCCGGTTGGGAGCGGCGAAGCTGGCTGTGGACAGGCTTTGCAGCGATGATTGTTGCGCTGAACGTCTACCCTGTCTCCTACCGTTCCAGCGCCCAAGTCCATCGTCAGTTTTCGCTGGCACGGAGCGAATTTTATGCGGGGGTCCTTTGCCTTGCGGCGTTGATCCTGCTCAGCCATCGCTGGAAGGCACAGCAATCGCGAGGGACTTCCGTGGAGGCCCAGGTGTGACGCGCAGAGTGGTGGACCAGGCAGGATTCGAACCTACGACCCTCTGCTTCGAAGGCAGATGCTCTATCCAGCTGAGCTACTGGTCCATGCATCCCTAGCTTACTGCAACCGTAAAGAGTACCTGGATTGTGGCTAACTGGAGGAGAAGTCCCGCAGGGATTCCCACCTTGATCTGCTGTGTTGCGATGAAGATGCGAAACGCCCGCTCCACTGGTTGTGCATCCGTGACAGAGCTGTTCTGAGGAAGGGACCGGGATTGGTGAACCAGGCAGGACTCGAACCTGCGACCCTCTGCTTAGAAGGCAGATGCTCTATCCGGCTGAGCTACTGGTTCCCTGCACCCTAGCTTACCGCTTCAGCGCGGCCGCTGGGCAATGATTTAGAGGGCGGCTAGTTCCCGTGCCCGGAGCAACGTTGTGACACCGCGGAGCGCCTCGTCCCATCGCAAGGCTGCCTCGTCGCTGTCGACTCCGACGGCCTTGACATAGAGGGTGACGGCAAATCCTTCCGCAACAGCATCCTCCAAGTCTGTGACAGCCGGGCGGAGGGTCCACTCCAGCCTGGCCAGAGAGTACGGCAACTCCGCCGCGAGTCGGTCCGCGCGGTCCAGCAGCCCCGCCATGCGATGCCGCGAGAGGAAGAGCGTGCGGTCGCGCCACAGGATGTCGATGTAGCTGGCAAAGCCGCTCCCTGCAACGTCGGCATCCAGCAGCAGTTCATCGCGCGTGGCCGCGAGTTCAAGCGCGTCCATGGTCCACGCATCGCATTTCGCTGTAAAGACGGGAGAACGCGTACCATTCAACGCGCGCAAGGCTGCAAGCAATGCAGGGTGGTCGTCGGCTTCGGGGATTTCGTCGAGCGCATCCGGATCGCGGCGGAGATCAATCCAGCGCGCGCTCCCCTCCGGATCGGACCACGGTACCACCACGACCGGATCGTCCGCGCCACACGCCGCATTCCACTCGCTCATCATGCCGGCGTCCTTATACGGGCTGCTGCGTGCTGGAGGATGAAGTCCCGAACAGCACGCTCGGCCCAGTAGCCGTCGTCGTCAGCCGTGGCGTTTTCGAGGAAGGCACAATGTCCCCCGTGCGCGGGCTCAACCAGGGTGATTGCCGGGTTTGCATGCAGTTTCGCGCGAGTTGCAGGTGTAAGCCGGATGAACGGATCGTCGCAGGCGTGGAGGATGAGGGTGGGAACAGCGACCCTGTCCAACACGCGGGCGCTGGCGGACCGGGCGTAGTAGTCGCTGGCGCCATCGAAGCCACAGTATGGCGTCATGACGTGCTCATCGTAGTCTCGAATGGAGTGGATGTGCCGGGTCCGGGTGCCGTGGAAGATGTCAGGAAACAACCGCGCCTTGCGGCGGTATCGTGCGTTCAGGTTCCGCAGAAAGCGGCGCTCGTACAGGCGGTTGGACCAGTTGTGCAGGGCATCCGCGCTTTCCGCCAGATCCATGGGCGGCGAGACAGCCGCGCCCGCGATCAACTCTGGCGGAGCCTGCCTGCCAAGTTCACCTAACGCCTTTAGAACCAGATTTCCGCCCATGCTGTATCCCACAAGGGCGACGCTTCGGGAGCCGCGGGCGATGATCCATCGCAGCACCGCGAGGACATCGCCGGACATGCCGGAGTGGTAGAGCGTGGGCGAAAGCGCGTCTGTCCAACCGCAGTTGCGCATGTTCATGCGAACCACATTGCAGCCAGCCGCAAACAGCTTGTTCGCGTTGCCAATCACGTAATGCGAGTGACTTGAGCCTTCCAGGCCGTGCACGAGCGCGACCGTGGTGGTATCCATGCGCCGTGGTTGCCAGTGGCAATGGCAGAGCACCTTGCTAGGCATTTTCTCGTCGAGCTTCACCATCGCCGCATACGCCCGCATCTCCGCGGGAAGGGGAACGGCGACCAGTTCCGTTACTGGCGGCGGCAACCGGTTCACACGGGGCAGGAAGTTGCCCACGACCGTTTGGATGTGGCCGTTGCGAAGCCAACGGCGTGGATGGAATGGATCGGGGGCACTCAAAGCGTTCAGTTCTATTCGATCACACTCAGAGGCGGCGCTCAGGCGGTGGCCGCGGCGATGGCCGCACGGGCGAGCACGGCCACGAGCCAAGCGACCATAACGAGAACGATGCCGTTGCGTACCTTGACGCGCGCCACGATGGCACCACCAATCGCCATCAGGGCCAAAGTCCAGAGGGTGAAGAGATCAAGCGAGCCAAGCAGTGTTTTCAGGAACGGCGAACTGTCTGCCGCCATGTAAAAACCAGGGTTGGTGCCGACCGGATCACTGACATTGAAGCCATCGGCGTCGCCAAGAAAGATCATCAGAATCGAGAGGAGCGACTTGATGATCGTTGGCAGCCAGGCAAACATCGTGAGTGTGAACATGCCGGAAAAGGTCCCGCCACCGCCCAGGATGAAGTTGAATCCAACCCATAGCAGCAGCGCCGCCACGGCTGTGATCAGCAGTTGGAACACCGGCCAGAGATAGAACGATGCCTGCATGATGTTCGCGGTGATCCGCAGTGTCTGCGCGCGCTGCTCAGGGGTGGCCTGCTGCAGGCGTTCGTTTTGTGCCGGATTGTTGTGGATGGCGCTTTCCGCAAGCCGGGCTGCGCCGATCTGTGAGAGTGCCGTCAGCGTAAAGCCATAGGCGAAGATTGCGAGCACCAAGAACGGCAGCCACCAGGAGCGATTACGCCGGACGTCGGCAAAGGTCCTTGCCGGCGCGATGAAGGTGTTCAGGATGCGCTGCGTCTGCGACAGCGGCGGCTGCGCATCGTAGACATCTCTCGGACCGGGAATCGCGGCGTCGATGGACAGGTCTGACATTGTGCTTTGCCCCAGGTGATTTGGGCAATTCTACTGGCCTTGAGTTCCGAGCGCGATTTCTTTTTCCGGACGAGGCAGCGTAGGCCGTAAGGCCATGTACAGTAGAGCCGTGAGCGCGCGGGATCAAACACGTGTGGCGTACCTGTGGCGTTTAGCCGCCGCGGTTCTGCTGCTGGTGTTCGGTACCACGTTCGCGGCTCCGTTTGCGACGGCACAAGCAGCCCCGGTGGATGCATGCTGCCGTTCCATGCGCGGTTGCAGTTACCGCATGCACCATGCCATGCAGGCGGACGGTTCGCAGCATGGGGATAGCTTTGCCGCAGTCCAGGAACGCTGCCCGTGCACGCCGCTTGCGCAAGCGGGAGTATCCGTGCCGGTCGCCACGCCGCCCGGAGCCACGCAATACGGTGCGGCACCTGGTATCCAGCAGGCTGCTTCTGCGCGGCAGACGCTGATCCAGTCCTGGCTTCTTGATGGAAGCTGCTGCACGCGCGGACCGCCCCCGTCTCCTGATCCGGCTTGACCTTGCTGTGGGCGGTGTAGAGCGCCTGCGAGACCAGTGCTTGTGTCTTCGGTTACCCAGTTTTGGAGAACGTTATGTCCTGTCGAGCGGTGCGCGTTGGCGCATCTGTCTGTGCCCTGCTTGGGCTCTCGTCTGTGTTGTGCATCGCCCAGCAAAGCATCACCTTCGGAAGCATCGCCGGGATTGTGTATGACCCGCAACATGCGGCGCTTCCACGCGCTTCGGTGTACGCCGTTAACACGGGCACGAACGCGTCAGTTGATACCCGCGCCGATGACCGCGGCCGGTTCCGGTTTGCACTGCTGCCGCCGGGCGATTACCTCTTGCGTGCCGACGCAAGCGGCTTTAAAGAAGCCGAATACCGTATCCACGTGGAACCGGGAGGAGCGTACCAGCTTGACTGCAACCTTCACCTGGGACAGTTGAGCAGCACGGCAACCGTAACCAGCGAGCCACCCACGGTGGAAACCGCGCGGTCTGAGCTTGCCGGGACTGTGCAGACGGCCGAGGCACAGCAATTGCCGTATAACGGGCGCAATTACCTGGATTTGGCGCTGCTGCTGCCTGGGGTCTCGCAGACCAATACCGCCAGCGCGCAGGTCTTTGCGGAGACGAGTGAGGTGGTGGGGCAGGGATATTCAGTGAACAGCCAGCGGAATCTCAGCAACAGCTTTGTGGTGGACGGGCTATCCGCGAATGATGATGCAGCAGGGCTGGCAGGCAATGTCTTCGGGCTGGATACCGTGGCGGAGTTCCAGGTCGTCACCTCTGGGGGGCAGGCGGAGTTTGGGCGCGCGCTGGGCGGCTACTTCAATGTGGTGACACGCGCTGGAACATCGGCAACGCATGGCAGCGCCTATGGATTTCTACGCAACCAGCGGCTGAACGCGTCCAATCCACTGAGCGGGTCCACGCTGCCGCTGACGCAGGGGCAGTTTGGCGGCAGCATGGGCGGGCCCGTGGTGAAGGATCGCACGTTCTACTTCATCAATTATGAAGGCCGCAGGCTGACGACGGACGGCATCATCACCATCGCTCCAGCGGCGGCGGCAGCGGTCAATGCGCGGCTCGCTACGACCGGATATGGTGGTCCATTACTGACGGTGGGATCGGGGGCGACTACGCTCTATCCCACTACAGCGCACACCGACACGGTCTTCGGCCGAGTGGATCACCGTGCAAGCACGCATGACAACGTGACGCTGCGATACAGCCTGTATCGCTTGAACGCAGTGAACGCACGTGGCGTGGGCGGTTTGTCCACTGTAAGCGATGGCACGGCCGTACGCGACACAAACGATACCGTCGCGGTCAGCAACGTGTGGGCGGTAACACCGCACCTGCTGAGTGAGAGCCGCGCGCAGTTCACCAATGACAGCCTGAACGCGCCGCCCAACGACAGCGTTGGTCCAACGGTTGCGATTGCGGGTGTGGCGACCTTTGGCCGCTTTTCGTCGTCGCCTACAGCACGGCGCAACGTGGTTGGCGAGATTGTGGAGAACGTGGTCCTGCAGCGCGGAGCACACTCCTTCAAAGCTGGCGCGGATTTTCTATTCAACGCAACCACCATCACCTTCCCCATGCAGTCGCGCGGATCGTACAGCTTTGCGTCACTTGCGGCGTTTCTGGCCGGAACGTACAACACGCAAGGCTACACGCAGACCTTTGGCGCAAGTACCGCCGCTATCAACAACCCAAACCTGGGCGTGTATGCGCAGGATGAGTGGCGTGCCACGCCGCGGCTGACGCTGAACCTGGGCGCTCGCTATGACGTGGAGGGCCTGCCCACCGTAGCGGCGGATACGAACAATATCGCTCCGCGCATCGGTGTCGCCTTTGCTCCGGCACGCAATGGCGGTACGGTTTTGCGCGGCAGCTTTGGCCTGTTTTACGACCGCGTGGCATTGCGACCGCTGGCGAATGCGTTGCTCTCCGCAAACAACACGACGAACTATGCACAAGCGGTTCTGGCCAGCTATACGTTTTCTCCGGGACAGGCCGGTGCGCCTGTGTTCCCTGCCATTGCTGCCGCGCCGCCCACCGGTGCGCTGCTGAACTTCACGCTGATGGATCCGCACCTGCCGAGCGCCGCCGCCGTGCAGGCCGGAGCGGAGGTGGAGCAGGCACTTGGTCCACGCGCATCGCTGGGCATCAGCTACCAGCACGTGCACGGATCGCACCTGGTGGCATCGCTTAACCGCAACATCAACCCGGACGGTACGCGCCCCAACCCCGCCTACGCGAACGCAAAGCAGTATATGGGTGTTGCCGATTCGCAGTACGACGGTCTGGCGGTGTCGCTGCTGCAGCGTCCCGTGGCATGGGGCAACCTGCGCGTCTCCTACACATGGTCGAAGGCGCTGGACGATGTGGGCGAATTTTTCTTCTCCGGCCCGGTCAACAACTTCCGCATCGCGGATGACCGTGCCCGCTCCGACGACGACCAGCGACACCGCGTCAGCTTTGACGCGACGCTGCACACTCCGCTTGCACCGGGCCAGGGACTCGCGGCAGTCCTGCTGCACGGTTGGCAGTTGGGCGGCATTCTGCAGTACACCTCGCGTCTGCCTTTCAACGTGACAAGCGGTGTCACCAGCCTGCAGGGGACATCTCTGCGCCCGTGCCTTGCCGGAACGCTGACAGCCGCGTGCCGCCAGGCGCAAAGCGGATCGCTGCTGCCGCGCAACACCGGCACCGGCTTCGACTTCTTCACGCTGAATGCGCGGTTGAGCCGGACGTTTGTCCTTCACGAACGGCTTGCGCTAGAGGCGTTGGGTGAGTCGTTCAATGCGCTGAATCATCGCAACGACATGGTCCCGAATGGCACCTTCGGCAGTGGCCCGTACCCGGCGGCACCATCGGCGACATTCGGTCAGGCGACTGCGGTCGGCGATCCGCGAACAGAACAGCTTGCACTGCGGCTTCGCTTTTAGCGGAGGCGCATCGCCAGCAATGCGGTGGGCACATGGCGGCGCCTGGCTGGCGCCGCCTTTGCCTGTTGCACCGTGTAGGCGCGCGGCACTTCTTTCTTCGGCTCCGGCTGCGGATCGGTTGAGCCGCCGTAGCTGCGATAGATGCTGATGTGGAAGCAGGCCTGCTGGAACTCTTCCTCCACGTCGATCTTGCCCTGTGCCTCCAGTGGCGTCAGATACGCGCGCATCCAGGCAAGTTCCGCAGTGGACATGCTGTGCTTGGCGATGTCTACCGCCTGGCCGTACAGGTGCGGTGAGGCAATGTCGCCTGTTGGCGGCGCGGCGTTGCCATTGACCATCACCAGATGGCGCTGAAAGGCCACGGTGCGCGCGGCGGAGGTCACGATCAGCGGCGTGTGGAACCAGGCGTAATGCGCGCGTGCAAGATCGTTGAGGAAGTGGACGGACCAGGGACGTGCGTACCGGCGGTTCAGCGGCATACGCTCATCCACGCCGATGCCTGCTGTTTCCGGCAACGCGACCAGCAGGTGCGAGCGGCGCATCTCCGCAAGTTGCGCGTCGCTGCTGATGCGCTGCAAGCCGTCTGCCTCTGCCATCCGGTTCTGGTGGACAAGGATGTCGTGCGTGCCTTTCATGGGCGGAATCAGGATCAGCTTGCCCGCGGTGTCATAGAGAGTTACCTTCACCAGCGACGCTGCGTTCGCGGCATCCTGCTCTGCGGGCGACGGCCTGACGGGTGCGGGAGTCAGAGCAGGCGTGACGGTAAAAGTACCCGGCTGCGACGCCACCTCCACCGGAATGCTGTCCACGTGAGGTTTGCCAGCCAGCAGGGCGCTTGCCGCGGGTGAGGACGCTCGCAACACGGGTGCCGCGGGCGCGGTATTTGGCCCGGTCAGGGTAAAGTCGCCGTGCGTGAAGGGGGCAGCGGTCCGCTCAGTGGGCGCGGTACTGGGAATGTGGCTCTCTTCGGCGAGGGCGACGCTGTCATCACCAGATGTAGCGGAGGGCTGGACGGCGGCGGAGGCGTGCATCGCCTCGTCACTGTGCAGCGCCGCGGGGCTCAGACGGATCACCGGCGCGGCGGCCTGTGTGACGGGTGCCTTGCTGGCCTCCAAGGGGCCTTGTACAGCGGCATTCGCCGTGCTTCCACCGGCAGTCTGGTTGGCTGGTGTTGCTTGTGGATGTTGCGCCCTGTACCAGGCGTGAACGCGATCTTCCACCCGCTGCTGCTGCCTTGCTTGCGCGGTCTGATCCACAGGGACTGGTGCCGTCGGCGCGAGGGCACGTGGCCGGACAAGCACCGGCCGAATCGCTGCGTTCCGGGAATCTTTGGCGCGGACCATCGTGCTGACCGGCGGGTGAGCCGCTCTAGCCGAACGCGTGCCGGAGGCGCGGACGGGCGCGTGCTGTCCTACCGGACGCCCGTGCATGGAGGTATGCGTCGCGATCGCGTGGGGACGTGCGGACGCCACATGGGCCTGCGTAGCATGGTGTGCAAGCGCGGCAGCACCACAGACTGGCAGCGCCATGGCACAGGCCAAGGTCAGTGCCGTGCGGAGAAGAGGCCGTTGTGTAAACGCGGACATCATGGATACCAGCCGCGGAGAATCAAACATCAGAGCTCCTTCAGCCTATGAGTTCACCTCCGCATCGGCAAGTGACCAGCCTGATGCGTACCGGAAATGTCACACGGCTATGTTGGCAGTATGCAAATCGCGCGCCACCCGCGCCCCTGCGCACCGTAAGAGAAACCTTATCTGCGTCCAACAGGGATGGGGCTGATGCGGACGACTGCTACAGGAGAGAACAGGCCGGACAGGGTAAAGAGACGGCTTCCGTTCGCCTGCGCCTCCCTGCTGCTTCTGGCAGGGTGCGGTCCGGGACCAGAGCCCCCTCCTACATTCCGCCCTTCCACTCCCCAGGAGGCTGCCGCGCTGACGTATTTCCAGAACACTGCGAAGCCGGTCCTCAAGGAGAACTGCTACCGCTGTCACTGGGGCCTGAACCATAAAGGCAACTTTAATCTGGGCACGCGGGAGTCGCTGCTGAAGGGGGGCAAACACGGACCGGCAGTGGTCCCGGGCAATCCCGATGGCAGCCTGCTGGTGCGGCTGGTACGGCATCAGGGACCGCCAGATCACCCGATGAACATGCCCCCGAAGGGCGAGCTCTCGCCCGGTGAGATCGCTGCCATTGCACAGTGGATTGCAGATGGGGCCATCATGGACCGGTAGTTTGCTCGTGGTCCATGATCAGGCGAGTTGGCCTTCCGACTCGTCCTGTAAGGCGTCCAGAAAGGCTTGGAGTGCCGCAATGCGCGGGGCTGCCAAGGTCCTTGCCGCCAGCAGCCGGATCTGCCCTGGGACGCTCATGAGGGCGCGGTGCAAGGATGCGGCGGCATCGGCAAAGGTGACGAAGCGCGTATCCTGCGCGATCTTCGCGGCAGTGCGCATCACGGCGACCGCGCCAAGCTGCTCCAGCAGGTCAGCGTCGCGCAGAATGGTGCCCTCGAGCGTCGTCGGCGCGCCATGCGCCTCATGTGTGCGGATGCACTCGACCGCCGCTGCAACCTTGTGCTCAGGATACCCGCATTCCAGCAGCAACGGACCGGCGTGCGCGACCGTGTAGGCGGTGGAGTTCCAATGGCTCAGCGCCACCGGGTCAACGGGCCGGTGCCCGAGAAAGACGCCCAGATCGTGCGACCAGGCGGCGGCAAAGAGCACGTCATCATCAGCGTCTTCCGGCAGGCTAGAGGCAATCTTCTTTGCCAGAGCGTACAGCCGCGCCTGGTGCGAGAACTTCTCCGGCGGCTGCGCCTCAACGCGAATGCGTTCCACCAACGCCCCGCGCCATGCCTCGGATTGATTTTGCTGACTCATACAATTCCTTCTCAGAATACGGCAGCGCGGCGGCCCGCCCTTACGGGTTTGCCAGACGCTCCCTCAGCACGCTACGATCACGCATTCGTTTTCGGCATGTGCACCCAATCGCGCCTCTGCCGGAGTACCGCTTTGTCACGGTGCATGAAGATTTCCTCATGACCGGGAACAAACCGCCGCGCGGCGGTGTCCATAGCCAAAGATTTACCTCTCGCAGAACCGAGGTTTCATATGTTTGAAGATTCGCTGGTAGAGTCGTCCGGCAAGCTCAAGTCGAAGTCCAGCCGCTGGATGTGGGCAACAGCTGCCTTCAACCTGGCCATTGTCGCGGTGATGATCCTGATTCCGCTCCTCTACCCTGAGGCGCTGCCCAAGACCGCCATGACGGCGATGTTGACAGC
>CAXUHI010000025.1:37094-44607 GCA_964251045.1 uncultured Terriglobus sp. | reverse complement strand
GCTAAGGGTGGCGGGGTCCATCGCTCCTAGGCGGTAGTAGACGACCGGAATGGATTTGCCGCCGGTGAAGGCGGGGTCGCCGAAGATGCCGACATCCTCTGAGCCCATCGTGCGCTCCGCGTCCACGACGTTGCCCTTGCCGAGCGCCTGCTCCAGTGCGGCGCGGACCCTGGCCGTGAGTGCGGGATCGTTGACCTGCGGCGGCGTGGACTCGTTTTCGAGGACCTTGACTTCGGCAGCCTTGCTGGCGGGCAGACCGGCGGAGGTGGTGATGCCGGCGGCCATGGCGCGGAGGCCGTCGAGCGTGACCTGGCGGGCGTGCGGCGTGAAGGCGCGGGTGGTGAGTTCGAGCTTGACCTCGTCCGGGATGATGTTGCGCTTGGTGCCGCCGTGGATGTCGCCCACGGTAACGACGGACGGATCGGTCGGGTCCTGCTCGCGCGAGACAATCGTCTGAATCTGCGTGATGTAGAGCGCGGCCAGCGTGATGGGGTCGCGGCCAAGCTGCGGGTATGCGCCATGGCCGCCGATGCCGTGGATGATGACATCGACCGAGGTGGAGCTGGCCATCATGGGACCGGCGAGCAGGCCGACCTTGCCGGCGGGCAGGCTGTTGGTGTCGTGCTGGCCGACGATGGCATCGGGCGTGCCGAAGCGCTGGTAGAGGCCGTCAGCGAGCATGGCCTTGGCACCGTCAATGGTCTCCTCGGAGGGCTGCGCGACGATCATCAGCGTGCCGTGCCACTTGCTGCGATCCGCGGCGAGCGCGCGTGCCGTGCCGATGAGCGCCGTGGTATGCACGTCGTGGCCGCACGCCTGCATCACGCCCACAGTCTGGCCGGAGGCGTTCTTGGTTGTGACCTTAGAGGCGTACGGCAGGCCAGTTTCTTCCACGATGGGCAGCGCGTCCATATCGCCGCGGACCAGCAGCGTTTTGCCCGCGCCATTCTTCAGGATGCCTACGACACCGAAGGCCTGCGATCCGTTCGGGTAGCGGCCGACGCGTTCGGTGACGGTGTAGCCCGCCTGCCGCAGAGCGGCCGCGACAATGCCGGACGTGCGCTCCTCGTAGTGGGAGAGTTCGGGATGCGCGTGCAGGTCCTTGTAGGTGTCGACAAGGGATTGCTGCGCGGGCAGCAACAGGGGTAGCAGAAGTGCAGGGGCGAGTGTCCACGCTCGAGTTGGCATGGGTCTACGATATCGAATTGTTCCTTAGTCCCGGGACGCGTATGCGTCGAAGTGTGCCGAAGCCTACTTCCGGACCAGGTTGAGGTGGGCTGCTTCGATGGCGTTGGCGGCTTTCCCTTCCGCTTCAGATGAATCCCGGGTGCTTGACAGGAGAACGATGGTGGTGCCCGCCGGCAGTTGACTGAGCTTCGTCTTTAGTTCGTCAAGTGTCTGGCCGGGAAATGGAGGGAGGCTGTAAACAGGCTCGTACCTGCCGAAATCTGTGACGGAGAGTTGGAGGTGATCGAACTCGGCGGGAAGCTGGTGATAGACCTGGCAGACCTGCGGGAGGTGGCACCCGGCAAGCAGCGCGGACGCCTCCTGCGGGTTGGTCATCCAGCCCTGTGGCGCAAGCACTGACTGTAACAGCGCCTGGCCTAAACCGATGTTTTGCATTCGCGCCATGGCCTCAGGCGACCGATCATACCTTTCATAGGTGACGCTGCTGTCCGCATTTTCTGCCAGGTACCGTTGCAGGCGATCTTCCAACGGCTTGCGTGCGGCGGACGTGCCGTAGCGGCCAAGATAGCCTACCGCCTCTGCTTCGCCCATGGATTGCTGATCCAGCGCGGCGATCGCGGCCTCCTCCAGGGCGGGGCCGTTTCCCAGGGCCGCGATCATTGTGAAAGGCAGGCCGGGACACTTTGGATCAGCTTTTTCGTGCGACCGGCTGATGACTGCCCGGGCGTGTTCTGTATCAAAACGAACCAGATAGGCCAGGGCTGAGGGTTCGACAAAGCCGCAGAGAACGGGAGATCTGCTCAAGATTGTGTCAACATACGCGCCAACCTGTGGCTTGGCGTTACCCGTTCCGAAACGGGTAAGCAGGGACGTAAGGCGGGGTGCGTCTTCGTTACTGCCGTCCGCCAACGCCGTGCCCCAGAGGCTCTCAAACTGTGGCATTGGGTCAGATGGAAGGAAGGCAATGTCGCTGGCGGCGTAGGCGGGGTGTTCGGTGCCGATCTGCTGATGGATGTAGGCGGTAGCACCTCCTGGATCGAGATCGTACCAGCGCCGCAGGGCTACGACGCGCAGTTCGTTGGTCGCAGAGATGGTGAAGCCCTGGTCCGGATCATCCGGGATGTTGCGCTTGCGCTCTGGAAGTTGTGCGAGGCGCTGCACCTCCGCAAGCATTGCGGGCGAGCGCAGGCCCTGCCAACTGTATTGCAACACCGTTGATTGCTTATCAGGCGGCAGATCGTGAAAACCTTCCGCGAGGTAACGCGCCAGGGATGCCCGTGCTTCCTCATTGGGAGGGTTGAAGCGGGAGAGCATGTCCGCTATTTCGGCGCGGGTCGCCGGCGTGTGCGCGGGAATGGTTGCGGCAATCTCATTCCACGCGGCTTCGCTGGCGCGTTGCCAGTTCTCGGGTACGTCTCCGCTCGGCTCAAGATTAATCAGGACACTCAGAAAGCCGCTGCTGATGTGCGCGTCTGGCGTGTTCAGCACGATGCGCATGGCGGCAAGCGCGGCGGGTCTGCGCGAGGCGGGCAGGCCAGTGAGCGCGGCGGTGTAGATGCGCTGACGGCTGGACCAGCCTGCCGGCCTTTCGTCGTCCAGGTGGCTCGCCATCTCACGCAGAGCGGCATCGGTGTCGAGCGCAGCAATGGTGCTGTACAACGCATTAGCCTTTGTGTCGTTGATGGTGCGCGGCAGGGTAGCGCGTTCCTTCAGGGCGTTTACGGCTGCCGCCAGGGTCTCTGCCTGCCACTCCGGCGTGGGCGCGACGATGTGCAGTTTGAGCGGAGCAGAGACGGCGACTGGCATGGCGGGTGTGTTCTCTGGCTCGAAAGGTTGGCGCGCGGCTGTGCGGATGACAGCGGCATAATCACCCGGCTGCTCGAAGCGGATGTACTCGTTTAGATCGAGAACGCGGGTAAGGGGCTTGTCAGAAACATCGACTGGTGCAGGCATCATTCCCGCAAATGCCGAGGGTCTTGATGCATCCGGATGTGGGTCCGTCCAGCCGGACGAGGGTATCACCTCAATCGACGGACTCGTGATGCCGCGCTGGCCCTCGTAGCCGGTCAGGACGCGCACGTGCGAGCCTGCGGGTGCCGTAAAGGTCAGAGTCAGCGGAATGCGCTCGCCAACGCGAAATGTGGTGGAGGGCGCAGTCACATTCAGCTGCGGAGTGATCTGCGCGAAGACGTGTTGGAACGCGAAGAAGCAACAAACGGCTACAAGGCTGCGCATGTTTTTTCCCGAGAGAGGAAAGCTGAACTGCAGGTATAGACACCGGAGGATGCGTATACGGTATGCAGCTTGGACAGATTATTTCGGGCTCTACGCGTTCTGTGCATGGCGCCGCGGCTGTTGCTGCCGACTCTCAAGCGGAAGTGCGCGGTGCTGTGAAGCCGTGGCAAGATGGAGGACGCGCTTGTGCGATGCAGGAACGCACGCGAAAGGGGTTACACGATGATATTGCCGAAATACTCGTTTGGCATGGGTGACCGGTTTGCACATCAGGCAAAGGCCCAGTTGCGTGCGTGCATGATGGCGGCCGAGGCTGGCGTGGCGATTGCGCCGGTGTGGAACAAGTCCAACCGCGAGCATCTGATTATCGGATCGGAGCCTGCAGGCACGCGAGCGGCGGCGGATGCCGCAGTGCGTGAACTGGGCTGGAGAGAGCCGTATTTCCTTGATGCGGATCACATCAATCTGAAGACCTATGAGCGATTTGTGAACCCTTGCGACTTTTTCACCATCGACGTGGCTGACAACATAGGACAAAAGAGCAATGAGGCGGAGATCGATGGGTTTGTTGCACGGCATCCTGAACTGACAGGCGTAATCACCATTCCTCGTATTGAGGAGCCTTTCCAGATTGATGAGGTGTTTGTACGCAAAACGGCGACGCAGTTCCTTGCCGCAGTGCAGCACGCGGGTGAGATTTACCGTGCGATTGAAAGCGAAAAGGGTAGAGAGAATTTCATTGCGGAGGTTAGCATGGACGAGACGGATGCTCCGCAGACACCGCCAGAACTGTTGGTTATTCTTGCTGCGATTGCTGACGAAAAGCTGCCGATCCAAACGATCGCCCCCAAGTTCACGGGCCGCTTCAATAAAGGTGTGGACTACATGGGTGATGTGACGCAATTTGCCAGGGAGTTTCGCGACGACCTGGCTACGATTGCGTACGCGGTTGAGCGGTACGGATTGCAGGAAAATGTAAAGCTCAGTGTGCACTCCGGGTCAGACAAGTTTTCAATCTATGCGGCGATTCGCCAGGGAATGCGTGAATTTGATGCGGGTGTGCACGTGAAGACCGCAGGGACGACATGGCTGGAGGAGTTGATTGGCCTGGCCGAGGCGGGCGGGGACGCACTGGAGTTGGCCTGCGAGGTATATGCCCATGCGTATTCCCATGCCGATGAACTTTGCGCTCCGTATGCGAGTGTTATCGACATCGACCGGAGGAAGCTGCCGCTGCCGGCGGAGGTAGAAGCCTGGACGGGTGAGCAGTTTGTGCGGGCGCTCCGTCACAACGACGCCGATCCAGACTACAATCCGGACTTCCGGCAGCTTTTGCATGTGGGATTCAAGGTGGCTGCGAAGATAGGATCGCGCTTCACGGATGCGCTGACCGTGCATGACGGTGTGATCGCACGCAACGTGACGGCCAATCTCTTTGAGCGGCACATAAGACCCATATTCCTGGGATAGAACCCGGACGCGTGCGGTACGCGTTAAGGTTGGCAGGCAACGAGCTTACCTGACAGGTATGGTTTGGGCCTCTTCTGAGACGTTTCAATCCAATTCACAAAAAACGAGTCTCGCTGTTCACAATTGTTCCCGCCGTGTGGCATAATCCGTCGTCGCTGCAAATAGACGCGCAACATCAGTAGAACCGCACTGGTGCAAGAAGGATCGCTCGCCGGCATGTCTGGTGGGCATATCCGGCGAGGACCGGGTTCACCGCCGCGCCGTGAGTTGGAGGCAGAACACGTATGTATGAAACGTCTCAAAAAGTGGGCCTTCCGGCCCGTCCCTTGCACGCTGCGCTGACCGTTGTATGGTGTGCGGCGCCTGTGTTGTTTACCGCAATACCGCTGTTGCTTGTCACCGCAACCGTGCCCTCCGCGTTTGCGCAGGCAAGCTCGAGCTCCGACGCTGCGGGACGCGTTACGGACCCAACCGGAGCTTCGGTTCCGGGCGCAACCGTGCACCTGATCAACGTTGGAACAGGAGCGGAACGGACTACGACGACGAACGACGCGGGTGACTGGTCTATCCCGAACATTCCGCCGGCGAACTACCGTTTGCGTGTCGAGAAACAAGGATTCAAGACGAGTGTGATTGCGTCGCTTCCTATTGAGATCGGTAGAACCGCCAATGGCTCCGTGACGCTGGCTGTGGGCGGAACGGACGAGACCATTGAGGTGAGTACGCTGCCTCCGCAGCTGCAGACGCAGGAAGCAACGGTTGGACAGGTAATCGATCAGAAGCAGATTAACGATTTGCCGCTGAACGGGCGCAACGTGCTGCAACTGGCGACGCTGGCACCGGGTGTTTCTCCCGTGCAGACGGGACAGACCGGCAGTCCCGCGCAGACTGGAACTGCTACCAGTTCCAGGCAGCTCTACATCACTGTTGATGGCGGTCGCGGCAACTCAACGAACTACGTGCTGGATGGTACGTATGTCCGTTCCGTCCGCTTCAACAACATGTCATTGCTGCCCGACGTGGACGCGTTGCAGGAATTCAACCTGTTGCGTTCGACTTTCTCGACAGAGTACGGCCAAGGTCAGGCAGTCGTTTCGATGGTGACGAAATCTGGTACAAATAGCCTGCATGGATCAGGCTATGAGTTCGCTCGTAACGCCATCTTCGATGCTCGCAATTACTTTGCACCGGCTTACGTAAGCGGTGTCCTTCAGCCGAAGCCGGACTTTTACCGGCATCAGTTTGGTGGAACATTTGGCTTTCCGGTAATCAAGGACAAACTCTTCCTGTTTGGCGCGTACGAAGGTCAGCGGTCGCAGCGGCAGACGGTGAGCACGGCTCTATTTCCGACTGCGACGGAACTTGCCGGACAGTGGGATACGGTCAGCAATCAGGCATTGCCCTCTACACCGGCCAACCAGCCTTATCTGACACCAATTGGGTATAGCAAGACGAATCCTGCGGCCTTTGCCGTAACCAACAAGGTGGCCCTTGTCCTGAACCCGACATATCCCGTGGTGACGAGCGATGCCATCACAGTGAATGGCAGCGGGAACTATGCTTTGACCCTGCCTTTCATTGATGACTATGACGAATATACGGTGCGCGGCGATGTGACGCTTACATCGAAGCACTCCATGTTCGGGCGGTATATCAATTTCAACTCCGCCCAGATCACGCCGACGGTCACGGGAAGTTCGACATCCAATCCACTGCTCGGACGGAACGCGGTGTTAGGCGATACCTATCTCATCACATCGAAGATTGTGAATGAAGCTCGTATCGGATGGAACGAGTACTACAACATCACGTTGGGTGTTCTGCAAAGTCCGGGTCCGAATGGAAACTGGGCAGCGGCGGAGGGATTGACGAATGTTACTGCGTTGACATCTCCCCGTCAAAATGGGCGTGCGGCCTACACCATCCAGGGCTTCTCTTCGGTAGGTGACGGGTCGGGCGACCAAGGCGGTCATGAGAATGTGATCAGCCTGGGCGATACGCTGTCCGACGTTCTTGGGAAGCACACGGCCAAGGTCGGCTTCCAATTCCAGAACCGGCGGCTGTGGCAGATTGCAGACAACAATGCCCGCGGTATTGCAACGTTCGATAATTGCACACCGGCAACGTACAAGGCGGGATACACACCGACCGGTCCGGATGATCCAAATAATGTGACGTCTGTTGGTAATTGCCCCATTGGAAGTAAGACGTACAGCGTCAACGGGACGACATATCTTTACAATAAGTTCCAGAACTATGCGCGCGGTGTGTGTACCTCTGGCTGCAATGGAAACGCGGGAACCACGCTGGGTCATTACCGTGACAACACCTACGGTGCGTTTGCGAGTGATGTTTGGCAGATTGGCCATGGTCTGACGGCAAACCTGGGCTTCCGCTGGGAGTACAACCAGCCCTTTCACGAGCAGAATCAGATGGAAGGATCGCTTGACCCAGGCACCGGGTTGATCACGTTTACAAAGCGGCCTGCTGTGATTCCGACGGCGTACCTGCCATACATCGATACGACCCGCACGTACCAGCCCGGTATCATTCAACCGTTCAAGAAGGGCTTCATGCCTCGAGTTGGCCTGGCGTACGAAGTGCACCCGGGAACGGTGGT
>CAXUHI010000025.1:0-37084 GCA_964251045.1 uncultured Terriglobus sp. | reverse complement strand
GGTTCGTGCCGGCTACGGAATTTACTTCGATAACTTGAATACCAACGAACTGCAGTTCACCCGGTACGCGGCTCCACTCTACTACCAGCAGTCGTTCAACAACTACTTCGTGAATGGCAATCCCAGCTTGAATCAACCGGCACTGTACCCCGATCCGACCACATCGACGATTCTTCCGGCGCCGTTCTCAATCTTTCCATTTAATAAGCAGCCGCTCACACAGGAGTGGAATGCCAGCCTGCAGCAGGAACTGGGCCATGGCGTGGTTATGGAATTGGCTTACACGGGCAGCAACACGCACCACATGTGGAAGCGCTACGACCAGAACATGTACATTCAGTATCCGTTCCAGATACCTGCCAACCTCACAACACGTCCGTTCCCGCAGTTCGGTCCTGGCATTTTGACCAGTTCAACCCTGGGCGCGGCTAACTTCAACGGTGGCTCTGTCAAAATTGAAAAGCGCAACAAGAACGGACTTTACATCCTTGGTAGCTATCAGTGGTCTAAGAACCTGGATAACATCTCGGGCGAGGCGGGTGGCAACGACTCGTCCTATGCGACCACCACGTCATTCGACCATTCGTACTCCAACTTCGACGTGCGTAATCGTGCGGTGATTTCTGGCGGGTACGAACTGCCGTTTGGTTCCAATCACGATCACCTGCAGCACGGGATCGGCAATGCGATCGCGGGTGGATGGAGTCTGCAGCCTGCGGTTCAGTTGCGGACGGGGTATCCGTTTGACATCGCCGGGTCTGGGTGCAGCTTTGCGAACTACATTGGCTGCCGTGTGTATCTTGCACCTGGCCGTACCGTGGCGAGTTCATACAAGGGATCGAGTCGCGGCATCAGCAACTGGTTCGATCCGACAGCCTACTCGCAATCACCTACCGCTGCGACGCTGACCGGAACTCCTGGTAATTACGTGTCGGCGTCGCGTCCTATCCCGAACCTGCAAGGATGGGTAACACGCAACACCGGTCGTGGGCCGGGCACAGCGGACTTTGATCTCTCCGCGATCAAGAACTTCAGGATTTACGAGCGGTTCAATATGCAGTTTCGTGCCGAGGCTTACAACGTCATCAATCACGGTATTTTCTCCAACCCGAATGCAAACCTTGGCACGACAGCGTCGCTGGGGAAGATTACTGCTACATCGACGGGTGCGGCACAGCAGGATAACCGCAGCATCCAGCTGGGTATTAAGGGGACGTTCTAACTCCAACGGACCAGAACAACGGGGCGTGGCGTTCAGCGTCAGGCCCATTTTGCTTGCGCGACAACTCAGGAGAGTCGTGATGCGATTACGGTTGAGATTTGCTTTTGCCACAGTCCTTGTTTCGGGCAGCGCAGTGTGGAGTCAGACTGTGCCGAAGGAGTTGGAGTCGCCGCCTGCGCGGCCTGCCGTAACCGGGCCGGACGGACGGCAGCTGACAGGGATGCCGAAGTTTCATGATCCGCTGCCGTATGACATCGATGAACACACGGGCTACACGCAGCTGTTCGATGGCATGAGCCTGGCCGGTTGGGACGGCGATCCGACGATCTGGGGGGTTGAGGATGGCGTGATGGTTGGCGAGACGCTGGAGGGCAAGCCGCGCGGGAACAGCTACATCGTGTACACGGCAGGCAGGGCTAAGGACTTCAACCTGAAGCTGCAGATGAAGATCGAGAAGGGCGGCGGCGGCGGTATCCAGTACCGCAGCCATGCGGGCGAGGCGTGGACGCGTCCGCAGCCGCCGGGTGCCGGGGCCGGGTGGTACACCGACCAAATGGCTGCTGACCGGCCCGCAGGCGGACTTCTGGTTTCCGGTGCGGCAGTCGGCGGCGGACTACACGGGGCAGTGGTACAGCGAGAACACGATGCAGGGCATCCTGGCGTACCGCGGACAGGTGACGCAGGCGCTGCCGGGGCAGGGTAACCGCTTGGTGGCGAACATCGGCGACAAGCGGGCGCTGGGCGGCTATGTCAAGGTGAACGAGTGGAACGATTACGAGATCATCGCGCGCGGCGGCGTGATGATGCACATCATGAACGGGCAGCTGATGGCGATCTTCATCGATGACAACCCGAATGATGCGAACAACCAGTCGGGCAATGTTGGCTTTGAGATTGAGAGCCAGCCTTGCAAGATCAGTGTGCGGGATATCTGGTGGCGGAAGTTTGACTGAGAGCTTGGCCGTTTGCTAAGGTCAGCACCGTTTGCGTACAGCCGTTGTAATCACGAACCTTGAACCCACGCGACGGATCTGGTTTTTTGCAGGTTTAATGCTGTCTAACGGGTACAAGATTCCAAGTGCAGACAGCTGGCAAATTGATGAGTTCCTGTTCTGAGAGTTTCTTCTCTATCAGGTGCTTTGAAGGCGAGAGAACAAAGCCTTCTGTGAAGTTTGAATAGCAAAAGCCCGACGCCCAAGCATTGATCGCAAGTAGTAGGTGATCGTCATCAATCCACTTAATAGCCGTCGTATTTGTTCCAGGACTTTTGCAAACATGCTTGGCATCGGCAACAAATGCTTTTTCTGCTGATAGGATTAGATCACTGTCTTCCTTGATTCTGTCCTTACTCACACTAAACAACTGCGTTTCTGCGCTTGAGGCATTGTATTTCCAGGTCGCGGCAAACGTACCTCTAGGTGAAACAACCAGCCACCCCTGCGACGCTTCAAAGTCCTTTTTATTTTGAACTAGAACGTTGTTCCCGCTTGTGAAACTGACTTTAGCATCTGCGCTTTTGGAATCGGGATGCTCAATCCGGATAGCAACCCCATCCAGCTCGACTTGCACAGGTTGAGCGAAGTCATCGTTTGCTGCGTAAAAGTAGGCTCCATCCTGTGCACACCAGTCGATTGTTCGACGGGGTACTGTAGCTTGAACAGGAATCGAGAGAAGCCAGACGACTGAGAGTAGCGACCTCATGAAGACAAACTACCACTACCATGAGGCTACTGCTACGTTGTAACAGCGTTACAAACTATCTACACGATGATGGCGGTGAGGCGGCGCGGGCCGTGGACGCCGCGGATGCGGGTCATTTCGATGTCGCTGGTGGCGGATGGGCCGGCGATGGTGGTGATGGGCGCGGTGCGGTAGCTGTCGAGGCGGGGCAGGGCTTCAGCGATAGTTTCGACCACCTGGTCGCGGCGGATGACGCAGAGGTGATGGTCGGGCAGGAGGGTAGCGGCGCGGCGGCCCTGCTCTGCGCCGTGCTGCAGGATGACCGTGCCGCTCATGGCGATGGCGACTTTGCAGCCGGTGAGGACGGTGGGTGCGCTGTCTAATTCAGGGATGCTGAGGCAATGGTCGCGCAGGATGCGGATGCCTTCTTGCGGTAGCCATGCTTCTGGGACATCCGCGGGTACGAGGAGAAGAGATTCGTTGGCCTGCTGCATGGCTTGTGTGACGGCCTTTGGGATGCCTGCTTCGTCCGTGAAGATGAGTTCGGAATCGTAGTCGCGCAGGCGGTCGTAGAAGAGATCGAGGATGTCTTCGCGAGTGAGTTGGGCGGTGCGCTGGTAGTGGCGCGGGATGCGGGCGTAGGCAGCTTCCGGTGATTCGGTGAGTGTATGCGGGGGCAGGTCAGGATCGCGCGCGAGCTGGCGGCGGATGGTGTCGAGGATGGCGGTTCTGGCGTCGCTCATGGGGTTCTCTTCATTGGGTACGAGACGTCACATTGAGAACATCTCTATAGCTTTTACTGAAACGATGCCTCATCTGCTTCGATTAGCAACTTAACGCGGGCCTACAGCCCGCAACTTCATTACCTGCTGTACCTGGGGCTTCGCCCCAGGCTATTACAACGCAGGCTTACAGCCTGCATAGGCCACTTCGATCGTGTGTTCTGCCCTTACCTTAGTCTCCCGCTCAGGAGCGGGCTTCCGGCTAAAAGCCTAGACACCTTTTGCTGGTTGTAAGTGCATCGGGATCCTTCGCTTTGCCCTTCGACGAGCTCAGGGCAGGCTTCAGGATGACGGTTGTGTCGCGTTTTCAGCGCCTGAAATTAAGTTTGACTTGAACCTGGGCCTTCGATCCAGGCTGTTATGCTTCCGGACCTTCGGCCCTTGGTGTGCCGTTGCGGTTTTGTTTCCACCATTCGCGGAAGGTTTGTTTGGGGAATGGGCGCAGGTCGCGGAACTGCGTCCAGCCGCCTGCCATGCCGGGCAGGTTGGCGAGCGTGCCGTTGCGTTCGAAGATGGTCTGGCCTGTGCGGGCGAGGCGTTGCGCGGCTTCGTACTGGCGCGGGTGCTGGAAGAGGTGCGCAGCGGCCTTCATGCCGAGGCTTTCCTGGCTCAGTCTGCCGGTGAAGGTTTGCTGGTCCTGCTGGACGATGCGGCCACGGAGATGGATCAGCGTCTCTGGAATGTTGATTTTGACAGGGCAGACCTCGTAGCAGGCACCGCAGAGGGATGAGGCGTAGGGGAGTGAACGGGAGTGCTCCATGCCGTTGAGCTGCGGTGAGAGGATGGCACCGATGGGGCCGGAGTAGATGGAGCCGTAGGCGTGGCCGCCTGTTTCGCGGTAGACCGGGCAGCTGTTGAGGCAGGCTCCGCAGCGGATGCAGTTGAGGGTTTCGCGCTCACGCGTGTTCGACATCATGCCGGTGCGGCCGTTGTCCAGCAGGATGACATGAAAGGTGCGGGGACCGTCCTCGCCGCTGGTACCGGTCCAGATGCTGTTGTACGGATTCATGCGTTCGCCGGTAGCGGAGCGGGGCAGCAGTTGCAGGAAGACTTCGAGGTCCTGGAGGCGGGGGATGATTTTCTCAATGCCGATGAGCGTGATGAGCGTGCGCGGCATGGTGACGCACATGCGACCGTTGCCCTCAGATTCGACGACGCAGACGCCGCCGGTTTCAGCGATGGCGAAGTTTGCTCCACTGATGCCAATCTCAACGCTTAGGAATTTTCGCCGCAGATAGTTGCGAGCCGCCGCGGTGAGGTCGACGGCTTCAGTGCCCAGTTCGTGCAGGCCCATATTGTGGAGGAAGAGTTCGCGCACCTGATGACGGTTTTTGTGCAGCGCGGGGACGACGATGTGCGATGGCTCATCATGGCCCATCTGCACGATCATGTCGGCCAGGTCGGTCTCCCATGGCGTGATGCCCTCGCGTTCGAGTGCGGCGTTTAGACCGATCTCGTCGGAGGTCATGGTTTTGACCTTGATGACCTCAGGCCGCTGCTTTTCCGGTTCGTTGTGTGCGGCGGATTCGCGAATCAGGCGGATGGCGATGCTGTTTGCTTCGTCGGCATCGCGCGCCCAGTGCACCTGGCCACCTGCCGTGATGCAGTTTCGCTCGAACTGCTCGAGATAGTGGGGCAGGTGTTCCAGCGTGTGCGTCTTAATGGCGTGCGCAGAGGTGCGGAGCTCTTGCCAATCCGGCATCTCTTCAACGCGCAGAGCGCGCTTAGCACGGATGACGTCCGTGGCGTGGCGGACGTTGCGGCGCGTCTGGTCATCCTGCATGACGGCATGGGCAAGAATGGGGAAGGCGGCCTTTTCAGCGGTGTGGCCAACGCGGACGCTCATACCGTGGCGTGCTCCCATGCGAGACTCTCGTTGGTCAGCGGGCTTTCGCGGGTGGAGTTGAGGATCTCCGCAAGGTGGACGGGCCGAATGCACTGCGACTCGCCCCGCCCGGCTCGTTCGCGGTGCAGGCCACCGTCGATCTGCATCAGGCAGGAGTTGTCGAGGGCGGCGACGAACTCGGCGCCTGTTGTGTGGACGCAGCGCAGCTTGTCCTGCAGCATGGCTGAGGAGACCTCGGCGTTTTTGACGGCAAAGGTACCGCCGAAGCCGCAGCACTGGTCCGCGTCTTGCATTGGGATATATTCTAGGCCTTCGACGGCGCGGAGGAGACGAGTGGGGCGGTCGCCCACGTGCAGTAGGCGCAAGGAGTGGCAGGAGGGGTGATACGTGACGCGGTGGGGGAAGTATGCTCCGACATCACTGATGCCGAGCTTGTCCGTGAGTAGTTCCGAGAACTCAAAGACACGGGGAAGGAATGCTTTCACTTCACCGAGCATGGCCGTGTCGTTCGCGCTGTGTGCGATGAGTTCATAGTGATCGCGCATCATGGCGACACAGCTTGCAGATGGGACGACGATGGTCTCCGCATCGCTGAACTCAGCCAGGAGACGCTTCACGAGCGGCAAGGCTTCGGCGTGGTAACCGGTGTTGTAGTGCATTTGTCCGCAGCATGTCTGGGCCATAGGAAAGACGACCTCATGACCCAGACGCTCCAGCAGGGACGTGACGGCAATGCCTGTCCGTGGGAACAGGGTGTCGTTATAGCAGGCGATGAAGAGGTGAATGCGCACGAGTTCTACCGCAAGTGAGACGTTTCAAACGTATTACATGCTACTGCAAGCCGCGGGCGAGTGGCTTCGCTGTCACTGGGAGAACTTCGACTCCGATTGCGACGACAAGCGACAACACCACGCAGTTTCATGTGAGTGATGTGGTCCGAAACGGGAACACCATGTGTGCCATTCGCTGCTCACATTTGCCGTTCGATGGCGGATTGTTACTGCTCCGTCAATCTGTCTGTTGACACCGGCCAATTGGAAGTAACCTCATTGAGGCGCAAGTTGCTGTAACGGTTCAGGTTCCTGCGCGAAAGATTGGTGCGCAGGTACATCCGGCAGCATCGTATGGTTGGTCCCGTAACCCAGGTTTAGCAAGACACTACGTTCAGGAGAAGGCATGGCCACTGTATCAAAGCTCGCGGAAAAGTCACTCACGCTGGTCGCAAAAGCCGGATGGGCGGTGTTTGACAAGCTGAACAGCATCAGCCCCAATCCGTCATTCACGCCCAAGTGGAGCGACAAGCCCCTGCTCAAGAGCTACCAAAAGGAGAAGCCGCCGCTTGGCTGGCCGCGCACGACTGACTCGCTCTGCCCTCGGTGTATTCCGGAGATTCGCCAGCAGATCATCGACGGCAAGTTGCCGCACGAGATCTTGTTGAATGAGAAGGTTGGCGAGATCAAGGCGCAGATCATCGAGCGCGACGGCCAGATCCTGATGGTCAAGGATTGCCCGATTCACGGACATTTTGAAGACATTATGTCCATCGATCCGGCCATGATGCAGCACCTGGAAGAGGTGTTCCCGGGCCGCGACATCCGCGCGCATAACGATGAGAAGCTGCACAATCACGGCACGTCGACCGTCACGCATGGCCGCGGTTCGGTGCTGACCATCGACTTAACCAATCGCTGCAACATGATGTGCGATCCGTGCTTCATGGACGCTAACCAGGTCGGCTTTGTCCACGAACTGACGTGGGACGAAATCAAGACCATGTTGGACAACGCCATCCAGATCAAGCCGCGCCGCCAAATGTCCGTGCAGTTTTCCGGTGGCGAGCCAACGCTCTCCCCGTACTTCCTTGACGCTGTTGCCTATGCCCGCAAGGTGGGGTACAACTCCGTTCAGGCCGCGACCAACGGCATCGAGTTCGCCAAGTCCAAGGAATTCGCAAAGGCCGCCGCCGAAGCCGGGCTTCGCTATGCTTACCTTCAGTTTGACGGCATCGGCAACGCCGCCAACTCGCACCGCAAAGTTGGCAACTCCTTCGACGTAAAGCTGCAGGCCATCCACAACCTGCATGAGGCCGGCGTGGACATCGTTCCCGTCACCTGCATCATCAATGGCATCAACAATGAGCAGGTCGGTCGCATCATCGAATTCGCGCTCGATAACCCGAAGAAGATCAACTTTCTTTCCTTCCAGCCGGTCAGTTTCACGGGCCGCGACGAGGCGGTTTCCGACGAGCGTCGCATGGCGCAGCGCTATACCCTCTCTCACCTCGCACATGACGTGCGCACGCAAACCGGCCTGGGCGAGTCCACTCGCGACTGGTTCCCCATCTCCTTCATGTCTACGTTCAGCGACTGGGCCGATCTCGTCCACGGGCCGGATCATGACTGGGGCCAGCTCTCCTGCGGTTGCCACCCGAACTGCGGCATCGGCATGGCGCTGATGATCGATAAGGAGACCAAGGAAGCCGTGCCTGTCACCGCCTTCTTGAACGCCGATCGTCTTGCGAAGGACGTTGCGAAGGTTAACGATGCAGCGCGCGGCAAGTTCCTTTCCATATTGGGCGTGTCGTTAGCGCTGTTGCGCAACTATGACCCGACGAAGGCACCTACGCACTTCAAGATCATGGACCTCTTGCAGAAGTTCGATAAGTGCTTCGGCGCGACCGGTCGCAACTATGGCAAAGTAACGGCGGACCGCACGCAGGCCGACATCGAAATGCGCCGCAAGGATCGCTGGAACTTCCTCTTTATCGCTGGCATGTGGTTCCAGGACCTGTTCAACTACGATTTCCGCCGCACCGAGCAGTGCATCATTCCGTACGCCACGCAGGAGGGCGAGATCAGCTTCTGCGCCTACAACACCGGCGTGGGCTGGCGCAACATCATCGAGAAGATGCACATGACCTCGACCCTGACCAAGTGGTATGAGGAGCATGGCCGTCACGAAATCTTTGCCGGCGGCAAGAAGGTCGCAATCGAGAAGCAGGAAAAGTATGACCTGGTTCTGAACGAGGCCCACGTCAACTCCGCCGCCAACGATACCTTCGACAAGAGCGGCATTGCGAAGAACGCGCGCGAGGAGAAGATTCGCGCTCGCGATGCCAAGCTGAAGCAGGAAGCGGAGAACGCCCGCATGGCCAAGCTCTACCGCAAGGAAATCCTGAAGGAACCCGAGATGCCCGGCGGCTTCGTTGCCCTCGGCGAAATCGGCGGCCTCGGCTCCGGCCTGAGCGGCATTAAACCCGCCCCAAAGACCGAGGTGCGGGAAGACGAGTTGGTCGCTGGCGACTAACTTAAAGGTCAACAACAGCACTAATAGACCGCCTTTCGGCGGTCTATTCTTTTGTAGATCGAATGGCTAAGGACTACCAATCGACGAGACTGAAACGAAATGGATTCTTCATGTTCCGCCTGCAAACACTGTCTGGAAGGTAGTTGTTGCTACAGTCACTGCGAGTTTGTCTTTGTGGTTTGCAGGCGTTTGCTTCTATTTTTGGCTGGCTCGTTCAGAATCGAGTTGGGCATCTATCTACTGCTTTGGTTACAACATCCTTCTCGTACTGTGCGTGTTAGCACTACGCACGCTCTACAAAGAGCTCACTTCCAAACAGGTTTCGTTTGAGCGGCACGTCGTTGGGATTGATCATCGACTGCTTGGTTTTCGGGTTCATCGAAGCTGGTACAGCACTCACCGAGTTCAAGCGTGGTTAGCAGTGCCATGCGCCGATAGTACCCGCGTAGAGATCGCATTTATTTACGCAGACAAGAAGCATATTGTTGCAGAGACGCTTGACGCTGACCTATGGCTGTCGCTCATCGTTCGAATGCAGCGTAAGAACTTTGCGTACGTCTAGGTACGTCCAGGGGAGGTATGCACCTATGCGTATGACGAACCACATAGCGCATTCATAGCAAAAGAGAACTAATTACAAGTTCGTAAGCTCGATGCCGAGCGGCTCGAAATGTATACGGTTCATTGTGGCGATCTGCATTCCGTAGACCTTTGCTGTGGCAGCGATGAGAAGGTCAGAGATGGCTGGTGTGCGTGCGTCCTTCTTTTCGGCTGCATAGAGCCGTCCGGCGGCATCGGATATTTCCGCAGTTACGGGTAGTATGCGACCGGCAAAGCCGCGTTGAACATCTTGCTCTAGCCAGACTTCAAGCCCGGCCCGCTTTTCTGACCCAATGTTTAGTTTCTCAATGCCTGCTCGTATCTCCATGAGCGTGATCACGCTGAGGAAACTTTGCTCGTTCGGAATTGAAGTCAGGAACTGCAAGACGGCTTGGTTCGGCCGTTCCGCCTTGCGTTGCGAGATGACGTTGGTGTCGAAAAGGTAGATCAATGTCCCCGTATTTCTCTCAGGGCCGTACTGAACTCCTCGAACTCTTTTTCGTCGAGCACGTTGCCAGGAGCGCCAAGCGCTTCCCACGCGCTGATGAACTTCTTGCGCTTGCCAGCTTTGGCCTGGGCAAGGCGGCGCTCAATCTCAGCTTCGGTCGTGATGACGAACACCTGCTTACGGCGACGGACCAGTTGCGGCCCCGCGTTCTCTGCTTGATCCAGCATTTTGCTGAATTTCGCCTTTGCTTCCGCCGCTCTCCAACTGCTCATGTGACCAGAGTAGTCACAATGATGAGAGCGGTCAATGTAAAGCGATAGAGCACTACTCATTCAGGCTTGGAGGAGATCTATGTGCCGCGCCTTCAGCGCTTGGAATGTGTCACCACTCGCCTACCTGGGCCTTCGGCCCAGGCTTTATGTTGCCGGACCTTCGGCCCTAACAAGAAACTCTACACCTGTGTGGATGACTCTATGGTGTCTTTGGTTCTTCCGGGATGGCTTCGCCGTCGGCGCGCGGGTCGGCTCCGGCGAGGTTGATGTTGCGTTTGCTGTCACGGACTACCACGTCGCCCTGGCCTACGGTGTAGGAGTACGGCTCCAGCACTTTCACCTCGTGGCCGCGTTTTACCAGGTCGGCGCGGACTGATTCAGGCACGGTTTGCTCCATCATGACGTCGCATCCGTCGAACGTTTCTTTGGTGAACCGCGGAGCCTCGATGGCAGCCTGCACGTTCATACCGTAGTCGGCGATGTTCGCGACGAATTGCGCGTGGGCCTGCGCCTGGTTCCATCCGCCCATGATCCAAAGCCGATGTGCAGATCCCCCTTCTCCATGAACGCCGGGATGATGGTATGCAGCGGACGCTTGTGTCCGGCCAACGAGTTCGGCAGACCCGGCGTCAGCTGAAATCCCGCGCCACGATTATGGAATGAGAAGCCCAGCCCCGGTGCCACCATGCCGGTGCCGTAGCCGGCGAAGTTGCTCTGAATGAGCGAGACGATGTTGCCATCCTTATCAATCGTAGACAGATAGATCGTGGAGTTGCCATGCTTGTTCAGCTCCGCCGTAACGTCCGACGGCACCACCTGGCAGGACGCCTTCGTCATGGAGACGAGTTTCGCGCGCTTGTCCGCCAGATCCCTTGACACCAGTTGCTTCACTGGTACGGGCGTAAAGCGCGGATCGCCTACGTAGTGGTACATGTCGGCGTAGGCCAGCTTCTTTGCCTCAATCATTACTTGCAGCGCGTCGGCGGAATTGTGGCCGTACTCGGCGAGCGGAAAGTGCTCCATGATGTTGAGCATGGAGAGCGCGGCGATGCCCTGGCCATTCGGCGGCAGCTCGTAGACCGTCCATCCGCGATAGATGGTTGAGACCGGCTCGACCCATTCCGGCTGAAAGCTGGAGAAGTCCTCGCGCGTGTGCAGGCCGCCCTGACTGTTCAGGAACTTAACCATCGTGTCGGTCATGGGTCCGTTGTAGTAGGCATCCCTGCCGCCGTCGGCAATGGCCTGCAACGAATGCGCCAGCGCCGGATTGCGGAACAGGTCGCCCATCTTTGGCGGCATACCGGTGGGTGCGTAGGTTTCCTTCCAGCCGGGCTGCGTCAACAGCCGCTTGCTGAACCAGTAGCGCGCATTGCGCTCCGCCAAGGGGAAACCGTTCTGCGCGTAGTAGATCGCCGGTGCCAGCGTCTGCTTGAACGGGAGCCGGCCAAAGCGAACGCGCATCGCGTCCCAACCGGCGACCGCGCCCGGCACGTCCACGGTGTAGACGCTGAGCGGATCGATCTCCGTGAGGCCTTTCGAGTTCATATACTCGATGGTCAGCGCCTTCGGCGTCCATCCGCTGGAGTTCAGGCCGTAGACCTTGCCCGTCTTCGCCTCGTAATACAGCATGAACAGGTCGCCGCCAATGCCGTTTACATAGGGCTGCGTCACACCCATGACCGCGTTGGCCGCAATAGCCGCATCAATGGCATTACCGCCCTGCTCAAGGATGTGGGCACCCGCCTGCGATGCCAAAAACTGCGGCGCGGCGACGATGCCCATCTTGGTGACGATCATCGACCGCCCCTGCCCCGGCAAGGAGGCAAAGGCATCTGGCGGGTTCGTCTCTTGCGGCGCACCCGGTGCGCGCACGGGTACACCCGCCTGCTGCGCCATCGCTGGACCGAGTGAGCATAACACCAGAACAGCCGATGCGTAATGAAGAGCAGACTTCATGCGGCAAACTCCTCAACGAAGTAGGGTTTGTGCATGATTGTAGCGCCTGCTGTGTGTTACAGGCCCGGCTAACTGCTTTTCAACATTAGCAACACTTTTGCGGAAGAAACTCACCACATTGCTACGCGGTGAAGGTGGAACGCTGGTTGCCAATCTCCTAAAGTGCTTGCTTTGACTTACGGCGGAGTTGGGTGGCTCCGGCTAGGCCGGTGAAGAGTAGCAGCAGCGTACTGGGCTCGGGTGTAACGGCGGTGGTGGCGGCTGGCACGGTGACTTGAAAGGCTGCGCTCTTGGTGAGTGTATCGTCCTGGTTGTCGGAGGCAAGCACGGTAAAGTTGCCATTGTAAAGGCCTCCCGCAGCAGTGCCCTGGACTGTGATGGTGAAGAGAGCGCCGCTAAATGGATTGGCTGAGGTCAGCGACGTTGGTGTATTCGCGTAGAAGTCATCGTCGTTATCTGTGAGCGGGCTGTCCACATTCAGCGTGTCGTTCAGGAGAAAGATGGGCCCGGCGTTGCCGGGTGTTGCGGTTAGCGTGCCGAAAAACGTGACAGTGCTGCCCGGTGCGACCGTCGGGTCCATTGTCGTGAGCGACAGGGAAAAGCTGTCAGCGAACGCGGGGGATGCGGTCAAGAAACATGCGGCGGCGATGAACGGTAGCCCGAAAAAGCGTTTCATGGTTCAGTCCTAAATCCGTGATGATGTGCTTAGTGTGTTATGCCTCTCGACTTGGGACAGGCAGCCTTCGTCGTTAAGGAAGCGTGACGCGTTGGCCTCCGGTAAAGCTGCCGCCGGTGTATGTCCCGCTGAAGCGCGCAACCGATGGAGTGTGATCGGCTCCAGCGGATGCCGGGAAGGTCAGCATGACAGTGGCAGAGGCACCCGCTTCCAGATCGCCGAGGCTGGCAGGCAGCATTGCGCCCGTTGCCGAGCCGAGCGTTGCGCTGGTAAGCGTCACTTTTGGCGCGATGCCCACGCCGGTATTGCTGATCATGATGGTTTCTGTGTAGCCACCGGCAGTCGTGCTCACCGTGGTGCTGGTGACAAGCTGCACGGAGGTTGCACTTGCTGGGACAGTGAAGTAAGCGAGCACCGGATCATGGTCGCTGACACGCAGCGGTGTTGTGGCATCGTCTTCGTCGACTAGCGGAAAGTCTGAATCGATATGAACGAAGTTGAGGTGGTCGAAGGTGGGCTGCAGGTCCTGCGTGATCAGGACGTGGTCGAGGATCTGCGCGCTGCCGTCCTCGACATAACTTTGCTGCTGGTCCGACGGCAATGTCTGGTCCAGATCGATGAGATTCGGGTTAGCGAGGTTTGCGACCGGCGGCTGAAGTACCTGGCTGGCCGGGACGGGGCTGCCCTTGCTCACGCCGATGGTATCGACGAAGCCGTCAGAGAATTGGAATGAGTTGAAGTCCCCTACAGTGATGACGTGTTCGCCGTTTTGCTGGTAACCCTGGATCAGGTTGGCCAGGAACTCGGCTTGCTTTTCGCGCTTGATGCGGACGGTTTGCCCGGTTGCGGTCGGGTCGTCCACGCTGATGAGCGAACGCTGGTGCACGTCGATGACGGTGACCGGGTAATCTGAAGCACCCGCACGCTTAATGCCCGCGTGCAGGACCAGTGGCGTACGGTCATTCAGGATCGCCTGGTTGCCATTGGCGTCAGGGAAGGTCACTCCCAGGCCAGCCTGCGAGATGCTGATCTCGTCCACCGTAGAACTTTTGACGAGGAAGCCGGTGTTGATGGCCGACGGATCGGTGGCAAGGAAAAGATAGGGCTGATACTGCGGGTTGGGCAGACCGGCAGCGACCGAATCGGAGTTGATCTTGTTCGCAAGGTCGGTCAGGACGGCGAGGTTTTCAATCTCCTGCGCGCCCAGAATGTCGGGGCTGTTCAGGACGGTACGAATTGCAAGACTCGCCTTGGCCAGACGCCGCTGATAGGCCGCTGTCGTAACCACGACGGCGGTGCTGCCGGGATTGTCCTGATCGGCGATGTCGTTATAGAAGCGCTCCATGTTGAAGCTGGCAACGGTGAACTGGCTGGGCGTTTGCACGGGTTCCGTGGGCACGCCCATCAGCCCGGTGACGGCAGGGTGGTCACTCGCATCCAGCAGGATGTCCGGCCCACCGGTGGAAAAGTCCATCACGCCAGTCAGCCCGGTCAGCGTGGCATTCGAAGTGACGTTGAGCGCCGTCCCACCCAGCGACACGCTATCAATCAGGAGCAGTTCAGGGTTGGAATCCCAGCGCGGAATCCCCGCCGGGACCGGACCGTACGCCGTGTCTGTCACAGAGATGCCGGGTTCACGGAACGGACGCGGAATGCCGGTGACGACGCCGTAGAACTGCCCGTTTGAGGTCTGTGTCTCCGTTGGTTCGTTCAGCGACGCGCCGGTGCCCGAGGTTGTCGTCAGCGATGCGATGGCGACGCGCATGCCTTCATACTTGGCAAACTGGTAGATACCGCCGGCCGGCGAATCCATGGACGCAGTGATCTGAATGGGCGCGGGCAGCGGATTGTTCGTGGAGAGCAGCGTAAAGGTCTGCGGTGCATCCAGTTCCGTGTCCGGCGTAAGTGAGGTAGAGGGATAACTGGCGACCTTGCCCGTGACCTGCACTTCGTTGCCGACAGCGATGTACGAGGGCACAGTGACAGATCCCGTGTAGATCAGGATGCCCTCGGGCGTGGTGGGGCTGGAGTCGGCGTCCTTGCTCTCGAGGTAGAAGCCGCTGCTTCTCACGCCGACGACGATGCCGCTGGTACTGACGGTCTGTCCGGCATAGGACGACGGCTTGGCCGATTGCAGAGTGCGAATGCTGACCGTGGCAGGCGCGGTCTGCACTGTAAGCGCGATGGAGCTTTTTGCGTTGCGAAGTTGGCTATCCTGCGCCGTGACCGGAAGTGTGAAACTGCCGTTGGCCGGTGGCGTCAGTGTGTAACTGAAAATGTTGTCGCCTGCGCTGGCGTCGCCGTGCGTGCCGTCATCGTAGAGCGGTTGCGTGCTGAAGCCGCCTGCAGAGGTCAGGTCAACGGTAACCGTGATGCCTGTGCTCCCGGTTGCGGGTGTAACGGTAGCGCTCAGCAGCGTGGGGCTGCCTGCGAACACTGTGGCCGGATTGGCCTGCGCGGTGACTGCGAGGTTTGCGGCGATTGCGGAGCAGGGTGCAAGTGAGGTGCTGCTGTTGCGCGGGTTGGCCGGTCCCGTGGTGAAGTCCGTGGAATTATTCTTGTCGTTGACGCAGGACTTCCGGAGGTCCGCGGTTGTGTTAGAAGGTGCCGGAGCCGCCGCCGAGCCGAGGAAGCAGGTGGTACTACCAAAGCCAACGTAGTCGATCACCGTCGATGCAGTCGCCGGACACGTGCCAGAGATGGCGGTGGTGCTGTTGACCAGCGCAATCCTGCCTGCGGTCGAACTCATGTTGATGGTGCCTGTAACGTCCGCCGTGGGCAGGTTTGTGGTCCCTGCTGCTCCCGGCGCTTCCTGCACCAGGTAGTACTGCCCGGGCTGCAATGTCACCGCCGTCAGATTGGTGACCTGATAGCTGGTGCCGGTCGAACTGGCGTACTGGACGCTCCATCCGCTGAGATTCGCCGGAGCCGTGGACGCGTTGAACAGCTCGACAAAATCATTCTTATAGGTCGCTCCACTGTTGCCGCCTCCACCGTACACCTGCGAGATGACCACACCGGGGTTTGCCGGCAACTGCGCAGCCGCCGCGGATGCAACACAGACGGCGCTGTAGAGACACCACCGGAGACGACGGAGGAACCGCACTGTTTCTGGCATACAGAGAGCGTACTCCAGGTTTTAATTTGGGTTGCGAAGAGACTGTGAATCTGCCGTGCACGTGCCGCACGAGGCGCGCGTCACCACAGCGATGCGTTGGCTCTTCAAGCGTATGGCCCTTGCGCACCGCAGTCACCCTCTGAACTGCATTGCTGCTTTGTCAACGCGATGCAGCGACGGCAGAAAACACGACACGTGGCGCATTATTTCCCATCGGGTGTCAGTAACTCACACATCGTAGGCCACTTATGAGGAATGTTTCACGTGAAACATTCCTCAACGGTCCGAAGGAACTGCTGGTCTAGACAGCGGTGTTACATGCGTGATACCTTCCCGCATCACCTTGACCCATCAGGTTCACGAGGAATGTATGTCTGCTATCCGCACCCTTTTGACCACTGTTGTCCTGTGTTTCTGGGCCCTTGCGCCTGCGGAGATGCCAGCACAGGTGGTCCCTGCAGTTGCGCCCACGTCAGATCAGATTCAGGCAGCCGCTCGCCCAAGCACCGATCAGACGTGGTGGAAGCACGCCTTCATCTATGAAATTTATCCCCGCAGCTTTCAAGATTCAAATGGCGACGGTGTTGGAGATCTGAATGGCATTACGCAGCGCCTGGACTATCTCAAAACAATCGGTGTAGATACCATCTGGATCGCACCGATGTATCCATCACCCCAGGTGGACTTCGGGTACGACATCTCCGACTATGAGGCCGTTGATCCACAGTATGGGACATTGGCGGACTTCGATCGGCTGGAGAAAGCGGCTCAGCAGCATGGCATTCGGATCGTGTTGGATATGGTGCTGAATCACACCTCCGACAAGCATTCGTGGTTCGTAGACTCGGCTTCGTCCCGCACGAACCCGAAGGCGAACTGGTATGTTTGGAACGACGGTGTGCTGGCAAGTTCCGCAGGCGTGACCGAGTACCAGAAGAGATACGAACACGACGGAATGGTGCCGCCAAACAACTGGGTTTCGTTGTTCGGCGGATCGGCCTGGGAATGGTCGCCCGTGCGCAAGCAGTTCTACTACCACAAGTTTTACAAGCAACAGCCGGACTTGAACTGGAGGAACCCTGCGGTCGAGAAAGCGATGTTCGACACAATGCGTTTCTGGCTGGACAAAGGTGTCGCGGGATTTCGGCTCGACGCCATCCCTACGCTCTTCGAGGACGAGCAACTTCGGAGCGAACGGACGTTCAGAGACGGTGTGAACGCGCAAGGCGACCCCAACCTCAACGACGAATACACCAACATGCTGCCGGAAGTACACGATGTACTCCGCCGGATGCGCAGGATGGTGGACACGTACCCCGGCAATCGTGTGCTCATCGGCGAAACATATCTTCCCAATACATCTGAACTCTTGAAATGGTACGGCGGAGAGGCGGGCAGCTTGCCGGAACTACAGTTGCCCATGGATCTGCTGGTCGGTTTTCATACGGAGGGTGGTGCAGGAAGTTCACCGAATATATCGCTGAACGTCGATCACTTCCGCCAGTTCGTCGGCGAAGTCGAGACTCAGATCGGTACGAACTGGCCATTGTTAGTCTTCGACAACCATGACAATCCACGCTCGTGGGACCGGTTCACTACGGCCGAGGAAACACCGGAGCAGAAGAAGCAGATCGCAAAGATCGTTGCTACGGTATTGTTTACGACGCGTGCTTCCGCCATGAGTTACTACGGCGCGGAACTAGGGATGGTGACCAGCACGCCAACACGGCGCGAGGATGTACGTGATCCAATCGGAATTACGGGCTGGCCGAACGAGAAGGGACGCGACGGCGAACGCACGCCCATGCAGTGGACTCCCGGTCCCCAGGCTGGATTCTCGAGCAATCCCAGAACCTGGTTGCCAGTAGCGGTCAACTACCCCACTGTGAACGTGCAGACGGAATCGGCGGACCCGGCCTCGTTGCTGAACTGGACGATTCAGCTGACAGCGCTACGCAAAACAAACGCTGCCCTGCGCAATGGTGGATTTGTGCTGTTGGATGTCGGCCCGGCGGTCATCAGCTACGTGCGTACGGCGCCATCCGGAGCAACCCCGGTGCTCACAGCATTGAACTTCTCGGGGGTGCCGCAAACCGTTACCTTTGATCTATCGGCTGCACATCTGAAGAGCGATTCAGCCAGGACATTGCTCAGTTCAGATCCGTCGTTCAATGGAACAAAGATATTGAAATCCGTCACGCTGCCACCCTATGCATCATGGATAGCCACTCTTCAGTAGTTCGTACACGAGTACTCAAGCTTCGCGTGCCGGAAAAATCTCTGCCGGTGAAGAGTTCCTGACGTGCGGACTGCGGCGACCTAAAAAAGTTTCGCTGCATCTTTGCTTACCAGCGCTTGTGCCATGTCATGCAGAGGCGCGCTGTCATGCAGCAGCAAGGAACACCGGAGACGGCTGCTACACTTTTGGCGTGCGCATCTCTTCCACGTTTTCCATCATAGCCTTGATGTGGTCCGTCTTTCCTTCTGTTCACGCGCAACCGCGTCCAGTGGCCACTCGCTTGGCTGCGCAGAATGCACTGTTTCAAGAAGCTTGGGAGACGCGTCTGAAGGAGCAGCCAACGCTGGCAACGTCCATTGGTGATTACAGGTACAACGATCAGCTGGCGGATTACTCGCTGGCGTCCGTGGAGCGGCGTCATGCAGAGAGCGCGTTATATTTGGTCCGGATCAAAGCAATCGATCCTACAGGCTTTGCAGAAGAAGACCGCGTGTCGCACGATTTGTTCCTTCGCAATTTGCAGGAGGGCCAGGAAGACTACGACCTAAAAGGGTATGAGATGCCGATCAGCATGCTGGGCGGACCGCATACGTCATTTGCTGATCTGCCGCTGGCCATGCCGTTCGATACGATCAAGCACTACGAGGAGTACATCAGCAGACTGCACAAGATACCGAAAGCGTTGCTGCAGACGGAAGACGTGCTGCGGGCTGGCGTGCGTGACCATCTGACGATGGTGGACTTTCTGGCGGCGAAGGTTCCAGGGCAGTGCGAAGGCATCATTGCGGCCGACCCATTCCTGCGGCCAACCCGTAAGTTCCCGGCATCGTTCCCGGAGGCCGATACCCAGCGGCTGACAAAGGAGATCACAGATGCCGTCGCCACTGAGGTATTGCCCGCGTACAGGCAATTCGCCGCCTTCCTGCGGAAAGAGTACGTGCCATACGGGCGTAAGGAGCTTTCCATTGAGAGTCTCCCAGGTGGCAAACGCAGATATGCTGCAGCGCTGCGAGCTTCAACGACGACGAGCTACACGCCAGAGCAAATTCACGAGACAGGATTGAAGGAGTACGACCGCATCGTTGGCGAGATGACCGCGCTGGCTAAAGCGAACGGCTATGCGGATCTTGCAAGCTTTCGTGATCACATTGAGAGCGACCCAAAGTACAAGCCCGCGTCGGAGCAGGCCATTGTGGATGACTTCGAGCGCTACATCAAGCAGATGCGGCCGATGCTGCCGAAACTGTTTACCGTGATTCCATCAGCACCTGTGACAGTTGAACCCATTCCCGATTTTCAGAAGACAGCGGCGACGCATTACCAGACCGGGACCGTCGACGGGAAGCGGCCTGGGCGCGTTTCGGTTGCTGTTTCGGACTATGCGCAGCGCTCGCTGATCAATGACGAGGCAGTGGCGTATCACGAGGGGATACCGGGCCATCATATGCAGCTCTCGGTGCAGCAAACGCTGCAAGGACTGCCAGAGTTCCGGAAGCACGGCGGAAACTCGGCATTCGTGGAAGGCTGGGCGCTCTATGCCGAGCAACTGGGTAAAGAAGTAGGCTTTTACCAGGATCCGGCTTCGGATTACGGCAGGTTGCGGTCTGAACTGTTCCGCGCGGTACGACTGGTTGTGGACACGGGCATCCATGACATGAACTGGAGCCGCGACCAGGTGGTGGAGTTTATGCGCAAGTCTCACGCCATTGACGAGCCGACGATCCAGACGGAGACGGACCGGTACATTGCAAGTCCGGGGCAGGCCTGTTCCTACAAGCTGGGGCAGTTGAAGATTCGTGAGTTACGTGGTCGCGCGCAGGCGCAGCTGGGCGCCAAATTCGATGAGCGTACGTTCCACGATGAAGTGCTGAGTGGCGGGAGCCTGCCGCTGGATGTTCTGGATGCCCGGGTGAGCCGCTGGATCGACCGGCAGAAGGCGGGCGCCTGATCCAAAAGAACCGAGACACCGCATATTTACGAGTGATCGAGTGAGACGTCTCAACGACATTCTGGTGTCAGCAGGGTGTGATCGGGATGTGCAATAATGCGGCGGAACGCTGAGACGTTTCAGACCGTCAATCGGAGAGACAGAAGGACGCCATGGCAAGCACCGCATCGCTCAAGTTTTTGGAAGACCGCTGGGATGAAGCGACCGCCGCAACGCTGGACCCAGCCGAACTGCTGCGCTATCGATCCAATCTGCTTGGCTCAGATTTGCGGTTGACCAACTTTGGGGGCGGTAATACCAGCAGCAAGCTGGATGAGACAGATCCGCTGACGGGCGAGACGGTCAAGGTGCTGTGGGTGAAGGGCAGCGGCGGCGATTTGGGTTCGATCAAGCGCTCGGGCTTTGCCACGCTGTACCTCGACAAGGTACTTGCCCTGACGAAGCGGTACCGCGGTGTGGAACATGAAGACGAGATGGTTGCCATGTACCCGTTGTGTACCTTCAACAACAATCCAACGGCAGCTTCCATCGACACGCCATTGCACGGATTTCTGCCGTTTCCTCATGTCGATCACTTGCATCCGGACTGGGGCATTGCTCTGGCTGCGTCCGCGAATGCTCTGGAGAAGATGGAGCAGTTCAACGCGGAGTACAGGCATCGCCTTGTATGGCTTCCATGGCAGCGGCCCGGCTTTGAGTTGGGCATGATGCTGGTGCAAGCAGTGCAGGAGAACCCGGGCTGTGATGGCATCGTGCTTGGCGGGCACGGACTGTTTACGTGGGGTAACACGCAGCGCGAGAGCTATCTAAGCACCGTTACGGTCATCGACCAGATTGGACAGTTTATTCAATCGCACAATCTGCAAAAAGGTCTGCCGGCGTTTGGTGGTGTGAAGCATACAAGCCATGCGGAGCGGGAACGCCTTGCGACAGAACTGATGCCAGTGATTCGCGGTGGCGTGTCGCAGAAGCAGCGGCTGATAGGAAGTTTCAGTGACAACGCTGACGTGATGGAGTTTGTGAACTCAGAGTATGCGAAGAAGCTGGCGCACCTGGGTACCAGCTGTCCGGATCATTTCATCCGGACGAAGATCAGGCCCATGTATGTGGAATGGGATCCGAAGAGTGACGTGGGTGAGTTAAGGGCAGAAATCGATTCGGCGCTTGCGAGGTATCGCAAAGAATATGCTGAGTACTACAGCAAGCATTCTTTGCCCGAATCGCCCAAAATGCGCGATCCGAACCCGACAGTGGTGCTGGTAGCGGGCGTTGGAATGTTCTCTTTTGGTAAGAACAAGGCGGAGTCACGGATTACAGGAGAGTTTTACCTGAACGCCATTCACGTGATGAACGGGGCGGGGCAACTGGGGGGTGACCGGTGTCCGCCGGTGTTGCCGCAGTCTGGACCTGCAGCAGACACGTCTGCTTTTTCGACGGAGGAGAACTACGTTGCGCTTCCACCAAGCGAAGCATTTCGCATCGAGTACTGGGCACTGGAGGAGGCAAAGATTCAGCGTCAACCGCCTGAGAAGGAGTTGAGCCGTCGCATTGTAATGGTGGTAGGTGGTGCGAGCGGAATTGGGCGCGAGGTGGTGCTGCTTGCGGCGCAACGCGGCGCACACGTTGTGGTCGCGGACCTGTCTCAGGAGGCATGTGACACGGTGGCGGCGGAGGCGCAGGCGATCGGCGGCAGGGAGTGCGCCGTCGGAGCAGCCATCGACATTCGCGATCGCGAGAAGATCAGAGCGGCGCTGCAGACGTGTGTCGCGACGTATGGCGGACTGGATATCCTGGTCAACACTGCCGCGATCTTTCCCTCATCACCCACAGGCGTGATTAGTGATGCTCAATGGGCGGTGACTCTGGAGATTAACGTCACGGCGAACTATTTACTGAGCGATGAGGCGAATAAAATCTTTAAGGCACAGGGCCTGCCAGGCTCCAGCATCGTTCTGACCAGCTCCGCGAATGCGGTGGTGCCAAAGAAGGGCACTGAAGTGTACGACGTGTCCAAGGCCGCGCTGAGTCATCTTGTGCGAGAGCTTGCGATTACATATTCACCCGATGTGCGTGTGAACGGCATTAGCCCCGCGACTGTTGTGAAAGGTTCGACGATGTTTCCGCGGGATCGCGTGAAAGCATCCTTGTCCAAGTACAGTATTCCGTTTGTCGAGAGTGAGACAGACGACGAGCTCCGTTACAAACTTGCTGCCTTCTACGCCCGGCGAACGTTGACACATGTGCCGATCGATCCGAGAGATTGCGCGGAGGCGATCCTGTTTATCGGCGGTCCCAAGGCACCGGTGACAAGCGGACACCTGATCCCGGTGGATGGCGGTTTGGCTGAGGCGTATTTGCGTTGAGCCCGAGTGACACGCGTGCGCTGGTCGCGATTGACCTTGGCGCGGAGAGCTGCAGAGTATCGTTGCTGCGCTGGCTTCCGGAGGGCCCGCAACATACTCTGGTTCACCGGGTTGCCAACGGACCCGTGGAACACGACGGAGAGTTGCGCTGGGCGTTGCGCTCCATTGAAGCCGGATTGATGGCAGGCCTGCGCCGCTGCGCGGAGCTGGCGCCCGAGGGCGTCCGGTCCATTGCGGTGGACGGCTGGGCTGTGGATTATGTGCGACTCGGCCCGGACGGCGAGGCGTTGGCGGAGCCGTTCTGTTACCGGGACGCCCGCAATCAGATTGCTGAAGAACGGGTGCACGAAATCCTGAGCGCCAACCAGATGCGTGTGCTGACTGGCATCGGCATCATGCGCATTAACACGCTGTACCAGCTTTACGCGGACAAGATGGCGGGCAAGCCGGATGCACCATGGCTGAACCTGCCGGAATACATCCTTCACCGGCTTGGCGGACAGCGCGTGGCGGAGTACACCAATGCGACGCACACGCAACTCATCGATATGCACCGGGGCACATGGTGTGTGCCGATTTTTGAGCAGCTTGGACTAGCAACTGAGTTCGCTGCTCCGCTGGTGGTGCCTGGAACGGTGATCGGCAAAGTTTCGGGTGAACTTGCGTCCCTCCCCTGCTACTCTGACACCCTGCTGGTGGCACCTTGCTGTCACGACACAGCTTCAGCAATTGCTGGCATCCCGGATGCGGATGACGACTGGGCGTACATCAGTTCCGGCACATGGTCGCTTGTAGGGACCTTGTTGCGAGAGCCTGTAAACACTGAGGCTGCGCGGGATTGGAATCTGACGAACTTCGGAGGAGCGGGCGGGCGCATACTGTTCCACAAGAATGTCAACGGCATGTGGTTGCTGCGGAACTGCCTGGATGAATGGCGCGATGAGGGACACGACTGGAATATCGAGGAGCTCTTGCCGTTCGCAGAGTTACAGCCCCGGCCCGAGGCTCTGATCGAGGTGGATGATCCGGACTTGATGCTGCCCGGTGCCATGACCGGGCGGATCAACCGGCAACTGATGGCGAGAGGTTTACCTGCGCTTTCGGCGGCTGCAAAGGATGCTCCACAGATGACGTCGCTTCTCCTCCACAGCCTTGCGGCGCGGTATGCGGAAGTGCTGCGTGCCATTGGGGACACGACGGGGAAGCAGTTCAAGCGGGTCTATGTCGTGGGCGGCGGCAGCCGCAACGGAATGCTCAATCGCCTCACCGCTGCGGCGAGTGGCCTGGAGGTGGTCCGCGGGGCAGTTGAATCCTCTACGCTGGGGAACTTTGCGGTACAGATGGCAGCGCTGGAGAGTTCAGCCGATGCTGATACCGTCGCGGAGTGGGCCGCCGCGCTTAGGGCTGCCTTCCTGCCGCACTAGGGCTGAAGAGTGGGCCTGCTGGTGTTGGCGTTGATCGACGCGCGTGTGTCAACGCTACAATCGTGAGCAATGTCGTCGACGCAGAAGGAACTTGCGAAGCTGGCTGGGGTCTCTGCCGGAACGGTCTCGAATGTCATCAATGGTGTGCCGGGGGTTAGCGAGGCGGCGCGCCAAAAGGTCTTGGCAGCAATACGGGAACTGAAGTACCGGCCGAATCTGATCGCGCGCAGTCTTCGAACCAATCGCACGCACACGCTCGGCATTGTGGTGCCGGACATCACCATTCCATTCTTTCCGAAGATCATTCGGGGAGCGGAGTCTGCGGCGCGCGACGCAGGCTACTTTCTTTTGGTGCTTGACTCAGAGAATGATCACGCGCGTGAAGCTGCGATGCTGGAGTTGCTGCGCTCGCAGCGGTCTGAAGGCACGCTGCTGGTTGCGGCAGGCGGGCATGAATGGAGCAGTGAGGCTGCTGCCGCCGTGACGGCGCAGGCACCGCTGGTGTGTCTGGACCGCTTACCAGAAGGTCTGGCCGTGGATTCAGTCTGTGTGGATGACGCACGTGCGGCTGCTATGGCGGTATCGCACCTGGTGGAGCGGGGTCATCGTGACATTGCGGTCGTCACGGGGCCGCTGACGCTGCGCAATGAGCAGGCACGGCTGCGTGGCTACCGCATGGCAATGCAGCATCATGGATTGGCGGTGCGTGAGAGGCTGGTGTGGCAGGGTGGGTTTCACGCGGCAGAGATTGATCGTGTCTGCCAGGAGAGGATGCTGGACAGCCGCGGAGACCGGCCAACCGCCATTTTTGCCACGAACGGAGTGACAGGGCTGGTCACGCTGAAGAGTTTGGCTGCGCTTGGACTGGAAACGCCACGGGCGTTTGCGTTTGTCTGCTTTGACGAGTTGAACGCGGAAGAGATCTTCCGTCCGGGCATTACTACGATTGTGCAGCCGGCATTTGAGATTGGCGCGCGTGCGGTGCAGGTGCTGCTGCGGCGCATTCGTGTGAGCAGCGACGACCAGAAGCTAGAGAAAGTCCGGTTACCGGCGACTCTGGTCGTTCGCGAGTCGTCCAGCGAACAGTTGCCCCATACGAACAGGCGACGCAGCAAAGCAAAGGTCTGATTTGTTCAGAGTGCGAAACGGATAAAGCAGTATGCGATCGGCGCGTAGCGAAAGGGCAGGTCCGCCGGGTATCATATTTCTGGAGATAACGCCATGAGATCCGCTAAACACCTTGTGACATCCTTTCTGGTCGGATTACCTTTGCTGGTGTGGGGCGTTTCACAATGGCAGCCGGTGTCCGCTGCCCCCATGCTGGTGCAGGCGCAGGACGATCATCCGGACATGCCAAATGGACCGGGCAAGGACGTGACGCTCCGTACGTGTACAAAGTGCCATTCCATCACCAACATCACCGGAAACCATAAGGACCGGGACGGTTGGACTGCGACGATCACAAAGATGGTCGGCTACGGCGCAACGGGTACCGATGACGAGTTTCAGGCCATTCTTGATTACGTGAGCAAGTACTACGGACTAGACACGCCAGCGACGCCGCCGGCAGCACCGGCACCGCCTCCGACCTCAAAGTGAACGTGAGCTCACGGCTGGGGAGGATGTTCAGGAACAGTGTCGCACTGGCGCAGTGCAATCCTGTAGTGCGCGGTCAGGGAGGCGTGCGCCGGCAGCCACTTATACGCTGGGACGCCCATCAAGGTGCCGCGCTCAACCATCGCGCGACGTGATTCCGGGAAGGGCGACGTCCCAAACTCCATACCGCGCGTGATGCCGGCACGATTCCATGGCTTGAACGCGCGGCTACGGTTCTCCTCCCATATGCCAAGCCAAGGGAAATCGCTAGCTTGCCAGATGTAACTGATCGCCAAACGGTACTCGGGAGACCATGCGGTCCAGTAGGCTTGGCCTGGTTGCATGGAAATCGCCGTGTAACTGCTGGCTGGAGCTTCCGGCTTCATGTGTTGCAGATCGCTCGAACCAGAGCCGCCGGCAAGTGGTGCATGTGGCCAGGCAAACTCAGCTCCGGCAAGGAGATACGGCGCGTCATTGAAGCCGCTGGCGACGACAGCACCTTGCGCACCGGTGGCTCGGAACTGAGTTGTAGATGGGTCGAGGTATGGCGGCGAGAGGGTCACGTGTTGAGTCCAGGCGAGCGGCCGGTCCCAGGCCATGAGATTGCGCACGGTCTCACATATTGCGACATCTTCCCCCTGAAGCGTAAGTGTGCGCTCAAACTGGAGTTGTGCGAGCGGCATGTGCAGGCTACAGGTGAGTGTGGCTTCGGCTTCCTGGATTCTGTAAGGCAGGATTGAGGCCTCGCCATGAGCAGTCAGCCCGGCTGCTGCTTCTGCCTCAGAGGGGCCTCCGAAGAGATCCAAGCAGAGATTGTGGCCGAGGATGCCAAACAGGAGTTTAGCCTCTACTCCGTTGCCAAAAACCACTTCCTGCGCTGGACCGAAGAGGGAAGGTTCGCCGGTTGTCCAATGTGGAACCCACAACGGGTTGACGTCCGCTGCTTTGTGGAACAGTTCAGCGATGTGGCCACCCTCTTGTGTCACAGTGAGGCGCAGATGCTGGTTTTCAATTGAGACGGCGCGGCGGTCCAGATAGGACGTTCTAGGCATATGTCTCTGTAGAGAATACGTCGCTTATACCCAGCTTGCTCCGCCTCTATGGACCGGACGGATCGCCCCGGAGATAACTAAAGCTTTTTGATAAAGATGTTACGTGCCCACAGATCGCCTGTTGACTCCGCCTCAAGGCCGATCTTTCCGCTGGAGCGGAAGTACTTTGGATCGGTGTCGACAAATTGCGTGACCAGATGACCGTTCATGTAGATGGACGTCGCATGGCCGATGCAGACAACAACGAACTGGTTCCAATCATTCTTATGAAACCACGCATCGTGTTCCGCCTTGGGGGCGATCTGCGCAAGCGCGTAGCTGCCGCTGGCGTCGGCGAACATGGAATACCCGGGTGTAGCGATGACGGCTCGACCGCTCTGTTCATAAAACATGCCACTGTAATGATTGCCCTCGTCGAAGTCAGCCTGGGGGCCGGCCATGTCGTATTTTGACTGGGACTCGCGGCTTGGAGGCGTCCCCGGACTGGCGCAAGCAGCCGGTCGCGGGGGTCTGGGCGCGGTACCGTTAGCCGATGCAGGGCGCGGAGGCATGGGGGCACGGGGTACAGGAACCATCTTGGGGCCGCCGGAGACGTTCGATTCGCCGGTGATGTAGCTGCGGAACTGCATGCCACCGTTGATGTTGCCTGTGCCCTTGAGTTCGTATTTCAGGATGAAGTCGCCGTACTCGCCAGAGGTGGAGACGGCGTATACCGTACCTGTCGGCTTCTCGCACGTGGCGGAAAGGTGTATCGCTCCGTCCTGTAGATTCCAGAGTGCAGGGTCGTAGCTCCAGCCCTTCAGTGTGCCATCGAAGAGGGAGGTGAAGCCGGTGTTGTCCGTTACGTTGTAGGTTGGAGGCGGCTGCATGATGCGGTGAAATCCCGCTTGTGGATTCGGCTTGTCTCCGGTAGCGGGTGCCTGCGCAAGAACTCTGGAGCAGCACGTGAGTACCGCAACTGCGCAGAAGAATCTACTGGGTTTCGTCATACTGCCTCCGACTTCGTAACGTACATGACTGCCACGCTAAGCGTTGCTACTCCGTTGCGACGGTCTCCCATCGTCTGCTCTGCGCTGACTTGAGGACGGCATCCGTCACATACTCCGTCATCGATCCATCACGGAAGGTGGGTGCTGCCGGTTTGCTGCCGTCCAGACCGCGCAGGAAGTCTGCCACCTGATGGATAAAGGTGTGTTCGTAGCCGATCTGAAGGCCAGGTACCCACCACTGTTTCATGTAAGGGTGATCACCATCCGTCATGTGGATGTCAGTCCAGCCACGCAGCTTCCCCTCGTGCTTGTAATCGAAAAATCGGAGATGGTGGAGGTCGTGCAGATCCCACATGGCGGAGGCCCTCTCGCCGTTGATCTCCAGCGTGAAGAGTGCCTTGTGCCCGCGAGCATAGCGCGTTGCTTCGAAGGTGGCCAGGGAGCCATTCGCAAAGCGGGCGAGGAACATGCTGGCGTCGTCGATGGTGATGGGAACGCGCTCGCCGGTCTGCGTGTCTGTGCGTTCTTTGATGAAGATCTCCGTGGCTGCGGAGACTTCGACAATGGGCCCGTTGAGCCAGAGAGCCATGTCGATGTTATGCGCGAGCAGATCGCCGGTCACACCGCTTCCCGCAACCGAAGCATCGAGCCGCCACAGCGCTTCGCCACCGACTGGAAGGTCCTGCGAGATGGTCCAATCCTGGAGGAACTGGGTGCGGTAGTGAAAGATGCGGCCGAAGCGCTGCTCGTCAAGCAGATTCTTCAGCATGACGACAGCGGGCACGCGCCGGTAGTTATACCAGACCATGTTGGCGACACCGGCGCGCTCGACGGCTTCGACCATGCTCTTTGCTTCATGGGCGGTACGTCCGAGTGGCTTTTCGCAGAGCACCATCTTGCCAGCCTGAGCAGCGACGATGGCGATTTCGGCATGCGTGTCGTTCGGGCTTGCGATGTCGATCAGATCGATATCATCTCTCTCAACGAGTCTGCGCCAGTCACTTTCAACGGACTGCCAACCCCAGTTATCTGCGAATCTCTGCGCCTTATCAGTGTTGCGGGCTGCTATGCCCTTGAGGACGGGCTCATAGGGGAGATCGAAGAACTGCGATGCCTGACGGAACGCATTGGAGTGCGTGCGGCCCATGAAGCCGTAACCGATCATGCCGATGTTAAGAGGTTTGCTGCTTGCCACATCAGTCTCCTACGACTCGTCCCAGCCGTGGGCGTCACGCACCTGGATCATGGTGGCCAGTACCTTGTTCCAGGTTGCGGAATCGGTCATGACGTCGTTGGGGAACATGCAGCCATCCCAGCAGATGTGCTGAAAGGCTTTCGTCGGAGTGCCGTGTTCGTCCCGCATCCACAGCCCAGCAACCTCCACAATGTCCATGCGGCCATTCGGGTCATCGGGCTGGCAGTGACGGCCAGTCTTGTCATGCGATCCCTGGCCTTTCACGGTGCCGTCGTTCTGTGCGACATGGAAGTCGATCGTCCAGGGACGCAGAGCGGTGGTGACTTTCTTCAGTGCTTCGACAACGGAGGCTCGGTCGCTGAGATCAGCGTCGTGCGGCAGGATGCGGCTTTCTGCCGAGTTGTAGCCAAGCGTGTACAGCATCGTGTGCGCCATGTCAGCCTGGAAGCCGAGTGTCTGCGGACGGTTCACTGCTTCGAGCAGGGCCGTCATGTGATCCCATCCGTGCATGCCTGCCCAACAGATCTCACCTTCCGCAGCGAGGCGTTCGCCGTAGCCCTCGGCGATGTTGCAGGCTTCCGTGAAGGTGGCGACTATCTTCTCGGTGCTGGTTTTCGGGTCCTTATACCACTCGTCCGGTCCAGTCGCGGAATCAATCCGGATGATTCCGGCGGGGCGCACGCCCAGATCGCGCATCTGCTTGCCGATGCTACAGGCCTTCCGTACCTGCGTAAGGAATGCCTCTCGCTCCTGACCGGATCCCATGGCTGACCCGCCGCCTGTAGCGGCCCACACGGGCGCCACGAACGAGCCGCAGACAAGATTGCGGCTGGTCAACTTGTCTGCAAGGCGTTTGAGGTCGTCTGGTGTCGAATCGATGTCCGTGTGGGGCGATGACATAAACAGGTCGACGCCATCGAACGTTTGGCCATCGACTTCAGCCGCCGCAGTCAGGTTCAGCATCGTGTCAAGATCAATGAAGGGTTCCGTGGAACCAGGACCTTTGCCGACGATGCCGGGCCACATCGCGTTGTGCAGAGCGGGTTTTGCATGCGTTGCTGGCATATGAAGTTACTTCCAACTGCTAGGGCCGGGATGCTGCTTGATGAGCGGAGCCGCATCCGGATTGCCCGGCCCGAAGTGCTTCAGGATGACAAGCGGATCAGTGCTGCTGCCATTTCGGATCACAACACCCTTGCGAGCGGCGGGAGCCGTAACAAAAAGTTCGTCCTCCGTCATGGCACCAAACCGGATCATCGACGGAGTGGAGACGGATGTCCCGCCGAACTCACCATAGCCCTGCGTCAGGATCAAACCATAGGCTTCAGGGTCGGTGACGGTCACGGTCTTTCCGGGCAGAACTGTCAATTCTTTGGCGGAGTAATACTTTGTGCCGTACGTGACCCACTTCTCGACGTAACCTTCCATCTCATTTGCGGGGCGTACAAGCTTTGGGTAGACCTTATTGTTTGCCGCAAAGTTGGGGTCAGTATTCGCGTCCCAGTCGAGCATGTCCAAAAGGTAATCAAGATTCTGCTTGTGTTCTTCGGGAACGTCCTTGACCAGGAGTTCCCAGGGAACGATACGGCCTTCCACTTCAGACTGGAACATTCCGAAGACGTCAGAGTTGACCTGCGGCTCATAGGTGCAGAGCGATCCGGGTGCGTGAAGAATACCCGGGTTCACCTGCCACCCCGCGCCAGGTTCCAGACGATACGCACGAGCCAGAAAAGTAATTCCGTTATCCCCAATGCTCCAGCGTTCGAGGCAATCACGCACCTGCTGGCGCGTCGTGCCTGGCTCAAGGCCCATAAAGGTGTGGGGGAAGTTATTGAAGGTCTGGTTGTACTGCGGTGGAAAGTAGTATGCCTCGGGTTTTCCCTTGAAGCCCACGCGCTCCGCAAACTCGTCGCTCTGATGCATGTGGTGCGGGATCGGACCCTCGTTGTCAAAGAACTTGCAGAAGAAGTTCCAGCCCTTTTCACGCTCGTAGACGTTCTTTCCGAGGATGAGTTCCCCGGCGACGTCAATGCAGTCTTTCAAAAGGAAGCGGCTGCCGTCGTTGGCGACGACGAAGCTAAGGCCTTCGAACTCCGTTGTATGAGGCCCATTGGAGGCTTTCGTCGTCGACGAGAACCAGCGCTCGTTGATACCGCCCCGGTGCGCACCATACGCGTACAGATCGTCCGGATGCAGCTTGAGTCGTCGGCCCGGGATCATGAAGGAGCGCGGCACCCAGGTTGGGGCAAGGCGAAGGATGCCTGACCCCGTCTCTACCGCCTGCTCAACCTGACTGCGACTCAATGGCATGATGATCCTTTCGTTTGATCCCGGCTCTCGCGCGTTGTTCAACTGAGTGGATGAGACGTCTCAGAAACGGAGCGTATGGCAAGTGCAGGACCGATGTCAACCGTGCCAGAAAGAAGACTCGAAAAGAAAGTCCTGGCCGACGCCGGAGGCTGCACCCTGCGACCTTCTATGTATAGAGTACGGATCGCGTAAATCCCAGCAACGTTGATGACGAACCTCCTACAGGTCTGCGAGACGGTATTGTGAGAGCATGCCTACGTTTGTTTTCGCCGGGTACGGAACCATGTGTTTGGCTGCGGCAGCGTTCGCGCTCCAACTGCCTCCGCTCACGTCCGCCCCGTTCATCCTGGCCGCAGGTTTGTTGGTTGTGACGTGTTGTTCACTGAAGGGGACCGCGCCGCACTCCGGGAGGACCTGCTCACAGCGCGAGCGAAATCGACGCATGCGTGCCGCCGTGGTGATTGTAGCGTCAGTCTCAATCACGACTGCGGCTGTCATACTTGGACTTCTAAGGCTGTCAAACTACCTACCGGGCGGCACAGTCGTGCTTGTGGGAGTGCACCTTTTGCCTGACACGGAGTTTCATTGGACAGACCGATGGACAGGTCTGGCTCTGGTTGTATGGTGCCTGGGTTGCTTCCTGGTGAGCGCTCCGTCTCACGTTGCGGTGGCTGCGGAACTTGGGGCTGGCATCGTTTTCTTTGCCGCCGTGTTTCTGCGACGATCTCTGCTAACTACGGCAATCGCTGGATCTGATAGCTAGCCGGGATGTTTGGAACCTCAAACTGATCGTCCTCAAGCGCCTGATTGATGGCCAGTTGACTGATGTTCAGCGTGAGACGCAGTTGGTCGAGTGGACGCTGGATGGTGATGCGAGAAGGAAAGGTCGTTTGGCCGAAAAGCTTGTAGTTATCGTAGCTTGCTACGGTCACAAGTTGCCCTCTTTCATTGTAGATGTCCTGCTGATATGGAAGGAGCGTTGAGCGACCGATATGGATGACACGCTGTGTCTTGAGTTCGCTGCTGTTGGTTACCGTTCGAAAAATACCAACATCGTATTCCGGCTCGTCCACGACATACTTTCGACTTGGGTCGGGTTGATAGATCCGCTCATCGGACGTTAGAGAAACAAGGTCTTCTGGCAGTGCGCTTCGGATAAGGAGTGAGTCGGAGAACACCGCCGGCCGCAAATTTTCCAAAGGATTGGAGGAGGGGGTGTTGAGGACGTTTGTGCCGGTGACTGCGCGATTGCGGGGCGGGATGACCACAGTGAATGACTTACCATCTGTGACCATGTCGATCATCTTGCTGCCCACCACTGGCAAGAAGCCTATAAAGTGCAGATCGTCTGGTTTTCTGAGAAGGATGTAAGCAGAGAAGGATGTATATTCTGTGACCTTCCCTTCTTTGCCGCCGCCTGTAGCAGCCGTCACATCAACCCGTGCGTTGAGCGTGCGGATGGAGGCATAGCGATCTGTCGTTTTCTTGACGAGTGCGTCAAGGGTCGAGGAAAGGACCTGCGCAGGCGGGTGGGTCTGCATGACGGAACGCGTTGTGCGCAGGCAACCCGTTTGAAGCAGAAGGAGGCTAATCGCGTTCAGCGCTCTCCATCGTGAAGTTCTCATGTGCTCTAGAAGAGTTTAAACGAGGGTACGGCCCGCGTTGCAGCCCCGCCCAGTACATCCGTCGGTCGAGAGTGTCAGCGCGGCAACGAAGGTGCCAGGTGGTTCCGGTAGGCCTCAACATGCCTATGATGTTCTTCCAAGCTGCCGGAGAAAATTGTGCGGCCTCCCACGTCCGCAACGAAGTAGAGCTTGTCTGTCCGCGCAGGATGCATGGCTGCGAGCAGCGCGCCGATTCCCGGCGAACATATCGGACCCGGTGGCAGGCCCTTGTGAGTGTACGTGTTGTATGGTGACGCAAACTGTAGATCACTGCGCCGGATCGTACCTGTCCAGCGGCTTGCGAGCAGTGCCGCGTACACGACGGATGGATCAGTCTGCAACGGCATACCGCGTGCGAGCCGGTTTGTAAACACGCCTGCAGCCAGTCTCCGCTCATCCTCGTATTTGACTTCTTTCTCGACAAGGGAGGCAAGGGTGACGGTGCTATAGACGTCAGTCGTAAGAGCGATCTGGGTGGCAGCGGCACGAAACCGCCTGATCATCACCTCCTGCATCGCCCGTTGCGTGGCATGGCGGCTGAAGCGGTAGGTGTCGGGGAAGAGGAAACCCTCGAGCGAAGGTGCCGCGGGTGCCCAGGCGGCGATCAGGTCCACGTTGGCGGTGGCTGCTTTCAGGAAGGCGTCAGCGTGCCCAAGTCCCGCGGCTTCCACTGCGTGCGCGATCTCGGAAAGATTGTACCCCTCTGGAATCAGCACGGTCCGGGTATACACGTCGCCGTGTTGAAGGCATTTGTACACGGTTAGAGTGTTTGCTGAACCAGCAAAGCGATACTCCCCAGCCTTCAGATTGCCGCGCCGCAGAAGGCGGAGCAGCAGGAAGCCGTAACGGCTTCGCACGACGCCAGCCTTTTGCAATGTCCATGCCATTGTTCGTGCGCTTGTTCCAGTTGGCAGATCCACGAACTGCTCCGGTGTCCGGAGCGGCAGCAGGACGCTAGTCGTCAGCCACGCGCCGCACCCGGCAAGCACCGCCAATATCCAGGTGAGCATTCGCCGCACGTTTCTACTGTCTCACGTTGGCAAGCACGTCCGGCTGGAAGACGCAAGGTGGATCTTGGGAGCGCTGTCATTTGTTTGCCACCGGGACGTTCCACAATGGGAACGGTATGTAGAGTGACAAGTTTCCGCTTGTCAAGAACGCGATTAGAAGCGAAGATAAGGCGAACAAAAGGTGCTTACCATGAGGACCGTACCCTCACCGCTTCATGGCACCCAGGCCTAAGACCTTCGACCCCCTAACGCGACACAAACCTATTGACCTTAGGTACTGACCTATTTAGATTCGGGCAACTTGATGTGGAAAAAAGGGCCGTAGCTTACTGCGGAGAAGGGACGTTGGTAAGGTGCGGGTACGCCAGGAGGTCTTCTTTCCCAGATGCGAAACCCGCTCGACAGTAACTGAACTCCAATCTGGCGCAAAAGCCGTAGAGCTGGCCAGCAACGGAGCCAACCTGCTGGAGACCGATCTTACGATCAAGGCGGGCACCCAGTGATACGAGGTGAAGAGAAATGAATTACTTGCGCAGGGACTTAAAAGTATGCGAAGCATGCGGTGCTTTGTGGATACGCTCTGATCCATCGGCTGGAGTGTACTGCCGTCACTGCAGTCAGGCGGTATCGGAACTGCCGCCTAGGCGTCGGCTCCGTCCAGGGCGCCCTTGCCGCGCGGCAAATGCTTTTCATGGGGCAACACAGAAGTCAGGAGGTGCGCAATGAAGCTATTTCAGATGGAAAAAGCCACTCAATCCCATTCAGCGGATTCATTTGCCGACAACGATAAAGGCACGTTGCAGTATGTATGGGCCACAGAAGGGAATCTCGCTCGCGCTGTGCACGTCATGCGGACGGAGATGGACTCAGCAGCGGCTACAAAGAACGTACAACGCAAGCCGGTGGAAGTTCAGGCTGCACTTGCGCCGGAAACAGCGTTTTACCGGAGCTACACCGAGGGAATGCTGCGACGGTACGCAGTTCTGTCCATGGAAGGCGGACGCGTCTCTTCTCTGCTTGGCAAGGAGATGTTTCGCGGTAAGGTGACGTCCTACCGGGTACACGGCTTCGACGACGTTGTAATCTTCGTGCACGACGTGGAGCAGTGTTTTAAGGTGCTTACGAAGGAGCAGCAACGGCTAATTTTACGGATAGGGGTACAGGAGTACACCTTCGGGGAAGTGGCCGCAAAACTAGGTTGCAGCATCCGATCGGTGCAGCGCCATTATGCTGAGGCGCTGGATGAACTTACCGCTGTGTTTTTGAGCCGGCGCCTGCTGGAAAAAATCGAGACCGGCGCATGTCAAGGGAGCGGGTCATCGATTAAGCTCGTAAGTCATTGCCCGCGGTAGACTTAGGGCTGGTCCGGGACGTGGCGTTGTATTTCGGTCCAGGTTGTTACCATAAGTGAGTGAAGGAAATTCTCCTTACATCAACAACGGAACGGGAGGTGTCAATGCCTCCCGTTTTGTTTTTGCCAGAACCCCTTGAAAGTACAATGCAGGAAATATCAAAACCGAGGCTTCTAGTTGAGGAAGGTAGCCCGGGCATGCATACACAGTCGCCGCATCGATGTGCGCCGATTCTGTCGGCTCGGCAGGCATACGCACGCGGGCGTCAGACGGCGCGAACACCGGGTCGAGCCGCAGTTCGCAGGCGGTGCTCCAGCTTCGTTAGGAATGAGTTAGCAGAGTCGCTTCCCGCCATATGCGCAAGCCTGCTTGAGAAGGCAAGGAACGGCGATGTTGCGTCCGTCAGAACACTGTGGAAGATGGCAGAGTTCGAGGGGACTCCTCCTTCCGCATCATCAAGGCCGGCGAGCGATCTGGGGCTTCGTTTTGCTCGCAAAGTACTCGCCGAGTTCCAGGCGCGGTCAGATGACCAACAGTAGAAAGGACAAGATTGCAAGAGCAAGGAGAGAAGATGAAGGGACCGGGTAGGCCGCAGATGTGGCTGATGGACGTTCTCCTGTGGTCTGTGCTGATCGCCAGCGTACTCCACGCAATGTCGGCCGCGGGCCAGGTCACGACGTCCACGATCAGCGACACCGTCTATGCAGCAAACGGTAGTGCCGCTTCGGGGTCGGCTGTCATCAGTTGGCCGGCTTTCACCACGGCTGCGGGGCAGAGTGTTCCCAAAGGCAGTCTTAGCGTGACGCTAGGTGCAAACGGCACATTGAGTGTAGGGCTTGCCCCTAATGCGGGTGCGACGCCCGCCGGTACGTATTACACCGTTGTGTATCATCTTGGCGACGGCTCAACGAGCCGCGAATACTGGACGATTCCCGAGAGTGCCAGCGCTCTACCGTTGAGTGCTGTCCGGACGTCTGTGCTGCCTTCCAGCGTGGCGATGCAAACGGTGACCAAGCAGTACGTCGATCAGGCAATCGCGCGTGCCGCAACGGGTGCCCTGCCCCAGGACTCGTCGGCATATGTTCTGAAGTCAGGCGACACCATGACGGGCGCATTAACGTTGCCGGGTGATCCAGTGTCAGGTTTGCAGGCAGCCACGAAGAACTACGTGGATGCGGCGTCCTCGGCATTGCAGGCAGGACTCGGGCAGAAGGTATCGCTTGTGCCGAGCGGCACGCAAACGGTCATACAACCGGCCGGCACACAACTGCAGGTGAACAACCTGAATGGGCAATTGTATGCCAAGCAATATCAATCACAGACGGGCAACGATGGCATCACGAACGCCCTGACCAGCAGCAACTGTTCGAGTGGATGTAGTGTTGTTGCTGATCCTACCTATCCTGGACGAGAACTCTTCTCCTACCGGAACGGCAGGTCACAGCTTATCGATCAGAGAGGCGGCGCGACAGCTGAATACTCGCTCAATCCGCAGAGCCCAAACGAGCTTTACTCTACGGCACATTCCATCACTGTGAATGGAACGATCACGTCGCAGGCCAACAATGCGGCGGGTCATGGCGCCATTCTGCTGAATGGACTGTACCTGAGGCAGAATGCCTTGACAGGAGGAAATAATCTCTTCCCCCAAAACGTAACGCAGAACGTTCCATACTTTAAGTCGACGTACGGGACCAGCATTACGGAGGGATATAACTTCACCCAGGGCCAGCACGTACTAGATGGTCATACACAGAACTGCTATGCCATCGGCGACTGCCTGATTGGCTCACAGTTTCTGTATAGCTCTGGCGGGTACCGCGACAACGCGGACGAAGGAACACACCCCATGGATCTCGTTGTTGCGGAGCATTTGTCGGTGTTCCGTGGCACCTGTACATCGGGTTGCAGCACCGGATCAACGTCGTTGCAGATTACGTCGACCGCCTATCCTGGCACGCAGGGTGAGGGTCGCTACCTGATTGACACGGCTCCGTCAAAGCTGATCACCTCTGGAACACTGATCGGGGCCGGGA
>CAXUHI010000024.1:13307-55103 GCA_964251045.1 uncultured Terriglobus sp. | reverse complement strand
AGGAAAGTACAGGGTGAAGGTGGTGCCGCTGCCGACGGTGCTCTCCACGTGAATGCGTCCGCCATGTTCCTGGACGATGCCGTAGGAGACAGAGAGTCCGAGCCCGGTACCTTTGTGTTGACCCTGGCGTGGGGCGTTCTTGGTGGTGAAGAAGGGGTCATAGATGCGGCGCAGGTTGACTGGGTCGATGCCGGAACCGGTGTCGCTGACGCGCAGGATGACGTCGTTGCCATCATCGGAGGTGGTCAGGCGCAGGGTGCCTCCCTGTGTGTCAGCCATGGCGTCTTTCGCGTTCAGCAAGAGGTTCAGTACCACCTGTTGCAGCTTGCCCTGGCTGCCATGGATGCGAGGCAGAGGAAGCTGCAGGTCGGACTCGACCGTTATGCGCGCGGACCGCAACTGATGATCCAGCAGGGTCAGCGTCTCGTGCAGGACGGCATTCAAGTCGAGAGAGGTAAACACGCTGGAGCTAGTCCGGGAGAAGTTAAGCAGGCCGTTGACGATCTCCGAGGCGCGGAAGGTTTGCTGTGTGATCTTCTCCAGGACGGGTTGCAGGCGCTGGTCGTCGCGGGTGTGTTTTTGCAGCATCTGCGCATAGGACGAGATCACAGCGAGAGGTGTGTTGACCTCGTGCGCGACGCCGGCCGCAAGGAGGCCGATGGATGAGAGCTTCTCGGCCTGGGTCAGCTGGCCCTCCAGGCGGGTGCGTTCGGTAATGTCCTCGACCATGACAATGGAGCCAACGGAGATGAAGTCGCGTGTGAGCAGGGGTGCAATGGCCAGGTTAGCGGTGCGGCTTTCGCCCGTGCGCAGGGGCAGTTGCGCCTTGGAGATGTGGTGTGTGCCCGGCTGACCGAGCGTTGCGGCGAAGGAGTCGAGGAATCCGGCGGGAAAGACGTCGTCCAAGGAACGGCCAATGGCCTCCGCGCGCGGCAAAGCGTACATCACTTCCATCTCGGAGTTCCAGCTTTCGATCCGGTTCTCGAGATCAAGGGTGAAGATGCCGACTTTGATCGATTCAACGATGTTTTCGTTGAATTCTTTCAGGCGTTCGAACTCGCCCATCTGCTTCTCGAGCCGGGCGTAGAGCTGTGCGTTTTGGATGGCGATGCCGATGTAGCCGGCCAGCGAGCCGAGCAGCTCCATATCTTCCGAGGAGAGAAAGTCGCCTTCCTGGGTGCGGCCAAGGCCGATCACGGCGATGGTGCGCGTCCGCTCACCTTGGCGGTCTGAGACGCGGCAAGGAAGGTAGTAGTTCAAGTCGAGAAGAGCGGCGGTTCGCTGTTCGGCTGGTTCAAGATGCGGAAGCTGGGCCGGATTTTCGAAGAAGATGTGATCGTGCGACGAGAGACCGAAGTTCAGGAAGGAGTTACGCGAGGTCCAAGGTGGCAGTTCCGCTCGTACGCTATCCGGCAGCCCGTGCGATGCCGCCAGTGAAAAGACGCGACCCGTCCCATCGTCGCTGGCGACAAAGATAGCCACACGAGCTACCAGCAGGGTTTGCGAGAGCCGCTGCACGACAGAGTGCGAAAGGGTCGGCAGATCGGTCTGGGACGAAAGTCCCCGGCTGAACTCGATGAGGGTCTCGCGATAGTCGAAGCGTTTGCGGTCGAAGAGGCGGTCGACGCGCGCCTGGATTGCTGTCTTGATGGGTTCGAAGATCAGCGCTGTTCCTACAACCCCGGCGACAAGCCCCCAGATCCGCAGACTTGGCAGACGCGTGTGCACCACCTCTGCCGAGACCGCGACGATGCCGAAGTAGAGTCCGATCAGGGCAGCCGTGGCCAGTGTGTAGGTAACGCCCCGCTTGAAGATGAGGTCGGTGTCCATCAGCCGGTACCGGATGATGGCCCAGGCAAAGGTCAAAGGGAGGAAGACCAGGGTGGCACCCGCGAAGCGCGCCAAGGTGACCGGCAGATCGGCATCCAGAAGGTAGGGGATGGCGTACAGTGCGGTGAACGGCACGACGGAGAGCAGCGCGCCACGGCTCAGCCACTTCAGCTGCTGGCGTTCAAGGGGTTTGTTTGCGGCACGGTATCGCAGCCAGAAGATGGCAGCCGCGACGACATAGTAGAGAGCAAGGTAGCCAACGCCGATCTGATCAAGGCGGTGCTTTAGCCGCTCCGTTGCGGACCAGAGAGTGATGGCGGCCATCTGAAGCAGCAGTACCGCCAGCCCAGGCAGGTAGATCAGAGCGACGGTAACGCGGCGGCGAAGAGACGCCGCTGTTTCGCCAAAGCTGATGGCAAAGTGAAGAAAGAGCGCCGGTTGGAGCGCACCCGCTGTCAGGGCTCCCCAGTAGCAGATCCAGTCCAGCGTGTCGAAGACGCCGGTGTACCGGAAGCTGTAGAGGACGCCGGATGCCACGCAGAACACGTAGAAATGCATCGCCTTTGGAGCTGTCCACCGGCGCAGGAGGACATAGAGACCGATGGCCAGGTATGCCAGAGCAATCAGCCGCAGACCCTGGTTGCGGCTGCGGTCCGTCGGCTCCAGGATGATGGAGGCCCCGAGTGGTGCCGAGCCGCGCAGAAGGGAGTAGCTGATGTGGCCCCACGTGCCAATGCGGTTCATTTCGCGCTCAAGCGGAGCGGTGGCCGGAGTGAGGCGATGATTAGCGGCGAGGAGGAGGTCCCCCGTGCGCACACCCGCGCGGTGGGCCGGCGAGTTGGAGGGGACGCGCTTGGCGAGGAGTCCGGAGACCGGTGACGTCGTTTCCAGCCACCAGACACCGTCGGTGGGCGCTTCGTATGCGCTTTCCTGGAGAAAGTTGGCAACGCCGAGAGCGCACACGAGCAGGGTTAGCAGCGCCAGAACCACTGCTGCCGCCCGCGTCTTGAGCCCCGTACCAATCATTGTGCTGTGACATCTCTCCCGCGGCTGCGGTGAGCTGTACCCGCAGCGATGCACGTCAACGGCCATTCAAGCGCGGCATGAAATGCTGTCAATTGTGCAATATCTCTTCATCATAACGGCGGTCATGGGCCGCAGGGGTGCCAAATATCCACGTGCGGCGGGCATTCTACAGTTTCCCATAGGGCCGTATGCAGAACGACATACCCGACTGGTGCTGCGTTCGCACCTTGACCGACGCCGTTATCTGCGGTGAACTGATAGGAATGGCCCGATTTCGACAAGACGCGGCAGCGGAGCAGGTGCTCCGCCGTGACAGCGAGTATCTCCTGCCCGTGTATGCGCGCTTTCCGGTGGTGATGGAGCGTGGCGAGGGTGTCCACCTTTGGGATAGCTCGGGGAACCGGTATCTGGACCTGATGGCCGGTCTCGGCGTCAATGCGCTGGGCCATGCCCACCCGCGTATGACTGCCGTTGCGGCGGAGCAGGCAGGGCGGCTCATTCACCTTTCGCCGCAATACTGCACGCGCTATGCGGGTGAACTTGCCGAGCGGCTATGCGCGCTGTCCGGCATGGCGGGTGTCTTCTACTCGACTGGCGGTGCGGAGGCGGTGGAAGGCGCGCTCAAGGTCGCACGCGTGTATGCGCGAAAGAACTACTCCGAGCGGAAACACCGGGTGGTATCGCTGCTGGGCAGCTATCATGGCCGCACCTTCGGCTCGATGTCTGTGACTGGGCAGGCGAAGTACCGGGACGGTTTCGAACCTGGCCTGCCGGGTGCTGACTTCGTTCCCCGTGAAGACGTGAAGGCGCTGCAGGATGCGGTAACGGACGATACGTGCGCCATCCTGATTGAGACGGTGCTGGGGGAGGGAGGCATTTATGAGGTGTCCAAGGAATACCTGCTCGAAGCGCGGCGACTTGCGAATAGGCATCGCGCACTGCTGATCCTGGACGAGATCCAGTGCGGCCTGGGACGGACCGGGAAGTGGTTTGCATTTGAACATCACCCTGGGGTGCGCCCAGATGTGCTGATCATTGGGAAGCCGCTTGGAGGCGGATTGCCATTGAGCGCACTGCTGGTGGCGGCGGATCTGTTCCATGCCATGGGATTGGGGAAGCATGGCAGCACCTTGGGCGGAACGCCGCTTGCGTGCCGGCTGGGCCTGGAATTCATGGACATTGTGGAGGACGAGAACCTTCTGGCGCGCGTCGCGGACACGGGAGCATATCTTCGCGAGCAACTTCAGGAGATTTCGGCGTCACACGACATTGCCGTAGAGGCTCGGGGAATCGGCCTCATCCAAGGCCTGGAGCTGACCATTCCAGGCCGGCCACTGGCGGAGGATGCGCTACAGCAGGGTGTCATGCTGAATTTTGTACAGGGCAACGTGATGCGGTTTCTGCCCGCGTTTCTGTTGGAACGCACGCACGTAGATCAGGCAATGGCGGTGATTGCGCCGCTGCTTGCGAAGGCTGAGCGTGCGTTGCAGGAAGAAGCACTTACTCCGGCTGGTTGACGGCCGCTGCCTCCGGGAAGAAGTTCTGGCGGAGCCACTGGCGGAGCGCGAGCGTCATGCGGTCCAGCTTTGGCGCGGGTGAACCTGGCACACCCATGAAGAAGTGTTCTGCGCCCTCAATCCAGCACATTTCCGTGCTGCCGGGTGCGCCTGCAAAGACCTCCTCCATGACCACCCGGGGTGCAAACGGATCTTCCGCGCCTGTCAGCAGGAGCTTGGGCGCGGTGCATGTGTGTACGAAGTCGTAGCTGTAACTTCGTCCGCCAGCCTGCAGCGGCATGCCTAAGCCGATCAGCCCGTGAACACGAGGTTCACCGCACGCGGCGCGGAAGCCGATGTTGGCACCGAAGGAGAACCCGGCCATGAGGATGGGAAGGCCGAACTTTCGATCGAGCCAGTCCAGTGCGGCGCGCGCATCGTCCACTTCGCCGGAACCGCCGCTGTGTTGGCCGCGGCTGCGCCCCGTGCCGCGAAAGTTGAAGCGCAGCACCGGGATGCCGAAGTGCGACAGGGCTTTCATGGCGTGGTAGACGACCTTGGTGTGCATGGTTCCGCCTGAGGGAGGGTGAGGGTGGCAGACAACCGCGCTATAGATGGCGTCCTCCTGACCAACGTTGAGTAGAGCTTCCAGGAGCCCCGCAGGTCCGTGCAGGTCGTCCACTGTTTCGATGGTTGTGGGCATCACTCCATGGTATCGGGCCCGGTGTAGGCGCAGGTCTCAGGTATCCTTAAGCAAGTTACCCCTTAACCCTATGCCGATTGATCCCATTGCATTAACGCGTCAGCTTGTCGAGATTGAGTCCACCACATATCACGAGGGCCGATGCGGCGCTTTTCTCTACGAGTATCTGAGCGGCCTTGGTTACGACGTGGAAAAGCAGAAGGTGGAGCAGACGGAGCAGAAGGACACGCCTGGGATGGGTGAGCGCTTCAACGTGTACGCGACCATGCCGGGGACAGCGCCGAAGATCACTCTGTCCACGCATTTTGACACGGTGCCGCCGTACTTTGGTTCCTCAGAGGATGACGAGTGGGTGTACGGCCGCGGGTCGTGCGATGCGAAGGGCATCCTGGCAGCGCAGGTGTGCGCGGCGGAAAAGCTGCAGAACGGTGGCGTGCCCGTCGGCTTGCTGTATGTCGTAGGCGAAGAGCGCGACTCTGCTGGGGCGAAGGTGGCTAACCTGGACGGTCGTGGCTCGCGCTTTCTAATCAACGGTGAACCGACGGAGAACCGGCTTGCGCTCGCGACCAAGGGGGCGCTGCGGGTGGAGCTTCGCGCCATCGGCAAGATGGCGCACTCTGCCTACCCGGAACTGGGCGAGTCTGCCATCGACAAGCTGGTGGACGTGCTTCATGATCTGCGGGCGGCGGAACTGCCTGTGGATGGGGAGATCGGGCCGTCCACACTGAACGTAGGGCTCATCTCTGGAGGACGCGCACCGAACGTGATTGCGGATGCAGCGGAGGCGCACCTGCTGATCCGTCTTATCGGTCCATCCGGGGACATCAAGCCGATCATTGAGCGCGTTGTTGCCGGCCGCGTGGATGTGGCCTACTCACTTGACCTGAAGACGGTGCGGATGAAGCGCATCCCGGGATGGGAGACCATGGTTGCGAAGTACGCAACAGACATCTCGTCGCTCACCAGTTGGGGCGAGCCGATGCTCCTGGGTCCAGGCACCATCCATGTGGCCCATACGCCAGAGGAGAAGGTGCTGAAGTCCGAGCTTCTTGGTGCGGTGGATAAATACACCCAACTTGCGAGTGAACTTAGCCAGCAACTTTGATGACTGCCAGATCACAACTGAACATTGCTCTTTCATCATGTTCGAGTCATCGCTGATGTATAGATACAGGTTCAGAGGTTTACCGTGCGGCTCATCACGTCTGTTCTCCGGGTTCTAACGTTTTCTGCGTATTGTTTGCTTGCTGGCGTATTGGGGAGTGTCGCACAGACGCCGGCGCCGCGGCCCGATAGGTCGGGCTTCAAGGTCGCTCCACCTAAGGATGAGGTCCTGGACTCTGCGAAGGGTGCCGCAGGCCGGGGCGGTGCGACCTCTGATGTAGACAGTCCCAATCGTACGGTGGGTCCGCAGCGCGATGGATCGATTGTTGTGTCAGACAACCAGGTTTTGACCCCGGCGGGCAGACTGATCGATTTAGGGGCTCCCGTGCGTGCCAAGGCCCTTGCGCTGAATCCGAACGCAACAACGCACACCGCTGCCGTGTTGTTGATGGGTTCGGCGCAGCCGGTTGTTGTGGTGGACATAGAGACGGGAAAAGTTCTGCAGCGCTTCCTCCCCGGAGCGGAGACGCTTTCCGCGAAGGATCGCAGCACGGGTTCATTTGCCGGGATTGCGTATTCACCCGACGGATCGAGGCTGCTTTTTAGCCAGGACAACAACTATGTCTCGGTTGCCAGTGTGGACAGGAAGACCGGGCTGCTGAAGGATGAGCAGCGGGTTCGCCTGCCCGCGCCCCCGAAGGATGGACGTCAGTACCACAATGCCAACTCGATCAACCCGGGTGGTATCGCATTTTCAAGCGACAGCAAGCACGCATATGTTGCGCTGAATGTGGCGAATACCTTAGGGGTTATCGACCTGACATCGTCCCCGGCAACGCTGACGGCGCAGATTCCCGTAGGCAACGTCCCGAACAGCGTGGTGGTGCACGGCAAGTTTGCCTACGTCAGCAATGAGGGCGGCCGGCCCGCAACCAAGGAAGATTTTACGAATGATTCGGATGGCACTGCTATCGTGGTGGACAGGACGGATGCGTTTACGCTGACAGGAACAGTGTCCGTCGTGGATCTTGCCGCGCGCAAAGAGGTCAAGACGATTTCTGTCGGGCTTCATCCGGCGGGCATGACGATTACAGGCTCGCGGCTGTACGTAGCGAACGCATACAGCGACAGTTTGTCGATCATCGATCTTCAGACGCAGGCCGTGGTGCGGACGATCAGTCTGAGTGTGCCAATCGCTGGCGGGGTCTTTGGTTCCGGGCCGAATGGGGTCGCAGTCACAGAGGACGGCAGAGCGTATGTCACGCTGGGTCAGGCGAACGCCATTGCCGTGGTCAATCTCCAGGGACGCGACGCCAATCCGGTGATCGGGTATCTTCCCACGGGGTATTTTCCCACTTCGATCGCGTACGAGAAAACCAGGCGGCAGCTTGTCGTGGCGGATGACAAGGGTGTGGGTTCACGTGGGAGCACAACGACTCTCAATGGAGTGACCGGTTACAACACGCATGCAGATATGGGCGTTGTAAACGTCATCCCTGAGCCGGATGCTCATGCACTCATGAAGTTCAGTACGCAGGTTTTCGCGAATAATCACTGGAACCTGATGACCAATATCGAAGTTGGCAAGGAGTTCATCGATCCCAGGGCCTTGCCGGTGGCGGTTCCCAGGCACATTGGTGAGCCGTCGTCGATCAAGTACGTGTTTCTGATCATCAAGGAGAACCGGACCTACGATCAGATGCTGGGTGATGTGGCCTGGGGCAACGGTGCTCGTGAACTTGCGATTTTTGCGTCTGCGGTACCGAATCAGCATGCATTCGTAACCAGGTTTCCGTTGCTCGATAACGTCTACGCACCCAGCCGGCAGTCTGCGGATGGCCACCCGTGGATCGGCATGTCTGGCTCGTTTTATTCGAACGATATCCTATCGCCGGACTGGATTCGCTCGTATCCGGGCGGCGAGGCCGAGGATGCGCTCACGAACACGCCCAGAGGATTTCTGTGGACCGAAGCAGCGGCAAAGGGGCTCACGGCCAAGCTGTATGGAGAGTGGAGCAGCGGTACCACAGTCGCCCACAGGCCCGACGGTTCAGCGTACACCTGGAGCGATTTCTACAGGACGTCACGTTGCAATGAAGGAAAAGCACCAGCGTCCGACTGTGTCGTCCCGCCTGACGCGATTCATGTCACGTCGGCCATTCCGTCTGCCGCCAAGATCATGGACCCGCACTTCCCGCCGTTCAACCTGGACATTCCAGATCAGTACCGGGCGGATTACTGGATCAAGGATTTTCAGCGGATGGCCGCAGCCAATCAGGTTCCCAATCTGACCGTGCTCTGGCTCCCGGATGATCACACGGCTGGCACATCGAAGGGGCACCCTTACCCGATCAACTACCAGGCAGATAACGATCTTGCATTGGGCCGGATGGTTGAGGCTATCAGCCACAGCAAGTTCTGGGCTCAGTCCGCGATCTTTGTCGAAGAGGATGACTCGCAGGGGGGTGCCGATCATGTGGACGGACATCGTCAGCCTGTTTACGTGATCAGCCCATATACAGCTTCGTCGCAGACTCCGGGCCAGGGCAAGGTGATACACACGACATACACGGCTGAGAACATCAATCGCACCATTGAGAACATTCTTGGCCTGGAGCCGTTGACGCAGTTTGACCTGGTTGCGTCGCCCATGTTCGACGCCTTTGAAAATCAGCCAGACGTGAGGCCCTACGACTGTCTTGCTGCCAGCATACCGCTCGACCAGGGTCCAGATCTCCCCGGGGGAAAGGTGGTCTCGCTGAATCAGACTCAGAAGGTCTGGTTGAAGGCGACTGCCAAGGTGATGAAACACAAGTACGATAAGGCCGACGCAGTCGATCCTAACTTCCTGAATCATGTGACCTGGTATGCCACGACGGGCTGGAACCGGCCGTATCCAGGTGAAGACAAGGTGTTACCGCCAGGGCCGCTTGTAAAGGCTGCGCTGAAGTACGGCGGAGATGATGATGACGACTAGATCGGTGTCTGGCACTCCAATCTACGGCAGCTTGCTACTAACTGTCGATCCAGCGGGGGCAAAAACGCGAAGCCGGAGTGGGCCTGTCGTGTCCCGCAGGAGATCACAGAGCAACACTACCATTCGGTCGTCTGACTGCGCCCGGCGGGTGGATGCACACGGAACGCAGGTGGGATGCGTGTCTTTCGAGCCAGCAGCCCCATGGCACCGGTCCACACGCGTGGAACCATCATCGCCAGCGCTGGCGTTCGGGTGATTGCTCCCGCCGCCGCTCCGGCCAGAGCCACCTGCCATCGGACCTGGGCCGCGAGTGCCTGCTGGTACTGCTGCGCTGAAGCATGCTGGAGGTACATCTGCGCTGCGAGCGCGCCTGTGTGCAAGGCGAGTGACATGCCGTCGCCCGTGAACGACGGAATGACGACAGCCTGATCCCCCAGGTACCAGATTCCGCTGGAGTTCTTTCGAACGAAACCGTACGGAATGGACGCGATGGTGAGCGGCTTTGGAAGTTGTGATTCCGCACCGTCCAGGCGTCTCTGGAGATGCGGGGAGCTTCGACACATGTGTGCAAGCACCTGCTCCCATTGACCCTGGCATCGGCGCAGCTGGTCAACATGGATGAGGCAGCAAAGGTTTGCCAGGCCATCTTCGACGGGCTGCAAACCCGCATAGCCGCCCGGATAGGTAATGAGTTCGACGGCGCTGCCCAACGTAAGCGACTCCGCGGAGTTCAGTCGCCAGTACATCTTGAACGCCACCATGCGATTGTTTATGCGTTGTGGCCTGCCGTGCCCACGCAGGTCGCTTTTCCCGGAAGCGAGGAAGACGTTGTGAGCGCTTAGTCGCTCTCCACCTGCGAGAGCTGCCTGCCAAACGTCATCTGTCCGCGCCAGATGTTCTACTGCGCATCCACGCTTCACTCGAACGCCTGCGCGTTCGGCGATGTGCAAGAGTTCTTCATCCAGACAACGCCGCGTGAGCGACATCGCTGGAAACGGAAGGTCCTGCTCCACAGCACGTTTACCGTGTGTAAACCGAACGGTGTGCAACGGTACGGCTCCGAGCGCGCGGACATCGATTCCGAGCTGCCGCAGGTAGATGAGTGCTTCAGCGCTCAGGAACTCACCGCAGACCTTGTGTCCCGTGGTGCGCTCCCGCTCCACCAGTGTGACCTGTGCACCGCCGCGTGCCAGCAGGATCGCTGCGGCGTTACCGGCGAGAGCGCCGCCGATTACAAGGACGTCGGCCGTCATTTGAAGCGACTGACGCAGAGCCGTGCTGGAAAGCTCGGCGCTATGCGCACTGTTTCGGGTGGGATGCCAGCGTCCGTCAGTATTTCCGCCCAGTCTCCGCAGGAGAAGCTGCGAGCGAAGGACACGGGGCCGTCGTGCCTGACGAAGCGATGCCAGCGCAGAGTCTGTGCAAGGAGTCCAAAGAGAGATGCCGACCGGGCACTGCGCTCCAGGTCGTTGACGAACCAGGCCAGGGCAGCGGTGTCTTCCATCCAACCCACAAAACGGACGACATCGCCGGTTGCAAGATGATGTGTCAGAAGAGACGACAGGACGAGATCGAAGTCGCCGGAGAGGTCGAAGACATCACCGGTGAGCCACTGGATGCCGCTGTTTCCATACTGCTCGTTTGCAACGCGTGCTGCCATCGGGTTGAGGTCGATGCCTGTGAGTTGAACCGGAATGGCTCGTCTGCGGGCCCAGCGTGCGACCCGGTGAAGGGTGTCGCCGCCGCCGGACCCTACGTCCAGGATTCGTAAGTGTGCAGGCGCTTTCTTGCGTGCGATCACCTGGTCAAGGAAGCGAAGCGTTGGTGTGAAGCCCCGTGTGATCCTGTTCACCTGGCCAAGGTCCCTAAGACACGCACGCAGGTCGTCGTACGAGCAAGGCTCGTCCATCGACTCTACCAGGTCGGCGGGTTCCGTGCGCCGCTGCCAGTTCACCGTCCTCTGCGCAGGTTCAGACGGCATGGAAGAGCATCGTTTCAGCGGTCAAGCCGGGTCCGAAGCTCATGGCGCAGCCTTGCTCCCCCGGCTTTGCCGAGAGCAGTAAATTCTCAAGGACAAACATCACGGTCGCCGAACTCATGTTGCCAAAACGTCGCAGGACGTCGCGGGATGCATTGAGCGCGACCGATTCCAGGGCAAGTCCGCGCTCGACTGCATCCAGAACGGTCTTGCCGCCCGGGTGCACTGCCCACAGCGAGATGTCTTCTTTCGAGGTGGTATGCAGCACTTGACTGGCACAGCACTCGAGCGCCTGGGCGATGGAACCCGGGACCTGCCCACTCAGTAACATGTCGAATCCAAGTCCCCGAATCTTCCAGGTGATCAGGTCGCGCGTTTGCGGAATGGTGAGCGCGTGAAAGCTGTCCAGCGCGAATCCCGCAGGTTCCCCGGAGATGATGCTTGCCGCACAGCCGTCCGCAAACACCAGGAAGCTGAGGACCTGCTCCAGTTCGACAGTCTCTTGAAGATGCAAGGTGCAGAGCTCGAGATTGACCATCAGCACGTTGGCCGCAGGTTCTGACCGTACGATGTGCCGTGCCATCTTCAGGCCGTTAATGGCCGCGTAACACCCCATAAATCCGATGACCGTGCGTTCCACATGCGGGTCGAGCTTGAGGTAGTCCATGATGTCGAAGTCAAGGCCTGGCGCATACAGGCCAGTGCACGTCGTCACGATCAGATGTGTAATGGAGCGCCGCTGGTCATCCGTCAGCAAGAGCCGATCAACCGCACGCCGTGCAAGCACTGGTGCAAAGGTTTCAAAGACCTTCATGCGCGCGGATGTTTCAGGAAACCTTCCGCGCCGGTAGAACTCATGGGCGTTGACCCAGAACTCGGTCGACGCCTCATTGGGCGCCAATACGGAGTAGCGATGTTCAATGGCGGAGCGAGAAGCCATTCTGCGAAAGAGCGACTGCGCCCGAGGCTCTGGAGCCCCATCAAGTATCCCGTCAGCGAATGCTACGAACGCGGCATGTACATCGTGGTCTGGTACAGCAGTTGCAATCCGATTCAGGTAAGCACTCACATGGACACCGTCTGTGTACATAGATGCGATGTCAAAGAAATGTCTACCCTCCGAGAAAAAGATGATGTGACCTGGCCAAAGAAGTCGCATTGCAGGGACGAGGAAGAACAGCCGCTCTCCGATGAGAGTAGCCTACGTCACAACGATGGGGCTTGCGAGAGCAAGCGTGATGGCGGCCTACAGTCCAAGGTCCCGAATATGTAAAACGGGCTACTGCCCATAGATGAGCAGCGCAAAGAGGAAAATCCAGAGCGCGCCCATGGTGTGCCAGTACCATGCCGCGCTGTCCACCAGGATCTGGCGTGACTCGATGGCACGGATTGCTCCCATCCCGATGACCGCCGCAACCAGCATCGCGAGACCCAGCAGCAAGTGGATGCCGTGCACGCCGGTGATCAGGTAGAAGAAGTGGGATGAGGGATTATTCGCGTAGGAGATGCGCTGCATTGCCAGCTGCTTCCATGCCACATACTGGCCCCACAGGAACATGCAGCCAAAGAGCACGGAAGCAATAAGCCAGGGCAGCACCTTGCGCCGGGTTGGCTTGCCCATCCCGAACCACTCTTCCAGGATGTCGATCTCGCGGAAGATGCCGCGCCGTGCAAACTCGACTGTTACGGACGAGAGCAGGAGCATGATGGTGTTGAGCCAGAGGATGGAAGGGATTTCGATCGGCAGCCAGGGATTGATCCAGCGGTTATAGGCGTCGAAATGACCCGAATGCTTCGTCACAAAAAAGGCGCTGACGATGGCGATAAAGAACATCAGATCGCCACCGAGAGCAAAGAAAAGACCGAGGCGATAGCGCTGAAGGCGTTCGCGCGGACCCCGGCTGCCGACTGGGCGATTGTTCCAGTTGTCGCCCTCGCCACCGCCGCCGGTGTATTTGGGCTCAATGGGTGGAAGTTTGCCGCCGCCGGTATCGCCCTCGTCAACGCGCCGGGGCGGAAGCTGCGTGACCTCTTCGTCATGGAGAATGGCCGGCACGGGGTAGCCTTTGTCACCGATACTACTCCAGCTCTGTGCCGCGCTGCACGACTGTCGCGCGGTGACCGCTCAGGTGGCCGGTTTCGTTTCGGTGTGGCGTTTGACGGCGTGGAGGAAGAGTGCGTGTACCCGCGTGTCGTGCGCCAGTTCAGGGTGGAAGGTGGCTGCCAGCAGGTGGCCCTGACGTACCAGCACGGGTGAGCCTTCGCGCTGCGCCAGGATCTCTACCCCCGGGCCGGTTTCCGTGATGCGTGGTGCACGGATGTACACCATCTCTATCGGTCCGCCGGGCAGGCTTGTCTCGGCTTCAAGGATGCGGGATTCGTTCTGACGGCCATAGGCGTTGCGCTCCACCGTCACGTCCAACGCTTCCAGCGAGCGTTGTGGCGGATTGAGGACGCGCCTGGCCATCAGGATGGCACCTGCGCACGTACCGAAGGTTGGCGTGGTTTGTACAAATGTGGTGAGTGCGTCGAAAAAACCGGCTCGCTCCAGGTGCTTGAGGAAGGCTGTGGATTCGCCGCCGGGGAGTACAAGCCCGGCGATGCCGTCCAGTTGCTCGGGCCTGCGCACCAGCATCGTGGTCGCGCCCAGGGACTGCAGCACGTGGGCATGGGCGTCAAAGGCTCCCTGCAACGCGAGAATGCCGATCACTGGTGATTTCCCGGAGGGCTCAGGCATATACCATGATAACGGGTCCGCTGTGTCCATCATTGAACAGGCCAAGGCTGCGAAGAACAGGCATTGAAGGCATCCGCACGGGCCGCGCAGATCGCGGCAGAACTCGACCAGGTCAGCACAAACGTGATTAACTGCACGCGATGTCCGCGCCTGCGGGAGTACTGCACAGCGCTGGGACAGACCAAGCGGCGTGCGTATCTGGACTGGGAGTACTGGGCTAGACCTGTTCCCGGCTTTGGCGATCCGAATGCTCGTGTGCTGATTGTGGGACTGGCACCGGGTGCGCATGGAGCCAATCGCACCGGACGTCCCTTCACAGGTGACGGTGCGGGAAACTTCATGTATCCCGTGCTGTACGAGACGGGCTTTGCGTCGCAGCCCGTGGCCATTTCCCGTAATGATGGATTGACGCTGCGCTATGCGCGTATCTGCTCAGTGTGCCGCTGCGCGCCGCCAGCGGACAAGCCAACACCGCAGGAGATCCGTAATTGCTCGTCTCACCTGGCGGCAGAGATCCGTGCGCTGAAGCGGTTGCGCGTCGTTGTCGCGCTGGGACGCATTGGCTTCGATGGATATCTCAACTTCCTGAGGAGTGAGGGCGTTATCGCCTCGCGCAACGTGTACCCCTTTGCACACGGTGCGGAGCACCGCTTGCCGAATGGCATGGTGCTCATGGCGAGCTACCATCCGTCGCTAAGGAATACCAACACGGGACGGCTTGACCGCCCAATGTTTACCAAAGTCTTCCTACGGGCGAGGGAACTGGCCGGGTTACACTAGGCGGCGAACAACCGAGCCAAACCCATCCTCATCAGACGCTTTGAACAAGCAGGTGTTTCCGAAAGCGAGGACGGCACACATGAACAAGAACGTCTGGATTGCATTGCTGGGCGGCATCACGGCGGGGGCGGTGGTTGCGCTGCTCTACGCTCCGCAATCGGGTGAAGAGACACGGAAGAAGATTGGCTCGGCCTACGATGATGCAGAAGAGTATGTATCGGATGCGACGGACTACCTCAAAGACCAAGCGGAGCGCCTGACCAAGGAAGCTAATGCAACGTACAAGAAGGGTGTGCAGCAGTTGGACGAAGCGTATGCCAAGGCAACCGAGGCATTGAACAGCGCCTATAGCGATGCGAAGGAGCAGCTCGCCAACTTAGCAGACACTGCGCTGGATTCAGTGGAGTCGACGACCAAGAAGGCTCACTCACTCGTATAAGCGACTTCGACGTTTCAGCATTGAGAGGAGGCCACATGGCCTCCTCGATTGTTTTGGCCCCCGAGGAAGAGAAGTTGACATGCAAGGGCAGTGCTTGCCTACAATGTAGGTATGCAAGAGTTTCTGGGCACCTTTGAACAAATCGTCCTGCTTGCGGTGATCGGACTCGGTGAGCACGCCTACGGCCGTGCCATCTTCCGTGAAGTAGAGAGCGGCTTCAACGGGAGGCGGACCGTTTCGGCGGGTGCCATGTATACGACCCTGAACCGGCTGGAAGCGAAAGGTCTGGTTGTATCGAGACTGGAAGAGGGCACGGAAGACCGTGCCGGACGTGCCCGGCGGTTCTACCGTGTCACGGCAGCCGGAGCCAGTGCTTTGAGCGAAACTCACCTGACGCTGCAGAGCTTGTGGAAGGGAAAACGCTGGCCATTGGAGGTGTTCGCATGAAAAGCTCGTCGCCACCACGCTGGATGGAATGTATGTTGCTGCTGATCCTGCCGTCACGTGATCGTGATACGGTATCCGGCGACCTCCACGAGCAGTACAGTGGTGTGAAACGGCCGGAACTGGGTTCGCTGTGTGCAGACGTCTGGTACGCGCGCCAAGTGCTTAGCTTCTTCCCGTCTCATGTAACGGCAGTCTTTGAGAGAAGCCCGGCGTTCATTCTGCTGTGCGCGTTCACGGCTGCATGCGGCTTGTGGCTGGGCGTGATGGATCTGCGCTTAAGGCATCCCGGCTACGAAGAAGGAGAGTTGGTAGCTGCCACCCTTGTCGTGCAGGCCGCACTCACTGTCCTTGCGCTTAACTTCCGAAAGAGCAGGGTGCTGCGCTGCATGTCTTTGTACGGAGCGGGTCTTGTAACGTTACTGGCAGTACAGGCGTTGATCGCCACCTTGCGTGGATCGCATCTGGAAGGGTATGTGCTGCTGATTGCTCTGGGCCTCGTCGTGCAGGCATGTCTGACCTACATCGATTTGCTTACGAGCGGTTCACATCGTAAGGCAGGCTAAATCCGGCGCAAACGGGAATGCCACACTGTTGGACTGGCAGTGTGGCATTCCCGCGAATGAATGATGCTGGCTAGACCAAAGACAGAGCAGCACCCTCGGTATGTTCTTCGCCTTCCTCCGACACAGGCCGGTAGAAGAGCTGATCGCTGCCCAGGTAGACCTCCAGGAACGCGGGCCGCTGGTTGATTTGACCTGCGATCAGGGCCTCTGAAAGCGGATCTTCGACGTAGCGCTGAAGCGCCCGGCGCAGGGGACGCGCACCGTAGGAGCGATCGGTCAGCGTCTTGTCGAGAATCCACTTCTTGGCATCATCGTTCACGGAAATCGTGATCGCCTTGTGCACCAGGTTGGTATTCAGGTTTGTCACCAGCAGTTCAAGGACCTGCATCAGGTCAGCATCAGAGAGTGCTGTGAAGACGATGATCTCGTCCAGACGATTAATGAACTCGGGGTTGAAGGTCCGCTTCACCTCACCCTTGACCATTTCCTCCATCTTTTCCAGGACGACTTCGTCCTTGTTGGACTGGAAGCCAAGACCTTCACGCTTCATCAGGTGCTTGGCACCGATGTTGGAGGTCATGATGAGGATCGTGTTCTTGAAGTCGACGGTGTTGCCGAGGCCGTCGGTGAGGTGTCCGTCCTCAAAGACCTGCAGCAGGAGATTGAAAACATCGGGATGCGCCTTTTCGATTTCGTCGAGCAGAACGACGGAGTACGGCGAACGCTTGACACGCTCGGTCAGCTGGCCGCCCTCCTCGTATCCGACATAGCCCGGAGGTGAGCCGATCAGCTTGCTGACGGAGTGCTTCTCCATAAATTCGGACATATCGAAGCGGATCAGCGACTTTTCCGAACCAAAGAGGAACTGCGCGAGGGTACGCGCCATTTCTGTTTTGCCCACGCCGGTCGGTCCAAGAAACAGAAAAGATCCGATGGGGCGGGATGGATTTTTTAACCCAGCGCGGGAACGGCGGATGGCACGGGAGAGGGCGCTGATGGCTTTGTCCTGCGAGATGACGCGCTTGTGGAGTTCCTCTTCCACGCGCATCAGCTTGGCCACCTCCTCTTCCTTGAGGGAGGTGATGGGGACACCTGTCCAACGGCTGACCACGTCTTCGATATCTTCCTTGGTCACGGTGCCGGAGGAGGAGTCGTCGAGATGGTATTTATCACGCAGCGCGCGGAGGTTGTCTCGCTCCTTACGCTCCTCGTCGGAGTAGAAGCGAGCCTTTTCGAACTCGTGGTTCGCGATGGCGTTTTCCATGCGGTGCACGATGAACTTGATGCGCTTTTGTACCTCGGTGAGTTCGTCGGGCAGCGTGGTCTGCCGCAGCTTGACGCGTGCACCTGCTTCATCGATCAGGTCGATGGCCTTGTCGGGGAGGAAGCGATCCGGGATGTACCGATTGGAGTGTGTGACCGAGTAGGTAATAGCGTCATCGGTGTAGGCGACCGCATGAAACTTTTCATAGCGGTCCTTGATGCCCATGATGATCTTGATGGCGTCTTCTTCGTTGGGCGGGGGAACTTTGACGGCCTGGAAGCGGAGCTCCAGCGAGCGATCCTTTTCAATGGATTTGCGGAACTCGGCCGGGGTGGTGGCGCCGATGCACTGGATTTCGCCACGGCTCAGGGCTGGTTTCAGGATGTTGGCGGCGTCGAGCGACCCTTCCGCTGAACCGGCTCCTACAAGAGTATGCAGCTCATCGATAAAAACAATGGAATTCTGATTTTCCATCAGTTCCTTCATGATGGTCTTCAGCCGCTCCTCGAACTGGCCGCGGTATTTGGTTCCAGCCACAATCAGCGAGAGATCGAGTGAGAGCACGCGCTTGTCTGCCAGAAAGCTGGGGACGTCGCCGTCGGCGATTTTTTGCGCCAGACCTTCGACGATAGCGGTTTTGCCGACGCCGGGCTCGCCGATGAGAACGGGATTGTTCTTGGTGCGGCGGCAAAGGATCTGGATGACGCGGTCGACTTCGCCATCGCGGCCTACGAGGGGATCAAGCTGTTGATCCATGGCGGCCTGTGTCAGGTCGCGGGAGAACTCGGCTAGCATGCTTTGCTCACTCGTCTGCCCGCTTGCGGCGCGCTGTTGCTGTTGCTTTTGTTGTTGCTGAGCAGGCTTGTCCTGCGTGGTGCGCTGCAATTCCTCGCGGATGACGGGCAGGCGGAGACCGCGCTCGATGAGGATTTCCGCCGCAAAGCACTTCTCTTCGCGAAGAAGACCGAGCAGGAGATGTTCCGTGCCGATATGTTTATGGCTAAGCCGCTCGGCCTCTTCCGCCGCGTAGGCAAGCACGCGCTTGCACTCGTTGGACAGCGGCAGATCGACAGATGTCGAGACCTTCTCGCGAATGGTGGTGTGGCCTTCAATCTGTTTGCGAATCGATTCCACCGAGGCGTGCGAACGAAGGAACCGATTGGTCAACGCCTTGTCTTCGCGGAGCAAACCCAACAGCAGATGTTCTGTTTCAATGTACGGCGAGCCAAACTGGCTTGCCTCATACCGCGCGAAGAAGATGACGCGCCGCGCTTTTTCGGTATAACGCTCGAACATGCTTCCCCCTGGTGCCCATCGCGGCCGTGCCGCTTGCCCCATGGTTGGTTGCCGATCCCTCGTCTCTTCTGAGAAACGCGGAAACACCCACAACGTGGACCCTGTATGCACGCCAGAGTCCGATACTCACATCTCTTTCCCTTATTTTAACCCTTGTACGGCGAATGCCTGCTGCACCTGTTCTTAGGCAACACTATCAGCCAACTTCGGAGAAAGACGCACTGTTTAGACGTTTACTGTTGAAAATCGATGCGAAAAGGGGACAGCGTGGGGCAGTCTGGCGTGGAGCAAGTTTCATCTGGCACAAAGAGGCTATCGCTCTTGAAGCACGCCGTCGTTGAGCCGCAGCATACGATGGCAGCGCGCCGCAAGCCCGTGATGATGGGTAACGAGAATGGAGGTGAGATGGTGTGTGTTGTGGAGCCGCTGCAGCAATGCAAATACCGCCTCCGCAGTCTTGTTGTCCAGGTTCCCGGTGGGCTCATCGGCCAGCAGAAGCTTCGGTTGCGTGATCAAGGCACGGGCCAGGGAAACGCGTTGCTGCTCACCGCCCGAGAGTTCCCCCGAGCGATTTCGCGCACGCGCACCCAAGCCGACCTGCTCCAGCCACTGTCGTGCATGTTCCAGAGCCGTGATTCGGGAAGCACCTCGCGCAAGAAGGGGCATGGCGACGTTTTCCTCCGCGGTGAACTCTGGCAAAAGATAGTGTGATTGCCACAGGTAACCGATGGTGCGGTTCCGGAAGGCTGCCTGGTCCCGCGCCGTCAAGCGGGAGAGTGTTTGCCCGTCCACGACAACTTCACCCGACGAAGGAACGTCCATGGCGGCGAGAAGGTGAAGCAACGTACTTTTGCCGGCACCGCTTTCACCCATGATCGCGAGCAACTCACCCTCGGGCACAGACATGTGCAGATCCCGGAAGAGTTCAATGCGTGCGCTGCCGGTAACGTACACCTTACTCAAATGAGCTACACGCACCAGCGGGATCGAAGGTTGCTCTTGGATTTCCGGTACGGCCATCGTACCTTAGTTTATAGAGGAGTCAGCCGCTGTTTCCCGTAGCGATGGACATCGAAATAGAAGTCGCGGCTTTCGTGGATGGGCCCATCGAACGGGCGCGGACGCGGTGTCTTCGAGCGCTGTGGCATGCCGCACGCGGAGACTGGAACGCGGCACATGAAGAGGCGCAGGCGGGCAAGGACAACGATTGCGCCTGGGTTCATGCCATGCTGCACCGTGATGAGGGCGATCAGTTTAATGCTGCGTATTGGTATCGCAGGGCAGAAAAGCCGGTGTTTCGCGGTCCGATCCAGCATGAGCGGGAGATGATGATCGCGACGCTTTTGCGTGCCCAGCTGTGAAAGATTGCTCACGCATTTGCATTCGCATCGATCGCGGTACGAAGCCTCGTCTGTAGAGCCGGCAGCGTACTCTCATCGAGAGGGAGACCTGCATGAGTGAGATAGAACACGTCGATCGCGGTGTCCCCTTCCGTGTCGATGACGGCGACTTCGATGTTGCAGCCCGCCTCGCCAAGTGCGCTGCTCACCACATAAAGCAGCCCCGGTACGTCCTGGGCAATGACCTGCAACAGCGTCGAGTGGGTGGAGGATGTGCTGTCAAAGTGGACGGAGGTTTCTACCGGAACACGGACTGGGTGGCGCCTTGAGCGCTTTCTCCCGGCGATCATCTCGGCCGCAAGTCTCTGATTCGTGACAGAGTCATGCACGCTTTTGAGCAGGCGGTCGCGTTCCGATGGGTTGAGTTCCAGCGTCTTATAACTGTCGGTAAAGCGAAAACTGTCGAGAATGATGCCCTGCGCATTGCTGAAGGCATCCGCTGTGATGATGTTCATGCCCCAGGCTGCCAGAACTCCCGCAATGCGCGAGAAAAGCATTTGCCGGTCCGGCGTTAGAATCGTGAGTTCGCTGCGGTCGGCATTCCAGGTGAAGTCAATCTGAACGGGATCGCTGCCGAGTCTGCGGCTCATGGCGTAGTGCGTCCGAATATGCTCAGGAGACCGCGTGCGAAGGTATCTCTGGGGAAAGCCTTCCAGAAAGTGGACGAGATCGCGGCTCTCTCCGGGAAGAGTTTGTGCGACGCGCAACACTAGCTCACTGGACACGCGCGAATCGAACCGTTCGTCGTCGATGTTGCGATCCAGGTAGTTTGAAGTGGCTATATACAAACGCCAGAGGTACTCGGCTTTCCAGGGTGTCAGGGCGTCAGGGTGTACCGCGTGGATGTCAGCGTACGTGAAAAGCGTGAGCATCCGGAGTTCTTCAGGAGTCTGTACGCGCGCCGCGAAGCCGCGCACCGTCTCCGCGTCGAAGATGTCGCGGCGCAACGCGGCACTCATCTCAAGGTGGTTGCTGATGAGTTGAAGAGTCAGGTTGGCCTCATAGTCGTCGAACTCCCAGCGGGAAAGAACACTGCGTGCCAGTCTGGCACTCTCGAGAGTGTGATCGCTTCCTGCCCTGCCTTTTCCTGTGTCGTGCAGCAGCGATGCGAGATACAGAAGATCGAGGTGCTGCACATCGTTCAGAACAGAGGCGAAGCGCTTCTTCCATTCCGCAAGCGCACCGTGACCAGGTGTGTCGAAGCTATGCAGCGCGTCGATGAGAACGAAGGTGTGCTCATCGACGGTGTAGCGGTGGTATGCGTCACGGATCACCAGTGCATCGATGCCATGGAACTCAGGCACAAGTAAGTCCAGCACTCCCAAGGCATGCATGGAGCGAAGCGCGGCACCCGCGAAACGCCCCAGCAGGATAAGGCGCAGTTTGTGCCACGTACCAACATCGTCGCCCAGGAGCGATGCCAGGGCAGGCAACTGATCCTGTATGCGCGCCTCAGCGGAGGCAGCGAGCTTCGCGCCTGTGTCGGCGACTGTCTGGAAGGCACGCAGAACCACATCAGGGTCGTGCGCCGGGTCGTATGATTCCTGTTCGGCATCCAGAAGAATGCGGCCACGTTCCAGGATGAGACCGGGCGTAGCGGCAGCGGAACGGCGAGCAAATGCTGCTGGCCAGCGAAATAGGGGTTTTGCCTGTGGGATGGAATCGAGTTGTTGTTCCAGTCTGCGCGACACCACGCGGGCATGGCGGAAATACAGCTGCATCCAATGGGCCGGATCACGTGGGACACGGCCAGGGACGCCAATGCCCGTGCCCGCAGCCGCGTCCTGTGTTCTCCAGTCAAGAGCATTGGCATCGCGTCCGGCGCGAAGGTGTAAAAAACAGCGGACGTCCGTGAGAAATCGGAATGCGTCGAGGAACTCTGCAGCATTTCCGGGATGAGAGCCCGTCAAGGTTTCCAGCCACCGGCAGGCATGGACATCACGCAGACCGCCAGGACAGTCCTTGATATTGGGTTCGAGATGGAAAAGGGTCTCGCCGTACCGTGCGTGCCGTTCACCTGTTAAGTCAACCAGGCTGCGTGTGAGTGCCGGGCGCTGTTTGTCCAACAGCATGGGAAGTACGACTCCAGTTACTTCAGTTGCAAGCGTTTGATCGCCGGCCAGAAACCGCAGGTCGAGGAGAGAAAGCACGAACTCCGCGTTGGTACTATCGTAGCGTTCGCATTCGGCGAGCAGGCGTGTGGTGGCCGCCACGCGGATGGTGCTGTCCCAGAGATGCTGGCACAGGCGGCGGATACTATCTTTTGCCGTACGTTCGGCCTCGGCATGCTGTAGAACGAAGAGCAGATCCAAATCAGAAGCTGGGAAAAGTTCGCGGCGGCCGCTTCCACCGGTTGCAAAAGCGGCGACGCCAACAAGGTCACTCGCACCGTTCCGGAAGAGCGTCAGGAAGAGCTCTTCGACGGCATGCGTGCGCGTAGCCAGAAGATCCGAGCCGTTCAGTGCACCCGACAGAAAAGCCTGGGCCGCCTGCGCGACCGCTTCCAGGTAGAGTCGCCGTGCTTCCGCGGCGTCGACTGTTTCAGACATTCTTGCCGCTACCTCCGCATGGAAGAAGCTATCGTCAGTGCCGGGCCGCAGGCAAGCAAATCAGAGTGCGAGATCTCCGTGGTCCTCATTGCGTATGCGAATCGCGTCATCAACGCGGGTGATGAAGATCTTTCCGTCACCTATGGACCCGGTTTGCGCCGCTCCCATGATGGCGTTCACTGTCTTTTCCGCGAGACTGTCCGGAACCACTGCTTCGAGCTTGATCTTTGGCAGCAGGTCGACCGAGTACTCACGCCCCCGATAGAACTCCGTGTGGCCTTTCTGCCGTCCATGGCCGCGCGCTTCCAGGATCGTGATCCCTTCTACGCCAGCCTCAATCAGAGCTTCTTTAACTGCGTCCAGCTTTCCCGGCTGGATGACCGCTTCAATCTTCTGCATCGTCTCTATCCTTGTTTGAGCGTCGTCATTGTGCCCGAACAGGGGCCAGTCTGTCGTTCTATATTCTTAAACGATACAGCGCCAGGCGTCCCTCAGTACGCTGGTTCGGCGTGGTAGCCTTCTTCCCCATGTTGCGACAGGTCCAGACCGGTTTCTTCATCCTCAGCAGAAACTCGCAGGCCAAGTGTCTTGTCGACGACGACCAGAATGACCAGTGTGCCAACAATTGAAAGTGTCCAGGCAATGAGAACGCCCACCGCCTGATTCAGCAACTGGTGACCGTTACCTTCCAGAACGCCGGTCGCCTTACCCGCGCCGAAGATGGGATTAATCACGGAATTCGCGAAAATACCGGTGAGCAGGGCGCCCATGGTACCGCCAGCTCCGTGTACGCCGAAGGCGTCCAGCGAGTCGTCATAGCCAAAGATGGCCTTAACGAAAAAGACCATGCAGAAGCAGAACACGCCGGTGAGCAGACCAATCCAGAGCGATGCCATGGGCGTAACGAACCCGGCTGCGGGTGTGATGCCGACAAGGCCTGCGACGCACCCGGAGATGGCCCCGAGGGCAGTTGGCTTACCGTGCTTGATCCACTCCGCAATGGTCCATCCGCACGCAGCAGCTGCTGCGGCAAAGTGGGTGTTGACAAAGGCAGAGGTGGCCAGCGTCCCCGCATTCAGCGCGGAGCCGGCGTTAAAGCCGAACCATCCCACCCAGAGGAGGCATGCGCCGACGAAGCTGAGGACAAGGGAGTGCGGTGGCATGGGTTCCTTAGGATAGCCGCGCCGCTTACCCATATAAAGACAACACACCAGCGCGGAGATGCCGCTGGTGACATGGACGACTGTGCCGCCCGCGAAGTCCAGGCAAGGAAACTTGCCACCGAGCGCCGCGTTCAGCAGGCCACCCTTGCCCCAAACCATGTGCGCCATGGGGCTGTATACAAAGACCGCCCAGAGCACCATGAAGAGTGCCATGGCGGAGAACTTCATCCGCTCTGCAAAGGCGCCGCTAATGAGCGCGGGCGTAATGATGGCGAACATCAACTGATAGACCATGAAGGTCTGCAGCGGAATGGTTGTGACATACACCTTATCCGGCACGAGGCCAACGCCGTGCAGAAAGGCGTTTTGCAGCGAACCGATCACCGGCCCGAGGTGACCCGTATTTTCTCCGAAGGCGAGGGAGTACCCCAGAATGGGCCAGAGGACCGTAATGATGCCCATCAGGGCAAAGGTCTGCATCATGGTGCCGAGGATATTCTTACGGCGTACCAGCCCGCCATAAAACAGGGTGAGCCCTGGGCCGCTCATCATGAGGACAAGGGCGGCTGACACCAGCATCCAGCCGTTATCACCGGAAGTCTGGGCGGAAGCGACTGCTGTCTGGAGATCGGCGTTCTGCTTCTCCAGGGCCGTGAGCCTTGCATCCGGGGTGACCTGCGCGGGTTGCGTGCCCGACAGTCCGTGCAGCTCCGGGCCGGGGCCCGCAGGAACTTGCGCGGTCAGTAGAGCCGGTAGGCTAAGGGCCAGCGCTGCAAGGACTGTGAAACAACACGATCTCAGTTTTGCCATATGTCGCATCATGCGGTTTTCCTCGCAAAAAAGTCGTAACAACTCCGAGCAAATGGCACGTGGCGCAGCGCCGGAAAGCTTGCGGAAGGAGTAGCCCTGAATGATTCGTTTTGTTTACTGTACACAACCGGGCGCGTGGCGCAAATGCCTTGATCGGCGATGGCACTGCGGAGTGCGTGAAGCGGCGGTGACCGGAGCATGTTGCGTTCCAATCAGGTCATGAGATGGCGCGAGGGACGATACGCAGGAAACCAGAAGGCCGGTGCAGGTGACATACAATGAGATATGCTCACTCCTCCAGACGAGACATCCAGTAATGGCCGGCCAACGGCCGAGCAGGGAACTGATCGTTATTTCTTTGGCACGCTGGACTCCTTTGGGAAGAATCAGGACAAGCTGCGTGAAGTGAACTGGGGGCCCCAACAGCCTGAGGGCGTCGTGCTCGCGTCCATGGATGCTGCCGTGAACTGGGTCCGCAAGAACTCCGTATGGCCCATGACCTTTGGCCTGGCATGCTGTGCCATCGAGATGATGAGTATGGGTGGATCTCGCTACGATATTGCGCGATTCGGGGCAGAGGTCTTCCGCCCGTCGCCCAGGCAGAGCGACTTGATGGTGGTTGCCGGGCGCGTGTCGCAGAAGATGGCGCCAGTGATCCGCCGGCTGTATGAGCAGATGCCGGAACCCAAGTGGGTGATCTCCATGGGTGCCTGCGCGACCTCCGGCGGCGTGTTTAACAACTACGCGCTGCTTCAGGGTGTGAACCAGATCATCCCGGTCGATATCTATGTCCCGGGATGTCCGCCCAGGCCGGAACAGCTTCTCTATGCCATCACGCTCCTCCAGGAAAAAATTCAGAAGGAACGGGGCAGCATAAAGGATTCATTAAACATCGCATAGGCACATCCAAAACAGAGATGTTCTGTTTTGAGCCATGTTAGCTGTTGTTCAAGAGCATCTTAGTTACTGTCTCGATTCCGCCAACAGGTGCGAGGTGGCTCTTTGATGTACATCTGGCAGTAGTGTGGTAAGAAGTTGTCCCTGGTCGTGGCAAAAATTTCTTCGCGGAGAAGAAATGCTGCTGTACACTTCAATCGCAACCGTTACCAAGTGAGCCGGTGTTGCGAGAGCTCACGGTTCGTCTATCAAGATTTCCGCGGAGGATAAGTCGCATGTTTTCTCAGCCGTTTCGCAAACTGGGCCGTTCGGTTCTGGCAGCGAGCGCAGTTTCCCTGGGCGCTGCAAGCCTGGGTGCGCAAACAACGCCAGCAGCCGCACCGCCTGCAGGGCCCAACCCGTCGCGCGTCGACGTCTTTCTGGGCTACTCCTACTGGAGTGGGCATGGCCTGGTGAAACCGGCCAATGTCAGCTACTCGTCCGTCAACATCGGCGCCATCGGATCGGGTGCTTTCTACTTCAACAAGTATGCCGGTATTGAGATTTCAGGCGCTGCTCACCCCAGCGGCAACAACGACGGCCTTTACGTGTACTCTGCGGGTCCAACCTTTCGGCTCCCGACACAGAATGTGACGTTTTTCGGGCACGCGCTGGCTGGTGGGGCGTACCTGGGTGGCCCGAATAGCGAGACGCCTGGCGCGACCTACCATGAGCCCTACCAGTGGGGACCGTCGCTGACGGCTGGCGGTGGTATGGATTACGACCTGCCGTTCTTCAATCATGCACTCGGTATTCGTCTGTTCCAAGCCGATTACCTGTACATTCACGAGGACTTCGGTCCCTACGTGGGCATTCCGACAGGCGGCGTTCTTGGGGGACGTGCAAACATCAGTTCCGCCCAGTTGAGCAGCGGTCTACTCTTCCACTTTGGGCATATTGTTCCGCCACCGCCTGTGACCTTTGCCTGCGTCGCCAGCCCGACTTCGGCGTATGCTGGCGATCCGATCACAGTCACTGGTACGGCTACGAATCTGAATCCAAAGAAGACACCGACGTACTCCTGGACCTCTGACGGCGGAAAAGTCAGCGGAACGAGCAATGTAGCAACGGTGGACACGACCGGTCTGAATCCCGGCAACTACAACGTGAAGGGGACCGTCTCCGAGGGCCAAAAGGTTGGTCAGTTCGCAGACTGCACAGTTCCGTTTGCGATCAACCCGCTGCCCGCCCTGTCGCTCTCCTGCTCTGCCAGCCCATCGACGGTCGCTCCGGGAGGATCCTCGACGATTACATCAACAGTCACCGACACCTACGGCAAGCCGGTGAACTATACCTATAGCTACAGCTCAACCTCCGGTTCGGTCTCGGGCAGCGGCGCAAGCGCAACCCTTTCCACCACCGGTGCGGCTCCGGGTACGATCACCGTTACGTGCAACGTCCAGGATGACAAGGGCCGGAACGCGACTGCCACGACATCTGTGACGATCAATGCTCCAGCGCCTGTTGTGCAGCCCACCACCTCGCAGCTTTGCTCCATCACGTTCGATCGCGACAAGAAGCGCCCGACCCGTGTGGATAACGAAGCAAAGGCCTGCCTGGATGACATCGCTCTGAACCTGCAACGCAACTCCGACGCAAAGCTCGCCCTGGTGGGTAACTCCTCCAACGCGAAGGGCGCAAGCCGTCAGGCAGCGGAGCGCGCTGTGAATACCAAGGCGTACCTGGTTGGTGAGAAGGGTGTGGATGCATCCCGCATTACGCTCTACACCGGGTCGGACGCTGCCAACTCCGTGACATCAACGCTGATCCCGGCGGGCGCTACAGCTCCCAGCGTGGGCACCTCAGTCGATGAGAGCACGGTGAAGGCTCAACCCCGTAACGCACCAGCACGCCGTCATCGCCGTAAGTAGGCGCAAAACCGAACGTGGCTCGAAAGGCTGACCCTAGGGTCAGCCTTTCTGCTTGGTGGCAGGAACGGCTTCAAGGCACGGTACCAGAGGGTCGGCCGCACACCGGTTTTGCACACACTGCAGGAACCTTCGTCAGCACACCCTTACGCGTCGCATTTTCGTACACTGCAGAGATGGATAAGCTGGTCATCCGCGGCGGGAATCCGCTGCTCGGCACGGTGAAGATTTCGGGTGCGAAGAATTCTGCATTGCCCTGCATGGCTGCCGCGATCTTAACGGCCGACGAGGTTATTCTCGAGAACATACCGCAAGTCCGCGACATCGAAACGGAGCGGCGTCTTCTGGAATCAATGGGCGCCCACTGTGAGTTGGGGTATGGTCGCGCTCAACATCGGACGACCATTCAATGTGCTGTTCTAAGCGACCCTGAAGCAAAGTACGAGATTGTAAAGACAATGCGTGCCTCGTCACTCGTGCTTGGTCCGCTGGTGGCGCGAACGGGTATGGCACGGGTGGCGGCACCGGGTGGATGCGCGATTGGAGGACGCCCGATTGACCTCCATTTGAAGGGCCTGGAGATGATGGGCGCGACGATCAGCCAGGAGCACGGATATATCGAGGCTCGAGCGGAGCGGCTCAAAGGGGCGCACATTCTTTTTGACAAGATCACGGTGACGGGAACAGAAGACCTTCTGATGGCTGCGACGTTGGCCGAGGGAGAAACCCTGATGGAAAATTGCGCGCAGGAACCTGAGGTGAGCGATCTGGCCGCGATGTTGACAGGTATGGGGGCGAAGATTGAGGGTGCTGGCACATCGAGCATCCGCGTGACAGGGGTCGAGCGACTGCATGGCGTGAAGCATCGCATCAACCCGGATCGCATTGAGGCGGGAACGTTTCTTGTTGCGGGTGCGATTAGTGGCGGCGACCTGAATGTGGATTGCTGCAATCCGGGTCACCTTGCGGCGGTGATTGCGAAGCTTGAGGAGTGTGGCGTCCGCATGGACGTGGGAAGGGATAATATCCGCGTGCGCAGTGAGGGATCATATAAGTTGCGTTCCGCAGACGTTTCTACAGTGGAGTACCCCGGATTTCCGACGGATATGCAGGCGCAATTCATGGCGCTGGCAACGCAGGCGGAGGGCACATCGACGGTCACAGAGAACATTTTCGAAAACCGGTTTATGCATGTGAGTGAACTCAGCCGGATGGGCGCGCACATTCGTGTGGAGGGCCGGACCGCCACGGTGCGTGGCCGTACGCCGCTGCAAGGCGCGGCTGTGATGTGCAGCGATCTGCGTGCGTCAGCATCCCTGGTCCTGGCGGCGCTTGTGGCGGATGGCGAGACGATTCTTGACCGCGTGTACCACATCGATCGCGGGTATGAGCACATCGAGGAAAAGTTGCGTGGCGTTGGAGCGCAGATCCGCCGTATGGGTGACGTCTTCGGCAAGAAATAGCAGAGAAGCGCGCATGGGGTTTACGATGGGGGCATTCCGCTTACTCCTGGAGACCGTCCCCATGCATCTGTCCCTGCTTCGCAGTTGCGCCGTAGCAACTCTGTCCGCCGGTTTACTTGCACCGATTGCAGGCGCGCAGATCGTTACTGTTCCAGAGCGCACGGACTGGAGTGCACCTGCAGCCGCGTGGTGGTCGCACGTGCAGTACCTGGCCGATGATCAGCTTGAGGGGCGTAAGGCCGGAACACCCGGGTATGAAAAGGCTGTGGCGTATGTCGAGCAGCAGTTTAAGTCCATCGGGCTGAAGCCAGCCGGTACGCAGGGGTATCAGCAGCCCGTTGCATTGATCCCGACCACGGTTGATCAAGCAAAGTCCAGCATCGCGCTCCATGGCGCGAACGGGAGCGTCCCTTTCGAGTTAGGGAAGGAGATGACGTTGTCTCCGCATGTAGACGGCGGCGGGCCAGTCTCTGCACCACTCATGTTCATCGGATATGGTCTACGTATTCCCCAGAAGCACATGGATGACCTTCCTGGAACTGACTTGAAGGGGAAGATTGCAGTTTTCATCAACGCCGCTCCGGAACATCTGCAGGGCCCGCAGCGTGCATACGCGCGGGGTGCGGACCAACGATGGAAGCAGCTGCACGCGGCCGGCGCCGTGGGAATGATTTCGCTGACGCCTCCGCGTGCCGTGCCTGGAACGGAGAAGCTGACGCCCGCCCAGCAGCAGGCCGCGCAGCCACAACGCGCACAGGGACCATCGCTGCTCTTTGCAGATCCGGAACTGGACACGTTAAAGGGGCTGCGGGTTTCCGCTGCCGCAACGCCCGCCGGGCTTGATAAACTGCTTGAGGGCACCGGCCACACCGCGCAGGCGTTGCGAGCGCTGGCTGATGCCGGGAAGCCGCTTCCGCATTTTGAGATTCCGGGCATACTGGAAGCCCAGACCGTCGTCACAAAGGGTGCTGAGATCCATGCTTCCAACGTTGTGGGTGTGCTGGAGGGTTCAGATCCACGGTTGAAGAAGGAGTACGTTGTGGTCAGCGCGCACCTGGATCACCTGGGTATTGGCCGCGAGATCAACGGTGACAAGCTCTATAACGGCGCCATGGACAATGCGAGCGGCGTTGCGTCTGTGATCGAATGTGCAAAGATTCTTGCCGCGCAGCCACGCCCCAAGCGCTCCCTGCTCTTTATTGCTCTGACCGGCGAGGAACTCGGTGAGCTTGGCTCACAGTACTTTGCGACAAAGCCGACCGTACCGAAGTCCGCCATTGTTGCGGACCTGAACATGGACATGTATCTGCCGCTTTTCCCTCTGCGCTTCATCGAAGTGCAGGGTATGGGCGAGTCAACCCTGGGCAACGACGCTCGTGCCGCGTTCCAGGTCAACGATGTGGAAGTGCAATACGACAAACAGCCGGACGAGAACCGCTTTGTGCGGTCCGACCAGGTGAACTTTGTCAAGCAAGGCATTCCGGCGCTGGCGTTCAAGTTTGGCTGGACGCCGGATTCGCCGGAGATGAAGACCTTCAACGACTGGGTTGCGACGCGCTATCACAAGCCAAGTGACGACTTGAGTCAGCCCGTAGACAAGGTCGCGGCCGCACAGTTCACATCGATCCTGGCGCAACTCATGCTGCGTGTCGCCAACGGACCACGTCCGGTGTGGTATCCGGAGAGTTCGTTCGCGCTCGCACAAGCAAAGTAGCTGGGAGGCGTACTCTTAAGAGGACGAGGCAGGCACATGGCGACTTTACCCGCGTTGATGACGATGGAGCAGTATCTCAACACGAGCTACAGCCCGGACGTGCACTTTGTCCTCGGTGAGACCGAGGAAAGAAACGTGGGGGAGAAAGACCATGCACGATTACAAAACATGATTGGTGCCTGGTTTGCTGCACGCGAAGCTGTCTTTGACACCGACACAACGACCGAACTTCGAATTCTAGTCAGTCCAGACCGAGTACGCGTCTGCGATGTCGCAGTGTTGGACGCGTATACGCCTGACGAGCAGGTGGCTACGGCTCCGCCACTTGTTTGCGTTGAGGTACTGTCGCCAGAGGATCGACTTTCACGAGCAATAAGAGTGCTGGAGGATTACCGGGCCATGGGAGTGGAAAACATCTGGCTGGTTGATCCTCAAGAGCGTCTCGCATACACGTTTGGGTCTGGTGGACTAAAGCAGCAGCAGGATTTGGTGCTTAGCGTTCCGGGGACAGAGATTGCAATGGACGTGGCTGCGTTGTTTCTAGAACTCGATCGAAAGAAGAGTCGGGGCGCATGAACGAGGAAGTCTTGGAGTACGAAGTTCCTCAGGCAACTACGGCTGCGATGCCTGGCGTAAAAGTCGCGGTGCTTGGCGCGGGTAAAATGGGCGGCATCCTCCTGCAAGCCTTTCTGAAGAACAATCTGTTGAATCCGGAGCAGATGGTTGCCACTGTGGCGCACCCGGAGCGGGCGCACGCACTGTCCACACAGTTCGGTGTGGAGGTGACGACGGACAATGTTGAAGCTGTTCGAGGGGCTGACGTTGTCTTGCTTGGAGTCAAGCCTTTGCAGGTGCCGGGCCTGGTCGAGGAGATTCGACCAGCGTTGAAGAGTACAACGCTGCTGCTGTCGTTCGCGGCGTCGGTCAAGACGTCAGCCATTGAGGCGGCTGCCGGACTCGAGTTGGGTGTGATCCGCGCTATGCCGAATACGCCTGCCATGCTGGCTGCTGGTATCACCGCTCTATGCAGTGGGCGCTTTGTCACGAATGAACAGATGACGGTCGCGCAGCGCATGTTTTCTACCGTGGGCCGCACCGTGATCGTGGATGAGAAGCACATGGATGCGGTGACCGGTTTGTCTGGATCAGGCCCGGCGTTCATCTACATCATCATTGAGGCTCTGGCAGAGGCGGGCGTGAACGTGGGTCTGCCGCGGGATACGGCAACGCAGCTCGCCGCACAGACGACCTACGGTTCCGCCCGCATGGTTCTGGAGACGGGGTATCACCCGGCGCTGCTGAAGGATGCTGTCACCACGCCGGCAGGGTGTACGGTGGATGGCATCTTGGAATTAGAGGAGGGCGGTCTGCGCGTGACCCTGATCAAGGCGGTCAAGCGCGCCACGCAGCGCGCTCGCGAGTTGGCCGCCGGGTGAGTGCATGGCAACGCACGTAGCCCCTGTGCCCGTCACCACGCATACCACGCGCGGCGTGCAGATGTGGGCGTGGGCTACGGTGGCGTTCTTCGTGATTGTGGTTCTGGAGGGCGCGGTGGTTCGTGCGACTTCATCCGGGGCCGGCTGTGGCGATCGCTGGCCCTTGTGCAATGGTGAAATTCTTCCACACCATCCGCGTGTCGCGACGGTCATCGAGTTTGTGCATCGTTCATTGACCGGCCTCTCCACAGCGATGTTCGCGCTGCTCATTGTGTGGACTTTCCGGGCGACTCCGAAGGGACATGCTGCCCGGCGGGCGTCTGTCATTGCGGGTATTCTTTTGCTGACAGAGGCAGGGTTGGGCGCGGTGTTGGTGCTTGGCCACTATGTCGAAAAAAACGCATCCGCCATACGTGTGCTGGTGCAGGGCGTCCACTTCACGAACACGATGCTCCTTTTGGCGGCAACCACGGTAACGGCGGTTCTGCTGGGCACGGTCCGTGCGCGACTCACCGCTCATTCGCACAAACCAATGCTGCTGGCGCTGGGTGCGACTTTGCTCACTGGAGCAACCGGCTCGATCGCTGCTCTGGCAGATACCATCTTTCCGTCGCCGACGCTCGGCGCGGCAATTTCTGCTGATTTTGCGGCGGGTTCGCCGCTGCTGATTCGCATGCGATGGGTTCATCCGGCCAGCGCTCTGGTTGTCGTGCTTTGCACTACCTGGTTGATCGGTTCTCTGCGAAAAGAAGGTAGTGGACATGCTGCGCGACTCATGCTGGTGAACCTTTGTCTGCAACTCCTGATTGGCGCGGCGGACGTGATCGCGCTCGCGCCAGTCACGCTGCAGGTTCTGCATTTACTGAGTGCGGATGTGTTCTGGATTACGCTGGTTGCCGTGGCTGTGCCACTGTTGCCTCTGCGCCTCGCCTGGCTTCAACCCGTACAAAGCGAAGGGTGTGGACCGTAGCCCGCACCCTTCGGTTGATCTCCAGCGCAGCTATTGCTTTGGCGGGTCATGCGGCGTGGTCGTCGGGCTTTTATCGCCGACAAGCGCTTTGGCCACCTTCTTTGTGCCGCGTGCAGTCTTGTCAGCTGCCACTTCGGTCCCGTGTGCGGTGTCCTTCGCGGCTACCTTGGCACCGTGGCCGGTCTTGTCCGCCACATTTTCCGTGCCGTTCTTAGTCTTGTCGGCAGCCGTTTCCGTGCCGGACTTGGCCTTGTGGTACGTCTTCTTTGTGCCTTTCTTCACGGCGTGCCCGGTATCCTTTGCGGCAGCGCTGGTATCGTGTCCAGCGTTCTTTGCGTCCTGACTTGCTGTCTGCGCGACCAGACTGCCCGCAGAGACCACGACGGCCAACAACAATCCTGCTCGTACTGTTTTCATCCCACTCTCCCTTGTCTGAGCGTAATGCCTCATCACATGGGATAGATTCCTCCATTTGTTCACAAGTTGGACGCGTCAGGCTGCATTCAACCGTCGATGTCTGTTCACATTCGGCGGATACTATCTGGTATGTCCGCCGCGCGGACGGAGCAGGGTACGAAAGCGATGGCAGGAAGAACACGGCAAAGCAAGTCAGCCAAGGCACCGGGACGGAGTAAGTTTCAGGAGGATGCGCCGAAGCACCTGTTCTTCAATCGCGATCAGTCCTGGTTACGCTTCAATGGACGCGTTCTGGAGGAGGCGCAAGACGCCTCGAACCCACTGTTGGAACGCGTGAAGTTTCTCAGCATCACGGCGTCAAACCTGGACGAGTTCATTGAGGTGCGTGTCGCCGGCGTGCTGCAGCGAATTGAAGACGGATTTCAGCAGCCCGCCGGGATGGATGATGACGGCATGTCTGAGCGGGAGCGGCTCGATACGCTTGCGGACCACCTTCATCGCTTCAATCGTGAGCAATATGCATGCTGGACGCACACGCTGCTTCCCGCGCTGGAGGCAGAGCGCATCGAGCTTCCGCACTGGGAAGACCTGGACGAAGCTGCTCTTGAGCATGCGAACGCGTATTACGAGCGCGAGGTCGATCCGCTACTCACCCCGGTGACAGTGGATCCGTCACATCCGTTTCCGCGTGTCTTAAATAAAGCGCTGTGCATCGGACTTCTGCTGCGGCGCAAGCGGGCGTCTCGCAACGATGCTCCCAACGGGATGCTGGGCGTGGTGACGGTGCCGCGTTCGCTGCCCCGCTTGCTGAAGTTGCCAGCGGAAGATGGAATGCACCGTTTTTTGTTTCTTCACGAACTCATCCAGGCACATGTCGGGCGTATGTTCCCCGGCTACCAGGTGCTGGCGCGCGCACCGTTTCGTGTGACACGCAACAGCAATCTGTACCTGCAGGAGGAAGAGTCGCGTTCTTTGCTGGAGAGCGTGCGTGCCGAGTTGCACAATCGCCGCAAGGGTGACGTCGTTCGCCTGGAGATTGAAGCCGGAGCGAATGAGGAGCTGATCGACCAGTTACGCGTCAACTTCGAGCTTGACCGCTGGCAGGTCTTTCGCGCGGAAGAGCCGATCAATCTGACGCGCATCATGGAACTGTACAGCTGCGTGGAACGGCCGGACCTCAAGTTTCTCAAGTTCAGCGGGTGTGAGCTCAAGCCGTCCCTGGGTCCGGATGGCCAACCGCAGAACATCTTCGACATGCTGCGCCAGAAAGATGTTCTTCTGCATCATCCGTTCGACTCGTTCCGCACTGTCGAGCGCTTCATTGAGGCCGGCACGGAAGACGAGCGGGTTGTCTCGATGAAGCAGACCCTCTATCGCACCTCACGCGATTCACCCCTGTTCCAGGCGCTGCTGGATGCGGCTCCAACCACGGATGTCACCGTCGTCGTGGAGCTGATGGCACGCTTTGACGAAGACTCGAACATTCGCTGGGCGCGTACGCTGGAAGACGCGGGCGTTCAAGTTTTCCACGGGATTGTCGGTCTGAAGACACATGCCAAGCTGGCGTTGCTGGTGCGGAGGGATCCGGACGGCGTCACCCGGCGCTACGCACACCTTGGAACAGGTAACTACAACTCTGTAACGGCGCGCTTCTACACGGACATCAGCCTGCTTACCTCGAACGACGCCATCACTTGTGCGGTTCAGCGGGTCTTCAATTATCTGACGGCGGACGCGCAAGACGAGAACTGCCGTCCCCTGCTGGTTGCGCCACTGACATTGGCGGCGGACTTTCTCCAGCTCATCGAGCGGGAAGCAGAGCATGCGCGCGAGGGGCGTCCTGCACGCATCATTGCAAAAATGAACGCACTACTGGACGGTAAGACGATTCGTGCGTTGTATGCCGCCTCGCAAGCCGGAGTCGAGATCGACCTGATCATCCGCGGCATGTGTGCGTTGAGGCCAGGGCTGCGCACTGTGAGCGAGCGCATTCGCGTGCGTTCGGTCGTAGGCCGTTTACTGGAACACAGCCGCATCTTCTGGTTCGGCAATGGCAGTACGCCTGAGGATGATACGAGCGAGGTTTTCTGCGGTTCCGCGGACTGGATGCCGCGTAATCTCTACGAACGTTGCGAGGCGGTCTTTCCGGTAACGCAACCGGACCTCAAGCATCGGCTGCGATACCAGATCCTTGAGGCGTACCTTGCCGACAACGTGAAAGCGCGCCTCCTGCAGCCCGGCGGCGAGTATGTACGTCCGGCCCGAGCAACCAACCCGGTCGAAGCGCAGAAACAACTGCTGGAGCTTGCATCCGGCGGAAGTAAAGACCTGGACAACGCTGGGTCCGTGTCGCCTGCCCGAAAAGTTCGGGCAGCCCGCAAGCCGGCATCACCGGTGGCGTGAGGGCACGGGTATGCTCCTGTATTGGGCGATGAAATGACGGTCTGTGGACTATGATCACTTCGCTCCTGCCGGCAGCTTCCGCTAGCATCAAGGCATGAACGAGTTTGGCGTCGTCATCATGGCGGCTGGCAAGGGAACACGGCTGCGCAGCGCGCGTCCCAAGGTGCTGCACGAGGTGGGCGGCAAGGCACTGCTGCTGCATGTGATCGCAGCGGCGCAGACCGCGGTCTTGTCCGAGAACATCATCGTTGTGGTCGGGCATCAGGCAACGACTGTGGAGCAGGCGGTCGCGCATACGGGGGTTCACTGTGTGCTGCAACCGGAACAGCTTGGAACCGGGCATGCGCTCCAGTGCGTGCGCGACTGGTATGTGGGTTCGGGCAGAAAAGCGCCAAAACATCTGCTTGTGCTATCTGGCGATGTTCCCCTGATCCGTCCGGAGACGATCACCGCAGTGCGCGAAACACATCTGCTTGAGCACGCGGCCATGACGATCCTGACGGCAATACCTCCTGACCCTGCGGGCTACGGACGGGTGTTGCGCCGGGAGGAAGGATCGGCTGAGGTCCTGGCGATTGTGGAACAAAAATCGTTGACCCCGGACCTGCTTGCCACGCCGGAGCGGTTGCGTGAGATCAACAGCGGTATCTATGCCTTCGAGACGGCGGACCTTTTCACACGGCTGAACACGTTGCAAAACAGCAACAGCGCGGGCGAGTACTACCTGACCGATATTGCCGGGTTACTGGAGGCGGATGGCAAGCGTGTTGTCGCGCTCACGGCCGGCTCAGTGGACGAGGTGCTGGGAGCGAACACAATAGCGGAGATGATGCACCTGGACAGAAGTCTGCGAGAGGCCACGGCAAAGCGGCTCATGGCTGCGGGCGTGACCATCTTTCGCCCTGATACGGTGACCATTGACGCGGGCGTGGAGATCGGTCCGGATACGATCCTGGAGCCGTTTACGCAATTGCTGGGTGTTACGAAGGTTGGATCAAACTGCCGTATCCGCTCGTACTCTGTCCTGGAAGACTGCGTGGTAGGTGACGACGTTCTGGTGCGGCAGGGCTGCGTCCTGACGCACTCCACGGTCGGGGATGGAGCGCAACTCGGGCCGTACGCACACCTGCGTCCGGAGAGTCAGATTGGCGCGCGAGCACATGTGGGCAACTTTGTCGAGATCAAGAAGACGGTACTCGGTGAAGGATCGAAGGCCAACCATTTGGCATACCTGGGCGATGCGATCGTGGGACCGGGTAGCAACATCGGCGCCGGTGTGATCACCTGTAACTACGACGGGGTAGACAAACATCCGACTGTGATCGGCGCGGGCGTCTTTGTCGGATCGGACTCAACGCTGGTGGCTCCGCTTACCCTGCAGGACGGATCGTATGTGGCTGCTGGAAGCTGCATCACGGAGGATGTACCTTCCGGAGCACTCGCCCTTGGACGGGCCCGCCAGGTGACCAAGCCGGAGTGGGCGAACATGCGGCGTTCCATCACGGCTAATGGGCGGAGATGAGGTTACCTTCATCGCTGCCCGGCAGCGCCACCCTGGGACGATCTACTGAATTTTATAGATATCTGCATTTTTCTGTACTCTATCGCAACTTCCCGGCCGCTTTTGCGTCATACTGTGTGTGGGCAGGAAGCCCCAGAGTTCGCGGACTGTCGACAATGATCCAGCCGCTTCAAGTTGCGTCACTGGCCTCCCCCGTATGGGCGTTCATCGTTCATACGGGCTTTTTTTTGCTTGCGGATGTTGCGGGACGAACAAGGCTGTTGGAAATGTATCTCTGCCGGAACCTTAACGCACTCCAGACGATTGCTGTTTGGCTGGGGTCGCGGGTATGCTTCAGATGCACTCCCCGCGTTGCGGCTTATGCTGCATCCTGAAGCCCCTCTCACGGCACCACGATAGGCGAAGCATGTCGATGCAAGAGAATATTGCCGGCGAAGTCTCTGGTTGTTGTCCCTCCGACAGCCTGTTTGAGCGCTACAGCTGGTTTTACGCGCTATGCCGCGAACACCTTTTCCAAAATCATGCGGCAGAGATAGCGGACGGATTGTGGCGGAATGGTCAGCCCGGGAAGGGCGCGCATATGGTCGAACTTGGGTGTGGTCCGGGGTACTACGCCTGCCACTTTTCCAAATGTTTTCCATGGATGCGGACGACAGGGGTGGATCTTTCGCACAATCTCCTGAGCAGGGCTCGTAGCAGGGCGGCGCAACTCAATCTCTCCAACTGCGCGTTCCACCATGCCGACGTGCATGCCCTGCCGGCGTCCATGGGGCAGGTTGATTCAATTGTGATTTCCAGGCTTTTTCTGATTGTGCCTAACCGCGAGGACGTCTTGCGTGAGGTCTTCCGCGTTCTTCGCCCGGGTGGCAGGTGCTTTGTCGCGGAACCGGTGTCTGCGGCACGCACGCAGTTTCCGCTTTCCGCCATGTGGCTCTTGGCGAAGCTCACCTCGTTCTCCCGCGTGCCGTATGTGGAGCCTCACCGGGTTCGAACCATGTCTGCCGGAGAGTTCGACGGCCTGATGCACACACAGCCCTGGTCGTCCGTACGCGTCACGCGCAAGGGGCGCTATCAGCTTGCCACCTGTGAGAAGCCATCTGAGTTTGCCGCTGGTGCCTAGCACATATCCGATTCTTCAGGCCGGAATCCTTCATTCCTTGTACAGGGGCAGGTGCGCATTGGCCGTGATGGCGAAAGCGCCGCGCGCCGGCAAGGTGAAGACGCGGCTTGCGCCCCCGCTAACGCTGGAGCAATCAGCCGCACTCAACATTTGCTTTCTGCGCGATACCGCTGCGAACATTGCCGATGTCGTGGCGCAAGGCGGAGCAGCGGGCGTGGTCTGCTACACACCTGTGGGAGACGAGGAAGCCTTCGCGGGATTGTTACCGGACGGATTCGTTCTGATCCAGCAGCGCGGTGACGGATTCGGTGAACGTCTTCATTGTGCCGCGACAGACATCCTGTCGTGCGGGTTTGAAGCGGTGTGCCTTATCGATTCCGACAGTCCGACCCTGCCACAAGCAGCGCTTCAGATGGCAGTGGGCGCGTTGCTGCGACCGGGGGATCGCATCGTTCTGGGCGGCTCTGATGATGGCGGGTACTATCTCATCGGGCTGAAGTCGGCGCACCAATCTGTCTTTGAACGCATCACCTGGAGTACCGGATCGGTGCTGGAAGAGACACGCGAGCGGGCTGCTGAGGCGGGCCTGCAACTTGTGGAACTGCCGGTCTGGTACGACGTGGATGATCGTGCGACGCTTGGACTGCTTGCGACGGAAGTGCTGGACGGCATCCCTCCCACGTTTGCGACGAAAGAGGGTTACCCGGCTCCAGCGACCCGCGTGTTTCTCCAAGAACTTGCCGCGTCTGATCCACCGCTATGGAAATGCACGTGACGAACCGGCCTGCCCCGTTCTGGCCGGCGACCGCACTCGGTACCAACATCGCACTTTGTTTCCTTGGGTGCATGCTGGTCGGGCTGTCGCATCACCTCGCGCTTGAGTTTGACGATTTCATCATCGGATATTCCGAAACCACGCTCTGTGCCCTGGCTGTGTTCCTGGGGTCCGCACTGATCGTAACGCGCCAACCCGTTAACGGATGGACGATGCCGGTCATCCTCATTGTGGCCGTGCTCTGCCGGTTGGTCTTACTGACACCAGACCCGCATCTTTCCAGTGACATTTACCGGTATGTCTGGGACGGCATGATGCAACATCATGGCATCAGTCCATACCGGTACGTTCCGGGTGATCCTCGCCTGTCGATGTTCCGGGACGAGGACATCTTTCCAAACATCAACCGGCGCGAATACGCACGAACCATTTATCCGCCGGTGGCGCAGATGTTCTTCTACGCGGCAACCGGCATCTCGTTCACCCTGACAGCGATGAAGTTAACGTTCTATGCGGCGGAAGCGGTCACCGTCTGGGCGCTGACTGAGATGCTGCCGCAGCTTGGCCTGCGGAGAGAGCAGGCACTGCTGTATGCGTGGAGTCCTCTGCTGATCTGGGAGGTTGGATCGAGCGGTCACCTGGACGCGCTGGTCGCCATGTTTGTTACGCTTGCGCTCCTCTTTCGCCTGCGTGAGCGCCCGGTCCTTACCGGGCTTGCTTTGGGCGGGGCAGTGATGACAAAGTTTTATCCTTTGTTGCTGCTTCCGGCGCTCTACCAGCGTCGCGACTGGAAGATGCCGGCCGCAATGCTCGCCGTTGTTGTAGGCGGCTATGCCTGCTACGCCCGGGTCGGCAAACTGGTCTTTGGCTTTGCGGGCGGCTACGTCGAGGAGGAGGGTATCGCGACCGGCTCGCGGTTCTTCCTGCTGGACTGGTTCCAGCATGCAACCCACCACCCTGCTATTCCGGCGAGCGCGTATATGGTGTTTTGTGCACTGTGCTTTGTGCCGATGCTGGTCTGGTGCTGGAGCGTGAACCGCGATCGTGGCGGAGCTTTTCTGCGCCCTGCTGCAGTGATGGCGTTTGTTTTCATGTTGCTGTTTTCGCCCCACTATCCGTGGTACGTGATCTGGCTGATTCCGTTCATTGTGCTGACACCATCGTTGACGATGGGCGTGTATGTGTGCGCCATCTTCTATGGTTTGACGACGCAGTGGGCTGAGCCTGGAGCAAAGCTGTACGTCCTTAATCGCTGGGTCTACGGAGTAACAGATGCCGCGCTGATCCTGCAATGGATGTATGTGCGGTATCTGCGGCGCGTGATATCTCTGGACAGGATCTGGCCGGTGCGGCAGCAGGAGACCGCGTAGATGCGTGTCTCCGTCATTATCCCGGCTTTGAATGAGGCTGAATCGATAGGCTTCGTCCTTGCCGAGATGCCATGGAACCTCATACAAGAGTGCATCGTGGTGGACAACGGAAGTGCGGACGCGACTGCAGCTGTTGCAGCCAAGGCGGGCGCTCGTGTTGTCACCGCGCCACGTGGATACGGTTCAGCCTGTTTTGCGGGCGTGCAGGCTGCCCGGCCGGACAGCGAGGTCATCGTTTTTATGGATGGCGATGGTGCCGATGTGGTGGAGCATCTGCCAGAGTTGCTCGCACCCATCGGCCGTGGTGAGAAGGACCTGGTTCTTAGTACGCGGCTCGGCAGCTACCGGCGCGACCCCGGTTCCATGCTTTTCTCCCAGGTGTTTGCCGCGTGGCTGGTCAGGACATTGCTGCGCCTCCGGTATCCGCATGGCTTCCGGTACACGGACATGAGCGCCTTTCGTGCCATCCGGCGTGACGCGCTGGAGCGCCTGGACATGCAGGAACGGACCTATGGCTGGAATCTGGAGATGCAGATTCGTGCTATTCAGGAGAACCTGCGCATCGCGGAGATGCCGGTACGGTACCGTGTTCGATACGGCGGTGTATCAAAGGTCTCCGGTGACCTTCGTGCGTCGGCAAAGGCGGCAGTTCGCATCCTGGAGGTCCTGTTCCGCGTTTCGGCAAAGGGCGCGAGGCAGCGTGGCGAGGCAGCCACAACTTCGGGGTAGAAAATGCGTCTTAACCTCCGTGAGCTTGTCGCACCGGCTCATGGGAGTTTTGCATGTACAACACAGTTGGACGTCGCATTGTTGGGTCTCTTGCACTGGCTGCGGTTTGCTCTTTCACAGCCTTCGCACAATCCAAGCAGGCGAGTGATGCACAGGTGGAAGCGGACGTTCTGAAGGCGTTTGCAGCCGATACACGTGTGTCAAACCAGCCGATCAACACCTCAACGGTATATGGCACTGTAACTTTGACCGGTTCTGTTTCCAACGACGCCGCGCGCGATGCCGCGGAGCAGATCGCGTCCCGCACACAGGGTGTTAAAAAGGTCGTCGATCAACTGACCGTGGGCGCACCCGCGCAGGCTAGCGTAGCCAGTGGTGATGATGATCCTGCCGCGCGCAACAGTCTTCCGTCTGATGGAGCGGCTGTCTCTGCGGCGCAGGGCAGTGCTGCCGCGGCGGCCCAGCAGACTACGCCTGACAACGGCAACCAGCCGCCGTATCAGGCTCAGGC
>CAXUHI010000024.1:0-13207 GCA_964251045.1 uncultured Terriglobus sp. | reverse complement strand
CAACAGCCTGCGTACGGGCAGCAGCCCGGGTATCCGCAGCAGCCTGCCTATGGTCAACAGCCTCAGTACGGACAGCAGCCGCAGTACGGACAGGGCGATGCGCAGGCGACAAATGGTTACCCCAATCAGCAGGGCTATCCGCAACAGCCGCCTGCCCGGTTGTACCGCCGCGACTATGAACGGCAGATGGCGAACGGTCAGCAGGGCTATGCACCCCAGCAAGGGTACGCGCAGCAGGGTCAGCCCGGCGGCACGCTAGCGACAGTTCCGGGCGGCACAGTGCTTTCAGTTCGAATGAACCGGTGGCTGTCGAGCGAGAATGCGACACCTGGTTCTCAGTTCACGGCGCTTGTTAACAATGACGTCATCGCCGACGGCCAGATTGCCATCCCGCGCGGAGCAACCGTTGACGGCACTGTGATCGACGCCAAGGGCGCGGGTGTCCTGAAGGGCCGTGGCGAGTTGACGCTGCAACTCAACGCGCTTGAGTTGGGCGGTCAGCGCTATCCGCTGCAGAGCGATCCGTTCACTGTCAATGGACGCGATAAGGCGGCGCAGTCCGTGACGTCCACGGCGCTTGGTGCCGGTGTGGGTGCTTTGTTAGGCGCTGCCATCGGGCGCGGGACAGGTGCCGCGATTGGGGCGGGTGTAGGCGGAGCGGCCGGCCTGGGTGCTTCCGCAGCCTCCAACACGGGCCAGGCAAACCTGCCGCCAGAGGCACTGCTTCGCTTTCGCTTGACATCACCACTGCCGGTCACGACCGTCTCAGAGGCCGAGATGCAACGACTCGGCGGCTATGCTGGTCCGGCCTCCGCTTACCGTGGACCGGGACCTGGGCCGTACGCGCGCCCGTACCCTGGCGCATACGTCGCGCCCTACCCGTATTATGGCCGTTATTACTATCGTGGCGGGTACTACTACTAACAGCAGCCGTTCGTTGTAGAAAGAGAGCCGCGTCCTCGTCCGCGGTTCTCTTTTATACGGAAAACCAACCATGGACTCACGTATACTTGCGGTTGACGCCGCTCTGCGTCACACAGGAGCGGCACAGCCGTTCTGAAGGGTCCCTCCAAAAACATGCTTCGCGCTCTGCAAAAGGACAATCGCGTCACCAAGGCGATCTTTGCCGTCATCATCGGTGTTGCCACGCTTTCCATGATTCTGTACCTGGTCCCCGGACTGTATGACGGCATTGTCGGAACGCCGCAGGGGGTGTATGCCACGGTGCGGACGCCCGGCATTCTGGGCCGCATCTTCGGCGACACGACGCAGATCAAGTCGACGGAAGTGGAACAGTATGCGCAGAATTTAGCGCGCCAGCAGAACCTGCCCCCGCAGTACCTGTCCTTCCTGATGCCCCGGTTTGAGGCGCAGGCGCAGCAGATCCTTGTGGCAGCAGCCATTGAGACGCGGGAGGCCGACCGCCTTAGCCTGGCCGCGACGGACAGCGATGTGCAAAGCGAATTGCAGAACGGCCAGTTGGGGCAAGTCTTCTTTCCGGATGGTAACTTCATCGGCGATGAGAAGTACCGGGCGTTTGTGCAGAACCAGCTTGGCTTTCCCAGCGTCGCCGAGTTCGAGAGCAAGGTGAAAGAGGAGATTACTTCCCGTCGCCTCGTCCAATTCGTGACTGCCGGCGCCGTCGTCCCGGACAACACCGTGCGCGAACTTGTCCGCAAGCAGGGCCTGAAGGTGAAGCTTGAATATGCGGTAGTCAATGCCGCTGACGTTGCAAAGACGGTCAACCCGATAGACAGCGACCTGGAAAACTACTTCAACCGTAATAAAGCTCGCTACGCGACCGCAGTTCCGGAGAAGCGCAAGATTACGTACATTCCAGTGACCCTTGCGAATTTGCCCGGCGGCAAACCGCAGGTGACGGATGCTGAACTGCAGGCGTATTACAACGCCCATAAGGCCGACTACCACGTTGATAACCAGGTAAAAGTGCGTCACATCCTGATCCCGGTGGCGCAGGGCGCAGACGCAAAGACGGATGCAGCCGCGAAGGCCAAGGCGCAGGATCTACTGAATAAGATTCGCGCGGGCGGAGACTTTGCCGCGCTGGCCAAGGCGAATTCCGGGGATCCGGGATCGAAGGATTCCGGGGGTGAACTTGGCTACGTGAAGGCCGACGGACAGATGGTGCCAGCCTTCCAGACTGCGGCAATGGCACTGAAAGCGGGCCAGACCTCCGATCTGGTACGAACCAACTTCGGCTATCACATCATTCAGGCGGAGGCGCGCGACGAGGCCCATGACAAGCCGCTGTCCGAAGTGGCCAACGAGATTCGACCGGTACTCGAGCAACAGAACGGCACCAAGGCACTCCAGGCTCTGGCTTCCCAGATTGCTTCGGATGCCGCTAAGTCAGGCATGGACAAGGCCGCCGCGGATCACGGCGTGAAGGCCCTCACCACGGAGTACATTGGCAGCGACGCGACGATACCCGGCCTGCCAGACAGTGCACAGTTAGTTCAGGCTGCCTTTACCGGCAAGAAGGGTGACACGCCGAGGCTGGCACCTGCGGGGCAGGGCACCATGGCTGTCTACCAGACCTCCGATCTCCAGCCCGCGCATGCACCGACCTTTGCCGAGTGGAAGTCGCATGTGCTGGAGGATTACCGCGCAGAGCAAACGCCACAACTGCTGCAGGCAAAGCTCTCGAAGCTGGCTGACCGTGCGCATCAGTTGAACGATCTTTCGAAGGCAGCGGCTGAGATGAACGTATCCATCAAGACGTCTGATTTCGTTGACCGGAAGGGCAACGTGCCGGATGTGGGCGAGATGAGCGGTCCCGCTTCCGCAGCATTCGACTTGCCAAAGGGTGGCATCAGCGCGCCCATCAATTCCGGACAGAGCGGCGAAGTGCTGCAGGTCGTGGATACACAGCAGCCCACGGCTGAGGAGACGGCGAAGAACTTCGCGGCAGAGCAGGCGCAGCTAACGAACCAGCAGCGGGCTCAGATCTTCGGCGTCTATATGCAGACGTTAATGGACACCTACACGAAAAAGGGTGCCGTGCGCATCCAGCAGCAAGCCACGGCGAACCGCTCGCCCCTGGGCATCTGAACGCGTCCGGCGGGCTGACAGTTGCTTCAGCCCCGCCGGTTTCCGCATCACACCGTTATGATTTCTGAGCGCCTTTCAGGCATTCTGCTGCATGTGACTTCTCTGCCATCGTATGGCGGAATTGGAGATTTTGGCCCCGCGGCATATGAGTTCGTCGATTTTCTGGTAACAGCGAAGCAGCGTCTCTGGCAAGTTCTGCCGCTCAGCCCGACTGGTTACGGCAACTCTCCATATTCAGCGTTAAGCGCGTTTGCAGGTAATCCCGTTTTGCTGTCCCTGGAGAAGTTGCGGGACGATGGATGGCTTGCGCCGCGGGAAATCGAGGAAGTAGCGGGGCACGATGGCCCGGTAGACTTTGGCCGTGCAGCGGCTGAAAAGCTGCCGCTGATTGAACGTGCGGCTGGGCGTTTTCTCAAGAGTGAGGATCGAAGCGCATACGAACGCTTCAAAGAGAAGCACGCTTCGTGGCTGATGGATTACGCGCGTTACACGGTGCTTCGCCGCTTGCATGGATACACGCACTGGAACCAGTGGCCCGCTGAGCTAGCCGCGCACGATGCCGGTGCGCTTGCTGTGCTGGACTCGGAGCAGGCCGATGCGCTTGAACTCGAATGCGCGATTCAATACCTCTTTACGCTGCAATGGGACGCGCTGCGGGCCTACTGCACGGAACGTGACGTGCGCGTGATGGGCGACATGGCGATCTTTGTCTCCTATGACTCGGCCGACGTTTGGGCGAACAAAGAGTTGTTTGAACTGGATGAGAGATACCAGCCGACTGCTGTCTCTGGCGTGCCACCGGACTATTTCTCTGAGACAGGGCAGCGTTGGGGCAATCCACTGTATCGCTGGCGCTACCTGGAGCAGCACGGTTTTGACTGGTGGGTGGCTCGCGTCAAACGCCAGCTTGAACTGTACGACCTCTTGCGGCTCGATCACTTCCGCGGCTTCCAGGCGTATTGGCGCATACCGGCCGAAGAAGAAACCGCTATGCATGGTGAGTGGGTGGAAGCGCCCGGATTCGCGCTGTTCGATCGCCTCAAGGCAGCGCTGGGTGGAGCGCTGCCCCTCATCGCCGAGGACCTCGGGGTCATTACGGACAAGGTGGAGAGATTACGTTGCGACTTTGACATGCCGGGCATGCGTGTTCTGCAGTTCGGCTTCGCGGGCCGTGGCGCGCACATGCACCTGCCACACAAACACGATCGCAACATGGTCTGCTACACCGGCACGCACGATAACGATACGACCCTAGGCTGGTGGCAGAAGGCGGGCGCGGTGGATCGCACAAACCTGCTCACCTACCTCGGTCCTCTGGCGCACCCTCATGATGTGGTCTGGGCGATGATTCGCTGCGCCGAGCGTTCTGTTGCGTCCATCTGCATCATTCCGTTGCAGGATGTTCTGCACCTTGGTGACGAGGCACGCATGAACACCCCCGGAGCACCGGAGAACAACTGGACATGGCGTTACACCCGTGGAGCGTTGCACGTGGACTTTGCGACGCAGCTTCGGCACATCACCGAAGAATGTGATCGCGATGCCTATGTTCCGGAAGAGGCCCTTGCGGATGTTCTGCCCAGCCGGCCCCAGGCATCCCTGCATGAGACCGAGTTGGCGGGATCGGCGGCCGCGTGACGGGTACCTTCTGTTGTACGCAGCGGCCCGACCTGCACGGACAGGATCGTACAGATCGCGACCCGCATTCCGGTCGTCGCTTCCCACAACGGGAAGCTGGCTCTTCGATGCACTACACTGGCAAAGAAGGAGTTCCACACTCGTTATGCCCCTCTCCGGTGAAGCTATCCGCGCTATGAACTATGTTGACGACATTTCGGGAACGCTGCGCCGCATCCATGCCGTGCTTCCCGCACTGACAGCGGAAGAGCGCCAGCGTGTAGCCGAGCACATCCGCAAATCTGATCCCAGCTACGATTCCATCGTGAAAGCGATGGAAGCCGAGTAGACGTTGCAGGTCGTTACGTGATTGCACAGGACTCTAAGCTTGTGGCTGACAGCCTTCCGAGCGTACTCACAGTGGCTTTGATCGGCGCTGGCAGGGCTGGGCGATCAGTGGCTGCGCTGGCAGTTCGTGCTGGTTGCCGGGTCGTCTTGGAGGATGTTCTGCCCTCCCGTCTTCGTGAGGCTCTTGATGAGATCCCGGTCAAAGGATTTCAGGGCAACCTTGAAGTCGTCTCCACGGTTGAGGACGCTGTGCGTGACGCAGACCTCGTCCTCGACTTTGTGCCGGACGAACTCGAGTCGAAGCTGGAAATTGTCTGCATGGTGGACCGCATGGCACCGCCGAAGACTGTTCTGTGTATTCACACGTGCACGCTCGACATCGACGATCTGGCTGCGTGTACGTATCGCGCCGACCGATGCGTGAGTGTCTGCCTTCGCGACGGACACTCGTTGAAGCGCGGGACCGCGACGTCCATGCAGACGGCTGCGCTTGTGACACAGTTCCTGCGTCAGCTCCAGTCCGCGGTTACCGACCAGGAAAGAGGCGGGCCGGAGCCCCGCGAGTGATGTTCGCTGGCATGTATCTGTAAGACGGCGCCGAGTGGGAGCAAGTTCGACTCATCACCGGGCGCGGCAGAAGGGCAGCCGGCTTTCGTTCACGATCGTCAGAGGACACGATGAGCAACGGCCGAGCGGCATGGCTTAAGCACGGCTTAAGTCTTTTGCGCTACCGTGTAAGCACCCATTTAAGTGAGGATGCGAATGCAGCAGATACATGTGCCCAAGGTGGATGCGCGTTACTGGACAGCGATCACGCTCGCCAGCGTCTTTGGAACGAACCTTGGTGACCTCTATGCGCACAAGAGTGGGCTTGGCATTTGGAAGGGGCTTGCCGTTCTGGCAGTGTTGACAGCAGTGGCGTTCGTGGTGGAACGCCTGGATACCGTGCGGCATGAAGTGTATTACTGGCTCGTGATCATTCTTATCCGAACTGGAGCAACGAACCTTGCCGATTACCTGATGTATCGGGCGCGTGTTCCGGAGCCATACCTGCCACTCGGTCTGCTGATTGTACTGGCGCTGTTTGCCTGGGGGACGCACCGCGCACGGGTCCAAACCGACTCTCTCTACACGCTGCCACGAACAAATGCAGCATACTGGATGGCGATGTTGAGTGCGGGTGTTTTTGGGACGGTCGCTGGTGACCTGTGCGAGGAGGCGATCGGCCAAGGGCGCGCCGCTGTCGTTCTGTTCATCGTCTTACTTGCCGTTCTCCTCCCCCTGCGTCAAAGCGCGGCTCGGATGATTGCGGCCTACTGGCTTACAGTCGCCGTGGCGCGCACCGCCGGAACTGCCGCGGGAGACTGGCTGGCGGAGAACAAGGTGATCCCCATTGGTCTGCCCTATGCCACGCTGCTTAGCGGCATTGCGTTCGTCGCGGTCCTTTTAGCCGGAGCTTTCCTGTCGCAGAGGCGGACGGCTGACACTATCGCCTGAGACTGGATTGGTCGCAGGATAGTGCATTCGGTGCTTGTTATCAGAGCACTGACTCTCTCAATCCATCGTGCGTTGGCGCTCAAACGGCTTCTGTAGCAGCGCACGTGCCTCGTTGGTGGCGCCCTGTGTGTTGTCGTTGGTCTGCACGGCGAGCCGGTACTCCTGCACAGCGCGGTCACGCTGCCCGGTGAGGTCGAAGATTTTGCCCAGGCCGATGTGGCTCCAAACCTGCGTCCAGCGTGGTTCACCGTCGCCACGCAGGGCATCGCGGTAGCTGTTGGCAGCGGACTGGTAGTTGCGCTGGGTGAAGAAGATCTCCGCGATCCGGTAGCTTGCAAGCGACGAGTTCTTGTTGCTGTCCAGAGCCTTCTGGTATTCGGCAAGCGCGCCGATCAGGTCACCCTGAGCGACCAGCTGCTGACCCTTCAGGACAGCGACGCGCACAGCGAGATCGGGGGTACTCTTCAACACCCAGTTGTCGGGATCGATGGCAATGCGGCGAGGGCGTCCGAAGGTCTCGATGGTGTAGGCGGAATCCGTGCCGCTGACATCGATCTTACGTGTCTCCGTTTTGCCGTCGGTCTCAACCTTCAGGTCGACCGGCATACGAAAAAGATCGAGATCCTGCGAGACGGACCCTACTGTACGGAATCCCTTGTTGCTGCCCAGACGATAGACGGTGAACTTGTCCTGAAAGGCGGGTGCGCCGGTGCCGTCCAACCATTGCGCGAAGAACGGTGTCAGGTTCAGGTTGCCCGCCTGAGCCTTGGCGACCTCTTCCAGATCGGCCGTACGTACGGGTTTGTCTGTATATTGCGAGAGCAGGCCTCGCAGGAAGGCGAGGAACTTGTCATCGCCCATCTGGTAGCGCAGCATGTGGAAGACCATCGCTCCCTTTTCAAGGGTCATGGACTGAAACTGAGGCGAGAATGGATCGATGCGGCCCAGCGTGGTCAGCGGCGCTGTGTCATACGCCAGCGCACCGGCTTCGATATCGGGAAGGGTATTTTGCAGCGACTGCTTGCCGTTGTTCTCCTCCAGGTTCATCAACTCGGCATAGCGGCTCATGCCGTTGGTGATCCACGCATCGTTCAGCGTGCCCGGGGAGATTTCACTGCCCCACCACTGGTGTGCGATCGTGTTGGACAGCAGGCGGTAGCTGTTCTTGTCGCCGATGCGATTCCCTGCGATCGCTACGATCTCCGGGCCCCATGAGGCGGAAACGGAGTCATCCGGAATCTCGACGATCTGCAGTTTGCTGCTCTCCGGCTGGCCAAAGCTGGTAGTGAAGAACTCCTGTTGCTGCCCCGCAGTCGCGGCGTAGTCGGCGGCGTTGGCCTTGTGCTTGTCGGTGACGTACACAGAGACTTGGCTGGTCCCCGCCGGTTTAATGGCAGGAACGAACTTTCCGGCGATCAGTGTTCCCGGAAAGCCCGGCTTCGTCCATGCAAAATCAAACTCGGTCTTGTTCCCGGCAACCGACTTCTTGCTGGTGAATCCGCTACCGACGGCAGTCTCATCGCCCGGAACAGTGGCGTGGAGGTTCATCGTGAAGCGGTCCGTGTATAAGCCCACCATGGGAAACCAGCGCCCTGGATACAGCAGGATGGAGACCGGTTCGGCAAGCGCGGCCATCTTGATGCCTTCCACTGGGCTGGTGTCTGCCTCCTTCAGGATGCCGCTGTAGGCGAAAGTGAACGTGGCGGTCGAATCTGCTGGCATTGTGTTGGGCAGCGACACTGTGACGGTGCTGCGCCGCGCGTCACGGTCGCTGTCTAATGTCTTCCCGTCCGGTCCGGTGATTTTGGTGATGCGCAGGCCATTGTTCAGCTCGAAGGTGGCGGAGGTGATGTCCTGCAGGCTCGTAAAGGTGACAGCGGCGGTGGCGGTCAGGCGCTGCGCCGCAGGGTCAAGCTGCGCGTCGACGGTGTAGCCCGTGACATGAATTTGCGGGCGCGTGCTACTGCTGGTCTGCGCGCCTGCGCTCAGGCAAGCGGCCGCAAGAGCTGCGGCGACGCTTTGTGTCAAACTCTTGCGACAAAACACGAACATGCGTGCGAAATCCTTCGTTCCAGGGACGCGTATGCCCGTCTCTGCGGGGCTTTAGTCATTAGACGCAGGTGTTTCCGCGACGGATACGGGGCCGGGCGGCAGGTTCAACGCCATCAATACCGCATCCCGCAGACGATGAATGCTGGGCTGGCCGGCGGGAGCTTGCAGCTTGCGGCGGACCTCTGCAAGAGCTTCAATCTGTGCGGTCCGTTCCGGCCCATCGGCAAGCAGTGGCTTGAGGTGTTTGACAACGTTCTCCGCCGTGAACTGGTCTTGTAGCAGTTCGGGGACTACACGTCTGCCGGCGATGAGGTTCACCATGGCGATCGGCAGGTTGCCGTGTTCGTCTTCCTGCGCCGGGATTTCGCCCGGGTAGCGAACCAGGCGCTTGGCAGCGGCGAAGGTCAACTTGGAAACCTTGTACACGACGACGAACGGCGTGCCGATCACCGCGGCCTGCACCGTTGCGGTCCCACTTGCTATGATGGCGGCGCGGCTGTGCAGCAGAGCTGCGCGCGCGTCGCGTACAAGGCGGACGTTGCCCGATGCAACGAAGCCGAATACCTGCTGCTTCTGCCGTTCCCCGATGGTGGGTGCCAATGGGATTAAAAATTGGAACCGGATTCCGGAGTGGGCGTATTGCAGATCAAGAGTGGATGCGTCCTGCAGCATCTCCGGCAGGTTCGACGCAAGCTCGCCGCCACGGCTGCCCGGCAGGAGAGCAATCCACTCTCTCTCTGCTTCCAAGCCGTGCATGCTCGCGTACTCCTCACGCGTGATGGTGGGCAGCGGCTGCTCAGCCAGCGGATGTCCGACGAACTCGGCCTGCACTCCTCGGTTGGCGTAGAAGGCCTGCTCGAATGGAAAAATGGTCAGCATCCTGGTAACGCGCTGCTGCACCCAGCGTAAACGGCGGCGCTTCCATGCCCACAGCTGAGGGCTGACAAACCATAGCACCGGCACTCCCATCCGCTTCAGGTGTTTCGCCAGGCGGAAGTTGACGTCGGGGAAGTCGATGAGGATGGCGACGTCTGGCGGGTTCGCCCGGATGGAGCGGACGAGGGTGCGGTAGCTCCTGACGATGCGCGGAATGTGGCGCAGAATTTCCGTGATGCCCATGACGGCGACATCCTCAGCGCGGACGACACGGTGCTGCCCGGCAGCTTCCATCGCCGTTCCGCCCAGGCCCGTAAAGCGGGCGTTTAGCACACCTTTGAGGGCGGAGATGAGCTCGGCGCCGTAGTGGTCGCCGGAAGCCTCGCCAGCCGATAAAAAGATGAGCGGATCAGGACGCACGTGACACCCAGTGTAGACGGCATGTGTTGCCTGGCAGGCGGCTCCCTAGTTATGGCGGATCGCGAACGCGACACATGTGGAGAAGCTGCCACCTGTGCGTGCTTGCCGCACTGGAACACGCGCGGGAGAGGCTACAGACGGGCTGTAGAAGCTCTGAGCGCCTCCGACGTTGTTGATTTTGCTGAAGCCTGGAGGTTGGATCACCTTGACGTCGGCGTAGGGAACCTCGCCAACGGTTTGGATCACCTCATTCGTGCCTGTCGTGACGACTGTGCCGCACTCCAGCGGCGAGGCTTTGCCGCCGGACCCTACGCCGCCCTCAACGGCATTCACAGCGGCTGCGCCGTTCCACACGTACGAATGAAGTATCGGATTGTAGGTACCCTTTCCGTCCACCCACTTCGCGGTGTAGGTGATAGTGCCAGCGGGTGCATTCGGGCACGCCCAGGCTGCGTTGCCCCAGACTCCAGATTTGTCATTCGCGTTCGTGAAGGCAGAGGCGATAAAGGCACAGGTGCGCCCATCAGAGCTGGTGATGACCGGCACGGCAGGCGGCTCTGCGAGACTTGGATATCCCAGCAAGGTGGCGCTGATTATGTTAAACACACCTGCCAACCGATTTGAAGCGGTGATCATCCAGGACGCAGGGGTGTCGCCGTTGCTGTCGAAGCTGGTGTTCACCGCCCCAAGCTGCACCGGGCTGCCCTTGATGGTGTACGTTGCTTCCCTGACGGGCGAGTTCAGCATGTTGCCGGAGCATGCGATCACGCTGATGCTGCTTGTGTATCGAATCGTTAACGGCGCAGTGTAGGCCGGGCTGAAGCAGGTCGCCTTCTCACCAGAGGTTGTGTAGTGGATCGTTGCGCCCGGCGTGGCTGAGGTCAGCGTAACCGTTTGTTCACTACCGTACGAACCGGCAGCAGGACGAATGGCGGGTGTGGCGACCGTAGGTCCGGTGACGGTAATGACGATGCGCGGCCCTTTGGTAAAGCCATAGGTACCGCGTGCGTAGGCCGTGCAGGAGACGTTCTGTGTCGGTCTAAGTGTGACCGTGTTGCCCCGGAACGGCGGTGCACAGTCCAGATAGTGCACGGTGCTGTGCGTGTCTTCCAGCGTAAACGTCACAGAAGTGCCAAGCGGGACCGTCAGCGCCCTGGAACTGGTCTTGCCGCCACCCGTGGCTGTGAACCCTCCGATTGTGGGCCGGAGATAGGGAAGCTTTACCGGCGTGTCCCTGAAGCTACAGTTGCCGGCGAAGCTTGTCGTATTTGAATGGCATGTTTGCGTGTAACTTCCGTGTTTCACGCTGTCGCTGCCGCGCTCATCGTCGTTTGTATCGGTCCAGAAAATCTCGGGCGCCTGCAGCACCGAGAAATGCTGGAATCGGACGTTCTTGAGGGCGTCCAAGGCATCCAGTTGCTGCTGGGTCCAGCGCGCGTCCTGGTAGACCTGAAAGCCGGGGCGCCCGTTGTCGGCCAGCACCAGGCCGTACCGCTGCCACCCGCGAAGGATCACCTGCTGCATCGGCGCAAATCCCTTGCAGGTGTCAAGGGCTGGGTCCAGACGGAAGCGCGAGCCAAAAACACCATAGATGGAAGCCTGCGATGGATTGCCCGCCTGACCGGCGCTGTGCGTCGCGGGAATGACGTCGCCACCGTGGCTACCGTCGATGATGGATGTGTGCGGCAGCGTAAAGCGCTGCACATGCCGGACATAACCCACGTAGCAGCCGTTCGCGTCCCGTCCACGCGCAATCTCCTGCTGCACCTCCTGCCAGTTCAACACCTCGAAGGTCGGCTCAAGTCCGGCAGCGTCTGTGGAGTCGCAGCCGATGCAGTTCTGGCCGTCGTAGGCGATCGTTGTGTCCCACACCTTGGCGCTTTCGGCACGCAGTTGCCCGCTGCACATCTTGGTCTGGTACGAATCGTAGAGAAAGCCTGTGCCGATATCGAATACTGTCAGGTGGTGATCGACATTCGGGTTGTCGTTCCAGCAGGTAAACGGAGTGATCCCAGCGGACTGGCTCTCCAACTGCTCGTCTCCCTGCAATGGCACCATGGTCTGGTCGCCGTCGGGCGTCACCAAGAGCGTCCACGTGACCTTCTGCTTTGTGGAATCGACCACGTTGGGAACCATCGAGGTGTCGAAACCAAGACCGGTATTGGCCAGAAGGGAATGCATCCGCTCGGTCAAGGCGGTGTCCACAGCGGCGGTATAGATTTCCTGGTTCAGCGTGTCCGATGGCAGAAACGGGCGGAAGCCATTGTAATTGCCGCCCGTGCCCAGTGCGACGCTGTTGATGGCGGAGGGTGTGTCCTGCGCTTGCACCGCCTGCTGCGTCTCCAACGATGTCACACGGCCAAAGAGGAACACCAGCAGGAGACCTGCGAACTGAAGAAGACGTGTGTGCATGTCGGCTCAGGACTGTTGACCAGACTAGCGCAACGAGAGCAGAACGGAACACTACGCGCCAGGAACATTCAGGTGAAGAGTGCTGAACGGAATGTGCGATGGCCGTGCTCAGGCACGTATGTGCGAATGCATCTGAATCGAGACGCAACCTGGCAGACCAGGAAAGATGTGATCGTTAGGGTGCTGCAGCACTAAACGACTTGGGCTCTTCCTACCTGTACACCGTGCTATCGGAGTCACACCCAGAAGCCGAACTGGTTCCGCCAGTTGCAAACTTCCGTACCCATTCGTAAATGAATGGCTGCATGTTTTCACGAAACTTGCGGTCAGTGTGCAAAAAGCTGCTCAGACGTACTGGTCAACTTCGAACAGGTGTTGCTACCATTCCATCCAAATCAGCCGACATTCATAGCGAATGCCCTAAAAGCACTGATGCCGTAAACGCGGACGGTGCTAGTGCAATCAGGCTCGAAAGGCGCGGGCGTATGCCAGACGTTGCTGTAATCATTCCTTGCTACAACGCAGAGAAGTTCATCGAAAGGGCATTGCGGAGTGTAGCAGCGCAGACACTTGCTCCGGCCCAAGTGCTGGTCATTGACGACGGATCACAGGATCGCAGTTGCGAACTCATCGAGAAGGAGTTTCCCTCTGTCCGCGTGATCCGGCAGCAGAATGGCGGTCCAGCGCGCGCACGTAACGCCGGGCTTCATGCCTCGCACGCTCCTTTGGTCGCGTTCCTGGACGCGGATGACTGGTGGGAACCGGGCAAGTTAGCCGCCCAGGCCGAAAGCCTCTGTTCAAGTCCCAGCGCCGTGGCCAACTATACGGCGATGCGCTACTGGGATGAGCCGGGAGGGGGGGCAGCGGCGAGACTTGGGCGTCAAGCTTCACTGTTCGCCGCACGAACTCTGGC
>CAXUHI010000023.1:0-57647 GCA_964251045.1 uncultured Terriglobus sp. | reverse complement strand
ATGCTGCGGCGCGAAGCAGAGCAGTTGCAACGGCAGATGGAGCAGTTGGCACAGGACAAGAAGAACCAGAGCGGTCAAAGCGGACAACAGGGCCAACAAGGTCAACAGGGCCAACAAGGCGGGCAGCAGAGTGCCTCTTCGTCGGGTGCGCAATCGGGTCAGTCCGGCTCACAGTCTTCTTCAAGCGGCGGTCAGTCCGGTGGCCAGCAGCAGGCGTCTTCACGGCAGGGAGGCCGCAGTGGACAGCCGGGCCAGTCGCAGTCTGATCAACGCATCGAGCAGGCGCTGAGCCGGATGCGTTCCGCGGAAGACGCGATGAAGCGCAGTGGTGCCTCGCAGGGCGGTGGGCAGGACGCACAACGCACTGCGGCGGAGCGGCTGCGGGAGGCTGCGGGCATGATGGGCGGCGCACAGCAGGAGTTGGCGGGCAACAAGCTGGGACAGATGGCCAGCGAGGCCGAGCGGCTGCAGCAGGAGGAGCGAGCGCAGGCTGGCCGCATCGATCAATACACGCAAGAGACGCGCAATCAGAATTTCGACATGGACACCTACCGTGCCAAGGTCAAGCAGCGCAACCAGCTGTCAGCGGACCGGCAGGATCTGTCCAACAGCCTTTCGAAGCTGCAGCGCGACATGCGTGACAGTGCGCGGCAGATGGCCGGCAGCCAACCTGCGACGTCGCAAAAGCTGCGCGATGCGCTCTCAGAGATGGACCGGACGGACCTGGATAACCACGTTCAACGCACCGCCGATTGGCTGCGCAGCGGTGTCAATCCAAATTCAAACGGCACGGAAAAAGGCATCGCCGACGGACTGGGCAAGTTGAGCCAGCAGCTGCGGGCCGCGGAAAGCTCGCTGGGCAAAGGCACGCCTGGCCAGACAGCCGCGAAGGGTCCGGCGGGCAACAAGCCGGGCGACAGTGGCCAGCAGACCGCTGCGTTGGGCCAGGTGGAGCGGCTGCGCAGTCAGTTGGAGGCCATGCAGGCCGTGAACCGCGGCGGACAGGGACGTGCGCCGGGATCGTTGGACCGCAATGGCCAGCCTGCGGACTCAGGACGGAATGGACAAGGAGCGCAGCCCGGGCAGAACGGTCAGAGCGGTCAGCCCGGCGGTTCGCAGGGCCAGCGCGGTGATGCTCAGCAGATGGCCAGCAGCGGGCAGAACGGCCGCGGACAGAGCGGCAGAGCTGGACAGGGTCAGCAGAGTGGCCAGCAAGGTCAGGGAGGCGGACAAGGGCAGGGGCAACAAGCAGGATCAGGACAGGGTGGACGCGGTTCACAACAGCAGGCCGGGAACGGCGGCGGATTCACGCGCGGGAACGACATCGGTGGTGGCGCGGATGGGCCCGTGCGCAGCGGTGACATCGGGCGGCGGACCGGCGGCGGCAACGATGGAACGGCCTGGGGCAATGTCAATACCGGCAACAACACCTACGCGCAAGGTGGCCCCAAGTACAGCGCGAAAGGAACCGAAGGCAATCCCGCAGACACGGAGCGCACCTTCCAGCAAAGCATGCGTGAGCTGCAGGCCCTGCGCGGCATGGTGAGGGATGATCCTCAGGCAGCAAAGGACATTGCAGACCTCTCGCGGCAGATGCAAGGGCTTGATCCCAGCCGGTTCCCCGGCAATCCAGCCCTTGTGGAGCAGATGCACAGCGAAGTTCTGCGGGCAGTGGATCGACTGGAACTGCAGTTACAGCGCACGGCCAATACCGATGCGCACACGGGCCGGCCCGATGTAATCCCTGCTGGCTACAACGATTCGGTTGCGGAATACTACAAGCGGTTGAGTAAAGGCAAGCAATAGCGGGAGCGGAAGGTGCGGTGTGCCTTCCGCTCCGGTCCGCTTCAGGACGCCTGACGGAAAGCCTTTCCTGGAGTGAACCCTGCTGCCGGCTGATGCAACTGGTGCGGTTTCGCTCTGTCGGCTACCCTGAGGCGAAGGCAGAGCGCCCGGCCAACACCACGTCCGCGACGGCAGCCGCGCGTACGGCTCCGCGCACATCGTGTACGCGAAGGATGTGCGTACCGGCGGCAATCGCGAGTGTGTTTGCCGCGTGTGTTATGTCATCGCGCTCCGCCGCAGGTGCATGGCCCTGCTTCAGCGGTGATTCAAGAAAACCTTTGCGCGAAAGTCCGGTCAGCGCCGGTACCTGAAGCGCATGCATCTGCTGCAATCCTGCAAGCAGAACCCAGTTCTCTTCACCGCGCTTGCCGAAGCCGAAGCCAGGGTCGGCAACGATGCGATCGCTCGACACACCTGCATCGGTTGCGGCCTGAAGGCGTTGATGCAGTCCCTGCAGCACAGCCGGGAGCACCTCTTTGTTCGACAGGGCTGGCTGCGCAGCCCACTCCGAGGGCAAACCGCGTGTATGCATCACAATCAGACCGCAGCCCAGTTCCGCGCAGGTGGCGAACATCTCCGCATCCCATACGCCACCGCTCACGTCGTTGATGATTTCGGCTCCACACTCAAGTGCGGCGCGCGCCGTCGCCGCGCGATAGGTGTCGATGGAAATGACAGTCGTGGGCCGTGCACGCAGCACGTTCTGTACGACTGGAAGAACACGCCTCTGCTCTTCTGCCGTTGAGAGTGCTTCAGAGGTCCGTGCGGGCGCTCCGGGACGGGTCGATTCGCCGCCAATGTCGAGGATGTCCGCGCCCTCATCGAGCAGACGAAGCGCGTGTGCAACGGCCAGGTCAGTCGTAGCGTGTGCGCCGCCGTCGCTGAAGGAATCGGGCGTGACGTTGACGATGCCCATGATCAAGGTGCGCTGGCCTAATGGAAGAGAACGGCTGCGCATCTGCCAGGTGTACTGCGGACGTGGAGCATACATAGGCTTGATGCAGCGTACAGCATGGCTGCTACACTCGCTGGCATGGTTCGCACAGTTTTCTACAGTCTACCGCTGTTGTGGACGGCGAGCCTTGCCGCGCAGACACTGCCTGCGCCGCCGCCCAGCTACGACGGCCTGCCGCTGGCGGAGCGCGTGGCGCGCATCACGTCAGAACCGGGTGTCAGCCGCGCACACTGGGGCGTGAGCGTGACGAAGCTGGACGGGACGCTCATTTTTGCGATGAACGATGGACAGCTCTTTCAGCCCGCTTCCAACGCAAAGCTGTTCACCACGGCGGCAGCGATGGCGCTGCTGCCCATGGATGAGCGGCTTGTCACAAAGGTGATCGGCAGCGGTTTGTACGGCAGCGGTGGGGTGTTTACGGGTGATCTGGTGCTAAAGGGCGTCGGTGATGCAAACTTCTCTGGCCGTCCCGTGCCGTATCAGCGGCCTGTGCCGGGTCAACCGCCCGTTCATCGTGATGAGTTGCGCTACATTGATGAACTTGCGGACAAGGTGAAGGCTGCGGGCATTACCAAGGTCGAAGGAAACGTCGTCGGTGATGACACGCTGATGCCGGACAATCCGTATCCGGCTGACTGGTCCATTGACGATACGCCCTGGTACTACGGAGCGCCGATCGATGCGCTGATGATTGCAGACAACGCGTTCGCGCTGACGATCAAGCCGGGCGCGTTGATTGGCGCAACGCCCATGGCAACAATGGATCCGGAACTGGCGTTCTACAGCGTCGATATGCAGGCGAAGACGGTCGCTAAGGGTGGCGAGTCGGCGCTGGACATTCAGCGCAGCGTCGGCTCGCGGGTGATACACGTGTACGGGACGCTGGCTCTTGACGCTCCACCGTATAAGCAGGACATGAGCATCGGCGAACCCGCCGAGTATGCCGCGCTGGCACTGAAGACCGCCCTGGAGAGGCGTGGCGTTGCTGTTTCTGGGACAGCAACGGCGAGACACGCGAGGTTTTATGAAACAAGTTTTACCCGGCACTCCATGGAGCCGTTAGACAAGCTAACTACTTCACCCATACGCAAGCTGCTTATAGCCGATCCCATGTGTTTTGATTGCACTACGCGCGTGCTTGCTGAACACACCGGGCCGCGGCTTGGTGACGACATCGCGATTACCAACAAAACGTCCGAGAACCAACACGCCGAGTTATTCCTCAGGCAGTTAGGTTTGTTTATCACCGGACAGGGAACCACTGTGCAGGGTGAGCGCGTTCTGCGTACCTGGCTTACACGAGAAGCAAAAATCGACCCCGATGACTTCATCTTCTTCGACGGCTCTGGCTTGAGCGGGCATGATTTGGTAACACCGCGCGCGATTACACAACTGCTGCGCTATGCGAACGCGCAGACATGGGGTCCCAAGTGGAAGGAATCACTGCCGGTGGGTGGTGAAGATGGATCGCTGCGTGCGCGCTTTCCGGATGCTCCGCTGAAGGATCATGTCTTTGCGAAGACAGGCACGCTGAGCGAGGCGCGTGCGCTCTCTGGTTACGTGGACTGCGCGAGTGGCGAGACGCTACTCTTCAGCGTGATGGTGAATGCGCACACGCCGCGCACAAGCGATGACCAAAAGGCGATGGACCGCATCGTGGCGGCGATCGCCGCGACCAACTAAACCCCCCTTAGCTTCGCGAAGGTGGGGCACCCGGTCCAGTCACCTTTCGCGACACACTGAGTTATTGCAGCTTGTCGGGAATGACGGCGTGTTGCAGCAGGATGTCGAAGGAGACGATGCGCAGCGTGTTCTCGTGCGTGGCTTCCAGCAGGACGGGGCAGGCGGCTCCGGCCTGGTAGGCCTGCAGCCAGCGCGCCGCGCAGACACACCAGCGGTCGCCCGGCTTCAGCCCTGGGAAGCCGTACTGCGGCATGGGCGTGATCAGGTCATTGCCGAGATGCTTGGAGACAGCAAGGAATTCCTCGGAGACGATGCAGCAGACGGTGTGAACGCCGGTATCGTCCGGGCCGGTGTCGCAGCAGCCTTCGCGATAGAAGCCGGTCATGGGGTCGCACCCGCATGTCTGCAGCTTCTGGCCCAGAACGTTTTTTGATTCGGCTTTCAGCGGTTCGGTTCGCGGCATAACGTCTCTTTGTCCCAACGTCAGTATACGGCTGACGATGCCGACGCTGACACATGGGCTTGCACTCCTGTACAACGTTAGCTATGCCATTGCGACTGCTGTGTGCCGTTTTGATCTGTATCAACCTCTGCTGGACTGCAAGCGGGCAGCAGGGGGATGCGCCGGTGCCGCGTCGCGAGACGGTGCGCCGCCTGCAGGCGGGCATCGATGCCTTGCAGGGGTGGTATGTGCCGCAAACGGGTCTCTACCAGACCACGGGCTGGTGGAACGCGGCGAATGCCGTCACCGTGCTGGTGGATGCGATGCGCGCAGGCAACAATCACGCCAATGAGGCTGTGCTGGCCAACGTGCTGACCCATGCGCAGGTGACTGTTCCCAAGACCGAGCAGGTGGGTCCGCTGGCCAAGATGACCGGCTTTCCCGGCTTCCTGAACAACTACTACGACGATGAGGGTTGGTGGGCACTGGCGTGGGTAGACGCCTACGACCTGACCGGCAAGCCGGAGTATCTGGCCATGGCCGGTTCCATCTTCAAGGACATGACCGGCGCATGGGACAACACCTGCGGCGGCGGCATCTGGTGGAGCAAGGACCGCAACTACAAGAACGCCATCGCGAATGAACTGTTCTTCTCCGTGGCGGCGTCCATGGCGCGGCGCGCGGGCACGGACGCAGAGCGTAAAGCGGCCGCCGACTGGGCCACGAAGGAATGGGCGTGGTTCCAGGGCACGGGCATGATCAATCGCGACCACCTGGTGAACGACGGCCTCATCATCGACAAAACAGACAACACCTGCCGCAACAACGGACGCACGGTGTGGACCTATAACCAGGGCGTGGTGCTGGGCGGGTTGACGGAGTGGTATCGCGTCACGCACGATGACGGCCTGCTGGTGCAGGCGCGCGTTCTGGCCGATGCCGGTCTAGCGCACCTGACGGATGAGAACGGCATCCTGCACGATCCGTGCGAGCCGAACAGCTGCGGCGAGGATGCCAACCAGTTCAAGGGCATCTTTGTGCGCAATCTGCACAAGCTGGAAGAGCAGGTGCAGGAGCTACGCTACCGTGCGTTCTTCGCGCAGAACGCCGCCAGCATCTGGCAGAACGACCGCACGCCGGCAAACCAGTTCGGTGTGGTGTGGTCCGGACCTTTGGCAGCGGTGAACGCCGGATCGCAAAGCTCCGCGCTGGATGTGCTGGTGGCTGCGGCGGGTGAACGGTAGCTACCAGTTCTTGCGAACTTACTCAACGCCTTCTAGGGTGAACCGCATCTTCTCCGTCGTGTTTGTTCTTGGGCGGGGTGAAATTATCAAAAGAAAGTTTGTTGCCCTATGTGCGCTCAAACGCATTCAGATATACAGTCTTCCTCAACGCCGTTCTACTCGATATGATTCTACGGCTGTATGCAGACGAAAGTACTGAAGACGCAACAAGCGTGTTCAGGGTCGCTGGATATCTGATGACGCACGATCAATGGGTGGCGATAGATAGAGAGATTGAGACCGCGCTGGGATCCCTGAATTGGTTCCACATGAAAGAGGGTGACCACAAGTCTCACCCCGTTGTTTACAACAAGCTGCTGGGAATGCTTCACCCGGATTCAGTATTGGCAGGACTTTCCGTGTCCGTGCTCAAGAAAGAATATGACGACATTATGTCGGCCAAATCTGGTAAGCAGCCCATGAAGTATTGGATTGGTGGACCCTACACGTTTCTTGTACAGTCCTTGTTGAGTCTTTGCGGAGAATGGTGCCGCCAGAACGACAAGACTGGTGATCAAATAGCCTACTTCTTCGAAGCCGGTCATCCGAGCCAAAATGAGGCCGATTACTTTATAAAGCTGTTCTCAAAGGAACAATACAAAAAAACTGGAATGGTGGCTCGACTAGCCTCTCTAAGCTTCCTGCCAAAAGAGGGACCTCTCTCAAGGGCGCTGATCTTGAGTGACATTCTTGCATGGCATTTAACCAACTGGAGAAGGGGAGGAAACCAGTCTCCAGAACTGCAAAAGCTGCTAGAGGTCACTACATACTATAGGGACTACAGTGCTGACGACATTAGCAAGTTGTTAGCTCAATCAAAACAGCGGATGAAAGATTTCGACAAATCCGGGAAGCGTCGCCAGAATGCGCAGCAATTTTAGTGCTGCCCTGTCACGGCAACCAGTAGATAAAAGCACGTGAAACCCACCCCAGAATTTACATAGCCTACTTGGCGCCCACCATTGCTAACTGCTGCTGGTATTCCTCGTAGGGGCCTTTGTGGTCGGTGACGGTGCCGTGTTCGAAGTGCCAGATGCGGGTGCCGGTTTCTTCGATCAGGTCCTGGTCGTGCGTGACCAGCAGAAGCGTGCCCTCGTATTTTTGTAACGACTGGTTCAGCGCGTTGATGCTTTCCAGGTCAAGGTGGTTTGTCGGCTCGTCCAGGATGAGGATGTTTGGCTTTTGCAGCATCAGCTTGCAGAAGAGCAGGCGCGCCGCCTCGCCACCGGAGAGCGCCTCGGTCTTCTTGGTGCCCTCTTCGCCGCGAAAGAGCATCTGGCCCAGCATGCCGCGAATCTCCTCCGTGGACTTCTTCGGGTCGTAGCTGTGCAGCCACTCGGCCACGGTGGTGCCCTTCTGGATGGCGGCGGTGTGGTCCTGCGCGAAGTAGCCGATCTGCGCCTCGTGCCCCCACTTCACCTCGCCGTGGGTGCGGACGAAGTCGTTGTCCTGCACATCCGGTACGCCGGAGAGCAATGACTTGAGCATGGTGGTCTTACCGGTGCCGTTGCGGCCCATCAGGATGACCTTGTCGCCGCGCATCAGCGCTGACGTGAACGGCTTGAAGACGGGTCCATGCGTGCCGTCGGGCGCGGGTGTGTCGTAGGTTTTGGTAACGGCGTTGACTTCCAGCACGTGCTTACCGCTGGGGCGCAACTGGTCGAAGCGGATGAACGGGCGCTGGATGTTGGAGCGGGCAAGCTCCGTGGTGGCCAGACGCTCCACTTCCTTCTTGCGGCTGTTCACCTGGCTGGAGCGCGTGCCCGCGCTGAAGCGCGCGATGAAGTCGTTGAGCTGCTCGATCTTCTTGGAGCGCTCTTCGTTCTGGTTTTCGATCCGGGTGCGGACGCTGACCTTCTGCATGACCATGTCGTCGTAGCCGCCCGGGTAGGTGATGATCGTCTGGTAATCGATGTCGGCAATGTGCGTGCAGACCGCGTTCAGGAAGTGGCGGTCGTGCGAGATGGTGATGAGCGTGCCGCGATAGCTCAGCAGGAAATCCTGCAGCCAATGCACGGATTCAAGATCGAGGTAGTTCGTCGGCTCATCCAGCAGAAGGGCGTCTGCGCTGCCAAAGAGCGCCTGCGCCAGCAGCACGCGAACCTTCTGGCCGCCCTGCAGTTCGCTCATTTTGCGGTCGTGCACTTCGTCCGGGATGTCGAGACCCTGCAGCAGGATGGCGGCATCGCTCTCCGCCTCGTAGCCGTTCTCGTCGCCGACGATGCCTTCCAGCTCGCCCAGGCGGCTGCCGTCCTCGTCGGTCAGCTCGGCCTTGTTGTAGAGCGCCTCGCGCTCCTCCATGGCGGCCCACAGCGGCGCGTTGCCCATGATGACGGTGTCAATCACGCGGTAGGCATCGAACTGGTACTGGTCCTGGCGCAGGATGCCCAGCTTGCGCGGACGCACGACGGTGCCCTTCTGCGCTTCAAGCTCGCCGGTGAGGACCTTCATAAAGGTGGATTTGCCGGCGCCGTTGGGGCCGGTCAGGCCGTAGCGGCGGCCCGCGATAAACTGCGTCGATACGTCCTCAAACAGAATCTTTGAGCCGTACCGCATGGTGACATTGGAAACTGAGATCATTAGGCTGACAATTCCATGGGTTCTAGGTTCAATAGTTTAGAGCGTGCAACAAGCACGATCACCTCGTCTAAGTCGAAGAGTGTCTGCTCGAGCGAACTGACGGCATAGGGAGTTCCAAGTTCGGGAACGTCGAAAACTGGCACAAGGGTTTGCACAAGCTGGCTTTGCAGGTCACGAACACGAACGAAGCCAAGCTTGCTTGCTTGCGCCGCCAATGCCGCCTCTACAATCTTCCGGATATCTGAGCGTGATTTCATGGCCGGAACACCTTCTAGCCAAGGGGCCGCGACTTGCAGGTCCCAACTACGCGGATCGGGAAATGAAGGGACCAGCATCGCAAAAGCAAGCTCTCCGCGACGCTTTTCGACTACTCTCAACGCGTCAATCATCTGGTTGAAGAATGCGTCTGCTACCACTGTCTTGTAAGCCATGGGAAGACTCCCTTTGTTGGATCCTTGTAGGCAAGTAGCAGATCCGCTACATCTTGCTTTGTCTTAACGGACCTGTATCGATCCACAGGAGACCACTCTGTCACGGTCTCCCAGTTGCGCTGAAAGCCCGCATTCTTGATCTCCGCTGCAAGCTTTGCTTGTAGACCTGCAAGCAGAACAAGTTCTGCCACGTCATGCGTCTTGAATGCTTTACTTCTCAAAGCACTCTCAGGATACTCAGGCACACGCAGCGTTCTGCAAACAACAGCTTTGAGCGCAACTTCCAGTACGTAACCGGAGACATACCATGCACCAGAGTAGCGGCCAGCCTGAAACAGCACCTCTGCATCTGCAAGGCGCTCTGCCGCAAGCTGCTGTAGAAGAGGTGCCGTGAGCGCTGCCACTCCCTTCATTCTAACGAATGAAAGAGAATAGACAGAATCGCTCCTATGCTCCGCATCTGAGAAGAAGTGACCAGCAAGAAGATCGCCCAGAAAAACGCTCCGTCGAAGCCGCTGACCCCTGCGCAGCAGGAGCGCGAAGACAAACGGAAGGCAAAGGCAAAGCTGGCAAAGAAGAGGGCTGCTGTAAAAGCAGCACGCGAACGGCAGAAGGCTGAAGCCGCAGCAGCCGAAGACCGCCGCCTGACCATGCCGATGGCGTCCTGCACGTGGCCGGAGACGGATGAGAACGGCCTGACCGCGCCGCCGTTTCCCGCTGAGGCGATGCGGCTGGGCTTTCCCGTCAAGGTGATGGGGCGGCCAGACCTGAAGAGCAACGACACGCGCGGCTGGCGCAGGGACCCGCACCTGCGCGTATCACTTGGTTATTTATGTGAAATCTTCGAGTACCTGCGCCAGCACGACATCCGCATGTACCGTATGAGCAGCGACCTGGCACCGTACCACACGCACCCGGACATGCCGCAGTTTCATACCATGGTGGAGGAGAGCCGCGCGGACCTGGAGCATGTGGGCAAGCTGGCGCGCGCGCAGGGGCTGCGGCTCAGCTTCCACCCGTCGCAGTACATCGTGCTGAACAGCGCCAACGAGACGCTGACGCGAAAGTCCATCGCCGACCTGGAGTCGCAGGCGACCATGCTGGACTACATGGAGCTTGGCCCGGAGGCGATCATGGTCATCCACGTGGGCGGGTCGTACGGCGACCGCGCGGCGGGCTGCGATGCCTGGGTGAAGACGTGGTCGCGGCTGAGCGAGCGCGTGCAGCGGCGGCTGGTGCTGGAGAACGACGACATCCGCTTCTCGGCGGCGGACGTGCTCTCCATCCACGAACGCACCGGCGTCAAGTGCGTGTGGGATTACCAGCACCACTGGTGCATGAACCCGGAGGGCCTGCCGCTGATCGAAACGCTGGAGCGCTTCCTGAAGACGTGGCCCGCGGGCGTACGGCCCAAGATGCACTTCAGCTGCGCCCGCACGGAAATGCGCGAGATCAAGCGCAAGAGCAAGAAGACCGGCCTGATGGAAACCGTGCTGCAGCCACCCATCTGGACCGGCCACGCGGACTACAACAACCCCTTTGAGACGCTGACGTTTCTGCGGCAGATTCAGCATCTCGACACGGACATCATGCTTGAGAGCAAGGCCAAGGACCTGTCACTGCTGCGCCTCCGCAGCGACATCGCGCGGTATGCGCCGGAGCTTGCGCCGCGCTACGGCATCAAGGTTGATGCTCCAGTGGAAGATGCGGGTGAGATTGTGGAGGCGGAAGAGGAAGAGCTTGCGATGCGAGTACGCAGCCAGTAATCATTGAGCAAGTCAGAGGCACTCAAGCGAGCTTTAGCCGTAGGTAACGCGAACAGCAACTAAGCTATCCTTCGTGCGTTCATTTGGGAAAGTCTTTGGGTGGGCACCATCGGGTGAGAGCATAGGGCATGATCTTTCCGCTGATCTTTGCCCTGGCCTCAAATGTTGGTGTCATGCAGAATGTGGACCGCACAAACGATCTTGCGCCTAATTCGGGATTCGGTCTGTATATGAGTTGCAAACTCGCAACGGAAAAAGAAGCGACCCTTTCCGAAAGCGATCATCTTAGGCTGGTCAGTTGCCTGACCTACATCATCGGTGTGTATCAGGGATACTACCTCGGAAGCGCAAACGACTGCTTACCGAGAGCCATGAATAATACGCAGCTAGCCATGATGGTGACCCGCTACATCGATGTGCATCCAGAGACCTTGAGCGAGAACCCGTCCGTGATAACGGTTAGGGCGCTTCGGACAGCTTTCCCGTGCTCAAAGGCCAAGAAGTCAAACTGACCCACTGCCAACTTTATGCGGCAGCATGATCTGCGCGCAACCTGTTATTTAGACTGGAACAATGGCTCAGATCATAAAGGCAATCCGCGGGACGCGGGACTTGCTGCCGCCGGAAACGGCGTTGTGGAATCGCGTGGAGCGCACCGCGCGCGAGGTGTTTGCCCGTTACAACTTCGGCGAGATTCGCACGCCCGTGATCGAGGCGACGGAGCTGTTCGCGCGCGGTGTGGGCGAAGAGACCGACATTGTCAGCAAGGAAATGTACACCTGGCGAGACGGCGAACGCTTCAACAGCACGAAGCTGAGGCGAACGTGGCTAAATAGGTATCCTACTGCCAGCCAGATCGAACCATCAGTTTCTGGTATAGACGTCATCATTAAGGACAAGTACTTGGGTGTAAAAGCTGCTCTGTTCAGGCAGAAGCCTGATCTTAGCGCTGCTGCCGAGCTTTCTAACGCGGCTGACGATGAGTATCGTACTAGACTCCCTGACGAACTATGTTTAGTAGTTCCAGCTAACAACGAACCTATAGATCGCCGTGCATATGAAGATCTGCGAGTCTCTATTATCGAAGTAGAAGGAAACTTTTTCGAGACAAACCAAAGTCTGACGCTGCGGCCTGAGAATACAGCGGGCGTGGTCCGCGCGTACATCGAGCACAAGCTGGGCGACACCGGGCAGTTGCAGAAGCTGTACTACATCGGCCCGCAGTTCCGGCGGGAGCGGCCGCAGAAGGGACGCTACCGGCAGTTCTTTCAGATTGGCGCGGAGGTGATTGGGCCGCCGTCGTCGGGCAGCGAGAGCCCGCTGCGCGACGCCGAGGTGCTGGAGATGCTGGCCGCGCTGCTGGACGAACTCGGCATCCCGCGCGCGTCCGCCTCGAACGAGTACAAGGGATGGCGGCTGCAGTTGAACTCCGTCGGCAGCAGCACGGACCGGCCGCGTTATGTGGCTGCGCTGCGTGAGGCGCTCCTACCGGTGAAGGACCGCATGTGCCCGGATAACCAGCGCCGGGCAGAGACGAATCCGCTGCGCGTGCTGGACAGCAAGGACGAGCAGGACCAGGAGATTATCAACGCGCTGCCCAAGATTGCAGACTATCTGGACGACGATTCAAAGCAGCACTTCGCGCAGGTGTTAGCTGCGCTGGATGCGTGCGGCGTGCCATATACGGTTAATCCCCGGCTGGTACGCGGGCTGGACTACTACACGCGCACGACGTTCGAGTTCACGGTGGACCTTGGCCTGGGCACGCAGAACGCGCTGCTGGGCGGCGGGCGCTACGACGGCCTGAGCGAGATGCTCGGCGGACCCAAAGCCCCGGGTATCGGCTTCGCCATTGGCGAGGACCGGCTCATCCTCACCTTGCAAGCACTCGCGGAATCAAGAGCAGTAGAATCCGGCGAGACACACGAACCGGAGAAGATCGACGCCTATATCGCGCCTCTCAGCCCCGCGCAAAATGCCGCCGCTCTGGCGCTGGCCCGCGATCTCCGCGCAGCCGGTCTCGCCGTTGAGGTCGGCGACGGCACCTTCCGCCTGAAGAAGAGCTTCGACGCTGCCGACCGCATCGCACGCCACATCGTCATCCTCGGCGAGGACGAAGTGGTTCAAAATCAAGCCATGGTAAAGGCCTTCAGCACTGGCGAACAACGCCGCGTCTCTCGTGATCAGTTGCTTCCTACTCTAAAGACGTGATTGCGTGCAAGCCGCATGTAGACAAACTGTAGCCACAATGCGACCATTTCAGCATGGCATCAGAAGGAATAACCCCCTCTACCGCGTCTATCAAGCGAAAGCCGCTCGGAGTACGGGTTACGCCTGAGCAGCATGCAATCTTAACGGCCGCTGCCCGCCGTCAACACCGCTCCGTCAGCAGTTTCGTCCTTCAGTCGGCCTTGGCATCGGCAGAGCAGTTGCTCCCGGCACCAAAGCCGCGAAAGAACTTTGAGGAGATCAGGGCGATCCTCGAAGCCGCAAGAGCGGAAGTCCGCAAAGCCGTGCCTGATGGTAAGGCATTTATGGAAGAGTTTTTCGCTGAGCGCCGCCAAGCGGCAGCAAATGAATAAAGCTGTTCTTGACTCATCTGTGCTGCTTGCCATTTTGTTTGAAGAACCGTACGACGGTGCGGTGTGGCCGGTCTTGGAGGGCGCAATCCTTAGCGCTGTTTCTCTTACAGAAGTTCTATCTCGCCTGGCAGACGGGAACGTGATTAGTTCACCAAGCGTCGGTCCGCTCTTTGCACTGGTAGGAACGATCGCGCCCTTTACGGAGGAACAGGCTCGCGTTGCTGCTCATCTGCGAGAGTCCACGCGCAAAGCAGGCCTGTCGCTAGGCGATCGCGCTTGTATCGCGCTTGCATTGGAACTGGATGCGGATGTGTACACGACAGACTGTGCCTGGGCACAGATAGACCTGCCCTGCCGGATTCACCTCATCCGCTAATGCACTTCGTACAATAAGAGCATCGTGACACTTGACTTCCTTGGACAGCACCAACGCACGCACATGTGCGGAGACCTTCGCACCGCCGACGCCGGCCAGACCGTGACCCTGATGGGGTGGGTCAACCGCCGCCGCGACCATGGCGACCTCATCTTTCTCGATCTCCGCGACCGCAGCGGCATCACGCAGGTTGTCGTCGATAAGTCGCAGTCCGGCGAGTCGCTCTCCAAGGCGGAGGCCGCGCGGCCGGAGTTCGTCGTTGCCGTCATCGGCACCGTGCGCAAGCGCTTTGCCGGCCTGGAAAATCCCAACATGCCAACGGGTGAGATCGAGGTCGTCTGCCACCAGCTGCTGCTGCTGTCGGATGCAAAGACGCCGCCGTTCTCGCCCGCGGAAGACGCCATCGGCAATGAGGAACTGCGGCTGCAATACCGCTATATCGACCTGCGCCGCCCGGAGATGCAAGCCAATTTCATGACGCGGCACCGGGTCGCGCAGGCCATCCGCGCGCAGCTCTCCAGCGAGGGCTTCCTGGAGATCGAGACGCCGTTCATGACGCGCTCCACGCCGGAGGGTGCGCGCGATTACCTCGTCCCCAGCCGCGTGCACCCCGGCAACTTCTACGCGCTGCCGCAGTCGCCGCAGATCTTCAAGCAGATCCTGATGATCGGCGGCTTCGACCGCTACTTCCAGATCGCACGCTGCTTCCGCGACGAGGACCTCCGCGCCGACCGCCAGCCGGAGTTCACGCAGATCGACCTGGAGATCAGCTTTCCCACGCAGGAGACGGTCTTCGGCGTCGCCGAGCGCTTCCTCAAGGCCGCCTTTGAGGCTGCCGGGCAGCAAATCACCACGCCCTTCCCGCGCATGACCTACGACCAGGCCATCACGAAGTACGGCATTGATAAGCCGGACATGCGCCTGCCGCACATGAGCGACTTGAGCAGCGTGCTTACCCCGGAACTGCGCACCACGCTGAAGATCGAGCAAGACTTGCCGGTTTACGGTTTTGTCATTCCATGCGTAGGCGAACTCAGCGGAACGGCGCGTAAGGCGCTCCTGGCTGAAATTCGCGCGTTCTTTGGCGAGAGCGGGTTGGACATCCTGGACCTTGCGCGGCTGCGCACCGCCGACCAGTTTCGCCCACTGGCCGAGGAGATTGGATCGCACCTGAACGCGACCACCGTTGCCTTCAATGGCGACAATTTCACCACGGATGACCTCGCCATCGTCATCACGCCGAAGCTGGGCACGCCCGCCCTGTGGAACTACGACCGGCAGTGGATTCCCAAGCGCGTGGGCGCGCTGCGGCTGGAACTGGCGAAGAAGTACGCGGACAAGCACCGGCTCTTTGAGAAGCAGGGCACCCCGGCGGATTACAAGTTCCTGTGGGTCACGGATTTTCCCATGTACGAGTTCAACGAGGAGCGTAAGACGTGGGAGGCGGCGCACCACCCCTTCACCTCGCCGCACGAGGATGACATTAAGTCCGGGGCGCTCTACAACGACAAGGGTGCGGTGCGCGCGCTGGCCTATGACGTGGTGCTGAACGGCATGGAGCTTGGCTCGGGGTCCATCCGCATCCACCGCAAGGATGTGCAGGCGGAAATCTTCCGCTCGCTGGGCATGAGCGACGAGGAGGCACGCGAACGCTTCGGCTTCTTCCTGGAGGCGCTAGAGTACGGCACGCCACCGCACGGCGGCATCGCGCTAGGCCTGGACCGCATCGTGATGCTCCTCGCCGGAGCCACCAGCCTCCGCGAAGTCATCGCCTTCCCCAAAACCGCCAAAGCCGTAGACCTAATGGTAGACGCCCCAAGCGCACCCACGGACCAGCAAATGCGGGAGTTGCATATACGGACGATCAGAAGAGATTAGCCGAGTGGTATTGCTGACGGCCTCAGCTTCATGTGATCAGCGAGTGCGTCTTTGGCAACTCTACTCAGCCCTCGACGAGGTGAAGAAAAGACTACCTTAGCGTGATGTTGCGCCCTGTCCAGTTTCCAGCGGCTTACGCCTAACCTCCACCGGCAGATGATCAGAACATCACTTCGGCCAGCAAATTCTTGCATAGCATGAATCGCACGCTTCGCGCTCTCCAGATTTTGGTGCAAATCACCTTGAATTAACATCGTTGCATTTTGCGAGTAGTAGGGCACCAGTTCGAGAATTACTGTCTCGGAGGCTAATCTTTGCTCTAGCTGATCCCTGCTAGAGTTGTAGACCCTTGTATACTCGTCTACAAACCCTTTGAATACCTCATTAGGTAATATGCCGACCAACTTCCTGCTTTGGCAAGAGAAGTTCGATCCAGCGCAAAGCAACGCGCCTCTTCCTGATTGAGAGTTCTCTCGCGGAGTTCCTTAAAACCTAAGCACTGGTTATCGCTGTAGTCTAGCCGGCCAACTGTTGGATTAATCATTCCAAGAACTATCTTGGCTGAAGCTAAGTTGCCGACATATGGCATGGGCGGAAGACTCAGATGGAGTTGGCCCGTGCGCGGCGGCTCCTTGCCTTCCTGCGGTATAGCCAGTGTATTCACGCTGCGAGGCTTGTGCGGCCTTGCAGCTGTCAGCCATCCCTCGAGTACTTCTCTATCGTCAGGGTGAATGTACCGCCCGTTCGCGTCTGGCATAACGGGTTCTGCCCAGAACTTAACTAACGACTGGATACTCATGTTCTCCCCTACACATACTCATCAACGTACGATTTATAGTCGCTATCCTCAATATGCAACAACGAACAGCTCGAGTCAGCAGGTTGAAGGCCTGCGTTGTAATAGCCTGGGGCGAAGCCCCAGGTCAGCATGGCCCCACACCCTGCGGGCTGTAGGCCCGCGTTAAAGCATCTCCACCGCATCCAGACCGGAGACGAACCGGTCATGGATTTCAGTTTGCGATTGCTCTTTACGTCCCTCGACCGGCGGCTCCTTACGAGGTAGCCGTTGGTGGTTAGCGCGGGCCTACAGCCCGCAATCTCTCTATGCACCCGTCTCCTAGGGCTTCGCCCCAGGCTATTACAACGCAGGCTTACAGCCTGCTAACGCGCGACTCGGCAGTTCCGGTGCAGCGGCTGACCTTTAGCACGGGCCTTCAGCCCGCAAATCTTCTAAATGGACCATTACCTAGGGCTTCGCCCTAGTCTATTACAACGCAGGCCTACAGCCTGCAATTTTCGAACACATGCAACCTGGGGCTTTCGTCCTAGGGCTATTATGGCACCGTTACCTAGGGCTTTCGCCCCAGGCTCTTACAACGCAGGCTTACAGCCTGCTGACCCGTAGGTAGGCTATCCATCGCCTGTACTTCAAAAAACGTTCTTCATAAGAAGAACAGCTGGGTCGAAGGTCCAGGGAGGCTGGCACAGGATGCGCCAGGGCTGTAAACCCGACACAAAATCTAGACCAAGCCCAACGTTTAGCGCGGGCCTGCAGCCCGCAATCTCTCTATGCACCCGTTTCCGAGGGCTTCGCCCCTGGCTATGACAACGCGGGCTTACAGCCTGCCCGCAATCTCCGCCCCGTGAGGGACCTGCTGACCTGTGTATCGGCCCTGAGCCACTCCTGACCAGGTCGGAGACCGCTCGGCCTGTGCTTTCCCGTTCCTGCATCCAACGACATGAAGCAGGAGGAAACATGTCTCACGACACCAAGCACCACAGCGACGCGACTGAGCAAGCCATCAAGGACGTTGACCGGCACGAGTCCGCAACGGTGGACCCGGTCCCCATGCCGGAGCAGAGCACGCATTCCCACTCGCACGCCGCGCATCTTCACACGGAAAGCGAGCCGGATACCAAGCGCCGCCTGCCGGACCTGCGCCAGAGTCCCGCGCCCGGAGCACTCCGCCAGCCGCCACAAAACCTGTCGCGGATCGGCAAGGAACACCGCTGAAGCGAAGGCGTTAGTGCCTATCTCGAAGCGTTTTCTGTAGAAACGGTCGAGCGGCGTGCCATCACGTCCTTGCAGGCTGCGAGCACCTGCTCGACCGTGATGCGCTCCATGCAATCCGTCGGATTGCCGTCGAAATCGAACCCAAGATGCAGAAAGCCACACCCCTCGCCCGGTGCTTCCACCCCGAGTGCGGAGGGCAAGCCGGGCGCAGGGCCCCAACGCCGGTTGCCGTTTGGCCCGTTGATGGAGACCGTCGGCGCACCGGCGATGGACGCAAGGTGCATGACACCGGTGTTGACGCTCACCACAAGGGTTGCCCGCTGTGTCAGGCTGGCAAGTTGGGCAAACGTCGCCAGGATCGGCCGGGCCTGAAGGCCTTGCGCCTCTAAGCGGCGCATGAAGGATTCCGTCCGGGTCCACTCTGCGGGAGTTCCGGTGATGCCAAAGACCGCATCGGGAAGAACACACTGCAGTTCACGCGCCAGTGCTAGCCAGCGGTCTTCCGGCCACTCCCGCAGCCATGAACGGGCTCCCGAAGGCCAGAGATGGAAGAGAATCAACGGTGTACCAGGACCACTGGGCCATACGTTCGTAAGATCCAGCAGTGGCAACGGCGCAAGCGCGGGCAGATGCGTCGCCGGGACGCCGAGCGTACGGGTAAGCTGGCGAAAGTTATCCACCTCGTGCAGGTCGCGGCTGTGTCCGACGATCAGATCGTACCCGCGGCTCCGGTGCATGCCCGCTGTCTGGAATCCAGCAGTGAAGTTTGCGCCGGAGAGCATGGTGATAAAGGCTGTCAGCCGCTGCCAGGAGGAGTAGTCGACAACAAGATCGAAGCGTTCGGCCCGCAGCCGCGCAATGGCGTGGTGCGGGCGCGTGAGATCGATCAGCAATCGCCGGTCAGCACCCGGGATCAGCTCCGCCGCCGCGCGGTTGGGAGGCATGCAGCAGTGAACGATTTCGGACGCCGGAAACCCTGCTCGAAGGTCCTGGAGTGCTGCGGAGAACAACAACGTGTCGCCCAGCGCGGGCGAACAAAGAACGCCGATCTTTCTTGGGATAGCGGAAGGTGGCGTGCGGCGTGTCCGCAGCAGCGCCAACGCGTTCAGGACCGGGATGCCTGCCCAGTAATCCAGAAGGCGGTTTTTCCTGCTCCCACGGCGCATAGCTATGCTAGCTGGCGCTAGTACGCCTCTTCAGAATTGACGATCTTGGTGAATGTCCGCAGAAGGATGCGGGTGTCGTTCAAGAGGCACCAGTTCTCAACATAGTGCCGGTCCAGTGCGACGCGCTCGTCGTAGGTCAGGGTGGAGCGGCCGGAGGTCTGCCAAAGTCCCGTGATACCCGGTTTAACAGCCAGGTAATAGGCGAAGTCGTCGCGATACTTCTCGGCCTCTGCCGCCACAATCGGCCGGGGACCAATCAGCGACATGCGTCCGGTGAGTACGTTCCAAAGCTGCGGGAATTCGTCCAGCGACGAGCGGCGCAGGAAGCGTCCCAAGGGTGTGATCCGCGGATCGTTGCGGAGCTTGTGCTGGCTGTTCCACTCCGCGCGTTCTTCCGGATGCTGTGCCAGGTGCTGCTCCAGGATTTCAGCGGAGTTGACGCACATCGTGCGGAACTTCCACATGGAGAAGAAGATCCCGTTGCGCCCGATGCGCCGGTGCGAGAAGAAGACGGGTCCCGGTGAACTTACCATGACGCAGAGGGCCAGGATCAGGCAGATGGGAAGGGTCACCGGAGCGGACAGAACCACGATGGTCACATCCAGGATGCGCTTGACAACCGCATACGAGAACAGCCGGGCAGGTGACTCTAGCGCATGTCTGCGAGGGGTGGATGCGGAAGCTGGGTACTCGTGTGTGTAATCCAGAACCGCTGGTGCCCCGCCGGGCGAGCCTTGATCGTGTGACTCCATGCACTTCCTATCGCATGCCACAACGGCGGCATCCGTGGGGTTGCACGGCTAAACGCAGCCGCAACACCTGTTTTGACATCCGACCATCACAGACCTGGACGGCACTCCAATATACCCGGGACGAATCCCCGCAGCCTTGCTCTACATCTGACGCTGCTTCTACACTGGGACACCAGCCGCTCCGCAGTGTTGCTGTAGGTGTTTTTGCACGGTAAATAATGTATTTGCTACATGATACGCGAAGGGCACGGGGCACGCGGCGGATTCTGTCTGGCCAAACAGGAACAAACTTCTCACACCTGCGGCATTCCCTGCCAACACATCGGAACACCTGTCGCCTACCAGCACGGATGCGGACAGGTCCAGCCCATGGTCAGCGGCGGCTCGCAACAGCATACCCGGGCCCGGCTTGCGGCAGTCGCTTTCACGTTTGTACTGTCCAATGCCATGCACAGGGTGAAACGGTGAAAAGTAGACCGCGTCCAGACGAGCCCCCTTACCCAGCAGATCGGAGCGCATATATGCCATGAGGGCGTGAAAATCGTCTTCGGTGTACAGTCCGCGCGCGATCCCTGCCTGATTCGTGACCACGCATGTGAAGAAGCCGAGCTGGTTTGCGGTTTGCAGAAGCGGAATGATGCCGTCGATGAAGGTACATTCCTCAGGCCGGTGGAGATAGCCGACCTCCTCATTGATGACGCCATCGCGGTCAAGAAAGAGGGCCGGGCGGAGCGGGGATGAGGCGCTCATACGTTCCTCGGTGCAAGTGGAAACGCCGTGGGTACGGCATCCGGCACGTGGACCTGGGGCGGGACCGGCGTACCCTTTGCTTTCAAGCACACAAGTTCCTCGACTGCGGCGAAGACCATCTCCGGCGTCACCTGTGCCATACACGCATTGCTTGCGCACGCCGCATACCCGCTGCCGTCGTAACAGGGACGGCAGGCAAATCCTTCCCCGCCCCACAGCGCCAGCGCTCCGGGGCGGCGCGGCAGGCGTTCCCACGGATTGACCGGTCCAAAGACCGCAACCAGAGCACACTGCGTCAGGCCCGCCAGGTGCAACGGACCGCTGTCATGCGTGACAACCGCGTCACTGCTCTGAAAGAGAGCCAGCAGTTGAGTGAGTGTCAGGCTATCGATCAGGTCGGTGCAGACAAGATCTGCGAATGCCGTGCGAACCCAGACATCACCGGAGCCGCCTGTTAAGACAACATCGTAGCCGGCGTCCAGAAACAAGCGAACCAACGCAACGTACAGATCAACGGGCCAGCGACGCAGAACATCATCACGGAGGAGGTTCTTGGCGCCTCCAGGAGCAAGGACGACCCGCTTTCTGTCAGACGGGGGCAACGGACATTCTGGAAGCGTTTGCGGCGGAACAGGTGCGAGGCTGTATGGCTTCGGTCCGGTGTCTTGGACATGGCCATGCAGGGCTGCCAGCAGGATGCGGGCAAATTCATCGGTGTGGTGACGCCCTGCTTGCAGGCTAAGCGTACGGTCGTCTGCCTCCAGCCGCACGTGTCGCGCGCCTCGCACAGGCAATGAAAGCAACCGGTACCGCCGGTCATAGTAGAGGGTTGCGACCACGTCATACGTGGTGGACAGTTGCGACCAGACAGCCCGCAGGGCACGAAGACGCTCCCGCAGCGTGCCTTGCACAATGGCGCGCTCATCCGCTGCAATGACCCTGCAGATGGAGTAACACTGGAGGACGGCGGCAGCGGGCGCGCCGACAACCCAGTCGATCTGATGACCTGAGGCGTGCAGCATGTGAACCGCCGGAATCGCCATCACAACATCACCGATGGCGCCCAGCTTGACCAGAAGAATGCGCATCATCCCCGCCTCTAATTGTAGAGCGCCGGGTGAGAGGCTTGCGGGTGCTCCGGACCGCTGAAGATCGAACCGGGGCGGCGTTCACCTCAATCAGGTCTCTTCAGATCTCCGGCGCTCAGTTCCCGCAGCACCTGCGCGAGTGACAGGCTCCAGTGAGGAAGTCGAAAGCCGAAGGTGTGGGCGAACTTGGAGGTATCCAGACGGGAGTTCAAAGGCCGCCGGGCTGGTGCGGGGTACTCAGATGTACTCACGGCGATGATCTCGGGGAGGTTCACCATACCCGTCATGCGCAGATACTCCCCGATGGCATTGGCCAGGTCGAACCATGTGGTCTCACCGCCTCCAGTACAGTGATACGTACCCGATCGACCGGGACTGATGATGCGATCGCCGCCCGAACGCAGCACGTGGAGTATGGCGTTCGCCAGATCCGCCGCCGCGGTTGGCGCTCCGTGCTGGTCAGCAACCACACGCAGGGGCGTGGACCGCATTGCAAGCAGCCGCAGCATGGTCCGGACGAAGTTCTTGCCAGTGCTGGAGTACACCCAGGACGTCCGCAGGACGACGTGCGGCAAGCCCGTACGCTCGGCAACATCGACAATGGCCTGCTCGCCGGCCAGCTTGGACGCGCCATATACGTTCAGTGGACCCGTGGGATCCGTCTCCCGCCATGGCCGGGTGCCGCTACCGTCAAAGACGTAGTCCGTCGACAGATGAACCAACATGGCTCCGGTTGCGGCAGCCTCCTCCGCCAGCACGCGCGGTGCAATCGCATTGACTGCGAACGCGGTCTCACGGTCTGTCTCAGCTGCGTCGACGGTTGTATACGCGGCGCAGGAGATGATCCAGCGTGGCTGGGCAGCACGCACGGCTGAGCGAATACTGGCAGGGTCAAGAAGATCGAGTTGCGCACGCCCCGGTGCGGCAATTGCAAGCGGCACAGCTCCCGCAAGGCATTTGACAAGTTCCGAACCCACCTGGCCGGACGCTCCGGTGATCAGGACTGTTCCGGCGTGATCGCCGCTCATGTCATGCGCCACAGAATGGTGTCGCGCACCAACCAGCGAAGATACTCGCCATAGGTGCTCTTTCCGTATGCTGCGGCCAGGGTTTCCAGCTGCGCGGCGTCGATCCAGCCCAGCCGGTACGCAATCTCCTCCGGGCACGCGATCTTCAGTCCCTGCCGCTTCTCTATCGTCTGGATGAAGAGCGCCGCTTCCAGCAGTGAGTCGTGCGTGCCCGTATCGAGCCATGCAATGCCGCGGCCCATCACCTCCACATGGAGGCGCTGCTGCTGCAGGTACCAGCGGTTCACGTCCGTAATTTCCAGCTCACCACGTGCCGACGGCGTGATGCTTTCCGCGCAGTGCACAACATCCGGGCCGAAGAAGTAAATGCCGGTGACGGCATAGCGGGAGCGTGGCTGTGCCGGTTTCTCTTCCAGCGAGACAGCCCGGTACTGCGCGTCAAATTCGACCACACCATAGCGCTCCGGATCTGTGACCGCGTAGGCAAACACGTGTCCTCCGCCATCGCGGGCGGTACGGTCCGCCGCAGCCCGCAGCGAGCGCGCCAGATCATGGCCGTAGAAGATGTTATCCCCCAGCACCAGGCAACAGCTGTCACCGGCAAGAAAATCCCGGCCTATCAGAAAAGCCTGTGCAAGACCGTCTGGCGAGGGTTGCACCGCGTACTCAAGGCGAAGCCCCCACCGCGTGCCGTCGCCGAGAAGTTGCTCAAAGCGTGGCGTGTCGGCAGGGGTGGAGATGATGAGGATGTCGCGGATGCCGGTCAACATCAACGTCGACAGCGGGTAGTAGATCATCGGCTTGTCGTACACGGGCAACAGTTGCTTGCTGACCGCCTGTGTCACCGGATGCAGCCGCGTGCCGGAACCGCCGGCGAGGATAATGCCCTTCATAGTGCGTGTGTGTGTCCTTCACTACCTCGCCGGTCGTAGTTGGCGGCAATCCACTCACGATACGCTCCGCTCGTCACACTTTCGACCCATGCCTGGTTGTCCAGGTACCACGCGACGGTGCTTCGCAAAGCCGTGGCGAAGCTCCGCGTGGGTGCCCACTGGAGCTCCTGCCGTATCTTGCCTGGATCGATGGCATACCGGCGATCGTGTCCGGGACGGTCCCCGACAAAAGCAATCTGCTTCGCGTACGGCCTCTCTGCCGGCCGCAACTCGTCCAGGATGGTGCAGATTGTCTGCACGACGCTGAGATTCGTCTGCTGATGATTGCCACCTATGGCATACGTCTGCCCAGGTGTTCCACGCTCCAGAACGACTTCCAGCGCCGCACAGTGATCCTCTACAAAGAGCCAGTCCCGAACCTGCTGACCGTCCCCATAGACCGGCAGCGGCTTGCCTGCAACCGCGTGTGCGATGACGAGCGGGATCAGCTTTTCCGGGAATTGAAACGGCCCGTAGTTGTTCGAGCAATTTGTGACCAGCACAGGGAGGCCGTAGGTGTGTTGCCATGCGCGCGCAAGATGGTCGCTGGCGGCCTTGCTCGCCGCGTACGGACTGTTGGGAGCATACGGCGTCTTCTCGTGGAATGCCGGCGCATCCGGCTCCAGAGTGCCATAGACCTCATCCGTCGAGACATGAAGAAACCGGAAGCTCCTGTGCTCGGGCCCGGTCAGGTTGCCATGATGCGCGCGCGCACACTCTAGCAGGTTAAAGGTGCCTTCCACATTCGTCTTGAGGAACGCGGACGGACCCACAATGGACCGGTCGACATGACTTTCCGCTGCGAAATGAACGATGGCGCGCGGCCGGTACGTTCGCAGCAGGTTCGTCACGAGAGATGCATCGAGAATGTCGCCGTGCACAAACACAAGACCTGGGTGGCCGCACACCGAATCCAGGTTGTGCACGTTGCCGGCGTACGTCAACGCGTCGAGAACGACGATCTCCGGCACTGATGTGCCACTGGCGACACGTTCCCTCAGATGACGGAGAACAAAGTTCGCGCCGATGAACCCGGCTCCTCCCGTCACAAGCAGGGGGCCGCTTATGGATGGGTGCGTGTCCAGGATGTCTTCGCGTGGGCTCATGCACCTGCTGTTGGGAGCGGTGTAGCACCCCGGTTGGGAGAAACATTCCACGCCTGCGGTACGCCAGGCAACGCACGTTGCGCTGGGCGGTCTTCGCCCGGAGCCAGCCCAAGGGCGAGTGCTGTCACAATCCAGGGATACGCCAGATTCAACTGCGCGCCGCACAGGTGTGCGACAGGCTGAACCAGCGCCAGGGTTACCAGCGGACGCCAGCGCGTGTGCCGGTGCACCAGCAGCACCGGGCGGGACAACAGCCATAAGAGCATCAACATCAACGGTATGCCAATCTCCGCCGTCAAGCCATAGAGGCCAAGACCCGGTGAATCCGTGACGCCAATGACGGGTGACAGCCCGCGATACAGGATATTGTTCCGCACCAGCCCATAATTTCCCCAGCCAACTCCGGCCCAGGGATGTGCCGCGATCATGCGTGGAACAAGAAACAGGCCGGCGACGCGGCCAATGACAAAGTTGGTGTCTCGAGGACGGACAAGCGAGATGGTCTCATACAACTGACCGCCGGCAATGTACTTCGCCACCCCGTACCAGATGTCCGTTACGGACACGATCACGGCAACCAGAACAGCCATCACCAGCCCTGTTGCAATCCGTTGACGGACGCCGGTGGACAAGAGCGCCTGGCAGATCAGTAAAAAGACCGCCGCAAAAACGCCCGCTTTGGACGCCGAGAGGATGAGAGCGAACGCATTGCAGACCTGTGCGGCCGCGATCCAGCGACGCCCCTCGCGGGGGGAGACACCGCGAAGCACCCACCCGGAGGCCATCACACCAACCAGGTACACACCGTATGGTCCACCCTCATTGAGAAAGCCGGACGCACGTCCATCCGAAACGAACGGCGAAGCAATGTGCATCCCGTGATACGCACCAAACGCCACAACCGAGAGCGCGGAGCTGAGTGCACCCACCCAGAAGAAGATCCGCAGGGTAAACAGACACGCGGAACGCTGGGCGCGAAAGACCGTAACAAGTATGATGATGGCGCTGACGCTGGCGAGCAATTCCGCCGCGCGCGCTGCCGTGATGTAACCCGGTTGATAGAGACCGCCGACGGCAAGGTAAAAGGGCCTGGTCAGCGCCAGCATCGCACTCGCAATGGCACCCGCCAGAAAAACGGCATATCCCGCAGCAAGTTCCAGCAGTGCGCGGTTTGTCGTCAACTTCCATGATTGTTTGCCGATCCGGATCACGGTGTAGAACAACAGGACAAACTCAAGGATTTCAAGAACCTGAACGCCAGACACTTTCACTGAGATCGTCGCGCTCAGAATGGCCACGACGGCAAGAATGAGCCGCTCTGAACCAGCGGGAAGCAGTTCCGCGGACACTCCGGCAGTCCTCGTCATGCGCCTTCAACAACACGCATGCGGTCGCGCAGGCGTGTATAGGTTTGCACAAAGAAGTGGCGGGTGGCAGCGTACAGGATGCCCACCACAAGTCCGAAAAGCGTGGCCATGACGACGATGTACTTGCGATTGGGTCCGGCTTTCCGGAGAGGAACGATGGCCGTATCCACCACCTGCAGCAGGGGACCTGGATCCGTCTCCGAGAGACGCGTCGCGTCGGACTGACGCAGGAGCGTCTCATAGATGGCTTCCCGCTCGCGAACCTCCCGTCCACTCCGTACGCTCTCCAGCGACTGCTGTGGCAGGCTGCCTTTGCCCGTCTCCGCGCGAAGGTTTGTTCCGGAGACAGCCGCCCGCTGCTGCGCAAGCTGCGCACGGAGTTGCGCAATCTGCGACATCTGGCGAACAACCTCCGGACTGCTGTCCGTCTGGCTTTGCCGCAGGATCGCCAACTGTACCTCCGCGCCCTGGATCGACGCTTCCAGGCGAGCCTCGGTCGAAATGGCAACCTGCGTGGTGCTGCCGGGCTCCAGGATGCCGATCCGCTGCTGCGTCGCGATTAAAGTCGCTTCTGCCTTCTCCAGAGCCTCACGCGCCTGTGCCACCTCCTGCCCGTAAAACTCGCTGCGTTGCGCAATGGAGGCCGCGGACATTCGCTGGTTGAGCTTGTACAGAGCTTCCAGATAGGCGTTGGCAAGCTTTGCGGCAAACTGCGGCGATTCGTCACGGCTGATCACGACGATCAAGCCGGTTGGTTGAACGTCGAACTTCGTCTTGTTGGCTACGAAGTCGCGAGCCGCCTGCGAATCCTTCAGGTGGTACACCGACTGCACGTTCAGTTGCTGCGCCACGCTGTCTTGTACGGAACGGCTATACAGCAAGCTCAGGTACGCGGTGCCGGGATTGATCCCCAGACCACCGATCGCCAGGACCGAGCCGGGCGAAAATCCGCCTGACAGGCCAAATGGACCGGCTTCACGCGCGGGCGGCATGAAGGTGGCGAAGCTCTCGTAGTAATTCTTTGAAAGCTTTGCAAAGACGGACGACGCGACAAGGAAGAGCGCCGCGATCGAGGCAATCGTCCGCCACTGCACCAGGATCTTTGCCAGCAGGCCGAGCAGGTCAAGCCGCACAGGAGCCCAGTCACCGCCCGTGACCGGTACCACGGTTGCGTTGGGCTGCTGGGCCGCTTCCGAACGTGGGTCCATCGTCATCGAAGCAAGGCGAAAAGCGTTAAAGGAGCAGCAAGCTGGCCGGCAATCGAGGAGAATGCCAGGATTTCACGGAAGACATTGCCCCGTGCAAGCTGGGGTGGAACGACAATCGTATCTCCCGGCAGGCTCGGCGCTTTCAAGACATTGCCATATTGCTGCGAGACAATGGAGCCATCAGCACGAATCACGAACACCCGTTTAGCATCCGCGTAGCGCGACGGTCCACCCGCCGTGCGCAGGTAATTGCGAATCTCCTGGTCCGGCGCAAACAGGAACGCAGACGCGTTGTACACCTCGCCTGTCACAGAGACGCTGCTTGGCTGCCGCGGCACAATGAAGCGGTCCCCATCCTCCAGTGCAATGTCGGGAATGCTCTCGACGGTGGATGAGGCCGGGCTCAACTTCAGCACGATCCTCCCGGTGGGGGGTGTCGCACGGAGACGCTCCACCGCGGCGCGGGCGGCATCGGCTCCCGCTCGCACCGCATTCGCGGCATCGCCGGAGACCCCGATAGCACCGGTGATCTCCCGGTTCGTCTCGGCTGAAATCTGCGCCTCGAGCGAATCCGCGTATTCGTTCAAACGCTGCTGTTCGACGCGCCGCGTGGACTGCCGTGTGAACTCCGACGCGTACAGGTAGGCATCGCGGCTGAGACCCCCCGCACGCAGGATCAGCTGACGCAGCGTCTCACCCGGCAACACGCTGTACACACCGGCAGAGACAAACTCACCTTCCAGGCGAACGAACCGTGTCTGCTGCGACTGCGGAACCCGGATATCCGCTTTGGAGAATACAGTCACCACATCGCCCGGCTGTAGAACAAGATTCTGCGATGCGTCGGACCCATCGAGGATACGGCCAAGATTAAACGGCAGCAACGATGTCGAGAGTGTCACGGGGTCCAGCCGCTCGATCACGGCATAGGAGAGGTCGACATCCGGCGCGCTCAGCACCACCGTGTTGGCGATGGGAAACGCGCCGTTGTTTTGCGTCAGCGCATCGCCCACCGTCGCGCCACCACCGCTGCTGCTGGTGGTGTTGACCGCGCTGGCTGAGGGAGGCGCCTGAAGCGGCAGCGACGTGCCCTGTGGCTGGCCCGAACCTGTCGACGGAACCGTGGCCGGTCCAAACGCCGGCGGACTGTTCAGATTCAGAGCGGTGTCGCCCGTCTGGCCTTGCTGAACATTCTGCGGGTTTGCCTGTGCGGACTGCCGCGACAGAGCCTCGGAACCGGCACCCGTCTGGCTCAGGGCATTGCGTGCCTGGAAGTAGTTTCGGGTAATCAGGGCGTCGCGGTTGGGCAGCAGATCGGAAACCCGGATCCCCTGGTGCCAGGCGTATCGGCCCGGGTTCGCAACATTGCCCCGCAGGGTAATTGCGTTGCGGAACTGATCGGAGATGGCATCGATCGTGATAATGTCGCCGCCATGGATGTTCACGGCATTCGAGGTTGCCAGAGTGATGTTCTGAACCGAGCGTGCCGCATCCGTGGACACGCTTTCCACCCGGATGCGACCGCTGTTTGCCGTGCTGGTCAGCCCATTTGCGAGTTGCAGCACCTGCTCCAGCGTCGTCTCGCCGCGCAGCTCATAGATTGCCTGATTGGTTACGGATCCGATCAACGCAATCTGCGGTCCCGCCGTCGGAACGAAGATGACGTCGCCCGGCTGAAGCTTGACGTCCCTGCTCTTGTCGCCGCGTAGAAGAAGGTCATACAAGTCGAGCGTTGTGACCGCCTGCCCGCCCCGTTGCAGTTCAATGCGGCGCAGGCTGCCCTGCGGCAGTACGCCACCCGACGCGAACAGTGCGTTCACCAGCGTGGAGAGCGACGATACCGTATAGGCGCCCGGCTGGCGCGCCTCGCCCACGATATAGACCTGGATGGACCGCAGCTGCCCGAGCGTGACATTGAGATCGAAGTTGCGGTACACGCGGCCAATCTGCTGGCGCAGAAACGGTTGCAGCTGGCTGAACCGCAAACCCGCGACCGTCAGCGTTCCCACATTTGGGATCGTGATGGTTCCCGCGCGGTCGACCGTGAAGTTGCCCTGCTGGTTGAGCTGCCCCGTGGCTGATATGCGGATCTCATCTCCCGGGCCCAGGATATAGTCCTGCGTGACCTGCGCATCCTGCACGGGGGCAAAGGTGCTTGGCGGATTGCTGAAGAGATTTGCGCCAAAGACAGGAAGAACGCGCCCGGTTGTCTGCCGTACCAGAACCTGAAACGGAGTCGGCACATCCGGCACCAGGACAGCGCTGGCTCGGGCGGAGTCTGCCTGGCTCACGGCTCTCGCCGGAGTCGCCGCCCCACCCGCGCGGCTCCAGTCCGTGCCGTTGCTCACATAGCCCGGCGGATAGGAGGGGACAGGCACAGTGATGATCTGTGGCGCAGCTGTCTGTGCCGGAACACCTGGCTGATCCATCGTGTTCGTGTTGACCTGTGCGTGAAGCCAGCATCCGCTCGCCAGGACAAGAAGCAGGACATGCAGTGCAAACCAGGTGCGGGTGCTGTGCTTGTGCTTGGATTGGTGGCCGGCCCGTTTCAAGCGGCCGGACGGAACTGCTTCAGTCACAGAGAATCCTCAGGCCGCCGGCAAGACCGGCAGCGTCTGGTTTATTGAGAAGTGTACTGGAAAGCGGCTGCAAAGCGGAATGGAGTCGGGCATCCGGGACAGCACATGCCGCTTCTGAACTGACAGAGACAGCCAACAGAGGAGATCGACATGGAAAGCCCAAGCACAAAGCCGGTACCTGGGACGAAGTCAGAGGTGGAGGAACAGGAGAAGGCTGAACCGTCAGGCTACCGCGGCGACAATCCCGCGACTGCCGGACCAGGTGCAACGGGTGTACGAAGCGCCACGCCGGAAAACAAGACGCAGTCTATCAACCCCTCTGCCCCGGGTAATACGGGGACAACACCGGACTCCACGCCACACAACAGTTGATAGACACGCAACGGAGGCGGGCCCATGCGGCCCACCTCCGTCTTCTTCCCCCTCCCGTTACTTCGCGATCAGATTGAAGAGCCAGAACAGGGTTGCTGAAAGCAGTGCTGCCGCCGGCAGCGTGAAGATCCATGCCATGGCGATGTTGCGGATGGTGGACATCTGCAGCCCGCTGCCGTTGGCCGCCATGGTTCCCGCAACGCCCGATGAGAGAACGTGGGTGGTCGAGACAGGCAGCCCATACCCATCCGCCAGACCGATCGTAATCATCGCCGTGATCTCTGCCGAAGCGCCCTGCGCGTAAGTCAGGTGCGTCTTGCCGATCTTCTCACCCACGGTGACCACGATGCGCTTCCAGCCCACCATGGTACCCAGGCCGAGGGCGAGCGCGACCGCAACCTTCACCCAGCTGGGTATGAAGCGGGTCGACTTGTCAAGAAATCCCTTGTAGGAGGCAACCGTCTTGACATCCTCCTGGCTGAGCTTGGGACCGAACTTTGGCAGCAGGCGGAACGTCTCGCTGACGACGTACATCTGGTTGCGTACATTCGATTGCATGTCCGCCGGCACGTTGCTGAAGGAGCCATAGCCGATCGCCTCGTTGCGGATGGTGTTGACCTCTTGCTGGAGTGCCAGCATGGTGGAAGGCTGATATTTGTGATCGGCAATAAACCGCTCCAGTTCCTGACCGGGATCGCCAACGGTGGCGGCGGGGTCGACATAATGACCGACTGCTCCTGCCACCTGGGTGGACACGTTCGCAAACTGCTGGGCCGAACCCCGGTCAACAGTATGGTTCAGCGCGTACGCGGTGGGCACGGTGCCAACCAGAATCAGCATGATGAGACCCATGCCCTTCTGTCCGTCGTTTGAACCGTGGAAGAAGCTCACGCCCGTGCAGGTCAGGATAAGCAGCGCACGAATGTGCATCGGCGGAGGCTCATCGCCCTCGGGTGACTTATACAGGCGCGGATCCTTCAGCAGCAATTTGGACGCATAGAAGAGCACCGCGGCCATGATGAAGCCAACAATGGGCGACACGATGAGCGCCTTGAAGACCTTGGTGACCTGCTCCCAGTCCACGCCGCTGGTACCACTGCGGCCCTGCAGGACTTGGTTCATGATGCCAACGCCGAGAATGGAGCCCACCATTGTGTGCGAACTGGACGCGGGCAGACCCCGCCACCAGGTGGCAAGATTCCAGATGATGGCCGCCACAAGCAGCGCAAAGACCATGGAGAAGCCCGATCCCTTGCTGACCTTCAAGATCAGTTCCACCGGCAAGAGGCTGACAATGGAGAACGCGACGGCGCCCGAACTGGTCACGACTCCCAGGAAGTTCCACAAGCCCGACCAGACCACGGCGATGTGCGGCTCCAGCGAATGCGTGTAGATTACCGTCGCCACCGCGTTGGCCGTGTCGTGGAAGCCGTTCACGAACTCGAAGCCCAGCGCAATCAGCAGCGCTACCCCCAGGAGAACGTACGGAAAGATGGTGGCCTGGTGTACGCCGGAAAGATCCACTGAAAGGCGGCTGACGATATAGATCAGGCCGCCCACAAGCATCGCACCGAAGACCACGGTACCGTATTTGCCCGCTTTGGAGTCCTTGCGGCCTGCGAGCTTTTGCTCTAACGCAGAAAGTTGTGCGGGGGCTGGTGCGGTTGTCGCCATAGAGCGCCTCGAGACGTGCCGTAGTGGGAATGCCCTCACTCTACGTTCCGGTAGCGCGCCACGGGTTACACGTTGGTGAATTTCGTCAGCTGATGGAGTGCGCACCCGCTTCCTCAGCGGGTCCTTCGATAAAAGTGCGTCCGCTACACTTGCAGGTGCGGGCCTATAGCTCAACGGTTAGAGCAGCGGACTCATAATCCGTTGGTTCCAGGTTCAAATCCTGGTGGGCCCACCACATAAACGATGCGGGCTTCGGCGAGTTTCGGCTGCGTAACCCGGCGCGACTTCTGCGCTGTAGCCACCGCTGCGGCGCTGGTTCCCGTCGCGGGGCTTTCACAGGCCGGGGAAAACGTGCACTTTAGCGTGGCCGAATACGACCGGGAGCGCATCCTTTCGTCTGCCACGGAGGCGCTGACGCAGAGGCCGCAAACCGTCACCAGCTACCCTGCTCCGGTCAACGATATTGATTCACATCAGTATTACTCCGAGGACACGGAGTGGTGGCCAAAGGAGGGCGAACCTGCCGCACCGTATGAACACCGTCCCGGCACGATCTGCCCGCGGGCGTTTACGGCGCATCGAGATGCCATTGTGCGGCTGAACGGCATTGTGGGCGCGTGTGCCGCGGCGTGGCGGTTGACCGGCGAACGGCGGTATGCGGATCACGCGATGCTGCATCTGCGCGCCTGGTTCCTCAATGCAGACACAAAGATGGAGCCGAAGCTGGACCATGCCGGCTGCGTTCCGAAGCAGACCACGGGGACGCCGCGCGGCGTGGAAGACACGGTGGCGCTGGCGGAGGTGGTGCGGTCGGCTTCATTCCTCTGCGCATACAACGGCGTTGCTACGGAAGCGGAGGCGGCTGGCTTGCGGGCGTGGTTCGGCGCGTTTGCGACGTGGCTGAACGAGTCGAAGAACGGCTTTGTCGCCCGGGAGATGAAGGACCGGCTGGCCATCTGCTGGACGCTGCAGGCGGCGGAGTGCGCCCGCTTTGCGCGGAACGAGGCGCTGCAACTGGAGTGCTCGCACCGCTTCCGCGACAAGCTGCTGCGGCAGATGAACTTCGATGGGCAGTTCCCGCTGGAACTGCACCGCCCCGATGCATATGCCGCGTCCATCTTTACGTTGGATTGCCTCTCCGCGACGTGCGAGGTGCTGTCCACGCCGATGGACCGGCTGTGGGACTACACATTGCCGGATGGCCGGGGCATGCGGTCCGCCGTTGCGTTCCTGTACCCAGTCCTGGAGAACCGGGGCGCGTGGAAGCTGCCGTCGGATGCGCAGCATTTCAGCGACTGGCCGGTGCGGCAGCCGAGCCTGCTGTTTGCAGGGCGTGCGTACAGCAGGCCGGAGTACCTTGCGCTGTGGAAGCGCCTGCCCGCCGAGCCGAAGTCGGCGGAACTGCTGCGCTACTTCCCTCTCCGGCAGCCTGCGCTGTGGACGGTGCGGGTGCCTGCGTAATCCGTAAGCGTGCGAGAATGGCAGAGTCTCGCATGGCCTCCCCTGACCTGCAACTGCTGCTGAAGAACACCTTCGGCTTTCCAGCCTTTCGCGCCAGCCAGCAGGCGGTGTGCGAGGCGGCGGTGGGTGGCCGGGATGTGCTGCTGGTGATGCCGACCGGCGCGGGCAAGAGCCTCTGCTACCAGCTTCCAGCGCTGGCACGGGGCGGGACGGCGCTGGTCATCTCGCCGCTGATCGCGCTGATGGATGACCAGGCGCACAAGCTGACGTCGCTTGGCCTGAGCGTGGGCAGGATTCACTCCGGGCTGGGACGGGAGAGCAGCCGCGAGGTGTGCCGCGCATACCTGGATGGCAAGCTGCAGTTCCTGTTCATCGCGCCGGAGCGCTTTCGCGTTCCCGGCTTTGGCGAGATGCTGGCCAAGCGGCCACTGGCGCTGATCGCGATCGATGAAGCGCATTGCATTTCGCACTGGGGACACGATTTCCGCCCGGATTACCGCAATCTGGCAGGACACTTGCGAGCGCTGCGGCCTGCGCCGGTCATTGCGCTGACCGCCACAGCGACGCCACAGGTGCAGCGGGACATTGTGAGCGAACTGGCGCTGCACGATCCGAAGCAGTTCATCCAGGGCTTTCGCAGGACCAATCTCGCCGTTGAAGTCGTCGAGGTTTCGAAGCCACGGCGGATCGAGATGGCGCGCAAGCTGCTGCACGACCCGGCGCACCGGCCAGCGATTATCTATGCGCCTTCCCGCAAGGATGCGGAGGCATTGACGGCGGAGCTGAACCAGGATTTTCCGGCCGCGACCTACCACGCGGGACTGGAAGCAGGAACGCGCGAGCGGGTGCAGCGGGCGTTTCTGGATGGCAAGCTGCAGGCCGTCGTCGCCACCATCGCCTTCGGCATGGGCATCGACAAGGCGGACGTGCGTACCGTCCTGCACACGGCCATGCCAGCGACGCTTGAGGGCTACTACCAGGAGATTGGCCGCGCGGGACGTGACGGCAAGCCCGCGCGCGCGGTGATGATGTATAGCTGGGCCGACCGGCGATTGCATGACTTCTTTCTGGAGCGCGATTACCCTCCGGCGGACACGCTGGCACGCATCGCCGCCGCACTGCGGACAGACCCAGTCCACGCCGACGACCTGCGCATTGCGCTCAAGCTCGACCTCGACGTCTTTGGCCCGGCGCTGGACAAGCTGCTGGCGCAGGGTGCCGCGTACCTCGACCACGCGGGTAACGTGACGCGCACGGGCGGCACTGCCGCAGCGTGGCGCAAGAGTTATGACGCGCAGGTGAGCCACCGGCGCGGGCAGATCGACGCCATGATGCGTTTCGCGGAAAGCGCGGAGTGCCGCATGGCAGCGCTGGTGCGGCACTTTGGCGACGCGACGGATGCGAGCCGGACGTGCGGTCTGTGCGACTTCTGCTCTCCAGAGCGTGCCTCGGCGCAGCAGTTCCGCGAGCCGACGCGCGATGAGAAGGCCGAGATGCAGCGCATCCTGCGCGCGCTGAACGCGGCGTACTCCGGCAAGGCAACCGGCAAACTCCACACGGAGCTGTACCCCAAAGGCGAACTCGACCGCAAGGAGATGGACAGCCTGCTGGACGCCCTGACGCGCGCGGGATACGTCAGCATCGAGAACGCGACCTTCACCAACGAGGACGGGCGCGACATCCCGTTTCGCCGCGCTGTGCTGACGCATGAAGGGCGTGAGGCGGCGGACGGCGAGCCCCTGGCTGGTCTGCAGATGCGGGATGCGGAAGCGGTCACCTCTGGGCGTACGCGCGAAGGCAGTAAGTCGTCCTCCAGCAAAACGAAAGCTAAGCGCGATACGGACAACATCCCGCTCACAGCGGCACAGAAAGCGGTAGAAGCCGCCCTCCGTGCATGGCGTGCTGCGGAAGCCAAGTCCCTCGGCAAGCCCGCATTCGTCGTGTTTGGCGACCGCACACTGCGGCAAATCGTGCTGGATGCGCCTGCGACGCTGGATGAACTACGCGCCGTGTCCGGCATCGGGCCTGCCAAGGCGGAGCGGTGGGGTGAAGCAATCCTCGCGGCGCTGCATGGTGGCGAGCCGTTGGCCGTAAGAACTCGAAGCGAAGAGAGAGAAGATGCGGCGCGAAGCCTCCAACATACGGCTCCGCGTGTGCCAACTCCAGCTGTCGCAACCACACTCTCCTACCTGCAGCCAAGCGAGCCGAAAACCATCCCACATCGCTCGTCCCTGGAGTACGCCCTGAAGATCTGGCGCATGCACGAAGCGAAGCGGCAGGGTATCGCACCCTTCGAGCTGCTGCGGGACGATGTCATTGCCACCATTGCGTCGCAGAAGCCAAGCTCCGCCACCTCACTGTGCAGGCTGGACGGTGTTGATGTGGAGTGGGGCAAGCGCTATGCCCATGCTGTCTGCGCGGTGATCGCTCAGCATCCTGAGTAGCTGTTCTTTCTGCGTCAGCGCACCGATTGACCCGCTATTCACTGCTAGACTGGTAAGGCTGACCGGGTTCCGTGCCGGCGCAAACCCGCTCACATCTCACGCTTCACGCAAGGAGTTTCGCTCATGGCTGACCTCTCCTCTTCGAACGGTAATCACCTTCCGCAGAACGGAAACTACGCTCCGCATGGCTTGCGGCTGAAGACCGGCCTGGCAGAGATGCTGAAGGGCGGCGTCATCATGGACGTGATGAACGTGGAGCAGGCGCGCATCGCCGAGGAGGCGGGTGCCGTCTCCGTGATGGCATTGGAGCGCGTGCCCGCGATGATTCGCGCGGAAGGTGGCGTGGCCCGCATGGCAAGCCCCAAGCTCATCAAGCAGATCATGGCCGCCGTTACGATCCCAGTCATGGCGAAGGCGCGCATCGGCCACTTTGCGGAGGCGCAGATCCTGCAGGAGCTGGGCGTCGACTTCATCGATGAGTCCGAAGTCTTGACGCCCGCCGATGACACCTACCATATCGACAAGCACGCTTTCACGACACCGTTTGTATGCGGCGCGCGCAACCTGGGCGAGGCGCTGCGGCGCATCGCGGAGGGCGCGGCCATGATCCGCACCAAGGGCGAACCAGGCACCGGCGACGTGGTCCACGCCGTGCAGCACATGCGGCAGATCACGAAAGAGATCAAGCAGTTGACCGTGATGGGCGACGAAGAACTCTACAACGCGGCCAAGGTGCATGGCGCACCGCTGGAGCTGGTGCGCCAGGGGGCCAAGACCGGCCGCATGCCTGTGCCGAACTTCTCCGCCGGCGGCATCGCCACCCCGGCCGATGCGGCGCCGATGATGCAGCTTGGGGCCGAGACGGTGTTTGTGGGCTCGGGGCTCTTTATGAAGGAGCGCGCCACGCCGCTCGATGTCGAGACTTGGACCGAAAAAGATGTGAAGGCGAACCTTTGTAAGCCTGGCCAGGTAGGTGAGTATCGCAATCCTGAGGAGCGCGAAGAAGCCGTCAGCCGCGCCAAAGCGATTGTGATTGCCGCAACGCACTATGACGATGCAAAGATCCTCGCTGAGGCAAGCGAAGCCGTCACCGGGGCCATGAAGGGCCTCGCGGCCATGGCGATCGAAGAAAAAGAACTCATGCAGACCCGCGGATGGTGAACAATGAGCGGCGCGGTGCGCACAGTATGCGCTTTCAACACCGCTCCAGCGCGGAGCGCCACGCTGAACTCTGAAAGCGAACGCTCCGCGGCGTGCGTCTAACCCGGTACCGGACAGGCGGCGCTTGACTGCAAAGCGCGCCTGCAGCATGCAACACTCCTGCAACATTCCCTCCTTCGGTCAGGCTCCATGACTGTCTCGGACACCATCGTTTACGGAAACATACTCCTCTCATGTGGTCATGGGACAATGCACCGTTCGCAGCTGCACGCCAGGGAAGGTGGATGCTTTGCCCGACATTTACGAAGAGAGCGTGGATCTCGACAGAGACACGGACCATGGCCGCCGGAAGGGCATGCGGGAGCGCGGCGACCAGGTAGCCCGGTCTGGCCTGGTCACTGTCATTGGATTGATTGTGCTGCTTGGCGTGCTGGCGATCGTCTGGACGGCGCACATGCACGGCCGTATTCACCAGATGACCACCACGCAGGTGCCGGAGAGTACGGCCGCATCGTCGGTCCGGCCAGGCGGGCAGGAGATCGTCCGTCTGGAGCGGTTGGAACGGATGAGTGCGATGGTCCCGGAGTTTACCTCCGCAACGCTGCTGCCCGGCGACGGCATGCTGATGTTGCAGGCAAACCTCGACCTGCCCGGACGGGGTGAGGTGCCGCTGCTCCTTGGCACCCGGGAATCCGATCTGCAGGCAACCGGGCCGGTAGGTGGCGCTGCGTTCTCCGCCATCATGGAGCGGCGTGACGGCAATCGTTGGTCCAACCCCGTGGAACTGCTGGCGGGACAGCCCGCAACGAGGCAGAACACCGAAGTTGTTCCGGACGGCAGCCGCGCCACCGCACACTACGGGTCTCCCGCGCAAAATGGAATGGACGTGACGATGCAGACCACGCTTGCCGGCCATGCGCTTGATGTTGCAATGACAGCGAAGAACGTCAGCGGCAGCGCGCGGTCGCTGATGCTCTCGTGGCAGCCACGCTTCCTGGCCGCACAAGGACTAGGGACAATGACGTTGCAACTGCCCGCGCAGGAGAGTTCCGCTGCGGAAGCTGCAAGAGAAAGTGTCAGTCTGGACGGCCGTGCGCTCAACCAGACGCTCGCGCCGCTGAAGCACAGCTATCTGAGCGGCGGCCCGCAGGCACGGCTCCGTAACCACGCCGACGGCTACACGCTCGTCCTGACCGCGATGACGCCCGCCATCCGCAGCCTGCACGTCACCACGTCACCGGACGAGCGCTCTGTTCTTTTAGCCTTCAGTACGGCAGGCGGCGGTCATGCGGACGATGCACGAACGGTGCTCCAGCCCGGCGAGACACTGCAATGGCATGTCCGGGTTGAAGCAGTACCGGACGCGAACACGACGCCATCCCAGTAGGCGCGAAGTCTTCCACAGCGTTTGACCCCTCTGGCAACGGTCCGTACCATGGTGAGAGCCGTTCGCGCTGCCGCAGTACTCTGCGGCCCACGGCACAGACTCCGAAGAAGGCAATCATTTTGACTCCGAACGAAACCGCAGAAGCAGTCGTCGAGATGCCCGTCGAAGCGACATCTCACGATGCCGAGACCCACGACGCTCACACGCACGAGGAACACACACACACGCACGCGCCTGCGCTCAATCCAGAGCTGACACGCGAGGTGGCCGTTGAGGTTCCGGCCAACGAGGTCAACAAGGCGTACAGCAAGGTGACCCGGCGCTACCAGAAGCTGGCGCGCATCCCAGGCTTCCGTCCGGGCAAGGTGCCGGAATCGACCATCCGCAACCGATTCGCAAAGGAGGTGCGGCAAGAGGTCATGGACGCGCTGGTGCAGGAGCGCTTTCGCGCGGAGATGCAAAGCCAGAGTCTCCAACCGGTCTCGCAACCGCAGATTGTCGAACTGAACCTGGAGGAGGATCAACCCCTGCGCTTCCGTGCGCACTTTGAGGTCGCCCCCGCAATCGACACCGCAGGCTACGAGGCTGTCACGGTCGAGCGGCCCTCGGTTGAACTGACCGATGCCGAGTACGATGCCGAGATGGAGCGTGTGCTCGACTCACACGCCACCATCGAGCCGGTGGAAGAAGACCGCGCGCTACAGGACGGCGACTGGGCGGAGATCTCGTTCAAGGGACGCCGGCGCAAGCCGGAGAGTGAGACAAGCAGCGAGCCGAACGAAGCTGACGAGATCGACGGCGAAGATGTCATGGTCGAGATTGGTGGCAAGAACACGCTGCCCGCCTTCAACGACGCTCTTCGCGGCCAGACCAAGGGCGCGGAGTTCGACCTGGAGGTCTCGTATCCGCCGGATTTCGGCGACGTGCGGCTTGCAGGCCTGACCATTGACTATAACGTCACCGTGAACGGCATCAAGCGCAAGGTCTACCCGGAGAAAAATGACGAATTCGCCCGGCAGTTGGGTGACTACGAGACCTGGGACGCCTTTGCGAACACGCTGCGCGAGAACGCCACCAACGGCAAAAGGCAGACGGCGGAAAACGAAGCAAAAAGCAAGCTGGTGGACGCCTTCGTCGAGAAGTTCCACTTCCCTGTTCCCGAGTCGTTCATCCAGCAGCAGATTGACGTCCGTCTCGACCGCGGTTTGCGCGCACTGGCCCAGCAGGGCATGACGCGCGAACAGATGCAGGCACTCGACTTCAGCCGCCTGCGTGAGGCGCAGCGCGAGGAAGCGACGAAAGAAGTCAAGGCTTCGCTGATCCTCGACAAACTGGCCGAGACGCTGGACATCCAGGTCAATGACGATGACGTCCAGCGCGAATTGGTGGTCATGTCCATGCAGTCACGCCAGCCGCTGGATCAACTGCGCGACCGGATGGCACAGGATGGCTCCCTGACCCGCATGCGCGAACAGATGCGCCGCGAAGCAACGGCCACTGCTCTCTACGAGAAGATGGCGTAAGAACGCCTACAGGCAGAAAGAAACGAGGAGAAGATGGGTCTAATTCCAATGGTGCTCGAGCAGACGAGCCGGGGCGAACGCTCGTACGACATCTACAGCCGTCTGCTGCGCGATAACATTATCTTTCTGGGAACGCCGATTGATGACAATGTCGCGAACCTGATCATCGCGCAGTTGTTGTTTCTCTCCGGTGAGGATCCGGAAAAGGATATCCAGCTGTACATCAACTCGCCGGGCGGTTCGGTCAGCGCGGGCCTTGCCATCTACGATACCTTGCAATACATCAAGAACGACGTGTCCACCCTGTGCATCGGACAGGCGGCCAGCATGGGCGCCTTTCTGTTGATGGCCGGCAAGAAGGGCAAGCGCTTTGCCCTGCCGAACTCGCGCATCCTCATCCACCAGCCGCTGATTATGGGCGGCGGCATCCAGGGCCAGGCCACGGAAATTGACATTCACGCACGCGAGATCCTCCGCTTGCGCGAGCGCATGAACAAGATCATGGCCGACCACACCGGCCAGACCTTCGACCAGATTGAACGCGATACCGACCGCGACTTCACCATGGGATCGGAACAGGCCAAGGAATACGGCCTGATCGACGACATCATCACGCGTCTGCGCACGTAACCCGGGACGGGGCCGCCCAGGCCTGTCCCTCTATCTCTGCTGCAGCCTGAAAAGCAACAGATGCGAACGGAGCGGGTCGTCCATGACGGCCCAGCTCTGTACCGGGACAGCCCGGTAGCGGCTTGCAATCTCCGGGCGGCTCAATGTCTGGTCGTCCGACCAGACGGCGGCCCAGCCCGGGTGGTAGAGGTCCAGTTTGCTGGCGGGCGGAATGGATCCGATGTCATCTACGGCCTCGATGTGCGTAAAAAACGTACTCTCCTCCGCGCCATGTCCAAAGACCAGCGGATGCGCGTCTCCTGAGGCGTGAATGAGCGCCGCCATGTCGTGACTCGCCTGCACCATGGTGTAGGTGGGCCGAGCCATGAGTCGCGCGATATACCCGAGGTTGAGGAGTGTCGCAACCCCAACCACGGCCAGCGCGGGCCGGTACAGCGACCGGGCCGAGACACTGAGCGCGTCCAGCAGCAGGACAGTCAACACAACGACAGGCACGGCAAGCAGGGCAAAATAGCGTGGCCCCGCGTCGACATGTGATACCGCAAAGAGGATCACGCCTGCTCCCCACAAGGTGGCCAATGGAAAGAGCGGATCGCGCCGGATGGATGGTAAACGGGTGCAAGCTGCACCGGTCGCAAGCAGCGCGAGTGGGTACAAGACAGGATCCGTCCACGTAAGGGCCCGGTAGAAGGCGCGTGCAAGCTTCTCCCAGCTTTCACGGTTGAAGGTGAAGCCGTTTTGACTTTTCAGGGTATTGAAGTCCACCATGTGCGGGTGAACCACGATCAGGGTATACAAACACATGCCTGCCGTGAACACGATCAGTGTGGTACGCGGTGACACCCACGGCCGTCGTGCTTTCGCGATCCTGTGCTGCTGAATGATGTAGCCACACACTGCGACGATCAGGAACACCGCCGTCGATTTAACGAGCACGGCGGCAAGCAGGAGGGTGCCGCACAGAACACTGCGCAGAACACTCTTTTGACCGGGCAGTGGTGCCGCCAGAAGCGCCGCCAGAACGAAGGCCATCACGGGTACTTCAAGCAGAGCCAGACGCGAGAAGACGAACACGATGGGGCTGGATGCCATCAGCAGAAACGCCAGCATCCCCCAGCGGGGACGGGACCGGGCAACCAGCAGCGCCAGCAGAACGGACGCCACAACAGAGAACGCGGCGTCCACTGCCCTGGCTGCAACAAGACTCACCCCCGTGAAGTGAAACAGGATGTGCAAGAGCAGCGGCCAGCCGGGGATGGTAACGATGGGGTTGAAATCGTACGGGACAAGCCAGTGGCCAAGCAGCGCTTTATGGATGGCACCGGAGGCATACCAGCCTTCGTCGGTGTACCGTGCCCAATCGTCATGCCAGCGGCAGTGATTCGGGAAATCAGCCGAAAGATGCACAAAGCGAAGAGCCAGGAGCACTACTCCGATGCCTAGGAGAACGCGCTGGACGACCCGGTTCTGCGACGCTGTCATGCGTTCATGGTACCGGCTGGGCCACGTGTCTGCCCCATGCACAAGCGCGTCAGGCATGCGCGGTTACACACCAGCCCTGCCGGGAAAAGACCTGCACGGGGCGGACCCACAATGATGCGTCACCTTCGTCTGGCGTCAGACATTGCGGTGTAGACTCAAGAAAGCCGGGCGCTCGTTGACACGGCAAGGAGTTGATTCCTCCCATGAAGACTTCTAAAGGCTCTGACGACTCGTTGCGCTGCTCGTTCTGCCACAAGACGCAGGACACCGTTGCCAAGCTGATCTCTTCCCCTTCCGACTATCCGCGCGCGTACATCTGCGACGAATGTGTCGGTGTGTGCAACTCCATCCTGGACGACGACAAGACCGAAGTACAGCAAAACTCACCCGCGGCGCTGCCCAAGCCGCACGAGGTGAAGGCCTTCCTTGACGAGTACGTGATTGGGCAGGAAGTAACCAAACGGAAGCTGGCTGTGGCGGTCTACAACCACTACAAGCGCATTCACATGAACCGTCTGCGCAGCAATGATGTGGAACTCGCGAAGTCGAACATCCTGCTGGTGGGCCCCACCGGCAGCGGCAAGACCCTGCTGGCGCAAACCCTGGCGAAGATGCTGGATGTGCCCTTCGCGATTGTGGACGCAACCACGCTGACTGAAGCCGGCTATGTCGGCGAGGATGTGGAAAGTATCCTGCTCAAGCTCTTGCAGGCGGCTGACGGCGATGTGGCCAAGACGCAGAACGGCATTATCTACATCGACGAGATCGACAAGATCGGGCGCAAGGATGAGAACCCTTCCATCACGCGCGATGTCAGCGGAGAAGGTGTGCAGCAGGCCCTGCTGAAGCTATTGGAAGGCACTGTTGCAAGCGTCCCTCCGCAAGGTGGGCGCAAGCATCCGCACCAGGAGTTCACGATTGTGGACACCACAAACATCCTCTTCATCTGCGGTGGTGCCTTTGTTGGCCTCGAGAAGGTCATAGGACGGCGCATCGGCAAGAAAGCACTGGGTTTCAAGACTGCCGGCCTCGATCCCAAAGAAGCCGAAGTGACGCCGATCCGGCCCCAGCGCGATACCGAACTGCTGCGCCAGGCAGAACAGCAGGATCTGCTGAAATACGGCCTGATTCCGGAATTCATCGGTCGTCTGCCGGTGCTGGGCATCCTGGATGAACTGGATGAGGCAGCGCTGATCGACATCCTCTCACGGCCCAAGAATGCCATCCTGAAGCAGTATGCCAAGCTCTTCGAATACGAGGGCGTAAAGGTCACCTTCACGCCCGACGCGACCCAGGCCATTGCGCACGAGGCACTCACACGCAAGGTCGGCGCGCGTGGACTCCGTATGATCCTTGAAGAGCTGATGCTCGATCTGATGTACACGGTCCCCACCAACAAGAAGATCAAGGAATTGGAGATCACCGGCGAGATGGTGAAGAAGCGCAATGTGGTTCTGCCGATGCCCCTGGAGAAGGCCGGTTAGTCTCGACAGTGCGGAAGAGGTATTGCACCCTACGGGATGCTGCCAGTCGTGTAAACATGACACGTGGCGCTTCTTTTCACTAGGCCTTCTCGCAACTGATACAGAATGGATCACTTACAAGGAATGTTTCACGTGAAACATTCCGCGTAGGCAAGACCGCCAGCGGTTTCGGCACGGTATCTCTCGAACAGTGTTTATGTGCGTGCAATAGGATGCGCCCTATGTTTGTCAGCTTGACGCGCCTTCGGCTTCGCTCTGTCCGCTTTTTGCCGTCCTTCGTGGTCCTTGCTGTCCGCTCGCAGATGCAGGTCAAGAAAGCGCCGGGCTTTCAAACCGGCGGACTCTTGGCGGACCGGCACTGGACCTTCTGGACCATGACCGGTTGGGACTGCCAGCAGAGCATGCGGCAGTACATGGTGTCTGGCGCACATAAGACGGCCATGCCGCACCTGCTGGAGTGGTGCGATGAGGCCTCGGTGGCGCATTGGGACCGGGAGGAAGCAGTCTTGCCCACATGGCTTGAGGCCGACAGGCGGATGCGGAACACCGGGCGGCCCTCCAAGGTGCGGCACCCCAGCGGCAATCACGCTTCCCTCACCTACGATCTGCCGCGAAGCACGATCGGCGGTCCGTTTTCACCATCGTAGAACGCGCCTGTCCGGAAAAGCCTCGCATCATATGCGATAGGACTTCGATCGAGCGACACGCAGGCAGGTGTCAAGCACGTGCGCTACGGTGCTGGTTCCATCTCGGTCTGTGCAAGGCTGCGCGCAATTGCGACCGCCTCTGAACGCGCAGACAAAATAGTGGACCAGGGTGGCTGCACGCCTTCCACGCGAGTCGTTGAAAACCGAAAATCGAGGCTGACGCGGGTTCTGTCTGTCGTATTGTGGACCGAACCGTGGCTCAGGCAGCCTCCATCAAACAGGAACGCCTGTCCATACCGCAGCGGCACCGGCTGAAAGTCACCGGCATCATAGGCCGACTCGCACCACAGGGCGTTCGTCTCGGCGCATTCCGTAAACGGCAGAAAGACATTAATCTGTTCCACGCGTCCGGTAATGTCCAGGTCGCGGTGCCACAGGCTGACACTGGGTGTTCCGGCCAGGTGCACCCGCATCTTGGGATGGGCCGAGTACGTGAACTTGCCGCCATAGTGAGGCACAATCTCGTTCTTGATAAACAGGTGGTACATGCGATAGAAGTTGCAATCGTCGGGAAGACGCTGCATCAGGTTGCGCAGCGAGAGATTGTCGCTGTATTTGAGCGGGCGTTCTTCTCCGGCCTTCTGTTTCTGCCGCGCGAAAAAGACGTGCAGCTGATCGAGCGGCTTAACCCGAAAGACCTCTGTCTCCAGGATGCGCGCGAATGGGTAACGCGCCGTGTCATAGTCCAGACAGACCGCGTTGACCGGCGTGCTCCTCTCCGTAACGACCGCCATCAGATAAGATCCACCAGGAGTTTGTTCACGATCGGGCCAATGAAGGCCTGCTTCTCCCACCGGTGCCAAAGGCAAAGGCCACCATGCGGGAGAGCGTTTCTGCTGATGGTGCCGAGTGTGTTCCAGGCCCATGCGGGAGAGCGTGCCGGCACCTCGAGAGCAGGCAGCCTGGCGCCGACTGCGTTGGCACTCTGTGCCGCGCCGTAACACTGCTGTCGCCGGGCTGAACCGGCTTGCACGGTGCCATAAAACTCCGTGGTGTTGCAAATAGGATCAAGCAGGAAATGTATCTTGCCCGTGCTGGCGTCGGCAGGACCGTTTTCCCATGCAAGAACGCCGTTGCTGAAGTGGATGGCGTCCGTTGTGTGCTCGCCGATCGTGATGCCGGACGGACTGATCGAAAGGCGCCTCGGTGTGCTGCCCGTGAGTGAAAGAACGTAGTCGCCTGCAAGCTGGGCGAGGTCGCTCTGCTGCATGGGCCAGACGGCAAACGGACGGTGGCTGGCCCGCTGCGGATCGAGTTCCTCCGCCATGACGGTGTAGCGGGCAGGCACGGCTTCGCCGGCGCCCCAAAGCTTGCCCGTGATGTGACGCAAGCCACCGTTCGCAATCGTCAGCCTCAGGAAGCCATTGTGCGGATTGCCGTCGTCCACCGTCCATCGCAGGCAGCCGCGTGAGAATGTAAACCGCAACTTGTCTTCGCCTGCAAACAGCACGCCTTGGCTGGAGCCCCGCGTCCCGAGAATGGTGAAGAGCGTAGACCCGGATTCATGATCCAGGTAGACGCCCGTCCAGGCGAACAGTGACGACTGATGGATGAAGTTGATGTCGTTCTCAAGGTCGCCCCAAACGATAGGAAAGCCGAGCGCCTCAGCCCATCCCGAGACAGAAAGGCGCGCCTGCTTGCGTGTGCGTGCCTTCACCTGCTGAACCAGCGCGAGTGCGGTAGCCTTTTCGCCGAGAAGCTTCATCACGAGGCTATAGTTCGAGGACTCCTTGTGTGCGATGCCCTTGGCCGCAATCTGCAGCGCACCTGGATCGCGCGTGGCAAGGAGTGAACGCTCCCGCGCGGACAGATTGGCAAAGCGCGGGTCGCGCAGTGCTTCTTTCGGATCCTGCGTGTAGCGCTGCTGTAACTCCGGGTCACCCTGGAGTTGGATCAGGAAGCGGCTTGCAGGCGTCTCAGCCTGCCACTGATATCCATTGGGAACCGAGAAGTGGGCGAAGTCGCGGAACGCTTCCATCTCGCGATGGGTGTAGCGTGTGATCTCGCGGAGAGGCTGACCTGCGTTGCGCACCGTTTGGCCGTCTTTCAGGAGGCCAAGCTCGCGCATGAGTTCCTGATCGGCCTGGGCTGCGGTCTTCGGCGGCAGGTAAAACGTGGAAAGCCCCGTGATCGACATCTGCGTGTCAGGGTTGTGCAGTTGTTCCAGCGTGTAGGTTTCGATGAGCGGCTCAATCGTCGGATACCGCGACGCGATGTAGTGCGTGACAGGGTAATCCGGGCCGTAAGCATCTTGCAGGTACTGAATGAAGTGAGAGAAGTTGGCGTTGACATAGCCCTGCCGCCGGAAGCCGAGCTCACCAATGAGCCCGACCTGCCATAGAACGACGTGCAAACCTGTGTCAGGGACCCGGCTGCGGATCATCATGTCCGTTGCCTCATGCGTTTGCAGGCCCGGCTGTGAGGGGTCAACACCAAGGTCGGCACAGAGGCAATCAAGCGCGGAGACGGCAGCCTTCATCCTGGCGCGATGACCTTCGCGCCGCGCAATCTGGATCGCACGATGCGTGGAGAGTACGAAGACGCCGGGATGCCCATAAAAGATGGCGACAACCTTCAGGCCTTGACGCACATAGTAGAGCTGCGCCTCCGCCATCTGCATGTAGGTGGTGTAGCGAATCTTCTTATCGTCATATAGAACATAAAGGTCGAAGGCATCCGGGCGGCGCTGCTTGATCCAGACGGCTGTCGCGGGGTCCGCAACACAATAGAAGACCTTGTCGGCCGAGAGAATCAGGTCCTCATCGCCAAGCGTGAAGCCGATGGACTCGATGCCGGAGCCAATGACCGTCAGTTCGCCGATGGGCGTGGAGGCGTCGCGCACGGGCTGCTCTGAGACGGAGTTCTTGAGCGCCGCGATCTCGCGTGCCAGGTGAGCCCATGCCTCAGCGTGTCCAGCCCGTGTTGGGTACTCGGTTGGGCTAGTCTGCAAGAGCACTCACCTTGTGGAGATATTTCGCAATGATGTCGCAAGCGGTCTTGAGCGGCAGCGTCTTACCGGAATGCTGGTAGGTGGAAAGGTACTCATACGCCTGATATTGCGAAGCGCCGCTGTAGGTCGCCAGCTTGTTCACAACCCCACCCTCGTCGGAGCTGCTCCACTTCCACTGGCTTGCCAACGTGTCTTCCGTGGCGTTCTTCACCATCATCACACTGGTAATGATGAGCAATTGATCTGAAATCGTAGGCGCACCCTGCTGCACGTAGGTGCCAAAAGTAGACCATCGAACGGCAAGCGTATTGGCCGGGTTCTGGAGATAGCTGACCCACAGTCCGAGCGGCTTGGCTTCCTGCGGCGTCATACCCGCAAGATCGTCCGAGGCTTTCTTGCTCCACACGTCCAGCAGTTGCTGTGCGCCGTACATTCCACCCATGATGGCTGCATTTTTAAGAACGACCTTCCAGCCGCCCTCCACGAGCCACTTTCCTGCATTGTTCAGCATGCCCCGAATCATGCCAGGCTGCACATTAACATCCGTGTCGATGTCGATGTCCGTATCGTCGTCCGTGTCCACGACGCTATCGACGTCAATGTCCACATCAATATCCACGTCCACATCAACGATTGCCAGGAAGTCGACATCCACGTCGATGTCCACGTCAATGTCTACGTCGACATCCACATCCACGTCGATGTCCACATCAACATCCACATCCACGTCGACATCCGTGTTGACCATCTCGAGCTGTTGCGCAACTGTTTCACCGACCTCGGATGCTTCGTTCTGCACGGCATTGCGAACGGCCTGGAAAAGCTTGCCTGCACCCGTCTTGAGCACGTTCAGTATTGAGGGTGTTGCGCGTCCAAGGTCCACGACGCCCTGCACGGTCATCGCGACATTAATAGCCTGGTACGCCGTGGAAGCGACGTCGTAGGCATACATCCACCAGGCAAGACTTGGCGTCTGTTCAGTCTGCGCAACGATGGTATTGCCCGCGTTGGTGCCCACCCACGAAGTCTCAACTGAAAGGGCATTGCTGGTCCCGGTGGTCACCATCCGTTGCAGAACCTTCACCTGCAAGCCGGCAGTCGTCGTCGCGCCAGCAGAGGAAAGCGTGCCCTGGCTGTATGTCAGGGGCAGCGCGGGTCCTGCGGGCGACTTGGGTGTGTACGTGGCGACGCCGTTGGCGATGATGATCTCCGCCGTAAGCGTCTGCGGAAGAACCAGCTGCACCATGGGAACAGGATTCTTGGTGGGCGAGTAGCAATAATACGTGCCGGGAACCGCGAATAGGCTGTTCTGTGCCCAATAGGAGACAAGAACAAAATCAGAGTAGTGGCAGGCAATCTTCAGCGTCGTGAACAGCTGATTTACTGCCGCGTCCAGAGCAGAGGCATTGCTCTGATTCGTAACAACCGCCGTGAACTGGATTCCATTGGGGCTGTACGGGTTCGCAACATAGCCCGTGTAGAAGGCGAATGCTGTCTGGCAGGACGCCTCGTCGGCTGCTGTCACGGTGACGCTGGACGCGTTCGCCAGGATGGGAGGAACGTACACTTTGACCGGGAAGTTGTCCGCTGCCCGGCAAATCGCAATGCGGTTCAAAACATTGTTAAAGCCAACCGTCTTCTGCGTTCCGCCTGTGACAGTGTCGACCTTCGTGTAGATGGGCACCAGTTCCGCAGGCGTCGGATTGTTAGGGTCTTTCGGTGTCTGCGCGGTAACGACGTACAGGACAAGGTCCTTGCCAAGCTGATTGATGACGGTGACGGTGGTGACAGGTGTGCTTGGCAAGTGAATCTCCGGTGCGGCCCTTGTTTGATTTGTGGATACTCAAACACACGCGCCTGAGCGCGACGACTGCCTTCTCAGACGCGTGTGTTTTTGAACAGCCGGCGGACCGGCGTGCTGGAACTACTCGATGTGAACCTCGTCTTCGGCCATGGCATCGCCTTCTTCGGTCGATGCCGACTCCTTCGCGCGCTCCGCCTCGTCGGCTGTGGCTTCCTCGGTCATCTTCTCCTGACTCGCCAACTCCGCCTTATCCTGAGCCACCACCTTCGACGCCTCCGTCGTTTCGATCGACTTGAGAGACGATTCGATATTGCCGATCTTCGGCTGTTCGGACTTGACGGCAGCATCGATCTGGGCGGGAGACTTCGCGTTTTCCATGGTCGTCTCTTCCGACCGGATCGAAGTCGCATCCGATTCCATGGCCTGGGTCGGCGCAGCATCTTCGGCAAGCGTCTCTAACTCGCTCGCCTCGGAGTGCAGTTCTGACTCCATGCTGCCCTTCTCCGACAACGACTCTTCCGTGGCAACATTGGACTTGGCCTCCGCTTCGGCGCTCTTCACGTCCGTCGGTTGCGATTTGGCATTCTTGCCAAGCTTCTTGGAGAGCATCTTCTCCGTGTCGGCCTTGATGTCGTCCTTCAGCGCCTGCAGGTCCTTCGCAGTAACCGGCTTGGACGGTGTCTTGCCGCGAATCTTCTGTATGAGCTTGCCGAGGCCGCTGCCCATCTCCTTGAGGATCATGAGCGCGTTGCCGATCTGGAGGAAGCTGTTGAAAGCCTCCTGCGCACTGTCGGGAGCGAAGAGTTGCTCAAAGAAGTTGCGCGTGTCCGTGCCGTCCCCAGTCTTTTGCTCGGTGTCAAAGCCCATCACGGTCAGACCCTGCAGCGTGCCGCTGAGGACGGAAAAGATCACGTTATCACTGGCATCGCCGGTCAGCCGGCTCTTCAGCGTGAGTTGGCCCTGGAGAGCGATGTTTGGCGTACCCGACGTGGTGCTGTCAACGAACAACCCGTTCTGGTAATACAGCGGCGTATTGTTATTCTTGGCGTCGGTGTAGGTGATCGTGTATCCACCATTGCTGTCACTGACCTTCGGCGTTCCACTCCCCTTCTTCATCGTGACCGTGCCCTGTGACGCGATGGGCGACGTGCCGTTGGCCGTGTAGATGTAGTACGTCATCGACGCCTGCTTGCGCGTCCACGAGAACGGATAGTTACTCATGTAGGCCTGCGCGGCAAGCACCATCTCAAATGTGACGTTCTTGTAGTCGCTCGTGGTCTGCAGGTACGCATCCACGACGGCGGACGCGGAGGTCGGGGTCTGGTTGGGATTTGCCGCTGACACGGCGGAGTTCACGGCGTTGTTAAAGCCATTGGCCAGGTTGCTGGAGGGATACGCCATGATCTCTTCGGCAAAGGTGATCGCGCTCTGCATGGCGGCATACTGGGCTGCCGTTACCGTCACCGGGTCGTAGTTGCCGCTCATGATGTTCTGCATAATGCCGAGGTTGGCAACAGGCGAGAACCAGTCCGTGGTGCTGGGGATGAGCTGGTACAGCAGCGATGTGGCCGTCTGGCCGGTCGTCGGATCGACGTAGGTGTCGTTGAGGGTAACAGTGCCTGTCTGTCCGGTCTTGATGGCGCTGGCTCCGGTGGTGAGCGGCAGCTGCTTGAGCGTAACCGGAGCGGATGTCGTGGTGGACGTGGTTCCCTGGCTGGATGTCGAATCGATGATCAGGAAGTCCACGGGTGTGTTGTTCGTGATCGCTAAGGTGTTGCTCATGGTAAGTGCTCCTCCGCGATGCCAAGCATACAGAAGAAACCGAAATTAACAATGACACTTTTGTCTAAGTCGCTGGACCTACCGCTATCTCCGGGTTTTACCCGGTAATGCGGAGGACGCAAAAGCTGTACGCACCATGGGTCAGCCCGGGAGCCTGCCGCTCTTCAATCGTCACGTTCAATCTTCGGCGTGCTGCGCGGGCGTCGATGCCAGTTGCGTCGGCATGTCTGTCTTTTTCCGGCTCTGACCGGTTGTTTCCGGCATTTCCATGCAGGGAGGATTTTTTATCAATCGCGCCGGAAAGTTGTGCTACTGTTAAGCGCATTCCAAAAGGAGCTTTCCCACAGATGTCGAAATGGACAGTAGTGATTCCGTCGTGCGGTACCCATGAGATTGAAGCCGACCGCATGTCAAGCGACAATGACTCCATCATCTTCAAGACCGGGCCGGAAGGTACCGGCAAGACCGTCGCAACCATCTTCAAGGCACCCGGCGTGCTGGTCAGCCGCAGCGAACTGGTCACCGTCAAGCAGTAAACATCGATCTACTGCTCTGCCTGTGATGGCGGGCGCGCGTCTTGCGTGCCCTGCCTCAAAGGCGCTCCGTAGAACTTACGGGAACCGAAACGTACAAACTGGTACGGAGACCGGATGGGCGGGCTTGGTCGAGCGTTCGTCACATCTGAGTAGTGGCGACTAAGAGGCTCCAGATGAGTCTCCATCGACGTTGCGGCGATGAGGAGGTCTGTCCCCCGGACTTCATCCTGAGAGACTGGACGTGTTGCATCCTCACATCTCTGCGAAACCCTTCGACAGGCTTAGATAGGTTGGGGGGACCCACTGTGTTGCTGAACTAAAGTGAGATGTGGGCCACCCGCCCTAACGCCGCTCTAGCTAGTTAGCTAGAGCTATGGACTTTGCCGCATTCTCCTGAGTGAGTAAAGTAGCACATCCGCCTTACTTTCTCGCATATGTCAAAAGGTAAGAGATGCCGAAACCTAGTGAAACGCTAGCTAGCAAATTTTTTGTGAACGTGTTTCTTGTATTTACCGCCAGAACGATGATGATTATGAGGTGAACAGGATACCGTAGTTCCGAAAAGCCGCTCGACGACGCTGTGCGGGCGTCTTGGCGTAATGCCTCTCCGCCATTTGCCTGCCCAACTCAGTTCCAAATCGCCGAAGGATTGTTCATGTGGTTGAGGACATTGAATGGCTGCTGCAAATTCGACTGAACGGTCGTCTGCACTGGTTCTGCATACTGTACCTGCTGGGTGACAGGTTCCCAATCGGCGACATTGCTTCCGTTGTTGTATATGCCGGGTGTGCTAGGGATACCGCCCACCATCGTTCCGGGATTCGTGGCGCTTACCCTCACCTCTCCGGTCCCTTTGTTTCTCCATTCTTGCGTAGGCCCGCCTCCCAGGCAATCTATCGCTATGGGCTGAAGTGTACCAGCCATTCATGAAGGCAGCGCACACGCATCCGACAGACCAATCCCGATAGTCATTGACAGTGGCTCAAATTCTGGAGCGCTCTCCTCCATCGCTGCCGTTCTAGTTGCCGTGGCGACTTTGGCATACAAGATGGGTTAGGGTAAGTTACATCTGTAAGGACTACTTTTTTCTCCGACCCAGGCCTCATAGCGCGGGCCTTCAGCCCGCAACTGCGAAGCTACAAGCGTACGCGTCAAGGCTGACCTTACGTTTGTAGTTGGTGTACTCAGTAACCAGTGCCTTCAGGCGTTTCGCAGCGACCGAAGGGGTGGTTATCCTCACGGTCGTGGCGGTGGACGCAGAAACTGGCAGTTGTGGGGATGGACAGCGTTTTACGTTCTGTGACAATTTGCTTCTCGTCGGCGGCGGATTCCACAGCAACGTAGGAACAACTCAGTGTGAATTTTGGCCTCGGTTGCCGAGCTGTTCCTTTCGGCAGGTTCCAAGCTGTGCCAATATCGTTTTCCGTGTCACGCTTGTACGGTCTTGCTGCTGCACCGGACAGGACATCTACGTCCACCAAAGTTTTGCCTTCAACATCAGGACAAGATGCGACGATAGCGTTCTGCTGCTTTTGATACGCCTGATCGGCCAAGCGGAGACATGCATCCATTGCAGAATGTACCTGCGTGGCATCTTCAGGTAAGGTGAAGCTTGCCTTCAGCGTGTCGCCTGTCTTGCCATCGTTGATGCGGATGGCAAACGGGCCACTTGAGGCATTCAACAGCTCCTGAAAATGTGGTGCGTTGTAGCTGATCTGGAGGGACACGGGCGCATTCGGATTAGTTGGTAGAGTTGTATCCATGCACAAGCCGTGCAGTGTTTCCTTGCCTGCTACATTTGCATGCACAATGGCGTTGCTGCCGTCAGAGTCGCCTTCGCAGGCGTACTCCCCATTGACAATAAAGCGAATCATGGAAGCACGCACGCGCAACTCTGCGGATAGACTTGCCTGATTGCCTGCGGGTCCAGTGAAGTGGCTTTCAGTACAGCCGATGGTAAGTGCTGCCATTCCATTTGCGTTGCCTGCTTGGCTTGTTCCTGCAAGGCTCGCTTTGTAAGTGGTGCTGACACCTTCCTGTTGAACGGGTTGCAGTACCCAGTGCGGCGGCGGCTTGGGTGCGACTTGCTGTTGCTGCTGCGATGGCGGCCTGTTTGTGGCTGCTACCTGAGGCGCTGCCAGTGTGAACTTCACGTCGCTGTTTGCAAGGACGTAGACATGTGGACCATATGCTGCGCTGTTCGCAGCCGCGCCAATGATTTTGGAGATGCCGGTGATGGCTGCGGACGAGCTTGCAGCCGGGAGCATCTGCCCGTTTACCTGCACCTGCTGCAACGTCAAGGTGAACTGTCCTTGTGCTGTTTGTGCAAGCTGAATAACGGCTTGTGCACCACGTTGAATTGCGTTTTGGTTTGAGCGGACAACAGTTCCACTAACAACTTGTCCGGCTCGCATCGCGGAGGAATCTACAGCCTGACTCAGCCGGACAATGATCTCGCCGGATGCAGGCGCAGAGGCTTGTGCGAATGAACGGCAGACGCAGAGAATAGTCAGGCACAACAACACGCCCAAGCGGCAGATGTCAGGCATTTCAGCGAACCTTCAAAGGAAATGTTGGTGGGATGACCATAGCGTACATTGCTGTTTGCTGCAAGCGTTAAGGCATTATCTCGACGTACTCAGATATGCGTGCCGTCAATCGTCGAACTCTGCATAATGCGACGTGGTTGCGCTGAGTTTTAGCGCGGGCCTACAGCCCGCAGAATCATGGTGTGCCGCGGACCTAGGGCTTCGCCCTAGGCTATTATGGCGCGGGCCTACAGCCCGCAAATGCACTCGTTGGGAAGTATGAGCGCAACGCGTTCGGTCAGCGGTGTCAAAGCATTGCACGAAATGGGACTATACGTGCATCCGTAGTATGTGATGGGCCAGCGGTATAGCCGGACGGCGAGGCACCTTTTGCGCAGTCACGCTGCCTATCCGCAAACGGTATTCTGTAGGAATGGATTTTCAGATTGCGACGGAGTATCGGCCGCAGGGGGATCAGCCGCGGGCGATTGCGGAGTTCACGGCTGGGCTGCGCGATGGCGAGAAGCACCAGGTGTTGCTGGGTGTCGGGAGCGGCAAGACCTTCACCAACGGGTGGGTTCGCGGATCAAAGATCAGCGTTCCCGTCTGGATGAACTCTACGTGGCTTAGGCGGCGCGCTTCCGTGACGCACCTAAGAACACGCTCCCTGGAACTCCGAACCGCTGGGCCAGGCTGGTGATATGCCGTACCGTCAAGTTGCGTCTGCCGTTCAGAATGAGCGATACAAGCGGCTCCGATCCGATTTCCTGCGCGAGGTCACGCTGCGACAGGCCGTGGCGCTCCATGAGGAAGCGCAGCACCTCGACAGGGTCCGCCTCCGGCAGCGGAAAACGCTCTGCCTCATACCGTTCCACCAGTACCGTCAGCAGATCAATGGCCTCGATTTCCGTGGCGGTGGGTTCTTCCTTCGCGGTCAGTTGAAACAATGCGTCCGTGTAACGCTCCAGTTCCGCGTCTGTATGAATCAGATGCGGCGCTCCCATGGCGATCATCTTTACCGGGTCGGCAAGTTTCTCAATTTCCACTTCCGTACTCCTTATCCCAATTGTTGCGGTTGTCGTACTGCTTGTACGTCAGAAACGAACGGATGTAGACATGCCCTTGTGTCGTTTGCTCTTTCAGGTCTTTCGCGAAATGGATGACAGTAATCAAACGGTAGCGGTTGCGGCGAATGTTGAAGACAACGTATCCATCGACCAGATCGGCATCGGGGAATGTCGTTCGTACTTGTCCAAAGTTATGCCATCGCATCTGCGAGACAACCGAGGTCCAGGCAGCAATCTCTTTAACCGCATCTGGATAGTCTGACGCAGCCCTAGCGAGAGGCTTGCGGGTTACGATCACCACGCGTTCATCTTAATTTACTTTTTGTAAACCTGCAAAGCGTACACGATCCCACATCTCTGCGAGATTGTGGGGCACCCGCTTTGTCTGCGGTTGCTTAGTAGGGCGGTATTCTGGAGGGATGGATTTTCAGATTGCGACGGAGTACCGGCCGCAGGGGGATCAGCCGCGCGCGATTGCGGAGTTGACGGCTGGGCTGCGGGATGGCGAGAAACATCAGGTGTTGCTGGGTGTGACGGGCAGCGGCAAGACCTTCACCATGGCGAAGGTGATTGAGGCGTCGAACCGTCCGGCGCTGGTGCTGGCGCACAACAAGACGCTGGCGGCGCAGCTGTATCACGAGTTCAAGTCGTTCTTTCCGCGCAATGCGGTGGAATACTTCGTGAGCTATTACGACTACTACCAGCCGGAGGCGTATATCCCCTCGGGCGACCTGTACATCGAGAAGGAAGCGACGATCAACGAGGAGTTGGACAAGCTGCGGCTGTCCGCCACGCGGAGCCTGTTTGAGCGGCGCGACTGCATCATTGTGTCGTCGGTGTCGTGCATCTACGGCCTGGGTTCGCCGGAGGCGTACTACGGGATGCTGATGCTGCTGGAGAAGGGGCAGCGGGTGAAGCGCGAGGATGTGACGCGGCGGCTGGTGGAGATCCTGTACGAGCGCAACGAGGGGGACTTTCGGCGCGGGACGTTTCGCGTGCGGGGCGATGTCATCGAGGTGTATCCCACGTATGACGAGATGGCGTACCGCATTGAGCTGTTTGGGGATGAGATCGATTCGTTGGCGCAGATCGATCCGCTGTTTGGGACGGTGAAGCAGAAATACGCGCGGCTGCCCATCTATCCGAAGAGCCACTATGTGGTGCAGCCGGAGCGGAAGATGAGCGCGGTGAACAGCATTGTGAGTGAGCTGACGGAGTGGGAGGCGCAGCTGGAAAAGGAAGGCCGCATGGTGGAGGCGCAGCGGATTCATCAGCGGACGCGGTTTGACCTGGAGATGATCAAGTCCGTCGGATATTGTCATGGCATTGAGAACTACTCGCGGCACTTTAGCGGGCGGATGCCGGGCGAGCCGCCGCCGACGCTCTTTGATTATTTTCCGCGGGACTTCATGATCTTTATCGACGAATCGCATGTGACGGTGCCGCAGCTGCATGGAATGTGGCATGGGGACCGGTCGCGCAAGGGCAACCTGGTGGACTATGGCTTCCGGCTGCCGAGCGCGATGGATAACCGGCCGCTGAAGTTTGAGGAGTTCGAGTCGCGGACGGGGCAGATTGTGTATGTGTCGGCGACGCCGGGGCCGTATGAGCTGACCATGACGGCGGGGGTGGTGACAGAGCAGATTATCCGTCCGACGGGGCTGATCGATCCGCCGGTGGAGATCCGGCCAATCAAGGGGCAGATTGACGATCTTCTGGCGGAGATTCGGGACCGGGTGGCGCGGAACCAGCGGGTGCTGGTGACGACGCTGACGAAGCGCATGGCAGAGGATTTGTCCGGCTACTACACGGAGGTGAGCGTGAAGTGCCGGTACATGCATAGCGAGATCGAGACGCTGGAGCGGGTCAAGCTGCTGCGGGATCTGCGGCGCGGTGAATACGACGTGCTGATTGGGATCAACCTGCTGCGCGAGGGGCTGGACCTGCCGGAGGTGTCGCTGGTGGCGATTCTGGATGCGGACAAGGAAGGATTTTTACGGTCGCAGGGATCGCTGATCCAGACGATCGGACGCGCTGCCCGGCATCTGGATGGGCGGGCGATTCTGTATGCCGACGTCATGACGGACAGCATGAAGCGCGCGCTGGACGAGACGGCGCGGCGGCGGGAGAAGCAGCAGGCCTATAACGAGGAGCATGGGATCACGCCGCAGTCGGTGGCCAGCCCGATTGGCGAGGCGCTGGTGGGAATTGCCAAGGCGGACTACGTGGATGTGTCGGTGGAGGATGGCGGCGTGCCGGAGTTTGCGTCGCAGCAGGAGTTGGACAAGCACATCGCCAAGATGGAGACGGAGATGCGCGATGCGGCGAAGAAGTTTGAGTTTGAAAAGGCGGCCAACTTGCGTGATGCCATCAAGGAGCTAAGGACGAAGGAGTTCTTCTTCGCGTAAGTTTGTATTGCCTGATGCGTTTTCCGGTGTGGCGTGGGACAATGTCGGGTGTAGTTCCCCGCTACTTTCATGGCTACGACTCGCCTTACCCTGGGCGTTCGCTTTTGTCGGTTCTTCCTGTCGCGTGCTGCGCTTGTTGCGTGCTGCGTTATGCTGTGCCTCGCGCGTGGAACCCGGGCGCAGGCGGTCCTGGTTTTGCAGCCGGGAAGTTCGATTTCCACGTTGGTGGGCAGCGGAGCGGATGCGCGGACGGTTGCGGGGAGCGCCGCTGCGGCGTCCCTGGGCCTGCCGCAGGGAATCGCGTATGACGCTGCTGGCAATGTATATGTGACGGACTCGAAGAACAATCAGGTGACGCGCACAGACGCCTCGGGCATGCTGACAATTGTGGCAGGAACGGGCGAGCAGGGGTTTGTCGGGGACGGCGGGCCGGCTG
>CAXUHI010000022.1:0-64272 GCA_964251045.1 uncultured Terriglobus sp. | reverse complement strand
CTGTCGAGGAACGGCTGTACCTTGGGCAGCAACGGCAACTGTGAGGTGTGCTGACGGAAGGCTTCTTCCTTCTCCGCCTTCACGGAGGAGATGTCCAACTCCACTGTCCACGGCGCGGGCAGCAGCGGTTCGCGGTCGGGCAACGTAAAACTGGTGCTCTGGTGATAGAGCCGCTGCGGTGCGAAGGGTTGGAGGTTCAGGTCAGGAAAGCGTTTGCCGCGCGCCGACCAGTGAAAGGCGGCGCTGGTGAAGCAGCTTGCCGCCGTGTGGTCGGGATGAACGTTGAGTGAGCCATCCAGGCCAAAGGTGAGGACGATCTGCGGTTGCCAGGTCCGCATGCGCTGGACCAGGTCGCGCGCTACGGTGTTCAGTGGCTGGAACTCCAGCTGGCCATCCTGGTAGGAGAGCATCTCGTGCTGCACGACCCCAAGAACGTCGCAACTGCGCTGGAACTCAACGCTGCGCATCGCTCCAAGTTCCCTGCCGTCGCTGGACGTGCCGCGGTTGGTCGCTGCCTGTCCGTCCGTGAGGCAAATGACAGACGTCTCGAAGCCTGCCTGCCTTGCCAGGAGCAGTGCGCCGCCGAATGCAAAACATTCATCATCCGGATGGGCGACAACACACATCAGTCGCTTAGGCACGGTTCAAGCTCCTCCTGCAATTCAGCATCGTCAAAGAGCAGATCGGTCAATGTGACGGCCTGTTCCAGGGCTTCAGCACCGTAAAATTTGGCTACCGGTGCAAACGAGCGGCGGTGCAGCGGCGTAGGCCCGTGCTGTTCCAGCGCACGGCGATGTTCTGGCGTCGCATAGCCCTTGTGGGATGCGAGGCCGTACTGCGGATGCTCCAGATCCCAGGCACGCAGCTTGGCATCCCTGTACACCTTGGCGACAACCGATGCGGCGGCAATCGAAACAGACAGCGAATCCCCATAGATCAGCTTGGTCTGTGCGCAGGGATGGTCCAGCCGCAGGGCATCGATCAGAAGATGGTCCGGTCCGCAGGTCAGGGCATCCACGGCAAGACGCATGGCCAGGCGCGATGCCTGGTAGATGTTGATGCGATCGATGGTTTCGCAATCGACCTCGCCGATGGCATAATCGATGGCACAGCGGCGCACTTCCTTGTCCAGGCGTTCGCGCTCCTCGCGGGTCAGTTGCTTGGAGTCGCGCAAGCCAAGCCGCTGCAACTTTGTTGCTCGCACTGGAAGAACCACGGCGGCTGCAACGACGGGGCCAAACAGCGCACCGCGGCCCACCTCGTCCACCCCCGCGATGCAGGTAAAGCCGTGATACCGCAACGCCTGCTCCGGTGCATCCGAGCAGACAAGTTCCTGCAGCATCTGCTGTTTGCTCTTGCCTTCCGGGATGAGCTGGTTTTTGCGGCGAAGCGGGGGATCGATGGACATTGCGTCAACAACAGTCTAAAAGCATTCCTCGCTGCTCTGAAGGCGTGGAAAAGTGGGTGCATCCTGTCAGGTTCACGGGAAACGCACGAAGGAGCGCCACGTGGCGCTCCTTCGTGCAGAAGTCCATGCAGGGCTATGCGGTGCGGCCCACTTCGCGCAGACGGGCAGCCTTGCCGCGCAATCCGCGCAGGTAGAAGAGCTTGGCGCGGCGCACTTCATACGAACGAACCTTTTCCACCTTGTCGACCACCTTGGAATTGAAGGGAAAGATGCGTTCGACGCCCTGGCCGAAGCTCATCTTGCGGACGGTGAAGCTGCCCTGCGGTCCGTTCTTGCGGGCGATGCACATACCCTCAAAGGCCTGAAGGCGTTCTTTATCGCCTTCCTTGATCTTGACCTGGACGCGAACGGTGTCGCCTGGGGCGAACTCCGGCAGGTCGGTGCGCTCAAGCTTTGCAGCGAGCTTTTGCATAATGGGATGGATGGACATGGTAGGTTCCTTGCTTGAAGTCGTCTCTCAGTGTACCGCGAAATAGCGCCTGCGAGAAGCCGACGCTGGGACTGGCACTCACGCAGGTGCTTCATCCTTCAGTTCGGCAAGAAGGCGCGTGTCCTCAGCGCTCAACGCAGCGGAGGTCAACAGGTCGGGGCGGTTCTTCAGCGTCTTGCGGAGCGACTCTTTCCGCCGCCAGCGACGGATCGCGGCGTGGTCGCCGCCCGTCAGGACTTCCGGAATCGCAACGCCGCGAAATTCCGCGGGCCGGGTGTAATGTGGATAGTCGAGCAAGCCGGCCGCCGGAGCCATCGCCAGTGGTGGTTCCGCTGCGTCCCGTTCCACATCATGCGCCTGTCCAAAGCTCTCGTAATGGGAGGAGCCTGCGTTGCCAAGGACGCCCGGCAGCAGGCGTATCACAGCATCGGTCACGACGGCGGCCGCAAGCTCACCTCCGGAGAGCACATAGTCTCCGATGGACACGTCGCGATCGCAGAGCATCTCGTTTACCCGCTCGTCCACGCCCTCGTAGCGGCCGCAGATCATCACGATGCGCTCTAAGCCGGCGAGTTCACGCGCTAAAACCTGGGTGAACGTCCTGCCTTGAGGGGTGAGTAGAATTACTGATTCGCGCTTGAGATCACGTTCAGAGAGGGCGGACACGCCAAGCGCATCGACTGCCGCGGCAATCGGCTCCGGCTTCAGCACCATGCCTTCGCCTCCGCCAAAGGGGCGATCATCCACGGTGCGATGCCGGTCTGTAGTGAAACTGCGCAGATCCACCGTGCGAAACCGGGCGATGCCGTTCGCCAAAGCGCGCGCCACCACGCCCTGTCGCAAGGTGCTCTCAAAAAACTCAGGAAAGATCGTGACAACGTCGATGGTCAGCATGGCACGTGCAGGGTGACTCAGCGATTCAACTCCAGGAGGCCTTCGGGAAGCGTCATCTCGATCACCTTTGTTGCCACGTCGATACGCCGGACAAATGCGTTGGCAAACGGAACCAGAATCTCGGCTCCGTTGGAGTCACGCAGCACAAAGAGCGCTGGTGCGTCCTCCATCTTGCGGCCGGTGCGGTCAAAGGTCATCTGAATGTCTGCCACGGTACCAAGAGACGCCTGGCCATCTGTCACGCAGCAGCCGATCAGATCGGTAACGTAGAAGCTGCCCTCTTCTAAAGTCAGGCGGCGGTCGGATGGGATCTCGATCTCGGCCCCGGCGACGGTCTCGGCTTGCGTGATCGTGTCAACGCCAGTAAGCTTCAGAACAATCCGTCCCGCGTTCCTTCCCGTGGGGAACCAGTGCGACTCGACGTGCACGGTCGCACGGTCACCGCTTGACCGGCGTAGCGAGAGTTCACCGTGCAACTGTTCCGCGAAATCCGTATGGAGATCACACAAGAGCTCACCATGCCGGCCCTGTGGGCGTACAACACGGGCCAGTGTAATCCACGCTGAGAGCACTGTCAGAGCGCCATGCGGGCTATGCAGCCGGCTGCACGTCGAGGCTGAAGCGATGTTGCGCTTTGCTGCCCGCCGCGCTCAGGATCGTCCGCAGGGAACGTGCTGTACGCCCCTGCTTGCCGATCAGCTTGCCTAGATCGTCCGGTGACACGTAGAGCCGGATAACCGTCTCTGTCTCAAATGTCTCTGGTTCCACGCGGACCTGCTCCGGGCTGTCCACAAGTGCAAGAGCCAAAGCGGTCATCAGTTCACACATCCGGCCCACAGAGTCGTCCTGGGAAGAAACAGCTTGCGTCATAGACATCCAATCCACCAATGTCGCTCACTCTAACGATGAGCTTTTCTGCCGACCGCAGCGACAGAACCTGTTGGCAGATTAAAGTATGCCACCTTGACTTTAGTGATCCAGGGATCGCTGCAAAACCGCATACCGTCAGCTAAACATCTCAATATACAAGGGTTATGATGCATGTCCCGATTTGAAACATCCTTCTATGCGGCAGCCGCTTCGTGCACCGGCGCGTTTTTCACCAGCTTGGCCACGATATCGGACATCTGAGCGCCAACACCCGTCCAGTATGCGATGCGGTCGCGCTTCAGTTCGACCGCCTTCGGCTCGGTACGCGGGTTGTATGTGCCGACCACCTCAATGGAGCGGCCGTTGCGTGCGCGATCCTTTTCGATCACCACAATGCGATAGTAGGGCTGCTTACGCGCTCCAACGCGCGCCAAACGAATCATAACCACGTGCTTGCGTCCTCGGACTTCAGAATGTCGTGAGCGGCGTCGCGTCCGGAGAGCGGCTGCAATCCCTAGCCCGACAGGCAGCGGACGGAAACGCCACAACCTTTCCATTGTCGAAGACTCGCGCCTTTTTTGCAAACAGGCCCTCCTCGCGCACGTCAAGATCGTTTGCGGGGATGCGTTCTCACGCCGGCGTGACGGGGAACAGGAAGCGCAGAATCTCCGGCAGCCGGGCAGCCCACGCTTCTTCGTTGTGCACGCCTCCGCGAACTTTGCGGTATGCCAAATCCACCTCGGCGCGCCATCCCTTCATCTCCAGCCAGTGAGCAAGCAGGTCCGCGTCGCGGACGTGACGCACGCCCTCCGCGGTGCCCATGTCCAGCCAGATGCGGAGCGGCAGCTTGCCGGGCAGGGAGCGCACGTCCTTCAGGATCGTCCGGTCATCCCACCAAATGGATGGCGAAATCACGCCCACACGGCTGAAATGGTCCGGGAAGCGCAGCGCAATCGCGAGCGAAATGAGCCCACCCAGCGAGGAACCTGCGATGCCGGTAGAGGCGGCACCCTCCAGAATGCGATACTCCCGCGCCACCATCGGCAGCAGCTCTTCCACCAGCAGGCGAGCGTACAGCCGTCCATCGCCCCCGCCCAGCCGGGCGTCAGGCGTTGGCGTGTACTCCTTCATGCGCTCCACCCCAGCGTTTCCAACGCCAACAATGATGAGCGGGTCCACGCGGCCGGCCTCGATCTCCCCGTCCGCCGTGCTGCCAACGCGCCACGTGGAATCTTTGACGTACGACAGCTGGCCATCGAACAGGTTCTGCCCGTCCTGCAGGATCAGCAACGGGAAGCGCCGCTCAGGCTCCACGAGGTATGCTGCGGGAAGATAGATGAACAGATCGCGCGGCGCCGGGAGAAAGCGCGACCTCCAGCCCGGGATGCGCTGGTATCGCCCGGATGCCTGGGCCATGGGCACCCATGCGGACGAAATCGTCGCGTCCGGCGCCACGGGTTCAGAGACAACGCTTTCCATGTCCGGCGACTCTTTCGGGGTAAGCTCTTCGAGGGTAGCAGAGCGGCATCGGTGTCAAATGTGAGGTGTCATGCATCGTGAATACCACGTGGACCATTCAGCGGCTCTTGGCAGGACCATGGAGCGGCTTGTCTTTGGCCACCGCGGCCTTCCTGTCATCGTCTTCCCGACATCATGCGGGCGCTTTCACGAGTTTGAAGACCGGGGCATGGTGGAGGCCATATCCGGAAAGATCGAACGGCAGGAAGTGCAGTTGTTCTGCGTTGACTCCGTCGATGCCGAGAGCTGGTACGCGCAGACCGTGGAGGGCCGGTGGCGCATCGCGCGGCACATGCAGTATGAGCACTACATCATGCACGAGCTGTTGCCGCATATCCGCTGGCGAAACTGGAACCAGAAAGTCGCCATGGCTGGCTGCTCGTTTGGAGGCTTTCACGCGGCCAGCATGGCGTTGCGGCATCCGGACCAGATTACGGGCATGCTTTCGATGGGTGGCGCGTTTGACATTGGACGCTTTCTGCGCGGGCACTACGACCAGGACTGCTACTTTTCGCTGCCGCTAGACTTCCTGCCCAACCTGCATGACGACTGGTACCTTGAACGCTATCGCCGCAACACATATGTGCTGGCAACGGGCCAGCACGATCAGTGCTGGAACGATAATGAGCGTCTGGCAGAGGTGATGCGAAACAAGGGTATCCCGGTGCGTCTGGACGTGTGGGGCGAAAACACCGGACATGACTGGCCGTATTGGCGGCGCATGGTGCAGGCCTATCTTTAAGCGGCGCGTCGTGGCTTCCAAGCATCACCTCTCAGGTAAGGAGACTTGGGCATGAAGAAGATCGGCATCCTGTTCGGCATGGAGAATACCTTTCCGCAGGCGTTCGTGGACAAGGTGAACGCGATGAACGTGGATGGGATCACAGCGGAGTTCGTGGAAATCGGCGCCGTCAAGGAGGCCGTACCCTGTGGCTACTCCGTCCTTGTGGACCGCATCTCGCACGATGTTCCGTTCTACCGCTCCTATCTAAAGAATGCCGTCTTGACCGGAACGCATGTCATCAACAATCCGTTCTGGTGGAGCGCGGATGATAAGTTCTTCAACTACGCTTTGGCCGCGAAACTGGGCGTGGCTGTGCCGAAGACCGTGATCCTGCCAAGCAAGCAGATGCCTCCGGACACAAATGACATCTCCTTCCGTAATCTGCGGTATCCCTACGTCTGGCAGGAGGTCTTCGACTACGTTGGTTTCCCGGCGTTCCTCAAGCCACATGACGGTGGCGGGTGGAAGGATGTGTACCACCTCCATAGCCCGGAGGACTTCTTCCATGCATACGACAACACCCGTGACCTCTGCATGACACTGCAGGCTGCCGTAAAGTTCCGCGAGTATTTCCGCTGCTACGTCGTTGGTCAGCGCGAGGTTCGCATCATGCCGTACGATCCATCCCGTCCGCACCACGAGCGCTACGTGAAAAATCCTCCCAGCTACGATCCGGCACTGCTGGAGCGGGTTGAGAACGACTCGCTCACCCTCTGCAAGGCGCTGGGATACGACCTGAACACGGTTGAGTTCGCCGTGGAAGACGGTATCCCATACGCAATCGACTTCATGAATCCGGCTCCCGACGCTGACCGCCACTCCGTCGGTGAAGAAAACTTCGACTGGATCGTCGAAAAGGTGGCGCAACTCGCCGTCGAGCGTGCACGTGCAAACACAGGTACGGCGCCGGAGCTGCGCTGGGCCAGCCTGTTGGAAGGTTCGCCGGTGTCCGCGGCGGAAACGTCATCTTCGGACCGGGCAACGACAAAACCAGGGACAGCGGCGCGGAAAAATACAGCCGCGCCCAAGTCAAAGACTGCCAAGTCCGACGTCTCTCAGACTGCGAACCTGAAAGGCGCTATCTCGCCCGCGAAGTCCTTCGCCATCAAAGCGTCGGCGAAGAAGTCCGTGCGCCAGACAAAGCCCGTCAAGTAGCGCATGCGAACCGGACGTTGTGTGCTCATCACCTCTCTGCTTGCCTGCGTCGGCACCTGTGCCCAGCAGCAGACCGGCTCACGTGCCGGTGTTCCCGTCCCCGCCGCGCCTGAGCCGCCAACTTCCTCGAACGCAGGGCAGGACCATGTAGCCTCGCTGCATTTCCGCATACGAGTTGTCGACGGCCGGAATGGCGTGGCAATCCGAAACGCCCACCTGAAGCTTTGGTACGACGAACCTGCGGGCGCCGGCTTCGATCTGGCGACCGACGCAAGGGGTGAAGCAAACATGCCCGCGCCGGCAGGCCAACCGGTCCGTGTTCTTCTTTCGCTGATCGATTACACGGACTGCCGCCATCGTATGCGTGACGATCCACCGCAGGCATACGGCATCGCGATCATCTCCACAACCGGCATCGTGGCCGATAACAGCTGCGGACAGGTCTCTGTCCATGCCGCACGCGGCGAACTGATCCTCTTTGCACGGCCGCGACGCTGGTATGAGGGCTTGAACCGAAGCGATGGCAACTGAACGAGAGACCTGCGCGTCCTTCGTGTACCATCGGAGGTCATCATGCGGCCATCCTTCACGCTCGGGATTGAAGAGGAATACCAGACCATTGACCCCGAGACGCGCGACCTCCGGTCGCACGTGGCCACGGAGATGCTCGAACACGGCAAGCTCAGGCTGGAAGAGCGTGTCAAGGCCGAGTTGCACCAGTCCGTCATTGAAGTTGGCACGCGCGTGTGCCACACCATCCACGAAGCACGCGAAGACCTCTACGACCTGCGCCGCAACATGATCCGGCTTGCGGAAGAAAATGGGCTGGTGCTGGTCGCGGGGGCCACGCATCCTTTCGCAGACTGGCGGTCGCAGCAGATTTATCCTGATCCACGCTACGAGCAGGTCGTTGAGGATCTGCAACTGGTGGCCCGCTCCAACCTGATCTTTGGCCTGCACGTCCATGTGGGCATCGAGGACAGGGAAGCAGCGATCCGTATCATGAACTCGCTGCGCTACTTCTTGCCGCACATCCTGGCGCTCTCCACCAACTCTCCCTTTTGGCTGGGCATGGAGACGGGATACAAGAGCTACCGCGCAAAGGTCTTCGAGAACTTCCCGCGCACAAACCTGCCAGACAGCTTTGCCAGCTATTCCGAGTTCGAGAACTACGTCAACCTCCTCATTAAGACAAACAGCATCGACAACGCCAAGAAGCTGTGGTGGGATGTCCGCCCGCACCCGTTCTTCAACACGGTGGAAGTCCGCATCTGTGACATTCCCATGCGCGCCGAGGAGACGGTCGCCATCGCCGCGCTGATCCAGGCTACGGCGATGAAACTGCACTGCCTCCACGCTAACAACGTCGATTTCCGCCAGTATTCGCGCGCGCTCCTGATGGAGAACAAATTCCGGGCGGTCCGCTACGGTTTGGATGGCAAACTAATCGACTTCGGCAAAGAATGCGAGGTTCCGGAGCGGGATCTCATCCAGGAGTATCTTCACTTCGTCGACGACGTTGTGGATGAACTCGGATCGCGTAAGGAAATTAACTACATACGGACAATGCTGGAGCAGGGAAGCGGTGCGGACCGGCAACTCCGCGTGTGGCGGCAAACCGGGAATTTCAAGGCAGTTGTGGACTACATGGCAGCTGAAACGCGTGCGGGGTTGTAAAGAAGGTGAACTTTTCCGCAACTTTTGTAAAAAAATTTGTAACGGAAGCGTGCACAGGCGCCGCTTTCACGCTATCGTAGTGTCAATCGCCGTGTAACCAGCCGTCCACATGCGCGACATCCGTTTCAGTTGAGAATTGCCACCTCGCGTCGCCGTGTTGCACAGCAGACGTGTCGTTTTAGCACCCGCAGTCCCACCCGAGGAGAGTCGTACATGGATCTTAAGAGTTTCGCTTCCGCAAAGCAGTACTTTTCCCGCCGTTCCTTCCTTTGTAGCGCCGGTGTTGCGTCTGCGGCAGTGGCCGCCGTCCCAGCGTTCGGCCTGCAGCAGCAGGCCCCCGGAACCCAGTCCGCAGCCGGACCGAGCCACCGTTATGGCGGCGGTCAGGGTGACGACATGGGTGGCGGTTTCCGCAAGCCGCTCTCCCCCGACACGGTGGTTATCTCGTCCAACGAGAACCCGCTCGGACCAGCTCCGTGTGCCCTTGAAGCCATCGGCACAGCCGCAAAAAAAGGCGGACGCTACGACCGCGAGTACAGCGCCGCGATGACGAAAGCCATCAGCGAGCAGTTTCAGCTGAAACCCGGGTATGTTCGCATCTATCCCGGCTCGGGCGGCCCGCTGGATCTCGCTCTCTATTCCAACATTGGTCCGGACAAGGCGCTGGTACTTGGCGATCCCAGCTATGAGCAGGGCTACCGCGCGGCGATGACCATGAAGGCCAAGTACATTCAGGTGCCGCTGGACAAGCAGACCTACAAGTTCGACGTAAAGGCGATGCTCGCCGCGCACCCGAACCCCGGTGCGTACTACATTGTCAACCCGAATAACCCGACCGGCACCATTACACCCAAGGAAGATATCGCATGGCTGGTCGCGAACAAGCCTGCTGGCTCCGTCGTGATTGTCGATGAGGCATACCATCACTTCTCCAACCAGGATTCGGTCATCGATCTTGTGACACAGGACAAAGACATCATCGTTCTGCGTACGTTCTCCAAGATTTACGGCATGGCGGGTGTCCGCGCCGGGTTCGCCTTCGGCCGACCCGACCTTCTGGCGAAGTTTGAAACGGTGACGCCGAACGATCGCCAGATCGGCAGCATCTCGCTGACCTCCGCCGCAGCCGCAGCCGCCAGCCTGAATGACAAACAGCTGGTTCCCCTGCGCCGCAAGATCAACAAGGACACACTCGACGACACGTTGGCCTTTCTCTCCAAGAACAACTACAAATTCGTCCCCGGGTCGCAATCCAACATGTTCATGGTGGATGTCAAGCGTCCTGGTGCTGAGGTCCAGAAGGCCATGCTTGGCGAAAAAGTAGCCATTGGCCGCGTCTGGCCCATCATGCCAACCTATGTTCGCGTCACCGTCGGCACTCCGGACGAAATGAAGAAGTTCCAGACCGCGTTCTACAAGGTCATGAACGAGCCGACTGCACCCACAACCGCCTCTCTCGACCACTACGACATCCCGCACGAACTGTATCGCGGATAGTGTCGCAAGAGCCAAAGACAAACCCCGGCGAGTCTCGCCGGGGTTTGTCTTTGCCGCGCTGCTTCGCAGCTCCGCTAAAAGCATCCAACTGAGAAGAAATGACAGCCGTTACCGCCACAACCCGCCTCTCCGCCGTCGCCTTTCCACCCTCCTTTCAGAAGGGGGCACAGAATGCCGTTGTTACCTGCTTACGCATTCAGCCTGAGGAGAAGGTGACGCTGATTACGGACGAGAAGACAATGACCGTCGCGGCCTCGATCGCGGTGGAACTTGACCGCGCGGGATGCCTGTGGAATGGCTTCGTTCTGGAGGAACTCGCACCCCGGCCGCTTGTCCACATGCCTGCCGCTGTGCTGGACGACATGGAAAGCAGTGCGGTCAGCATCTTTGCAGTGGAGGTGCAGCCGAATGAACTGCGCAGCCGCATGGAGATGACGGACGTTGTAAACCGGCGCAGAATGCGGCACGCCCACATGGTCAACGTTACCCCGGAGATCATGGTGCAGGGCATGCGCGCCGACTTCAGCAGGGTGGACGCGCTTTCGCAGGAGGTGTTGGACCGCGTTCGGAAAGCAACGTACGTGCGTGCAACCACGCCCGCAGGTACAGACATTCACGCGCAACTGGAGCCGAAATATAAATGGTTCAAGACGTCGGGCATCATCTCGACGGAAAAGTGGGGTAACTTACCGGGAGGCGAATGCTTTACGGCTCCTGGTGAAGTGAACGGTGTCTTTGTCGTGGATGGGGTTGTCGGCGACTATCTCTGCACTCGCTATGGCATTCTCCGCAAGACGCCGTTGTCGATCGCAATCGAGAACAACCGAATCGTTCGTATCTCGTGCGATGACAAGAATTTGGAGCGCGATTTCTGGGCTTACACGCACACCGATGAGAATTCAGACCGCGTAGGAGAATTTGCCATCGGAACCAACATCGGGGTCGATCGTGTGATCGGAAATATCCTTCAGGATGAGAAGTTCCCGGGCATTCACATCGCTTTCGGCGACCCATATGGCGCGCATACTGGCGCACCCTGGAAGTCATCCACGCACATTGATGTTGTGGGATTGAACTTCAACATCTGGCTGGGTGACGCACAGGGGGAACAGCAAATCATGCGCGACGGTCAGTTCCTGATCTGAACCGCTGAGGCGCGTGCTGCTACGCGCTGCTTGCACTACCGTCCCTTTACGCGGATTGCGCCTACAAGCGTGAATCCTACGGCACTCTCCGATGGAATGACGACATCCCGAGTACCGGTCAAGCCTCCAGCGGCGGTGCCTGCGCCCGCTCCGGCCAGGCCCCCAATCAGCGCTCCTTTGCCGCCGCCCGCCAGGCCGCCAATCAATGCTCCAACACCGCCACCACCGCCGATGAAGCCAGCCGTCCGTTTGCCACGCCCCTTGGCGCTCGCTACGTACTCGCTGGTCTGCACGTGGTAGCCACCGATGTCCGTGAGCGTGATCCCCAGGTCGCCGGCACCCTTAAAGCGGCCGCGTCCCTTGGCACTGCTGACTTCGCCGCGAACGGCCACACCACGTGCAAACACGGTGGTGCCATGGACGATGACCGGTGCGTTGAGCACGCCGGAAAAAGGTGCTCCCACCCCTCCGCCCTTCTCAGCGGAGAGTGTCTCCGTCGTCCGCACGCTAATGTGCGTCCCTGCCGGCACAACCATCTCCGGGGCAGGAGTGGGAGAGGCGGCCAGCGCGCCTGGAGACGGTGCGGGCGACCCCGTGGCGGGAGCAGACGCGGTTGTACCGGTTGGCACTCGTGCATCTGCGCTTGATGTGGCAGATGCAACAGCCTGCGGAGGGGTCTGTGGCGAACCCGTACCGGGGGCCAAAGGCTGCGAGGCACCCGTTGTAGCAATCACGGTGGCACCCACCGGAATCGGCTGACCCGCAGGAATGACCTGAGTCGTTCCGTCCTGTAATCGCACCGCAACGGGATCCGGCTGCGTCTGTTTACCGTGGCATCCTGTCAAGAGGAAGCTGGACATGACTCCACAAACCGCGACACGTCGACTCAAACGGAGCATCTCTAACATTCTTCCTCCGGCGCACTCTGCAACTCAAACGCTGCGCCACTTTGGTAGATGCATGGCAGGGAAGGCTGTCACCTGACGAACGTTGTTTTTCCTGGTTCAAAAACGGAAGCGCCGCAGGCAAGGCTGCGGCGCTCGTAAAGAAATGCCCCAGAACGTCAGATCTTTGCTTCGCGGTAGGGAACGTGTTTCCGCACAACCGGATCGTACTTCTTCATTTCCAGCTTGCTGCTGGTCTTCTTGGGATTCTTGCTGGTGGTGTAAAAGTGACCCGTTCCAGCGCTGGAGACCAGTTTGATCAGTGTCCGCATGGCTATCCCTTCGCGCTCAGAAGAGCGGCTTCAACGCCAAGTTTGTTGATGGTGCGCAGGCCACGCGCAGACACGCGAATGCGCACAAACCTCTTTTCGCTCGGAACCCAAATGCGCTTCCACTGCAGATTTGGTTCCCAGCGTCGCCGCGTTTTATTATTTGCGTGCGACACTTTGTTTCCAGCCATCGGCCGTTTGCCGGTGATGGGGCATACCTTCGCCATACGAATCTCCTGATGAGGGGTCTACTGTTCTAGACCAACCTTTCTATTCTGCCACGATTCTGGAGAAAGCGCACGGGCTTCCTGGAAGCTGAGAACGCAAGGGCACCTGGTCAGGCGATGGACGATTGCCACAGCAGTCCTAACCATGGTGAGCACGCGTGATGATGATCGCCCGAGCCTTCATGCCTGCCTCACACGAGTAATGCCGTTTACGAATGGCATCCAGCCAGGCCACGTCACCAGGTTCGAGCAATCGTGTCTCCGTCTCTGACGTCAGGGTTAAACAGCCTTCCACCACCAGTGTGAACTCGATGCCATCAAAGACGCGTGGGCGAAAGATCACCTCTTCGCCGGTGGCCCGGAACTCCGCGATGCATGGAACCATGCTTTGGTCTGGCACAAGCGCGCTCATACTCTCGGAAAGAAAGCTGGAGTTGACGCCCGCGTTGCGCTGCAGGCGCACCCGCTCTGATTGCCGCATGATCCTGAAGTTGACCGGCTGCTCTTCACGAAAGAAGTAGGAGATATCCTTGCCGAAGGTCATCGCGATGCGTGCTAGATTACGCACCGTAGGAACAACGCGGCCTGTTTCCAACTGCGAAAGGAAGCTTGCCGAAAGCCCTGTCTTTTTTCCCAGGTCGACCAGGCCCATGGACCGGCGCATCCGCAGCCGCCGGATACGTTCTCCGATCTGCTTTGATTCGATGGTCGACTCAACCTGATCCGGCTCTACCACATCCACGGCAGCCTGAATGCCTGCTTCTTCGTCAACTCGCATCTGTTTTGAGATGGTGAACACAAAAAAGAAGCTGCCCCGGAATGGCAGCTTCTTCCTGTTTGAAGACGGTACACGGAACGCCGGGTTAAAAGTCGTTAGAAGTCGTCCCCGAAGGCCACCTCGCCCGCAACAGCGGTCTGGTAGGCGGAGACGCGACGCTCGAAAAAGTTGGTCAGTTCCTGCACATCTTGCAGTTCCATGAAGCTAAACGGGTTCTTGGTGTTGAAGTGCGGTGCGATGCCGAGGCGTTGCAGGCGGGAATCCGCGACATACCCAAGATACGCGCGCATGTCACGAACAGACAGACCAGCGACTCCCCCGGAGAGCAGGTCGTCGGCAAACTGTGCCTCGCAATCGACTGCGTCCTCCAGCATCTCCACGATCTGCCGCTCAAGCTCCGCGTCCCATAGATCAGGTTCCTGCTGACGCACCGTGTTGACCACTTCAAAGGCAAACTCGAGATGACAGCTCTCGTCACGGAAAACCCAGTTTGTGCCAGAAGCCAGCCCATGCAGCAGGCCCTTGGAGCGGAAAAAGTACACGTATGCAAACGCTGCAAAGAAAAAGAGACCCTCGATGGACGAGGCAAAGCAGATCAGGTTGAGCAGGAACTGGCGGCGGTGATCGCGCGTCTGCAATGTTTCGAGTTCCTGGATCGAGTCCATCCACTTCATGCAGAACTCCGCCTTTTTCTGGATAGACGGGATATTTTCGACGGCGGCGAACGCTTCGGCGCGCTCTTCGTGATCGGGAACGTAGTTGTCCAGCAGCGTCAGGTAGAACTGGACGTGGACGGCCTCCTCAAACAGCTGGCGCGAAAGGTAAAGGCGTGCTTCCGGCGAGTTGATGTGCTTATAGAGGTTCAGCACAAGGTTGTTCGAGACGATCGAGTCGCCCGTTGCAAAGAAGGCAACAAGACGCTTGATGGTGTGGATCTCAGCCGGACTCATCTTTGAGCGAAGATCAACCAGGTCGGTCGAGAAATCGACTTCTTCGACGGTCCACGTGTTTTTGATGCCGTCGCGAAACATGTCGTAGAAGACGGGGTACTTCATGGGCCGAAGCGTAAGGCACATGCCGGGATCAAGGATCATGTCCGGGACAGCGACAGCCGAATTGCTGGTGACGGCCGAAACCGGCGCGGCGATGGTAACGGGATCAAGTGTGGCGGACATGAGGTTCTCCTGGGAGGAACTGTTGAAGCATCGAAGGGAAGGCAAATCCCTCCGGTGCGCGTATGGATGACAAACCTGCTTTAACTCAGCCGGCTTACTGGCAAGCCTCGCAGCTTTCCGGGTTTTCCAGCGAGCAGGCGATAGCGGACGAGGCGTCAATCGGCTGCTGTTCCGGCTCCGGAACGGCTACGGCCTGCAGTTGGGCAATGGCTGAAGCCTGCTGGCTGCTCGACATGGCACCCTTCTGGACTGTGGTTTTGGCGATTTTGGTGGCTGGGCGTGAACGCAGGTAGTACGTGGTTTTAAGGCCGCTCTTCCACGCATACATGTACATGGAGGAGAGCCGGCCGATGTTGGGTGACTCGCTGAAGAGATTAAGCGATTGCGACTGGTCGATATACGCATTGCGCGCGGCGGCCATGTCGATCAGGCCGCGCATGGGAATCTCCCACACGGTGCGGTAGATCAGCTTCAAGTCCTCAGGCAGGTCCTCGATGCCCTGCACCGAACCTTCCGACATCTTCAGCCGCATGCGCATCTCCTCCGTCCACATGCCGCGCGCTTTCAACTCCTGAATCAGGTAACGATTCACCTGCAGGAATTCACCCGAAAGAGTTTCGCGCTTGAAGAGGTTGGAGATCTGCGGCTCAATGCACTCATAACAGCCAACGATAGATGCGATCGTGGCCGTGGGTGCAATGGCGATGACGAGCGAGTTGCGCACGCCGGCGTGTGCGATGCGTCGACGAAGTGCGTCCCAGCGGGCCTCCTCCGCGGGCTTTACATTCCACAGGTCGAACTGGAATTGCCCCTGCGCCATGCGGGTTTCTGCAAACGACGTATGCGCGCCGTATTTCTCGGCCAGTTCCGTGGTAGCCAGCATCGCGTAGTAGTAGATTTCCTCCTGGATTTTGGTAGAAAGCGCCTGCGCTTCTGGGCTGTCGAAAGCGATCCGCATCTGGAAGAAGACGTCCTGCAGGCCCATGACGCCAAGGCCCACCGGACGCCATCGCGAGTTGGCTACGGCGGCGGTCTGCACCGGGTAGTAGTTGATGTCGATGACGCGGTCCAGCATGGGCACGGCGATGCGGACGGTTTCGGCCAGCTTCTCGAAATCGAAGACCACCTCCCCCGCTTCGTTCACCGTGGTGTGGCGGGCCAGGTTGATGGAGCCCAGATTGCAGACGGCGGTCTCATCTTTCGACGTGACCTCGGTGATCTCTGTGCAGAGATTCGACAGGTGGATGACATTGCCGGGCGCAGCCGTCTGGTTGTTCTTCAGATTGCAGGCGTCCTTGAAGGTCATCCATCCATTGCCGGTTTCGGCCAGCGAGCGCATCATGCGGGCATAGAGATCGCGCGCCTTCACCTGGCGGTGATAAATCTTGCCCTCTTCCGCCTGCAGGTAGGCCTCTTCGAACTCCTTTCCGAAGAGGTCCGGAAGGTTCGGCACCAGCTTGGGGTCGAAGAGCGACCACATGCCGTCTTCGTCCACACGCCGCATGAATAGATCCGGAATCCAGTTGGCCAGGTTCAGGTTGTAGGTGCGGCGTGAGAGATCGCCGGTGTTTTCGCGCAGTTCCAGAAAGCTTTCAATGTCGGCGTGCCATGGCTCCAGGTAGACGCAGCAGGCGCCCTTGCGCTTGCCACCCTGATTGACGGCAGCCACGGAGGAATCGAGCGTGCGCAGCCACGGCACAATGCCGTTGGAAAGGCCGTTGGTGGCGCGGATCAGCGAACCTTCGCTGCGGACGCGATGAAATGCGAGGCCGATACCGCCGGAAAACTTCGAGAGCAGCGCCACATCCTTGTACGCGTCGTAAATCGATTCCAGGGAGTCCAGCGGGGAATCGTGCAGGTAGCAGCTGGACATCTGCGGATGCTTGGTGCCGCTGTTGAACAGCGTGGGCGAGCTGGGCATATAGTCGTGCGAGGCAATCAGGCGGTAAAACTCGATGGCCTCGCTCGGCGTGCCGGCCAGGCCGCAGGCGACGCGCAGGAAGAAGTTCTGCGGCGTCTCGATCACCTTGCGCGAGAGCGGGTCACGCAGCAAATAGCGGTCATACACGGTGCGCAGGCCGAAGTACTCGAAGCGGTCGGAGAGGTTCTCGTCGATGGCGTGGTTCAGCTTGCGGGCGTGCACGCGGACAAACTCTGCCGTGGCGGGCGAAACGACACCCTGCGCAAACCCGTGCTCGACGGACTGTGAGAAGGAGTGGAGGTTCTGCCCGGCAACTTCCTTGATGATGGTACCCAGCAGCAAACGCGCGGCCAGCTTGGAGTACTGCGGCTCCTCCGCGATAAGCGACGCGGCCGTGTCGATGGAGATCGCGTCAAGTTCGCGCGTCGTGGCACCGTCATACAGCCCACCGATCGTCTTCGACGCGATACGAATGGCATCCACATGCGACAGACCATGCGAACTGCGCTGCACCGCACGCACAATCTTGTTGACGTCCACGTTCTCCAGCGTGCCGTTGCGCTTCTTCACGTGCATGGTGGGCGTCTCATCACGCACGGGGAAGCTGGGTGTCAGGTCAGACAGGCTGGTCTGGAAAGTGGATGGCATAGGTACTCCTGGTTTCAAATCTGCGTAGCGGCATCTTCGCCTTTTATTCGTATCATGGTTCCGGCCTGTGCATGAAAGCGCGGCACACATGATGAAGTAGATGTACTTTAGCTCGGGTATGGAGCAGACGCAAGCACAAGATGTAGTGCAAGCTGTGGGAAACGACGCCGCGCTTGTGCGTGCTGAGGAAAGTGCGCCTGACAACGCAGGTTTTCTTTACTGTACCGCCGTGTCAGAAGGAAATCCGGGTACCAATTCGGGCAGGTTCGATGCTGCGGCGTGTGCTGCGCACGCAGGCGCGCCTGCTGTATCCGTGTGGTACGCCGGGAGACGATCTGCGATGCGCCCGCAACAAGGGATGGCGGCGAAGGTTTTGAACGTCCAGAACGCTGCATGAAAGCCACGCATAGCCAAGGCGCACAGCTTTCGATAGACTCGGAGAGGACGGAGAGTTGGCAGAGCCCGGTTGAATGCACCTGACTCGAAATCAGACATCGTCGTAAGGCGATCGGGGGTTCGAATCCCTCACTCTCCGCCAGACACCCTCGTGAAATCTTGGGAAGCGGCATCCCCGCGCATCCTGCTCCACCGAAGCAAAATACGAAAGAATCCACAAACAGCCAAGCCGCCGCCCCAACACCCATCTCCCGGTTCTGCTGAACTGCAAGAACGTGATTGAAGACGCGAGGGCATGTGCATCATGCGTTAGCGCTAACGTAGGCGTTAGCGCTAACGTGGTTTTTAAGCGTCATACACATCACTTTTTCGGTACGGCTCTGATCTCGAAGATCGTGGGCCACTGCTTGCCTGTCACAAAGATGCGGTCATGCTCCGCGTCATACGCAATCCCGTTCAGGACGGACTCTGCATCCTTCTTCTGGCTCTCCGGCAGGATGCCGGTAAGATCAATCCATCCAACAACATGCCCGTCTTTGGGCGAGATGCGGGCAATGCGGTTGTCATGCCAAACGTTCGACCAGATTTCGCCTTTGATGTACTCCAGTTCGTTCAACTGGTCGATCTTCTTCGTCCCGTCGTGCACCACGATGTGCCGCGTTTCCGCAAACGTCTGCGGATTTCGAAAACGCAAGGTATCCGTTCCGTCGCTGGTGATAATAAAAGACTTATCCCGCGTCATGCCCCATCCCTCGCCCGTATAGGTGAATTGCCGCAGCTCCCGCATGGAGAATTTGTCAATGACAAATCCAACATGCGTCTGCCACGTCCATTCGTAAATGCTTGATCCGACATCGATGATCCCTTCGCCGAAATACTTTGCGGGCAACATGCGCTGCTGCACCGGCTTGCCTGTCTGCGGCTGAATCACCAGCAGCGCGGACCGCCCCTCCATGCCCGTTCCTTCATAAAACAGCCCATCCAGGTAGAAGAATCCTTCGGTGTAGCTGTCGGTCGAGTGCGGATATTTCGCAACGACCTGGTAGCCGCTCACAGGAGCACTCTGCGCTTGAAGAACTGTGGAAGGGACGGCAAGCGCCGTAAGCGCTATAGCGCGCATCAGGTTGTGGAAGGTATCGTAGAGGGTCACAGCAGTAGATTAGACGGAGCAGCACCCGAACGTCTCATCGATAGCAGGGATCGGCGATCAAGCAACGAATGGAGTACGTGCACGTGGTCTTAATTTTGATGGGTGTCAGCGGAACGGGAAAGACGACGCTTGGGCACATGCTCTCCGCGTCGACCGGATGGCCGTTTCTTGATGGCGACGACTTTCATCCTGACGCCAACAAGGCGAAGATGGCGGCTGGACACCCGCTGACGGATGAGGACCGTGCGCCGTGGCTTGCCATTCTGCATGCAACGATTGCGGAGTACGTGGATGCCAACAAGCCCATGATTCTGGCCTGTTCTGCATTGCGAGCGCAGTACCGTGACATTCTGCGAGGCGATTTTTCTACCTCCCAAGTGCAGTTCGCTCTGCTGGAAGCCGCGCCGGAGACGATCGCTGCGCATCTGCAGGGTCGTCATCATGAGTACATGAATCCCAATCTGCTCAGCAGCCAGCTTGCCACATTGGAAGAACCCGGCGACGGTGCCTGGCACATCTCCGTCGGGGGCACACCGGAAGAATCTCTCGCGCAGTTAATGACGCATTTGAACGTCAACCATACATAGACACATAGCCGTCCAGCAAGGTAGTCAGCCAATGCGCGGATGTGGGCTTGTAGATGGCTGCTCCAGTCAGCAGCGTCATTGCTCCTATGGCAATGCACGAAGCGTACGCGATCCGCTGTTCACCGTTGTAGTTGATTTGCGGCGGCAGGCCCTTTGCGCAGGTGCAGGTCCACCAGTGTCACCTAGATAGCATCACGCAGGCTGTGCCTTTGCGGCAGAAGAAACGCCACTCCCCGGAGAGCCATGTGTAGAGTACCCATGCGACACCATTCAGGGTGAAGATCCACATGAAGAAGAAGTGGTATCCAAGCTCCTCGGTTACGTGGTAGTGCACATGCAATCCCTTGTAGAACCCGTCCGGAAAGAAACGAAACAGGGTGAACTTCCCAAACCCAATCCGGCGGACGCGATGCGGATGCTTGGAAAGCGTTGTCAGAGTCGTTCCAGTAGATCAACAGGCCGCTCCAGATCATGGTGAACAGGACGGGGAAGTTGACCTAGTGCATCCACCGTACGGCAAGCGGGTCTTTGCATTGCAGCCGGATGCTTACACCTTCGTTGGGCAGCATGTTCACTATCGTGAGCGTTTCCGTCGCTGCTGGCAATGCGCGCATCTCGTACCGTCGTGTTCTTCAGGGCAGGCATTGTCTTTCACTTGGCCAGGTATGAAGCCCGGCTGGTATACAAGATGGGAACTTTGCAGTATGAGGTGATCGCCTGGTGCAACGCGGTGTGGTGATGCGGTATCTGCTGGTGAGCTGGCTTTTTGTGTTGAGCGCGATTGCGTACCTCGATCGCACGAACATCTCGATAGCCGGGATTGCGATTGGCCGCGAGTTTCACGTGGACAACACGCGGCTGGGTTGGGTGTTCAGCGCCTTCTTGATCGGCTACGCCGCCATGCAGGTCCCGATGGGCCTTGTTGTCAACCGCTACGGTTCGCGGCGCGTGCTGGCGCTTTCAGCGATCTGGTGGGCGGTGTTCACGGCGCTGATCACGATCTTGCCGACGACGCTCGGCGTCAGCGTTCTGCTGCTGGTTGCCGTGCGCTTCTTCCTGGGCGCAGGTGAGGCTGCCATGTATCCAGCGGCAAGCCACTTTGTAGAACGCTGGTTTCCCGTACCGGAACGCGGCAAGGCAAACGGGATCATTTTTGCCGGCGTGGGCGCGGGGTCGGGAATCACGCCTCCGTTACTGGCCGTCATTATTCTCCACCATGGCTGGCGCGCGTCCTTCTGGTTCAGCGCAGCGATCGGTCTGGTTGGCGGGCTCGTATGGTGGATCTTTGCGCGAGACACGCCGCGTGCCGAACGGTCTTATGAAGACGAGACGTTCCCGTTACCGGCAAGTGACTCACTCGCCACCGTGCATGCACCTGTTGCTGCCGCCCTTTCCTGGTACCGGATCGCGGTGAAACGAGAGATTCTTGCGCTCACATTGAGTTACTTCTGCTTTGGGTACATTGCCTGGGTATTCTTTGCGTGGTTTTACATTTACCTGGCTCAGTCCCGTGGATTGGATCTCAAGAAAAGCGCACTCTACTCCACGCTGCCGTTCTTGTGTATGACAGTGGGATGCCTGATGGGTGGGGTTCTGAGCGATTGGCTGGCGCGGCGGTACAGCCAGCGGCTGGGACGCACGTATGTGCCGTTCGCCATGATGACGTTGACCTCACTGCTGCTTGTGACGGGAGCCAAGGCGGAGTCGGCACAGGTGGCGGGACTGGTGTTGGCGGCGGGTGCCGGTATGTTGTACGTGGGCCAGAGTTGTTTCTGGGCGGTGACGGCGGATGTGGCGAAGGAGCATGTCAGCGTTGCCAGTGCCGTGATGAACATGGGTGGACAGGTTGGGGGAGCGGTCACGTCCAGCTTTACGCCGGTCCTGGTGTCTCACTTTGGCTGGCATATGCCGTTTTATGTGGCTGCCGCGATGGGCTTGGTGGGCGCGGCATGTTGGCTGACCCTTCGCTTGAGCCGGCTTCCGGACGGTGCGGCGAGTCGTATCGCGTCATGACTTTCATATCGGTGAGAGATGTTGCGCGGAAGCTAGCTTCCTGATGAGGGTGCCGCAGGCGGTTCAGCTTTGGCGGTGCAAGCTGGTGGAGGTTCGTTCAGGCGCGTCCAGGTAACGGAGCGTCCAAACGCCTTGAATCCGATGTAGCCGCGCAGGTCGAGTGCATCGCCCTTGGCTTCAATCGACCCACGGTAGGTCTTGCCATTGCGCGGGTTGTATAGGTGCCCGCCTGTTGCCCTGTCGCCTTCACTCCGAAATCCCTCGCCGATGCGCAGCCCGCAGAGGGGCCGGTTGTGGAGAGATGCGTCAGGATTATTGACGTCGCTGGTAGCCGGAACGGCTGCGGGAAGTGCCGCCAGCACAGCGCAAAGTCCCGTCTCGCACGTATCAATGTGAATTACCGATCCGCCCGGTTCACGCCAATAGCCAAGGACACTGCTCGGAGGTGCATCTATCGCGTGCGATGTGCTGAATTGCAACAAGAGAATGAGAGGGAAGAGTTTACGAACCATTCCAGACGGCCTCATCAAAAAGCGCTGGCACAAAGGATGCCGATGACTTGCTGCAGGCTGTCCGGACGATCTGAAATGCAGACGAAAGCATGCTACGCGCAAGACGGGCGGAGTCCATTTAGCGGGACACATACACCGAACGTTCGAGCGAAGCGGGGTGAGACCACGGTGCATGTGGTCCACCCAATTCAGAAGGTCGTGCTAACGGAGAGCCGCACAGTTTTACGCGGCTCACGCAGGATGTAATCGGCGCCGTAGACTTGCAGGGCCTGCGCATAGGAGTAGCGGCCAGCGGCAGAGTTCGGGAACAGGCTCTGGAAGGTCGCGGTTCCTGCCGGTCCGGTCACCGGGATGGCGAGCTGCTGCGGAATCGTTTCATATAAGCGCAAGGGGTTATATGCATAGAACAGCCGGAACGGCGCATTGACGATGGGCAGCACAACCTGCAGCTCAGCACCGTTCGACATGCGGGGGACGAGGTTGGTGCCTGGCGCAGTGTTGAGTTGTTCCGGGAAGGTAAGCTGCTTGCCGCCCGAGCACGCGCCGTTAACGAACACCGGGCAACCATAGAGCGGGCTGGAGATGGTGGATGCGCCCAGGACGCTCTGACGCAGCTGCGACGGAAGCGCATCGAAGGTCAGGTTGAAATCCGTGAAGAACGCAAACGTGACCTGCGAAACGATGGGAATCCGGTATTCCAGATTGCCGGTGAAAGACGTATCGCCCCCGACGGTGACAAGGCGATAGACCGGGAGCGGTATCTGGATGTTGCCGAGGGTGTTATTCGTTGGGTCGCGCGGAACGGTGGAACCATCCGGGTTAGTCAAGTTGAAGTTAACGCGCGTTGGAATGAAGGTGTAAGGGGTTGCGGACCGAATGTCAAAGCCGCGGATGTCGGCTTCGCCACCACCATAGACGCGATTGAAGGGAGGCGCGACCTGCCCGCCGAAGCCCTGCGCATGTGCAAACTGCGCGCGCATGCCCAACACGTTGCGGCCCTCGCGGTTGATGCGCAGGCCTTTCATCGGATAGAACTGCCGGAAGCTGGCTACGGGGGAGATGTACTTCACATTGCCGCCAGCACCCGCCACCTGTACCGCAAGATTGAAGTCGCGACCATTATGCGGTCCGGCCGCGCGGTCCAGTGAGGAATACGTGAAGGATGGTGTGATGACGGACGAGATGATACCGTCAAGCGCGTTGTTCTGCGAGATGCCGCTGCGGAAGTTCAGCGTCTCGAAGACGTTGCGCGTGTTGTCGTTAAAGGTTGTGATGTTGGAGCGGGAAAGCGCATAGGAAACGCCGACGCGCGTCACACCAATGGCATGCCGAAAGAGGTGCCTCAAGGGCGTACTAGCCGAGAGTGTCAGGCCGGTGCTGGACTGGTTGTAGTTTGTTAGCAGAGATTGTTGCGCGTTCGAAAGATTTTGGGACAGACCCGCAGCCGAATAGCTCTTGGCCGGGTTGTAGTCGTACTTGCTGGCAAACACCTGGAATCCGACGGAGACCGGCTTGTTGCGCAGGTAGGGCTCTGTGAAGCCAAAAGTGACCTGGCGCGAAAGGTCGCCGATGTTAGCGACGACAGAGAGTGTTTCACCTAGACCAAGGAAATTGTTTGTTTCATAGTTCAAGCCCACGAACGATCCGGAGAGGCCGGAAACACCGCCATTCAGTCCGATGGAGTTCTTGCCTTTTTCCTTCAACTTCAAGAGAAGATCGACCGTTCCTTCATCATTGTTCGTGCGGATCTCCGAGTCCTGATCGGCATGTAGCGCGTCGAAGTAATTCAATTGATTCAATCGAAGGATTGAGTTTTCCCAGGCCGCGTTGTTATAGCGCTGGCCCTCTTCAAGCAGCAGTTCGCGTCGAATAACACGGTCGCGGGTAATGGTGTTGCCGCTGAACTCGATTCTGGAAACAAAGAACTGCTTACCCTGATCGATGTCGATGTTGAGTGTGATCGTCTTATTCGCTTCATCGAAGGCAGGTGTTGGCGTTCCGACAAAATTGATGTAACCCGCGGAGCCGAATGCCTTTCGAAGATTTTCAAGGCCTTTACCGAAAAGGGTTGCGTTGAAGTACTCGCCATCCTTCTGCGGGAACTGCGCACGCAACGCGGCGACGTTCTGAAATTCTGCTTTGTTGTAGCCGGAGAAGGTAATGCCTGCGAGTTTGTAGCGTGCGTTTTCCGTGACGGGCAGTTCAATGTCGATGCGCTTGCCGTTGGAGGGGTGCAGCGTGAAGATGTTGATGCCGCCCGAGTCGCGCACCTTGGTGATGGGCTCGCCGGGCTCCATTTTAAAGTAGCCGCGCTCACGATAAGCCTGACGGACGCGTTCCACATCTTCGTCCAGCTTGGTAGCGTCGAAGGTGCGGGCAAACAGATTTTCCAGGATGATGGAGTGCGGAATGCCGATAGGCTTGGAGTTCTTCATGGCCGCGCGCAGGGTGCGGCTGTTCAGGCGCTGATTGCCTTCAAAGCCGATGCGACCGACCTTGACCGTCGGGCCTTCTTTGACGACGAAGGTTACAGACACGCGCGCGGGCGGGATGGTCTTGATCTCTGTGCGGACTGTCGCGAACTGATGCCCATGCTCGGCCAGCAGCTGCTTCAGGACGACTTCTTTGCGCTTGATCCTGGTGGGGTCGTATTGACTTTCCACCGTCACACCGACCTTGGCCTTTTTGTCGCGCTCCAGAACATCAGAAACCGTGACGGCGTTCAGGCCTTTGTAGTTGATCTCGCCGATGGTTGGCTTTTCACGCACGTAGATGATGAGTTGCGTGCAGCCCGCACCCTCGGCGCGCTCAATGCGGACGTCTTCAAAGTAGCCTGAGTTCCAGAGAGAGTTGAAATCGCGCTCAACAGTTGCTGCGTCATACGGGTTGCCCTGCCTGGAAAAGAGGCGGGCGAGGATGGATTCCTTTGGGTAGCGGCGATTGCCGATGACCTGCGGCGCGCACAGTGGCAGGTCAGAGCCTGAGGCCGTGGCCTGCGCTGGAGCACCCTGTGCGTGCGCGGGCAGGAGAGATCCGCATGCAAGTACTGCCGCCGCAAAGACGCTGCCCTGTGTGAGCAGGTTACGCACTCGGCGAAGAGGGAATGAGGTGAACCGCACAGGTTCATGGTTGTGGGTTGGGAACGCTCCCGGTTGGGTGCCCCCCTGCTTTACGGTTTTGATAACAACACCCTCACTGCCAGGAACTCGCCGCGCACGAGCAGCCGCAGTCTGCAAAGAACCCGGCAAGCGCACACGTGTCTTTAGAAGACGATTATAGGGGAACTTAGAGAGCAAGAACGAATTGCGACACCGGACAAAGACGCTGCCCAGGATTCGAGTGCACCCTTTTGTGTGCAGCAGAGTCGACAGGAGTGCTAGGACTCAACGCCTGCCACAGCCCAGTGACACCGCCGAGGTAACAGGCACTCGGCGGAAGCAAACGCCACGACAGTCCCTGGAAACGGCGTCCGGCAGGTCTCCTTGTACGGCAGACCATTGCTTCGTTGCTTGCTGGATGCGCGGATGCGCCGACACGCTGTGCTGTGTCACCGCGCGTGGGACCAGCCTAGCGCAGGTAAAAGGGCACGTTGACGACGACAATGCGGCGATTGCCCTGGAGCAGGAGCAGCGCCTTCAGCACAGTGGAGCGGTGATTGTGCAGCAGGTATTGGTACCAGCGGGTCGCAACCAGCTCCGGTACGACGACCATGACCTTCCGGTTCGGGGCACGCTTCTCGGCGTCGAGCACGTACTTGACGATCGGCGATGTAATGAAGCGGAAGGGCGATGCGACCGAGACGATTTTGGGGACGTTGAGTCCAGCCTGTTTTGCGGCACCGTCGAGTTGTGCTTGCCAGTTCTTCGAGGTCTCCTCGCCATGTTCGTCGGGACACTCGACGTGAAGCACTTCCACGTCAGGGCTTAAGGAACAGGCAAACTGCAGGGCGTGCTGCGATGCGCGATTCCAGGCGGAGACAGGTACAACGGCAAGCGGGTCCGGTTCCTTGCGCAGTTCGAGACGATCGATGCGCATGAGGCGCGCGGCACGCCGGTAGTAGCGATGGACCGCGTACATCATAACGATGAGCAGCGGGACCATGAGAACTGTGATCCATGCACCTTCCGTGAACTTCGCGACCAGGACGATGATGACAGTGCAGCCGGTAGCAAACGCACCCACGCCGTTGATGGCGATGTAGAGCGCGGACCGGTTATGTTCGGTGCGGCGCCAGTGCATGACCATGCCTGCCTGTGACAGGGTGAAGGCGAGAAAGGCGCCGATGGCAAAGAGCGGGATAAGGCGATCTGTTACACCGTCGAACGCGGCCAAGATGAGGGCGGAGAGGATGGCAAGAACGATGATGCCCTCGGAGTACACGAGGCGGCGTCCACGGATGGCGAAGAAGCGTGGAAGGTAGCCATCCTCCGCGATGACGTGGCAAAGGCGGGGGAAGTCAGCAAAGGCGGTGTTGGCGGAGAGTGAGAGCAAGACGAGGATCGACGCAATGGTCACGTAGTAGAAAACGCCCTTGCCCGCGACGGCTGCCGTCAGCATGGAGAGCAGGCTTTGATAGTGCGGTGAACTTGGGTCGGTGGCCTGGATGCCGTACACCTGCGTGAGGTGTGCGATGCCTGCCAGGAAGATGCCAAGTAAGACCACAATAACCGTGAGAGTGTGACGGGCGGTTTTGGTATTTGGATCTTTAAAGGCCATGACACCGTTGCTGACAGCCTCCACGCCGGTGAGTGCGGTGCATCCTGCGGCAAAGGCTCGGATGAGCAACCATGCGCCGACTGCCGCGACAGCTTTGGTGGAGGGCTGAGGCGGCGCAACGACGGGATGCGGATGTCCACCTGAAAGGATGGTCTTGACGAGGCCCCAGCCGAGGACGCCCAGCAGGCAGACGCAGAAGGCATACGTGGGCAGCATAAAGAGGATACCGCTCTCGCGTACACCACGGAGGTTGATGAGCGTAAGGACGAGGAGGATACCGAGGCAGATGGCGAGGGTGTGCGGATGCAGGCTGGGCACAGCGGAGACGAGTGCGCCGACGCCGGTGGAGATACCGACGCAGACGTCCAGGAGGTAGTCGACCATGAGGGCGGCGGCGGCCAGCAGACCCATGCCGCGCCCAAGGTTCTCGCTGGCCACGGTGTACGATCCGCCGCCGTTAGGGTAGGCGTCGATGGTCTGGCGATAAGAGAAGTAGACGACCGTCAGCAGCGCGATGATAACCAGGCTGATGGGCATCACGTATGCAATACCGGCGGCAGCGGCAGGGATCAGGATGGTCAGGGCGGCTTCAGGACCGTATGCGGCAGAGCCGAGCGCATCCAGGCCAAAGGTCGGCACGCCGTCCGCAACGCCGACGCGCTGTTCCGTATCTTCCTCCGACGCGAGCGGGCGGCCAAGCAGTGTGTCCAGCAGAGACATTCCTCGCTGAGATGCTGGCAAGGTCAGAGATGGCGGTAGTCGCCGGTCACAATGGGCGACCTGTGCGGCAGATGCGACGCAGTTTGCGCCGTTACAGTCACATTCTGCGTCTTATGGTGTGCCGCCGATCATACGAGTTCGTTTCCCGAGGCTTGGGTAACAAGAAAGGGAATGGCATGAGAATGTTCCCCCGCATCTTCGGATCCTGGATTGCAGTCCTCGCCGTAGTCCTGGTGTGGACGCCAGCCCCTGTTCCGGCGCAGTACACGCGCAATCCTCCCCGCAGCGTGACCGGTTCTGTCACCGATGGCAGCAATGAAATCTTGCGCGGAGCAGTGGTTCAGATCGAAGCCATGGACACGCTCGTGATCCAGAGCTATGTGACAGATGAACGCGGGGAGTATCACTTTCGAGAACTGCGATCAGATGTGGATTACACCGTGTGGGCCACGTTTCGCGGGAACCGCTCCAAGACACACACAATGGGGAAGTTTGACAAGCAATTGGACCGGGACATCCCAATCAAGATCGAGTTGGTGAAATAGCAGGCTGCGCGCGGTTCAAGCCTACTGGTGCAGTACGAAGCGACTTCCATCGTCCAGATCGCCAACGTAGCTTCCGTCTTCCTGGTGGTCGGAATGATTGGCGAATCCTTGTCGCTGCGCCGACGACCCCGGCAGCGGTCATCAGTGCGACACGTATGGCAACGCCCGCTTTGGTGTCATCCGCACGAGGAATCTTGCCCTGCTGTGGGTTGACTTCTTTTTGAACCTGTGATGCTCCTGCAACGTTCGCCGAAGTACAGCTGGCAGCGTCCGGTTACGCACTCCTCAAGGTCAAGATGGATTAGAAAGCCGCGAAATGGATGCAGCGGCGTTTCGCGCCGTCACTGATTGCGCTGTATGTGAAGGGCTGCGTTTACGCTATTGTCGCCGTTTTGCAACGTCCTGTTTACATCGATGGTTCATCGTGTATGCATGCTTTCAGATATGTGGATTTCCCTGCGCAGGTTTGCTGTGCCCGCCACCGTGGCATGTGCAGTTGTCCCCATTATGCTCGGCCAGACAAGTACCGTGGCAAGTAGCATCACGGGCGTCGTGCACGATGCGAACGGGCAGGTGTTGCCGAACGCGACGGTGGAAGCTACGGAGACACAGACCGGGTTTATGCGGACGGTGCAGGCGGGCAGCGACGGGCAGTATGCCGTGCCTCTGTTGCCAGAGGGCGTGTACCGCATCACGGTGACAGCACCCAGTTTTCAGAGCTACCAGCAGAACGGCATCACGGTGCGCGTGGGCCAGAGCAGCCCGGTGGATGTGATGCTGCGTCCCGGCAGTGCCAGCGAAACGGTTACGGTAACAGCGGATGCCAGCATCCTGAACACGGAGACGTTCGACGTCTCCGACGGCTTGAATCAGAAGTCAATGGAAAATATGCCGATTACCTCGCGCAATTCTTTCAACCTGGCGCTGCTGGTGCCGGGGCTGAACGGAACGCGCGATGACGAGTTTGGCAATCCGACGTTTGCGTTTGGCGGCATGCAGCGCAAGGCGTTCATGATCGACGGCATCGATAACACGCAGCGCGGCGGGCCGGGGCGTCTGGGCATCTTTTCGCCGGAAGACGTGAAGGAGACGCGCGTCGTTGCCGGTGCGATGGACGCGCAGTACGGACGCACGGTGGGCGGCATCATCAACATGGTCACGCGCGGAGGTACCAACGAAACGCATGGCGAGGGACTGGTGCTGGAGCGGCGGCCGGGTTTGATCTCAAAGCCGTCGCTGTCGCAGACCAAGCCGTTTCAACAGTGGGCGACGTACTCGGTCAACATTGGCGGACCGATCAAGCGGGACCGGCTGTTTTACTTTCTGAGTGGAGAGTACGAACCGGAGGATGGTGCGCATCCGATTACGATTACGGCGGCCAATGCGGCTGCGCTGGGACTGCCTGCTTCGCAGTTGGGGAATGCGCCGTTCAAGCAGCGCTTCCAGTCGTACCTGGGACGTATCGATTGGCAGTTGAATCCAAAGGATAACTTCTACTTCCGCTATTCGCTGTACAAGACGCCGTCGCAGTTCAACACCTCCGGTGGTTTGCAGACCATCTCGTCTTCCAACAACTACAACGACCACGACTACACCGGGGCGACGCAATGGTCGCACATTGTGAGTTCCCGGGCGTTGAATGAACTCCGCTTTGGCACGCTGCGGCGCATCTTCGACCGGCCTCCGGTGAGCGGCGTGGTGGGTCCGGTCATCAGCATCAGCGGCGTGGCCACGCTGGGATCGAACACCAGCGCGAACCAGCACTACGAGGAAGACCAGTACAACATCATCGACGACTACAGCTACACGGCAGGCAAGCATCAGTTGCGGTTCGGCACCGACATCGACACGATTCACGTGCTTTCGATTGACCGCCTGACCGACACGTACAGCTTCTCCAACCTGGCGCAGTACCTCGGCGCGGTCGCCGGGCGGAACAACTACAACACGTTCACGCAGCAGTTTGGCAACAATACCGCCGAGCACCGGACGACACCGATCAACTTCTATGCGCAGGATCACTGGCAGGCGTCCCCCAGCGTTTCGCTCAACTACGGCGTGCGGTATGAATACCGGTTTTACCCACAGCTGAATCAGAACGGTGCGCTGGCGTTCTCGCGCACGCTGCCAAACGATCCCACGAACGTTGCGCCACGGATTGGCTTTACGCTGCGAGCGGGTGACAAGACGGTGGTTCGCGGCGGGTATGGCATCAACTACGACACTCTGAATCTGAGGCTGATTTCGCTGGTGGACCGCTCCAACGGAGCACAGGTGCAGACATTTACCGTGAGCGGAACAGCACCGGGCGCGCCACAGTATCCGGCGGCGTTTAGCGGCCCGGCCACCACTTTTGCGGTGAAGACGAGCGTGTATGGGTTTGCGCCTAACTTCCGGACACAGTATGCGCAGCAAAGCGATCTGGAAGTGGAACGGGAACTTGGCACGGATTACTCTGTGACGGTTGGGTCGCAGCTGTATTTGGGACGTCGCGCACCGCTGCTGATCGATACCAACCTGGGCGCGGTAACGGGCCGTCTGGCGGATGGGCGTGCCATCTACGGTGGTGCACGGCCCAACACTGCGTTTAACCAGATCTTTCAGCTGACCAGTGTGGGGGGCGACACGTACTATGGCGGCTATATCGATCTGAAGAAGCGTCTGAGTCGCGGAGTCCAGTTCGACGCGTCGTACACCGTGGGCTGGGCCTTCAACAATAACGATGCCGTCGGGGATAGCGGCAACAACGTGACGGATTCCGGCAACATCACTCGCGATTATGGATTCTCCTCGAGCGACCAGCGCCATCGATTCGTGATCCAGGGTGTGTGGCAGCCGCGCGTGCAGGGAGCGGGTCTGGCGACAGCTATTTTCGATGGCTTCATGTTCTCGACAAACGCTACCGTGACTTCGGGCTTTCCGTACTCGCCGCTGGCCGGTGCGGACCTGAACGGCGATGGCGTGAATAATGACTATGCCAACTTTGGCGCACGCAACAGTTTTCGTGGCCCCATGTTCCGAGAGTGGAATATGCGCGGCAGCCGGACGTTCCCCATCTTCCATGAGCGCGTGTCGCTGGAGTTGATTGCGGAGGCGGAGAACCTGCTGAACTCAACGAATGTGGCGTGCAGCGCGGGCGGGTGCGGCGGTGCGGTGAATACGACGTACGGCACGAACTACCGGGCATCCGCGTTTGGGCCGGTGGTTGCGCCGACATCGACGACGTTTGGCACGGCCGCGAGTGCGTTCAACTCCCGGCAGGTGCAACTTGGGGGGCGCATACGCTTCTAGCGTCTTTGCGCCGGGCTTTCAGCCCTGAGGCTTTTAGGTGGCAGGCTACCTGGGCCTTCGGCCCAGGCTGTTATGTAAGGGGTCTTCGACCCTAAAACTGTGCATAGCTGTTGCTGAAGTGCAGGTGAGGGTTCGCTTTGAATTGTTTTAAAACCGTTGGGATTGGACTCGCGCTTACAGTGCTGCTTGCGGCGAATGCTGGTGCTCAGAGTACAAGCGAATTTCGTGCCGTGTCGGCGGCCCGGCACAAGCTGCTGGTTGTGTCGGTGGATGGGTTTGACTGGCGCTATCTGCGGGACCGCGACAAGGACGGGGAGCGCATCCCCAACCTGCGCACGCTGATGGCGAAAGGGCAGGTGGCGGACGGGGTGACGGGTGTGTGGCCGACGATTACGTGGCCCTCGCACACGACACTGTTGACGGGCGTGCCGCCGGATGTGCATGGCATCCTTGGGAACCGGCGTCCGCGGGCTGAGGGTGGCGACTACTACTGGACTGCCGACCTGATCAAGGTGCCCTCGACGCTGCTGACATGCGCTGCGGCACAGCACCTGACGACGGCTGCCGTGACATGGCCGGTGACGGTGGGTGCGCCGCTGACGTGGAACCTGCCGGAGTACTTTCAGAGGCGCAACGGCGGCTCCATGGACACGGAGAGTGTCGCATCCAAGGCGGTGCCAGCAGATTTGGTGGACCAGATCACCAAGGATGAGCCGTCGTTCCCGCAGCAGTGGATGGATGACCGTACGCGCACGCTGGCAACGGTGTGGCTGCTGAAGCACAAGCAGCCGGATCTCCTGCTGGTACACCTGGTCGACCTGGACTCCGATCAGCATGACCTTGGACCATTCAATGTGCCGAGCCGGGCGACGCTGGAGCGCACAGATGCGCTGATCGGCGAGATGATGCACGCGCTGCCGAAGGACTATGACATCGTGGTCGCGGCGGACCACGGCTTTGAGCGCGTGGATCATACGGCGAACCTGAACGTCTTGTTGGAGCAGCACGGGATGACGGGCAAGGTGCGTGCGCTGGGCGGACTGGCTGTGACGGATGATGCAGCGGTGGCGGCGTTTTTGCGGGAGGAGTCAGTGGCGGGCAAGGATGGGATCGGGCGTGTGATTCCGGCGGAGGAACTAGCGAAGTACGCGCCTTCGTTGAGAGGCGAGCTGCTGGCGGTGGCTCCGGCGGAGCACTTCATGTTTGGGATGGGTGGTGCGCCTCCTCCTGCCGATGCCGCGACGCATGACAGGCCTGATGCGGCGAAGCCTGCCGGACCGCAGTACCTGACGCCGCCGTACGAGAAGGGCAACCATGGCTTCTGGCCGGTGCGGGAGGATTACAGCAGCGTCTTTATCCTGGCGGGTCCCGGTGTGAAGGCCGGGCATCTCGGTCGGATCGAAATGGTGAGCATCAAGGATAGGCTTGCGAATGTGCTTGGCATTGTTTGCCCCTAGGGTGTGAGCGTCACCCCAGACGCTAAAGCCTCGTTTCGAATATGGCGGGTCTCTACCTCGGCGGCTAAAGCCGCTTGTTGTGTAGCCCTCTTATGGATGCAACCTCGTGCCTGCTCGAGGCTATGTCGGGGCCGGTATACTTGGAAGTGCAGGCGGACCGAACGATCGCTGCTGCCTTCCGCACGTTTGTGAAGGCAGGGGAGGAAAGTCCGGACTCCGCGGGGCAGTGTGCCGGGTAACGCCCGGGATCTGCGCGTCAAGGCGCAGAGACGGCCAGTGCCACAGAGACGATACCGCCTGTTGGCGATGCGAGGGGCCTGCCCTGAGCGAAGCGAACTGGTAAGGGTGAAAAGGTGCGGTAAGAGCGCACCGCGCCAGCAGTAATGCAGGCGGCATGGTAAACCCCACACGGAGCAAGACCAAATAGGCGAGAAGATTCGGCTTCGGCTGATGATGCGTGCCGGCCCGGTGCGCCAGACTCGCGGGTAGGTTGCTGGAGCCGCGCAGTAATGCGCGGCCTAGAGGAATGATCGTTCAGCACTAGAGATGGTGTGGACAGAATCCGGCTTACAGGTCCGCCTGCATCTCTCTTTACCAACAAAAAGCGGAGATCCTTCGACTCCGCTGCGCTTTGCCCAGGATGACAGAGTATGAGTTGCTCGTCGGCTAGCGGACGAGTGGGCCGGCGTTGCCGGTGAAGAGCGCGGCGTGGGTGACGACGGCATTGAGCAGGGCGATGCTGCAGGCGATGGTGAGGACGTCTTCGGCGATGGCTACTGGCCAATCCGGACACTTGAGACCGGCGACAGAGCGAGTGCGGAGGAACCAACCGGCGTAGGTGCCGAGGAGTGCTCCGGCGATGCCGAGGAGGATGGTTGCTGGGGCGCTGAGGAGCAGGGGCTGGGCGAGGAGCAGGCCGATAAATGCACCGAAGACAGAGCGGCCCAGCAGCCCGATGGGCGCGGTGCGGGCGGGCGTGTTGGGCCGCTTGTCACCGACGTACTCGCCCCGCGCCATGAGCGTGAAGATGGCAACCGACACGATGTTTGCAGTGAACGATCGCCAGCCCAGGAAGTGCAGCGCGCCGCGGAAGGCAAACCAGCACAAAACGGCGATTGGCGTCATGGTGCGCAGGCCCGTGCAGATGCCAAGAAGTGTAATCAGCAGATATCCCATGCGGCTTAGGATGCAGGCTGACGACGTTCCATGCAAAAGAAAAGCGCGGCGACGTGATTCGCCGCGCTCTGTCCGGGTTAACGGTTGGAGGGTAGTTGCAGCATGAGGGCACTGCCGTTCCCGGCGGTTTCCACACTGGGCAGTTGACCGTTCCAGCGCTCGATAAGGGCGCGCTGATTCTCCAGGCCGCGCAGTTGCAGAAGCTGCGGCGTGATGCTGGTCTGGCGGATGCGGTTCGCCTCGGCTTCGCCCTGCGCGCGTGTGACGCTGGACTTGGCTTCGCCTTCCGCTTCGGCGACCTGCTTGGCCGCTTCGGCCTGCGTCTTGGCCAGTTCGTTGCGGGCGCGCTCAGCATCCTGGATGGCCTGTGCTTTGGCGGTGATGGCGGAGGCAATGACTGCTGGAACGCGTGGCGCACCGATGAAGCCGAACTGCTGAATCTGCACGCCTACCGGAGTGAGCTGTGCCTGGATGCGGTGTTGGACGCGGTCCAGGAACTCCGTCTTGCCCTCACCGTAGATCTGCTCAACGGTGTACGTGGAAGCTACCTCATTCAGCGAGTTACGCACGATGTCACGCAGGATGCCGTGGGTGAACTGCTCCAGGTCGGTGACACGGTATTTGACATAGAAGTCCGGCACACGGTTTGGCTCGATCGAATAACTTAGGCTGACGTCTGAGTAGATATCCATGCCTTCCTGGGAGTTGAAACCCATTTCTTCATTCACAGGACGACCCTCGTTCAGGTCGCGCGTCCACTTCACGGTTTGAACATATGTCGGAAACTCGATGATCTGCGACCGGAGCGGCGAGTAGAAGACCCAGCCGGTGCGGATGGGTATCTCCGACGCACCGCGTTGCGATCCGCTGAGAACGACCTCGACACCGACGTGACCGGCACCGATGCGGGTCACCGAGATGATGTAAGTGAAGAAGAGCACAAGAACGATGAGGGCGGCAAAGGCAAGTCCTGCAAGTTTGAGCAGCGCCATGAACTTGCGGGTGCTGTCATCGGTGTTGCGGTTGTTTGTGTTGATGATTTCGTTAAAGAGCGTCATTGTGTACTCCTCCTCCAGAGGAGTCGAACACTGGTTATGAGGCCGATCGCCGTGAGGGCAAGCAGGGCCATTCCGCCGTACAGGGCGCGGTCGCTTGGCTTGTTCATCAGGGAGAACGCGGTCACCATCAACTTATAGCTAAGGACGATGACAAGGAGCGTCAGGAAGGATTTGAGGTACTGCATCGCATGTCGCCTGGCCTGTTTGTATGACCTAACAACATCTTCTATGTTACTCCTTTGTGCGGCTTTGGAATGTACAAAAAGGTAACATGTACGGCTTGTCCTTATGTGCCGCGCGCCTTCAGCGCTCTGTAGTTTGGCGGAACGTGTACCTAGGCCTACGGCCTAGGCTGTTATATTGCCGGGCCGTTGGCCCTGATTTCACTCGGCGAAGGACTATGCAGGTCAACTCAAGTGCGTGATAAAGCCGCGCCGCACGACCTGATTTCATCGAGTTCGGTGTCAAGCGCGCGAAGGGCGGGCAGGTTCGCCTCGCCTGCGGTGCTCATCGCTCCAGTGAATACTCCACGGGCGCTGAAGGAGTACGTACAGGCCGGGTATAAAGCACGTGTGCTGCGTGTAGCCTGAATGAGAATGAAGCTGCGGAATGACAGGGTTGAGGCTGGCATGCAGCCCGCCACGGATCTGATGTTTGGGGAGTGGTATCCGGCGTTGCGCGCGGACACACTGGCCAGGGGAAGGTCCGCGACGACGCTGCTGCTGGGCGTGCCGCTGCTGGTGGGACGGAAGAACGACGGTGTCTTGTTTGCCATGCGCGACCTGTGCCCACACCGCGGGATCCCTCTCTCCGCGGGCTGGTTCGATGGCGAGACGGTGCAATGCCGGTACCACGGGTGGAAGTTTGAGCCGTGCGGCGGACAGTGTGTCGAGATTCCGTCGCTGACGCAGCTCGATACGCTGGAGCCGACGAAGATCTTCGCGGGTGCGTACCCCTGCCGGGAGATGGATGGCTACGCGTGGGTGTTTCTGCCGGAGGCGGGTGCCGGGCGGATCACGGCGCAGACGGAACTACCGGACGTGCCGAAGGTGCCGAAGTTCTCGGCACGGTTTCGGAGCGCGCACATTGCCGCAGAACTGCCGTGCAATGTCGACCACGGCATCATCGGCTTGATGGATCCGGCGCATGGGCCGTTTGTGCATCAGGCGTGGTGGTGGCGCTCGGCGGCTTCCATTCACGAGAAGACGAAGCACTTTGAGCCGATCCCGGATGGTTTCCGGATGAGTTCGCATGCGCCGAGCAAGAACTCCGCTCCGTACAAATTGCTGGGTGTTTATGGCCAGGATGTGACCACCACGATTGATTTCGTTCTGCCGAACCGGCGGTATGAGACGATTCGAGCGGGGGAGAAGTGGTTCGCTTCGTTAACCACGGTGACGCCGGTTACGCCGTCGAGCTGCCGCATTGATGTGATGGCGTGCTGGAACATCTTCTACGGTGTGCCGTTTGTGTCTGCGGTCGCGCGGTACTTTGGCGGGAAGTTTGTGCGGCAGGACCAAGAGACGATGGTGCAGCAGGCTGAGGGGCTGCGCTTCCGTCCGGCGATGATGCTGATCGACGACGCGGACAAGCCCGCGAAGTGGTACTTCGCGCTGAAGCAGCGGCGGATGACTGGGAAGGGTGAACACCCGTTGCTTGGACCGGTGGAGTTGCACTGGAGAAGCTAGCTACGGTTGCAGCTTGATGTCCTTGATGGTCACAGGTGTGATGGGGCGGTTGTGGGCGTTGCGCGGGATGCGGGCGATCTCGCTCACCAGCTTGACTGACGGTTCGTCGCACTGGCCGAAGATGGTGAACTTGCCGTCGAGCGAGGGCGTGGGTGCGTCGGTGATGAAGAACGAACTGTCGTTCTTATCGGGGCCGTCGTTGGCCATGGCGAGCCGCCCGGGGCGGTCGAAGGTGAGTCCCGGCACAGTCTCGATGCTGTAGGTAAAGCCCGGTCCGTCAGCACCGGCGGGATAATCCTGCTGCTGAATCATGAAGTCCGGGATCACGCGGTTGATGTGCAGGCCGGTGTAGTAGTTTTTGCCATGGATTGCCGCAGCGACTGCCGCGTTCGGGATGGGGTGCTTGCCCGCGACCAGGTCGGTGAAGGTGCCGGTTGCGATGGGTGCCTGCTCTTTGAAAAGTTTGCAGGTAAAAGTGCCTCTGGTGGTGTCGATGACCGCGGTTGGACCAGTTGGGTCGGGCGCTGGAATGGTTGGCACGGTGGGCGGCACCGGCTGCGGGACGATGCTTGCGGGCGATACATTTGCAGCGATGGGTGGCAGTGGTTCGCCGGGCTGCACGATGGTGAGCTTGTTGATGGCGAGGGCTTTGGTGGTGCGGTTGCCGACGGACAGCAGCGTATGGGAGATGTTGGCAGCGACCGCGACGGAGGCGTCATCGCACTGACCGAAGATGGCTCCGCGCTTGTTCTTGTCGAACTCATTGTCGGCGTGCAGGGTGATGAGGAAGAAGCTGCTGCTGATCTCGCCTGCGTGCGTGGCCATGGCCAGGCGACCGGGCCGGTCAAAGGTGACGCCGGGGATGGTCTCGCGCGGGATGGGCGGCCCAGCTGGGCCTTCACCACCGCCGTAGCGATCGCCGCCACGGATGCCATCCGGGATACCCGCTAAGGCGGTGCCGTCATAAAAGGGTTTGCCACGGACGTCGGTCAGGTTCAGCGCGTCGTGCCACTCCCTGGAGCCCTGGGCGAGAGCGGTGAAGTTGGCGGTAGTCTTCGGAGCCTGCTTGGCGTAGAGGCGGCAGGTCATGCGGCCAAGGGTGGTGTCGAAGACGGCAATGGGGCCAGTGGGTTCGGGACCGTGAGTGTTGCGGGGCTGCGCGGGGCTGATTGTGATGATGACAGTGAAGGCACACACAATCGCAGCAGAAAGACGGGCCATAAGGTTGTGATATCACACTGCATCTTGTGCTGTGCCGAGTTCAGGCGTACTGCCTTGACAAACCACCTTAGCTTCCCGAAGGTGGGCCACCCGCTTCTGAGCCGAAAAGCACTGAACTCTTGAACCCTGCTCAGCTTCGCAGGGATCCGCGCTTCGCTCAGGATGACATCGTATGCGTTACGCGTTGACCTCAGCTGTGGCCAGAGCGCGGCGGACCGCAGTGGTGCCCTCAGCAATGAAGGGTCCGTGCCCTGTGGCCACCGCAGCAATGTTCAGGCTGGCCAGTTTACGCACGGACTGCACGGCAAGTGCCCTGTCCCACGTGGCAACTTTGGGGAGCGGAAACCACCACACAGGCTTGGTGACGGACGTGAGTTCGCCGCCCATGGAGACCAGCGCATCGCCCGCGAAGAGAGTTCCGTCACGCTCGTCAATGAAGCTCATATGGCCGGGCGTGTGGCCGGGCGTGTAGTAACAGCGCAACGAGCCGAAGAGCTCGCCTTCGGTAAGGGTGTGCGTGGGCCGGGTTTTTGAGCCTGGGAAGGTGCCTTTTAGCTTATGCTGCGGTTCGCCGGTCCGCAGTGAAAGGTCTTTGTGCAGCAGTGGAGCCTCTCGCTCAGAGATGGCGACGTCTACCGGTCCCAGCGCTTCATGCAACTCGTCCAGGGAACCCATGTGGTCTCCATGCGCATGCGTCAAGAGAATGCGCCGGATGGGATGGCCAAGGTCGCGTGCGGCGTTAAGAATGGCTTTAGCCCTTCCCTTGAGTGTGGTATCGATCAGCGTAAAACCGTCGCTCTCGCGCAGCAGGTAGCAGTTACAGAGGCCGATAAAGGTCACCTTGGCAAGTGTGTCGCTGAGGCGTGTTGTTGTCATATGTGTACTCCCAGATGGATCTTGCTCCTGTATGGGATGCGGTCCGTACAATCGGCAGTGTGCCGAATCTGACGCAAAGCCGTGTGGTCGTGGTGCTGGTGCGTGCGCGGAATGTGCTGAATATTGGCGCGGTGGCGCGTGCGATGCATGACTTCGGATTTGCGGATCTCCGCGTTGTAAATGCGTATGATGTGCCATTTCAGGAGGCTCGGTCTGCCGTGGATGCAGGACCGGTGTTGGCTGCGGCACGGCAGTTCGCAAGCGTGGCGGATGCGACTGCTGACTGTACGTTGGTGTTTGGGACGACGGCTCTGGGCGAACGGCGTTTATTGCATCCCGTGGATGTGTTGCGGGATGCTGGTGTGCGGATGCAGAAGGAAGCAACTAGCGTAGGTAAGGTGGCGTTGCTCTTCGGGTCGGAGAAGACGGGACTCTCCGCGGCGGAGATGAGTTACTGCCACCGGCTGCTGACGATCCCGATGATTGCTAGCGGGATTTCGATGAACCTGGGGCAGGCGGTTGCGGTGTGTCTCTACGAGGTAGTTCGGGAGGCCCCTTCACACCGTGCCCTGCCGGAGGTGGCGCAGGCCGCGAATGGTGACGAGATTGCGCGGTTGGAGAGCTTGCTGCGCGAGGTGTTGCTGGCCAGCGGGTATGACCGGCGCTTTCCTGGAAACATGGGTGACGAGGCGTTGCGGCGGCTTGTACGGCGTACGAGCATTGCCGCCGATGACGTGGAAATCGCATTGGGCATGTTGCGGCAAGTGCTTTGGAAGCTAAACCAACCGAGTCGCTGATAGACTCCGTGCATGCAGACGTTCAGCTTCAGATTCCTTGCGGCGGTGCACGCATGTGCCGTGCCCGCGATCACGCTTGCCCTTGCGGCACAACAGCCCACTGCGCTGACGACGGCGGATTATGCGCGCGCTGAAAGCCGCCTGGCGACGAAGACAGCACCGCTGATTGACCATGCCGTGGATCGCGTGGTCTGGCTGAAGAACGAGAGTGCACCCAATGGCGGGGATCGCTTCTGGTACAAGGACACAGCGAATGGCGTGAGTACGTTCATGTTGATCGATGCTATCCGCGCCACAAAGGCGCCTGCGTTCGATCACGCAAAGATGGCGTCGGCCCTGAACACGGCGGGCATCCGCAATGCGAGTGCGGGCAACCTGCCCATTACCGATCTCGAATTTGCCGATGTAAATGCAACGTTGGTTGTGAACGTGCGGGGCGACCGCTACCGCTGTGCCTTGCCGGCCTACACCTGCGCCAAGCAGCCGATTCCGCTGGCGCACCAGCAGACGCAGGCCAACGGACAGCCGCCCTCAGGCGTGAGTGCAACCGCTACCGGCGGCAACGCCGGCATGAGTACCAACCCTGTTGCGGCCGCGCCGCTGCGCCCCGGCCGGGATGAGGCGGTGGTGTCGCCGGACGGCAAGCGTGCCGTTTTCATCCGCAACTGGAATCTGTGGGTGCGCGATGTAGAGACGGGTGAAGAGAAGCAACTGACGACGGACGGTGTGACCGACTACGGCTATGCGACGGACAATGCGGGATGGACGCATAGCAACCGTGCGGTCGCGGTGTGGTCGCCCGACTCGAAGATGGTGGCGACGTTTCAGCAGGACCAGCGGAAGACCGGGATGATGTACCTGGTCAGCACGAATGTGGGTCATCCGGTGCTGGATGCGTGGCACTATCCGCTGCCGGGCGACAAGGATGTGACGATGATTGAGCGCGTGGTCATTGACACAGATTCAGGGAAGGTTACCCGCTTCAAGACTGCGCCCGATCAGCACCGCTCGTCTCTTTGCGACGACATCAGCTGCCGGGGCGGCGGATGGGACGATGTGCAATGGGCTGCGGACGGCAAGACCATCGCATATCTTTCGACCAGTCGTGATCATCGCAAGGAAGACCTGATGATGGCCGATGTGGCCACGGGTGCGGTGCGGCCTGTGCTGAACGAAACCGTTACGACCTTCTTCGAGAGCGGCAATGGGCGGGTGAACTGGCGCTACCTGTCGAAGCGGAACGAGATTTTGTGGTTCAGCGAACGTAGCAACTCGGGCCACCTGTATCTCTATGACGCGGGCACGGGCAAGCTCAAGCACGCCGTAACCGAGGGTGACTGGAACGTGACGCAGATGCTGCGCACGGATGAAAAGACAGGCGATGTGTTCTTTGAAGGCGTGGGACGCGAGAAGGGATGGGATCCGTATTACTCGGCGACGTACCGGGTGAGCTTGGATGGGAGTGCTCCAAATACGAAGCTCACGCTGTTGACGCCGGAGATGAGCAATCACGCCGCTACGTTGAGCGAGGACGGCAAGTATTTCGTTGATTTGTACAGCACGCCGCAGATGCCACCGGTCGCCGTGTTGCGCGATGCGGAGGGCAAACGGCTGGCGGAGATTGCCACCGCAGACATCTCTCGGCTGAAAGCGACGGGATGGCAGCCGCCGGTCAACATTAAAGTCAAGGCGCGGGATGGCAAGACGGACCTTTACGGGTTGATGTTCAAGCCGTCCAATTTTGACGCCAGCAAGAAGTATCCGATTGTGAACTATATCTATCCCGGACCACAAACGGGGTCGGTTGGGTCTCGAAACTTTTCGGCATCACGCGGCGACAGCCCCGCCCTGGCCGAACTCGGCTTCATCGTGGTTTCGATCGACGGCATGGGCACACCGTGGAGATCGAAGAAGTTCCATGAGGCTTATTTCGGTGACATGGGTGACAACACCCTTCCCGACCAGGTGGCGGGCATGAAACAGCTTGCGGCGGAGAACCCTTGGATCGACATTACCCGGGCAGGCGTTTGGGGGCACAGTGGCGGAGGATTTGCGACTGCGGACGCCATGTTCCGTTACCCGGACTTCTTCAAGGTGGGCTGGTCCGAGAGCGGCAACCACGATAACCGGAACTACGAGGACGACTGGGCTGAAAAGTGGATCGGCCTGGATGATGCTGCGACAAAGAAGGCGTATGACGACCAGGCGAACGAGAGTATCGCCAAGAACCTGAAAGGCAAGCTGATGCTGGTGCACGGCACGATGGACGACAACGTGCCGCCTACCAATACGCTGCTCGTGGTGGATGCTTTGATGAAAGCGGGCAAGGATTTCGACCTGCTGATGATCCCCAACGCGCATCACGGCTATGGTGACCAGACGCAATATATTGCGCGCCGGCGATGGGATTATTTCGTGACAAACCTGATGGGTGCAACTCCACCGAAGGAGTACAAAATTGCGCCCGCCGCACCGATGCGTTAATGCATGCAAGGATCTGCCTAGGGCTCAGTTCTATCCCGAAAACAGATCCTTGCAGTACGCTGTTCACCAAGGGTGCGATCTTACTGTGCTGTTGCTGTTTGGGCAGCTGTCTTGTTCACCGGAACCTTCCACCCGTCGTTGGTCAAGACGAGCGTGGTCTGGGCAGAATTCGTCGCTGCCAGTGCGCTTGCAAGTGACGGAAACGCATTTTGTGTCTCCTGCGCCTGAGCCCAGCTCTTCACATCGCCCAAGGTGTAGGTGTAATTCACCGTGGTAGTTGCACCAACCTGTGTACCCGCGGGCGTGTTGCTGACAATGTCCTTCACCGTGCGGTGCGCGAAACAGAAATTTCCGTAGCCCGGCTGCGTCGGGTCAGGCGTCCAGTCACCGCGGCCTTTGTCGGTCAGGTCGTAGCTGTTGGCCTCTTTCTTAAGGATGAGCAGCTTGGTCTTTTCTACGGGTGTGCGGCTCAAGAGACCCTGATCGACAAGAGCATCGAAAGGCTGGACCTTGTCAGCATTGTCCTTATCGAATTGCTGCGGGAGTTGGATTGGCTGCTTCCACAGGCACTCCGGAAACTGATCGTAGTAGCTGTTGATGGCGGTCTTCAGGTTTCCGGTGTCGTCCTTCTTTTTGTTGCAGCCCGCCGCAATCAGACTAAGCGCAGCAACAGCGATCCCCGTCCGCATTCGATATCCCATGATTCGTCTCGCTTTCTTTCGCAGCGATGAGGTACTGCCGCGCATGGTGCGTTGTGATGCGCGGGAGCGGGGAAGCGCTTGCTGCCCGCGCCTTGCGTAGACTGAGACTGCCGTGCGTCAGGTCTTCGAATCCCGGCAGTCAGTGAGCTCCGTCTGGAGCGCAGGGCTCAGCCAACGACACCAAGCTGGTTGCGGGCCGCGACTCCTTCAGGGTGCACCCACGTACGGCGAAGGCACCGCTTTCGCGCAAATGTTGCATCTGAGTGCCGGTAGCAACGCCATCTACAGTCACTGGCACGCCCAGGCTGTGGCCAAGCGCAGCCACCGCGTTTAGAAGCGCCTGCTGTTTTTTGTTCTGCGGTACCGCGAAAGCAGCTCCCATCCGGATGGCAGAAAACGGAAGCGTGACGAGCACGCTGAGTGGAGCATGGCCCGAACCGGCGTTCAGCATGCAGATGCGTACTCCCAGACTATGTACATCATCCAAGGTTTTCTGAACCTGTTCCCCGTCAGGGCCAAGCGCGTCTTCCTCAATCTCCAGCTCGAGTTGGTGTGCCGGAAGCCCGGACGCCTCCAGTGCCTGCCTGACGGAATCCAGGAGAGCCAGCTGGCCGGAGAATTGCGATTTCCCGATCACAACCGAGACTGGCGCGCGGTCCGCAAAATCGAGAGCGTCGATACATGCGGTTCGGAGCAGCCATCGCGCGATGGCCGCTTCTAATCCCGCGTCACCGGCCATGTCCGCGAGCTGATGGGAGTCCAGCACCCCCCGTTCAGGGTCATGCCAAGCCGCCTCCGCCGAGAAGCCCAGAGTCTCGCCCGTTTCCACATCCACACGTGCCCGGTAGCGCGGCGTGAACTGACCGGTGGAGAGTGCTTTGCGCAGTCGCAACTGCTGCTTACGGCGCGACAGGTCGGCGGCCTCAATGGACGGTTCAAACGTGCGGTATCCGCCTCCGCCCTGTTTCTTCACGGAGTGAAGCGCCAGGTCCGCGCAACGCATCATGCGCTCGTACGTTGTGCCTGCTTCCGTGGCGATCGCTACTCCGATACTTGCACTGATGTATACAAGCTGACCGTCGATCAGGAATGCCTGTCGCAGGCGTTCTACGATGCGTGCCGCCAAAGCCTTCATTGAGTCAAGCTCAATGGTGTAGCACCACATGGCAAACTCGTTGCCACCGAGACGGGAGAGCAGATTCTCGTCGCCCGCCATGGCACGCATCCGCTCGCCGGCTTTACGCAGAAGTTGGTCGCCTGTTGGATGACCGTGTGTGTTGTTGACTTCTTTGAAGCGGTCCAGGTCGATCATCAGGATCGTGCCGGGTATGTTGTCCGCGAGAGAACTTTGCACAGTTTGTTGGAAACATCGGCGGTTGTTGATTCCGACCAGCGGATCGGTCAGTGTAAGAGCCAGCAGTTCCGCGCGCCTCTCATGGTCCGCGTGTATGTCTTCAAATGAGAGCATCCACTGGCCGTCGCTGGCGGGCCGCACGCGCATGGTGATTGGGTGAAGTCCAGACTCGGTCTGAAGTTCACACGACATACTCTGTAGACCCCAGGAACGTATAGGTTCCAGCATCATGTTCACAGACACCGGGTCAAGTACACCGCTACTGCCCAGCAGACTGAAGATATCCCTGCGAGCGCCGGAGGCGCGCTGCTCCGGTAGTTGCAAAATGACCTGCAGCAGGTCGCTTACAAACTGGATCGAAAAATCGTCACGGCAGAGCAGAAACGCCTTGGGCGGCCTGGTCTGCCGGAGGCTGGCAGAGATATCCACCAAGGGCGGCTTGGCATGAGCGTGGTGCGAGGACTCTGCGGGCATAGGTGCGGGGCACGTACCAAAATACGGCCACAACCATCCTATGTGGGCAAAGCCCGTCGCACGCACGCATCATTCAAGCTGGTGCGGCGAAGTATGCCACACCGGAACTGAGCACATGGAGTGTGCGGAGAATACACCTGCTTTTAGCTTTACAGAATCCTTCCCAGAACAGATTGCAACACACCGGCCGAAGGGGGCATGGGCGCACCGGTCGGCTGGCCCTCTGCTGTCACGTGACCATTCGAGACGTAATGGTGAATCAACAGGGGAAGGACAACTGCCATGCCCGCCTTCACAGCCGTCGGCGACATACCCACCCTGTTTGCCACAGTATCGATGAGCCCCGTGTTCCCAAGACCCTGCTCCACCTCCTGCTGCGACGCGGGTGCGGTGTTTCCACCAGCCCACTTCTGCACCAGTCCACCAAGCCCATTGTTCTGGAACGCGGAGAAGACGCCCGTAATGCCGCCCGGATGACTCTCCAGTTCCTGCATCAGCCCTCCGGCAGCTTGCGCGTGGTCTCCTGAACCACCTGTCGCCTGGTCGACCATATCCATGATTCCCATATGCGCTCCTAAAGATTACTGACCCGGTTGCCGGAAACGAGCCTGAGGATGAAGGTGAGAACGACAGCCCCGACAACGGCGATCAGGATGGTGTAGATCATCCCGCCTTGTCCCGCAAAGCCCAGTGCGCGCATGATGAAACCGCCCACGATGGCACCGATGATACCCACTACAATATCGCCCAGCGTGCCGAACCCGCTGCCTTTCATCAACTTGCCCGTGATGAAGCCCGCAATCAGACCAACGATAATCCACCAGAGAATGAACATAAGCCGTACCGTCCTGTATGTTGTAAAGTTCGCCCCGAGCTCGTACTCGGCCCTGGACACGCCGGTGTGGCATTCGGATCTGCACCTGCAACTCACACCGTCCCTGTAGGAGGAGAAGGGTGGGCGGAGGGTTGTTTTCATTACGGATTTGTTACCACTGCCTTGCCGGAAAATTACCTGGGCTTAGGTTTGCGCCTGAGGTCCGCAAAGTAGTTTGGTTATCGTGTGAAAACCGGCGGAGTAAGGCCGCGCAGTCCGCTCTCCTCGCGTACGCTTACATCTATACCGACATGCGATTCAGGTGCCAGCACCCCTCTCATCGGCCAAAGACTCTGCGGACGTTTGCCCGCGTGGGCCTACTCAGCTCACTGGCACTGCTTGGTTGCGGCAGTGGCGTGAACGCAGTTTCCACTGGCACCAGTTCTCCTCCGGTAGCAACTGCTCCCCCGGTGGCTGTCACTCCATCGATCTGGGTTAGCGCCTGGGGGAACGCCATGACGAACGCGGAACAAAGCAGCGAAAACGACGGCGGGTCTGAGCACAGCTACCGCTTCTCAGTGATTCCGACTATCGGGGGCACACAGGAGAGGGTACGTTTCTCCAACTATTACGGAACGACGCCGGTCACCATCGGCGCGGCACGATTGTCAGTTGGTAGCGACGGCTCGCCCGCCATTGACCCGGCACGCGATGTGGCGATGTCCTTCAGCGGTCAGCCCGGCATCATTCTCCAGCCGGGTCAGGTCGTTACGTCTGACCCGGTCAACATCACCTTTGCCTATGGACAGGTGCTCGACATCTCCGTGTATCTGAAAGGCAGCTATGGGCAGGTTTCGCGGCATAGCTCTCTGTTCATGACCAACTATCAGACCGCGGACGGAGCAGGCGATACGACGAGCGATACTGCCGGCACGTCGTATACCGCGACTCTCACCGATTGGCTCCTGATCAATGGCGTCGACGTGTACGGTACGTATCAGGGAACGATCGCCGTCTTTGGCAGTTCTACCACGGACGGCTTCAAATCAGACTACAGTTCGGACAAGATCTATCCGGTGCAGAACACACGCGTTCCGGGCCAGCACACAGCTCGCTTGTCTGACTGGTTAGCTCAACGGCTGAACGGGGCGGGATACAAGATCGGCGTGGTCAACTTAGGGGTGCCCGGAGACACCGTTTCCCCGGACAGCACAAACGCCAGTAACCACGTTCTGAATGCAAATGACCGGATTGCGCATGACCTGTTCACCATACCGGGTCTGCTCGGCGCGTTGACCTACTTCGGATCCATCGACATCCGTTCACCTGATTGCAAGACCGCCCCCGCGATTGAGACCGCCACACAGCAGATGATTGCCACGGCCGCGGCTGCAAAGGTTCCGCTGGTACTTGCCACGATTCCACCTTCCGCCTTTTGCACCAATCCTGCGCAACCTGATTTCGGTCCTACGCCCACGTCCGCCGATCCATACGCCGGTGGTGTCTCACCCGGCCCTGCAAATGGCGGAGAGAAAGAGCGTATGGCATTTAACGCATGGGTACGTACCACAGGTTCCACCACGCCGGGTGTGGTTGGTATCGCTGATTTCGACGCTGTCATGGCGGACCCGGCTCACATCAGCTTCCTTTTGCCTCAGTACAACTCCGGAGACAACTTCCATCCAAATGGGAATGGCTATCATGCGGAATCCAGTGCCGTTCCGCTGAACTGGCTGCCCGCCCCCAAGTAGGTCGTGCGAAATGGGGATGGATTGTTGCGGCCCTGTGAACATTGGACGCAACTACTCTGCCTGCTTTGACGTCTCCCTGATGTGATCCATGTGTCCCCCTTCCGACGCCTCTGTGCAGGGCTATGCCTGTGCCTTCCGCTTCTTTTGATCAGCTGCTCGGGAGGCGGTACGGTGCCGTCCACGGCTAGTACAACGACCTCTGCTACGCCAAACCAGTGGGTCGTAGGCTGGGCCGCCTCTCCCCAAAACGCGGTGTACAACCCCAGCACGAATCCTGGTGGAACCGAGCAGACGTTCCGCTTTTTTCTGTACCCGACGGTTGGCGGAACGCAGGAGCGCGTCCACTTTTCCAATCTGTATGGAACGACGCCGGTGGTCATCGGCGGTGCCCGCCTCGCGGCTGCTACAACCGAAGGGCCAGCAATCGATGGTACGCGTGATCAGCCTCTAACCTTCAGCGGTAGTCCGTCCATCACGATTCCAGCCGGTCAGGAGGTCCTTTCGGACGCAGTCAACATCTCCTACGGCTTCGGCGAGCACCTTGCCGTTACCGTGTATTTGCAGGGCACCTTCGGTGCTCTGGTGCAACACGGATCCGCCTTCAACACGAACTACGCTACGGCACTGAACGCTGGCAATCGCACGACGGATACAGCCGGAACGAGCTTAAGCGCGATGTACGAGTGGTACATGGTGACCGCTGTGGATGTGTACGGTCCGTACCAGGGCACGGTTGCAGTCTTCGGGAGTTCGTCCGTGGACGGCGACTTTTCGGACTACGGCGACACAAATGCCTATCCTGCGGCAAATGTGCCTGTGGCCGGTCAGAACTACGACCGCCCCTCTGACTGGCTGGCCAAAATGCTGACTTCGGCAGGCTACAACATCGGTGTCGCAAATGCCGGCCTGGTGGGTGATCCGGCCGCGCAGGACCAAAGCTCCACCAACAGCCAGACACTTTCCGGCATTCAGCGCATGCAACATGACGTACTGCAACTGGCGGGGATCAAGGCCGTCGTCATCTATACCGGCGGCATCGACCTGCGAGCGGACTGCCAATCCGCAGCCAATGTCGAAGCATCTCTCACGAATCTGGTGGGTCAGGCAAATGCGGCGGGTGTCCGGGTGATCCTCGCAACGATCCCACCCGCGGAGTACTGCACGACCTCGTCCGCTGACCTGCTGCCCTCCGAAGCCAACCCATGGCAGGGCGATCTGAACCCTGGCCCGGAAAACCCGGGGTCAACCCAGCGAAGGGCAGTCAACACATGGATCCGTTCGACCGGCGCGCAACTGCCCGGGGTGGTCGCCATCGCCGACTTTGACCAGGTGCTGGCGTACTCCGCTCATCCCGACTTCCTCATTCCGAACTACACGTCCGCCAATAACTTCCACCCGAATGGTGAGGGTTACCGCGTCCAGATGACAGCCGTTCCACTTAAGTCCATCCTGGGGCAATAAGTGCTGCGTCTGCCATCTTGAGCACCTGACTTAACGGAAGCGTGATGGTCCGTGTAGCATGTTCTCGTTCATCTGGAGAATCCTATGTTGACTCGCCGCGACTTCACCCGCCTGGCAGCGGCCGCTTCCGCAGCGGCCGCGCTTCCTTCCGTTATGCCTGCCCAGGCCGCGCCACCTATAAAAAAGCTGCGCTACGCTGCGGTGGGTCTTGGTCTTATTTCTGTGCAGCACTTCATGCCGGGAACGCGGATGGGGCAGTTCGGCCAGATTACCGGCCTGGTGAGCGGCCATCCGGACAAGGCGCAGAAGTTATCTACGGAGTACAGCGTGCCGCAGGGCAGTATCTACACCTACGAGACCTTCGACAAGATCAAGGACAACCCCGAAATTGACGCCGTCTACATTGGCCTGCCCAACAGTATGCACGCGGAGTACACCATTCGAGCGGCCGAAGCTGGCAAGCACGTGTTTTGCGAAAAGCCCATGGCGACCAGCGTCAAGGAATGCGAGCAGATGATTGCCGCCTGCAAGAAGAACAATCGCAGACTGATGATCGCCTATCGCTGCCATTTGCAGTCCTCGCATGTGGAGGCGCGTGACCTGGTCCGCAGCGGCGTGATTGGCAAGGTGGAAGCGGTTGAAGGCGCGGCGGGCTTCAATATCGCGCATGGCGTGTGGCGCACGCAGCGTCCGCTGGCCGGTGGCGGTCCTCTCATGGACATTGGAATTTATGCTCTGAACGCCTGCCGTTTTATCCTGGGCGAAGAACCGTCTGACATCAATGCGTACAGCTCCGTGATTGATCGCGATGACCGCTTCACCAACATTGAAGAAAACGTGAGCTGGACGATGAAGTTTCCGTCCGGCGCGGTCGCCAGCATGACTACCACCTATGGCGCGAACCAGGATGGCTTCATCCGCCTGCACGGCAGCAAAGGTGTCATTGAGATCAACGGCTTTGGCTACCAGGGAATCAGCATGAAGCTGACCAGGACCGGCCGCGGGATGAACGAAGAAACCACCCAGGTTGACAACGGTAAAGATCCCTACCAGTTCGCCATTGAGTCCGACTACTTCTCACGCGCGGTGATGGACAACACACCCATCGAACCCTCTGGCGAGGAAGGCCTGAAGGACATCCAAGCGATGGAGAGAATTTACAAGTCCGCAGGCTTGCGGATGGGGACCTCTTGAGGGCGCTCTGCGAGTAAGGACATGAGCCGCAGACAGGGGTATACATTCAACGACGGTGTACACGCCTGGAGGATGGTTTATGTCGATCTGTAAGCTGTTTCGCAGCATCGTGCTCGCATCCGTCGCGCTCAGTCTGCAGCTGGCAGCAAGCGGATCTCCTATCAACTTCACGTTCAGCACCAGCCTGGATACCGGACTTCTGGCAGGCACACACTTCAACGGTACGGCAAGCTACGACAGCCAGGGATCGAGCGCAATTGGCACCTCATATCTGACGCTCACGTCTCTGAATTTCACGCTGCTGGGCGAGTCGTTCACGCGAGCTGATATCAACCAAGGTGGTCAGCCATCCTGCAGAATGGCGTGCTGTCTTACTTCACCGCCGCCTTCTTTCCCTCCGGACCGGGACCTGTAGACGACATTGCGTTCGGCTTCGGCGGTCCCGGCATCATCGGCTACTCGGTGCCGCCCGGCTTCAATCCCGGGACCGGGTTCTTCACCGTCCTCACAAACGCAAGTCCAGTGCCGGAACCCTCGACATTGGCTTTGTGCGTAACGGCTTTATCCGGTGTTCTTCTCAGGATGCGAACACGCCGAACGAGGAGATCTGCGTAACGGGGCAAAGAAGAGAGCTGCCTGTGCGGCAGCTCTCGTTCAGACCGGAGTTAATCGCGGCGGCCGCGGCCACCCATCAACTGCATCAGGATCAGAAAGATATTGATCCCGTCCAGGTAGATACCCACTGCAAGCTGTGTCGCGCTCATGCCATCACCGCCCGCGCGGATGCGTGAGAAGTCCGCCACCGTGAGCAGCGTAAAGATGCCAAGCGCCAGCCACGAGTACGTCGTGGGTGCCATGAAATGGAAGAACATGCTGGCAATCCCCACCAGGATCAGCGCCAGCAGAGCCGCCGTCGCGATGCCCGCGACACGGCGGTAATTGATGCTGAACAGGTACGACACGCAGGCCATTGCCGTCATGCCCGCGCCGGTGGTGAGAGCGGCGTTCAGGATCAGCGGCACGCCAAATGCACGCAGGTAGCTATGGATGATGGGCGCGATCTCCCACCCCATGAAGTAGGCTAGCGCCAAAAACAGACCCAGCGCAGCGGCAGAACTGCGGCGGCGTGCGCCGTTGATCATGAAGATCAGCACAAACACGGCGATCAGCCCCGGCATCATGCTCCACACGGGAGCCGTGGCTACACCGAACGCAGTGATAAAGAAGCCAAGCGCTGTAATGCCAAGCACCTTCGCCAGCAGCGGCGCCGTGCCCTCGCGGGGGACATCGATGACTGTGGGATATCCGTTCGTCTGGTTGACGTACATCGTGGTAAAACTCTCTTCCGGCGGCATTGCAGTTCAGCCGCCTTCATCATCTTAGACGCAACAAAAGGATGAGCCGATGCTACTCACATCAGCCGCGTTTGCGCTTCTTGCCTACTCCCTTACGGCCTTTCTTCTCAGGCTTGCCGCTCCGGTTCGGTGAAGGGAACGCACCTGAGAACGGCGGCGCTGCCGCATGTGACTTCCCGCCCCGCTTTGCCGCGCGTGTCGTTCCTGCACTGGCGGCAGTCTTCTCCCGCCGCGCCGCTGTCTTGCCGAGCCGTGAGACAAAGGGCCTTGTACCTGCAGGTGCCGTGCTTTGCCCGTCCATTTCCGGCAGCATGGCAAACTGCAGGCGGCGATTGGAGCGGTCAATCCGGTCCAGCAGCACCCGCACCCGTTGGCCCGGACGAAAGCAGCGCCCATTCCGCGCACCGCAGATCTCGCGCGAGTTCTCCCGGTAGGTATAGTGGTCGTCCGAGAGCGAGAAGATTGGCACCAGCCCCTCCACGTACAACGCGCCAAGCTCCACAAACAGGCCATACTTGGTGACGGACAGGATCATGGCGTCGAAGTCCTCGCCGACGCGGTCCTGCATAAATTTGATCTTCTTCCACTCGATCAGTTCGCGTTCGGCATCGGCTGCGCGCCGCTCCGTCTCGCTGCATTCCTGCGCAATCGCCGCAAGCTCTTCGCGCGGGTATGGCCCTTCCACTTCCGTTCTGGTCCGTGGTCCGTTTTCCGTGGCCGCGTGATGCTTCTCCGCAAACCGCTGTGCCGAACTCGAGGCCGTCTCCTCCGGCCCGCCGAACGGCTCCGCGCCCTCCGCCAGCAGCGTCTTCACAATCCGGTGCACAATCAAATCCGGGTACCGCCGGATGGGCGACGTGAAATGCGTGTACGCCGGAGCCGCCAGGGCGAAATGCCCCTCGTTCTTCTCCGAGTATTTCGCCTGCTTGAGCGATCGCAGCATCAGGTAGCTGAGAATGCGCTCCTCCGGTCTGCCCACGATCTTTGCCGACAGACGCTGATACATCTGGGGCGTCACCTCGATCTGCGCTGAAAGTTCATGTTCCCGCACACGGTGCGTATCGCGGCCCTGCTGTCCCCGCCGGTGCTGCTCACGGCGGTCAGCCTTCATGGTGACCTTCTTCATCGGCAGCGCACCAGCGCCCAGCGAGATGCCGAAGCTGGCGGCGGCATCCTCAAACTCGATAATGCGTTTGGGATCGGGCATCTCGTGGATGCGGTACATGCCCGGCACGCGGCTTGCCTCAATCCACCGCGCCACGCACTCATTGGCGCACAGCATGAACTCCTCGATGAGGCGGTTGGCCCAGGCACGCTCGGCCTTGCGCACGCCCTGCATCGCGCCCGCCTCGTCAAACTCGATCACCGGCTCCGGCAGGTCGAAGTCGATGGAGCCGCGCCGCACCCGCTTGCCGTTCAGCCGCTTCGCCAGGTCCAGCATCCGCTCGAAGTCGGCGACAAACGGCTCATACTCCGCGCGGACCTCTTCATCGCCGTCCAGAATCTTCTGCACGTTCGTGTACGTCATCCGCCGTGCTGACCGGATCAATCCTTCACACAGCTCATACCCGAGCACGTTTCCATCGCTGTCGATCCGCGCGATGCACGACAGCACCATGCGGTCTTCATCGGGCCGTAACGAGCACTCGCCATTGGAAAGCTCCTGCGGCAGCATGGGAATTGCGCGGTCCGGGAAATACACGCTGTTGCCGCGCAGCCGCGCCTCCAAGTCCAGGTCGCCGCCGTCGTTGACGTACTCGGCCACATCGGCGATGTGGACCTGCAGCTCCCACGTGCCATCATCCTGCAGACGCACAAGCACCGCATCATCGAAGTCTTTCGCCGTCTCGCCATCGATGGTGACAATCGCTTCATGGCGAAAATCGCGCCTTGCGCTGCGTTCGTCGTTATCCAGCGACGCGACGTTCCGCTGCGCCGCGTCCTGCGCCTCCGCCAGCACACCCGCCGGAAAGACATGCGGCAGGTGGTGCTTGCGGATGATGATTTCTACATCTACACCAAAGGCGTCTGGATCGCCCAGCACCTCGATGACGCGGCCTCGCGCGGGCGTGTGCTCCGTGGGGTATTGCGTGATCTCCACATCCACGGCGAGATTGTGCAGGTCATCCAGCGTTCCGTCCCAGCGATGTTCCTGCGCGGCGGCCTCGGCGCCCAGCGTGCGATGTGGGGTGATTGCGGTAGACGGCAGATCGTGATCGTTCTCGATCAGTACCGGCTGCGTCATGCGCTCGTCCAGCGGCGTTACAAAGCTGCCGCGCAGGCGAAGGTCATCGCTGCGATGGTCTACTGACCGGCCACGCGCGCCCGCCGCGTGAAAGATGCCAACCACCGTGGGATTGCGGCGCGTCAGGATCCGAACGATGCGTCCCGAGCGCCGACCATCGCGGCCCGGCGGCGCTGGATCCACCAGCACCTGGTCGCCCTGCATCGCGCCGTTCAACTCATGCGGTGGAATAAAAACGTCGCCATCACTCAGCGTCGCGTCCGTTGGCCGCACAAAGCCGAAACCATCGCGATGCAGCGACAGCTTGCCTGCAACCAGGCCTGCGCGGCTCAAACTCCGCTCGCGTTGCCGGTCTGCTGCCCGCGCCCTTAAACCAGCCGCAAAACCACGCCGTCCGCCACTGGCCGCCGCCTGTATCCGCGCCGCGTTCTTCGGGCGTTGCGTGTGCGCCTCCGGCAGCGCCCAGTGCTCGGCATCCAGCTTGACGAGGGCACCGCGCATTGTCATGCGTGCAAGCTGCTCCAGCAACAGACGCCGTTCACGCCCGCCGCCCATCCCGAGTTCTCGGACCAGCTGCTTGTATCCCGCACGGCCACCCGCCCGCTGGACGCGGCGCAGGATCTCACGGTCGGTTTGTGAATACGGCTGTCCGCTCATTATTTCGAGAATACGCTGGTCTTTAACTTACTGCTGAGTACGCACTGGCCTCTTTGTTGTGAGTAGCCAGAACAGCTTACGATGTCAGGCACTAGAACGAGTTGCTTTGTTCAGTGTCTTGACCGAGAAGAGATGCCACAGTCATAAGTCGATAGTTTGGAAAGAAGACCTGAAACATAGGCGCTTAGATGAATGAATTTCGAACTTCCAGCAGCAGCCTTGATAGCACTGGAAAGATCTTTAATCTTGATGTAACCAGTCGCCGATGTTTCCGCTAAGCTAAAGGCGGAACGATCAGAAATTCGTTCGGCTTCTGTCAGATTCATACAATCTGCCGCAGCTTTCCTAAGGATTTCTAATTCCGGCCTGAAGCGTGAATACGTAATTCCGAGTTCTCTCTCGAGCTGAGCGAGTGATTCAACTGCCTCCTCTAGTGCAATTTGCTTTTTAACTATCCTAAGCTCATGCTGCTCCTTTCTGATCCTCTCGGTGGTCTCCCTTTGCTCTTGGGTCATACTTCTGGTGACATGCGGTCCGCCGTAAAGATGAGATTCTGGATCTGGATATGACTGGTACTTCTGTATTATTTGTGTAAAATTGTAGTTCCATGGCAGCATAAGTTCTCGCGTTATCCTGTCCTGAATAGCTTCTAAGTTGGGGTACACGCTTTGAGGTGGTATTCCCGATTGCGATGTCGATCTCTGAGTAATCTCCCGGCGTGATTGGGCTAGTTGTGATTCAAGGTGTCTTGCGTGGTCAAGTTGAGCGATATGATCTCCATGCACTATGGTGAGGAAAGACCGTACTAAAAACATAGCTAGTACAAACACAATTGCTACAATCAGTGCCAACGTGTTGTCCCATGTATCGAAGGCCTTTAGAGCTGCTGTTCTATCTCTTCCATTTCGCAGCCAGGAAATTCCTATATAAATCGTGAAGGCCAATACTGTGGTTGCGATTGAGAAACGAAAGCCCAAGCTATTCATTCCAGCGCGGGAAAGGGCTCGAGTACATGCCCTCCTCAGCAGATCCAGCCAATACTTTCGCTTGGTCAATCTCTTACCCTTGCGGGTCAGCTTACACCCAACTGACCCGATGGAGCTCAGTGGACCCAATCACACGGTATCCTCTTCCTGAGTCCATGCAGACACGAGCCATCTACCCCGGCACCTTCGACCCGCCCACCAACGGCCATCTGGACCTCGTCAGCCGTGGCGCAAAGATCTTCGACCACCTCGTCGTCGCAATCCTGCGCAACAGCAGCAAGGGCGTGCCGCTCTTCACCACCGGCGAGCGCGCCGAGATGCTCACCGAGGCGACGAAAGATTTTGGCAACGTCACCGTCAAGACCTTCGATGGCCTGCTCGTCGACTTTGCCCGGCAGGAAAACGCTTCCGCTGTGTTGCGCGGCATTCGCGCCATCTCCGACTATGAATACGAGTTCCAGATGGCCATGATGAACCGCAAGCTGGATGGCAGCCTGGAGACCGTTTTTATGATGCCTGCCGAGAAGTACACCTATGTCTCTTCGCGCCTGATCAAAGGCGTCTACCAGTTGAACGGTGACATCAGCGAACTTGTCCCGCCACTCGTCCTTGCACGCCTGCAAGCCAAACGCGCTGTGCAGATGCAGGCACTGGGCGGTGAAGTTCCAGGCGAAGTTTAAATCCTCCTCGTTCAACTTCACTCCGGTAGAATCAACGGCATGAGCGCCGCCGCCGCCACTCCACCGGTTCCCGTTGCCAGCGCAGGCCTGTCTGACCGCATTGGCCGCATTGAAGTTTCCGCCACCATGGCCATCACGGCCGAGGCGCTGAAGCTGAAGCAAGCTGGCGTCGATCTTGCCGACTTCGGTGCGGGGGAACCGCACTTCAGCACGCCGGACCACATCAAGCGTGCCGCCATTGAGGCGATTGAGAAAAACTACACGCGCTACACCGCCGTCGCTGGTATCCCGGAGGTGCGCCGCGCCATCGTGGACCGCCACGCTGCCGACTTCAACACGAGCTACGCGCCGGAGGAGTGTGTCTTTACCACCGGCGGCAAATTGGCGTTGTTCAACGCGATTGAGGTTCTGGTTGATCACGGTGACGAGGTGATCCTGCCCGTTCCGTATTGGGTCTCCTACAAGGACATCATCCAGTTCGCCGGTGGCAAGCCGGTGTACGTCCACGCGCGTGAACAAGAAGATTTTCGGGTGACCCCGGCCAGCATTGAGGCTGCGATCACGGACCGTACGAAGGCGATTATCCTCAATACGCCGTCCAATCCCTCGGGTGCGGTGATGCCGCGTGAGGATGTCGAGAGCATCGTGGAACTCGCGCATCGCCAAGGCATCTACGTTCTGCTGGACGAGTGCTACACCTACCTCGACTTTGCCGGGCGGCCGTTTTCCGGCGCATCCGTCACCTCCGCAAAGGAACACGTCATTGTGCTGGGTTCGCTATCAAAGACGTATGCGATGACCGGGTGGCGCGCAGGCTATGCGCTCGGCCCCAAGAACATCATTGCCGCGATGAGCAAGCTGCAGTCGCAGAGCACTAGCAGCACGGCCACGTTTGTCCAGCATGCCTCGGTGGCCGCCGTGAGCGGATCGCAGGAGTGCGTGGCGGAGATGCGCACCGGCTATATCGCATTGCGCGACCGCATCCTTGCCGGTCTCGCCACGATCCCGGGCATCACCTGTACCGTTCCACAGGGCGCGTTTTACGTGTACCCGAACGTGAGCAGCTACTTTGGCCGCCGTAACGCCGCGTCCGCCGCACAGATCGCGTCTCGCCTGCTGAGCGAGGCGCATGTCGTTTGCGTTCCCGGGGAGGCCTTCGGCACGGACGAGCACCTGCGCTTCTCCTATGCTGTCTCGCCTGCCGTGGTGGATAAAGGACTTGAGAGAATGCGCGCCTTCTTTGCCGGACTTGCACACTAACGTATGCCCTTCGAAACGTCCCAGCAACACGACACGTTAGTCCCCATCGTCCTGGCTGGCGGCAGCGGGACGCGCTTCTGGCCACGCTCCCGCCGCTCGCGCGCCAAGCAGGTGCTTGCGCTGTCCGGTACGGAGACCATGATCCAGCAGACGGTGGAGCGCCTGCGCCCCGTCTCCGCCGCGGACGGGTTTCTGGTCATTACGAACGAGCTGCTGGCCCAAACCATCGCCGAGCAACTGCCCGCAGTGCCGCACGAACGCATCTTACGCGAACCTTGCGCCCGCAATACGGCCCCGGCGTGCGCGCTGGCGGCCATGATCGTGGAACGCACCGCACCAGACACCGTCCTTGGCGTTTTCCCGTCGGACCATGTTGTCGCGAATCAGCCGCGCTTTGTTGAGATCCTCCGCGCCGGCATTCAGATTGCAGCTGCCGGACCCAACATCGTGGTCTTGGGCGCGCCGCCCACCCGGCCTGAGACCGGGTACGGCTACATTCAGGAAGGCGCAACCGCGACCCAGTTCGACAGCACTGGTGTTTCAGCGCACTGCGTCGAGCGCTTCACGGAGAAGCCCGACTACGAGACTGCGCAGCAGTTTCTTGACTCCGGCAAGTACTCCTGGAACGCGGGCATCTTTCTCTGGTCCGCCAGGACACTCGCCGACGACATACGCCAATACTGCCCCGCCATGGTCGCCCCGCTGGAGCGCATCGCTGCCGCCTTTGACACGCCAGACTTCGACGCCGTCTTCTCCGAGGAATACCCCAGGGTCGAGAACATCAGCATCGACTACGCCGTCCTCGAACCCCGCTCGGCCAAAGGCGCGGAGAGTAACATCTTCTGCCTGCCGGCAGACTTCGGCTGGAATGATCTCGGCTCCTGGAGCGCCCTGCACGAGCACTTCCTCCAGCACATCGGCGAGGCAGGCAACGGCAATGTCATCGAGGCGCTCGACTCCATGCACCTGGATGCGAGCGGCAACTACGTCTTCGCCCCCGAGCTCACGGTCGCCCTCCTTGGCGTCCAGGACCTCGTCGTCGTCCAAACCGACGACGCTCTCCTCGTCACCACCCGCGCCCACTCCCAACAGGTCGGCCGCGTCGTCAGCGAGCTCGTCAACACCAGCCGCAACAAACTCCTGTGATCATTCGGCAAGCATTGATCTGTGTTATGGTTCACCTATGAAACAACAGCTTGTCGCAAGTCTCGTTCTGAGCGCCCGTGCGTTGCAATGCACGGGCCTGCGCTGTTGTTGCTACTAGTCTCTTCCCATACAGCATAGGATCCCGCAATGCGGGTTGATGCATGCCCGCATCGCGGGCACGTGCGTCGCCATACCTATGACACCGAGACCCTCTTACATTTGGAGTATCGATGCGCCGCACGATTGCCGCCAGCATTTTGTTCCTGCTTGCCGTTGTCATGATCCAGACTTTATCCGCCCCAGCGCAGACGCTCACCAGCGCCACCATTGTTGGTGTTGTTACGGATTCTGCGGGAGCAATGGTCCCAGACACACCTGTCACCGTGGTTGAGAAAGAGACGGGTGAAAGCCACACCACGAAGACCAACACATCCGGCGAATATCGGTTTCCATTTCTCAAACCTGGCAACTATATCGTCACCGCGACCAGCACCACCCTGACCGGCCAGCCCACGCTTGTACAACTCCTTGTCGGGAAGGAGCAATCCGTGCCGCTTGTGCTTGGCGTGCAAACCGTTTCACAAACCGTGGAGGTGGAAACTACGGCAAGCCTCGTCCAAACGGAGAATGGTAATTCCGTCAGCAGCTACTCACAGCAATACATCGAGAATACGCCGGTCAATGGTGGCGACATCACCAACATCGCCTTTACCACGCCAGGTGTCCGCCTCAACGTGGGTGGCGGTAACACGAACTTCAACGTCAACGGACTGCCCTTCAGCTCAGTGCTTTTCACCATGAACGGTGCCGATATCGTTGAGCCCTATAACCTGAATAACAAGTCTGGCGCCAGTAATAACACGCTTGGTGCGAACGACGTGTCAGAAGCGGCGGTGATTACCAATGCTTTCAGCGCGCAGTACGGCCGTGAAGCTGGAGCGCAGGTGAACTACATTAGTAAGTCAGGCACCAATCGATTCCATGGCAACCTGGTGGAGAACTATAACGGCAGCTTTCTCAACTCAAACGACTACTTTAACAAAATTAGCAATACTCCGCGAGCGCGTTCCGTCGCCAACCAATATGCCGCGTCGATCGGTGGGCCTGTTCTACGGGACAGGGTATCCTTTTTCGCGAACACCGAAGGCCTGCGGTACGCATTGCCCTCCAACGGGGTCGTCTCGTTGCCCTCTGCCGCGCTCCAGCAATACACCCTGGCCCACATCCCTGCAGCTTCACAGGCCACGTACAAAGCCCTGTTCGCGCTGTTTAACGGCGCTCCAGGTATAGGACGTGCCGTTCCTGTTATCAGCGGTACTTTGCCGCTGCAGGACAGCTCCGGGCATCTGGGGTGCGGCACTCAGACGTTTACTGGCACGTATGTCAGCGGCAGCACAGGGCCACGCTTCGGCGTCGATACCCCCTGCTCAATCGCCTTCGGAACGACTGCGTCCAGCCTGAATACGGAATACTTCATCTCTGGCCGGGTAGACTGGAACATCAGCAGCAAGCAGAAGATCTACTTCCGTTTCAGCCGCGATGCCGGTGTGCAGGCCAGCAGCACCAGCCCAGTCAGCCCTGTTTACAACAGGCGCAGCATCCAGCCCTGGATGATTCCGCAGCTGAACTACACATATGCGATCACATCGCATTTGGTGAATAACTTCATCCTGAATGGCAACTACTATTCTGCTGTATTTGGTGTCGATAACTTCCAGCAAGCTCAATCGCTGCTGCCCGCCACCTTCCAATTTAATGATGGCGGTGCGAATGGGAGCACCTCAAACAACCGGTTCGCTTCCGTGGGCCCATCGCTGCCGACTGGTCGCAGAGGTCAGCAACTCGGCATTATCGACGATTTTTCCTGGAGTATTGGCCATCACACACTTCAAACAGGAGTGAATAACCGCAATAACCGCATCAGCGATACCAGCATTTCCAGCAACTCGATTGTGGGCACCTACACCTTTGCAGACCTTACGGATTTCGCGGACGGTGTGGTGAACCAAACCAACAAGGGCAGCACCTACTCGCAGTCTTTTCCCCTGCTCAACGCGGTACATACACGGCTTAACTCCCTTGGCTTCTATGCACAGGATGAGTGGAAGGTGAAACCAAGGCTCAATATGACGTATGGCGTTCGCTTTGAGTCGCAAGGCAACCCTTCATGCAAAGAGAACTGCTACTCGCGTGTCAACACATACTTTTTGGGAAGCGAATACCAGGCAGGCAGCAATGTTGCGTATAACGCAACACTTCAAACGGGTTTAAACAAAAACTTCAAGAACCTTGAGGGGATTGTCACTGAACCGCGCTTCGGCTTCGCGTATCTTCCGCATGGAGACACGAACATGGTGATCCGGGGCGGCGTCGGTTTATTTGCAAATACCTTCGCAGGCTCGATCACGTCCAACGTGTTCGGCAATGCTCCCAATAAGTTCACACCCATGGTCAGCACGGGCGTTGTTGGCGATGTGTCGACGGCAAACTCCGCAACAGCGGCTGCGTACGCTTCGAATCAGGTATTTCAGAACGGATTTTCGCAAGGGTTCACACTGGGCCAACTGCGGGCTGCCGTACCCCCCGGTACCTCATTTTCCACCCCCACGCTCTACGTCAACCCCGATACGTTCCACACGATCAAGGTGTTGGAGTGGAGCCTGGAGCTGGAGCAGCCGCTGGGCCGCTATGACCTGCTAAGCCTCTCCTACAGCGGCAATCATGGCTACGATGAGCCTCTGAGTAACACCGCGGCAAACTCCTATGTCAGCAACGCTGCGCTGTATCCAAACGGCTTCGGCGGTCTGCCGGGAGCGGCACCTGATCCGCGTTTCTCCACGGTCACTCAGATCTACACAACGGGCCTGTCCAACTATCATGGAGTCACCGTCACTGAGCGGCACGCACTGAGCCATGGTGTCCAGGGCCAGGTGAGTTACACGTGGAGCAAAGCTCTTCAGCTTGGATCGATCTTCAATCCGACATTGTTTGTGGGTGCGGTGAGCGGCACCGGAACATCTGGTGCATACGGTCCTACTAATTTCGATACGCGCCACAATCTCGAGGCTGACCTGGTCTACTCCACCCCGCAGCTTCACAATCGTTGGCTAAGCGTTGCTGCTGGTAACTGGAACATGGGTGGAAAGCTGTACCTTTACAGCGGACGCCCGTTCTCCGTGACAAACAGCCGCATCGCCTCCAGCCTCGGCAACACGAACTTTGGCAGCGGCACCATCCTGGCAGACACGTTGAACCCGCTCACCGTCGGGACGGCATGCGGGAAAAGCGCGGTGCGCACTGCCTGCCTGACTGCATCTCAATTTGCCGCAGTCTCCACCAACAGCACTAACGGACAGCGCGACTTTGGCAATACCAGTCCCAACGGCTTCCGTGGTCCGGGCTTCTTTTCAATCGCATCACAAGTCAGCAAAACCGTGCCGATCCATGAGGCTCTGCGTTTCCAAGTTGGGGCGGACGCTTACAACCTGCTCAACCATACCAATCTTGCAGTGCCGAACAGCAATCTGGGCGCAAGCGGCTTTGGCCTAATTACGTCCACGGTAAGTTCTCCAACCAGCATCTACGGCACGGGCCAAGGAGCCATCGTCTCCGGTCGTGTGCTGGTGGGTTTTGCTAAAGTGCTTTTCTGAAGCTGCCAGCACGGGTGCTGAGCTTCCCTCAACGGCCAAGCACCTGCGCCATGGTTTCGCCGATTTCGGCGGGCGACTTGACGACGTGGATGCCAGCGGCGGACATGGCGGCCATCTTGCTCTCCGCTGTACCCTCGCCACCGCTGATGATCGCTCCAGCGTGGCCCATGCGGCGTCCGGGAGGCGCGGTCTGGCCGGCGATAAATCCGACGACAGGCTTCTTGACGTTGGCCTTGATGTACTCGGCGGCGGCTTCCTCGTTGGTGCCACCAATTTCACCGATCATCACGATGGCTTCGGTTTGCGGGTCCTCATTGAGCATCCGGATCGCGTCAATGTGCTTCGTCCCTATGATGGGGTCGCCGCCGATGCCGATCGCGGTAGACTGGCCGATGCCGCGTTGTGTGAGCTGGTGAACGGCCTCATAGGTGAGCGTGCCGGAGCGGGAGACGATGCCGACGTTGCCCTCCTTGTGGATGCGACCGGGCATGATGCCGATCTTGGCCTTGCCGGGTGAGATCACGCCGGGGCAGTTGGGCCCGATCAGCACGGACGCCGAATCCTTCACCACCGACCACGCCTTGACCATGTCCAGCACGGGAATGCCCTCGGTGATGCAGACGACCAGCGGGAGCTTGGCGGCGACGGCTTCCAGGATGCCGTCGGCGGCAAAGGGCGGGGGCACAAAGATCATCGTGGCGTTCGCACCGGTGGCTTTCACCGCCTCTTCGACTGTGTTAAAGACAGGCCAACCCTCGTGCGTTGTGCCGCCTTTGCCGGGCGTCACTCCACCCACGACGATGTCGTTGCCAAACTGCTTCGAGTACTCCGCGCAGCCTTTGGCGTGATAGGTGCCTTCACGGCCGGTAATGCCCTGCACGAGGAGGCGAGTATTTTTATCGACGAGTACGGACATTTGTTCTCCTCGGCAGAAGGAACAGGAAACAGGGAACAGGGAACAGCGATTCTCGTTAGATCTTGTTCATTATCGCGACGAGCATCTTGCCTACCTCGTGCTACAGCGACTCCGATGCTGTGAGCTTTGCTGCATCTCCGGAACCTAACTCTCCTGCGATCACCAACTGCGTTTATATTTCCATGTTTGAGCCACGAGCCATGCCGAGGAACTGCTTGTACTCCCCGGTGGACTTGCGGCCGTAACCTTCTGCGATGTTGCTTGCTACTGAAACTCCTGCGCGCCGTAACTGGCTTGTAAGTCCATACAGTTCTTCTCGCGGAAAAGTGGAGGTCAACCGATAGATCGAGACACTCATCTGCACTGCACGCTGCCAGACGATCAAGTCTCGATAGGACTCTCCACCACTCAAGCTGTTCCCTGTTCCCTGTTCCGTGTTCCCTGACCAGCTGCCGCGACCGCGAGCTTCGCCGCTTCAGCCATCGTTTCGCCTACTGAATACTTCAAGCCACTTTCCGCAAGAATTTTTCTACCTTCTTCTACGTTGGTTCCTTCAAGTCTCAGTATCAAAGGCAGAGTGACGTTGAGGTTGCGGGCTGCGGCTACGACTGCCGTTGCCAGTACATCTACCCGCAAAATGCCGCCAAAGATATTGATGAAGATGGCTTTGACATTCTTGTCGGCGAGCAGGATGGCGAAGGCGGCTTCGATCTGCTGCTGGTTGGCTCCGCCGCCCACGTCGAGGAAGTTTGCCGGGGAGCCGCCGCTGTATTGGATGATGTCCATGGTGGCCATGGCCAGGCCCGCGCCGTTCACCATGCAGGCGATGCTGCCGTCGAGCTTGATATAGTTCAGCGAATCCTTGCTGGCTTCCACCTCGAGCGGGTCTTCCTCGCTGACGTCGCGCAGTTCACGCAGGTCCTTGTGGCGGAACATCGCGTTGTCGTCGAAGTTGATCTTGCAGTCAAGTGCGGCCAGCTTGCCATCCTGGGTAGTGATGAACGGGTTGATCTCAAGCAGGGAGCAGTCCGTCTCGATGAACGCCTTGTACAGCCCGAGCATGAAGCTGACCGCCTGGTTGATCTGCGGTCCGGTGAGGCCGAGCTTGAACGCCAGATTGCGCGCCTGCCAGGGCTGCAGCCCCAGGGCCGGTTCCACCGGTTCCTTGTAGATGGCGTTGGTTTATTTGTCGGCGACCTCCTCGATCTCCATCCCGCCGGCCTGTGAGGCCATGAAGGTCAGCTTGGAGGTGGCCCGGTCCAGCACGATGCCGAGGTAGAGTTCGCGGTCAATGGCGGAGCCGGCCTCGATGAGCAGGCGCTGGACCTTCTGGCCCTGCGGACCCGTCTGATGCGTGACCAGTTGCATGCCGAGGATGGCTTTTGCTGCGGTATTAGCATCGTCCAGCGACTTGGTGACCTTGACGCCGCCACCCTTGCCCCGCCCGCCCGCGTGGATCTGGGCCTTGACCACAACGACAGCACACCCAGCAGAGAAGAGGTTCTTAGCGGCGTGGTCTGCTTCCTCCAGCGAGGTGACCA
>CAXUHI010000021.1:32694-64514 GCA_964251045.1 uncultured Terriglobus sp. | reverse complement strand
GTGTATGGGGCCGGTCTTCTGGGGCAGGGCGGGGCAGCGTCACCCTCTTTCGGCCCGTGGACACGTGCAGCCGATGCGCCGGTCATTAGGCCGCAGAGGGAGTCATCCTTTCTCGATCCGGTCAGCGGCAGTCGTGTGCATTGGGAGTCGCTGCACACCTTCAATCCCGCGGCTGTTGTGCGCGATGGCAAGGTGTACGTGCTGTACCGTGCCGAGGACGATTCGGGCTCGGAGATGATTGGCGGTCACACGTCGCGGTTAGGGCTGGCGGTCAGTGATGACGGCATTCACTTCAGGCGCGAGCCGGCACCGGTCGTGTATCCGGCAAAGGATGCCGAGCAGGAACATGAGAGCCCGGGTGGCGTGGAAGACCCGCGTATCGTGGAGCGGGCAGAGGGCGGATACGTGCTGACGTATACGCAATGGTCCCGGAAGCGGGGCATCTATTCGGTTGGGATTGCCACATCGACGGACCTCAGGCACTGGCAGAAGCGTGGACCGGCGTTCGCAAACGCGTCCCACGGACGGTACGCTGCGTACAAGTACAAGTCGGCTGCGATCGTGACCGAGTTGCGCGACGGCCGGCCTGTGGCGGCGCGCATTCGCGGCAAGTACTGGATGTACTGGGGCGATTCCGGTCTTCGGCTTGCCACGTCGGATGACCTGGTTCACTGGACGCCGCTGGAGGAGACGCCAGGTGTGCCGCGCGTCGTCCTGAAGGCACGGCCCGGGTTGCCGGACAGCGACTTCCCCGAGGCCGGACCGCCGCCGCTCTTGACGGAGCAGGGCATCGTCATGCTCTACAACGCGAAGAACAAGGATGGAGAGGGTAGCGACCCTGCGTTGAAGTCAGGAACGTATTCGGTAGAAGTGGCAGTTTTTGCGGCGGATGATCCTGCCACGCTGCTGAGCCGCACCGCTGAACCGGTCTTCAAGCCGGAACTGCCCTTTGAGCAGAGCGGCCAATACGCCGCGGGAACAACCTTTGCCGAAGGTCTTGTGCTCTTCAAGGGTAGGTGGTGGATGTACTACGGGTGTGCCGACTCGTTCGTGGGCGTGGCCACTTCTCCGGCGCGTTAGATCGTCGAGGGCGGGTCTGGCGGTGGCACGTATGCGGGAGCTGCCTGCTGTGAGGCGACGTATCCGGGCTGTGCCGGGTACGCTGTTGCGGGATAGACCGGGGGTGGCGGGTACGCGGGCGGATACCCGGCATACTCAGGCGCCGGCACCACCTTCCAGCGCGAAAACGCAAGTACATACAGCATGATGATGCCCACGAATGGCAGCAGCATGAGCAGGGACAGCGGCCCACCCAGGCCAGCCTTCTTAAAGATCACCCAAAAGGGAACGATGATAAGGGCTGCGCCAAGGACGCCGGCAAGTGCCATGAACGGCAACATGGCCAACATCATGTGCTGGACTTGTATTTGGTCGGGTTGATACATGACGTCAGACTGCCTCCCAGGGATGTGGAGCCACTGTACAGCATTGCGGTATGTCGATTGAAGACTTTTCTTTAGGTCAGGTCGTCGGTATCGAACGCTGGTTTACGGCCGAGGCGGCGCGTGCTGTACGGTTCATCGTCACCAATCAAGGTACGCACCACGACGTCGACCACTTCCGGATCTCCAATCTCGGCGGTCATCACGCGAGCCTCTCCCGGTTCCGGCAGGCTCTCCAGAAGGACCGTGACGTGGGCGACGGCTGTGCCGTCCTGATTCAGGCCCTCCGGAGTCTTGGCCTTGATGCTGACGTCCCCTTCAGGGATGTGGAGCAGATCGGCGACACGCGCGCGCATCTCTCCCGCGATTGGAACGATCTTTGGCCGCATCAGGATCAGGACACAGTCCATGTTCACGATGCGGTAGCCCGCCGTGGCGACTTCTTCCAGTGCCGTCTCCAGGAAGATCGTGGAGTCGGCATCTTTCCAGCGCATGTCGCTGGGCGGAAAGAAGGTTCCAATATCGCCGGCGCTGACGGCGCCGAGGAGTGCATCCGTGATGGCGTGCAGCAGGAGGTCGCCGTCGGAGTGGCCGGCCAGACCTTCATGATGCTCGATCTTCATGCCGCCGATGACCAGCGGAACGCCCGGCTTGAACGCGTGCGAGTCGAACCCGCAGCCAATCCTCATACCCATCGTGCCTGCTTCTGCCATCGCGAGGGACGGCGCATGCTGTCGTTTCAGCATATATGCCGGGGGAGCACAGTCTTCGGCAGAACAGCTATACTGCACATCCGATGGGGTTTCACGCGATTCTTCCGGCAGCGGGCCTGGGCACGCGCATGGCAATGGCCGGTGCCAGCGCCAAGCAGTTTCTTTCATTGGGCGGTGTGCCCATCCTGATCCACAGCGCGCGCGCGTTTGCGGAGAAGTCCGGTGTGCGCTCCGTGACGCTGGCGGTACGAGAGGCCGAGCGGCACCATGTGGATGAACAACTGGCGCAGTTCCGCCTAACCGGGAAGGTGCAGGTGGTGACTGGCGGGGAGACGCGGCAGGAGTCTGTGGCTGCGGCGCTGCGGTCTCTGGAAGCTGCCCCGGAGGACATCGTATTGGTGCACGATGCGGTGCGGCCGCTGGTCGACGCCGTTACGATTGAGCGCTGTATCGAAGCGGTTGCGAAGTATGGAGCTGCAATCGCCGCGATACCTGCGATCGACACGATTAAGCAGGTAGACCGCACGTCTGACGGCGCCATCATCACTGCAACGATCCCCCGCGAGCGCATCGTACAGGCTCAAACCCCGCAGGGCGCGCGCTACGGTGACCTGCGCCGCGCTTTTGACGAGGCGGAGGCGGAGGGCTTTGCCGCCACGGACGAAGCCAGTCTGCTGGAGCGCATTGGGCTGCCCGTGGCTGTTGTGATGGGGTCGCCCGCCAACCTGAAGATCACGCAGCCGGGCGATCTGGAAGTGGCGGAGTTTTACCTGCGGCAACGTGCTTAGAAGCGATGCAGAGTACTGCGGCGTGCTGTGCGACTTGGAGTACTCGGCGGACGCTCTTTCACGTTCACAGCTTCAGCATCATCTCGTTGCTCTGCGCGAAGCCGAACTTCTCGTAGATAGGCTTGCCGAATTTTGAGGCGTGGAGCGTGACGACGCGGACGCCGCGTGCGCGGCACTCGTCCACGCAGGCGCGCAGGAGTTCGTTGGCATAGCCGCGGCCACGGGCCGATGGGAGCGTGTAGAAGTTCAGGAGATAGGCCCGGCCCGGCTCTGCGTGAAGATAGTGCGGTGGGAAGTCGGCGAAGTGAATGCCTGCGCTGGCGATCACCTCGTCATCATCTTCCAGCAGGAGACCGACATAGCGCTCATCCGCAAGCCGGTCGCGAACCCATGGAAGGAAGTTGAGGTCCATGGCGTCCAGTGCATCTTCCCGTGCAAAGTGGTTGTCAGTGAACATGCGATGCCGGTGCGCTGTAATGAGTGTGGCATCGTGAACTGTGGCATGGCGTAGCGCAGGCATAGCCAACGATACGCCACATGCTTGTTCTAAATGACCGTGCCAATTTTTGTAGGATCAAGAACAGTATTTTTCAAGAGATTCCAAGCCGCCGCCAGAGGCTTGGCCGCTGTTCCGTCGGCATTCATGCTGGCCGTGTAGGAGATTTGGCCGTACTCCAGAGTGATCGTTTCTTTCGGAGATTCGTCGCCATCGTCCAATGAGAAGGTGATGGACTTCACCGCAACCAGGCCCATCGTGAAGCTCATGCAGGACTGTGGAGTTGTTGCGCCCCCGCCGGCTTTTGTCACGTCCAGGGAGACCTTTTGAAAGGTGCTGCCGGTGCAGAGCCTGTTCCAGAAGTCAACGCTGTTGACATCTGACTTCTTGGTGAAGGTGAAAGGATTGAAGGTGACCTTGCCCGCACCTGCGCCGGTGCTCTGGCTGCCGATGTTCAAGGCCTGCTCGCCGCTGAAGCTGGCAGTTTCTACTTCCAATGTCACCGGCTGTGTGCCGGCTCCCTGAAATGTCATGTGAATGTCGACGGCCATGATCTTCCTTTGCATTTGGGAAAGTGCCTCTCAACGAACGCGTTTCGCTGCCGATTGACTCGCTTGTGCCGGGGCGAGATGAGTATACATAGGCAGTGATTTACGGGCTTAACGCGGCAGCGAGGGGGATTACAGTAAGGGCATGTCTCCAGACCTGATGTTCCGCGTGGCTGGCAATCTGGTGCTCCTGTGCTGGTTGCTGCTGTTGATTGCACCGCGCTGGCGCTGGACGCAGCGGGTTGTGACGTTTGTGTGGCCGCTGCTGATTGCGGTGGTGTACGTGTTTCTGCTGGTGGGGCACAGATCTCCGCCGGGCAGCGGATTTGGTTCGCTCGCGCAGGTTGCCGTGTTGTTCTCATCGCCCTATGCGTTGCTCGCGGGTTGGATTCACTACCTGGCGTTCGATCTGTTCATTGGCGCGTGGGAGACGCGGGATGGGCTGCGGCTTGGCATCTCGCGCTGGGTTCTGCTGCCATGCCAGGTGCTGACGTTTCTGTTCGGGCCTGCTGGGCTGGCGTTGTACCTGCTGCTGAAGCTGGCGTTGCGCCGGAGGCTTGGCGCAGATGATGAGGTTGCAGGATGAAGCTTTTGCGCCAGGGATGGGGTCTGCTGCGGGCTGCGATGGTGACGAACCGTCCCATGCGCCTGGCGCTCTGGTGGCAGATGATCCTGCTGGCAGTCAGCGTGGTGGCGATGCCGTTCGACCGCCGCGTCATCCTTGGCCTGAATCCGTGGGTCAAGCCGATGAAGTTTGAGATCTCGGTTATTGTTTACCTGCTGACGGTAGCGCTGATGCTGTATGGTCTGCGCTGGCATCGGTCTGAGACCGACGGCAAAGGACTGCCGCTCCTTCGTCAATGGCTGAGTATCGGGTTTGCTCTTGCGATGACGGTGGAGAACACGGTCATTGCGCTGCAATCAGGGCGGGGCGTGCGGTCGCACATGAATTACACGAGCGCGTTGAATGGCGTGCTTTTCAGCCTGATGGGGCTGTTCATCGTGGTCAACACGGTACTGGTGGCGTGGCTGCTGGTGCTGTGGTGCGCGGCGCGTGTGCGTACGCCCGCTGCCGTGACGTGGGGTGTGCGGCTGGGTCTGGTGACGTTGCTGCTGGGCAGCGTGGAGGGCTTTGTCATGGTGCAGCATGGTGGCCACACGGTTGGTGCCAAGGATGGACTCGCTGGCCTGTACTTTCTGAACTGGAGCAGAGGGTACGGAGACCTTCGCGTAGCGCACTTCTTTGCGCTGCATGCCTTGCAGGTCTTCCCGCTGTCGGGTCTGCTTCTGGCCAGCACGAGACTGAGGCAGTCGATGCAAGTGATTGCGATATGGCTGTTCGCGGCGGCGTACCTGAGTGGTGTCGGATGGCTTTTTAGTGAAGCATTGCAGGGACGGCCGCTGCTGCCGAACTGATGTCTTTGCTACCCCGTAGCATTGTGAAGTGCCGGGTCTTCCTGCGTTGCCGCTGAACCGCTCACTCCTGAAGCCGGGAGAGCGCATCTGTGTGGGCGTGTCTGGCGGTGCAGATTCTACGGCACTGCTCATGGCGCTGCATGAACAGGCGGCGGTGCTGGGCGTCGGGGTCTCCGCGGCGCACCTGCACCACGGCATTCGCGGAGAGGAAGCGGATGCGGATGTGAACTTTATAAAAGGCCTGTGTGCACGGCTGGACGTACCGCTCTATCTGGAGTACGCGGATGTGCCCTCTTCTGCGATAGCGGACGGCGAGACGCTGGAGGAAGCCGCGCGGAGCGCACGGCTGGCCTTTTTCGACCGTTTATTGGGCGGCAGCGTGGCAACAGCTGTAGCAACGGCACACACGGAGGATGATCAGGCGGAAACTGTAATGATGAAGCTGCTCCGCGGTGCATGGACCGAAGGACTGGGCGGTATTTCGCCTGTGCTGGAGCGAGAGCGTGGTCGGATCGTCCGTCCGCTGCTGGGCGCCTCGCGAGCAGAGATACTTGCATTCCTGCATGCGCGTGGGCAGGTGTGGCGAGAAGACAGCACGAATCAAACCGCGGCGCACACACGCAATCGTGTGCGGTCCACCCTTATGCCACTTCTTCGGGAGTTCAATCCCTCGATTAACGCTGCGCTGGCGAATACCGCGCAGATGGCGCGTGAAGAGGAGGCACGCTGGCAGCCGGAAGTTGCGCGGCTGCTTGAACAGCTCGCGTTGCCGGGAAAGCCGGTGCGTGGAGGCGGAAGAGCAGTGGCAACAGGACCCGGCGAGCGGTCGATTGCCTTTGATCTGGAGCGGTTGCGTGGTTTGGACCTGCCGAGTCGCCGCCGCCTGCTGCGCGCTGCCGCTGTACGGCTGGGAACACGGTTGAACTTTGCCGAGACTGCCCGCATCCTCCTTCTGACAGGGCTTGCATCGCCGGATGTTCCGCCCGATCCGACAGTCCCCGCAAAGCCAAACAGCCGGCTCGACCTCGCGTCTGGTCTGCGGGCGGAGCGCTCCTTGCGTGAGCTTCGACTCCTCCGGCTTCCCGTGGAGGCACGCCCGGTGACTCGGAACGCAACAAAATAGAAGGAACGGTATGCGATGCGCTGAACCGGGAGTATGATCGTTCCGATAACGCAAACGACGCTGCGTGTGTGCGCCATGCCCTCCTGCACCGTCCCGCCGTGCTGAACGTCTAAATGTTAAGGCTTCGAGAGGCAAAGAGAGCCGCCGCTGACAGGAGAGCCTTCCGTCGCGCCGTGAGCCAAGAGAGAAGGGGTACCTAACGTTGAACTCCACTGTAAAAACCATCCTGATCTGGGTGCTGATGATCGCCTGCCTGATCTCTGTGTGGCAGTTTGTGATGCGCAGTGCCGGAGGCGGCCACGACACGGCCATCAGCCTCTCACAGATGCAGGACTATGCCGACAAGGGCAAGATTGCGGACGTGACGGTAAACGGCACGGACGTAACGGGACACTTCCGCGACAGCAAGGAGTCGTTCCACACGACCATTCCGGCCAACTATCCGGACCTGTACAAGAGTCTGCATGACAAGGGCGTCAACATCACGATCAAGGACCAGAGCAACAGCTACTGGCTTGGAGCGCTGCTGAACTTCCTGCCCATGCTGCTGATTCTTGGTGTCTTCCTGTTCTTCCTGCGGCAGATGCAATCCGGTGGCAATAAGGCGCTGAGCTTTGGAAAAAGTCGTGCGCGCCTGCTCAGCCTTCAGCAGAAAAAGGTGACATTCAAAGACGTTGCTGGCGTTGACGAGGCCAAGGAAGAGCTCAAGGAGATTATCGAGTTCCTGCGTGAGGCGCAGAAGTTTCAAAAGCTGGGTGGCCGCATCCCGAAGGGTGTGCTGTTGGTCGGACCTCCGGGAACCGGTAAGACCCTTCTTGCCCGCGCCGTTGCGGGAGAGGCGAACGTACCGTTCTTCTCCATTTCTGGCTCGGACTTTGTTGAAATGTTCGTCGGCGTGGGTGCAAGCCGCGTCCGCGACCTGTTTGAGCAGGGTAAGAAGAACGCTCCCTGCATCATCTTCATCGACGAGATTGACGCCGTGGGACGGCATCGTGGCGCTGGCCTGGGCGGTGGACATGATGAGCGCGAGCAGACGCTGAACCAGCTGCTGGTCGAGATGGATGGCTTCGAGTCGAACGAGGGTGTCATCCTGATCGCCGCGACTAACCGTCCTGATGTGCTTGATCCCGCGCTTCTGCGTCCGGGCCGCTTCGACCGCCGTGTCATCGTAGACCGTCCTGACATCCGCGGCCGTGAGGAAGTTTTGAAGGTCCACGCGAAGAAGGTTCCCATGGCTGAGGATGTGAACCTGAACATCCTGGCACGTGGCACACCCGGCTTCAGCGGTGCCGATTTGGCCAACATGGTGAATGAGGCTGCATTGACGGCGGCACGCTTCAACCGCAAGGCCGTACACATGTACGACTTTGAGATTGCCAAGGACAAGGTCCTGATGGGCGCAGAGCGCAAGAGCATGCTCCTGACGGATGAGGAGAAAAAAGTCACTGCCTACCACGAGGCGGGGCACGTCCTGGTGGCGGCCATGCGCAACCACACGGACCCTCTGCACAAGGTGACGATCATCCCGCGCGGCATGGCGCTGGGCGTGACGATGCATCTGCCGCAGGAGGATAAGCACACCGTGACCCGCGACTACCTGGAGTCACAGCTGGCCATCTTCATGGGCGGACGCTGCGCAGAGGAAATTTTCCTGAAGCAGATGACCACCGGCGCGGGCAATGACATTGAGCGTGCCACTGAGTTAGCCCGCCGCATGGTGTGCGAGTACGGCATGAGCAAGATGGGACCCATGACCTATGGCAAGAAAGAGGGTGGCGAAATCTTCCTGGGCCGCGAGATCCAGCAGCACCGGGACTTTTCTGATCAGACTGCTGAAGCGATCGATGCCGAGGTGAAGAAGTTCGTGCACGACGGCTACAACTCCGCGTACAGCATTCTGGACGGACATCATGACATCATGCACCGCATGAGCCAGATGTTGCTGGAGCGCGAGACGCTGGATGCTGAAGAAATCAGGCTGATCATCGAAGGCAAGGATCTGCCGCCGGCACGCTCGGCCCTGGCCCATGCGGAACCGGGCCAGCCTGATACGCAGAAGGTGCTGAAGCCGGAGGGTGGACGCGCTCCGGGCTTTGGTGAGGGACGTCCTTCACCTGCCTAGTCTGCACAAGCCGTTTGAATGAGAGGCAGCCAAGTGGCTGCCTCTTTTCTCTTGTGGTCACCCCGTGAGGATCAGCCGCAGGTCGCGAAGATTATTTCCCGTGGGACCAGTCGTGATGACATCGCCCACAGCTGTGAGAAGGGGTGTGGCATTGAATGCTGCCAGCGCGGTTTGGACATCCAGCCCGGCTTCTTCCGCTCGCTGCACCGTTGTTTCATCGCAGACGGCGCCTGCTGCTGCACTGTGGCCATCGACGCCGTCCGATCCGGCACTGAGGACGGTGGCGTGTTGGCCGCGCCGGGTCAGCTCTGCCGCGCACCACAAGGCAAGTTGCTGATTGCGGCCACCCTCACCTGCATCGTGGGGTAGTTGTACACCAACTTCACCGACAGAGATCAGGCACATGCGGCTGTGTTTTTCGGACAGGAAGCGGCCCCTGTCGAGCAGGTAGTGAGCGGCGTCACGGTATTCCCAGTCGTCGCAGGTGTCGTCAATGATGGCACGGAATCCGTGCGCAGTCGCTGCTGCCTGGGCGGCCATGGCAAGGTGTTCGCTTGAAAGGATGATGCCGTAGCTGGAGCGCGCGAATACTGGATGGGCCGGCTTCGGCGTTTCAGGCAGAGTCTCCGACGCGAACCATGCCTGGAGGCTGGATGGGATTGCATGTACCTGCTGTAGCTTGTTGCTCAGGTGCTTTGCGTCTGCGACCGTGCTGCTGTCTGGGAGCGATGGGCCGGATGCAATGACGTCTGGTAAAGCCGCGGGCACGTCGGAGAGGAGCAGTGTGCCTTGCATGGCAGCCGCGCCTGCTGCAACGGCGAGCCGTCCGCCTTTCACTGCGGACAGGTGCTTGCGGAGGGTGTTGATCTCGGCGATGTTCATCCCGGAGCCCACCAGAGCGCGTGAGAACATGGCCAGATCGTCCAGAGAGATGGCCGGGTGCAACGGTCTTTCTACCATGGCGGAGGCTCCGCCGCTGATGAGAAAAAGGACAACGGTGCGACCTGTCACGGAACGGAGCGTGCTGAGGATCTCGTCGGCGGCTCGGGTGGAGTTGATGGTCGGCGTCGGATGATCGCCGATGAGCAGCTTGTTTGTGGCCGCCGCTGCGGTCTGCGGGAGCTTTGCAAGCGTCTCCCGCGGAGCAACTACGATGGTGCGGTGAGGCACGGCGTCGATGCACTCGCATGCCGCAAGCGTCATGGATACCGCCGCCTTGCCCATGGCGATGGTCAGCACTTCATCGATCGACGTGAGCGGCATTGTCTGTCCCGCCACATGCAGAGTGCCATGCCGGACAGAGAGGCTGCGCCGGACGGCATCCTGCACATCGACACCGGCCATGGCCTCGGCAAAGATGGAGCGCGCAGCGTCGCGCAGATATGTGCTCATGCATTTGGGTGCTGTTTCGCGACATCGGCGAAGACCCACACAGCAAGCAGCGCACCCAGGAAGATAGCAACGGCAGACGCAAGCAGACCCGCGGTGTACGTGTGCGTCCGGTCCAGGAGCCATCCGGTCGCATATGGACCAGCGAATCCGCCCAGATTGCCGACAGAGTTGATGGCAGCGATACCGAGGGCAGCGCCCGCGACGGGCAAACGCTGGCTGGCTGCCGCCCAGAACACCGGGAGCGTTCCAAAGACACCGAAGGCTGCAATGGAGAGCGCCACCAGGAGCAGGGGAGTGGATGAAGCATACGCGGCCAGCAGGAAGCCGAGAGCCGCCGTGCACCATGAGATGAACAGTGTCCAGCGGCGCTCTTTCAGGCGATCCGAAAGTGCACTCCAAAGCAACATCCCTATGCCTGCGACGGCGTAGGGGACCGCGTTCAGCCAGCCCAGGGAGCGCAGGCCGATGCCGTGGCTGGCGAGCAGGCGCGGCGTCCAGAAACCTAATTCATACAGACCCATGGAGATGGTCAGGTAGGCTATGGCTGGTCCGGCCAGAAGGCTGAGCGGAGGCATGCGCGGCTTTATATCCGCCGTGCCTCCTTCACGAGCGATTGCTTGTGCCAGCGCGTCTCGTTCGTGTGCCGCAAGCCAGGGTGCTGTTTCCACGCCCTGTGACATGAGCCAGGGCACAGCCACTCCAAGCAGAACCGCGGGAAGCGCTTCCACGAGAAAGAGCCACTGCCAGCCCGCAAGACCATGCCACCCATTCATTCGTAAAAGAGCGGCGGAAATGGGTGAGCCCACCACGTTTGAAAGCGGCACCGCGAAATAGAAGAGACTCAGAAGACCAGCCCTTGCGCTGCCCGGCAGCCACCCGGTCAGGTAGTATACGATGCCCGGGAAGAAGCCAGACTCTGCCGCGCCCAGTAAGAAGCGCAGCACCACGTAGGCGACTGGCCCATGAACAAATGCCATTGCGCCAGAAACAAAGCCCCAGGAGATCATCAACACGCCAATCCAGCGCAACGCGCCCACGCGCACCAGCATAAGATTGCTGGGAATCGCCAGGAGCAGGTAGCCAACGAAGAAGATACCTGCAGCCAGGCCATAGGTTTTGTCACTGATGCCGAGATCCCGGTTCATCATCAGTGCGGCAAAGCCGATGTTCACGCGGTCTAGAAATGCCACGAAGTACAGCAGGATCAACGGAGGCGCTACGCGTAGAGATACGCGCCGGTACAGATGCTCGAGCGTTGCATTTCCAGCTGAGACGGCCACGCTAGCACTCTACTGTATAGAAGCGACGCCTGTCTGAACCGCTTACCGCGCAGAAAAGGGCTGTTCGACAGGCAGAGTCTTGGGCGGGTAGCAGGCCGCCTGATCACAAGCCTGATAGTGCAAGGCTGCCTTCAAGGTATAGGTACCGGGTTTCGCCCGTACTTTCGCCGTCAACGTCACGTCTCCGGTGTAAACGTCCAGCTTAGTCTTGGGCTCAAAGGCGAAGCTATAGGGCGTTCCAACTGGAAAGCTGATATCGCTCACTTCGGCTCCGCTTAGATCTTCAACCAAGATTTTAGTCGGGATCAGCATGTCGCTTTTGGGCATGTGCGAATTGATGTGGAATCCTGGATCGATCCGAAAATGCAAGGGAATGATCGCGGGCCTGTTTGCCGCTATCGTCTGACCTTCAGGAACAAACGTCACGTGTCCGTTGCCTCTCGGTGAAGCGCTGCTGTTCACGGTTTGAGCATCGGCTTCATCAAGAGTCGGCCATTGCATGTGCGTGCCGGCGACCCTGAGTCCCGCACTTAGCACAGATATAGCACCCAGGCTCACCACCGTCGAGGTTAGGAAAACAGACAAGCGGCGCTTCATGCTTAACTCCCTGCCACAATCTTTTGCACGTTGCGTTCCGCTTCGTCCTTACTTGCAAGGCCAATCGCCTGCGCCACGATTTTTCCGTTCCGGTCGATGTAGAAGGTCGCTGGCAGCACGTCCAGGCCGCCATAGGCGGTGCTGACCTTCTTATCACTTATCAGGATCGTGTAGTCGACGCCGGTGCGCTCCAGAGTCTTCTTGATTTGGTCCTTGACTTCGGCTGACTGGGCATCGTCATCCTCGTTAATTCCGACCACCTGCAGTCCCTGTTCGCCATATTTCTTCTGAAATTCTTCAAACCAGGGCATCTCTACCTTGCACGGTGTGCACCATGTGGCCCAAAAGTTCAGCAGCACCGGCTTTCCTTTCAGATCGTTCAGTGACACCCGTTTACCGTCATTCGCCGTAAGAGTAAAAACTGCGGCGGGTTTGCCCCGCAAGTCGGGACCGCCGTTGTCACCATCCGCAGCGCTTGCGGTCGCACCCTCCTTGTCGATGCCTAGGGTGATCGGCCGCGTGGATGCGCTTTGTTCAGCCTCGCGGCGAGCGTGCAGGTTGTGGACGCCGCTCCAGACCATCAGGGCCACCACCAGAACAATGACTCCGCCTACAACAGCATTCCGCATCGAATGAAGTCCTCTAGCAAAGCAGATGTGCGGCGCCCGCGTGCGGTTGCGTCCATTTACATGACCGCGGTGGCACCTGGTTCCACGATGTGCGTGTCCGTTTGCTGGCTTCGGGTTCCACGCGCGGCGGAAGGGCGCCTGGTTCGTTGCCGACGGGTATTTAGAATGGGAGGTGCCCGCCTTGTCCCCGGCGCGCAGAGAAAGTACATACATACAATGCACCGCTGGTCCAAACTCTTCATTCCCACGCTTCGTGAGGCTCCTGCGGACGCGGAGGTTGCGAGTCATCAACTCCTGCTGCGCGCGGGTTACATCCGCCAGCTTGGTGCGGGTATCTACAGCTACCTGCCTCTAGGCTTCCGGTCCCTGAACAAGATCATTGCTATTGTCCGCGAGGAGATGGACGCCATCGGCCAGGAGTTCTTCCTGCCCGCGCTGCACCCACGCGAGGTGTGGGAGGAGAGTGGCCGCTGGAACGGCATGGGCGACAACATGTTCCGCCTGAAGGATCGCAAGGGCGCGGACCTGGCGCTGGGCATGACGCATGAGGAGGTGATGACCTCTATTGCGCGCAATGAAGTGCGCAGCTACAAGCAGCTGCCGCAGATCTGGTACCAGATTCAAACCAAGTTTCGCGATGAACCCCGGCCCAAGAGCGGTCTGCTACGCGTCCGCCAGTTCACTATGAAGGATTCCTACAGCTTCGACATCGATCAGGCTGGTCTGGACGAAAGCTACGACAGGCACGATGCCGTGTACCGCCGCATCTTTACGCGCTGCGGCCTGGAGTTTGTTGCTGTGGAGGCGGATTCGGGTGCGATGGGCGGATCGCAGTCGCAGGAGTTCATGGTCTACACCGAGGCTGGCGAGGATGTGATTGCCTCGGCGCGCGATGCGGACGGCAAGGTTGTGTACGCCGCGAACATGGAGAAGGCGACGAGCAAGCTGGAGCCGGTGATTGACCTGGAGCCGACGGGCGACGGTTTGCCGGAGCTGGTGCACACGCCGGGCAAAGCGGCGATAGCGGACGTGACGGACTTCTTTGGCATCGAGGCGTCGCAGGACATCAAGTGTGTGGCGTTCATGGGCAGCATTCCAGGTACGGAGGACACGCCGCTGGAAAAACCGGTGATTGCGTTCCTGCGCGGCGATCACCAGGTGAACGAGACGAAGCTGGCCGGTGCCGCCAACTGCGACGAACTGCGGCCCATGCAGGCAGAAGAGTTACAGCGATATATGAATGGACCGGCTGGATATCTCGGTCCCGTCGGTCTATCGGTCCTGCCGGTCGAGGCGCTGAATGTCAACCGCGGCTTCATCGGGACTGGTGCTCATCTCGACAAACTCCAAAAGCTGAGTAGCGACCTGCTAGCAAAGATCAAGGATGAACGCGCGGCAACCGTTGTGTTGGATGAAAGCCTGCTTGGCCGCAAGAATCTCGTAGCAGGAGCCAATCGCGCTGACTACCACTACCGCAACGTCACGCCGGGGCGCGACTTTCAGTGGACAGTGGCAGCGGACATACGTACTGTGAACGCGGGTGAGCCCGATCCGGTGAGCGGTCTGCCCTTGCGCCTGGGGAAGGCGGTTGAGGTTGGGCACATTTTCAAGTTGGGCTACAAGTACAGCCAGAGTATGGGCGCGCGCGTGCTGGACCGCAATGGTAAGGAGACGACGCCAATTATGGGGTCGTACGGCATCGGCGTGGAGCGCATCCTGACCGCTGCCATCGAGGAGTCCGCCGCGAAGGCTGGTAAGAACGATCGTGGCGAATGGAGCTTTGTCCTTCCCGCTTCCATCGCGCCGTACGAAGTGGTCTTGACCGTGACCAAGCAGACCGATTCCACCCTGGCCGAAGCTGGAGAGCGTGTCGCCAAAGAACTCGGCCGCGCCGGATTCGACGTTCTGCTGGACGATCGTGACGGCAGTGCAGGCGTCAAGTTTAAGGATGCCGACCTGATCGGTGTGCCATACCGTGTCACCATTGGCAAGCGTTTCGCCGACGGCTTGGTTGAACTTGCGGATCGCTTGCAAGGCTCTACACAGGAACTTCCGGTCAGCGAGGTGGTTTCAGTGTTGCAGAGTCTAAGGAAGTGACCTGCTCTGGTCGCAAAGCACTGTATCGGCAGCAAAGGGGAGCATGGCGGTCAAACTGAGGCTGGGCAATGAACGGCAGGTAACATCCTACGGTCGCGGCGTGGGGGCACACCGCCCCTTGTGGCAGCGTGCTTTGCTATTTTTCGTTGTCATTGGTTTAGCAGGGCTGCTGCTGGGAGCGCTTGTTTTCGGCTACTACTACAATCAATACCAGCACGTCGTAGACGAACGGCTGAGCAGCGGTCCGCTCTTCGCCAGCACCGCGCAAATCTATGCCGCGCCACGGGAGGTGCGCCCCGGCCAGACGCTCACGGCGGACGACATTGCTCGCGATCTCCGCCAGGCGGGTTATAACAGCAATCCGCAGCTTGGCACGTACACGCTCAACGGCAATACCATCTCCATCCGGCCCGGCCCGGCGTCCTACCATTCGACGGACGGTGCCACCATCGACGCCACCGGCGGCCAGGTGCAAAGCATCAGCGCGGACAATGGCGCTCCGCTGCGTGCGTATGAGCTGGAACCAAAGGTCATCACCAGCCTCAGCGAGGATAAAAATCGCACCAAGCGCCGCCTCGTCACGTATAGCCAGATCCCACGGCAGATGGTGCAGGCAGTCACGGCAATTGAAGACCGCAAATTTTTTGAACACGGCGGCATCAACTACACCACCATGGTGGGGTGGGTCTGGCACGACTTCATTGGAGACCGTAAGATACGCGGCGGCGGCTCCACATTAACGATGCAGCTGGCAAAGCTGCTGTTTGTTGAGCCGAACCGCTCCAGTACAGTCGAAATTGTGAAGTACAAAATGCGGCAGATCATCGTTGCGTTTCAGTTGGAGTCCCGTTTCACGAAAGAGCAGATCTTTGAGATTTACTCGAACGAAGTGCCTTTGGGTCAACGCGGATCGTTTGCCATCAATGGCTTTGGTGAAGGAGCGGAGGCGTACTTCGGCAAGGATCTGAGGCAGCTTGATGTAGCGCAATCCGCGTTGCTGGCAGGCATCGTGCAGCGTCCGAGTTACTTCAACCCATTTCGGCACCCCGAGCGCGCATTGGAGCGCCGCAACGTCGTTCTCCGTTCCATGGTTGAGACCGGCGCATTGACCGCCGTAGCCGCTGACCGCGCTGAGGCTGAGCCGCTGAAGCTGGCACCGCAGAATGTAGATGCCAGCGAAGCCCCATACTTCGTCGACCTGGTGCATGATCAGCTGCAACAACGGCTTGGCGACCAGGCGAACTCGGCTGGAACTCTCCGCATCTACACCTCGCTTGATCCGGAGTTGCAGCGCGCGGCGGCCGAGGCCGTTAACGTAAGCATGGCGCACGTGGACGAAGAGGTTCGCCGGAACCGCAAAGGTGCGCCCGGACCCATGCCGCAGGTCGCACTGGTTGCGCTGAATCCGCACACCGGGCAGGTGCTGGCTCTGGTAGGGGGGCGTAATTACGGGCAATCGCAGCTGAACCACGCGACCAGTAAGCGTCCGACCGGATCGATCTTCAAACCTTTTGTCTACGCTACGGCGGAAGCAGGTGCTGTAAGGGGCGAACAGCTCGGCCAAAGCACGGACGAGGAGGGCAACGTCACGGGCGGCGGAACTTTCACCGCAGTGACGCAACTGTCAGACGTACCCACCACGTTCACTTTCGACAATGGCCGCGAGACTTACAATCCACGCAATTACCTCGGTCATTATCACGGCGATGTTTCGGCTGCAATGGCGTTGGCCCAATCGTTGAACAACGCGACGATCTCCCTGGGGGAGAAAGTCGGCTTTGAGAACGTTGCCGCACTGGCCCGCGCATCGGGCATTGTCAACGCGAAGGGTACGCCGTCTGTGTCGCTTGGTGCGTACGACGCCACGGCTCTCGATATGGCCGGTGCGTACACCGTCTTTGCCAACGGAGGCGTGCACCTGACGCCGTGGCTGCTGGCCAGCGTCCGTAACGAGCGCGGCGATATCGTGGCGGACTTCACGCCGGACGCCAAGCAGGTCATGGATCCGAAAGCCGCGTTTCTCACCTCCAACCTGCTGGAGGGCGTGATGAACTTCGGCTATGGCTACGCCGTACGCCAGCGTGGATTCACCGCTCCCGCCGCCGGTAAGACCGGCACCAGCCACGACGCATGGTTCGCCGCGTACAGCAGCAACCTGATCTGCGTTGTCTGGGTAGGCAACGACGATTACACCAACATCAACCTGACTGGTGCCGTGCTGGCCGCGCCCATCTGGGCGGAGTTTATGAACCGCGCCATCAAGCTGCCGCAGTACAGCGACATGAAGGCCTTCACACCGCCATCGGGCATCACCGAGTACCGTATCGATAAATCCAGCAACCTGCTGGCCGATGACTCCTGCCCCGCCGCGTACACGCTTGCCTTCCTGGACGGCACGCAGCCGCAAAGCACATGCAGCCACATGGGCGACAGCGGCCGCAGCCTGATGGACCGGCTCTTCGGCACCCGCAGCGACACAGCCGGCACAAGTTTTACCGGCGGCGGCTCGGAAGCAAAGCGGCCCAGTGATGGGGAACCCACGCCAGAGTCACGCGACCATCGCACTATCTTTCAAAAGATGTTCGGCATCGGCGGTCGTAAGAAGGATGACACCGCACCCGCTGCACCGCCGCCACCGCCTCAGTAGAGCGCATCAGGTCGAGGCACCTGGCAGATGCGCACCGCAGCATTGCTGAACGGGCAATTGAATGCAGTCTTCGCAGTTCTTTCCAGAACGATCCAGTGGATGCCGTGCGGTGCCATCCGGGCGATTCGTTCTGCATCGGTTGCGGCGTTTAAACCTGACTGGGCAGACTGCGCTTGAAGCCATGCACCCGTGAGTTGCGGCGCAATGGACGCAATACCGCCGTCCTTGGAGAAGTCCGGCAATGCACTCCGCTCGGCGATCGCTCGCAGGTTCTGCGCATCCTCCCCGGCAGCGGAGATGTAGTGCGCGTCAATCGCGATACGGTCGTGTACACCGGTATTTGCGCGTATCCAGAGGAAGCCTTGTGTCCAGTTGTTTGTCGGTCGCACCCACGGCAGCTCGAGATGATTGGAATGTGCATAGGTGAGCCTTTCTGCTGTCAGCAGCGACAGCGCACTGGCACAGCAAGCAGCACCCGCAAGAGTATTGCGCCACCGCGAAGCCGTAAGGTACGCACCAAGAAACAGGATCATTACCATGTAGATCATCTGAAACATGCGAAGCGGCTGCAGGCGGGCTACGGCGTACGACATGCCGGTTCGGTGTGCAAAGAACAGAGCGATGATGATTGCCAGCAAACCTGACTCGAGAGCCGCCCGGGCTAACGCTCTCGCTGAGGTGCACCCGCGCCTGCGGAAGCCGAACCCGGCAAGAATGCCGAGCGGGAAGACAAGGCCCGCCCATTCGTACCACGCCCACTCTGAAAGAAACCAGTACGTCCGGGTCTGGGCAATGACAGCGTATCCCGCCGGCTCATGGGCGCCAAGTCGCTGCCATGCCCAGGCTGTGAGGACTGCTCCGACGCCAAAGAGAAAAAGCATTGCATGTCGAACCGTTGGCTTCACGATTGAGTGGAGGCCAAACATGGTCAGCAGCACGATGCCGTATCCACCCATCAGAGGATGGAACATCGTTGCGATGGCGCAGCAGGCACAACACAGGGATAGCTCTCTCCTGATGTCCCGTCTCTCACTATGACGCTGCTGTGCCGCAAGCGCCCAGTACAAAGCGAAGAGCAGGCACGGCGTGCTGAGGCTGCGTGCGGACATGTACGGATCCAGTAGCATCAGCGATGTGCCCGCCACGGGCACGGTCAGGCCCGAAGACAGCAACGCCGCTACCCAGATACGCCGCGCCGGTGTGAACAGCAGCCCGGCACTCTGCCACGCGGCAAGAAGCGTCATCCAGATGGATACAACATAGATTGCAAGCAGGGCCGTCATGACACCCAGGCCAGTCCACCGCACCAGCTCCGCAATGCATGGTGCGTAAGCGGAAATGCCGAGATGCGCGGTCGCGAACCCGGTTGCAGAGGGATACAGGCGGCGGTCTAGCACGTACTTAACTGCGGTCAGGTAGATACCACCATCTTCCGCATACGGATGATATCCATGTATGAGGACCGCAGCGCAGGCCAGCAGAAAGCATGGCACCAGTCCGCTATATGAAAATCGCCAGGAACCTGCTGCACGAAACGCCGAAACCGGCGCTGGTTGTAGAGAAGCGGTAGCCAAGGATCTCCTGGTAAGAATTCAAGAACGCAGCATCGCTGCGAACAGGATTTCATGCTTACGTTGAACAGACGAGTGTCAGGATGCGCAGGCGCGCGCAGCATTCAACACCGTCAGCTTGCAAGCGCGCCAGCATCCGCCTGCAGATAGGCACGGCTATTCAGCAGGTGCCGTTCCAGTGAGCGGGAATACTCTGTCACATCACCCGCCGTCTTGCCGCTCTCCAGGGCTCGGGCAAACTCCGCTCGCATGTTCTGCATTTTCGCCTCGAGGTCATCGATTGCACTGAAGACCAGCGCCTCCGGCGTCATCGGCAGTTTGGGCGAGCCAAACTCCAGCCGGCCATGGTGCGAAAGGATCAGGTGTTCTACCAGAATACGCAAGCGCTCCGGAAACTCAGGCACAGACGCCACCCGTTCGCGGAGCATGCCAATGCCGATCGTGATGTGGCCAAGCAGCTGACCCTCTACGGTGTAGTTGAAGTTTGAGGACCATGTCAGCTCGCGCACTTTGCCGATGTCGTGCAGGATCGCGGCTGTCATCAGCAGGTCGGGGTCCACCTCGTTAGGGTATTGCGGAGCCACACGTGCACACAGCCGGAGCAGGAAGACTACATGTTCCAGCAGGCCGCCGATCCATGCGTGGTGCAGCACCTTGGCTGCAGGCGCCCGTTTCAAGGCGGGGCCTATCCCGGGATCGTCGATGAAGCTGCGGACCAGTTCGCGCAGATAGGGGTTCGTAAAGCCGTCAACGTACCCGCTTAACTCCGCCCACATTGCCTCGACGTCGTACTGGGTGGAAGGTTGAAAATCCGCGATGTCGATCTCGTGATGCTGCGCGTTGCGCATCTGCGCCACAACCATCTGGAAGCGTCCGTTGTACCTCTCCAAACGTCCTTGTGCTTTGACGTAGCAACCCTGCGAGCAGGTGGAAAAGGCGCGCGCGTACTCCTCCCACATCCTGGCTTCCAGGCTCCCCGTCTTGTCAGTCAGCGTCAGTACGAGGTATTGCCCGTCTCCGCTTCGCTTCTCGCGCATGGAAAGCTGGGAGAGCAGGAAAAACGAGGTCACCACCTCGTTCTCAAACCGTGCCGCATCGGCGACGAAGAAATCCTTCATACGTCGAGCATACTGCGCGCGGGAAGCACGCACGAACCCGCATGCAGCTCTGTCCGTGCCGCTGTCTTGGTCATGTTAGCGCGGCGCGGCGGACGTCTGTGGCACCGGCTGGTTGCTGGCCGGAGACGCCGCCCCGTTCGTGGGCGGCGTCTGGCTAGGCAAGGTGCTTCCCGGGGCGGGTTGCGTCACGGGTGCCAGTGTTGTGGTGTCGCTGCTGCCAGGCTTTGTGGATGTGCCCTGTGCTGCACGCGCATTTACGTCATCCGGCTTGTCTGGTGCGTCCTGCTGGTGCAGGCGATCCGGTAATCCATTGTCCTGTAATGGTGCCTTTGCCTCTTCTGGCTTCTCCTGGAGCCGCTCTTTGGGATCACCCTTCTGACGCTTCGCCTTCTTTCTGGTCGCGTCGCTGCCGTTTAGACCCAGCGCCTGCGCCTGCGTGGTCTTTGTTTGTTTTTCGACCGTTGTCGCCGCCACAGGCGTAGCGCGAATCTTCTCATCCACCTTTGCGGTCTTGACTTCCGCTTTGTGCGCCTTTACTTCCGGCTCGCGCGAGGCATAGCGCGTTTTAGCGCGGGGAGCTGCCGCAGGTGTCAAGGGATTGCTATCAGGTGTGGTATCTGCCGCGACGGTATTGCTGTTACCACCAAGGGGACTGATTACCGTCCCAGGTGCTTCGGCCCCTGTCGTCACGGTAGAGGCCGTCGCAGTCGGTGCGGTCGCATCCAGAGACTGGCCGGCGGTACTGGCCTCTGCTGATCCTGGTGCATCGGGCAACGCTGTCCGTGGGGCCTGGCCGAAGCGCACCTTTTCGCGCTTCACCTTCTTTGGCTTTCCGTTCTTGCCCAGTTCCTGCACAGCCAGCGTTACGGACGGAGTTGCGGTGCCACGTGTTTGTGACAGGCGAGCATTCACCGCGGCAGCGTCCAGACGTTGCTTTTGCACCTGTTTTTTCTTGGGAGCAGGCGGTACGTACGCAGCAAAGACCGGCTTGGTCTCTTTCGAGCTTGCTCCACTGTCCACGAAGCCCGGCCGCAGGTCGATGTACGCCTCCTCACGCAGGCGTGTCAGGTAGGCGCGCAGAGCCGGCTGAATCTGCTCCTGGTACATGGCATTCTGCACCTCGCCCTGTACCTGATCGAACGGCGGTGTTCCCGCCTGCTGGTGCTCCGTCGCCTTCAGGATGACGAAACCCTGCCGCGTGCGTGTCGGCTCGGTATACCCACCCACCGGCAGCGCAAACGTTTTCTCCTCCAGCACGGGGGCCAGCATTCCGCGCTTGAACAGGCCCAGGTCACCGCCCTGTGCTGCCGTTGGACCGCCCGACGATGCCTTTGCAGTCGCGGCAAACTCAGCGCCTTTTTGCAGCTTCGCGTAGATGTCCCGCGCGGTACGTTGTGCGTCAGCAAGCTGGGCATCTGTGGCATTCGCCGCCGTGGGAACAAGGATCTCCGACAAACGCACCTGTTCGGGTTGTGCGAAGTCTGCCTTGTGATCCTCGTAGTACTTCTGCTGCTCGGCATTGGACATGCGGATCGTGCGGCCTACCTCGTCGCGCACGACGTCGCCGGTGATGATGTTGTTGCGAATACTTGCCTTGAAATCCTCAAACGAAACGCCCTGTGAGCGCGCCGCCTTCTCCAGGTCCTCCATCGTCGCAAAATTGTTCTGTTTGCGAATGTCGTCTAACCGCCGTACCACTTCCGCATCCGGGTTGATGTTCAGTTCCTTGCCCTTGGACAGCAGCAGTTGCTGGTCGATCAGGTCGCGCAGCAGGTTCTTCTCGCGTTCCGCGGCGTCTCCACTCTGGCCCCGTGCCTGAGCCACCTCCTGCTGCAACTGTTCCTGCGCCCGTTCGAAGTCAGACCGGGAGATGATGTTGTCGTTCACGCGGACGATTACGTCCTCCACGACGGTCGCGTTTGGTGTGATCGCGGGCGTCTGCGGCAGCTTGTACTGTGGCGTAGGTTCCTGAATCTGCCCCACGCCGGGACTCTGATAGCGCGGAACGGGCAGTGGTTTCTGCTGGGGCACCTGCGCAGGAAGCGCGAAGGGAAGCATGAGCGCGGCTGCTGCCACGGTACCGGCAAAGCTACCGGCGCGAAACACCTTGAAAATCTCTGTCATGTGTACCTGTACAAACTCGTTTGTTAGAGCACGGGTTGGACGATCTCGCGCCCAGTCTCGATAAAGCTACTTCATTTTACGCGTCTTCAGTGGAACGCAGGGTCCTCTTTCCCGCGTCAACGGAGTCTGCGATAACACAACCGGTGTATACTTCGTCTTACTTTGGAGGCTGCTGCCCGCTCTCTTCAAGTGCAGCGCTGACGCACCACACTGAGGTCAATCACAGGACTCCATGCAGACACTCACCCGCCGCGCTCTCGTCTCCCTCTCTCTCTTTTTCGGAACCTGCGCGGTTGCAGGAACTCTGGTGAATGGCCACGTCAATGCTCAGGCAGTCTCAGACGAGAGTGTTGTCCGCGACAGCCTGCACCAGTTCGCTGATGTGTACGCGGTGGTTGAGGCAAACTATGCCGACAAGCTGAACAGCGACAAGATTGACAAGGTCATCTACGACGGCGCGATCCCAAGCATGCTGCACGTGCTTGACCCGCATTCCAACTTCTACGATCCAAAAGCCTACGCCCAAATGCGCGAGGATCAGCACGGCCGCTACTACGGCGTCGGCATGCACATCCAGCCGCAGATCGGTAAAGATGGTGTGCAGCGCGTCGTCGTCATCGACACCTTTGAAGGTTCGCCCGCGCACAAGGCAGGGATTCGTCCCGGCGACGCTATCCTGACGATCGATGGCAAGAGCGCGGATGGTATGGACTCTCTCGGCGTCAGCAATCTGCTCAAAGGTGCCAAGGGGACGACTGTTGCTGTCTCGATGCAGCGCGAGGGCCAGGACAAGCCGCTGAGCTTTAATCTCACTCGCGATGAGATTCCACGTCCTTCGGTCGACCTGGCCTATTTTATCAAGCCTGGCATCGGCTACATTCACGTGACCCAGTTCCAGGAGACTACGTCGCATGAAGTGGGCGACGCACTGGCCAAGTTCGGCCCGCAGCTCACCGGTCTTGTGATTGATCTACGCGGCAATCCGGGTGGCCTGCTGAATGAAGCTGTCGCGATGAGCGATAAGTTCCTCTCCCGTGGCGACGTTGTCGTGTCCCAGAAGGGCCGGTCGTTCCAGGATGTGGTGTACAAGGCCAACCACGGCGAACAAGGAAAGAAATATCCCATTGTCGTCCTGGTCAACCGCAACACGGCGTCAGCGGCTGAAATTGTCAGCGGCGCACTGCAGGACCATGACCGGGCACTGATCGTCGGCGAGACTACCTTCGGCAAGGGTCTCGTGCAGACCGTCTTTCAAATCGCGGAGAACACCGGCCTGGCTCTGACGACCTATCACTACTACACGCCGAGCGGCCGCCTCATCCAGCGCGACTATACCGGTGTTTCTCTGTACGACTACTACTACGTTCGGAACGACGCGAAACCGGCAAACAAGACAAACCTGGAAGTGGAGCATACTGACAGCGGCCGGACCGTGTACGGTGGCGGCGGGATCACTCCCGACGAGAAGATCGATTCCCCCAAGGGCGACGCCTTTGAGAACAACCTGGCTGGTCACGGCGCCTTCTTCAACTTTACAAAGCACTATCTCGCGCACCGTACCATCGACAAGGACTTTACCGTCGATGATGCTGTTCTGACCGATTTCAAGGCCTTCCTGAAGTCGGAGAAGATCGAGTACACCGACGCGGACTTCAACACGAATCTGCAATGGGTGAAATCCAACATCAAAGGTGACCTCTTCACATCGCAGTTTGGCGCAAACGAGGGTTTCCGGGCACGCACCGATGACGATCCGCAAATTTCCAAGGCCCTGACCTTCATGCCTGAAGCTCTCGCCTTGGAAGAGCGTAACGAGAAGAACAAGGAAACCAAGACGGCGAGCCTACAGGCATCGGAGCCGGGCAGATAGAAAGGTGCTCTACCATTGCAGGTGCGCTTCTGTGATGTACTCAGTCCTAGTTCAAGGGAATGGCTTCGCCAGAGAGCGTAAGCAGCGGATGCACGAGAACGGCGCGTACCTCATACCGCTCGCCCGGAGCCGGCGTGAACTCTGCGGAGAACGCACCTGGCGCAGGTGCGTCCTTCATGGGCAAGTGCTGCCACCCGTGCAGGCGTGATTGCGTATCCTCGCCGGTGATGATCCGGTAGTCGAATCCGAACTTGACGCCGGGTGTGTTCGCGGTGTCCTTCCACTCGCCGCGCAGGGTCAGGGTCTTGTCTGAGCGTGTGGCAGGAAGCGTACGTACGGTGGGCGGTGTAAAGGCTTCTTCGACACCGGTCAGCCGGATTACCGATGGGTACGGCCAGACATCGCTGTCCCGCAGGCGCTGTGCCCGCACCACGCGTACGTGCAGACCGTCTGATTCCTGGTGGAAGGTGCTCTGCGGGTCGATGTTAGGACGGTACTCGACGGCACGGTCATTCTGTCCCAGCACGCCGACCGTCGTCTTCGGCGTCCCCCGGACCGTCTTCAGGACGAACTCGCGTGCCTCGCCGCGTTTCCAGTGCGCTGTGTTGGCATCACCGTCCACGATGGCGTAGAGAGTATGCCGGTCCTTCGACCGGGTGAACCAGATGTCTCCCTCGTTTGTGACAACCCAGGGCCGCGTGGCGTAGATTGCGTCGGAGTTGATGAACATCCACGCTCCGAGGGTGCGAATGCGCGCCTCCTGTTCAGGCGGGAGCGAGCCATCTGCCTCAAGCCCGATGTTCAGCAGCAGGTTACCGCCGCGCGCACGCGTATGGATCAGGATCCGCAGCAAGTCCTCGACAGACTTGTACGTTTCATCCGAGGGCTGGTATTGCCACGCTGTACCCAGGGTCATGTTGGCCTCCCACGCGCCGGGCAGGGAAGCGCCGGGTACATTCTGCTCCGGTGTCTCAATGGCACCGCGCGTCACGACGGTGTTGGGCTGCAGCTTCCATGCAACCTCGCGCAGCCCTTTCGCCTCGCCGTCGAAGAACACAACGGAGACGGGGCCGTACCCGCTCATCAACTCCGTAACCTGCGCCTGATCAAGCGCCAGCAGTCCTGGATTTGTTCCCGGCTGCACGCCGGGTACGAGACGTTCAATCTGCTTGCCGTGAGTATGCAGCCACAGAAAGTCGTCCGGCGAAAAGTACACGCCCGCTGCCACGCCTTGTGCGCGAAAGGAGTCGAAGAGCTGACGGGTGATGTCCTTCCGGTATGGCGTCTGCGTACTGTTGAAGAGTGTTGTCTTCGTGTCCCACATGCAGAAGCCGTTGTGGTGTTTCGTTGTGAAGACCATGTACCGGAATCCGGCAAGGGAGGCGAGGCGGGCCAGTGCGTCAGGATCGAAGTGCCTTGGGTCGAACGTCTTGGGCAGGTCGTGGTAGAACCGGTCGACGTATGCGTCGCTGGCCCCTGCAAGGGAGTGGCTGATGATGACACCGAGCTGCGCGTCGACGCTCCAGTGAATGAAGAGCCCAAGTCCCTGATCGCGAAACCATTCCAGCCGCTCCGGTTTGTTTGCCGGCTGCTCCGCATGCGCAACCAGTGTCTGCGTGATTGACGCCGCCACACACAGCACTATGGAGCGTACTGCCCTGAGGCGCACCATTCTGTGCCTGGAACACGGAACGAGAAAGCGAAGAGACGGGCGGACGCGTGTCTGCATCGTTCCACAGTACAGTGTCTTCGATCATCTGCGTTGGGCTTGAAACCTGAAGAGGTGTTCCTCCTCTCCGGCACAACAAGGGGGGAATTGACGAGGCGTTCACGAAGGCGGCAGGTGTCACCTTTAGGCTACACATACACCACTGGAGGTACTTTTGCGCGCATCTCTTCTCACCATCGTCTGTGCAGGTCTGGCCATCGCTCCTGGGCTGGCCAAAGCAGATACGTTCGGCTTCTCGCTCAGCGGTGCCGGGGTCAGCACCTCCGGACAGATCTCCGCCACCGCCAACGGCAGCGGCGTTTTCACCATCACGAATATCGCGGCACCCGGCATTACGGGAGTCATTGTCCCGAATACCAGCTTCTTCAGCAACGACAACCTGCTCTTCGCCAATCCACGCGTTGTCGACGTGTCAGGCCTTGGTTTTACGGAGAACTTCGGAGGCAGCACGTACCTCGTAAACCTGTACTCCGCAAACGCCTTCAATCCCCCATCCAATATCGTGTACTACGCTGACACGTATGACACATCCGGTAACTTTCTGGAAGAAGATGCGGTGGCGTTTACCGTCGTTACACCGGAGCCGTCCAGCCTCATGCTCCTTGGAACTGGTGTCTTGGCGGTGGCAACCCAGCTGCGCCGCCGCATCCGTTGGGCCTAATCTCTGTTGAGTGCTAAGAACGGCGGAAGCGCGGCTCACGGCCGGGCTTCGCTGCACATATGTACATATCCGCACTCAGTTCAAGTTTCCTGTTCGCGTCTGTGGCACGTACACAGAACCTCCACCCAGATCCGAGTCCTTGAATCCGAAGACAAAGAACTGGTTGGGATTCGAGTTCGTCACGCCACTATAGTCCTGCAGGAAGTCATTGTCGTTCGCGACCCACAACGTGTGCACGGTGGAGCCGTTCAGCGTTACGTCCGGTCCGAAGGCCAGACCTTCGATCTTGGCGGGGATGGTCGCCGGAGTCAATCCGTTCTTCGTCAAGACGCTTACCAGATCGAGGAACAGCGTTTTGGGTACTTCGTTCGCGGCGGCGGTCAGGCCGTCCATGTTGCTGACGTCCGTGGCCGTGCTCAGGTTGATCTTGAAGAACTGTTTGTACTTGGCGTTGGAACCGTCACCCAGTCCCTTGCCATCACGCTCGTCCACCAGGAACTCGTTGTTGTTGATGGCCACAAGTTCGCTGACGCCGGAACCAGTGGTCAGTCCGTAGGCATATTCGTGCGTCACACTGCCGCTGGCGATGTCGATCGTGATAATGCGCAGCATGTTGGCGGCGGCTCCACCCTGGTTCGCGTCCTGGATCAGCGAGTTCTGAATGATGGCCGCGAGCGTCTTACCGTCCGGCGTCAGGGCCAGTCCTTCCAATCCCTTGTTCGCCATCCGTCCAGTCGCGTTGTTGCTGATTTCGGTCGCACCCACCGGGCTCAGTTTGCTGACGTAGTACTTGCCGGGAAGCGTGAAGGTGCGGATACGCGTGCCCTTGAAGCGGTTGAACTGGTAGATATACGGGCCGTACTCGTCCGAGATGAAGACGCTCATGCCGTCATTGGAAAGTCGAATGCCTTCTGGATCGAGCCGCGCATCCGACGTATCCGCGGATGTCTGCGTAGGATCGAAGTTGTCCGAGCGTCCCGTGAAGAAGTTCTGGCCGTAGAAGTTCACGGCTGGGGCGCCTGATCCGACGCCCAGGCCCGCACCCGAGCCGTAGACCAACGGTATCTGGCTTGAGAGCAGTGTTGTCTTCTCCAGCGTCGGCGCAATCGTGAATGGCAACCCGGTGCCAGAGGTATTCGTCTGCAGATTCATCTCGATCTGGTGGAAGCGGTTGATGTAGCTGTCTGTATTGTCAATCGCTGCGTCGTAGTTAACGGCATTCGGTCCACGGTCGGGTACTGCAAGAAAGCGGTCTCCCGAGACGTAGGCGATGCCGGAGCCGAACCCGCCCAGCAGCGTCGCAGGCACGCCGTTTTCCAGCGTTCCCGGTAAGCCAGACAGATCGGCATAATACCCGGCGGCGCTGGTGGTCAGCGTGCCCTTTGCGATCAACGCGATCTGCCCTTCTGAAGAGAGGGTGAGCGAAGCTCCGGCAAGGCAGAGTGCAAAATGGAATAACGTGCGTGCATGTTTCACGAGAGGACAGCTCCTGGATGCGGCATGGAATGAATGAGAACCAGTCTGGCGCAACCAGGTCAATATGCCGTGAACATGGCGCCAGGCTCCAAGATTTCAAAGAGTGTGCTCGATGCATGAGGCGACTATCACGCGACATGCGGGGCATTGTTGTTCCTGCGCACGCTCCAGAGATTCCGGCTTACCAAACGGGACAAATCGCGCTAGACTTCTCCGCATGAAACCCACTGACATAGCGTGCCGTGCCTGCGCGGCGCAACCCGGCAGCGATTGTGAACGCTGGAGCGATCTCCTGGGCGGCATGACGACAGTTGCCGGCTTTGTCCATCCCGAGCGCATTGAGGATTCCGCGTGGGAGATGGACATGAACGAACCGGTAGCACCCGTTTCCGGCCAGGCGGTCGAGAACGCGCTGAACAAGTCTGGATTCTTTTGATGGGTTTCTGCGGGCACTTACGGTCGAGCAGGTGGCCCTGCTGTATGGCGTTCCTTCCGATGGTGGCGGCCTCATCGGGACATTTGAGTGCTGAAGCTGGAGCGGGAGACCGGGATCGAACCGGCGACATTCAGCTTGGGAAGCTGACGTTCTGCCACTGAACTACTCCCGCCCATACAGAGCGACACACGCGATGTACGAGGGATACGTTTGGTGGACCTGAGCGGGATCGAACCGCTGACCTCCTCGTTGCGAACGAGGCGCTCTCCCAGCTGAGCTACAGGCCCTTGCGTATCCTTCTGTGTCATCGCGCCGCGTGCAACGACGGATGCATCGAGTGTAGCAGGACGCACGTCGCAGCCTCAATCAAGTCTCCGCTGCAACGTGGACGTCTCCCTTTACAGGTGTTCCTTCCTGCAGGGGTTTGTCCGTCGTGTGCCACACCGTGCCGCTCGCGTCGGCTTCCGCGTGCGTAACCTCAATGCAGAGGGTCCTGCCAGATCGCGCGGTAGCGGTCAGCGTTCCTCTACAGCGTTTCGGCGTGAAGCGGGTCTGGCTCAGTGCAATCTGCCAAATCTGTTTGCCATGAAGCCGGGTCATCTCGCGAACGCCGGTTACAACAGCGGTAAACTCGGGGCGAGAAGGTCCGTCAGACGGAGTACGGTTGGCGGCCTGAATGCCGGCCTGGGCGGAATCGGTCACGCTACTCCCTTGGCGTGACTGTGGTCAGGCCGCCAATCGCCAACACCTCTGACTGGCTGCCAATAATCAGCGGCGTGCGCATGTGCGGCTCAGTTGGCACTATGCTCAGGATGCGTGATTGCCCATCTGTCGCCGCTCCGCCCGCCTGCTCTGCGATGAAGCTTAACGGATTGGCCTCATATAGCAGACGGAGCTTTCCACGCGGAGCTTTCCTCGTGGATGGATACAAGAAGACACCACCCTTCAGAAGCGTGCGGTGGAAGTCCGCGATCAATGATCCTACGTAGCGCGTCTTGTACTTACGCCCGAGCAGGGATCCGTTCCGGAAACCTGAAATTGCTGTACCGTACACCGGGTCCGCTTCGTCGATGTTGCTTTCGTTTGTGGAGTAGTACGGCCCCTGCCGCGGCATGCGCATGTTTTCCGCGGAAAGCAGGAATTCGCCCCCGGACAGCGTAAAACTGTGGACGCCCTTCCCGGCAGTGTAGACCAGCACTGTGGATGGCCCGTAGTTGACGTACAGTGCGGCAACCTGGTGTGTTCCGGGTTGCAGAACGGAGGCGCGCGCATCGCTGCCGGGCCGTATTGCCAGGATGGATACGATCGTTCCCACGTTGACGTTCACATCGATGTTTGACGATCCGTCGAGTGGATCGAAGATCACGATGAACTTCCCGTCTGGACGATCGGAGAAGAGAACGGGCTCATCGTCTTCTTCGCTGACGACGGCAGCAACACGGGGCAGGGCGCGCATTCTCTCCGTCAAGGTCGTGTTGGCAAAGACGTCCAGCTTCTGCTGTTGTTCGCCCTGGACATTTTCCGCGCCAGCTTCACCCAGAACGCCATTCAGACCCGCCATGCGAATCTTGTCCTCAATCGCTATTGCGCCGTCCGCGAGTGCCGCGAACACATCCACCAACTCTGCCGTATGGTGCTGCACGTGCTGGAGGAGAGTCGTCGCCATGCGCATAAGCGTAGCACCCGGAAGGCGGGACGCGCAGCGAAGAGTCTATTGATGATGCGTAGGTAATCTACGCACGCACGGAGGCGCTGGGGAAGACCGTGACATTGGAGGCTACCGACGCGGTCTCAACAGAGCACACACGATTTCGCCCCTCACGCTTGGCGCGGTAGAGGGCAGAATCCGCGTCCGCAATCAATCGGCCCGGGTCTGCGGCGCCGTTGGGCCATGTTGTGGCCACACCGCAGCTGACGGTCGTCCAAACATCATGTGGGCTCAACGGGATGTCGCGTTGCACCGCGGGCGATCCGGCAACCTGGACCAGTGTCCGCATACGTTCCGCCACCTTCATGGCTGCTTCCGTGTCGGCGTTCGGCAGCAAGACAACAAACTCCTCCCCACCAAAGCGCGCGACAAAATCATCTTCCTCGCGGAGGGCCTGTTGCAGAAGCGAGGCAACACGCTGCAGCACACGGTCGCCAAACGGGTGGCCGTGTGCGTCGTTTAGCTTTTTAAAGTGGTCCACGTCGACCATGACTGCACTCAATGGTTCGCGCCGCTCCAGGGACAGCTGCCATAGCTCGGCCAGGCGAAGATCGTACGCGCGCCGGTTGGGGAGATTGGTCAAGCGGTCCGTGCTTGAGAGCGCCAGCAGCTCTGCGTTGGCTCCCGCCAGCAGGCCGCGCTGAAGTCGACCGCGCAGGTGCAGCAGGTAGGAGTAGCGGCGCTCACGGGTGAGGGTGTAGTTGGCCGTCAGGCAGAGGATTGTGATCCAGCCCATCATGCCACCAAACACCATCTTCTGCGATGCCCGCACATGGGCGTCAGAGAACAGACAGAGCAGATCCAGGCAGAGGATGGCGACGGATGAACCTGCGGCGAACGGCAGCTCCAGCCGCAGCGTACAGCTCGCAATGAGCAGAACCATGATGAGCCCGGTCTGCATCATGGAAAGCGCGACGGCATCGCTGCCATGGTACATGTACAGAATGCTGCCAGCAGCCGTTACGCACAGGGCAGACCCGCAAATCTCCCGCACGATTGAACCGGTTTGTTTGCCCAGAAAAAGGCAAAAAAGCAGAACAAGCGGTGTGACAATGCAGAAACGCGTGACAGCAGCCCGCACCATGTGTTCCGGCGCGACGAAGTAGTCGCCGACGATGGAACAATCGTATGCCAGCAGGGCAATGGCACCGTGCACCAGCAACATCTTATTGCGCGCCGGAGCAGTGTCACGGCGGTAACGCAGTTCCAGCAGTGGCGCAAACACCGCGCTTCCGCTGCGCTCTGCTTCGAATCGCCGGATCTCTTCTTCCAGCTGCGTTAACGATTGCCTGTCTTGACCTTCGCTCATCTTGCCCGCATCGCAGTTCCGCTTTGCCGTGTGTTCCAATTGATTTCAGTACGGAACTCTCGCGCATACTCGATTGCGCTCCGCCTGCATGTAAGAGCCGCACCGGACTTTCGGTTACGCCCCTGCTCTTTCGTCTTTTCGGAGCCGCACCAGTTTATCTTTAGTTAAAGGTTACGAATGGTTCGATTTTCGACAGCCGGTGAAAGCCACGGCGAAGCTCTGGTCGCACTTCTCAGCGGGATACCAGCCGGGGTGCCGGTCGACCAGGCATTCCTGGCGCGCGAGTTGTGGCGCCGTCAGCAGGGTTTTGGCCGGGGCGGCCGCATGCGCATTGAAACGGACACGGCTCACATCCTGTCCGGCGTGCGCCACGGTAAGACCATTGGTTCTCCCATTGCGATGACTATCGCAAACCGCGATTGGAAGAACTGGGAAGACATCTTGCCTGTCGACGCGGGCGAGGGGGGGGCCCCCCACGCCGGGGGGTGGCCCCCGCCGGGGGCGGCCCCGGGTGGCGGGGGGGGGGAG
>CAXUHI010000021.1:30755-32684 GCA_964251045.1 uncultured Terriglobus sp. | reverse complement strand
CCGTCCGGGTCATGCCGATCTTGCCGGATCGCTGAAGTATGATTTCCCGGACGCACGATACGTCCTGGAACGGGCATCTGCCCGGGAATCGACCGCGCGCGTTGCCGCGGGCGCTCTGGCCAAGATGACACTCCGGGAACTCGGGATTGAGGTGCTCTCCCACGTGGTTCGCGTAGGGACCGTGGAACTGGACCGGCAGTCTGTGTGGGACGAGATCGTCATCAGCAACAATCGGGACGCCATCATGCTGAACTGTATCGACCACGAAGTCGAGCAGCGCATGAAAGGTGAGGTCGATCGCGCGCTCCGCACGGGTGACACCGTGGGGGGCGTCTTTGAGGTGGTTGCCCATGGCGTTCCACCTGGAATAGGCACCCATACAAACTGGGACGAGCGCCTGGACGGCCTGTTGGCGCAGGCGGTGATGAGCCTTCAGGCCGTCAAAGCCGTCGAGATTGGGCACGGTGTCACTGCTGCTGAGTCCATGGGATCGGTCGTGCACGACACCATCGACTATGCGGACGAGCAGACGACCATCGAGGCTCTGACTCGCTTCACCCGCCAGAGCAACAACGCCGGAGGGATAGAAGGCGGCATTTCCAACGGCGAGGATGTCACGGTGCGCGGCTATCTTAAGCCTATTTCAACGCTTCGCAGGCCGCTTGGATCGGTAAGCTTTGCCACGCGAGAGCCGGTTAAGGCCGCGTACGAGCGCAGCGACGTGTGCGTCGTTCCGGCAGCGGGAGTTGCCGCGGAGGCGATGGTGGCACTGACACTGGCACGGCTCTGCATGGAAAAGTTCGGCGGCGACAGTCTCTCAGAGACACAACGCAACCTGAACGGCTACCGCGAACAAATTCGGAGATTTTAGGACAGAAACGAAGCATGGTGTACCCCATCGTGAAATACCCCGACCCGGTACTGGCGCAGAAGGCAGAGCCGGTCACCCAGTTCGACGCGGAGCTTCAGCAACTTGCCGACGACATGTTCGAGAGCATGTATGTCGCCGAGGGGATCGGGCTTGCCGCCCCACAGGTCGGCGTCTCCAGACGCATCTTCATTGTGGACACATCGCTGGGCAAAGACCCGGCGCAAAGGCTCGTTCTTATTAATCCCGAGATCGTAGAAACCGAGGGCAAACAGGTTGAAGAAGAAGGCTGCCTTTCACTCCCCGAGATACGCGACAAGGTGACACGTGCCTTTCGCGTGAAGGTGCGCGCCCAGGATACGCGCGGCGCATGGTTTGAAGTAGAGGGCGATGAGCTCTTGGCGCGCGCGCTTCAGCACGAGAACGATCACCTGAACGGAGTGCTGTTCATTGACCGGATCTCGCGGCTGAAGCGTGACCTGATCCTGCGCCGAATCCGCAAGCTGCAGAAAAACGGCGAGTGGTAGGAAGATGCCAGACCAGACCCTATGCGCCTGATCTTCTGCGGTACGCCGCGTTTCGCGGTTCCCACGCTGGAAGCCCTGGCCGCCGCCGGGCACGCGATCGCGCTGGTTCTGTCACAGCCGGACAGGCCCGTGGGCCGCAGCAGAGACGTTCAGCCCACGCCTGTCAAGCAGGCAGCGCACGCACTCGGCATTCCAGTTGTGCAGCCGGAATCGCTGAAGAAGAACACCTCCTTGCGCACACAAATGACTGCCCTGCAGCCGGATGCGATCATCGTTGTTGCCTACGGCCGCATTCTTCCGCAATGGGTGCTTGAGCTTCCGCCGTACGGTTGCATTAATGGACACGCGTCCCTGCTGCCGCGGTGGCGTGGAGCGGCTCCCATCCAATGGGCCATCGCCAGCGGCGACACCGAAACGGGCGTGACCACCATGCGCCTGAATGCGGGCCTGGATACCGGTCCGATGCTGATGAAGCGCGCCGTCCCGATCACGCCCAGCACGACGGCGGCGGACCTGTTTGAATCGCTTTCACGT
>CAXUHI010000021.1:24205-30745 GCA_964251045.1 uncultured Terriglobus sp. | reverse complement strand
CATTGGCTGGACTTGAAGCCGGACGGATCACACCCCAGCCGCAGGACGATGCTGAGGCCACGCTGGCACCCATCCTGACCCGGGATGATGGGAAGATCGACTTCCACCGAAGCGCGAGGGACAGTGAACGGCGGTTTCGCGCTTTCCAGCCCTGGCCCGGAGCCTTTACCACCTTGCGCGGCAAGAAGCTCATCGTACACGCCATGCACGTCAGGGAAGCAGCAGCGGATATCGCCGTTCCCGGCGTTCTTCTGCCCGCCGACGGTGCCATAGCGGTGGCGTGCGGCAATGGCACCGCGCTTATGCTGGATGAGGTCCAAATGGAGGGTAAGAAGCGCATGGCGGCACGTGAGTTTCTACGCGGTTTCGAACTGGAGAGCGGGGAACTGCTGGGTCAGTGACAACGCCGCATATGCACACGCCGCCCACGCGGAACAGCATTTCTCCGGCCCGTGCCGCGGCCTTTCGCATTCTGAGCCGGGTTGCGTCCACTTCCGCACACTCGGACGATCTCCTGCACTCCGCTGACGTGAGCGCGCTTACGCCGGAGGACCGCAACCTGACTACCACATTGGTGATGGGCACGCTGCGCTGGCAACTGCAGATGGACGGCATCCTGCGATCCCTGCTGCAACATCCGGATAGCGACCTGCATCCGGCCGCGCTGCTTGCACTGCGCCTGGGTCTCTTCCAACTGCTGCACCTCCACCGCATTCCGGCGCACGCCGCCCTGAACGAGAGCGTGGAGTTGGCACGGGTCAATGGAGCGCCGCACACCGCTGGTATGGTAAACGCGATACTGCGCCGTGTTCTCCGTGAGAAACCGCATCAGCTTGCATCCGGCAACGCACTCGCGATCTCTCTGACTCCCGCCGAGCGAGCCCATCCGGATTGGCTGATTGCACGCTGGCGCAAACGCTTTGGGGGTGCGGAGGCCCGGCTCATCGCCGAGTACGATCAGGCAGAGCCGCCGCGGCACGGTCTGTTCACCGAAGATTCGAACCTTCCGGAGATTGACGACGGCTCTCGCCTGATTGCCGAGCTTGCCGCAGGCACCGTTTCCGACCCACGGCGCATCCTGGACTGCTGCGCCGCCCCTGGCGGCAAGACTTTCGTGTTGGCCGTTCGTCATCCGCACGCAGAAATCGTGGCCGCAGATATCAGCCAGAAACGGCTTGCCAACATGCGCACACGCCTTGACCGCAACCCGGCAACGGCGCGCGTCCGCACCGTGCTTGCGGACATGTCCACCCCGTCGGCCGACCCGGCGTTTGGTATGCCATTCGACCTGATCCTGTGCGACGCACCCTGCTCGGGTACGGGGACGCTGGCACGCAATCCGGAGATCCGTCACCGTCTGCGCGAAACCGATCTTAGGCGGCAGGCGGAACGGCAGCGCGCCATCCTCAACACCGTAGCGGGGCTGTTGGCAGAGGGTGGACGCCTGGTGTATTCCACCTGCTCGCTGGAGGTAGAGGAGAACGAGGACGTGGTTCGCGACGTCCTTGTGGCACATCCTGTGTTGCGCCTTACGGCAGCGGCGCAGCTTCTTGCCGGGACACGGCTGCTGAAGGACGAGCAGCGCGCACGCCTGCTGTCGCAAAGCTCACCCTTTCTGCGAACCTTGCCAGGTACATACCCGTGTGACGGGTTCTTCGCGGCGGTCCTGGAGCGCTAGACCCGACGCCAAGTCAGGCGCAACGACGCTGTCGCGCTAGGGCGCTGAAGCGGCTGCGCTCGATGTTGCAGGTGCGCCCGCGCTCATCCTGACATGTGGATTGTCTACAGCGGTGACCCGCATACCCGCCGCTGGTGTTTGTGTGACCACCACGCCGGCAGGCACCAAGACCGGTGCGGGCGCCAGGACCGCTCCTGGGGGCACGCTGCCGTCGGTTGGCGTCGCCGGTTGTGGCACGATGGCCCACACATGCAGGTCCATTTCTTTCATCCGTGCATTGGCGGCAGAGTAGCTAAGGCCGACCAGATTCGGCATCACCCAGGTCTTCAGCGCGGCAGTTTCCGGCTGGCTCAGCAGGAGATTTACTTCTGGCTTGTCGATGCCGTCGGCGTTCGCCGGTGGCGTCTGCGCCAGCACCATGTCTGCCTGTCCCGGCGACGCGATATGTGCAAGTTCACCGAGGTCCAGCGAGGCGCGCCGAATGACCATGCCCGCCTCGTGCTCATTCATGCCAACTGTCTCGGGAATGGTCGCGTGCTGGGGTCCGAGGCTTTCTGTCACGCGCATGTGCCATCCCTTACGCACGGTGGACCCGGCCGTGGGGGTTTGTGAGACGACACGGCCGACCGGTACTGTGGTGGAGTAGAAGCGGTTTTCTATCGTCAGGTTCAGCCGTGAGCCCGTGGTCTTTTCGGCAGCCTCCTCAAGCGTCAGGCCGCTCAGATCCGGTACCTCGACTTCACCCGTGTGGATGGCCAGCCGCATGGCGATGAGCGCCGCCAGCAGCGCCACGGTACTCACCGCGAGCACGACCATGCCTATCCGGAACCAGCGTACCGTTCCGTCCCTGACTTCCTCCGGATTGTGGCGGTAGCGAACGCGAATCTTCACTGCTGCTATCTTACCGGGCCAGCAGCTAGCGATCGTTGTCCGTGAGGGGCTCCGGATGGATGAGGAGACGGTCTACTTCGGGGCGCTCACGCAGAAAGGCTGCTTCCATCTGCGAGATGATCCGGTGGACCGAGCCCATAGGCAGGTCGTCGGGCATGCTGCAGTGGCAGCTCATCTGCAGGTGCTCGCCTCCGCGCAGCGTCATCACATTGTGCACATCTTCAATTTCAGGAAACGCGTCCGCCGCGCGCCGCACAGATTGCTCCAGCGCGGCATCGTCGGAGAGGCGCTCTACGCTCTCAATCGTGCTCTCCTGCGCTTCCAGGTGTGTCACAAGCGTGCGGATGGCGGGCACCTCACTCCGCATCTCCGATTCAATCTTCGTCGCTGTATCATGCGCCTCGCGCAGCGGCATGCCTTCGGGGAGTTCGAGATGCAGTTCTACCGCAAGGCCACCCTCTACCTCCTGTACGGTGACGTCGTGAATAGCGTAATTGGAGCGCTGCGCCACGGCACGAACGCGGTCGAAGACGCTCTCCTCAACGCGCGCGACCGGCACTGTCCGGACGACGACATCTGTTCCGGGCATGACGGTCTGCACAGCTTGGGTCGCAGCCATGACAATCTGCTCCGACCGCTGAAAGGTGGTGTTTCGGTCCACGCCAATGGAAAGATCGGCGAAGTGATGCGCGCCACTGCGCCGCATGCGCAGGTCGTCGACGAACAGAACACCTCCCACGCCGCGAACAGCGCTTACAAGTGCGCCGCGCATGGCGGGAGGCGTTGCATCCAGCAACGCATCCACCGTTTCGCGCGCCAGACGGTACGTCACGAGGAGAATGATCCCTGACACAAGCAGAGCGGCCACGGGATCGGCAACCTCAAGCCAGCGCACGCCGAGGCGTTCTCCCACAAAGGTGGCGGAGATACCAGAGAGCACGGCCACGCTGGACCAGATGTCCGTTCCAAAGTGCAGAGCCTCTGCTTCCAGGGCCTGCGAATGCGCCTCCCGGGCCACCTTTGCCAACTGCCGCGATCGCGTCCAGTCGACCACGATCGACAGGAGAAGAACGAGTACCGGCCACGGTGACATGTGCAGCAGCAACGGCCTGCCATGGTGGTACCGCAGGATGCGCCGTGTGGCTTCCACAACAATCCACACCGACGACCCCAGCATAAATCCCGTCTCAATAAAGGCCGAAAGGCTTTCCACCCGGCCGTGACCGTAGGTGTGATCGTCGTCTGCCGGGCGATCCGCGACGTGCACGCTGAACAGCATCAGACCGGACGCCACCAGGTCCACCGACGAATGAACGGCCTCGCTTAACATCCCCAGCGACCCTGTCATGAAGCCGGTGATGACCTTCAGGAGCGTGATGGCTCCGGCGGCCAGAACGCTCTTCAAAGCAGCACGTTGCTTGGCCGCGGAGGACTCCGCCGCATTCAGGGAAGGCACTACCGGTGGGCCGGACGTGGTTGATGTCGACACTAGCACGGGTTCGAGAGTTTTCAGCGTACACCCTTCCGGCGGTCTCCGCGTGCATCATCCGGGTGTACGGAACAACCATCCCGGTGGACAACATGTTGTTCTGGGGACGGACGCCAGTCCGTTCTTGCCCATCCAATCTCCCATGAGAACCATTGCCCTTGAAGAACACTTTGTCACGCAAAACTTTCTGGAAGCCACCGGAGCCTACGGCGACAAGGTTCCCGCATGGATGCAGGCGCTGCAAAGCAAACTGCTTGATGTCCGCGAAGATCGCATCGCCGCCATGCACGAGAGCGGCATTGATTTCCAGGTGCTCTCGCTTGCCGCCATGGGCATTGACACGCTCGATGCGCCAACCTCCGTAAGCGTTCTGCGCGATGTGAACGATGAACTTGCGGCGGCTGTTCAGGCCTATCCAGACCGCTTTGCAGGCTTTGCTGCCTTGCCCATGCTGGACCCGGAAGCCGCTGCTGGCGAGTTGTACCGCTGTGTCCGCGAACTCGGCTTTCCGGGCGCCATGCTGGACGGCACCGTGCACGGCGTCTTCCTGGATGACCCTCGTTTTACTCCGTTCTGGGAGGCAGCGCAGGAACTCGGCTGCCCCATCTACCTCCATCCGGCACCGCCGCCCGAAGCCGTGAAGAACGCGTATTACAGCCACCTGCCCGAGGACGTTGGCTTCCTGCTCTCCATCGCGGGTTGGGGATGGCACGCGGAGACAGCCCTGCACAGCCTCCGGCTGATCGTCAGCGGCCTCTTCGACCGTATGCCGGGCCTGCAGGTTATCATCGGCCACATGGGTGAGGGCCTGCCCTATGCCCTCGCTCGCAGCAGTGCCGCCCTCAGCAGCGCCGCAAAGCTTCAGCGGACGGTGGAGGAGACGTTCCTCCAGCACTTCCACATCACCACCAGCGGCTACTTCACGCGTCCGCCGTTCGACTGCGCGGAGACCGTGGTTGGCATCGACCGCATGATGTTTTCCGTCGACTATCCCTTCAGTCCCAACACTAAGGGCCGTGCCTTCCTGGATAGTCTCAACCCGATGAGCAACGATCGGCGCGCGAGGCTGGTGCACGGCAACGCCGAACGCCTGCTCAGGCTTCCACCACCTGTGAGCCCATCATGATGGCTAGGGCTGGACAACGGTAGCCTGCGGCGCAGGCAGGCCAGACGTCAGAGAGGCGCGCACGGGATCGGGCAGGTCGCCGGCACTGTGCAGCAAGAGGGCTATCCGCCAGAGCTGCATGTCAGTCAGCGTGTGATTGAAGGCGGGCATGCCGCTGCGCCGGATGCCAAATGCCGTTTCCCAATAGATCGCACCAGGCTGCTGCGCCGTGACGGAGGCACCGTCTCGAGCGGAGAAAAACTGCTGGGCACGCGGCACCATCGTCTTTCCCAACGCGGCATCGTGCCCCGGCGCGCCATGACACTGTACGCACTGTGCGCGGTACGCGCGTGCGCCCGCCTCGAAGACGTCTTCGCTGGCCGCAAAGGGCGCGGGTTCGGCCGCGGCCTGCGGACGAATCCGTGCCGGGACGGAGAGTAGCGGTTCCCAGGGCGCTGCTTTCTCTGTTGCCGCTACAGGCGGCTTGCCCAGGTAAAAGTAGGCGACGATGCCGGCGACGGTGCACAGCACGCCGAACAGAAACGCCGTCACAAGCTGCCTGAAACTGCCGCTCCGCGCACCTGCGCCGCCCCGCATGGATTTCCCTTTCGGCATCTGTAATTCCCTTGGCAGCTCCGCCTGGCAGGATGTTCTAATGGAGGTGGGCCTGCGCTGTTGAGCCGGGCAACAGATCAAAACGCTTCCGGACGGCAGGCCGCATGTGCTGCTGAGGTACACCGTACAAGGAGCGCGGCTGTTTGAGGAGTGTTGGTTGATGTTCCGTTTTACCCGTCAGGCGCTCCGTGCGTCTCTGGCTCTTTCCGCAGTGAGTGTGTTCCACGTCACGTCCTGGGGACAAACCGCCCCATCAAGTGCGCCGCAATCCGCAACTGCCCCGAGTTCGCCGGCAAACAGCGTCAGCCGCCGCATCCGCGCAAACCGGCAGGCGCGAATCGCGCGCACTATCCAGGAAACCTACTCGCACAAGTACGAGATTGCCGGCGGCGGCGGATACCTGCGGTTCAGGGAGGGGCAATACCTGCAGAAGATCAGCCAGATCAATTTCTTCGGTACGGGGAACTACTACTTCAATCCGCAACTCTCCATCGCGGCGGATGTGCGCGGCATGTACGGGAACGGCAACATCCCAAATGTCTTTGCCTTGAACGGTGACTACAAACCGCAGATCAGCGAATACACCTTTATGGTCGGCCCGCAGTACCGGTTCATCGGCAAAGAAAAGTATTCAGTCAGCGCCTCCGTCACAGGCGGTACAACGCTGAGCAAGTTCGGTGGCGACGCCAAAGGCCTGCCGTCACAGGATCTCGGCCTTTGGCAGGACTCGAATGCAAAGCCAACCTTTGCCGTGAACATGAT
>CAXUHI010000021.1:0-24195 GCA_964251045.1 uncultured Terriglobus sp. | reverse complement strand
CATCTACACCAACTTCGCGTTTCGTGTGCAGCCTACATATCTTGCAACCACCTTCGGTGGGACGGTGCAGAACAACCTGGGTGTGCAATTAGGCTTTGTGTACCGCTTCGGACATCAATAATCCGTGGAGTACACTTCTGCCATGGCGTCTCTTGTTTCGCTTCGACATGCCGTTCTGTTTGCCGCGCTGACGGTGGTGTTTTCTCCGGCTACGCACGCCCAGTTTCCGGGGGGCGCGGGTGGTCAGGGCAGGTCAGGACCTGAAACGCGCTTGAATCTGGGTGCGCTGGGCGATATCAACAACAATACGCCGAAGCCCGTCCCGCAGCGCGTTGTAACGGGTGTCGTTCGCGACAAGGACGGCGCGCCGGTCAAAGGCGCCATGGTCTACCTGAAAGACGATAAAACCTCGAACGTGCGCAGCATGTTGGCGGACGACAAGGGTGCCTTCCGCTTCGTGCAGTTGTCCCGTTCGGTGGAATACAAGCTGTGGGCACAATCGCAGGAGAAGAAAACTCCGGTCAAGTCGGTGAGTTCCTTCGAAACCAAAGACGAGATTACGCGCAATCTACAGATCGAGTAGCCGCCGCGCATAAGTCAGCCTGAACTCAAGGCAGAAAGATCTTTGTGTTGAAGATCCAACAAAGTGTGGCAATAACAAGCACACCCACCGCGAAAATGACCGCACGCTTCACTTGCGTCTCCAGCGTGCGCAGATTGTCGTGCTTCGCTGCTACAGGCTGACCAGAAACGTACAGGAACTGTAACGTTACTTTAAAGATAACTCTTGTGTGCGCAACGGGTTACCACCTCCATATCAACATTGCTTTACACAGCGTCAGAGTGCAGTTCCTGCCGTTCAGAGCGTCTCGGTACGTGTCGACAGCGCTGATTCGATCGCGCGTGCGGACTTGATCACCTTGGCGTCCGCGCCCTGACTTCCAGCAAGCATGAGACCCACCGGCGGCTCGCCATGCACGTGACAGGGGATGCTGAATGCGCAACCGTCGATAAAGTTAATAATGCTGGTGTTCCGGAGCATCGCACCGTTTGCCTCGAAGTACGCGTCGTTGTTTTCCTCCAAATCGGTGATGAGAGGCGCACTACGCGGCGTTGTCGGCAGCAGGACGGCGTTATAATCGGCGAACGCTGCGCGCGCTTCCTGAATAATGTCGCGCCTGATGCTCAAGAGCTCAAGATACTCAGCAGCCAACATCCCGGCTCCGTGCAGGATGCGGGCAGAGACGTGCGGGTCATAACGATCCCCTTTGTCTCGCAGCAAGTCGCGATGCCAGGCGTAAGCTTCTGTCGCAGCGGTCTGGTTACTCTGAGGAATACGAGACAGTGACGGAAGAGAGACTGCATGCAGTGTTGCTCCCTTGCTCTCGAGGATGCGAAGGGCCCTGCTGTACGAAAAGGCTACAGCGGCATCCAGCCCATCCTGTACGTACCCGTCGAGCACACCGAAACGAAGCGCGGCAACGGGGGTCTTGGTGTGCTGCAGTTCTTCTCCAGTCAGGACTGCATCCAGCCGGGCACAGCAGTCGACCGTAGGCGCGAGCGGCCCGACAGAGTCAAGTGACGGCGCCAGGGGCAGCGTTCCGGCCATCGGTACACGGCGCGCGGTCGGCTTCCATCCCACCAGCCCGCACAGCGCCGCAGGGATGCGCACGGAGCCGCCCGTATCCGTCCCGATGGCCGCGGCGGCCATGCCATCCGTCACAGACACAGCGGCACCGGACGAAGATCCTCCCGGAATGCGCCCAGTCGCTCGATCCCACGGGTTATTTGGCGTTCCGTAATGCGGGTTCAGTCCCAGACCGCTGTAAGCAAACTCCGTCATGTTGGTGCGGCCGAGGATGACCGCCCCAGCCCTCCGCAAGCGCTGCACGATCAGCGCATCCTGCGACGCGGGTGGGGCATCCGCAAGGACGACGGAGCCGGCGGTCGTCGGCTCGCCTTCCACATCGAACAGGTCCTTGATGGAGAGGGGAATGCCAAGCAATGGCAGATCCGCGCCTGATCGCAGCATTACGTCTGCTGCATCCGCCTCGCGCAACGCCCGCTCAGCAAACAGCCGCGTGTACACGCGCGCACCCTCGCCTTCAGGATCGGTTGCATTTGCAAGGCAGTGCTCCACCAGCGCGCGGCTCGTCGTTGCTCCGCTGTGGAGTTCACTTATAAGGACAGAGAGAGGTGTCAAAGAGCACTCCTTGCAGGGCGGTATCTGGTCTGAGGTGGAGCCTAGACGCACGGAGGCTCGCATGGCCACGACCACGCCCATTCCTGCTGCCCACATCACGGTGAGCGAGTACCTCGGCTCAGTGTACCGCCCGGACGTTGATTACGTGGATGGCGCGCTGGAGGAACGCAACGTGTGTGAGTTCGACCATTCAGCAATACAGAAGGCAGTGCTGGTCGCCCTGACCGCACAGGAGCGGAGTGCTGGCGTGCGCGCCATGCGGGAACTTCGTGCAGGTTTCTGAAACCAGCTTTCGAATGCCGGATGTCTGCCTGCTGTCAGCAGGCTTACGGCAACAGGTCGTCACCGTGCCACCGCTGTTGTGGGTGGAGGTGCTTTGCCCTCGCGACACCGCGAAAGCAATACGACGAAGGTCGGAGGAGTACTTGCAACAAACCCGCACCCATAGCAGTGTCATCGTCACGAAATGCTGCTGCTTGGGTACTCGCGTTGTCGTGGTTGCGCTCAGCTTGCTGCGTCAGCCGACCGTATTCTGGCCCACGTAAGTAAGCCTGCACTTTAGGTGTAAAGCCCACGATGCTCGCGCATGTCAAAAGCGTTGCGGCTATTAACAGACACCACGATGCTCTCCGAATGCAAGTCTTCACAACCGTAGAATAGATGTAGGCGGTTCAGTATGACGCAAATCAGGCAGGAAGATTTCATTACCAGCGTGGCGGATGCGCTGCAATTCATCAGCTTCTACCATCCCGCTGACTACATCACCAACCTGACGCGCGCGTATGCGATGGAAGAATCTCCCGCCGCGAAGGATGCCATTGCGCAAATCCTGATCAACAGCCGCATGTCCGCGGAAGGCCACCGGCCCATCTGCCAGGACACCGGCATCGTCACCATCTTCGTGAAGGTGGGTATGGGTGTGCAGTTCTCTGACGCGACGCTCGACATCCAGGGTATGTGCGACGAAGGCGTGCACCGTGCCTATCTGAACCCCGACAACCCGCTGCGCGGCAGCGTCCTGGCTGATCCGGCGTTTTCCCGTAAGAACACATGGGACAACACACCGGCTTCGGTTGTCGTCGAGTTGGTCAAGGGGGACCGCGTCGAAGTCACTGTAGCGGCCAAGGGCGGCGGAAGCGAGGCGAAATCAAAGTTTGCGATGCTGAATCCGTCGGACTCCGTCGCCGACTGGGTGCTGAAGATGGTCCCGCAGATGGGCGCGGGGTGGTGTCCGCCAGGGATGCTCGGCATCGGCATTGGAGGCACCGCAGAAAAGTCGATGCTGCTGGCAAAACAGGCTCTGATGGATTCCATCGACATGCAGGAGTTGATCGCACGCGGTCCAAAGACCAACATCGAGAAGCTCCGTGTCGAGCTCTACCATCGCATTAACGCGCTCGGCATCGGAGCGCAAGGCCTTGGCGGTCTGACGACCGTGCTGGACGTCAAGATCTTGGATTATCCCTCCCACGCGGCCAACCTGCCCGTCTCCATCATCCCCAATTGCGCCGCAACCCGTCACGCCCATTTTCATCTGGATGGCAGCGGCCCAGCGGTGCTGGAACCGCCTTCGCTCGCCCTCTGGCCGCAACTGACCTACAACCCGCAGAACGCGCGGCGTGTGAACCTGGACACCGTGACGCGCGCCGAAGTCGCTACGTGGAAGGCGGGCGAGGTCGTTTTGCTCAACGGCAAGCTGCTGACCGGACGCGATGCCGCGCACAAACGGATGACCGACATGCTGAACCGCGGCGAAGAGCTCCCGGTCGACTTTAATAACCGCTTTATCTACTATGTCGGTCCCGTGGATGCCGTTCGCGATGAGGTTGTCGGTCCCGCCGGCCCCACCACCGCCACGCGCATGGACAAGTTCACCCGGCAGATGCTGGAGCAGACGGGCCTGCTCGGCATGGTGGGCAAGAGCGAGCGTGGCCCGGAAGCCATCGATGCCATCCGCGACAATGGTGCCGTGTACCTGATGGCGGTTGGAGGCGCCGCGTACCTCGTCTCTAAGGCGATTAAGGCTTCGCGCGTGCTCGCGTTCGAGGACCTTGGCATGGAAGCTGTCTACGAATTTGAAGTGGTGGACATGCCCGTTACCGTCGCAGTAAGCGCCGACGGCACCAGCGTCCACATCACAGGACCAGCAGAGTGGCAGGCACGCATCGCAGCCATGCAGAGCTTGGGTGGCGTGCCGATCCTGCGATAGTCAACAATCTCCATCGCTGATCGAATCGACGTGCTTAAGCTAGCGATTGACGGGCAGTGCCACCGCGGCAGGTGCGATGACAGCCTTCTGCCCAGGCTGCGCGGGTGCGTATTTACTGGCGCACTTGGCTTGCAACTGATTCGCCTGGAAGATGCCGTCACGGCCCAGATGCCCCATGGCCAGTGCCTGTGCATCATCCTTGAAGGTATCGGGTGGTGGTTCCGCTCCGTCGTACTTTACCGGCAGCTCCTTGCCCAGTTCCAGCAGCACAAAATTGGCGTGCGTTCCCACGCGATGAATCGATCCCGGCTTGACGTTACCTGCGACACGCAGATTCCGCGCGTACGCCTTGTTGCCCATGTTCTGCAACTCTGCGATGGTGCAGTAGTAGCTCTTGCTGTCACGCGCTCCACTGATGGCGAGATAGAGCACAGCGGCTACAATCACCACGGTAGCAATAACAATATTGCGCGAAGACGAGCCTTTGCTTTCCATGCTTGTAGTTTACGCTTGCCTGGAGCGGCCCGGAGCAGGGAGGGCTACTGTGCGTATTTGACGTGCTTCGAACAGCGGTACGCACACGTGCTGACGCGTATACTTCGCCTAAGCCTTCACGCAGGAGAACATCACGCACATGGACACAGGCGCGAGCAGCAACGGCAACGGACACGCACACCCCACCAGCAACGGATATGCCGTTCCGAAGCCGCGCGAGGAGTGGATTGTCAGGCGCCGTGAAGAGGCCGCGCGCACTGGCGACAGCAACATGAGCCAGATGCACTTCGCTCGCAAGGGCCTGGTCACCGAGGAGATGGCCTACGTTGCGCACAAGGAAAAGCTGACCGGCTCGTTTGTCCGTGATGAGATCGCCGCCGGACGCATGATCATTCCGGCAAACATCTGCCATCCCGAGCTGGAACCCATGGCCATCGGCGTCGGTTCGTTGTGCAAGATCAACGCCAACATCGGCAACTCCGCCATTACCAGCAACGTGGATGAGGAGTTGCGCAAGCTGCACACGGCCGTTCACTTCGGTGCGGATACCGTCATGGACCTCTCCACCGGCGGCGACATCCCCATGATCCGTGAAGCCATTCTGCGGCACTCGCCGGTGCCCATTGGTACCGTTCCATTGTATGAGGCACTCTCGCGCGTCAAGAAGGTGGAGGATCTCAACATCGACTTGTACCTCGAAGTGATTGAGGAGCAGGCGCAGCAGGGTGTCGACTACTTCACCATTCACGCTGGCGTTCTCATTCAGTACGTTCCCATGGTGTCAAAGCGCATCACCGGGATTGTCAGCCGCGGCGGAGCCATCATGGCGCAGTGGATGACCGCGCATCACAGGCAGAACTTCCTCTACGAGAACATCGAGCGCATCCACAAGATCATGGCCAAGTACGACGTCAGCTACTCCTTCGGCGATGGCCTGCGGCCCGGCTGCGTGGCCGATGCCAGCGACGAAGCGCAGTTCGCCGAACTCAAGACGCTGGGTGAGCTGACCCGCAGCGCGTGGCAACATGATATCCAAGTGATGATCGAAGGTCCCGGCCACGTGCCCATGGACAAGATCAAGGAGCAGGTCGACAAGGAAGTTGAACTCTGCGATGGCGCTCCGTTCTATGTCCTCGGTCCGCTGGTCACCGACATCGCTCCCGGCTACGATCACATCACCTCGGCGATCGGCGCGGCCATGATCGGCTGGCATGGCGCGGCGATGCTCTGCTACGTCACGCCGAAGGAGCACCTGGGCCTGCCGAATGAAAAGGATGTGAAGGACGGGATTATCGCGTACAAGATTGCTGCCCACGCGGCCGACATCGCCCGGCACCGCCCCGGCGCCCGCGACCGGGACGACGCTATCAGCCACGCCCGTTACACCTTCGATTGGGACGCGCAGTTCGACCTGTCGCTCGACCCCGAGACCGCGCGCGGCATGCACGACGAAACCCTGCCGGACGACTATTACAAGGAAGCGGCCTTTTGCAGCATGTGCGGACCCAAGTTCTGCTCCATGAACTGGTCCAGCAAAGTCGATAAGTACAATGAAGAAGTCCATGGCCTCAAAAAGCCGGAGCTGACCCAGATCATGACCGAACAGCTGGCGCTACGAGGCTGAAGTGAAATGCGTGAGCGTACGCCAACTCACGCTTTGTCTCTCTCAAACGCTCCATGCTGCGTACACGAGTCCCCACCTGTAAATAAGCAAGAGCCGTCAGGGCCATGGCGGCCAGCAACCGTAACTTAGCGAAGGTTACCGCTATCTCTGCGGTTTAGTGCTCCTGTGGATCTGCTGCGAACGCCGCGTAACTCCCGACGACGATGCTGTACGTTCTTCTGGACGGTTGTGTGTTGTCCCGTAACAATCGGCGCTTAACCCCGGCAAGGACTGTACACACTATGTCACCGTTCCTTTGGTGCGCTCCAAGGCATTCTGCAGAACCACTTCCAGTGCAGGCTTCAGCTTTGCATACTGTTCCGCTGTGATCTTCCCCGTGAGGCGATCGCTCTCTAATGTGAAGAGTTCATCGCGCAGCACATTCAGAACAGCCGTGTGCTGCCCTGCTGTCGGCTGCACGACCGTCCTATTTGCTACTGTTTCAGCAGGTTGAGTCGGCGCACGTGAGTTGGGCGTAGCGAAGGATTGCTGAGGGCGCGAGAGCAGGAATCCCGCACCGCCGGCGAGTGCCAGGCCGATGCCGGCAATGATCCACCACTTGTACTTGCTCAGGGGATCGGGCGTGTCGATGGGATTGCCCAGGCCGCCGCCTGGACGCTTGTCCGTGGCCGTATTCGATCCTGGGTCCGCGTTCGGGTCAGCACCGGTGGCCGGGGTGCCGGTTGGTGGGCCGTTGCCCTGATCCTGCTGGCTGGCATCGTTCGCTGTCGTGGTCTGGCGCGGCAGCTGGCCCTGACCGCTTACGGTGAAAGCGGCCGGGATAGCGGCGGCGACGTTGCGAGACACATACGTCTGCGCATCCGTCTCCTCCGTTACACTGACCCACGGGCCGCTGCCGCCGTCGAACTTCATCGCCTTGGGCATCATGACGACGACGTTGTCGGCGGGCATGGCCGTAGTGGGCGCGAGCTTCAGCGTGCCGCTGTACGGCAGGCGATAGCTCACCTGGAACTGTGTCTGGCCGCCGGGCCGGATGGCGAAGTTGAAGCTGTAGTGGTTCTTCGCTTTCAGCGGCACCGGTTGCGATTGCACGGTCATGCCGCCCGGACCCTGTGCCGCCGCACCCTCGATGGCAGCTCCATCTGGCAGCGTGAAATCGAACGTGGCGTCGGAAAACTGCGTCTTGGGCGGGTCGGACTCGTTCTTGAGGAAGAAGTGCTGCACCACGCGCAGGCTCTGGTTGCCGGACTCAGTCTGCACGCGCATTACGTCCGCCTCCAGCTTGACGCCGGGCACCTTGGCTGCAGCCGCATACACATCCACGTCGACGTTTGTTGCTCCGGGAGGCGCGGGCTTGAAGTAGTTGGCGCCCTCATGCGTCACCCGCACCAGGTGCATCCCCTCGTCCGGCACATCCAGTTGGAACTTTCCCTTGCCGTCCGTCGTGGTGTGCGTAGCCTCCTGCATACCCTGCGCGAGGCGGATCAGTGTGACCGTGTCACCGGAGGACGGCTTGCTGGTGGTGCCATTGGTGACCACGCCCGTAATGGTGCTGGCCGCAAAACACGGAAGAGCAAATAGAGAAAGAGCAACAAGACGAAGAAAACGCATCAACCTAAGTGTATGTGTTTTGTTTCTTGGATTCTCAGCAGTTTCATTCGCCAAACAAGGATGCAAAGGGAACGTGGTACGGCGGAATCACGTTGGGATCACGGTTCGCATCGAACAGCCTGATGCGGCCGTCATCAATCCCGCCAGCAGACCTCTTTCAGGCTCTGCAAGAGATGGCTCGAAACCCGCTTCGAACGATTGTTCCCCCGTGGAGCTGGAAAGCAGCCGCCTGTACCGCAGCGGTACGTGCAACCGCTTTTTTCGTATCGAACTTAAAATCTGGGGATAAGCAGGCCGCGAAAGCGCTGCTTGTTGAAGCAGCCTTTGCAATTTTCGCCGGAGGTCTGATTGGTGCCATTTCGCAGCACTTGCGCCGGGCTAAGCCCGTCTGGGCAACGGCTCTTCTACTCTGCATCGTTCTTCCAGGTGTGATGACACTTGCTCAGGCCGGAGTTCACCACATCGCGAAGACACAACACCAGAGCGCTGGACTTACCGCTTCCTTCTGCCTTGCATCTGTGGCGGCAGCCTACACCTGGTACGCAATGCGCCAGGGTGCTTTGTTGGGAGGTGTAGCCCAGACTTCGGTAAGCCACGACCTTCGAGCTCTGCCGCGCGTCACACTAGACTTCCTTCTGGTCATACCGCGCCTCGTAGTCGCGAAGGTGCGCTGAACGACCTCTGCTGCTGATCTGCTTAGCATACGCAGCTAGTTGAGTGCAGGTGCTCTGTGGCATTGCGGGTGATAGCTGCGGAAGCACGTGGGTACATGCCTGTCAAAAGCTCTCCTTCGAACTCAGATTTGCCATCACTTCACTCCGCGTGCGCCATACGTCGTGCCACTGCTTCTTCTCCGCCAGCGGTAGTTCATCCGTGTGGAACGGCGACCCGGGCTGGGATGACTCGCCGTAATAGACGAAGGTCTTGGCGCGGACTGTAGGCTTGGTGAACTCCAGCGCGATGGTGAAGCCATCGCCGTGCACCGGTGTCTTGATGCCGTCGAGCAGCGGACCATACGTAATCACGCGGAAGATGCCGAGGTTGCCGTAGCCGCCGTTCCCGGGCAGGTCCACGCCGTTCAGCGCGGGGCCGCGCTGGGCCTTGGTGTCTCCATCGGACTGGCCGTTGATCTGGAAGCGCATAATCTTGCCCCACGGCGTGTCCATGGAGCCATAAAGCTTCTCCGTCTCCGCCGCTGCATCGTCCAGCATCTGCGCGGCCAGCTTCGGGTCTTTCATGCCGCGTGGCGTCGTCAGCGGCTGGTCCACGCGGTAGGGCACGGCCCAGTTTTTCTGTGCGTCCGCCGTCAGCATGCCTACGCTGGGGCTGACAAAGTGCTGCGCCCATGTATAAAACAGCAGCGCACCGCGCGAGCCGGCTTCGGCCTGCCGGTCCCACTCTTTGAGGACGGAGGCGGCCTGCTTTGCGCGCGCCGAACCGTACTGGTCCACCGCCTTTAGCAGGTCCGGAAGGACGCGGTCTGCCATCTCCATGCGCGTGGAGAACTTCCTCTCCAGCAGGGTATCGAAACTGATCTTGCCATCCTCGGACAACATGCGCAGCGCGCGATCCGACCGGAAGAGTGGAAAGTAAGACGAGATGTAGGCCGGATACTTCGCGCGGTCTAACATCGTCGGCCACGCCGCATCCCAGGGTGGCTCATTCGAGTTCTGCACGTAGCCGCTTGCCGGGTCTATCTGCTTAGGCAACTCGTCATAGCTCAGGATGCCGTGCGGCATCGTGCTGCTGACCGAACCATCGACCGGCTTCGACCACATCGCCCAGTCGCCCGTACGGCGCGGGACGTTGGCGTTGAACAGGTACTCGATGTGTCCGTCGCGGTCGGCGTAGAGGATGTTGTACATCGGCACTTCGAGCCGCCGCAGCTGCGCCTGGTAGTCCGCGAAGCTGTGCGCGGTATCCATCTTCCAGTACTGCTCCAGGAAGAACGGCTTGTCCAGCCCAGCGACGAACAGTGCGATTGGCTGGCCGTTTTCGCGCCGGACAATGGGCCCGTGTAGCGTCTTCAGGACCTGCACGATCTCGGTGGTGAAGCTGCCATCCTTCTGCTTCACGCGAAACGGATACTGCGCCGTCTCGTAGTGCATCACCTTGCCGTCGTACAGGTAGCCGCCGTCCTTTTCTGTAATGCGGAACTGCAGCGCGCCATTGTTGGTGTTTACGGTGTTGGTGATGGAGAGGTAGTCCGAGAAGGAGAAGCGCATGACCGGCAGGCCGACCTGTGATGCGCCGTACAGGTTGATTCCCGGAGCGGTGAGCTGCACCTCGAAGTAGGTCGTTTCGCCGCCCATTGAAAGGTGAGGGTTCATCAGCATCATGGCGTTGCCGCTGGTGGTGTGCGCGGGCGCAACGGCCCAGCCATTTGAGCCGTCCTGCATGTCCATGTTGTCCGGCGTGAAGGGCGACTCCAAAGCGGCTGTGGTGGTATCGGCTGCACGCGGTTCCATCTGGTTGCGGTTCGAAACAAATTCGAAGTTCACGAAATGCTCTTCATGTTGCATGACGTCGAGCGCGGAGATGGGGAGAACCTTGCGTGACTCAGGGCTGAGCTTGTCACCGTGTGCTTTGCCGTACGCGTTGATTCCGGCGGCAAAGGCCTCCAGGTAGCCGCGAAACTCTGGCGTTTGTGCTGCCAGCCACTGCTGCGCGCGCTGCGGCACCTCGTTCAGCAGCACCCAGTGGTCGGTCTTCAGGTTGCGGTCGTTTTCGCCAGGGCCGTAGATCTCGCTGGATTTGCCCCGGCTGCCCGCCAGCACGTGCATCAAGAGATCGCCATGCGCCTCAGCCTGCGCGTAGCCGTACAGGTAGAACATGTCCCGCGTGCTCTTCGCAAACACATGCGGCACGCCCCACTTGTCCCAAAGGATTTCAGACCCGTGCTGCGGCTTGTACGTCTGTTGCGCGCAGAGGCGGAGAGTGGCGCTGAAAGCCAGCACGAACACAATGAAGCGAAAGGGGCTGCGCAGGGGCATAAAGGGCTCCTCGTAAGTCGCTAACCAGAAATCAAGGCTTTGCGCAGAGTACCACTAATGCTCCACTTCAAAAAGCGACTCCAGACAGCCGCCACGCCTCCCTTATAGTCGTCTCGACGTAACGCCCTGGGCAGCACGGGCGTTCTACGACGTTACCGGACTTCTACACGAGACGCCTGCAGAACAGGAACAGAACGCCAAGCAGACCTGTACCAAGAAGAACCAGGCTGGATGGCTCAGGGGTACTTGCAGTCGTGGTCAGATCTGTGAGTGTGAACGTGATGGGGAGACCGCCCGCCATGTAGTCATTCGTGTATTGATAGCCGCCGTTGTAATAGAAGTTGGCATGATTATTGCCAGTCGAGAACAACAACCCACTACCATCGAGAGCGACAGCAGAGGTGTAGACAACGTTGTCGTAGCTGTACCCACCGTCTGGAACGCCTGGAAAGCCTACGCTCTGCGGTTGAGAGGCGGTTCCGCTGGGCAAGTAAAGGCTGAGCGCACTTCCATTCAGCTGGCCAGTTGCACTGGTGATGTCGAAGGCTCCAGCAGTCTTCGAGTCGGCACTTCCGGTCAGAGTTCCGGAAGCGCTAATACCTGAACCACTTACATTAAAGCTGAATGTATCAGCCCGCGCTGCGGTGATGGAGAACAGTACTGCTGAAGCCGACAAGAGGAAAGAACGCATTTGAGAGACTCCGAAAATGATGCTTATACCTTATGGCAGCAAAACTTCACAGAAACAGAATCTTTGGTAATACGTTGAGCTTTCACGATCGTGGAGGTCAATGCAAGCCCGCTAAGCCTTTGCCGTAACGGTGCGATGTTGAGCCAGGCACATTCCGTTGGTTCCTGAATGTACCGGTTCAGGCGTGTTCCAGCAGGTCAATCTCAGCAACAAGCCCGGCTGCCTCATCCTCCAGCATGGACCGCTGCGCGGCATAATCCTCTTCGGGGTACTTCCCGGCCTTGTACTCGAAATTTAAGTCACGAAGATTCGTGTAGACCACATCACGCCGCTCGCGCAGAAAGTCCAGCCGCGTGTTCGCCCGCTGCACAAAGGGATTTTTCTCCGGCCAGAACGTGTACGCAAAGATCGCGATGAGCAGGATACCGCTGGCGACCAGGCCCATGCTAGAACTCCGTCTCGCGGCGAATGCGTTCGCGCACACTGTCGTTCCCGTACGCGGAAGCGTAGGGCAGGGAAGACGCGCCCGCAACGGCGATCATGTGCCGCCCTTTCCACTTGCGAATCAGCAACGCCGTCCCAGCGATCGCCGCCAGGAAGACGACGATCGGTACGATCCACGCGGCGTTATCGAAGCCGCCGCGGATGGGCGCGGCTAACACTGTCGGGCCGTATTTCGCCACGAACCAGTTGAAGATGCTTGTGTCCGATCCGCCGCCTGCCACCTGGGCGCGAAGCTCGCGAATCATGCCATCAGAGTTCGGGCAACCGACGTGGTTGCACTCCAGCAAAATCTGCCCGCAACTGCACGTGCACACCATTTTGTGGCCGATGCCGGAGAACTTCGCGGTGGTATCACCCGCGCCGATGGTGACGAGCGCAACGCTAAAAACCAGCAAAAGCTGGACCAGGCGGATGCGTAGAAGGTTAGCCACACCACGCATCAGTCGCCACCCACAGCTTGGAGTTCACGCGTGGGCAGCACGGGAGCGACGCGGTCTTTCAGCATGGGACCAATCCCGGGCAAAAGCGCCAGAACTGTCCCGGCGAAGACGATTGCGACGCCAATCCAGATCCACGACACCAGCGGATTCAGGAAGACTTTGATGATGGGCCGGTTTGTCTCCGGATTGCGTCCCTCGAAGACGACATACAAGTCGCGCAGCGCCGTGGAGTGAATGGCGACCATGGTGGACGTGGTCTGCGCGGCGTTGTAGAAGCGGCGCTCCGGTGTCATCTGCGTAATCTTCTTGTCGCCGTGATAGACGTCCAGCAGCGCGAAATCGGTGTCATAGTTCGGGTTGGAATCCTGGGAGTAGCTCTGGCAGACCAGCTTGTAGTTGCCGATGGTGAGCGAATCGCCAAAGCCCATCTCCAGTTCCCGCGACTGATTGAACGCCGATCCTGCCAGCCCCACGAACAGTGCCACAATGCCAAAGTGGACGAGATAGCCGCCATAGCGCCGGTTGTTCCGCATGGTAAGCGCCCACGCGGAGGAGAGCAGGCTTCTGCCGGTTTGCGTGCGGACGACGTTTGCTCCGCGCAGAAATTCAGCGGCAATCGCAACCATCACACCGGCGCCGATCGAGAAGCAGACGAGCGCGTAGAGTTGGCCTTCAAGGTCCTCGGGTGCGGCGCTCCATGGATGCAGGCCGCTCACCATCAGGATGACTGCGCTCCCGACAATCGCGAGACACGGCAGGATGAAGTTTCTTCGAATAGACCGCACCGAAGTTGCCCGCCAGGCAAGCAGCGGGCCAACGCCTGTCAGCAGCAGGAGGAACAGGCCGATGGGTACGGCAACGCGGTTGAAGAACGGCGCGCCCATGGTCACCTTTGATCCCTGCACATACTCACTGAGGACAGGGAAGAGGGTGCCGAACAGGACGGTAAAGCAAGCCACCAGCAGGACGAGGTTGTTGAAGAGAAACGAACTCTCGCGGGAGACGATCGATTGTAGTTTGTGTTCGCTCGTCAGGTGGCTGCTCTGCCGGAAAAACGTGAAGAGGCAGACGGCGAAGACGATGCAGAGAAATGTCGTAAACCAGTCACCGATGGAGCTTTGCGCGAAGGCATGGACGCTGCTCACAATGCCGGACCGCGTCAGCAAGGTTCCGAGAACCGTCAGCATAAACGTCAGGAAGATCAACCAGACATTCCACTTCTTCATCATGCCGCGCTTTTCCTGCATCATGACGGAGTGCAGGAATGCGGTTGCTGTCAGCCATGGCAGGAAGGATGCGTTCTCGACCGGATCCCATCCCCAGTAGCCGCCCCATCCCAGCACCGCATACGCCCAGTGCATACCCAGCGAGATGCCGACGGTGAGGAAGAGCCACGTGACAAGGGTCCAACGGCGCGTGATGCGGATCCACTTCTCGCCGGGGTAGCGCATCATCAGCGCGCCCAGTGCGAATGCAAATGGCACGGAGAAGCCGACATAGCCGAGGTACAGCATGGGCGGATGGATGACCATCTCCGGGTACTGCAACAGCGGATTCAAGCCAAAGCCGTCCGGCTGTGGCTGACCCTGCCACAGCGCGAAAGGCGGTGCGGCAAAGTTCAGCAGCAGGAGAAAGAACACCTGCACACCGGCAAGGATGGTGGAAGCATAGGCGAAGAGCCGGACGTCAACACGGTGTCGAAGCCGCAGAACAAAGCCATACCCCGTCAGCAGGAATGCCCACAGTAGCAGCGAACCCTCCTGCCCGCTCCATAGAGCGGAAAACTTGTAGGCCGGGTTCAGGTCGCGGTTGGTGTGATGCAGGATGTAGCTGACAGAGAAATCGTTCGTGTACGAAGCCCAGACCAGGGCGAATGCCGCGCATGCCACCGCAATGAAGGTCGCTATGCCTGCGCGCCGCGCGGTCTCAGCAAGCCTCTCCGGTGGCACGCGCCATATCAGGCCGTGCTGCATACCGTAGAGCGACAGGCCTCCAGCAAGCAGCGTGTATGCAGAAAGACACAGCCCCAGCAAAAGGGCGAAGCTGCCGAACTGTGGCATGGGATGCGGCATGGACGCGCGAAGGCACCACTATCTTCGCAGGGAAGAAAGACCACCGGCAAGCTGGGCGCGGAAAAGGAGACGACTACCGCACAACCGTTCCCGCAGCACCCTCGTTCCCGTCCTCCCTGCGTAGAAGTCGTTCCACGGAAGCAAGCAGGTTGTCAGGCAGGAGCGGTTTCAGCCGGAAGGCCACGTTGAGGCCCCCGTACTCGCGTTCCGCCTCGTCCAATCCGCTGATAACGAGTACTGGAATCTCCGGACGCAGTGTGCGGAGCTCCCGCACGAACTCTGAGCCGGTCATTCCGGGCATGAGGTGGTCTGTGATGACGAGGTTCACGTCAGACGGGAAATCATTTTCGCGAAACTGCTCCAGCGCGCGCTGCGGATGAAGCGCGGGGATAACGAAGTAGCCAGCTCTCTTTAGGATGGTCTGACGGGTTGCTGCCTGGATGGCGTTGTCGTCGATCAACAAAATGGTGGCTTGCATCAAGCTATTGACTCCTGTGACGGATGGGGACACACAGACGCACCAGTGCCGATCCCGGCAGGCCATGCATTGAGGAGGTTTGATGCAACTTCAGAGGGTGAAAGACGCCTGCTGCCATCCGCCGTTACCCGGATGCCAGGGATCGAATCGGACCTCGGACATAGACGCATCACCCTGCTTGCGTCTAGGCTGGTGCACAGCCGTTCCCACGCCAAGTGGGACGGGATGGTCAGGAGTCCCGCGTGGGCGTGCACCTTGGAGTTGTTGACTGGCTCATCATGGCGGTCTATCTCGTCTTTGTGTTGGGTATTGGAGTTGCGCTCAAGCGGTACATGCGCACCAGCAACGATTTCTTCCTTGCAGGCCGGTCGATCCCGGCGTGGGTCTGCGGACTTGCCTTCCTGTCCGCCAACCTGGGCGCGCAGGAGGTCATCGGCATGGGTGCCTCCGGTGCAAAGTACGGTCTCGCAACAAGCCACTTCTATTGGATAGGCGCGGTCCCCGCAATGGTCTTTGTCGGCATCTTCATGATGCCGTTCTACTACGGCTCCAAGGCGCGCAGCGTACCGGAGTACCTCCGCATGCGCTTCGACGAAAAAACACGTGCGCTCAACGCTATCTCCTTCGGCATCATGACGCTCTTCTCGTCAGGCATCTCCATGTATGCGATGGCGCTGCTCATCGACGTGCTGGGCATTCTGAAGGGCATCGTTCCGGATGCGTATACCTTTCACGTTTCGGTCGTCATCTCGGCCGTGATCGTGCTGGCGTATATCTTTTTGGGCGGCCTGACCAGCGCGATTTATAACGAAGTCCTGCAGTTCTTCCTGATCGTGGCAGGCTTCGTGCCGCTGGTGTATATCGGCCTGCGCAACGTGGGCGGATGGCACGGCCTGCAGTCGCGCCTGCCGGTGGCATACACCCACTCATGGCGTGGCATGGAGCACGCCAGCACCAATCCTCTGGGCGTGGAGTGGTTCGGCCTGACCATGGGGCTGGGCTTTGTCCTGAGCTTCGGGTACTGGTGCACGGACTTCCTTGTTGTCCAGCGCGCCATGGCCGCTGAAAATGAGGAAAGCGCCCGCCGCGTTCCCCTCATCGCCGCCATCCCCAAGATGGTCTTCCCGTTCCTCGTCATCCTTCCGGGTCTCATCGCCGTCGCCGCGCCAGCCATCGCCTCCCACACGGCTTCTGCATCCAGGTCCGTGCAATCCAAAGGCCTCATCCCGGTCAAACTCGATCCGGTCAGCGGGCACCCGCAGATCGACTCACACGGCCAGCCCGTCTATAACTATGATCTCGCGATCCCGTCGCTGCTGCTCAGCTACTATCCCACCGGCATTCTCGGCCTTGGACTCACGGCGCTGTTGGCCAGCTTCATGTCGGGGATGGCGGGCAACGTCACCGCATTCAATACCGTGTGGACGTACGACATCTACCAGAGCTACATCCGCAAAAATGAAAGTGATCAGCACTACCTGCAGATGGGACGGTGGGCCACCGTAGCGGGCGTGTTGTTGTCGGTTGGGGCGGCGTACCTGGTGACAGGGTTCAACAACATCATGGACACGCTGCAGCTTGTCTTTTCCATGGTCAACGCGCCGCTCTTCGCGACGTTTCTGCTGGGGATGTTCTGGAAGCGCACCACGGGCCACGCGGCCTTCGCCGGACTGATCAGCGGCACCGGAGCAGCATTGGTTCACCATGGCCTCACGCTGCCCGCCGGAGCGGCGCCCGGTATCCACGGCGGCTGGATTGCGCACCTGCACACGTATCCGAGCGACATGGCGCAGAACTTCTGGACCGCTATCTTCGCCTTCACTGTCAATCTGCTCGTCACCATTGCGGTCAGCCTGGCCACGCGCCCGCGTCCCGAAAGCGATCTTGTCGGCCTCGTGTACTCGCTCACGCCGAAGCCGTCCGATGCGCACCTGCCGTGGTATCGCCGCCCCGCGACGCTGGGGATCGCTGTTATTGCCGTCCTCATCGCACTCAACCTGATTTTTGCGTAAGGAGCAATCATGGGTCTCGATCTTCGCATCCCGCTTGGCCTTATGTTTCTTCTGCTCGGCATCATCATGGCCAGCTATGGCGTCCTGACCATGCACGATCCCATGTATGCCCGGTCGCTTGGGGAGAACGTCAACATCGGCTGGGGCAGCATCATGTGTGTCTTTGGGCTGGCGATGTTTCTTCTTGGCTGGCGGGCACGCTCACGTGAGCCGAAGCATACCGCCCGGCAGCCAGGTGCCGCAACGGAACCGCCACGAAGCGCACCGTCGTCCGAACGCCATTAAAGCATAGGGGCTGCCTGAGATAATCAGGCGTATGAAGCACCGCGTCATCAAGCACTACGAGCTGGTTCGCAAGCTGGGGACCGGCGGCAGTGGCGTGGTGTTTCTTGCAACAGACACGCAGCTCCAGCGCCCCGTCGTGCTCAAGCTGCTGCAACGCGGTACGCTGACCACGGAGGAGATGCGAACGACGTATCTCCGCGAAGCACGGCTGGCTTCTGCCATCGAGCACCCCAATGTCTGTGCCATCTACGACGTGGGTGAGATCGACGACGAAGCCTACATCGTCATGCAGTATGTTCCGGGCAAGCCGCTGGACCGCATGATCGAGGCCGGGCCTGCCACTGTGGAACTGGTTCTCTCGGTGGGCATTCAGGCCGCCGATGGATTAGCTGCAGCCCACTCGCTGGGCATCTTTCACCGCGATCTGAAACCCGCCAACCTCATCCTCACGGAAGGTGGACTCCTAAAAATCCTGGACTTTGGCCTTGCGCGGCGATTACGCGCCGACGAGACCGACTTCGATCCCGCCATCCACGCCGAGCGCAAACCGATTCCAACCGGCACCTACACCGCGCGCGGCGGCACCATCGCGTACATGGCGCCGGAACAGTTCGTCACCGGGCAATCGTCCGTGCAGAGCGACATCTTCGGGCTCGGTGTTGTACTGTACGAACTCCTAACCGGTCGCCACCCCTTTCACCGGCCGGACACGCCGGATTTCCAGACGATCCGCGCGATCCAATTCGCGGAACCTCCGCCGCTCCGCGACAAAACACAGTCTGTTCCCGTGGAACTGGAGAGCGCAATTCTCCACTGCCTCCGCAAGCAGCCCTCCGAGAGGTTTTCATCGGCGGCCGAGGTGCGCGAGAGCCTTCGCACAATCCTGAAACGGTCGCAACTGGACAATCTGGTGGTTCCAGCCGCCAGTCTGCCTCTGCAGAACACGCTGGAGTTTCGCACGCCAGAAGAAGAGAAGCGCTCCACCGGTCTGCTGTCCATGCTGGCTGAGCGCTTCCGCGAGAGCGGCGGCAACCAGGCGCACAACACCATTGTCGTGCTGCCCTTCGTCAATCTGGGTATCTCCGATGCAGCGCTGCTCTACGGACACGCACTCGCCGATGCGGTCAGTGCCCGCCTGGCGCGCATGCAGACGCTGGTTGTCCGTCCTTCGAGCGCGTTAATGAACGTACCGGCAAGCCAGCTTGATCCCCTCAGCGTTGGCCGCAAACTGGCGGTTGAGTATGTCGTCGCGGGCAGCTTCCTGCGCAGCGACACCGGCTTCGACCTGAATTGGCAGATGCTGCATGTGCCGGAGCAGGCGATCCGCGCCGGAGGCTCCATCAACATCGAGTCATTTGACCTTGTCACGGTGCAGAACGAGATCAGCACGGAGATTTTCAGCGCGTTGCGCGGCGGCGCGGGTGTGCGCCATCCCGCGGCTGTCAAGGATGGGCCAAGCACAACCCGTGGCTCGCTCGAAGAAGAGCTGTCTGAAGAGTACTTGCAGGCGCGTGCCTTGCTCAGTTCCTTTATGTTCCGCACGGGCAGTCCCGAAGATCTCCAGCGGGCAGAAGCTCTCTTTTTACGCGTTGTGCAGCGCGACGCCAGCTACGCTCCCGGATGGACCGGACTCGCCATCACGCATCTGCAGTACCTCAGCCATGGTCTCGGCGGGCAGATGCACATCCTGGAGATGCGGCGTGCCCTGGACAGGGCACTCGCGCTTGACCCCGGCTCGGTGGAAGCCAATCTTTACCGCGTCTACATGCTCCTGTCGCGCGGCGAAAAAGAGAGTGCGCGGCACGGCATTGCGCAGCTTTTGCAAACTGCAGGAAACGACTGGAACGTCCACCGCATTGCCGGTGTCACGCTGCGCAGCGATGGCCAATATGAGCCTGCGCTGCGCGAGTTCAGCGTGGCACTGCGTCTCAGCCCGTCCGACGCGCCCATCATCTACAACCACCGCGCGCGCGTCTACCAGTATCAAAACCAGTTCGAGTTGGCCGCGGAAGAGATTCAGAAGGGTCTTACCCTCGAGCCCCGCCAGCCTATGCTCTGCATCTCACGCGGCTACCAGTCCATGCGGTTGGGTCAGGTAGAGCAGGCTATTGCAACATTGGAAGGCGTTCTCAAAGAAGACGCAACACTGCGTATCGTGTATCCCACGCTGGCCATGTGCTACGCCATGTTGGGCGACCGGACACGCGCCTCCGGCTTCATTGTGGAAGAAACCCTGGCAGCAGCAGAGGCTGACAGCGAGATGGCCTACCGCCTGGCCACGTATTTCGCGGTGGATGGCGAAACCGGCGAAGCGCTCCACTGGCTGCGCCGCGCCGTCTACCTGGGCAATGAAAACTACCCGTGGTTTATCAAGAATCCTGCATGGTCGCGCCTGCAGGACAACCCGGATCTTCAACTCATCCTGAGTGACCTGAAGAAGAGCTACCAGCGCAATACCAAGAACTGGAAGCGCCTGCTGGCCGGGGCGCAGCAGTAACTGCCGTTACGAATCGCCGGCAGGCCGGGACATCCAGAGAAGCAGGCCGCCAAGCTCACTCAGAAGCAGAACTTGCATGAGGAGCCACAGAAGGGAGCCCTGCGAGCGCGGCGTTATGAGCAAGATGGTAGTGAACAGAACGAGGACTGCCGCGAGCACCACGGCGCGGCCTACGCTGGGGCGTACGGCTACAGCAGCCGTGCGGATGCGACTGCCACGGCGCTGCGCAGGCACCCGCGCCATGACGCGCGCGGTAAAGTCGTCCGCGGCAGAGATCGCGGGTGCGGTCTCCAATGCGCGTACGATCAGATCGTCATCAGTCATCGCCTGCCTCCTTCCGTCCTGCCCAGGGCGGCGCGCAGCTTGTTGCGTCCGCGATGCAAATGTGTGCGGACCGTTCCAACCGGCAGCCGCAGCGTCTCTGCGATCTGCTGATAACTGCGCTCTTCCTGATGGTATAAGACCAGCACGGTTCTCTCCACAACGCTTAGTTTTCCTAACTCATCTTCTACACGGCGCTGCAGTTCCCGGGTGGCGAGCTGCTGCTCGGCACCCACATCTGGATGCGGCAGGCGTTCCTCCCAGGCGGACACATCGTCTGACAGCGATATGGACCGGCTGTTGTCACGCCTGCGCCGCTTCCACTCATCCTGCGCGACGTTGACCACGATGCGGTGCAGGTATGTTGTCATTAGCGCCTCACCGCGAAAGGTAGGCAGGGCACGGTAGAGCCGCAGAAAGACCTCCTGTGCCAGATCGTCCACATGCTCGCGCGATCCGGTAAGGCGGGCCAGCATACGAAACACCCGGCCCTGGTGCTCGCGAACAATCTCTTCGAACTCTGGCATCGCGATGGTGGTGTAAGACTGCGCTCTCCCCTGAAAGTTTCATGCATGCCACTGAAACTTACGAGCCGTGCCAAAGTCTAACGCCGCCGTAAAGGAGAAACACTGGTATGAGCAATCCACTCGATAGCCCCTTCATCGTCCCGGTCGCCGGCTGCGTCATGATCCTCGGCCTTGGCGTCAGCGGTATCTACTCCGAAATGCGCGGCAAGGAGCTTCGTTCACAGGAGCGCCTTACGCTGCTCAACCGAGGCATCCCGCTGGCTGAGGTCGAGCGCATCATGTCCACCGTTCAGGAGCAAGAGAAGAAGGTGCGCGATCCGCTGCGCAGCCTCGCCAACGCGCGCCGTACCGCGATCGTACTGCTTTCGGTTGGCGTAGGTTTGGCGCTCTTCGGAGCGCTGCTGGCGTTGATTGTGCAACAGCGTGAAGTCCTGGTGGTCTCAGCGGTCGGCGTAATCAATCTGGCAATTGGCGCAGGCTTCCTGGTCGATTACGCCATGCAGAAGCGCGAACTTGCGCGCTTCGGCATGGAGGTGGAAGCGGATCAGGCCTTGACAGGCCGCAGCTCGCGTTAATGCGTAGAGCGCCTAATTGGAAGGAACGAAGCTCTGCGGCGCAACATACGCCGGCGCGGGACCTTGTACTGCCGTGGACGCGATAGGCGTCACTGGTGACGAGTGCATTCGTGAGAACTCCGGCTGATAGCCTTCCATGCGCACGGGAAGCGGCTGTGTCAGCCCAAAGACCAGCAGCGTCTCACCCGGTAAATGCGTTTGGCGATCCTGCTTGAGCCACCAGACGGTGCTGACGCCCGCACCCACGGCCGCACCCACCAGCGCCCCTGGAGGGCCCCCGATCACTCCACCCGCGGCCGCTGCACCACCTGTGGCCAACGACATGGCCGCAAGCGTTTCGCCTGCATGATCCTTGTGCACGACGTTGCCTTCCGCATCCACCTTGGTGTCTGCGTACTGGTCCGTGTCGATCACCGCTGCTCCCAACGGCACGCGCGTGCCGTCCGGCAGGATGAGCCGCTGCACCTGGAAATGAATGAGCGCCGCACCGCGAATGCGACGGCCACCCCGTACCTCCGTGATGGTGCCCTCTACCGTTGAACCTGCCGGGATCACCACGCGTCCGGCATCCACCACATTCTCTGTCACGTCCGCCGCGAAAGGCGTATTAGCCGGTGTGGAATCTGTCCCAACACCATTGCGGAGGCGTGCGCGCAGCATGGTGCCCACGGGCAGCTCGTTGGCGTTGCGCGGCACCTCCGTCACAATGCCTGCGTCCGGGTCAGGCGCGGATGTGCGCGTATGCAGCGTTGCACCGGATGCTTGATACGGCTGGTATTGCTGATAAACGTCTGAAGCCGATACCGTTCCTGGCGGCGGCGTCTGCACAGGGATCGCCTGCATGGCCGCAGGGGGAGCACTCTGTTCTGGTACCGCAGCAACTGCTGCTGACGGCTTTGCGGAACTGATCGACCCCGGCACACTCGCCGCGGGTGGCAGATCCTCGACAGCCGTGTCCGGCGGATGGGAGACGCCTGTCTGCTGCGCGAAGACGGGTGCGGCGGCAAATACAAGTGCAAGCGCGAACGTTAACTTCATGGCAAGGTTCTCCCACAGCCACGTCGCCGTGGCAGATGCTCCTAGCTTAAGCCCGCCCGTCCGGCAGTGTCGATGCAGATTTTCGGCTGAATCAAGTGCGTCAACGTCCCGGCCGGTACGTCGCCCGTTTACAAGAACTCTGTCGGGCTTTGCTAAAATGACCCGAACAACACAGCCAGCAGGTAGAGGACACAAGCACGTGGCCGAACTGATTCAGACTATCGGTGCGGCACACGGCGCCAGCATACCGGTGGACCGGCGTCCGCGCCTGAACGACCGGCTGACACATCGCATCATCGCGCCGCAGGCGCCCGCACAGAAAGGCACCATGACCGAGATCGTATCCATCACCGCCCGCGAAATCCTTGACAGCCGGGGCAATCCCACCGTGGAAGCGGACGTGGTCCTCTCTGGTGGTGCCATGGGTCGTGCTGCCGTTCCCAGCGGGGCCAGCACCGGCGAGCATGAAGCGGTGGAACTCCGTGACGGTGATAACGAAGTCTATCTGGGCAAGGGCGTATTGCGTGCTGTGGAGAACGTTGAGAGCGCTATTGCTCCGGAACTCGCTGGAATGGACGCGACGAATCAGCGCCTAATCGACGGAACCATGCTGGCGCTCGATGGCACGGACAACAAGTCCAACCTGGGTGCGAACGCCATTCTTGCGGTCTCCATGGCTTGCGCCCGTGCTTCGGCAAATGCTCTAAAGATGCCGCTCTACCGCTATCTCGGCGGTGTCAACGCATGCCTGCTGCCCACGCCCATGATGAATATCCTGAACGGCGGGGCACACGCGGACAACAACGTCGATTTTCAGGAATTCATGATTATGCCCGTCGGCGCGGAAAGCTTCAACGAAGCCCTGCGCTGGGGCGCGGAGACCTTCCACACGCTGAAGAGTGTCTTGAAGAAGAAGGGCTACAACACCGCCGTGGGCGATGAAGGTGGGTTCGCCCCATCGCTCAAATCCAACACCGAGGCGCTGGACGTCATCCTCGAAGCCATCGAGAAGGCAGGTTTTACCGCCGGCGAAGACATCAGCCTCGCGCTCGATCCCGCGTCGAGCGAATTCTACGTCGCAGAAACCGGCAAGTACGTCTTCAAGAAGTCCGACAAGAGCGAGAAGTCTTCCGCCGAGATGGCGGCCTACTGGGCGGACTGGGTGCGGCAGTATCCCATCATCTCCATCGAAGACGGCCTCGCCGAGAATGACTGGGAAGGCTGGAAGATCCTCACCGACGAAATCGGCGACCGCTGTCAACTCGTGGGCGATGACCTCTTCGTGACCAACACGAAGCGTCTGCGCGAAGGCATTCAGAAAGGTGTCGCCAACTCGATTCTCATCAAGGTCAACCAGATCGGCACCGTCACGGAAACGCTGGAAGCCATCGAACTCGCCCGCCGCTACGGCTACACGTCGATCATCTCGCACCGTTCCGGCGAAACCGAGGACACCTTCATCGCCGATCTCGCCGTCGGCACCGGCGCGGGCCAGATCAAGACCGGCTCACTCTCCCGCACCGACCGCATCGCCAAGTACAACCAGCTCCTCCGTATCGAAGAAGAACTCGGCCAAGGCGCGGAATACCTTGGCATCGAATCCGTGAACTGCGAGTAATT
>CAXUHI010000020.1:0-75786 GCA_964251045.1 uncultured Terriglobus sp. | reverse complement strand
GCCAGCACATTGACGTGCAGCATGTCCGCAATCACCCCGGCCTTTGCCTCCGTAAAGGCACCCATGACACTGGTGCCCGCGTTGTTGACCAGCAGCGTGAGCGAGGAGTCAGCTTCGAGATGCTGGGCTACCCGCTCCAGATCTTCGGGCTTACTCAGGTCGGCAACAATGTTCGCCACGCCGACGCCATGCTTTGCCTTCAGTTGTTCTGCCAACACCGAAAGCCGCTCCGCCCGTCTGGCAACGAGAATGAGGTCGAATCCCCGTGCTGCAAGCTTTTCCGCATAGACCTTTCCAATACCCGACGAGGCTCCTGTCACGACAGCCGTTCCCAATCCTTTTGTTCCGCTCATGTGCTTCTCCTTTGCGCCAAGCCTTATGCACGTAAGGCTTGCCACTTCTCAAGCATGATGGCTATCAGGTATGATGTCAATAGTCAGGAGGAAAAGCGAATGCGCTATCCGGCAGCGGAAACGGCCGAGAAACACACGAAGGCATTGCAGTCGGCCTCACGGCTCTTTCGCGAGCGAGGCTTTTCCGGCGCAAGCATCAGCGAGATCATGACGGCAACCGGGCTGACACACGGCTCGTTTTACAACCACTTTGATTCAAAAGAAGATCTGCTCGCGGAGGCCTTCGCGCACGCTTCCGATCAAAGCATGGCCGCTTTGGAAAAGTTCGCCAGCTCCGAGGAAGGCAAGCAGGCTATGTTTCGCGAGTATCTCAGTCCAGAACATCGCGACGATCCGGGGAACGGATGCATCATGGCGGCATTAGCTACCGACTTTCAAACGCAGCCGAAGACTCGCGCTGTGATAACGCGGCACGTCCGGAGCTTACTCGGGAAGTTCGGAGAGAGGTTTCCCTGGTCGTCCAGACGCAACAAAAGAAAGCAGGCGATCAATGCTTTGGCCACCATGGTCGGCAGCCTGATCCTCGCACGCGTCGTGGACGATCCCGAACTCTCAAACGAGATACTTGGTAGTTCGCTCATAGATCAGTAATCTTCCCGCGACCTTTTCGTGAACGACATGCGCCGAAGAGCCGACGCCTAGGAGCGGTGGCCCGTTTCGCCAGCCCAAGCTTGAGGCCGGTCTCCACGAGTATCCGTTGGAACTGTTACAGACGACCGCACACCCGAAGCCCATTTTGGTCAGCGACCGTCATGCTTGGAACATCGCTTCAGACAGTCCGAACCCAGTATTCTGCTGTTTTGATCCATTCCGCTGGGTGCCCACGTTCTTTAACAGCCCACGCGTACACCGCTCTTGCAAGCGCACCCTCACCAGCAGCCCAGATAAATCCATCTCCGGGCGGCAACCTGTACTGAGCAAGTGCGGAATGCAGCAGGGATAGGTCTCGTTCAGCATCTCCGTCCGAGATGAGCCAGATGGCCTTGATCTCACATGCACTCTCGAAACGCTGAATCCCTGCTTCTCCAAGCACCAGTCCAAAGACCGTGACAGGCACATCGGCGCGAAGCGATTCCAGACCTCGACCGATCGACGGGAGGGCGGTGGCATCGCCGATCAGGAGATACCAGTCGAAATCGTCGGGCACAACCACAGAACCCCTTGGCCCACCGACTCGCAACGTGTCCCCGATGTTTGCTCCCCGAGCCCATTCCACAGCGGGGCCTGCGGCGTGCAATGCGAAGTCAAGGACAAAGGTGCCTGTGGCGGCATCCCAGGCGCGTGGCGTGAAGTCACGCATCACGGTTCCTGAAGATGCGGATTCTGACTGGAGCAGAAGCTTGACATGGTCATCGGGCGAAGGGCTGTCAAACCCTTGAAGATCGGTGGAGCTGAAGTGTATGCGCAAGAGATGCGGCGTAATGGCTTGTTTGTACGTGACTGTGAGCGTACGCCAGCGTGTCTCCAGACGTACCTTTCTGATTTCGTGTTTTTGCATGGCGGCCCCTCAACATGGTGACTTGAGACTGTGCTTTCGTGATGTACGTGCGTGCTGCAGTGACTTATCTGCCGCACGCACTCTTGCAAGTGTCAGTACTTCATGTGTTGAAGGTCAGCAATTAAGCCAGGTCCTTTGGGGGTCCAGCTCAGTCGTTCTTGCGTGAGCTTGCCCGAAGCTGTCAGTTCACGTCCGGCGAATTTGATGAGCCAGCCAAAGTGCTCGGGAGCTTCATCCTCGGAAATACTGACAGCCGGCACATGCAAGCCTTTTGCGATCACCTCGGCGATCTCTCGCATGGCAATCCCTTCTTCCGCAACGGCATGGTACTTCGCACCGATCTGCGCTTTCTCAATCGCAAGGCGGTACAGATGGACAGCATCGGAGACATGCGTCGCGCTCCAGCGGTTGGCGCCATCTCCTACGTACGCCGCGCGGCCTTTCTGGCGAGCGAGCTTGACCAGGTCGCTTACCAGACCCTGTTTCACGGTGTCATGGATTTGCGGATTGCGCATGATGGAGACGTTGATCCCGCGATCCGCTAACGCCAGCGCAGCCTCGTCCGACGCCGCGCGCGGAAATACCTGCGAGCTTGCGGTCGGGTTATCTTCCACGGGCAGCGTACCTGGAACCGTGTTGGAAGAGCCAATCGACGAAGTCACGACCATCGGGCGATTGGAACCCGCGAGCGCGTCTCCCATGGCGTGATGACCTTTCGATCCTCCTCGCAGCTTGCCAGGAAGCGCGAGAAGTCGTGATTGAACGCGGTGTGGATTACGCCTTCACTATGCTCGATGGCCTTGCGCAGGCCGTCCAAGTCATTCACGTCCCCTCGCCACGCCGCAGCGCCAGCCTCGCCTAGCGATCTTGCTCCTTCTTCGGAACGGGTCAATCCCAATACCTCGTGACCACCCTTGATAAGTTCCGCGATCAGTGCGGAACCGATAAAGCCATTCGCGCCAGTAACAAAAATTCGCATATACGTTTCCTTCAGTGCAGATTCAGGCCATTTGAATTGCTTACGCTCCGCCTTGAGGCACGCAGCACTCTTGCCCTGTGTACCTTAGACAGACCATACTTTCCGGACGCACCATACCCTGCATCCAAAGAATCGGTCTGATCGTCCAAGAGGACCATGGATCCACTCTCAGAAGTGCTGGCCCTGATGAAGCCGCAGAGCTACGTCTCAGGCGGCTACGAAGTTGCACCTGGAACGGCGGTGCAGTTCCCCAGACGAGCGGGAGTGAAGTGCTACGCCGTGATCTCCGGGCAGTGCTGGCTAACCGTAGAGGGATCTGGTGACGCTGTGTTACTCCAGGCGGGAGAGTGCTACATCCTGCCACACGGTCTTCCATTCTGCTTGGCAACAGATCGGTCCGCCACGCCAGTGGACTACGAAACCCTTCGCTCAGTTCACAAGTGGGGCAACGAAGTACCGAGCGATCAACAGGGCGGCTGTTTTCTAGCTGGCGGACATTTCGTGCTGACCGGGCCGCAGGCAGACCTATTGCTGGGGCCACTGCCGCCCGTGGTCCACCTCGGGAAGGAAGCCGATAAGGACGCAATGCGATCCTCTCTAGCCCGGATGCGTGAAGAGGTCAGTGAGGCGCGGCCTGGCGGGGCGATCGTCATGCAGCAACTCGCCTACGCGCTGCTGGTACAAGCCCTTCGCCTCTACGTCAAAGACGAAGCCACCGGAGGGTCGGGATGGCTCTTCGCTCTCGCAGACGAAAAGTTGAGCAAAGCGTTACGCTGCATGCATGCAAGACCCGGCTATACCTGGAGCCTGCAGGAACTTGCAGAGAGTGTCGGCATGTCACGTTCACTCTTTGCTGTGAAGTTCAAGGACATTGTTGGCACGTCGCCGATGGAGTATCTGACCAGGTGGCGCATGCTGCTTGCCTGCAGTCGCCTTGAAGCGTCCGGTGAATACCTTGCCGAGCTCGCGTCGTCGCTTGGGTATCAATCGGAAAGCGCTTTCGGAAAGGCTTTCAAGCGAGTCATGGGCTGCTCGCCCCGTCAGTACAGGTCGCAAAGCTCATCGTGTCAGTCTACAAACCTGGTTATAAAAAGACCCGTCGAAGTACTTCGCCCGATCCGCTAGAGGCTTGCGCGATCTTCCCCAGATTTAACTACAACACGTATATTTTCTAATACTTAAAGGATGTAGATACAAGAGATCAATCATCACGCTTGCTTGTCTTCACTGCAAGGATTAGCAGTTTACCAGTCACCAGGGAGGCCGTACTCACGTGAAGAACGCCGGGAAAGACGCCCCTGAACTTCATCCCCCGGGAAGAACAGTTCGTTCCGGTTCAAGTACGCTTGCCACAAAGCTGCTCATCGAAGTGAAGGCGAAACTGAGAAGAGCGGGTTGACTTTCACTGACTTGGTCCGAGTCCGCTACATAGCACGACAACCGGTAAGTACCTGTCTTAGTGATACAGGCTACAAGCTCATGAGTTGGGACGCGTTGCGCCAAGAGATCTTTTCCCGGGTCTCTGCTGATATCGGCGCGTTATCGAACCACTCTGCTGCTTCCTGCATGATCTCGAAAGGGTGATCGACGGAGTAGAGAATGCGATCGTCTCCCATCTCAGCAAGCGCGCACAACAGGGGCGGATCAGCAAAGACCCCCGAGGTCGTAATCACGATGTTTTTCTTGAAGATATCGCTTGGAGTGAGTGCCGGGCCGCTCGCGAAAGCCTTTGTCCGCCGATCAATCCGCCACCGGAGAAAAGGCAGCGTTTCCCCCATGTGACCAAGTATCAGCTTGATCTTCGGATACTTTGTAAAGGTGCCATTGAAGATAAGGCGGAGAGCATGGGCAGCGGTTTCGGCCGTCCAACTCCAAACGGCTCCGGTTAGTTGCGAGCATCCATCGTAGGTAACCGGAGGAACCAGAGGATCGGAGGCGTGAAGGTAAACGGGCATGCCGAGCGCCTCAACGCGCTCCCAAAAGACGGAGTAGCGGTCGTCATCGAGATAGTGGCCGTTTGTCTGACCGTTGATGAGCGCGCCCTTGAAGCCGAGTTGCGTCACTGCTCGCTCGAACTCATCAGCGCCTGCTTCAGGGTCAACAAGCGGAACGGCCGCGAATCCGGCGTAACGCCTTGGCTGCTGCTGAACCACGGCTGCCAGATAGTCATTCGATTCTCGAGCCAGACGGATTGCAGGCGTGGGATCCAATACATTCTGCACGATGCCCGCGTCGGACAGCACCGCCATATCGATCCCGGCCTTTGCCATAGCTTCGAGACGCGTGTCTCCAACGTCCACCAGCGGCTTCAGAATAGTATCGGTGATAGAAGATGAAACCGTGGGAATCAAGCTCCTCCAGCGGTCGATGTGTTCGGGCTCATTCATTACAAAATGCTCTTCCAGTGCAACTCGCATGGACTTTTCTCCTGGTGTTTTTCGACGACAAAAGAGCAGTGTGCGTTACTTCGATCCCGGCAACTTTGCTCCTGTCCGATGGCGTCGCGACTGCGCCGGGAGCGATTACATTCACGGTGATGCGGCGTGGCCCGAGTTCTGTGGCCATGTGGCGTGATAGCACCTCCAGCGCTCCCTTCATCGACGCATACCGCGCAACAGATCGCAAGGTTGCTCGAAGAACACGACGAGCCACATGGCACTTCTGTTCGCTCCCGAACGATGAGATAACCAGGAATTTCAGTTCGCAGGGGGACCTTTTGCTTTGGTGTTCTTGGTTCTTTCTACAAGGGTCTACTCCGCGTGAGATTCTTTCCCTGGCACTTACCCGTAGACGCGGGCAATCGTTACTCTGGAAGACAAATGATCAGCGGACAAGTTGTTGCCATCACCGGTGCAAGCAGCGGTATTGGACGGGCCACGGCTCGCAGATTGGCCAGCGAAGGGGCGAGAGTTGTGCTCGGCGCACGGCGCGAGGAAGGTCTTGCGCGGCTGACAGAAGAGATCTGCGCGGCTGGAGGACAGGCAACCTACCGAGTCACTGACGTGAGCAAGCGTGAGGACCTCCTGAAACTCGTTCAGTGTGCGCAGCAGAGGTATGGCCGGCTGGATGTCCTGTTCAGCAACGCGGGTGCCATGCCAATCGGTTCCTTCGACGAGCTTGCGGTGGACGATTGGGAAACGATGATCGATGTCAACATCAAGGGAGTTCTGTTCGGCATCGCGGCTGCACTCCCTGTCTTCCGTCAACAAGGTTCGGGGCACTTCATTCACATGGCATCCACCGCTGCTCGTAAAACTGTACCCAATCAAGTGGTGTACTCCGCCACCAAGGCGGCTGTGCTTGCCATCACTGATGGCCTCCGGCAGGAGTTGGCAGGACAGATTCGCGTAAGCACGATCTTGCCTGGGTTCACGGACACCGCTTTCAACGAACACATCAAGAGCGCGGAACTGAGATCACAGTTAGAAAAGGCAAAAGAAAAGTTCGCCATGTCGCCCGAAGCGGTCGCTGGCGCTGTCGCCTACATCCTGGAGCAGCCGGACGATGTAAACATCGGGGAGGTCACCCTTCGCTCGAAAGCGCAGCCTTGATGGATATTTGCATAGCCAGGGACTGCGCTTCCCAGACAGTGACCCAATTGGAGTCTGGTGTCGCCTCCTCCAGCAGGTGTACCTCAAAGGCGGCCGCGCAAACGCCATAGCCCACGACGTAGTCCGGGCGGCGCGCAGGCGTTCGTACAGGCACCGGTCTCAAAAGGAGCCCATTGAACCATTCCGTCCCTTCCCTCAAAGGCGAGGTGACACCGGTGCCTCACATGAAAGGATTCATCATTGGAAGTGGACTGGGAGGTCATTGCCTCGCCCGGGCGCTCCGTCAAGCACCCATCGATGTGGATGTCTTTGAAGGCTCTCCAGGTAAAGACCGGCCGGTCGCCTGATTTGTCCCCTAAGCAGGCCAGGCGCGCATAGCCGTTGACGCAACCGATAAAAGCTTTTCTCTCGTGGCGCCATCCCGGGCCAAGGTGGACATCCCCTGAATCACCGCCATGATGTGACCGGCAAGCGCCTCGGCGTCGGCCTCTGGCCGCAGCTTGCACATCGAGCGGTCATGAACAATCTTGCTTCGAAGATGCCTTTCAATGTTGAGCCGGAGGTCGCTCAGAGCCGTCTGCACATCCGCCGCGGCGGCGGAGCAGTTGATTGCCGCGCTTGCAAGCAGACATCCTGGTGGAGTGCTGTCGCCGGTGAACCCGATCGCCGAAGCCTGCAGCAAGCCGGTCGCCGCCTCGCGTGCGGTGGGCGCGTCGTTGATGATCGACTCGGCGGTGACGGCGCCCGATGAGTAGAGTCGAACCGCTTCGAGGAAAAGCTGTTTCTTGTCACCGAACGCCGTGTAGAGGCTTGGCGGAGTGATGCCCATGTGCTTGACAAGGTCGTTCACGGAGGTGGCCTCGTACCCATGTCGCCAAAAGAGCAACATCGCCTGACGCAGCGCGGCTTCGCGATCAAACCCCAGAGGCCGTCCCGGCTTACGTACTATGCGCCCTGGCGATAGTTCCATAGCTTCTACTATGAAACACTTGACGGCTGTGCGCAACTAGGGTTTACTTAATTCCATAGTGCCCACTAAGGAATCGTTGATGTCTCTTGAAAACTATCGCACCCTCGGTAAATCCGGCCTCGTCGTGAGCCCTCTCGCTCTCGGCACCATGACCTTTGGAACGGCGCGCTGGGGAATGGACGAGGCTGGTTCCTCGTCCGTATTCAACGCATACGTCGAGGCAGGGGGAAATTTCGTCGATACGGCAGACGTGTATGCCGGAGGACGCAGCGAACAGATGCTGGGAAGCTTCATCGACGAGCGGAAACTACGAGACCGGATCGTGGTCGCGACCAAGGCGGGCTTTGCCGCAGGCAAGGGCGTGCATACGGGGGGCAATGGCGCGAAACATCTCTATGCTGCACTCGAAGGATCGCTACGGCGCCTGCAAACGGACTACATAGACCTGTTCTGGATTCACGTCTGGGACTCGGTGACGCCTGCGGAAGAGTTGCTGGAGACGATGACGACGCTGGTGCGTACCGGCAAAGTTCGCTATTGGGGTATGTCCAACGCACCTGCCTGGTATGTCTCCAGGCTTGCGGCATTGGCAGCAGTGCGCGGAGTACCGGGCCCAATTGCGCTGCAGTACTTCTACTCCCTGGTGAATCGTGATGTCGAAGAAGAGCATCTGCCGCTGGCGCACGAGTCTGGCATGGCACTTGTGCCCTGGAGCCCGCTTGCCTATGGCTTGCTTACCGGGAAATATGACCGGGCGACGGTGGAGGCCGCGGCGCCGAGAGCGGGCGGGCTGCCGCGCGATGCGGCAACCGGTGATGCAAAGCGTCCGGACGGCGACAAACGGCTTGATGGCGCCAACCCCTTTGGTGATTCACTCTTTACGCCGCGCAATTGGAAGATCGTGGACGAACTGAAGAGAGTGGCCGCGGACGTTGGAGAGAGCCCCGCACGTGTCGCCTTGGCCTGGGTGTGCGGACGGCCTGGAGTAACGTCAACGCTGCTCGGAGTGAGTCGCACCGGGCAGGTTATGGATAATGCTGCAGCCCTCGGCATGGTACTGTCGCCAGAGCATCGCGCCGCGCTCGATGCAGTCAGCGCGCCATCTGAACCGCGGCTCTCCAGCCTCTTCACGCCGGCAATGCGGCAGCACGTTGTGTTCGGAGGCTCCTCGGTAGATGCCTGGGGAAAGTAGGCTTTTCAGCGCAACGTTCCTCAGCGATGGCCCGCTCGCAACGACTTGCATGAGAGAAGCCGCCATGATAGCAGTTCGTCTGCGACTCCTCGGCAGTGACCAGTCCTCGTCTATGGCACTACCGGGCAAAGCAGCAACCGAGATGATAGAGGCACATTGTCCCTACTGAAACACGCCTCTGAGTACCACGCAGAACTACACCTCACGAAAGCTGCGCTCTTATAAATCAACAACATACGATCATTCTAAACCGCTTAGCGGATCGGAAGACGGTCCTGAGAAGGCCGGCGGCGGCGGTTCGATTCCGTCTCTGGCCACTACGTCTCCTCCTTCTCACCAGGTGTTTGACAGACGGTTTACATCAGCTGGGGAATGGGCCGGAGCTTTGTCTCTGTCGTCTTGAGTCCGGTCTTCCCGTTGACCCGGGGCTACTCCGGTTGGTATAAGAAGAGGGTTAGACAGCGTTCAATCAACATCTTCCCGGCATTGCACACAGCATCAGCGAAGGTGCAGTCTCTCTTGTGAACGCGACTACGGTCCTGCATGGAAGCAATTCTTCATCAACTTGGCGACCTCCTCATCGGCTCTGTGCCGACGATTGTCTTCTTTCTGATTCTGCTTGGCGCATACTCCGTCCTGGTGCGGAAGCCGCTCGTGAAGGTGCTGGAACAGCGGCACGGCAGAACCGGCGGTGCCATGGACGAAGCCAGGGCAGCCATTGCTTCAGTCGAAGCCAAAACCGCGGAATACGAGCACAGCTTGCGTGATGCCCGCGCGGAGATCTTTACCGCTCGCGCAGCGCGTCAGAAGGCGGCCTCGGAGGCACGGGACCGCGCGGTGCAGGAGGCAAGGAATGCTGCGCAACAGCGCATCCTTGCTGCGCGTGAATCGGTCGAGCAATCTGGCGCGGAAGCGAAAACGCAGATCGAAGCTGGCGCTGCGGCGCTTTCCCAGGGCGTCCTTGCCGCCATTCTCCCGCATCGGGCGGGTGCAGCTCGATGATGCGTACGCACAGGCTTCTCCGCGGCGTCCTTACCGTGACACTGCTCGTGTCAGCCAGCGTACTGCGCGCACAGGAGCGCAGCGTTGCACCCTCGCCCGCAGGCACGGCCGGAGCGGCTTCGCAGTCCGCCGCGTCTGGCCAGCGCTCTGAACCGGAAGCGAACGTCAACAAGGAAAGCGAAGATCCTGCCGCCGCATTGAAGCGGCCTTCGTCAAGCGTCGCCAAACTCGGCGGCATGGTGGGCATGAGCCCGGAAACATCGGTCTTCGTTTTTAATTGGCTCAACTTTTTTCTGCTGGCGGCTGCGGTGCTCTACATGCTGGCCAGGATGCTGCCTAAAGCTTTCCGTACCCGCTCGGAGTCGATCCAGAAAAACATCGTGGAGGCGCGCGTCGCAACCGAGGAGGCCAGGGCGCGCTTGAGCGCGGTCGAGGCGAGGCTTAGCAGGCTGGACGGCGAGATTGCGGCACTCCGCAGCGAGCATGAAAAGGCTGCCGCAGACGAAGAGCAGCGGCTTCGCCAGCAGGCAGAGGAAGAAAAGGCTCGCATTCTGCAGGCAGCAGACCAGGAGATCGCATCCGCTTCAGCTGCGGCGCAGCGCTCCTTGCGCGCCTATGCGGCCGAAATTGCGGTACAGCGTGCGGCGGCCCAGTTGACGATCACCCCGGATGATGACCGCGTGCTGATTGAAAATTTTGCCAGTAAGCTCCACGCGGAAGGAAGCCGTAACTGATGGCAACCTACACGCTCCGCTACGCACGCGCGTTTGAACAGGTGACCTCTGCACAAAACCTCGACGTGGACGCCGTCCGTGCACAGCTGCATGATTTCTCCGCGACATTTGACGGCAGCCGCGAGCTTCGCGAGTTCCTGCTCAACCCGTCACTCCAGCAGCCGGACAAGCTGAAAGTTCTCGACGCAGTTGCAGGCCGGATCGGGATGGACAAGACAGTGCGAAACTTTATTGCTGTCCTGATGGATCATCAACGGCTCAACGCTCTCCATGAGATCGTGGCAGAGTATGAGCTGTTGGCCGACCAGGCCAAGGGTATCGGCGACGTAGAGATCGTATCCGCCAAGCAGCTTTCAGACGATGAGCGCAACCTGTTGAAGTGGAAGGCAGGGGAACTTGCAGGGAGCGATGTGCGCGTAACCTGGCGTCAGGACGAATCGCTGCTGGGTGGTGCAATCATCCGTCTGGGGTCGCGCGTGTACGATGGTTCGGTTCGCGGACAGCTGCAGCAGATGCAGCAGCATCTTGCGGGCGTGTAAGGGATCAAGGGATTGAGCGCTCGAAGAGCGCATGAGGGTTAAAGGAAGACATGGCACAGCTTAAGGCAGACGAAATCACGGAACTGCTGCGTCAGCAGATTGAAAGTTACGAGCAGAAGATCGCGGTGGATGAGGTGGGCACCATCATCTCGCTGGGCGACGGGATTGCGCGGATTCACGGCCTGGACAAAGTCATGGCGGGCGAACTCATCGACTTCCCCAAGGGAGTCAGCGGCTTGGCCATGAACCTGGACGAGGACCAGGTGGGTGCCGTGCTGCTGGGCGACTACACCGAAATCAGCGAAGGCGATGAAGTCAAGCGCACGGGCAAAATCATGTCCGTGCCGGTGGGTGAGGCCCTGATTGGGCGCGTCGTCAACGCGCTGGGCCAACCCATCGACGACAAAGGTCCCATCGACACACCACACACATTGCCGGTGGAGCGCCTGGCGCCCGGCGTGATTGACCGCAAGTCCGTGACCGAATCGATGGCAACCGGCATCAAGGCCATCGACACGATGATTCCCATTGGCCGGGGCCAGCGTGAGTTGCTGATCGGCGACCGCCAGACCGGCAAGACTGCGATTGCTCTGGATGCCATTCTCAATTCAGCCAAGAACGACCTGATCTGCATCTACTGCGCGGTCGGTCAGAAGCGCTCGTCCGTCGCACAGGTAGTCCAAACGCTGGAAAGCTACGGCGCGATGGCCTATACCATCGTGGTCGCCGCCACCGCGTCCGAGCCGGCACCGATGTCGTATCTGGCTCCGTACGCGGCCACCGCAATGGGTGAATACTTCCGCGACAGTGGCAGGCACGCGCTGATCATCTACGACGATCTCTCCAAACACGCCGCCGCCTACCGTGAGATTTCGCTGCTGCTGCGCCGTCCCCCGGGTCGTGAGGCGTACCCCGGCGATGTCTTCTACCTGCACTCGCGTCTGCTGGAGCGCTCCTCCAAGGTCTCCGACAAGCTGGGTGGCGGTTCACTCACTGCGCTGCCGATCATCGAGACGCAGGCAGGCGACGTCTCCGCATACATTCCGACCAACGTGATCTCCATTACCGATGGTCAGATTTTCGTGGAAACCGACCACTTCAACTCCGGCATCCGCCCTGCGGTCAACGTGGGCCTGTCCGTCTCGCGTGTTGGCTTTGCCGCCGCCATGAAGGCGACCAAGCAGGTTGGCGCAACACTCAAGCTGGACCTGGCGCAATACCGCGAACTCGCCGCCTTCGCGCAATTCGGTTCGGACCTCGATCCGGCCACGCAGAAGCAGTTGAACCGGGGCTCGCGCCTGGTGGAAATTCTGAAACAGCCGCAGTTTCAGCCGCTCACCGCCGCGCAGCAGGTGTCCATCGTGTTCGCGGGCACCAAAGGCCTGTTGGACGACGTCGATGTTAAACAGATTCAATCCTTCGAGCACGGCTTCCATGAGTACATGGGCAGCACCGGTAAGCAGATTCTGGATGACATCATGACCAGGAAGGCGCTCGATGATGACATCAGCAAGCGCTTGACCGACGCGATCAACGACTACAAGGGCAGCTTCAAAGCAGCACAGCAGGAGAACAAGCCGGAGTTGGTGACAGCGTAAAGTAGAAGTGAAGGGTGGGCGCAGATGCACATTGATTGGATTGCGGCATTCTTGCCTACTATCACGGTTCTGGTAGGTATCCTCCTTAATCGGAACGACTTGAATCGGCTAGACACGCGTATTACGCAGGTAGAGTTTCGCATTGATTCGAAATTGAGCACAGTCGAAGCGCGACTGGATTCGCGCATGACTAGCCTGGAAGCGCGTTTCCACTCGGACATGCTGCTGGTGATCGGCAAACTCACAGAACTGAAAGTGCGGGTCGCACGGCTCGAAGAGAAGCAAGCACGATAGATGGCAAACGTACTCGATCTTAAACGGCGCATCCGCTCCGTCAAAAACACTCGGCAGATCACCAAGGCCATGAAGATGGTCTCAGCCGCTAAACTGCGCCGCGCGCAGGACGGCGCGCTGCAAGCCCGCCCCTACGCGCAGATGCTGGCCAACGTGCTGCAATCGCTGGTGCGCCGCGCCGACCTTTACGGCAGCGAAGGCGAGATCGTCCATCCTCTGCTGGTCGAGCGGGAGGAGAAGAACGTCCTCCTCCTCGTTGTCGCAGGCGACAAGGGATTCGCGGGCGCCTTCAATGCCAACATCGGCAAAGCCGCGCAGCGCTTTATCGACTACCGCCGCCAGCCGCACACGCCCACGGAGAACGACCCACGCCCCGGCGAACAGAACATCGACATCGAAACCGTAGGCCGCAAGGCACGAGACCTTTTCCGCCGTCGCTACCCTGAAGCAGTCTGGAAGCATGTCGACGACGCTACTGACACGGGTCTTGGTGAGTCGCACCATATTGAAGATATCCGCGAGCGTAAGGCACCTGTTGAACTGACGCACGACCTGTCGTCCCTGCTGGGCAAGCTGAACTTCCCTGCAGTAGACAAGTGCGCGCACACCATCATCGACCGCTACGAGCGCGGCGAGATCGATGCCGTCTACATCGTCTATAACGAATTCAAGTCGGTCATCGCGCAGCGCGTCGTCGTGGAGAAGCTGTTGCCCATCCGCAAGCTCGGCTCGCAGGAGATCACCGCCGCCGAGGAGATGACCGAAGAGCAGAAGGAAGCCGCTGCCAAAGCCGCGGAAACAGCAGGCATTTCCGTGAACACGCCCGAAGACACCACGATGGAAGAGGAAGCCAAGAAGTTCGGCACGGCCGACGTGGACTATATCTACGATCAGGACCCGGCCAGGCTCTTTCGCCATCTGCTGGCGCGCTACGTCACCACGCAGATGTATCACGCGTTGTTGGAATCAGCCGCCTCGGAACACGCCGCGCGCATGACCGCGATGGACTCCGCCAGCAGCAACGCCAGCGACATGATCGACGGCCTGACGCTGACCATGAATCGCGTGCGCCAGGCAGCAATAACAACCGAAATTATCGAAATTGTAAGTGGTGCAGCGGCACTCTAAGCGCGCACCCAAAGAGAGTTATGGCAGAGAACATTGGCAAGGTAATCCAGATCAGCGGCCCGGCCGTTGACATCCAGTTCGACGAGAAGCACATGCCGCCCATCTACCAGGCGCTGCGCATCACGTCGGAGGGCTTCGACGTCCCCACCCCGATGAACGTCATCGTCGAGGTACAGCAGCACCTCGGCGAGGGTCGCGTGCGCACCGTGGCCATGGAAGCGACCGAAGGCATGGTGCGCGGCATGAAGGCCGTGGACACTGGCGGACCGATCATGGTGCCCGTGGGTCGCGAGACGCTTGGCCGCGTGCTCAACGTGATCGGCGAGCCGGTGGACCAGCTTGGCCCCGTGCAGACCGACAAGCGCATGCCCATCCACCGCCAGGCACCCGCCTTTGACGAGCAGGCCACCAGCGAAGAGATGTTCGAGACCGGCATCAAGGTCGTCGACCTGATCCAGCCCTTTTTGAAGGGTGGCAAAATTGGCCTCTTCGGGGGCGCAGGCGTCGGCAAAACCGTGCTCATCCAGGAGCTGATCAATAACGTCGCCATGCAACACGGCGGCTACTCCGTTTTTGCCGGCGTGGGTGAGCGCACCCGCGAGGGCAACGATCTCTGGATGGAGTTCCAGGAGTCTGGCGTCATCGACCCGCATGATTGGAAGAAGTCAAAGGCCGCGCTCATCTATGGCCAGATGACCGAGCCGCCAGGAGCGCGCCTGCGCGTGGCGCTGACCGGCCTCACCATCGCCGAGTACTTCCGCGACGTGGAAGGCGCGGACACGCTGCTCTTCATCGACAACATCTTCCGCTTCACGCAGGCTGGTTCTGAGGTCTCCACGCTGCTGGGCCGGATGCCCAGCGCCGTCGGTTACCAGCCCAACCTCGCGACCGAGATGGGTCAGCTGCAGGAGCGCATCACCTCCACCAAGAAGGGTTCCGTCACCTCCGTGCAGGCCATCTACGTGCCCGCCGACGACTTGACCGATCCCGCCCCGGCCACCACCTTCGCCCACCTCGACGCCACCACCGTGCTCAACCGCGCGCTGACCGAAATCGGTATCTATCCGGCCGTCGACCCGCTCGCCTCCACCTCACGCATTCTTTCTCCGCGCGTCGTCGGTGAAGAACACTATAACGTTGCCCAGCAGGTGAAAGGCATCCTGCAGCGGTACAAGGACCTGCAGGACATCATCGCCATTCTCGGCATCGACGAACTCAGCGAAGATGACAAGATCACGGTGAGCCGTGCGCGCAAGGTGCAGCGCTTTCTGTCACAGCCCTTCCATGTTGCAGAAGTCTTCACCGGCAACCCGGGCAAGTACGTCAAGGTTGCCGATACGGTCCGCTCCTTCAAGGAGATCATCGAAGGCAAACATGATGACATGCCGGAGCAGGCCTTCTACATGAAGGGCGGCATCGAGGAAGTGCGCGAAGCCGCGGAGAAGATGAAACAGAACGCCTGATCCGTTGTCTGTGGTCCGTGATTTCAGGTGACGGACACGGACAACGACGGGTGTAAGTAAGCTGCTGGATAGACGCAGAACAGGACTCTGGTTGAGTTTGAGTTTGCGTCGCTTACTATCCTGTATCGCCACGACCAACGGAACACAGATCACGGAAAACGGACCACATGCCCGACACCACCGGCCAACTCGCAATCCGCATTGTCACGCCTGACCGCGTGCTGGTGGATACCACCGCCGACGCCATCGAGCTCCCCGCGCTCTCCGGCTACATGGAGGCGCTCTACGGCGCGGCTCCACTGCTGGCCGAGCTCGGCGCGGGCGAGGTCAGGCTGCACGGCGGAAACTCTGCCGAAGCCAAGTTTTTTGTCGCCTGGGGCTTCGTCGAAGTTCTGCCGGAGCGCGTCACCGTCCTCGCCGAAACCGCCATGCTGCCCGCCGACATCGACGCGAGTCAGGCTCAGCAGGAACTCTATGCCGCCCAGAAAGACTGGAACGAAGCAGGCGACGACTCCGAGAAGTACGAATATGCCCGAGCCGAAATCCGCGTCGCCGAAGAAAAGCTCGCCGCGTCGAAAGACCGTTAGCCGCCGCGTTGCGCTAAGGCGCAGTAGTTACCGCAACGTGTTCGCCCTGCTTCCAGCGGTCCACGACGTGATGTGTTTGTGACCACTCCTGTAGCGGGTTGCCGCTAAGAACTAGGAAGCTGGCCTCCGAGCCTTCACGTAACGAGCCGATCTGCCTCTTCGGGAAGATAGCCTTGGGTGTGGTGATGCTCCACATGCGCAGCATCTCTAAATTATTCCACAGGCCGAGTGAGCGCAGGTAGTCGGCTTCATGAACAGAGTCGCTGCCGTAGTTATCGGAGCCGATGAGGATCGTTACACCAGCCTTCTTCAGACGGCTTAGATTATCGATCTGCGACCGCTCACGGACCCGCAGGTCGTCCATCGGTACGCGTTCGTTGACAGCTAGACTTGCTGTCGCTTGCACTGCGACATGGCGTTTGGCGCAGAGTCGAATATCGTCATTGATCAAGCGGTACTTCGTCGTGTCTTCTTTCGCATAGATCCCATAGCCGGGAAGGTGTCCAAGCTCATCAACGCCGCCAGTGACAGCGATGTGGAAGTCGTTTGCGGTATCGACGTGTGCGGCTACCTTCAGGCCTGCGGCATGGGCTTTTGCGGTAATCAGAGGCACAAGGGCGGGGTTGATGCCGCGGCCGAGTTGCGGGTCCGTGGCGGAGCGCGGCTTCCAGTGCTCACTATCCGTGAGATAGACCTTGATCAGGTCAGGCCTCGCGGCGAGGATATTAGGCCAAGCGGCATCCAGATCAGCAGGTGTTTCCATCTCCCAGTACGCGTCACCCAGTCGCTTGTGTGCGGCAATGACCTGAGCACGCTGGTCATCCGTCAGACCGGTGTAGATGCCGAGTGCAAGCGCCTCGTAGACCTCTTTGGGATGTCCATTGAATCCCGTGAGCCCTCCATGCGCGTAGGTCACATCCACGGTCGTGGAAGTATTTACCAGGCCCGCTTGCCGCACGGCCACTGAGCCACTTGTCACATCCGTCATGCCTTGCGCGTAGAAGACACCATCACGCAGGAACAAATCGCTTTGCGCCTTTGCGCGCGATAGCGAGTCGAAGTTATGTTCATGTGCGTCACCGTACGGCGGAACCACGTAGTGACCTTGAAGATCAACTTGCCGGGCAGGACGGCATGCTTTGTGTGTCAGTACTCTTTGCTCGCTATAGAAGTCGTCTGTCTCAAAGTCACTGCCGTTAAACCATCTGCCATGGACGAAGTGCACGCAGGACGACGTGCTGCCAGTCGATGGCACCGGAGCCGTCTGACCATGACACGTACTTATCAGCATCGTAGCGCTCAGAATGCAGGCAAGCCTCATGGATCAGGGAACTCCTTCGCGGTGCTGCGCTGCCAGCTTACTACTTGCCGCTTATCGCAGCTAACGGTGTTTGAAGTGTTTGTTGTAATCGATGACATTGTTCGTTCATGGTGACGCGCTACACTGCCGACATGTCCATGCTTACGCGCCGCCGGTTTGTGTCGCTTGCTGGTGCGGGTGCTGCCACGCTGGCAGCAGAGCCAGCGTTGTTTGCCGCAGCCCCTTTGCAAGAGTTCTCGTTCCTCTTCCTGACCGACACGCATCTGCAGCCGGAACTGCATGCCACGGATGGCTGTGCGATGGCCTTCAAGAAGGCGCGGACGCTTCATGCGGACTTTGCGATTCAGGGTGGCGACCATATCTTTGACGGCCTGGGAGTGCCGCTGACCCGGTCGCTGCCGCTGTACACGATGTACGACGAGACGCAGCAGCAGCTTGGGCTGAAGACCTACCACACCGTCGGCAACCACGACGTGCTGGGCATCTACGCGGCGAGCGGGATGAACCCCGGCGATGCGAACTATGGTAAGAGCTACTTCGAGCAGCGCATTGGACCGCTGTATCAGAGCTTCGATCACAAGGGTGTGCACTTCATCGTGCTGGACAGCATCGGATTGACGCCCGAGCGTGGCTACTACGGCCTGATCGACGAGGCGCAGATGCAATGGCTCAAGGCTGATCTGGCGAAGGTACCAGCTCCTATGCCGGTGATTGTGATCTCACATATCCCTCTGGTGACGGCATACGCCGAGTACAACAAGCCGCCCGCGACATCGCCGAAGTACAACGGCTTGTCCGTGTCGAATGCATGGCAGGTGCTGCCGCTGTTTGAAGGGCGTCACTTGATCGGCGTGTTGCAGGGCCATACGCATGTGAACGAGCGTGTCGAGTGGCGCGGCGTCCCGTACATCACCAGCGGCGCAGTGAGCGGTAACTGGTGGAAGGGTGTCCATATGGGCGCGACGGAGGGATTCACCGTCTGCACGGTGCGTGATGGCAAGCTGTCGACGCGGTATGAAACATACGGCTTCCACGCGGATGAGCAGGGACCGCAGGAAGCATAGCTCCACGTGCATCGAATCGTGAACCCACCTCAGCCGCCGCGCGGTCAAGGTGGGTACCGCTCCTGTCTCCTCACGGATGACAGACGGTCACCGGAGCTTACGACTTGGCCTCCTGGTAGTGGCCGATGTGTTCGTATATCTCCTGCGGGAACTTGAGGTTGCGATACAGGTTGCCGCTGTCCGGATCGCGGCCATCAATGAATTGGAAATCCTGCTCTCTCTGCCATTCCAGCAGGCGCTCACGGCGTGGCGGACTATAGTCCCGGCCCTCCACCTGGTGCAACATCTGACCGGCCTGCTCTTCGCTGAAGTCGGTATCCCGGGTCAGCCAGCCAAGCACTTCATCATGCGGCATGAAGTGCCGGGCCACCATCGCGAACACAAGGCGCCCATAATGCCCGATGTCTTTGCCTGCTTGCAGCGAATCAAGAAGATGCGCCATCATCGGGTCTTTGCGCAATTCCTCTTCACCACCCAACTCACCATCAACGAGTGCCGAGCCACGTTCCGCCGGCGCAGTACCTGAGTCTGGCGCGTTTGCAGCCGTACTGGGTGAAGCAGGCTGCTTTAGACTGTCGGCCGTCACAGCACCGGTCTGTTCCGTCTTCCCATGCGCCTTAAGCTTTGCCAGTTCCGCTTCGGCCCGTTCAGCCCGTTCCGTTGCAGACCGCACAGCGTCTTCTGCTGCGTCGGTAAGAACTGGTTGATCCATCTCGACGATTCGTTCCGCCACGTAGCACCTCACTTCGCTCTTTGTTCGCCATCCATTCTGACGCGAAGGACTGAACGCGGCGTTGCTTTGGCATCTGCCTTGCTTGCTCCAGGCGGCTCTGGCATTCCGAATATCGAACAGTGGAAGCGTTCACCGCACCACACACCACTCCCCATCGACTCCGGCGAAGGACTATCCTTGAAGCAGAGGCGGCATGGCGAACAAGTTAAAAGCTCAGAGCAGGTCGGCAGCGTCTGCGAGTGCAACAGCAGCAGCGTTGGACACGAACGACGGCAGTCAGCAGCTACGGACCGAAGTCTTTGAGATTTTCAGGCGCTGGGGATACCTCCAGGCCACCCTTGATCCACTGAAGCAGTATCTTCCCGCGGAGCCGTTCCCGATTGACCTGCCAGAGGGCTCAGACAGCATCGCCGAGGAGGCGCGCCGCTACTACTGCGGCAACATCGCGCTGGAGTTCTCTCACATCGCCTCGCCGGAGAAGCGCGAGTGGCTGCAGGCAAAGATGGAGCAGCCCCATGCGGAAACCAGGCAGCAGCAGGCGCATACACTCACTGGCCTGATCAAGGCAGACCTGTTCGAAGCAACGATTCAGCAGAGATACCTGGGCACGAAGCGCTTTTCGCTCGAGGGGCTGACCGCGCTGATTCCGTTTCTTGATCGCGTCTTTGAGGTCAGTGCTGTCCACGGCGTGGAGCGCTGCAACTTTGCGATGAGCCACCGCGGACGCCTGAACGTAATGGTGAACACGATTGGCCGATCGGCCGCCGACATTTTTACAAAGTTTGAGGATGTCGATCCGCGCAGCCATCTCGGCGGCGGCGACGTAAAGTATCACCAGGGTGCGACGGGTACCTACACCGCTCCTGACGGCAAGACGATCGCGTTGCATCTCGCGTCCAACCCCTCCCACCTGGAGGCTGCCGACCCCGTGGTGATGGGCCGCGCACGCGCCCGGCAGGTCCGCCTGGGCGAGGATGGACCGAAGAAGGTTCTGCCGATTCTCATTCACGGGGACGCAGCGTTTGCCGGCCAGGGCATCTGGGCAGAGACGCTTGACCTTGCAACCATTCAGGGCTACACGGTGGGCGGCACCATCCAGATTGTTGTCAACAATCTGCTCGGCTTTACGGCGGAGCCCCAGGAGTCGAATTCGTCGCGCTTTGCGACCGACATGGCGAAGCGCCTGCCCATCCCAATCTTCCATGTCAATGCGGAAGATCCAGATGCCGTGGTGCGCGTGGCAGCCATCGCGGCGGAGTACCGCGCCACCTTCGCTTCCGATGTGGTCGTTGACCTGATCGGATATCGCCGCCACGGGCACTCGGAGGTCGACGATCCCACGGTGACGCAGCCGCGACGGTACGCCCGCGTGAAGGAAACTGCCCCACTCTACAAGAGCTATGCGGAGCGGTTGGGCGTGGACGCCAGTGCGGAGATCAAGCAGGTGGCCGACCAGTTTCTCGCCGACCAGGCGCGCGGCAAGGAAGCGGAACACCCACCTCATCTCAGCGAACTTCCTGCCTACTGGGACGCGTACAAGGGTGGCTACTTCACCGGCGCGGACGCGACCGCCACCGGACTTGCCGCAGACGAAGTGAAGCGGCTCACGGCGAAGCTAACGGCTGTTCCCCCGGGATTCAACCTTCATCCCAAGATCAAGACCTTGCTGAAGCAGCGCGAAGAGATGGGCAGCGGTCTCAAGCCATTCGATTACGGCACGGCCGAGCTGTTGGCCTACGCATCGTTGCTGGAAAACGGCACGCCCGTCCGGCTCTCCGGCCAGGATTCACAGCGCGGCACCTTCAACCAGCGGCATAGCTTCTTTATTGACACGGAAACCGAAAAGCGCTGGTCGCCCCTGCAGAATCTTGCGCCCGAGCAAGGCCGCTTTGAGGCATACAACAGCATGTTGAGCGAGGCTGCCGTCCTTGGATTCGAATATGGCTACTCGCGCGATTATCCTGAGACGCTGACGCTGTGGGAGGCGCAGTTCGGCGACTTCGCCAACGGCGCGCAGATCATCATCGACCAGTTCATTGCCGCAGGCGAAGCCAAGTGGGGACTGTACTCCGGCGTAGTTTTACTGTTGCCGCACGGCTATGAGGGGCAGGGGCCGGAGCACTCGTCTGCGCGCATTGAGCGGTACCTGCAACTCTGCGCGACGGACAACATGATTGTCGCGCAACCCTCAAACGCGGCGCAGTACTTTCACCTGTTGCGACGCCAGGCATTGTCAACCTACCGCAAGCCGCTGATCGTCTTCACACCGAAGAGCATGTTGCGGCACCCCGATGCAGTCTCACCTGTCGCCGACTTCTCCGCGCCGCACTTCAAAACCGTTCTGGCGGACACGGAAGCAAAAGACCCGAAGCGCATCCTGGTGTGCAGCGGCAAGATCGGTCACAACTTGCGCGTGGAACGTGCCAAGCGCGGCGACTACTCGAGCGCCATCCTCTTCGTGGAGCAGCTGTACCCATGGCCGGGGCAGGCGCTTGAAGCAGCGCTGGCACAATATCCCACGGCAGAAGAAGTCGTGTGGGTGCAGGAAGAGCCGGCCAACATGGGCGCGTTCACCTTTGCCATGCCGCTGCTGAAGCGCAATGCTGGAGGACGGCGGGTGCTAAGCGTAAAGCGCTCGGCCTCGGCCACGCCTGCGACGGGATCAGCCAAGGCGCATGAACTGGAAGAGAAAGCACTGATCGAGTACGCGCTAGGCAAAGCTCGCTAAATCAGGCATGGCACTTAGGCCATGCCTGTTCAATGACAAGCCGAGCAAGATAGCGCACAAGTTTACTCCTCACCTCACGGTAGACTCAAACCAATGAACGCCGTTGGCTATACCACTCCCTTGTCTATCGACAATCCGGATGCACTGCTGGATATCTCGCTGCCCACCCCTGTGGCGCGCGACCGCGATCTGCTGGTGGAGGTGCGCGCGGTCTCCGTCAACCCCGTTGACGCAAAGCAGCGCAAGTCAGCCAGGCCCGCCGAAGGTCAGGACTATAAGGTCCTTGGATGGGATTGTGCTGGCGTGGTGGTCGGGGTCGGAAAGCAGACCTCCCTCTTCAAAAAGGGTGACGAGGTGTACTACGCCGGCTGCATCGCGCGTCAGGGATGCAACGCGCAATGGCACACCGTGGATGAGCGCATCGTCGCGCACAAGCCGAAGTCGTTAAGCTTCGCTAAAGCCGCCGCCCTGCCGTTAACGTCGCTGACTGCCTGGGAGATTCTCTTCGACCGTTTCGGCGTGGAGCAGCGCCGCATTGGCTACAACGCGCCGCGCAAGGGCTCCATCCTCATCATTGGAGCAGCCGGCGGCGTCGGATCGATGTTGATCCAGATCGCCTCGCACTTAACGCCGCTGACCGTCGTGGCCACAGCATCGCGAACCGAAACGACCGAGTGGTGCAGGCAGATGGGTGCACACTATGTCATCGATCATCACCGCGACATTCGCACCCAGATGCAGGAGCTCGGGCTGGGCGAGGTGGAGTACATTGCCCTGCTGAGCGCGACCGACACACACTATCCCGGCATTGCGGAACTGATGGCACCGCAGGGCAAGATCGCCATCATCGATGACCCGCAAAAGCCCGTGGACGCACGCCCGCTGAAGCGCAAATCCGGCAGCATCTGCTGGGAGTTCATGTTCACACGATCGTATTTTGAGACGCCAGACATCCTGCGCCAGCACGACTCCCTGACGGAGGTCTCCAAGCTCATCGATCTGGGAACACTGCGCACCACGATGACACAGAATTACGGAAAGATCAACGCGCAAAACTTGAAGATGGCTCATGCATGGATCGAGAGTGGCCGGTCCATCGGCAAGATCGTCCTTGAAGGTTGGTAGCGCCGTAAATCTGCCTCCACCGTTTCGTGTGGTTCAGCACACTCGCGTTCAAAGACTGTGTCCGTGGTGTAATGGCAGGTAGTGGTAACCCGGCGGCAGTTGTTGAGGGACTCTGGCGCCATCTTCGCGGTTGCGGCGTGCGCGCCGGACTGGGAAGGTGTTGCGCGGCTGCTTGGGCAAACGTCTCCTGACTACAGCCTCTCCATCGCGCCCTGTTCCGTCGAGTTTGCTCACAACAAGTTCCTGAAAACTGTCGCCTACAACGGACAGGTCCCCGGCCCTCTGCTGCGCCTCCGCGAAGGCGAGACATGTCACGTGGAAGTCACCAACCAGAGCGGCGACCCTGAGGTGGTCCATTGGCATGGTCTGCACCTGCCGTCGACGATCGACGGAGCCATGGAAGAGGGCACTCCGATGATCGCGCCCGGAGCCACGGCTCGCTACAGCCTTCTGGCACAACCGGCAGGATTTCGCTGGTATCACACGCACACCTTCGCAGGCAGCAGCACGAACAAAGCGCAATACACGGGACAGCACGGCTTCCTGTACGTGGAACCGAGGGAGAACCCTGGACGCTATGACCGGGAGATCTTCCTGGCGCTGCACGACTGGCGCGGACACATGGAGGGTGGCGACGACGGTGCCATGAACCCTGTGTATGACGTGTCGACCATCAATGGCCGTGTGCTTGGATTCCGGGACCCTATACGGGTGAAGCAGGGCGAACGCGTTCTCTTTCACCTTCTCAATTCCAGTCCAACGGATCCGCACTGGTTCTCGTTCGCTGGACACTCGTTTCAAGTCACTGCGCTGGATGGCAATGCCCTGCAATCCCCCAAAACAATCTCCATGCTGCGACTGGCACCCGCTGAGCGCGTCAGCGCCGTCGTTGACATGACCAACCCGGGCGTGTGGGTTTTGGGTGAGGTGCGCAAGCACATCCAGGCGGCAGGGATGGGCATGGTGGTCGAGTATGCGGGTGCATCCGGCAAGCCGCAGTGGCAACAACCGCAGTCGCTGGAGTGGAGCTACGCCCAGTTCGCGTCAAGGCAGGCGGGAGCTGATCCCAAAGTCCCTGAAGCCGAGAAGATTCCGTTAGTCTTGCAGGCGAAGTTTGCCGGACACGGCGCACCCGAAAAGTGGACCATCAACGGCAGCTCATACCCGGATGTTCCCTCACCTAAACTTGTCGCCGGACGGCGCTATCGTCTGCTCTTCGACAACCGCAGCATGGACGACCATCCCATGCATCTTCATCGGCACCGCTTCGAACTGGTGTCGCTTTCAGACGAGCCGGGCAGCGTGCGCGGCATCATGAAAGATACGGTGCTGGTGCGCGCGGGAACGGCGGCTGCCGTGGAGTTTGTCGCGGACAATCCTGGACCGACACTTCTCCACTGTCATCAGCAGGACCACATGGATCGCGGCTTCATGATGGTGTTTCAATATGCATAGGTATCGATATGGAGGACCAAGTCACGGTGTCAGCACGGTCGTCCTCGCCGGGGCAACTGCAGCCCTGTGCGCGGCAACGGCATACGGCCAGGGCAACTACGAAATCCAGGTGTACGGGTCAGAAACCGTTGCGCCGAAGAACACGATGGTGGAACTCCACTCCAACTACACGGTGGACGGGCAGCACTACACCGTGAATCGTGTCTATCCGACCAATCACCAGGAGCACGAAACCATCGAGATTACACAAGGACTCAACGACTGGTCCGAGGTGGGCTTCTACATCTTTACCAGCGAGCAGAATGGGCATGGCGTGCAGTGGGTGGGCGACCACATCCGCCCGCGCGTTCGAGTCCCCTCCAGCTGGCACTGGCCGGTGGGCGTCAGCCTGTCCACGGAAGTCGGCTATCAACGCGCGGTCTATTCACCCGACACATGGACGTGGGAGATCCGGCCCATCGTGGATAAAGCCATGGGACGCTGGTATCTCGCCTTCAATCCTGCGCTGGAGCGTACGTGGCACGGCCCGGATGTAAATCAAGGCTTTACGTTTGCTCCGGGCGTCAAGGTAGGTTACGACTTCACCCGCAAAATCAATGCCGGGTTCGAGTACTACGCGGACTATGGCCAACTCTTCCACTTCGATGGTCTGCGTGAACAGCAACAGCAATTCTTTGTGGTGTCGGACCTCAACGTTTCGCCCAGGTGGGAGATCAACGTCGGCGTCGGCGTCGGCCCGACATCAGCGACGGACCACCTGCTGGTCAAAGGCATCATTGGTCGCCGCTTCTCCTGGGGCAAGACATCGGACGTGGAGTAACCGCCGCAGAGACAATGCACCCGGCGTCAACCATCTCACTTCTTCGCAGCTCTTCTTGATTTCGTGTTTCGCGATGCTTCTCTAAGAGCCAGATCGTTCCCGTCGACGCTGTCGAGCGAATACTTTCGTGCAAGCTCAATGGTATCTTCCGCTGAAAGTGAGCGAGCGCTCTTGATGACTGATTGATACGTGTCAGACGGCAAAGACGCCTTTAAACTACCAGATGACCTCTCAGCGGCAGTATCCCGTTTCTCAAGAAATATACTTGCGGTCTCTGTATCCAGCTTGAAGTCTCTGGTAAGCACTGTCTTATCGGACTTAAGTAATACCGCGTCGCGGCAAATCGGCAGGCACGCAACGGGCGAAATCGGTGAATGAGTGCAGTCACAGTTGGCTGCAAAGGCGGGAACATGACTGAGAAGGCATATGGTAATCCAGAAACGTCTAACTGGCAGCATCAGATTTCTCCTTATTAAATATCCACCACACTAAATAGATAATGATCCAGAGACCAAAGCTTCCCAGGCCAAGCCACATGAAATGCTGTTGAGAAACAAGGTCGGCATTCTGCGCATCTCTAAGGTCATCCAGCTTGGGATGATGTTGGTACACGGCAGCAAGGTACACTCCTTGAACTCTTGTTCCAGCGCGCAGAGAAAGAGACAGGAAAATCCATGCTGGAACAAAAATAAGATAGCTTGCACGAAACAACAGATGTTTCGGTCGATAGTAGCCGGTGCTCAGGATCGCAAGAATGGAACCACCAACCATCACAAGCGCCCATGAATTGAGAGTGGTCGCAAGAGCGATCCCGGCTTCAAGAAATTTGAGCCCCGATCCAGTGTCGGATGCAACTGCGGTCTGCCAGTTTACTTCAGAAGCAGCAAGCCCAGCTAGAATGAGTGCACCAGACATTGACATGTGGTGCATTATAAGCAGGGCTGGTGCCTGCGCAAGTGTAAACGTTCAAGCTTCCTCCTCCTTGGCATACACCTGATGCGTGACGCGGGGCAGTCCGTCCCCCATATGCATCGCGCGGACCGCCTGCAGCAGCGCTGCATCCGCGGTGGTCATGCGCTCGCGGCTGCGCAGGTAATCGAGCCAGCTTTCCATCACGAAGCTCTCTTCCAGACGCTCCGGATCGTTGCCGTCGCGGAAGATGCCCCACCGGATGGCACCCATGCGCAGACGCACGTCACGCAGCGTGTGGATAGCCGCGACAAACTCGTTGTAGCGCTCAACCGGCACCGTGTAATCGATGAGGATGCGTACGGGTCCATCCTGCGGCGAGGGTTCCAGTTGCAGGTGCGGGACGGGCCGCTTCCATTGGTAAGGAGACAGGTCCGGCGGGGCACCGCGCAACACATGCAGCCGCAGCGTCAGGGGCAGGCAAATGGCCATCATGGCGGCGGAACTGGCCATTGCGGTTGTTACCGAGGTATGTTCGGCCACGTACCCCCACACCACCGCGCCCAGCGCGAGTCCTCCCTGAAAGACCATCTGGTACATGCCGAGCGCACGCGCCTGCACCCATCCCGGCGAGGACAACTGTACGCTGACGTTGAGCGTGGACATGGTTGAAGTCCATGCAAAGCCGCCCGCGATGAGAAAGAGGATGTCCAGCGAGATGCTGTGCACGAATGCGAGCACAAGTAACGTGGCAATGTACTGCACGCTGCTGGCGGCAAGGATGGCATCGGACGAGAAGCGCGCGCGCACCCGGGCCAACAGCACCGCCGCAAGCACCGCTCCCAGCCCCATCGAGCCATTCAGGATGCCGTACCCCAAGGCTCCGGAAATATGCCCATCATGCGAAAACTCCCGCCGCGCGATGAGCGATAGGAGCGACCACACCGCCGCAACGGAAAACGTAAACAGAAAGGCACGCAGAAAGACAGCGTGCAGCACAGGCGCATAGCGCAGATAACGCAGGCCGGTCTCGACCGATCCCATGATGCGTTCGGCAGGCAGTGCGCTCTTGAAAAGCGGCTTGCGCGTCCACACGTACAGCACCCAGATGACGGCAGCGAACGACCCGGCATTTAACGCAAAGACCCATCCCGCGCCCGTGCTTGCCTTGACGAACGCGGCCACCAGCAGGCCTCCCAGTGCAGGGCCGACCGCCCGCGCCAGATTGTTGCTGGCGGCGGCAAGCGAAACGGCGTTCGGCAACTGGTCGCGTGGCACCAGCTCCGGCACGATGGCCTGCCACGCGGGATTGTTCATCGCCGACCCCACGTTCATCAGAAAAGTCAGCGCCAGCAGAGCGACCGGTCCAATGACTCCTGTCAGTGCCAGCACCGCCATCAGCGCGACCGCAAGCATCTGCCACGTCTGCCAGAAGATGAGCAGGCGCCGGCGCTCGAAGATGTCCGCCGTGGCACCCGCAAACAACCCAAAGAAGAGGACCGGCAGGCTGGCCGCCGTCTGCATCAGCGCGATCAGCAGTGGCGACCCCGTCAGCGCGTTCATCAGCCACGTGGCGGCGGTATCCTGCATCCACGTGCCCACGCCGGAGACGGTGGATGCAATCCATCGGTCGCGGAAGAGAGGGATGCGCAATGGAGCGAACCCGTCCGTGGTCTGCAGAGGTGCAGCGGGCGGGGGAGACTCGTCGGTGTTGTCCTGCCCTGCTTCGGGGTTCACGTCAGATCTTTCATCTGGCTCTTGGAGGCTACAGCAACGATCCAAGCAGGATGTTGACGATGGCCACGATCAAGGCACACAGCAGAGCGCTGCCGAAGCTGGCGACGCGGAAACCTCGTATGAAGCGCGACGCAATCCAGATCATCACCGCGTCGACGACCAGATAGACCAGCCCTGGTACAAGCCAGGTAAGCGGAAAGACAGCTAGCCGAAGAAGAAAGCCGAGGGTGGCATTGAGCAGCCCGATGAGTGCCGCGGCGATCATGGCCGTGCCGAAATCCGCAATCTCAACCGAGGGCAGCAGGTACGCCGCGATCACCAGCGAAACGGCACTGAGCAGCCAGACAAGAAGAAGGTGCATTCCAAACTTCGATGGGAATGCACCTTCTGATGTTGCAACACGGCTGCAATGCTACGCCGCGACCGGCTCCAGAACCTGCGCGAAGTGCTTGCCCGTGCGCGCGGCGGCTGCCTGCTTGTGGTAGGCGTACCCGGCGATCAACGGTAAAGCGATGGTGGCTTCGCTGAAGACCATCTGCTCGTACGTCAGGTCCACCTTGCCCCAGCTGCTGGCTTCCTTCAGCGTCGATCCGCTCAGCGCGCCATCACGCGCGTCGGCCACCGTAATCTGGATGGCGTATTTGTGCATGGACGCTTCCACGCCAAGAATGTCCGCCGCCACGACGATGTCCTGTGCAAAGTTCTTGGGCACGCCACCGCCGATCATCAGGAGGCCGGTGGTCGGGTTCTGGATTTTGAGCTGCGTCAGTTCGTAAAAGTCCTTGCCGGAATCGATGGAGCAGACCGGCTTGCCCTGGCGCGCGTGCTGGTGCGCCACAATGCCGAAGCCGAAAGAGCAGTCAGAGAACGCCGGGACGAAGATCGGCACATCCAGCTCATAGGCGGCCAGAACGATGGAGTCTCCGTTCCCCTTTTGCGGCGTGCGGCCATTCTCCTGCAGGTACTTGCCCATCTCGCGGATGTACTCGCGCGAGGAATACGCACCCGGCTTCATGCCGTTGATGATCTTCTCGGTCGTCTCGTCGCAGATGCGCAATTCTTCTTCGTCGATGAAGGTGTCGTAGATGCGGTCGATCATCATCTCGCGCAGGTCGGCGTCGCCGTTGCCATACTTGTACTCGTCGCCAGCGATGTAGTGTTTGAAGCCGAGCGCCTCAAAGAAGTCCTGATCGACAATGTTCGCGCCGGTGGAGACGATGGCATCCACCATGTGGTTGCGAATCAAGTCGATGATGACGTTCTTCAGGCCGGCAGAGATGAGCGATCCGGCCAGGCACAGGATCACACCGCATTCGGTGTCGCGCAGCATCATGTCGTAGATGGACGCGGCACGCGCCAGGTCGCGTGAGGAGTAGGCCATGGAAGACATGGCATCGACCAGCGCAACTACATTGTGCTGCTTGATGTCGATGTGCTGGATGGGGTCTTTCAGAAGTTCGGATTTCGTCGGCATATCTTCTATAGTTTATCGTGTGCAGGCCTGCCAGGACGCGGCAAACCGTGAACATTCCGTGAGCAGACCCGCTCCATTTTGAAGCCGGTCTGTTGGCGAAACAATCAGCTCTTCCCTTTGGTCGAGCCTTTCCATGACAGGAACTATATCTTTTTTCAACGTAGCCGGAGGTGTGTTCGGGCGGCTGTCGTACAGACTAAACACGATTTCGCGCGATCACATTCTTGTAGAAGTACGAGCTCAGCTTTGGCGTGCGCTTCTGCGTCGCAAAGTCCACATACGTAATGCCGAAGCGCTTTTCGTACCCGTCGGCCCACTCATAGTTGTCCAGGAGGCTCCAGCAAAAGTAGCCCTTCACCGGCACGCCTTCGCTCGTGGCGCGTTGCAGGTGCGTCAGGTAGTTCTTCAGGTACATGACCCGATCCGTGTCGTAGATGTGGCCGTCCGGCGCCACCGTGTCGTCAGACGAGCAGCCGTTTTCCGTAATGTAGATCGCCTTCACACCGAAGACTTCGTTCACCAGCTTCGGTGCCCAGTACAGCGCCTCCGGTCCGATGTTCAGCCACGGGCTGAACATGTGCGGGTACGACGAAGGATTGGGCACCACCGCGTACCCAGGCGCGTTGTCTGCCGCGCGCACGTACGTCGGCGTGTAGATGTTGATACCCTGGAAGTCTGTCGGACTGCCAATCGCTTTCATCTCCTCCGGCGTGAACGTTGGCGCATCCGCTCCGAGCTTCTTCAAATAGGCATCCGTGTACTTCCCCGTTTGCATCACGGTGAGATACCCGGCGTTCTCCTCCTTCATGGCCGTTCGTGCAGCGGCAACATGCTCGGGCGCGTCGAAGACCGGCGTAATCGCCTGCAGGTTCTCCGCCGATCCCACCTGCGTACCCGCCTTCACCTTTGCCCGGATTGCCTGTACGGCTAGGCCATGACCCAGCACGGCATGGTGCCGCACCTGCGCCAGTTTGCCCGCGCTCAACTTCAGCCCAGGCGCGTGGATGCCATTGCCGTAGCCCAGATCGACGAACGTGCTGATCTCGTTCATCGTCATGAAATGCGAGACCAGGTCGTTGAGCTTGCCCGCCGTGTATCCCGCGTAATCGGCAAAGGCTTGCGCGGTGTCGCGGTTCTGCCATCCACCTTTGTCCTCCAGCACCTGCGGCAGGTCCCAGTGGTAGAGCGTGCAGTACGGCTCAATCCCAGCAGCGTGAAGCGCCTCGGCAAACTTTCGATAGTGATCAATGCCCTTCCCATTCGGCTGGCCCGTGCCGCTGGGAAAAATACGCGGCCATGCCACGGAAAACCGGCACGTCTTCAGGCCAAGATCCTTCATCAATGCGATGTCTTCGGGGTAGCGGTGATAGCTGTCTGTCGCCACATCACCGGTGTCGCCGTTGTGCGTCTTGCCCGGCGTGTGCGAGAACGTGTCCCAGACGCTGGCCCCGCGCCCATCTTCATGCACCGCACCCTCCACCTGGTATGAGGCCGTCGCCGAACCCCACAGGAAATCACCGGGAAAGCCTTCGCGGGTCGCATGCGGCCCCGCGCGCAAGGCGCTCCGCTGGGCGGTTGCGGAGAACGAAGCGAACGGTGCTGCTACGGCAGCAGCTGCAAGCCCGGAAAAGGTACGGCGTGAGATACGGTCAGACATAGACTTCATGTTAGACCTGCACTTCGTCCCGCAGATGCACGAGGCGCGGTTCTCGTTGGTGTGGCGCAACATCATGCTTGGTAGCCTGTCAGTGTCATGATCATCAACTTCTCCGAGCGGGCGCATAACCACAACTTCGAGCTGGACCCCATCGTCCGTTCCCTGCTGGACACCGACTTCTACAAGCTCCTAATGTTGCAATTCATCTGGAAGCACTTCCGGCAGACCCGCGTCACCTTTGGCCTGCACAACAGGAACATACGCTTCCGCTTGGCGGAGATGATTCCGCGCGAAGCCGTGTCCGCACAGTTTGAGCACGTCAGGAAGCTCCGCTATCGCCGGTCGGAACTCATCTGGCTGGCAGGCAACACGTTTTACAACACCCGCGGCATCTTTGAGCCGGCGTTCCTCGATTGGCTGGAACACGGCTTCACGCTGAGCGACTATCAGCTTTCCGAGCGCGACGGCCAGTTCGAGCTGACCTTCGAGGGCGAGTGGGTCGCCGTCACCATGTGGGAAATCTACGCGCTCTCCATCCTGAACGAACTCAAAACACGCGCCGCACTCAAAGGCATGAGCGAGTTCGAGCTCGACATCCTCTACGCGCGCGCCAAATCCAGGCTCTGGGGCAAGATTGAGTGTCTGCGCGGAGTCCCCGGCCTCGCCGTCGCCGACTTCGGCACACGCCGCCGCCACTCCTTTCTCTGGCAGGAATACGTGGTCGAAGCCATGCACGCCGAACTGGACGGCCTGTTCACCGGCACCAGCAACACCTACCTGGCCTACAAGCATGACCTGGAAGCCATTGGCACCAACGCGCACGAACTGCCCATGGCCCTTGCCGCCATGGCCGCGAACGACGATGATCTCAAAGCCGCCCAGTACCGCATCCTGGAACTGTGGCAACAGACCTACGGTGGCTCACTCCTCGTCATGCTGCCCGACACCTACGGCACCACGCAGTTCCTTGAAGGCGCGCCCGCGTGGGTCCCGGACTGGACCGGCCAGCGCATCGACTCCAAGGACCCGTTTGCCGCTGGTGATGAATACATCGCATGGCTGCAGAGGCGCGGAGTCGATCCGGCGAAGAAGCTCATTATCGCCAGTGACGGCCTCGACGCACCGGAAATTCTCCGCCTGCACGCCTACTTCGCGGGCACCATTCAGCCCGGTGCCAGCCCGCTTGACTTCCATTCCGCCGCGGACTTCCGCAACACCCGCAAGTGGCGCAAGGAACGCCGTATCCGCTTCTCCTCCGGCTGGGGAACGCTGCTCACCAACGACTTTCGCGAGTGCCATCCCCGCGGGGAGGACTGCCTGCAACCGATCTCTCTCGTGTGCAAACTCACCTCCGCCGAAGGCCACCCCGCAGTCAAGCTCTCTGACAACTACGAGAAGGCCAGCGGCCCGCCCAGCCTCGTGCAGCACTATCGCGATGTCTTCGGCCTGGCAGGCATGGCCAACATCCCCGTCGTGGTGTAAGTCAAGCCTGTTCCGCTCCGACGCGTCTGTGTTGCGCAGAAACGGGAACGTCACACTCCTGCAACTGTCCTGTGCGCAAATCTTGATGCAGCGTTTTCAGTGCATTCTTCAACGGACGCCACACTTTCAGCAGAAGCCACAACCGCACTGCTGGAGGCGCCATGTTGCACACCGTCACTGCATCCGCCACGCTCACCGCTTCCCCGCTTGCACTCCCGCCAAACGCGCCCGCACTTGCAGAGTGCGGCGTCTACCGCGCACGCCTAGCCGGGACAGCGGAGGAACGTCTGCGGGCTTACCGCCTGCGCTTCCTTGTCTTCAACCTGGAACTGCACGAGGGTCTGGAAGCCGCATACAGCAACGGCTACGACACGGATCACTATGACGAGGTATGTGACCACCTCGTCGTGGAACACATCCACACCGGCGAGGTCGTCGGCACCTATCGCCTGCAATCCGGGACCACTGCCGCACAGGCCTACGGCTACTACTCCGAGCAGGAGTTCGACTTCACCCCGTACGAATCCATGCGCTCCCGCATCGTCGAACTGGGCCGCGCCTGCGTGCACCGCGACCACCGCACCTCTGAGGTGTTGAATCTGCTCTGGCGCGGCATCATGCGGTACTCAAAAGCCCGCGGCGCGCGCTACCTCATCGGCTGCTGCTCCATCAACTCGCTGGACACGCACCAGGGCTGGGCCGTATACGAGGGGCTTAAGGCCTACCAGATCGAGCCGGAGAGGATGACCGCTCCCACGCCTGCGTTTACCATGCCTTGCCATGGCAACGACTCTAGCCCGGCAGAAGCGCCGCGCCTGCTCCGCGCCTATCTTGCGGTGGGCGCGCGCATCTGTTCCACACCCGCCATTGACCGCGCCTTCGGCACCATCGACCTGCTCACCATGATCGATTTCGAGACGATGCATCCGCGCGTCCTGCGGCGCTACCTGTGACGCTGGCCTCGCGCTTTAGCGGCGGCGTACGGTTGATTCAGTTCCTGACGCTTCTGACCGCATGTCTGATCCATGGATCTCTGACGCAGCCGCGCACCTTATTGGAACGGGGCCGATGGCGGCAGATGTGGTGCCGCATCATCCTGCATGCAATGCGTCTCACATTGGCCGTGCATGGCGAGTTCCCCACGTCGGGCCTGCTCCCCTGCAATCACCTGAGTTACCTCGATGCGCTCGTCCTGGGCTCACTCACCCCAGCCGTCTTTGTCAGCAAGGCGGAGGTTCGCAGATGGCCCATGGTGGGCAGCATGTGTGCACGCGGCGGCACGCTCTTCATGAACCGCGAAAGCCCGCGCGATGCCGTCCGCACCAACCAGGCTGCGACGCAGGCACTGTTGGATGGAGTGCCGGTGGTCATCTTCCCTGAAGGAACGACGACGAACGGTCGAATACCGCTACCCTTCCATCCCGCGCTCTTCCAGCCTGCGGTCACGGCACATGCGCCCGTCTGGCCGCTTGCGCTCTCGTATAGCTTTCAGGATGGCAGGGATGCTTCGGCACAGGTGGCGTACTTCGGCGACGTCCGTTTCATCCCCCACTTCATGCGATTTGTGCGGATGCGCGGCCTGCACGCATCCGTGCGGGTTGCAGCGGAACCTGCCTCCGCACCCAGCCGCACCAGTGCCGCGCAGAGCAGCTGGACTGCCACGGCCCACATGCTGCAACTGGGTCCCGTTGCCGAACCCGCCACATCAACACCGGGCAGCGCCAGCGCGGCACAATCCACGGTTGCGCAGTTCGCGTAGCACCAGTTCCACCGACCAGTCGAGCGACTCGGTACCGGAGACAGTCAGATGTGCATGGTTTCGGCAGGGCAGGACGTACCTGTCGGCCATGGGCATGGCATGCAGCTCGAACTGCTCCCGCACGCTCTCTTCGGTGCGGCCACGCTCTCGCACATCGCGGTGGATGCGCCGCTGCAGACACACGTGGTGCGGTGCATCGACGTACACCGTCGTGTCGTATAGCAGTTGCAACTCGGGGTAGTGCAACGCCAGAATGCCTTCCACCACGACAAACGGGCGTGGTGCTATGTGTTCCGTCACACCTCGCAGACGGGCATGCGTGCTGAAGTCATACACCGGGCGATCAATCGCATCACCATCACGCAACCGTACAAGTTGCTCCACAATCAGCCCGTGCTCCAGTGATTCCGGATGATCGAAGTTGTGCGTTCCACGCTCTTCCAGTGACAGGTGCGACAGATCGCGATAGTAAAAATCCAGCGGAAACAGAACAGCATCCAGCTGCACGGCAAGCTCACGTGCCAGCGTCGTCTTGCCGGAGCCGGAACAGCCTCCCACAGCAATCACGGTTGCGCGGACGCGGACGCCCGATGTCATCGATCCGCTCATGCGCGATGCGACAGCCCGGCGATCTCCGGGATGACCGCCGTAAGCAACGCGGCGAACCGGCCAGCGGCCCTCCGGCCATGCTCCATCACCTCCAGGTGGTTCAACGCTTCGCCCGTCACACCTGCCGCCGGATTCGTCACCAGCGACAGGCCAAGCACCTCCATCCCCATGTGGCGGGCGACAATGACCTCGTGCACCGTACTCATCCCGACCAGGTCCGCACCCAGGACGCGGAAGGCACGGATCTCCGCAGGCGTCTCGTAACTCGGCCCAAGCACGGCAACATACACGCCGGTCTCCATTCTCCATCCCTGCCCCGCGGCGGTATCCTGTGCCAGTGCAAGCAGGCGTGGCGCATACGCCGCCGTCATATCGAAGAAGCGCAGACCGCCACCTGGCAACACGCCGAAGCGCGGTTCATTCGCACCCACGGCCGCGTTGCTCCCTGTCAGGTTGATATGATCGCTGATCCCAACAATGGAGCCCGCCGGAAAATCGGGCCGGATGCCACCCGCCGCATTTGTTACGATCAGCGTCTCCACGCCCAGCAAGCCGAGGACACGCACCGGAAACGTGACCTCGTCCATGCCGTAGCCCTCGTATCCATGCACGCGCCCCTGCATGACCGCGATGGGAACCCCACCCACGGTTCCCAGAATGAGCCGTCCGGTATGGCCCTCCACGGTTGGCTGCGGAAAGTGGGGAATCTCCGCGTAAGGGACCGCGACAGCGTTCTCCACCTGCTCCGCAAACTCACCCAGCCCCGAACCGAGTATCAGGCCGATGCCCGGCTGTATCGATGACTGCAGTGTAAGGAAGTCCACCGCAGCGCGCGCGCGCAAGTAAAGGTTCACAGCTACCGCCCTTCGACCACACTTGACAGATCGCGCGACGCATGCGCTACAGCGATGATAACCAGCGTCCCGCCGTCAAGGCGGTAGAAGATGACGTATGACCCGATCATCCAACAGCGAAGTGTGTCGTCCCGCAAATCATCGCGGCAATGCCCACTCTCAGAAAGCGTCTCAGGTGAACAAGCGCTAGCTCCAGTTGATCAAGAAACAAATGACTTGAACCAAACGTTTTGTTTGGTACCGAGCGATGCGGCGAATGTCACACCGCGCCTCGTCTGTAATGCGGATCGCAGTCAGGCAGGATCCCTTAGTTCGCGAAGCTCACGAAGCAACTCGTCTCCGTCGACCACCCGTCCAGCCCCAACATCAGCAAGCCCAAGTTGTATCTGTCGCGTGCATAGACAAGCCACTCCACATACTCGTCGGAAAGGTTCCGGACAGCAGCGTGGACCGCCTGATCCACAGAGGTGAACTGGCCCTTTGCCACGGCCTTTTCCATTGCCTGTTGCTCTTCCGCGCTCAGTTCTATGGTCATGCTTCCCCTCCGCTTTGCTCTCTATCACCACAGCATACCAAGCCGCTCTGCGCCATCCGCACGACGAGGGTGCAACGGTAAATGCCCACTTCACCTCCCACAGAGCGGATGCCATGCTGACATTCATCTTCATCGCCGGCGGTGCCATTCTGCTCGTCGGCCTTCTTTTCCTCGTCTACGCGGCGACGCAGCACTCCAAGAAAGACGAGACAGGACGGCGCACGGAAGCCTCACAACCGCGTACAACACCGGCACGGACGGAAGGCCGCGAGCCGTAATCACCGCAGCAGCATGCTCACGATGCTTGCGCTCATCAGGTTGGCCACCGTACCGGCCAGCAGCGCGCGCAGCCCCAACCGCGCCAGCTCGTTGCGCCGTGCCGGAATCAGCGCGCCGATCCCGCCGATCTGCATCCCCACCGAACCAATGTTGGCGAACCCGCAGAGCGCAAACGTGGCAATCGCCAGCGTACGCGTGGAAATGGCGTGCGCGTTCGCCAGCTTGCCAAGCTCTGTATACGCCACAAACTCGTTCAGCACCGCGCGCGTGCCAATCAGGTCGCCTACAGTCGGCGCATCGTGCCATGGAATGCCGATCATCCACGCTACCGGCGCACAGAAAAAGCCCAGGATGGAGTTAAGGGTCGACGGAAAACTAACCGCATGGCCCGCAACGATATGGACGCCTATGAGGTTGTGCATACCCGTCAGGATTCCATTCAGCAGACCGACCAGGGCAAGGAAGCTGATGAGCATGATCGCCACATTGAAGGCGAGTCGGCCACCATCGATCGTGCCGCGCGCAATCGCACCCACCAGATTCTCCTCTGTGTGTTCGTCCTCGCCACGGATGTGAACCGTACCCAGCGTTGCCGGTATCTCCGTCTCCGGGACCAGCATCTTGGCGACCAGAATGGTTCCCGGCGCGGTCATGATGACAGCACTCAACAAATCCTGCGCCCGGATGCCGAACGAAATATACGCCGCCATGATGCCGCCAGAGACATGCGCCATGCCGCTCGTCATAATCGTCATCAGTTCGGACCGCGTGGCTCCATTCAGGAACGGCCGAATCGTCAGCGGAGCCTCCGTCTGCCCCATGAAGATCGATGCGGCAACGTTGGTGGACTCCGCGCCGGAGGTTCCCATCGTCCGCTGCATCAGCCATGCCATGCCGCGTATGACCACCTGCATGACGCGCAGGTGATACAGGACCGCAAACAGAGCGGACACAAAGATAATCGTCGGCAGCACCGCAAAGGCAAAAACACTCACCGGAGTGTTGGGAATGCCAAGCGGACCGAAGACCATCGATGACCCGTCGACCGAGTGCGCCAGCAACGCAGACACTCCATCCGCGCCCTTCTTCAGGATCAACTGGCCGAAGCTCCACCGAATCACCAGAAACGCAAACAGCACCTGCAGGCTTAAACCCCAGGCAACGGTGCGCCAGCGTATGGCGCGCCGGTCCGATGAGAGCGCGTACATCAGCGCCAACAAAACAACAAGTCCGATCAGACCGGTAAATCGGGCCAACGGCGCGGCCCTCCTTCAGTGACGATGGCGTGCTTTGGCAAAGTGTACCGAACTGGGACGCTGTTACGAAGGATTTACCGTCCGCTCACAGCACACTCATCTCCATGCCTCACCCTGACCGTGTCATGGTGTCTACCTGCGACACGCTGATCCTGTCAGACCTCCACCTCGGCTCGGAAGTGAGCCGGGCGCAGGACGCGCGTGACCTGCTGCAAACCGTCGACTTTCGTCAACTCATCCTGCTTGGCGACATCTTCTCGGACCTTGACTTCGGGCGTTTGACCTCGGAGCACTGGGACTTCCTGTCCTGCATCCGGAAACTGTCGAATCCAAAACGGCGCCGCAAGATCATCTGGGTAGAGGGTAATCACGACCATGGCCTCTCCCAGGTCATGTCACACCTCGTCGGCGTCACGGTGTACCAGCGGTATGTGTGGGAGTACGGGGGCAAGCGCCACCTCGCCATCCACGGCCATCAGTTCGACCGCTTCGTCAACGAAAACCTCCTGCTCAGCCGCTTCTTCGAAAGCTTTTATGAAACCGTGCAATGGCTGGACGGCAAGGAGCAGAAGTTTTCCCGCTGGTTTGACCGCTTCAGCACACGGTGGCTGCGCCTGAGCGACAAAGTGGCCGATGGCGCCCTGGAGTACGCCGCCGCCGGATGCGCGGACCGTGTCTTCTGCGGCCATACCCACCAGGCGCTCACCCGCACCCGCAACGGCATTGAGTATTTCAACTCCGGATCGTGGCAGGATCAGCAAGCCACGTTCCTGACCGTCGATCTCCAGGGAGTTCACATCCATGAGTACGCGCCCCGAACTGACCATCGTCATCCCCGCAAAGAACGAAGCGGCACATCTGCCAGCTCTGCTGACCTCTTTGAGCAATCAGGATTACCCGCATCTCGCGCATACGGCAGTCTTCGTTGCTGACGCTGCCTCCACGGACAACACGCGCGACCTTGCCCTCGGCTTTCGCGACCGCCTCAACGTCGAAGTCATCGAGGGTGGCACACCATCCGTGGGCCGGAATCGCGGCGCGCGGCGCTCCGATTCGGAGTTCGTACTCTTCCTGGACGCCGATGTGGAACTGCGCAATCCCGCGACGCTCCGCCGTGCCCTTCTGCGGATGCGCAGCCAGCGCCTCCATTGCATGACGGTGGACATCGCTTGCACAGGCGGCAACTGGGCTGATCGCTTTCTCTACCGCGCGAACAGCACCATGCAGCGCCTGTCGTCCTGGATCATGCCCTTCGGAACGGGCATGTTCCTTCTCTTCGACCGCGCGCGCTTCCACGCGTTGGGAGGCTTTGACGAGAGCGCGCTCTTTGCCGAAGACTTCCTCCTCACCAAGCAGATTTCACCGCTGCGCTTCGCCGTCCTCAACGCCGAGGTGCACACCTCCAACCGGCGCTTCCGCCGCACCGGCCACGGCCGCATGATCTTTCTCTTCTTCTGGACCATGTTGAACAGCCGCAACAAACGCCACTTCCACCGCGATCACGGCTACTGGAAAGACGCTCGCGTCTCTGCCGAACAGCAGGCCTAAATCGCCGCGGGCTTCGCGTCGGGAACGGATGTATTCACGACGATCGCGGCGCCTGTATTCGTGCGAGACTCCGGCTTCGCAAGGAATTCGCTCGGAGACGCCTGCTCCGCGTCACCCCCATAGATCACCTGGCCGTATTCCAGCACTGTAACCATCCCTACACCGCCGCAGATATTGCCCGCCACCGCTGGAAAGAACCACGCCGGATAGCTCGTCCAGCCCGTGTGGTGCGTCATCACGGCGGCCAGCACCTCACCGCTGGTTGCGATGCAGTGCGCAAACCCGCCCAACCCGACCACGAAGGTCATGGTCCAGATCAGCGCCACGGAACCCGTGATCGAATGCGATCCCGAGACCAGCCACGCCATCATGGCGATGATCCATCCGCCCATCACCCCACTCCAGAAGATAGTGGATACCGGAACATGGATGGCGTCCATGCCAAGCTGGATCAGAGCCGCCTGCACCTTGGGCTGCAGCGCCGGTGTGTAGCTGGCAAGCGCGGCAAACGCCGTAGCCCCCAGCATGTTGGTGGGAAGCACCGTCGCCCACAGGCGCAGTGTCCTGACCACGTGCTTCTTTTCCGCCAGAACAAGTGCGACGGGGTACAACGTGTTTTCCGTAAAGAGCTGGGCGCGTCCGACCACCACCACGATGAAGCCCAGCGGGTAGAACATGCGTGCGCAGAACGCCGCGATGGGACCGTTGCCCAGCAAACCGATCACGATGGCGGTTCCCAGCGCCGAGAGACCCATAAACGTTCCACCAGCAAATCCCGAGATGGCCAGTGATGTCGTGGATCGCTTCAATTCGTCCTTGGCATTGCGCAGTACCTGCCGGTAAATCTCTTCCGCGCTTGGCCGTTCAAGGCTCTTTTGAGCGAAGGTCTCGTCGGGCTTCACCTCTCGTGCCTGTCGTTTCGAACGGAAGCTGAATGCCATGCAGGGTTTGATGCAAACCCTGCATGGCTGCTGCGAAAGGCACAAGAGGCGCAGGGCAGCATCTCGCCGCCTGCCCCGATCCGGTAAAACGCACGTTACACCGAGACCGTGCCGCCATCCACAAAGAGTTCCACGCCCGCCACATAGCTGCTGTCGTCCGATGCCAGAAAGACCACCGCCTTGGCAATTTCATCCGGCTCACCGAAACGGCCGAGCGGCACACCGGCGATCATCGCCGCACGGAACTGCCTGTCCTGCTCCTCGTTCGCGGTGAGGCCTGTAATTGCCGGTGTATCGATGGGCCCGGGGCTGACAACATTCACGCGAATGCGGCGGTCCTTCAACTCATTGGTCCATGTCCGGGCAAACGACCGCACGGCAGCCTTGGTAGCGTTGTAGACACCGAAGGCTGGAACGCCCTTGACAGAAACGATCGACGCATTCAGCACAACAGTGGCTCCGTCCGGCAACAGCGGCAGTGCCTTCTGCACAGTGAACACCAGCCCTTTCACATTGCTGTTGAAGGTGCGGTCGAAGTGTTCTTCCGTGTAGTTCCCCAGCGTCACCAGTTCGCCACCGCCAGCATTGGCAAACACCGTGTCAAGTCTTCCTGCTTCTGACGTGATCTGCGCGAAGAGGCGGTCAAGGTCGTCCAGCTTTGCCACATCACCCTGCACAGCCGTTACGCTGTGGCCGATTTCTTCAACCGCCGCATCCAGGCTGGCCTGGCGGCGGCCAGTAATGTACACGTGTGCGCCTTCCGCAACAAAGCGCTTCGCGGTTGCCAGTCCGATGCCGCTGTTGCCGCCTGTCACCAGTGCGATCTTTCCATCCAGCTTTCCCATGTACGTCCTTCTCTCTGATATTTCTACAACCATCAAACTGATGGCGGGCAGCAGCGTGGCGACTCACTATTCAGGGCTGGAGAGCGATGGACCCATGGACTGAATGTTGAAGACAGTACATACCTGCCGGATCAACGGCTGCGCGGACACCGGTTCGGGCCTGATCTGTAACGTGCGGCGCAGCATCTGCTCCGGCGTCTGCAGAAGAGATGCTTCCTCTGCAAACAGGGTGATGAGAGGTTGACCTCTCCGTATTGCGTCACCGGTCTTTGCATGCATCTCGATGCCCGCATGTGCCGCGACCGGCCCGCCGGGAACGTCACGCCCAGCACCCAACCGCTGCACCGCCCAGCCCACCTCCGTGCAGTCCATCCCGGCAAGAAAGCCGTCCTGTTCGGCATGGATGACGCGCGACGCTGCAGGCCGGTGAAACGCGGCAGGATCATCGAAGCAGCCCGTGTCGCCTCCCTGCAGTTCCACCATGCGCAGCCAGTGCTCGTACGCCCGCCCGCTCTGCAAGAGGTCCTGCGCCTGCACTGTTCCGGCTTCAGGAGTGGCGGCCACACCACCCATGTGGAGCATCCAGCCTGCAAGTGTTGTCGAAAGCTCGACGATGTCCGTCGATAACGGATGCGCTTTGCCCCTGAGGATCTCCACGCACTCCCACACTTCAAGCCAGTTGCCGGCAAAACGCCCCAGCGGCTCATCCATGGTGGTCAGCAGTGCAACCGTGCGCGTGCCGTTGGTCTCACCGGTCTGCACAAGCATCCGGGCAAGGCGCTCCGCATCGTCGTAGCGCTGAAGGAAGGCGCCGGAGCCGGTCTTCACGTCCAGCACCAGGCCGTCCAGGTCTTCGGCAAGCTTCTTGCTCATGATGCTCGCCGTGATGAGGTACGGCGATTCAACGGTTCCGGTGTGGTCGCGCAGAGCGTAGAGGATACGGTCGGCGGGAACAAGGTTCTCGGTCTGGCCGATCATAGAGGCACCGCAGGCTGCGATAACCTCACCAAAGCGCTCCAGCGAAAGCTGCGTGTTGAAGCCGGGGATGGTTTCCAGCTTATCCAGCGTGCCGCCGGTGTGCCCCAGGGAGCGTCCGCTGATCATCGGCACCGCAAGGCCGGCCGCCGCAACGATCGGCGCAATTAAGAGCGAACTCTTATCACCCACACCGCCGGTGGAGTGCTTGTCCACCGTGAACCTGCCGAACGAACGTGCATCGAACGTTTCGCCGCTGCGCCGCATGGCATCGGTCAGCGTGGCCAGCTCCCGCGCAGAAAGCCCACGCTGGAAGACGGCCATCAGAAATGCAGCAATGCGTGCGTCGCTGATTTCGCGGCGGACAACGCCGTCAACGAAGCTGTGGATTTCTGCATTGGAAAGCTCTTTACCGTCGCGCTTGTGCCGGATCACGTCAACGGGGTGAATACTGCCGGTCATTGCGCGATGTCGGCCTGAAACGATACTGGCAAGAGTTCGCCGAGCGGGCGCTGCGTGGGCGCGCCGCCCTCGCCGGGATAGAAGACCGGGCAGTCCGGCGCGGCGAACTCCGCCAGCATCTGGCGGCAGGCACCGCAGGGCGTACAGGCAACATACGGATCGATCTGCGCAACGGCGACGGCTGCGATGCGCATGCCCGGTCCATGCTGGGCGATGGCGGTGGTCACGGCGTTCTGCTCCGCGCAGGTCGTCAGCCGGAACGAGACGATCTCCACATTGCAGCCGGTGACGACTTCGCCGGTGGTCAGCAGGATAGCCGCGCCCACGCGAAAGGTACTGTACGGCGCGTAGGCCTGGCTCGCGATCTCTGCTGCCATGCCACGCAGCAGCTCTCCCGTTCCCTCGTCCACGCTTCGCACCCTTTGCTGCAAACTCCTTGCTTGCTGAGGCTAACTCGCAACGGTTGCTACGGCAAGCGTGCGGCGAGAAAGAACTGCAGCGCATCCAACGAATGTGTGCTGAAAGACATTCGTGTCGATGCAGCCTGGGGTCGAAGACCCGAGACATAACAGCCTGGGCCGAAGGCCCAGGTAGCCGGCAGATCATCTTGCAAAGGGCTGAAAGCCCGTCACAAATACTTCCGACATGGCGAAACAGATCCCTTCCAGAACCGGTAAAAATGTCAGCAAGCGTGCTTGCACAGCGGTTCCGGAGTCGGTCGACGCGACACTTCAGGTGAGCGATCCAACGGCGGTCGTCGCAGGCGGCGATGCTGTGCTGGACCTCTTTCATCCGGTTACGGCGGAGTGGTTTCGCGCCGTCTTTGAAGGGCCGACGCAGCCGCAACACGAGGGCTGGCCCGCCATCGCACGCGGCGAGTCGACGCTCATTCTTGCTCCCACCGGCACCGGCAAGACGCTCACCGCGTTTCTTTGGTGCCTGAATAAGCTGATGCTGCAACCACGTGCCTTTACCACTCAGCCCGCAGTAGCCAAGCCCGCAAAACGTGTCCGTGGCAAGCAGCCTCGTGAACCGAAGCGCAACATCTTGCCCGAAGGCGTGGGCGTTCGCGTCGTCTATATCTCTCCACTGAAGGCGCTGGCGGTGGACGTGGAGCGCAACCTGCGCTCGCCTCTGCAGGGCATCGCCAACATGGCACAGCGCATGGCCATCCCGGTCCACATGCCGGAGATCAGCGTCCGCACCGGCGACACGCCCGCCAGTGAGCGCGCCCGCTTCACCAGGCATCCGGGTGACATCCTCATCACCACGCCCGAGTCGCTCTATCTGCTACTCACCTCAAACGCAGGCGAGGCACTCCGCACGGTAGAGACCGTCATCATCGACGAGATTCACGCGCTCGTTCCGACCAAGCGTGGAGCGCACATGGCGCTTTCGCTCGAGCGGCTGGAGGCGCTGACCGGCCGCACGGTGCAGCGCATCGGTCTTTCCGCCACGCAGCGCCCGCTTGAGGAAGTTGCCCGATTCTTAGGCGGCGCACTTGGTCATACCGAGGGAACAGGGAACAGGGAGCAGGGAACAGCGGCTAGTGTCCCGCGTTCAAAGGGAGCTTGGCTTGAAAGAGAATCTTGCCAGGCTAACGTCAACTCAGACGACGAGGACGAGCAGGTACACGAAGTCGTTGGATCTGTTCCCTCTTCCCTTAATCCTGTTCCCTCGACGAGCGAAGCTCGCGGCATTCGCTATCGTCCCGTCACCATCGTCAACGCAGGTGCACGCAAGCGCCTTGAGCTGACCGTTGAAGTGCCCGTCGAAGACATGGCGAAGCTCGGCGAAATCCAGGACACCCCCAGCGGCCCGGCATCGCAGGGACCCAAGCGCACCAGCATCTGGCAACGCATCCACCCGCGCCTGCTTGAGATCATCCGTCAGCACCAATCGACCATCCTCTTCGTCAACGCACGCCGCATTGCGGAGCGGCTTGCAGGAGCCATCAACGAGCTCGCAGGCGAGCAGATCGCGCGGGCGCATCACGGCTCGCTGGCCGCATCGCAACGCAGCGAAATCGAAGAATTGCTCAAGGCCGGTCACATCCGTGCACTGGTGGCGACGTCTTCCCTCGAACTCGGCATCGACATGGGTGCGGTCGATCTGGTCATCCAGATCGAAGCGCCGCCGTCGGTCGCCAGCGGCATGCAGCGTATCGGCCGTGCCGGTCACCAGGTGGGCGCGCCATCGAAGGGCATCATCTTTCCCAAATACCGTGCGGACCTGATTGCCTGCGCCGCCGTGACCCGCGCCATGCACGAGGGTCACGTGGAGAGCACACGCTTCCTGCGCAATGCACTGGACGTTCTGGCGCAGCAGATCGTCGCCATCATCGCGCATCCGCCGCTGCCACCGGAAGAAGCCGCCCGCCGCACCGCCAAGTTCCGCAGCGACGAAGATGAAGCTCCGGGCCTGAGCTACGATGCCCTGCTCGCCATCGTACGCAGTTGCAGCGGCTACGCGGGCATCAGCACGCAAGTGTTTGAGGGCGTGCTGGACATGCTTGCGGGACGCTATCCATCGGACGAGTTCGGTGAGCTGCGCCCGCGCATCACGTGGGACCGCACCCGCGGCTGGCTGACCCCGCGGCAGGGCGTCAAGAAGATCGCCATTCTCAACGGCGGCACCATCCCGGACCGCGGCTTGTACGGTGTCTTCCTCTCCGGCGAACGCAGCAAGCCCATCCGCGTGGGAGAACTCGACGAAGAGATGGTCTTCGAAGCACGCACGGGCGAGACCTTCATCCTGGGCGCCAGCACGTGGCGCATCGACGAGATTACGCACGACCGCGTCCTCGTCAGCCCTGCGCCGGGCGAACCGGGCAAGATGCCCTTCTGGCATGGCGACCAGGCGGGCCGTCCGCTGGAGTTTGGCCGCCGCATCGGCACGCTGGTCCGCGAACTGCGCGATATGCCACGCTCCGCCGCTATCACACGGCTCACGCGCGAACACGACCTGGACCAGCGTGCGGCGGAGAACGTCATGCGCTATTTGGCTGACCAGGAGGTGGCAACCGAGAGCGTGCCGGACGACCGCACCATCGTCGTCGAGCGCGTGCGCGACGAACTGGGCGACTGGCGCGTCTGCGTCATGACCCCCTTCGGTTCACGCGTGCATGCGCCCTGGGCCATGGCGGTGCAGGGACGCTTGCGCGCAGCCGGTGCCGCCGACGTCGAAACCATGTGGAGCGAGGACGGCTTCGTCGTCCGCTTCCCCGAGGCGGACAGCGCGCCCGATGCAGACCAGTTCTTCCCGGAGGCGCAGGAGGCCATCGACTCCGTGCAGCGCCAGCTTGGGTCGACGGCTCTCTTCGCGGCGAAGTTCCGCGAAGCAGCCGCCCGCGCCCTGTTGTTGCCGCGCCGCCGCGCCGACGGCCGCGCTCCGCTGTGGCAGCAGCGCAAGCGCGCGTACGACCTGCTGAGCGTGGCCGCGCGCTACCCCGAATTTCCCATGCTGCTGGAGGCGTACCGCGAGTGTCTCCGGGACGTCTTCGACATGCCCGCGCTCTCCGAACTCCTTCGGAGTATCGCCCAGCGCCAGATTCGCGTGCATACCGTGGACTCACGCACGCCCTCGCCCTTTGCCTCCGCGCTGCTCTTCAGCTACGTTGCCAACTACATCTACGACGGCGACGCTCCGCTGGCCGAGCGCCGTGCGCAGGCGCTCTCCATCGACCAGGAGCAACTCCGCGAACTGCTGGGCGATGCCGATCTGCGCGAACTGCTCGATCTGAACGCCATCGAAGAGACGGAAGAGCAGTTGCAAATTCTGGCCGATGACTACCGCGCCCGCAGCATGGACGGCATCCATGACATGCTGTTGCGCCTCGGCGATCTGAGCCGCGCGGAACTGCTGCGCCGCGTGACGTCGCCTGAAGTCGCCATCACCGTGGACCGTTTGCAGAAAGCCCGGCGCGTCCTGGAACTGAAGTTTGGCGCGGAGAAACGCCTGATCGCCATTGAGGACGCCGCACGCTACCGCGACGCCCTCGGCATCCCTCTGCCTCCCGGCCTGCCCACAGCCTTCCTGCAGCCCGCGCCCGACGCTGTCACGGACCTCATTCGCCGTTACGCCCGCACGCACGGCCCCTTCACCACGCCGGAAGCTGCCTCGCGCTTCTCCATTCCGCTTGAGACCGCCGAAAGCGTGCTGCAGAAACTTGTCGGCAGCGGGCGCGTCATCGAGGGTGCCTTCCGCCCTGGCGGCCAGCAGCGCGAGTGGTGCGACGTTGAAGTCCTGCGCACCATCCGCCGCAGATCGTTAGCCAAACTACGCAAAGAAGTCGAACCCGTCGAACAACAGACGCTGGCTCGCCTCTTCACCCACTGGCAGGGCGTACTGACGCCACGGCGCGGCCTCGACGCGCTGCTGGACGTCATCGAAACGCTGCAAGGCGCGCCACTTCCGGCATCTCTGCTGGAGACCGAGATACTTCCGGCCCGCATCGCCAACTACAAGCCCGCCGACCTCGATACCTTGATTGCAGCTGGCGAGGTGACCTGGGCCGGCTTCGAGCCGCTGGGTGAGCGTGACGGCCGCATCGGCCTGTATCTTGCAGAAAAGCTGCCGCTGCTATGGCCGGTCGTCAGTACGGCGCAGGCAGGCTCGGTGATTGAAGACAACAGCGCCACCAGGGAACGCGAAGAAAAGATCATTGACTATCTGCGCGCGCACGGTGCCAGCTTCTTCCAGAACCTGCACGATGGCACCGGCGGCGGCTACCCCGGTGAGTCGCTGGAAGCAGTGTGGAACCTGGTCTGGCGCGGTGCCATCACCAACGATTCGCTGCAATCGCTGCGCGCCTACACGGACCGCAACAGCAACGGACGCACGCAAACCAACCACCAGGGCAAGCCGCTGCGCCGTGTGCACAACCAGGCCGCAAACTTCCGCAGCCGCCGCACGACTCCACCCACCGCGCAGGGCCGCTGGGCACTCCACCCTGCCATGATTTCCGCCGAACGCAGCGCGACCGAGTGGTCCCACGCCGAGGCCCACCAGCTTTTGCAGCGCTACGGCGTCGTCTTTCGTGAAACGGCACATGCCGAAAATCTGCCTGGCGGCTTTTCCGCCATCTACGACGTGATGAAAGCCCTGGAAGAGAGCGGCAAGATTCGCCGTGGCTACTTCGCGGCGGAGCTTGGAGCGACGCAGTTCGCCCTGCCAGCCGCGCTGGACCTGCTGCGTTCCCTCCGTACCAAGCGCCCGGACACGGATCCGGAGATGATCGTGCTGGCCGCCACCGATCCCGCAAATCCCTATGGCGCCATCCTCAAATGGCCCCAGCCAGCCGACGGAGGCTCGCTGACACGCACGGTCGGCTCCCGCGTGGTCTTGGCCGACGGTGCGCTCGTCGCCTACCTGCGCCGCGGCAACCCCAACCTCCAGGTCTTCCTGCCGGATGAAGAGCCCGCACGCGGCCAGACGATGCGCGCCCTCGCCCGCTACTTCGTCGTCATGGCGCAGACCACGGGCCGCCTCAACGACCCCGCGGAGCACACCGGCGGAGTCGGCATGTTCATCCAGACGATCAACGGCACCCACGTCGCCGAACACCCCATGGCCCGCGCCCTGCTCGACGCAGGCTTCCAGGCCGCGCCCATGGGGTTCAACCTCCGCCGCAACCTGCCCCCACTACCCGGCGTCTCCCTCGCCGCACAAACCGGCGGCAGAACCATCGGCAACGCCTGACTTAGACTCCACGTATGGGCACGTTGCGTTTCGATGGCGTGTGGTTTGCAATCTACTCGCGCGACCACCCTCCACCGCACGCACATGCGACCTATGGTGACGTTACCGTCATCGTGCAACTTGACTTTGTAGGCCGGACGGCTGAGAAGGCCGCTCGACGTGATGCGGTTATCCCCGGCAATGCGAACCGAAATGCTGTAAAGCACATCCTCCGCGCTGCGGAGCGGCACCTGTCAGAATTACAATCCATGTGGGAGCGAACGCATGGGACCGATTAAAGTACGCATCGGCATGACGGATGAAGAGATCGACGAAGCGATTGCAGCGGCGGAGAAGGAACCCGATCTGCAAGCAGCGCGCACCGCGCAGTACCTGCGCGAGACGCGACTTCTGCTGATTTGCCTGAAGAGTGGTCAGCGTATGGCGTTTCCTGTGGAGGACCTCGAGGACATCAAGGGCGCGACTGACGAAGACCTGTCTGAAGTAGAACTGTATGGATCAGGCACGGCGATCCACTTCACCAAATTTGGCCACGGCGTCTACATCCCTGCTCTGGTGGAGGGTGTTTATGGAAGCAAGAAGTGGATGGAGCAGCTTCAAGCCAAGCGGGCCGCCAATGTAAAAGCTGCTGCTTAACATGTCCGACCCGATCAGGACATTTGAGCGCATTGCGCAATCCTCGGCGCAGTTCGAAAACTTCATACAATCTTTTCACAACCTGCCTTGCACGCATTTCTGGAAAGGCTATGGTTCAGCTATGTTCATTGAGTTCGGCACATTACACGATCGTGGATTTCGACGTGATGGCTCCAAGCGAAACCCCAAGGGTGAGTGGACATTACAGATTGAGTGGAGTTGGCGCATTGAAGGCAGGAAGTTGATCTGGTGTGGAAGCTGGAGTGATGAAGAGAAGTGGCTCCCAACCTTCTCAAGATTGCTGAAAACAACTGTTACATCTGTCAATTTCTGGGTCCGTCTGCCTGAAATCGAAGTGGGATTTTCTAACGGATTGCATCTTGTCTCAATGATGACTGCTGAAGGCGATCCGCAATGGTCACTCTCAAAGCGATGTTCTACTGGCTACGACGGACTTAGCTCCCGGTTGGGGAGCCTTGTTCTTGAAACGTACCGAGATGCAATAGATGCCTGAGGGAGACACCATCTATCGTGCGGCCCGTGCTCTGGCGAAGGTGCTGACGGGCAAGATCGTGACGCGCTTCAATACCGGCTACGCGCACCTGGCGACGGTGAATGACGACCGGCCTGTCGTTGGCAGGGTGATCGAGAAGGTGGAGGCGAACGGCAAGTGGCTGCTGCTCCACTTTTCCGGCGACCTGATCCTGGTCACGCACATGCTGATGAGCGGTTCGTGGCACATCTACAAGACGGGCGAGAAGTGGTGGTCGCCGCGCACCGCCATGCGCGCGGTGATCGAAGTCGAGGGATGGCAAGCCGTTGCCTTCAACGTCCCGGTCGCGGAGTTCCACACAGCGGCATCGCTTGTGCGCAAGTCCAGCGTGCCGAAGTTGGGGCCCGACATTCTTTCCGATACCTACACGGCGGAATCCGGCGTGGAGGCGCTGCGTGCGCGGGCGCAGTCGCACCCGGACGACGAGATTGCGAACGTCCTGCTGAATCAGCGCGTGCTCGCCGGTCTGGGGAATGTCTACAAGAGTGAGGTCTGCTTCGCCGCGCGCGTCCATCCCTTCCGCCCCATGCACACCATCACGGAAGCCGAGATGCTGCAGATGGCCGACGTCTCGCAGCGCTACATGCAGGCCAACGTGCTGGACGGCTCAGGCGACGGCATCATCACCTACAGCGGCAATCGCCGCACCACGCACAACGCCAACGAGAAGAACCGCCTCTGGGTCTATGGCCGCCGCGGCATGGAGTGCCGCCGCTGCGGAGGCACCGTCGAGTACCGCAAGCAGGGTACCGGTGCCCGCTCCACGTACTGGTGCCCGGAGTGCCAGCCATGGACTGGCGAAGGCAAGCCGGTAAAGGGCAGCGCCGCACCCATCCGGCGCTCGCGCGTTGGCTGCTAGCGACGCGGCGTCAGGCCCGCTTCCACATCGGCGTCCAATGCTCCCGGATATCGACTGCTGGCATGCCCGCACGCGCCGCCGCTGTCAGACCTTCAACGGAGTCCTCCAACACAACACACCGCTGCGGCGCAACCTGCAACACCTCTGCCGCGCGCAGATAGATGTCCGGTTCCGGCTTGCCCTGCGTCACGTCCTCAATGGTGATGAGAACAGGAAAGAGCGGCAGCAATCCTACCGCCGTGAGGCTGCTGACCACTGCCGTGCGCTGCGCGTTGGAGACAACCGCCATCGGCTTGCGTCCATGCCATTCGCGTGCCAGCGCGCTCACGATGGTGACCTCCTGCAACGCGTGTGCCGCCGCACTAAACGCTCCCGTGCAGCGCCGGTAGAACTCTGCCCGTGGCAGTGTCAAAGGTCCGAACTCCGCCTCGAAAGCATCCAGCAGATCACCCGGCGACAAACCAAGCCGGTCGTAGTACCAAACCTGCGGCATGGGCGCGCTTTCCGCCCCAAGCGCCTGATTGATCGCCAGCAGCCACGCTGGAGCCGACTCGACCAGCGTACCATCGCAGTCAAAGAGCAGTGCGTCGAAGCTGCCCTCCTCCAGAACAATGGGGCGTTCATGCGATGGGTTTACGTGCTTCGTCACGCATCACCCGCCTGGAATGCATCGTGGGACAAACTGCCGGATGCGGCTGCCCGTGGATCTTCTGTCAAACTCATCACAAGCCGTTCCAGAACCAGCGTCTTACTCGCAGGGCTGCTGCGCAGATCCAGATCGGCGCGCGCAATCAGGCGCAGCGCACGCGCAATCTCCCGGCTGGTTCTGTAGCGCCGTGCCTGTTGGATCAAGACCTCCGCGGCAAACTGCGGCATACGGAAGCCCTGCCATAACACCTGCCAGATCGCGCGCGTGTCGCGCACATTTTTTTCATGAATGATCAGCATCTGCCGGTACGTTCGCGCCAGCATGAACAGGTGCCCGATCGCCGAGTCCTCGCCTCCGTCGGATGCGTTCAGCAGACCGTGCAACAGAGCAAGCGCCCGGGCACGGTCACGCCGGCTCAAGGCATCCGTTAGTTCGTATAACGAACGTTGCTTCGCCGCCAGCACCATCGTCTCCACATCCCCCAGCGTGACCCGCCCAAACTGTGCGTCTTCCGCATTGTGGTGCCGCAGCGGAGCAGAGACATAGAGCAGCAGCTTCTCCACTTCACTCGCAATCAGCATCATGTCACCGGCCAACGCATCCACCAGCTCGCGCGCGGCGTCGGCGTCGCACCGCACGCCACGTTCTTCAGCGGTAGAGACCACCCACCGCGCCGCATCATCCTCTGCAACGTGTTGCAACTCCACGGTCCCGCACCATCCTCCCAGCGTCTCGCGAACGCGGTCATACCGTTCCTTGTCCTCGCGCTCCATGCGCCGCAGGTCAGAGGGCAACGAGACATGATCCGCCACAAACAGCAGCAGCGCCTGCGGATTGGGCGACCGGAAGTACCGCTCCAACGCGGCGAACTCCTCCTTCTTTGCGCCACGCCCATACAGCGTCTTCAGACCGCGCACAAAGATCACCTGGAACGGAGCCATGAGCGAAGGCGTCTGCGCCATATCCAACACATCGAAAATGCTGGTCTCACCGCCAAGCTCAAGGTCATGCAGGCAGAAATCCCGCAAGTCGGGCGGCACCAGCTTGGCCAGCACACCCTTTCGTGCCCGCTCGAACAGGAACGTCTCATCACCCAGCAACACATATCCCGCCCGCATCTGCGGCGTGCCTAGTTCGGCAAGGAAGCGGTCCGTGGAGGCAAAGGAACGAAGCGGCACAGCTCCAGCTTAGTGCAGGCGCATTGCCTGTTTTCCAGCCCGCATCCAGCGGTGCACTGTCACTCCGCGCCATGCGCTCCGCCTGCATCGCCTGCGGATGCTACGTTCAGTGCAGGACGTGCTCTGACGGATGCGTTTGTCACGAATCATTACGGCTTCAACAGTGGTTCTGCTGGACCGCGCGGCGTATAGCTGCGTCACCTGCGACTCGGCGACTGCGTGCCAGGTGCGGCACGGCATCTTTGGCATCCACTTTGCGCATACGCTGCTGCTTACCGCAGCACCCGTGCCCCTCTTACTTGCCGCGGCGACGCTTATCTACTATCACTTTCCATTGCCGGCTCTCCGGAAAGACTGCTGATGGCCCGTTCACCTCTTCGAAGTGCGCTCACCGCCGGAACGCTCCTGGGCATCGGTATGGGAGGTTTCGTGGACGGCATTTTGTTCCATCAAATCCTGCAACTGCACAACATGCTGTCAAACCGCGTCCTGCGGGACAGCCTGGTCAACGAGCAGATCAACATGTTCTGGGATGGTCTGTTTCACGCGTTTACCTGGACGGTGACTGCGGTTGGCATCTGGCTGCTTTGGTCCACAGCGCGTCACCAGCGATTGGTGCTCTCAGGCAAGGCGTTATGCGGATCGGTGCTGCTTGGTTGGGGCCTGTTCAACCTGGTGGAAGGAGTCATCGATCACCAGATACTGCAACTGCACCACGTTGTGCAGAACGGCAACCATCCCCTGTGGGACGCGGTCTTCCTTTTGTGTGGTGTTGTCCTGATCGGAACTGGTTACTTGTGTATCCAACTGGATTTGCGCAAAACCGCGTACGCGTAGTAAGGAGATCAGACTGTGTCGTACACTGCCAGAAATGGCGGACAACGCGCTCCATTCCGTACAGAAGTTGCTGCAGGATCTGATCGCGCCGGACGTGCGCGAGACCAAGGTCCGGCTGGAAGCGCTCGAAAAGCGCATGGATGCTGAGTTCCAGTCCATGCGCAAGGAAAACGAATCTTTTCGCAACGGGATGCGCGCTGAAACAGGTGCCATCCGCACGGAAATGGACGCAAATTTCAGAGCGCTGATGTCCTCCATCTCTGAACTAAAAGCCAATCATGAGGTTCTTTCATTACGCGAATTGCGTCACTCCGCGAACGCGTGGCGGTTCTCGAGTCGCATCGCGCACCACAGTAGCTAAAAGCTGTTCAACAGATCACTCACAATCTGCCCTGCCAAATCCCGCGAGAGTCTTTGCACCGCGGCACTGTCTTCCTGGATAAACGAGCTCAAATCCTGCGTCGATTGATACTGCTCGCGAAAGGACAGTCTGTCATCCTGAAAGAGCACGCGCCCATCGCGTGCCGTCAATACCACCTTCGCTGTAATCTGCACCAGGTAGGACGACGTCGATCCCGTCGTTGGATCGTAGGTGAGCGGCGCAATGCTCTCCGTCAACACCGTGCCCTGCAGCATGGCATCACTCGCATTGGCATCGTCAGAGTGGATCACGCGATAGCGCGTGCGTGTATTCAACTCACGCACCGTCGCATCTGTGATGGCCACCTCTGTGTGATATTGCAGCACATTTGTCTTGAAGACTGGAACAGCAAGCACACGCACATTTGCGGGTACATGCGCGGCGGCTCCCGCCACATGATAGCCGCATCCCGCGAGAGCCAAACCCGCGAACAAACCCCCAGATCGCAACCAGGAACGCAAGGGGCTACTTTCTCCCTGCAAGCGCGGCCAGCTTCTTCTGCGCATCCAGAAACCGCCGTACACGGTCCAGCGACCGTGCCTTGCCAAAGACCACCAGGCTCTCCAGCAGCGGCGGCGACGCGGTCTTGCCAGTCAAGATGGCGCGCAGCAGCATGTACGCCTCTTTCACGCTCCACCCCTTCTCAGCCAGCAGAGCGCGCATCCCGGCGTCGATGCTCTCCGCCACCCAGTCACTCGCCTCCAAAGACGTCAGCATCTCCGCCGCAAACGCCAGCGTCTCCTCCAGCGTCCGCTTCTTCGGTACAAATACGTCCTGCGCCGGCATGACGTCGTCCTTGAAGAAGAAATCCGCCATGTCGCCGAACTGGCCCAGTGTCTCCATGCGCGTCTGCACCAGCGGCGCAATCTCGCGCAGGTAGCCATCGCTTAGCACCGTGGCACGCAGTGACTGGAAGAACTCTTCCGGCGATTGCCGCCGCAGATACTCCCCATTCATCCACTTCAGCTTTACCAAGTCAAAGACCGGGCCGCCCAGCGAAATGCGCTGAAAATCAAACCGGTCAAGCATTGCGCCGAGAGAGAAGATGTCGCTCAACTTCATATCCAGGCCCTTGCTGACGATCTCCTGCTCCGTCGGCTGCGCCATGCCGCCGCCCATCAGGCCCAGAAAGTTCAGCATCGCCTCTGGCAGAAATCCCGCCTGCCGGTAGTACACCAGCGACACCGGATTCTTGCGCTTGCTGATCTTGCTCTTATCCGTGTTGCGCAACAGCGGCATGTGCCAGAAGCGTGGCAACTCCCATCCAAAGGCGCGGTACAGCAGCACATGCTTCGGCGTGGAACTGATCCACTCCTCCGCGCGAATCACGTCTGTGATGCCCATCAGGTGATCGTCCACCACGTTGGCCAGATGATAGGTAGGAAAACCATCTGATTTCAGCAGCACCTGGTCATCCACATTGTTGTGATCGAAGGTGATGTCGCCGCGCAACTCATCCCGGAACGTCGTCGATGCGATCCCCGGCCCTCTGTCGCCGTCCGGCACGCGCAGGCGAATGGTATACGGCTTCCCCTCCGCCATCGCCGCGCTCACCTGCTCGGGCGTGTAGTTGCGCGAAGGTCCGCTGTACTTCGGCGCCTGCTTCGCCGCCATCTGCGCCTTGCGCTCCGCCTCAAGCTCCTCTGCGGTCTCAAAGGCACGGTACGCGCTGCCATCATCCAGCAGGCGCTGGCAGTACGCGCGATAGATCTCCGTGCGCTCGCTCTGGCGGTAGGGCCCATGCGGTCCACCCACATCCGGACCTTCGTCCCACTGCAGCCCTACCCAGCGCAGTGCGTCAAAGATCATCTGCTCGCTGCTCGCGACAAAGCGTGTGCGATCCGTATCTTCAATGCGCAGCACGAACGTACCGCCACGCTGTTTGGCAAACACGTAATTCAGCAGGCCGATGTACGCTGTTCCCACATGTGGGTCGCCCGTGGGCGAGGGCGCAATGCGCACCCGCACGGCAGAGCCTGTTGCAGGGGTGCTTGATGAAGTTTCTTCTTCAGACATTCAAGCCTCATGCTAGCAGTCCAGGCTGCTTGACCAACCTGACCAACCGGCATACGCTGAACTCGTGGCTGCATACAACATCTACGAAGCCAAGACAAGCTTCTCCGCGCTAGTGGAGAAAGCCGTAAACGGCGAAGAAGTCATCATCGCCAAAGCCGGTAAGCCTGTTCTCAAGCTGGTTCCTGTGTGCTCTGACACGAAGAAAACGTATCGTCGTCCTGCTCCAGGTTCTTTAGGCGGTGACTTTTCCGATCTGCTGAAAGCACTGGATGAGCCGTGGAGCGAAGAAGAGCAACGTGCTTTCGGAATGCTCGATTGAGCCGGCTGCTTCTGGATAGCCACATCCTCATCTGGTATACGGAACGCATCCCAAGGATGAGACCAGAAGCTACAGACCTCATCCGCGATGCGGAGGAGGTGTTCGTCAGCGCCGCAACCATTTGGGAACTCACCATCAAACGCGCAAGCGGGAAACTAAACCGGGCATCCTCGTTGATCGGCAAGGCCAGGGAGTATGGGTTCGTTCCCCTGTCCATCACGCAGGAGCATGGACAGGCAGTAGGCGACCTTCCACGTCTTCATCGCGACCCCTTCGATCACCTCTTGCTTGCACAGGCGAAAGTCGAAGGGCTTACGCTCGTGACACACGACGACATACTCGCCCATTACGGCGTCCCAGTGCTGCTTGTTTGAGCGTACGTCTAGGCCAGACGCTTCTCCAGCACGCTCCGCGACACTGCATCCAGCACGCCATTCAGAAACGGCATGCTCTCCGGCGCGGCAAATTTGCGCCCAATCTCAAGCGCCTCGTTGATCACAATCGGGTGCGGTGTTCCACGAAAGCCGACCATCTCCGCAACCGCCATCCGCAGCAGATTCCGGTCCACCGCCCCCATGCGGTGCAGACGCCAATGTTGCGCATGCTTCTCGATCAGGTCGTCCACCTCTTCCGAGCGCTCCATGGCAATGCGGAACAGATCCTCCGCGAAACTTTGCGTCTCCAGATCAACGGTCTGCTGACCTTCCTCGTCCGTACGGCTCTTCCAAAACACGCGCCGGACCTCCGCGGCCGTCTGCTTGCCCAGGTCGCTCTGGTACAGCATCTGCATCGCCAGCTCGCGCGCCTTGCGCCGTCCACCCGCCGCCATCAGCCTGCTCCCTGCGTGATCGCCGCAATGTCGGCTTCGGCCTGCCGGGCCGCCGCCGTCCCGCTGCCGGCATGGTCACCAAAATGGCCCAATGTGCGCGCGATGCTCACCATCTCAATCGCCGCCATCGCGGCTTCAAACCCCTTGTTGCCAGCCTTTACACCCGCCCGGTTCAAGGCCTGCTCCAGCGTCTCACAGGTCAACACGCCAAACGCATGCGGCACACCCGTCTCCTGCTGGCTCTGCCCGATACCGCGCGCGGCCTCGTTATAGATCGCCTCGTAATGCGCCGTCTCACCGCGCAACAGGCAGCCCAGCGTGAGCACGGCGTCATACATCCGCTTGCCGCTCGCATCCTTCAGGTCCGCCAACATACGCGCCGCGGCGGGAATCTCCCATGCACCCGGCACACGCACAACCGTCACATCGTCACGCCTGCCACCTGAGCGCAAAATGCCATCCAGCGCGCCTTGCAGCAGCCGGTCCGTGATCACGGCGTTCCACCGTGCCACCACAATGCCGAACCGCATCCCAGTCGCAGACAGGTCACCTTCAATCGCGACAGGCACACCCGCCAGCACATCCTCACGCTCCCAGAACCCAAGCTGCAGCGCTTCCTCCAACCGCACCGTGAACATCCGGGACTTCCACTGTGTCGCGGCAACCTCGCTCAGCCGCTCCCCCATGTCCTCCGTGCGCACATCCGCTGACATCCATTGCTTCACCGCCTGGTACACGGCATCCAACTGGGTCACTTCCACCAGCAACTCCGGCACGGCTGGCAGGCGGCCCGTCACAAGCTCCAGGTTGGCCAGCGGCGCCAGAAACGCCGCGCCTTGCCCCGTCCCATCATCCCAGCCCCTGCCCGGCTCAAATCCCAAAGCGTCGAACAACTGCCGCAGCCGGTTCCATGCCGCGTCAGAGCCCGCCGGGCGCACGACAGTCAAACCCTTGATCATGACTTGATTCTATGCGTTCTCCTTGCCTTATTCTGTGTGCATGGTCCGGCCTTGCTTTCTGATCCTCGATCCTGAACACGCCGCCAGCATCTCCTCGCGCAAGCTGGTGATCGAAACCGCAAAGTTCAACGTCATCACGGCATACAGCTCAGCGGAACTGCTGGAAGCCTTGGACGTCTTCCCGCGCGTGCATGGCGTCGTGCTCAATGCCAACGCCCGCGATCAGCCCTTTGAAACGACCGCACGACGGGTGAAAGAGCGCTATCCTGCGACACCGGTCATCGCCGTGGGTCCGCCTGACGGAACCCCCTGCGACGCTGTCGATCACATGGTCAACAACTTCGAACCGCAGCGCTTGCTGGATGTACTACGGACGATTGAACCCGCCTCATCGTCCGCCATCGCGCGGCATGAACAGGAACTGCTCCAGGATCAGGATGAATCGAAGAGCAGCACGGAATGAGAGGCAGCGCGGTCGGATGGTCTCTCCCCAAGCATCTGAAACATCTATCCGCGTTCCACCTTGCAGGCATGCACCTGCAAAAGTGTGAAAAACATGGTCGCGCTGTAGCAAAGCGTGATCTGCAGGTCGCGGCGACGGCAGTGAGACTATCCATCCACATCGCGCGTGCGCAATGGAACCATGCAAAGGCGTGAGGCAGCGCATCCCTACCGGCTTAGTCGCAGCGCAAACTGCGCCACCCGCGGGTCTGTCACAGTCGCCGTAATGCTCCCGAACGGAGCCGTACCGTACGCGCCACTCGGCTGGGCAAAGCCCGGCGTATTCGTCAGGTTGAACATCTCCGCGCGGAACTCCAGGTCCATGCGCTCGCTTAGCGCGGTGTGCTTGATCAGCGAAAGATCGCCGTCCCGGTACGCCGGTCCGCGCACCGGATTGCGTGAGGCGTTGCCGAACTGAAACTGCGGCGTGGTGGCGAACGCTGCCGTGTTGAAGAAGCGACCCGGTGTGCGCAACGCGGGCGCCAGGTTTGGGCTCTGTCCCGCGACAAACATGGGCCGCTGCGTCGCAACACCGGCAAAGTTGTTCGTGTTCGTCGATTGCGTCACCGTCACCGGCATCCCGCTCTGCAGCAGAAGGATGCCTTGCACCTGCCAGCCACCCAGCACCCCCGTCAGGAGGCCGTGCCCGGCAAACTTCGGCAACGCATACACCACGCTTGCAGACAGCACGTTGGGCATATCGCCGTTGGAAGCATCCCGCTCCAGGGTTGGCCGGTACGCATCCGCACCCACCAGCGAACTCGTATTGGGCGACGACAGCACGGTCGACGAAAACACAGACGACGCATCATCCATCAGCTTCGAATGCGTATACGCAAACAGCAGCGTCACATGGTGCGAGAGCCGCTGCTCCACCTTCGCCTCGATCGCGTTGTAGTTCGTGTTGCCCGTATTGTTGCGATAGATGGAGACATTCTGGAAGCGCGGATACGGCTTGAGCAGCTGCGCATTCGAGAGCTTCGCGGTGCCAAGCGGCGTCCCCGCGAGTTGGGTCAAATATGGATTGGCGACCGTCTGTGTCAGCACGGAACCCTGCGCAAGCTGTGCCGCCGTCAGCTGGTTCAGGTTGCTGTCCGGGATGCCCACATGCACCACATGCGATCCGACATACGCCACATCGAACGAAAGATTGTTCGTGATCGCGCGCTGCACCGCCAGGTTCCACTGCTCCACATACCCCGAACCCGCCTTGCGATTCGCCGTGTACACGCTTTGTCCCAGTCCCGCATCCGGCGTCAGTGCAATCGGCGCAACGCTCGGCCCGCTTGAAAGCGTGAACGGCGCGGTGTAGCTGTCCGTCGTCTTCTGCTGCACATTCTGAATAAACGGATACTGCGGCGTCGTAAACGGCGTCGTAATCCCGCTCTGATCGATGAAGACGACTCCAAAGCCACTGCGAACGACCGTCTTTGCGTCCGCTGAGTACGCCAGGCCTACACGTGGCCCCACGTTGTCCCAGTGCAGCTCACGCGCGCTGCGCGGGAAGCCGTTCACCCCCAGGTAATCCAGCTGCTGCGTTGAGAGGTTGAAGACCGCACCCTGATTGTGCGTCTCCGTCGAGGGCAGGTGCAGCGTCCAACGCAGCCCCGCGTTGATCACGAGCTTCGGCGTCGCGCGCCAGTCATCCTGCACAAACTGCTCGTAGATATAATCCCGCGGGCGGATCGTCCGCTGCTGCAGATCGATGGAGAACGTATCCACCTGGCCCAGCAGGAAGCTGGCCAGCGCATTACCACCCGTGCTGACCGCTGTGCCTGTCGCTGTCGTGGTGTTCGTTCCAGTAGTCGTAAATGCAAACGAGCCCGTAGGATTGGGCGGCGCAATCGTATTCAACTCATACCGCCGGAAATCGATTCCCGCCTTGAACGAATGCGCGCCCTTCGTCCACACCACCGTATCGTTTAGTTCGCCCACGGCAGTCTGATAACGCGAAAACGTACTCGCCGCCTGCCCAAGCTGGGCGAATCCGGTCAACGTAAACAGCGGCAGCGCATTGTTAAACGCAGCGTTGGTGGGAATATTGGGGATGCCAAGCGCCGCCGACGCCGTGGTCCCCAGCGTCGTCCCCGCCTGCGTGTTGCCCCGCCGCGTGTAACCAATACGCAGATCGTTCACCACATTGGCTGAGAACGTGTGCGTCTCGTTCAGCACGATCTGCTGCCCGGTAATGTGCGTCAGGCCGCTGACGTTCCCCGCACCTAGCACCGAGCCGGTAATGGCGCCGGAGCCGTCCGGCAGCGGCGTCGCTGGCTGCTCCACCTCGTGGTAGTACGTGTAGCGCGCAAAGGCACGGTCATGCAGACCCTTTGCACCATCCACGCGAATGTCAAATTGCTGCTGGTGGTCGTCGTCATTCGCCACCCGCGTGTAGTTATTCGCCGCCCCGCTCGATGTCGGCAGGGGAAACCGCGCCAGCAACGCCACGGCAGCAGGGTCCAGCGGCACGTTGATCACATCATTCGGAAACTCCGTCCGCGCCAGCCGCCCATTCACCGTCGCCGTTGTGCTCGGGTTGTAAATTTTCGACACGCCCGTGAAGATCCCATTCCGCTCCGCCACCGTCGGCACGGTCGATATACGCGTCACGCCGATGCGCTGCAGGATGCCCTGGTAGTCGGCAAAGAAGAACAGCCGGTCACGCAGAATGGGCGCGCCCAGCGTCGCTCCAAACAGGTTCCGCCGGTACTCCGGTTTCCGCGCCGTCGTTGTCGCAAAGTAGTTGCGCGCGTTCAAATCCTCATTGCGAAAGTACTCAAACAGGCTGCCGTGGACCGTGTTGCTGCCGCTGCGCGTAGCCACGTTCACCACGCCGCCATTAAACCGGCCAAACTCGGCGGGTACGTTGTTTGCCTCCACCGTGAACTCCGCGATGCTGTCCAGGATGGGAAAGAACGCCACCTGCCCCGGCTCCGGCTGCAACGCACTGATGCCGTCGTAGAGGTACTCATTCGTACGCGGACGCCCGCCGTTGATGCGCGGCAGCAGCGTTCCCGGTGGCAGTTCAACGCCCGGCGCAAGCTGCGTCAACTGGATGAAGTTACGTGTGTTCAGCGGCAACGCTTCAATGCTCGCATTCGGTACTGTCGTCTCAACGTTGCTGGTCTGTGATTGCAGCAGCGCTGCATCCGCATGGACGGTCACCGTATCCTGCCCGGCTGCGGCCAGCGCCAGGTCAAGCCCCACCGTTGCACCCGTCGCGACAGTAATACCGCTGCGGAGATACGCTGCAAATCCGCTGCTCCGCACCGCCACGCTGTACTGCCCGGACACAAGCTGCGTGAAGTCGTACAAACCATCGCTGGTCGTCGTCGCCGTCTGCTGCACACCCGTTGCACTCTGCGTCAGCGTCACCTGTGCACCGGCCACACTCGCACCGGCCGCATCCATCACGCGTCCTTTCAGCTCACCCTGAATCTGCGCCTGAAGGGCGGTATGGATCGACACACACAGGAAACAAAGCGCGGGAACGCGCAACGGCAGCAGAAATCGACTGAACGGCATACTACGAATCTAGTCGATTAAAATCGTTATGCCAATGACAGTTAGTACGCCACTTTGGGTGCGACATCCGGGCGGATCGGAAACACGTGCATGGGCGGTCCACCTTCACAGCGGAGCGCGGATCGCGTTCCAGTATCTCCGTTCAACTGTCTTTGCGGTACAGCATGTTCCGGATCGCGTCCCGCCGCGCCGCATCCATCTCTGCCTTTTCCTTGCGCAGATCGGCATCCATGCCGCTCTTCTTCGCGGCTTCCGCGGCAGCTTCCTGCGCCTCGGCAGTACATTCCGGGCACTGGTTGGCAAAGCCCGGCTTATCGGGCCTTAGTTCAAAGTTTTCGCCGCACACAGCGCACGTCTTGATCGGAAACGCCATACCTGGCGATGATAAGTGACGAAACGGTCCGCGGCAGCAACATCGCGCATCATGGCCGGAGCGCATACACCAGGTACATGCCATCGTTCGCCTTCAAGGTGTAGACCGGCGGATCGCACAGTGTTGAGCGCATGCGCAGGGCGTACCGTCCTGCATTCGATGGCTCTTCCGCCGCAAAGCAGCCATCGCGGAGCTTGCGTGTGGCGTCGGTGTCGAAGACGTACGCAATGTAATACTTCGTACCGTACCGTGCCAGCGTCGATCGCAGATCATCCTCATCCCTGATGTGCTGCAGGTACGCGCGATCCATCATCAGGCCTTCCGCCTGCAACAATGGCGAAGCGGAACGAAATCCAAACATGCCCGCGCGATCCCCCATCGCGTACCGTCCCGGGTGCGTGGACGCAAACGCGTTCAACTGTTCACTTTCCTTCTCAATGTCCATCATCGCGGGATCGATCTTGTACCGCGTGCGCGCCAGCGCCAGAAGAGCACACACCAGCAGGGCAGGAGCGATCCACCGCGTATGTATGCACACGCTTCTCAGGAGAACGGCAACGACCACCAGCGACGCGAAAAATGCGTACCGCGTGGCATACATGTACCACGGCCAAAGCTTCCAGTCGCTGATGACCAGTTCTGTCCCGTACAACGCCACCGGCATGAGCATCGCGGCAAAGCAGAGCAGCGTCTCCTCCGGGCGCAGGCGGCGCCGCATCAGCACTGCCCCCACGCCAGCAAGGCATGCTACGGCGAAGATCAACAGCGTGAATCCGGAAAACGACGGCCGCAGGATCGCTGGATCCGGCAGCCATCCATGGCGCAGCTCCTTCGCCAGGCCTGAGATGGGCAGAAAGATATGAAAGTAGTGCAGATTGGACCGGAAGTAGAGCACCGGAAGAGGCAAAGCTGCCACCGCGAAGCTCGCGACAGTCACAGGCCGGAAGACCGTACGCATGCCCGGAACGAGCAACAGCCCACCCAAAAGCAGAAGGATCAGGAACGCCCCATCCAGCCGCGCGAGCACCAGGAGTCCTGAAACGAGGCCGAGGGACGCACACCGCCGTGCCGTGTACCGCTCCGGCGCCACGCACGCGAGGTCCAGCAACACAAACCCCAGCGGCAGCGCAAGCGTCGTCTCCATCTGCATGCTGATCGTCGCAAGGCAGGGCAACATCGCAAGCACCCCAAGCACCTGTGCCAGCACCACATCCCGTACCGTACGCAAGACGATTCGGCGCGCGGCGCAGAAGATCACAACAGCACTTGCCGTATCCAGAAGCCACAAAAACGCAAACACGCCTCGTATCCCACGGATGAAGCGCGACACAGCCGCCAGCAACAGAAAATAGAGGGGATGATAGCCATTCGTCTGCGTGCTTCCATCAAAGGTCGAACCACGTCCCGCGGCGAAGTTCTGCGCGGTCTTCAGGTAGTAGTAGAAGTCGTCTTCCGCGAAGCCCATCAGATGGCCACGGGCCCGCAACGGCAGTGAAAACGTCCACAAACAGCAAAGCGTCACAACGAGAAGCGTCACGGAGTGCGTCCACCGTTCGCTCGGCAACGATGGACCTCGGCGACTGGCTTGCAGATCAGCACGCCGTAATGCGTCAGGCAAAAACATGGACGATGCTGAGTGTAGCTGAACGGTCGCAAGCCGAACCCGCTTTCACCCCGGCCCGCGTACACTGCTCATGTCGATGCAAGTGCCGGACAGAGACTCATGCAAGTAATCTTCGGCGTGCACTCCGTGACGGAAGCCCTTCGCATGCGGCCATCGGACATGGATCATGTCGCGCTTCTGAGCGGCCCGCCCAATCCGCGCCTTGCGGCTCTCCTCGATCTGTGCCGCGCATCCAAGGTGCGCATCGCGTATGCCAGCCGTGACGAACTCCAGCGCATGACCCGCACGGAAAATCACGGTGGCGCAGTCGCCTTCGTGCGCGAGAAGAAGAACCTCACCCTTGAAGACCTGCTGCACGGCACGAACGTCCGCAAACGCTTCCTTCTTCTACTGGACGGCGTGGAAGATCCGCACAACCTTGGTGCTCTGCTGCGCACCGCCGACGGTGCCGGTGTCGACGGCGTCGTCCTCCCGGAGCGGCGTTCCGCACCTCTCAGCGGCACCGTCGCCAAAGCCTCCGCTGGCGCGACCGAACACGTCCGTGTCGCCCATGTCACCAACCTGGTCCGCGCCATGGAAGAACTGAAGCGGCACAATATCTGGACGGTCGGCCTGGACGAACGCGGCACGGTGGACTACGACCGGTTCGACTTCAACGCGGACATCGCCCTCGTCCTGGGCCGCGAAGGCGCGGGCCTGCACGATCTGACCCGCCGCACCTGCGACTTCCTCCTCCGCATTCCCATGGTGGGCGCGGTCCCCTCTTTGAATGTCTCCGTCGCCGGAGCCGTCGTCATGTACGAGGCCGCCCGCCAGCGCCGCCTCGCGCTCGCGCAGCGTGATGCCACGCCCGCCCCTGCTCCGTCCAAACCTCGAAAGGGGCTGGGATCATAGCTCTGCCACTCCACTCAACTGAACGCGTGCGGCCCGCCCTGTCCCTTGCCGCGCGGATTGCCGCCGTATGCCTGCTCACGGCTGCATCTCTCGTCAGCGGCCAACAATCCACATCTGATGGCCAGCAGACCACCCAGCCAGCGCAGAACAACGCTGATCAGCCTAAAGGGGAGGTCCTCTTCCAGCGTCACGAGCCTGCCGTGCAGGATACGACACCGCCAGACGCCCCCAGCGACGAAACTCCTGACCCGCATCCACGCACATACGGCCAGGGTGTGTCGTCCAGTCAGCGCCGCGCGCGCACCACACTCCATCGCCGTGATGAGGCGCAGCCGGACGCCCCAGCCACTCCCGCCCCGGCATCCGTGCAAGCACCTGCGCAAGGCGCGCCACGTCCGACCGCAACTGACCCCGCACGCTCATCGGTCGCGGCGGAAAGCGTGGACGAAAATACAACCCCCGGCGAACAGCCGCTGATTGTCCTTACGCCCGAAGACCGCGCAACAGCAGCCAAAATCGCGGACGCCGACCGCGCAGCCGCGGACATCCTCAGCACCGTCCTAGACATGCACCTGAACTCCCACACGGGTGCGGTCGAAACGCGTGCACAGCTCCTCCTGAAGAACACCGGCGGCGCTCCCTTGCCCTGCCTGCCCCTGCGTATCTCGGCCGCGTTGCACTGGGAGAGCGCACGCCTGTTCGAAGGAACATCGGGCAGAACGCTCGCACTCCAGCAATACCGCATCCCGGACGACCTCGACCACACCGGCATGGCCACGGAGTTGGCGCTCGCCTTGCCAGAGCCGCTCGCCCCGGGAAAAACGCTCCGCCTGGACCTGTATTACAGCGGCACGCTCGCGGCCAGCACGCAACGCCTCACCGCCATCGGCGCACCTGCGGGAGCCGCCGCGCTTACCGACTGGGACACCGTCTCCGACACCTTCACCGGCCTGCGCGGACAAGGCAACGTGCTCTGGTATCCCGTCACCGGGCGCACGGCTCAACTGCGCGACGGCGATGCTGTAACCCGGACCGTGGAAGACAGCCGCGCACGGAACACACAGGCATCCTTCAATCTCCACCTCACGCTGGCGTACACCGGCTCGCGCCCGGACGCCGCCTTCTTCACCGGCGAACAACAGCCGCTAAAGACCCTTCCAGGCAGCGACACCGCATCTTCGGCGGCGGAAGGAGGCGTCGTCACGGCAGACTGGACCCGTTCCGCTCTCGGCCCACACACACCCTCGCTCTTCATCACGGATGCTGCGCCGCACACTGCCGCGGACAGCCTGCTCCGCGTTGTCACGGACCGCGCCGACACCGCTTTAGCCCTCGGCGAAGCTGCCGCACGCATCCGCCCCATGCTCACCCAGTGGCTGGGTGCGGCACCCGTCCATCCACTCGATATCATCGATCTGCCCATCCCCGGAGCGGCTGGATTCGCGGATGGCACGCTCGTCGTCGCTCCACTCACCACCGGTTCCGCCGCCGCGCTTGCACCCGCGTTGATCCAGCCGCTCACCGCCGCATGGCTCCCTCAAAACCTGCACGCACCATGGCTGCGCGAGGGTATTCCTGCGTTCTTACAGGCAGTCTGGACAGAGCAGACACAAGGACGCGATCTTGCTCTGGCCCATCTGGCTGCAAATGCACCTGCCCCGCAAAGAGCAGGCAGTTCGACTGAAGAAGCGAGCAAAGGTCTGCCGCTGTCCACCTGCACCAATCCCGCATGCGCACGCGGCAAGGCTGCCTGCGTCTTTGAAATGCTCCGCAGCATGATCGGTGACCAGCACCTGCAGCAGGCGCTCTCTGGCTGGTTCTACCGCGTGCAACAGGCTGAGCCGTCGATCCAGCCCGCCTCCGGCCTGCAGAACTCTGAAACAGCTGCGTTCGAGCAGACCATCCAGCGGGCTGCACCGAGGGATCTGTCCTGGTTCTTCCGCGACTGGATCGATGCAGACCACGGCCTGCCTGACCTGGCCATCGTCACCGTTGCGCCCCGCCACATGGAGCGCTCGGCCTCAGCAAGCTACCTCCCGCAGCAACGGCGGCCCGTCGCCGGACCCATCGGCGCGGAGCCACTTCCGCCCGATCCGCGCGATCTTCCTGATGGCGGTGCCTCATCCAGCAACAGCAGCGGTGGCGTCACGCCTGCTGCGGGTTCCTGGCTGGTGGCCGTTGAAGTGCAAAACAACGGCACCGCCGAGGCGGAAGTTCCGGTCACCGTCCGCGCCGGAAGCCTCACCAACACCTTGCCTCTGCGCGTTCCCGCGCATGGCCGCGCCACCATCCGCATCCCCTTCGAGGCCGAGCCGCAGGAAGTGCTCGTCAACGACGGCAGCGTTCCGGAAATCCACACCTCGCAGCACCGCCGAACCATCGCCGACGCCGCACCGCTTCGTTGACTCTCTGCTACACACCCTAATGGCTTAGGTGTGTGTCAAAGAAGTCCACCATGTACCCCCAGGCTTCACGCGACTCCGGCAGCGTGTTGTTGTTCCAGAAGCAGTGCGGCAGCGCCTCAAACACAATCAATCGCGCATCATCGCCCGCGCGCAAAAACGCCCGGTGCATAATGCTGGTGCTGCTCAGCAGCGCATCGCGTTCGCTCGTCAGGAACAGCGTCGGTGGCATTCCATGCAGGTCCGCGTACAGCGGCGACAGCACCGGATTCGTCCGGTCCGTGCTGCCCACATAGTCCGTGTCGAGCGGATCGCCCGGCACAGCCACATACCCGCGCAGACCATCCGTGTTGTACAGCGCGCGCGAGTCGCCCCCGTCCACAAAATCACTCGGCGTCGAAAACGATCCAAGCGCTCCGGGCAGCGCCACTCCCAACTGCTTCAGCCGCACCGCCATCTCCAGCGTCAGCCCCGCCCCGGCGGAACTGCCAAACACCCCAATATGCTGCGGCGTGTACGTCTTCAACAACGCACGGTACACCACCACCGCATCATCCACCGCCGCCGGAAACGGATGCTCCGGTGCCAGCCGGTACAGCACGCTGACCACCCGCACACGCCCCAATCCAGCCACGGGCAGCGACTCCGAATACGATCCCGAGTCCGCATTGAAGCCACCGCCATGCAGGCAGATCAGGACCCGGTCCGCATGTGCCTGCCCATCCTTCGGCAGCACATCATGCACCGGCACGCCCGCGATGCGTGTCTCCTTGATCTCCAAGGCAAACATCGTGCTCAACTCATCCCGATGCCGCAACTGCCCCGCATCGATCATCGTCCGCCGCTGCTCCATCGTCTGCGGCACATTCGCATCCGAAGCAGGCCGCGCCAACCACGTCTGCGCCTCCGGACTGAGATGCTGCGGCGGCGGAATCACCCGCTGCATCCGCACCGTCCCATCCGCCTCCACCACCGCATGATTCGCTGTGATCTGTGCGAGAGTCTTTGATTGCTGGCCAGAAGTAGGTACTATGAACGGACAGCAAATCAATAAAGATAGAAACCGCATGCACCGACTGTAACAGCAGCAAAGTTTGGGGGCTGCGCGTCAGGGTTTCTCACCCCCGAACTCAACGTCCTTCACCTTGGGATCGCCTTTCGAAAGAACAGCATCGAAGGTCACGCGTACCGTTCCATTTTTGATGTCCGGCATGGCGTAAACCGCGACGGTGTCGTTCTTTGCCACCTGCTGAACAGGAGTAGCCTTATCAAGTGCGGATGGAAGCGTCATGCTGCCAAGCAGCGCCTCAAAGGCGCTCTTCGCTTTCCCTATTCCGGATGAACGAAGGTTGTCGTACAACAACGTATAGGTACCTATGCGCTTCCCGCCCTTGTCGTAGTGCTGCACTGTTGCGACGTTAGGAACATTCACAAGGATGATGCTGTCGTCTCGGAGTATTAGTTGTCTGCCACTGCTTGTATTAGCCTTCAACACCTGCACTGCTTTCTCAAGGGTGGTAGCTAGGCTCAACTGGTCCGCAACGCTTCGGGGACTCCATGAAAGTGCTTGCCCACCCGCGTTAAATGCCACCGACTGATAGGGGCCGTCGCTATAACTGAATGAAGATGAGCCGTCGGTGTTTGTAGTGGCTGAAGGTGCCTCTCCGAGAGCCTGCCGCACCTGAGCCTTGGTATAGCCAAGCTCCAGATGTCCCTAAAGGAACGGGGGGATCTTTCACACCGTTTACGACATCTGGGTCAATGTGTACATTCAGTACGCGATCCAGCAGCACAAGCTTTTCCGCTCCCTGCACATTGATAAGCGCGTCTCGCGGTAACAACACTATGGTTGCCACCGTGCCATGCGGCCCTACCTGAACAGTCTCTTGAAAGGTTTGCGCCACCAGATTCGCGCGTTCGCGATTGATTTCGGCATTGTTCATCACAATCGCCCGGGATCCCGGGATGAATGCGCCTGTCCATATCGAAACTGCATCACGAAACGCCGTGTTATTCACTTGGGCGACAGCTCCGCCAGTGGCAATAGTTGTTAGGGTGCTACCAAACAACTCAATGATTCTTAACATACGATCGGTGCGCTGCGTAACATAGTCGAATGATCCTAGTATGCCTAAGTATCCGTCTGGGTAGAACCGTTCACTTTGCTCTATCCCAAACCGATACTTGTAGCAGCCTCTTTTCGTTTCGTTTTTTGTCATGGGATTCACATCCGCGCACTGCAGTGTCGCGAATGGAGCGTCGTATACGTTCGCCTCAACGATGTCAAACGTACCGTTTGAAAGCTTGTTACGGGTCCGCTCTTTATACTTGCTCGAAGTTTCCAAGAAATCCACGTCAAACCAAATAGCGCTCTTGTTAAATTGGAGCTTCTTCTCCGTACGGTTTGTAAGGTCAATCTTAACGGCTACATACTGCTGTGCCAATCCTGCTCCGTAATTGCGGCGCATAGTCTCTTGGTCCATCACGGTCAAACGCACGTCTAACTCAGACTGCTCTGACGCGGCCTTCGTCAGAAGCCTCGCCACTGTGCCTTCATCTTTGTTCCCTTTTTCCGCTACCGCCATTGTTTGTGGCATCAACCCGTTGAACGTGCGCATGCGAGTAAAAAGCAGATCACGTTGGCGGGCTGTAATCTCAACCTCTCCGATGACTCCAGCTGTCAGCGGGGTTGTTGTGAGGTCAGGACAGTCGAACTCTTTGAGTTCTTTGTTCTTAGGATCTGTCTTTGGCTTACACACCTTGGAAAGATCTTCGATACGGTACACTGCGGTGGCGTTGGCTGAAGCTGGAGCTTGCAGGTACGGAAAGGTCGCTGTTGCTTTCTTGTGGTTGGTGTTAGCGTTCAAGACAATCCAACTAGGATGAAAATCGGGGTCTGCGTAGTAGCTGATATCTGCGGTATCGGCTTGAAGGCTGTTCACAGTGATAGGCGTATAACTGCTGCCATCTGCGGCGTAGACGTACCCGCTAACATCGTTCCGTGTATCTTCAGCCTCGATCAACAGGTTAGTAGCGCAAGCTCTGGCCTGTGGCTGACCCTCGGGCTGATTGCCTGACCTCGGCATGGGTTGCGGATGTGGCTGACAAAAGTCTCCGGCCACAACGAGGCGGCGCAGCTTTGTATTCTCTTTTCCTTCAGCTACGAACGGGTATTGTGTGTCTGCTTGGGGAGCACCAATAATGATGTCCGTAGGCGTGATCTTGCCGATACTCGACTCATACGTGATTACGAGATGGGTCTTGTCACGAAACATCGCTTGTGTCACTTCAACCGGCTGTTCTGAATCGACAAGAAGCTTGACACAGGCCGCTACAGTCTTGCACTCATCCCATTTCAGAGAAACGACGGCGAAATCCCCAGTGGCCACAATCACGTATTTTGCTTTGGGTGGCGACATTTGGTAGGCCAAGAGTGAGGAGGAGAGACACGGAACGGATATCAACAAGCAGAAGATCGACTTGAACATCAGTACTCCACATGCAGCCTGCGAAGGAAGTAAACATCTTAGGTTCGACGAAGCTTATCAGCACAGGCCAGATTTGCAAGCACAATTTGATACCCGAAACGGATTCAGTTTGGTGAGCATGCGGACGCGTCTGTGCGAAAGATCACGCCCCGCGTTCTACACTGGCAAGCATGTGCGGCATCGTCGGTTACATCGGTCCTAAGTCAGTTGTTCCCCTCATCGTCGAAGGCCTGCGCCGTCTGGAGTATCGTGGCTACGACTCCGCCGGTATCGCCGTCGCAGGCGACCAGGAGAACCCCAGCAAGCTCGACGTGCGGCGCGCCCCCGGCAAGCTCGGTAACTTGGAGACTGTCTTGCGCGAGCGCCCCCTGCACGGCACCTACGGCATCGGCCACACCCGCTGGGCCACACATGGCCGCCCCACGGAAGAGAACGCGCACCCTCACCGCGACGGCTCCGGCACCCTCGTCGTCGTGCACAACGGCATCGTCGAAAACTATCTCGCACTGAAAAGCGAACTCATCGCCCGCGGCCACACCTTTGTCAGCGAAACCGACACCGAGATCATCGCCCACCTCATCGAAGACGAACTCAATCGCGCGAATGCGTCATCCTCTTCTAAAGATGTCATCCTGAGCGCAGCGAAGGATCCCGAAGCATCTTCGGTCGGCAACAAAGCCGAAACCTTTCCAGCCAACGCCCCCCAGACCGAAGCCAACTCCGCCGAAGCCATCGTCACCGCGCCAGCCTCCTCCATCCCGCTCGAGGAAGCCGTCCGCCGCGCCGTCAAACGCCTCACCGGAGCCTTCGCCATCGGCGTCCTCTCCGCGCGCGAGCCGGACAAGCTCGTCGCCGCGCGCTCCGGCCCGCCCGCCGTCATCGGCATCGGCGATGGCGAATACTTCCTCGCCTCCGACGTCCCCGGCATCCTCCATCACACCCGGGACATCATCTTCCTCAACGATGGCGAAGCCGCCGTCCTCACCAAGCACGGCGTCACCTTCACCGACTTCGACGGCACGCCGCACGAACGCCACCCCCAGCGCATCACATGGGACCCCATCCAGGCGGAAAAGGGGGGCTACAAGCACTTCATGCTCAAGGAGATCAACGAGCAGCCACGCGCCGTCCGCGACACCACCCTGGGCCGCGTCTCGCTCGACTCCGGCCAGGTCTTCCTCCCGGACCTGCACCTCTCGCAGGCTGACCTCAAAGCTGCCACCAGCATGACCATCGCCGCCTGCGGCACCTCCTGGCACTCCGGCCTCGCGGGCAAGTTCATGATCGAGCGGTTCGCCCGTCTCCCCGTTGACGTGGACTACGCCAGCGAATACCGCTACCGCGATCCCATTCCCGGCTCGCTCGGCCTGCTCATTACACAGTCCGGCGAAACCGCCGACACCATCGCCGCGCAACTGGAGATGACCGGCAAGGGCACACCCACGCTGGCCATCTGCAACGTCGTCGGCTCCGCCATTACCCGCAAGGCATCCGGCGTCATCACCACCAACGCCGGCCCGGAGATCGGCGTCGCCAGCACCAAGGCCTTCACCGCGCAACTCACCGCGCTCTTCACCCTAGCTCTCTACCTCGGACAGCAGCGCGGACACGTCAGCCCTGACCAGTCACGCCACTACGTCGATGAACTCGCGAAGATTCCCGGTAAGTTGGAAGACATCCTCCGCTCCGTCGACGACCAGTGCGCGCACCTGGCAAAGGAGTTCTCCACCGCCCGCGACTTCCTCTTCCTTGGCCGTGGCATCCACTACCCCATTGCCCTCGAAGGCGCCCTCAAGCTCAAAGAGATCAGCTACATCCACGCCGAGGGCTACCCCGCCGGCGAGATGAAGCACGGCCCCAACGCCCTCATTGACGAAACCCTGCCCGTCGTCTGCATCGCCACCAAGGACCCCGCTGACCCCACCAGCGTCCTCAAGTACGAAAAAACCCTCTCCAACATCCAGGAGGTCACAGCCCGCAGCGGCCGCGTGATCGCCATCGCCACCGAAGGCGACCACGAAATCACAGGCCTTGTCGAACACACCATCCACATCCCGGCCGCCCCCGAGCTACTCCTTCCCATCCTCGAAGTCGTCCCGCTCCAACTCCTCGCCTACCACATCGCCGTCCGGCGCGGCTGCGACGTCGACCAACCCCGCAACCTGGCAAAGAGCGTGACGGTAGAATAACGCTGCGGAGAGTTGTTCATCTCGCTCTGCCTGGCTCTGGATTCGGAGCCTAAATGTGATTGCTATGTTCGAGGTTTGACAAGTGGATCCCCTTGATGAAGCTGCCCGTTATTGGCGAGGGCGACTACAAGCTGGACAGCCAATTTACCGAGTCCGGGTCCGTAAGCTCTTAGACCTTCGAGGTGCTGAACGCCGAGGATCTAACATGATGGCAGGAATAAGATCGACTCTCGAGAGCTACGGACTATTCACGGAACCAGATTTCCAATCCGTGTGGCCAGTCAAGGAATGAGAGGATGGATGGTCGAGGCCAGCGTGTCCGCCTGCGTCATGAACTTCCTTGTACTCCGGGCCCACGATGCGGTGACGTGCACGGTAGCTGCAGCGCCTGGTCGGTAGGAATGCGGCTGATCACCGTCTACGCAATGTAATCGAAAGTTGATGTTGAGGCGGTACACCAGACCAGACATGCAGCGTCCCAAGGCATGAGGCGGCGTGGTAGCGTGTGAACACGGCCTCTGGACCTCTCTGACATGCGCAGACTCTTCCTGCTTCTGCTGTTCGCTCTGATCGCGCCGGTCACGGCCTTTGGACAGGCGTGTACCGGCCTGTGTCTTCAGCAGGTGGCATGCCCTGCAGGATCGACCGCTGCCACCACTTCCGTGAGCGGAACGGTCTACGCGCCCAACGGCACGGATCCGCTGCCAAATGTTCTCGTCTTCGTGCCCAATGCACCGGTGCCCGCGTTCACCCCGGGTGTAAGCTGCCCCACGCCGGGCGCGGCTCCGGGCGGCTCGCCACTGGTCGGTACGATCACAGCGGCGGACGGTACCTTCCACATCGATAACGTGCCGGTCGGCACCAACATACCGCTCGTCATCCAATCCGGGCGCTGGCGGCGGCAAGTCGTCATTCCCACGGTCAACCAGTGCACGGACAACGCCTTCTCCACGCGCATGCCACGCAACCAGAGCGAAGGCGACATTCCACTCTTTGCCTTGGCCACCGGTTCCGCAGATGAAGTGGAGTGTGTCCTGCGCAAGGTGGGTATCGATGACGCGGAGTTCACCAACCCGCTCTCGACCGGCCGCATTCACCTCTACGCCGGCACAAACTCGCGCGGCGCGATCATCGACGCAAACACCCCCACGCAAGCCTCGCTGATGAGCAATCTGGATCAGCTGAAGCAATACGACGTGCTCATGCTGCCCTGCCAGGGCGGCCAGTTCACCCAGGCCTCCGACCAGCTCAGCAACTTCCTGCAATACGCCAACGCGGGCGGGCGCGTCTATGCCAGCCACTTCTCCTACGTCTGGATGTACAAGAACGCTCCGCTTGACACCGCGGTGAACTGGTCACCGGGACAGGCGTTTCCGCCCGATGGCACCGCGTCCGTCAACTCCGCCTTCTACGGTGCCAGCACCCTCACCACGTGGCTGCAAACCGTGGGAGCCAGCACCACGCCCGGACAGGTCAGCCTCAATACCCTTCGCCACGACCTGAATGGCGTCAACGCACCCACGCAGACGTGGATCACGCTGAATGACCCGGCAGACGGCAACCCGGTCATGCAGCTCACCTTCAACACCCCGGTCGGCGCAACCAACCAGTGCGGCCGCATTCTCTTCAACGAGTACCACATTGAAGGCCGCCAGGCCGGTGCGATCGCCCCGACCGGTAAGCCATTTCCTACCGAGTGCTCCGCCTCTGCGCCCTTCGATGGCCAGGAAAAACTCCTCGAATACAGCCTCTTCGACCTGACCAACCAGGGCACCGCGCCCACGCTGACACCCGCCACCCAGAACTTCGGCACCGCCTACATCGGCTTCACATCCGCTCCGCAGACCTTTACCTGGACCAACAACTCCATCTTTAACGCGGGCGTCTCCTCCGCCACGGCATCCGGTCCCTTCACCGTAACCGGCACAAACGGCTGCACGCAGGTCGCGCCCAGCGGCTCCTGCACCATCACTGTTGTCTACGCGCCCACCGCCACCGGCCCCGCGACAGGCACGCTCTCCGTCGTCTCCAACGGCAGCACCTCCACCGCTTCCCTCACCGGAACCGGCGCGCAGCCGCTCTCGCTCTCAACCACATCCCTCACCTTCGGCAACACGGACGTGGGCGCGTCCGTCACGCAGACCGTAACCCTGCGCAACTCCGCCGCAGGCACACTCACCCTCGGCCAGCCAGCCGTGAGCGGCGACTTCACACTCACCACCACCTGCGGCGCCGCACTTCCTGGCGGCTCCAGCTGCGCGGAAACCATCACCTTCACCCCAACCACCACCGGCCAGCGCACCGGACAGGTCACCCTCAACGGCCTGGTACTCGCCCTCGCCGGCAATGGCGTGGACTTCTCCACCGCCTTCAATCCCACCTCCGGCACGGACATCGCCGGCATCGGCACATCCGCCTCCGCCAGCCTCCTGCCCATTGCCGGCTTCAACGCACCTGTCACCCTCACCTGCACCACCAACGCACCCGCGTCCACCTGCCAGCTCAGCACCACCAGCCTGGTACCCGCCACCGGCGCCACCGTCGGCGTGCAAATCGCAACCACCGCCAAGTACACCGTCGTCGGCTACGGCGGCGCCGGCCTCGTCGCACAGATGCCCGGCAGGCGCGGACGCGGCCCATTCCTGCTCACCCTCCTTGCGCTCGTAGCGACGTGCGCCCTGCTCGCCCGGCAACGAAACACCGCACGCACGCTCTACCGTTCGCTCTGGATGGTGCTGCTCGTCACCGCCGCATGTGCCGCGCTCAACGGCTGCAGCGGCAAGCAGCCTGCGCTCAACGCCGCCTACACCACACCCGGAACCTACACCTACACCCTCACCGCCACCGACGGCTTCCTGGTGCACGCCACCACCTACAGCCTCACCGTCACCGCAAAGTAAGTCGATCCAAAGCCGAGCTACGGCTGGTGCCGGTCCACCTTCACCGTCTGGTGCAGCGTCTTAAAGCACGGAATCGCATCCGCGCGATGCTCCGCCAGCGACCCGCGCACGCTCCCGTCAAACACCGCCGCATCCCCCTGCGGCAGAAACACCTTCGCCCCCGCCACATCGCACTCCGGCTCCCGCGTCACCTTCATCGTAAAGACCGTGCGATCCCGCAGAAGGCTCTGCCGGATCGGCAGCCCAAACCCCGGATACTGATCCACCAGCCGCGCAAACTGGTGCTCGCCATGCTTCACCTGCACATCCGCCAGGTAAATCTCCTGGTTCCCCGCAAAGCTCTGCCGCGACGAGCTGCTCACCGCCAAAATCCGCACCACCGCCGCCTCCGGCTTCGACTGGTTTCCAAACGCCGACGGCC
>CAXUHI010000019.1:0-77641 GCA_964251045.1 uncultured Terriglobus sp. | reverse complement strand
TGATGATGCAGCACGCCGCGTATGCGAAAAGCTTCTTCGACGCAGGCACGCTGCTTGCCTACGGCCCTGTCTTCGATCCCGCAGGTTCGTTCGGCATGGGCCTGCTCGACATGGCCAGCATGGACGAGGCGAAGCAGATGGCCGACAACGATCCCACGGTCAAGGCCGGCCTGAATACCTACACGCTCGCCCCATGCACATCGCCGCCTCGCAACCTTCGCGCGCAGCCACGTAAACTGGCCAGGCATGGACCTGAAGAACAAGCGCGTCCTCGTCGTCGGGCTGGGCAAGAGCGGCGTCTCGGCCGCCAAGTACCTGCGCGGCCTGGGTGCACGCGTCACAGTGAGCGACACCCGGCCCAGCAGCGCACTGGCGCATGAGATTCCTTCGCTGCTGGATGCGGGCGTGATGGTGGAGACCGGCGGTCACGGCGTGCTGACCTTTCGCCGCCAGGACCTGATCGTCATCTCCCCGGGCGTGCCCCTTTCCACGCCGGAGGTGCAGCAGGTCATGCGCTACGGCGTGCCCGTCTTTGGCGAACTGGAGCTTGCATCGCAGGCGCTCAGGGGCAAAATCATCGCCATCACCGGCTCCAACGGCAAGACCACCACGACCGCGCTCACCGGCCACATCCTGCAACGCGCCGGGCTGGAGACGAAGGTGGGCGGCAACATCGGCCTGCCCGTCGTTGATCTCGTCGGCGAAAGCACGGAAGAAACGTGGAGCGTGCTGGAAGTCTCCAGCTTCCAACTGGAGACCATCGCCACCTTCCGCCCCCACATCGCTGCCGTGCTCAACATTACGCCGGACCACCTCGACCGTCATGGCACCTTCGAAAACTACGCTGCAGCCAAGGCCCGTATCACCGAAAACCAGACGGCAGACGACTTCCTCGTCCTGAATGCCGAGGACAAGCCCACACAGATGGTTGCCGCCAGGACTAAGGCACAGATTTTCTGGTTCAGCGGCACGCGCCGCATTAAGCAGGGCGCATTCGTGCACGGTGACGGCGTGTACTTCCTCCCGCAGGAAGGCGGCACGCCTGAGCCGGTCATGCCGGTCAGCGAGATCCCACTGCGTGGGGCGCACAACGTGGAGAACGTCCTCGCGGCAGTCACCATGGCGCGGCTCGCGGGTGTTCCAACCGAAGAGGTCCGCGCAGCCGTCGCCAGTTTTAAGGCAGTCGATCATCGTCTACAGTTCGTGGCCAACGTTCATGGCGTGGACTACTACAACGACTCCAAGGCAACCAACGTGGACGCAACCATGAAGGCCCTCGCATCGTTCCCAGCCGGCGTGCACCTGATCCTCGGTGGTAAAGACAAGGGCTCGGACTACACAGAACTGCTCCCGCTGCTCCGGGAACGGTGCGTCACGGTGTATACCATCGGCGCGGCCGCGGAGATCATCCAGCGTCAGCTTGGTAACGACATCACGCTGACTTCCGCCGGAACGCTGGAGAAGGCGGTCCAAGTTGCCGCCTCAAATGCAAAGCCCGGCGAAACGGTCCTGCTCGCGCCGGCCTGCGCCAGCTTCGACCAGTTCGAAAACTACGAGCACCGCGGCCGGCTCTTTGTCGACCTCGTGCGCGCGCTGCAACAATAGAACATCCACGTACCTGTGCAGATACCTTGCCGCATTCACGATGCAATGCGGCCGTGCGGAGACGGTACTCTGCGGCAGTATGGCGAAACGTGTCGGCGCGGACAAATGGCTCTTCGGGACAGTCCTGGCACTGGTGCTGTTTGGCCTGGTCATGATCTTTTCCACCTCCGCCGTCATGGCCAAGGAGCAGTTCGGCTCGCCCTACCGCTTTGTGCTGCAGCAGGCGTTCTTCGTCGTCATGGGTATCATCGCCCTCTTCGCATTGATGAAGATCGATTATCGAAAGTACAACAATCCCAAAATCGTCTTCCCACTCATCGCCGTTACCGCACTCCTTCTGATCAGCGTCTTCTTCATGGGCGGCATGAACGGAGCACACCGCTGGGTGCGCATCGGCGGCGCAACGCTGCAACCCTCCGAACTCGCCAAGCCCCTCATCGTGCTCTTTCTTGCATATTTCCTGCAAAACCGCATCCACCAGATCGACGACATCAGCGGAACCGTCGTGCGCGCCGTTGCCGTGCCACTCCTGTTCATCCTGCTCATCCTGAAAGAGCCGGACCTCGGTACAGCGTTGGTCTGCGCGGGCGTGACGATCTTCATGTTGCTGCTCGCCGGCATCCGGCTGCGTTACGTCGGCATCGCGCTGGCTGCGGCTGCGCCCGTGCTGTATTACATGCTCTTTCACGTGGCCTTCCGCCGCGCACGCATGCTGGCCTTCATCAACCCTGACGCCGACCCACGCGGCAGCGGCTTTCACATCCTGCAGTCACTTATCGCCGTCGGCACCGGCGGCTTTCTCGGCCGCGGCCTCACCGAAGGCATGCAGAAGCTCTTCTATCTGCCGGAGCCGCACACTGACTTCATCTACGCCACGGTCTGCGAGGAACTCGGCTTCCTCGGCGCCATCTTGCTGCTCGCTGCGTTCGTTCTGCTCGGCTATCGTGGCCTGCGCGCGGCATATTTTTCAACCGACCCGTTTGCCCGCTTCCTCGCTTTCGGGATGACCTCTGCCATCCTCATCCAGGCCTTCTTCAACATGAGCGTGGTTCTCGCGCTGCTGCCGACCAAAGGTATTCCGCTGCCCTTCATCTCCTCTGGCGGCACCAGCGTCTTCATCACCCTTGCCAGCATGGGTGTGCTGCTCAACGTAACCCGCGAGATCGATTGAAGTGGACCAGCAGGACAGCGAAGGCACGAGTCAGCAAGACAGCAGCATCGTACCCGCCCAGCAGTACGAAACGGACCACAGACCACAGACCACCGGTCACAGATCGCAAACCACATTCCGCGTCCTCATCGCCGGTGGTGGTACCGGCGGGCACGTGATTCCAGCACTTGCGATCGCACGCGAACTGCGGGAGAGTCACAAAGCAGATGTGCAGCTTATAGGCACGGCACGCGGATTGGAGGCACGCCTGGTGCCAGAGGCGGGCTTTCCTCTGCACCTCGTCCAGGTGGGCCAATTGAATCAGGTGTCGCTGGCGACCCGCATGCGCACCATGACCGGCCTGCCAGCCAGCGTCTTCCGCTGCGCAGCGCTGTTGCGGACAATCCGGCCCCACGTGGTCCTGGGCGTGGGCGGCTACGCCAGCGGCCCGGCGATGCTGGCCGCGCTCATGCTCCGCATCCCCATGATCGCGTACGAACCGAACGCTGTTCCCGGCATGGTCAACCGCCGCATCGGACGTTTTGTAGCCAACGCTGCCGTAGCCTACCCTGAGACCGCCAGGTACTTCCGCCGCGCGGAGGTCACCGGTGTACCCATTCGCGACGAGATCGCCCGCACCGGACCGCTACAATTGCAGCCGCCGCGCCTGCTCATCACCGCAGGCAGCAACGGTGCGAAAATCTTTAACGACACGATGCCTTCCATCGCACGCGACCTGCTCCGGTCCGTTCCGGGATTGCAGATCGTGCACCAGACAGGAGAACGCGCCTTCGATGCGACCAGGGCAGCCTATCTGGAGAACGGCTTGACCGAAGCGGACGTAGAGATACGCGCATTTCTGACGGATATGCCCCGGCAACTCAAGGACGCGACGCTCGTCCTGGCACGTTCCGGCAGCACAGTGGCCGAACTCTCTGCGGCGGGACGGCCATCGTTGCTGGTGCCATTTCCCCTGGCGGCGGACGATCACCAGACCAGGAACGCGGAAGCGATGGTCAAGCTCGGTGCCGCGGAACTGCTGCCGCAGGCAGAGTTGACGCGGGAGGTGCTTCTAACCCGTCTGCGAACGTTGCTGCTCGATACCGCCCGGCTTCAGCGCATGTCCGATGCGGCACGCGCTGGAAGCAAGCCGGACGCACTCCGCCGGATCGGTCAGATGCTTGCCGCGTTCCGGCCAGCTTAGCTAGACGAACGGCAAAGCCCGGCAGGTTCGCCGGGCCTTGTCTAACCCTCATGTTGGGGGAGGGATTATCTAGCGGTGACCGCCGCCGCCGCCATGGAAGCCGCCTCCACCACCGCCGTGGAAGCCGCCACTGCTAAATCCGCCACCGCTGCTGTGGAATCCGCCGCTCGGTGCAGAGAAGCTGCGAGCTCCTCCAAAGCTGCCACTGGAGCCGGAGAAGCCGCGGTTGCCGCTAAGGCTGCTGCTACCCGCAAACGTATGTGTTTGGCCGCCCGCGAAGCCTTGGGAGGCACCCCGATTGGCAAAGTTGTTGCCATAACCGGTGTTGCCGCCGTGCGTCATAAAGCCATTGCTCGTACCATAGCCACCACGGTTGGCAAATCCGTTGCCTCCATTAAAACCGCCGCGGTTGCCGAAACCACCGCCACCGTAGTTGGTGCGTGCAAACCCAGCTGACGGGTTGCGGTTAAAGCCAATGCCACCGCCATGGATCGGACCGCGAAAACCACCATAGCCGCCGTTGTAGAAGTGGCCGCCATAGAAACCAGGTCCAAAGTGGTTCAGGCCGCGGTTATACCAGAAGGATCCTCCACGCCAATACCCACCGTAGTAGCCCACGCCGAAGTAGCCGAAGCCGTAATTAATGCCACCGTAGTAGCCAACGGTCGGTCCCCAGTAACCGGTGTGCCAGAACAGACCGCTGCCGTACCCCGGACCCCACCATCCCGGCGTCCACAGTGCGCCCACGTACGGCGGCTGAACCCACGCACCATCAATCCAGTAGTAATCGTTGGCCGCGCTGTCCCACGCCCAGTAACCGGGTGTCCAAAGATAGCCATCGCCGGGAGCGGGTGGCTGGTCGTATTCAGGAATTGCCGGTGGAGCTCCATACTGTGCGTCCACCTCAATGGCCTGAGCGGAAGCAGGTGTTGCAATCAAAGCCGCGGCGGGAGCCATCACGAGTGCTGCGATCGCCAGAAGCCTTGCCGAATATGCCGTTATTGTTCTCATGTCAGATACCTCGGCCGTCCTCTTCGCCAAACCGTCGGCTTTCGGCGGGGTCGATCGGGAGCGGAGCCGCCTTGCGTGCTCTTGTACCGCAAAGCGACATTCATTAGAACCCCGAACCGGACGATTGGTTGCGATTTCGTGGGCGGCCTCTAGGCAGGCAGCAGGCCAGTGGTGATCCTGCTGCTCCTCCAGTCTCAACGGCGTCCGTGCTCTTCGCCGGCGTGCGCTTCGGGACGGGGCTGCGCTGGCCGTGCATCAGGAGCTTGCCGCGCTTGGGGTTCCTGCCTGCTTTGAACTCCGGGTTGCTGGTTGTATGCCGGACGGCCCTCGTTCCGGGGCTGCTGCGCGTCATACGCCTGCCGGTTGGGCGTGTACGGCTGGTTGGGCGCCGCCGGGGTACGCTGCTGGAAGTCCGGTCGCGACCCGTTCGGGGTATTCGGCTGGCCGTTGTTGGCAAAGCCCTGCTGGCCTTGGGTGCCGTTTGCTGTGACTCCACGTCCGCCGGCATTGTTGAAGCCGGACCCCGGACGATACTGTCCGCCAGCCGCCGTCGCCGGTGCGGCACCAGTGTGGAAAGCATTGACTGACTGCGCCGGCCGGGCCAGCGCCGCAGCTGGCGGAACACCATGGTTGGCGCTCGCAAACTGGCTCCGGTCCTGCCGCGCGAACTGCGCATGCGACATCTGCACATTGGTAGCTGCGACGTGGTTCTCGCGGAACGCAGCCTGCTCACCCGGTGTGGGGCGCGCCGGGACCCCGCCGGGGCCTCCGTTGTACGAGACGTGTACGTTGTTGACCACCGTGACATTGTGCACATACGTGTTGTGAATGATGTTCACGTTCACATGGCTGATGGCGGTGTTGTAGAAGAAGTGCGGCCCGTTCCAGTACCCACCGGAAAACCCGCTACCGAAGTAGCCGAACCCGTAGTTCACACCGCCGTAGAAGCCGATGTGCGGTCCCCAATAACCGGGATGGAAGGCGTACACGGCATTCTCAAAGCCCCAGTAGCCGGGCGTCCATAGATATCCAGGCTGCGGTGCCATCACCCAGGTGCCAGGCACCCAGTAGTAGTCGGCCACATTGGGATCCCAGGCCCAGTAGCCGGGCGTCCAGATGTAATCCGGCCCCGGACAGACCGGCTGCGCATACACCGGGAGCGCGGGAGGTGCCACGTGAACGCTGATAAACACGCCTGCGGTCGCCTGTTGCGGTGCAACGCCCAGACCCGCCAGAGCCAAGGAAAAAGCAAGGTATTTCGATATCATCGAAGTCTCCACGCCGCCTCGATCCATCGGCAGCTCAATCTACGCTTTGTTCTGACGCAGTCCCCCTTCAGATGTTGCGATGGGTGTGCAGTTTAATGCACATGAATGGTTCCATCGCTGCTAGATTGAGTGATGGTTCTGAACTGAAACAGGAGAATGGCAGGTTTGTTCGCAGCGGCACAGCGCGTGCACTTCATCGGGATTGGCGGCATCGGAATGAGCGGGATCGCCGAAGTCCTGCTTTCGTTAGGGTTTCCTGTTACCGGGTCTGACCTCCGCTCCAACGCAGTCACCGAGCGGCTCCGCAAGCTGGGCGCAACCATCTTTGCCGGTCATGCGGCTGAACAGGTGCGTCCAGCCGACGTCGTTGTGACGAGTTCTGCCGTGAAGCCCGACAATCCTGAGGTCGTAGAGGCGCGGGCGCGTCGCATCCCCGTGATTCAGCGCGCGGAGATGCTCGCCGAACTCATGCGGCTGAAATTCGGCATTGCCGTTGCCGGAATGCACGGCAAGACCACCACCACGAGCATGATCGCCGCCATCATGGACGCGGGCGGGCTGGACCCGACCGTGGTGGTGGGCGGACGTGTCGACCTGTTCGGCTCCAATGCCCGCGCCGGGCGCTCACGGTATCTCTTGGCGGAGGCCGATGAGAGCGACCGGACATTCCTCAAGCTCTCTCCGATCCTGGCGGTTGTTACCAACCTCGATCGTGAGCACATGGAGAACTACAACGGCATGGCGGACCTTGAAGATGCCTTTGTCGATTTCATGAACAAGGTACCCTTCTACGGTGCGGTGACGGCGTGCCTGGATGACCCTTTGCTCCGCAGCATCCTGCCACGCGTGCAGCGCAGGGTGATGACGTACGGCGAAGGCGCGGACGCTGACTTCAGGTTGGTCCCCCTGCCCAGGGAGCAGGGTGCGCAAAGCACCTTTGAGGTGAGCGCGCGCGGCCTGATCCTTGGACCCTTCCGCTTGCATGTGCCGGGACGGCACAATCTGCTGAATGCAACGGCTGCAATCGCCGTTGCCGTGGAACTGGGCGTCGCACCTCAGCAGATTGCCGCCGGACTGGCTCGCTTTCGCGGGGTAGACCGGCGCTTCCAGATTCTCGGCAACGCGCGCGGCGTCACAGTCGTCGATGACTACGGGCATCACCCGACAGAGATCCGGGCAACGTTGCAGGCAGCGCGCGAGTCCGGACTCAAGCGCGTGCATGTGCTGTTTCAGCCGCACCGCTACACGCGGACCCGGGACCTGATGGACGAATTTGCGTCTGCGTTCAAGGAAGCGGCCCGGGTTGAGGTGGTTGATATTTACGCTGCCAGTGAGCCACCCATCGAGGGCGTCACGGCGCAGGCGCTGGTCCGTGCACTGCGGGTGGCCGGAACGGATGCTCACTATGCGGGGAGTTTCGAAGAAGCAGCGGAACGCCTGGCCGATTTCGCGGTAACAGGTGAGGGAATCGTAACGCTCGGAGCCGGCAGCATCTCCCATGCGGCACCTCTGGTAGTAGAGGCGCTCAAGCGGCAGGCGTGACGCTTGCGAGACTCGATGAACCGGTGCCTGCCCCAAGCTTTCGGACAGGCACCGGTCCACTTAGCTGAGGTTTGCCGATGTCGCCGGACCGGTGCTTGTGGTGATGGCACCATTGACGCCGGTGGGAAAGAATCCGCCGGAACTGACGCCTGCCTGGTTGCCGTACGCCAGGTACAGCACCTGTCCGGGTGTGCGTACCGCAGGCAGTCCGTTCGAGACATTGATCGACAGGTACTGCACCTGTGAGCCGGTGGGTGGCGGCACAATGTCGGCACCATCCAGCACGGGAGAGGGAATATTAAGGCGCGCAATCTGCGTGCGAACCGTCGAGACATGTTCTGCTTCTGCGGCAAGAATGCGAGCGGCGTAGGTAATCACCGCAGGGGTCATCAGACTTCCAGCGGCGCCGGCATACGCTGACACGCCAATGTCCTCGAAGATGCGCGACAACGTCAGAAACTCATTCTGGCTGCCAAACCCAATGCCAAGTGCGTTCAGGTTGATGTTGGGCTTCGCGATGGCCTGGCTCCCGAGCAGGCTACGGAGCAGAACGACGTGCGCCCGCTCATCCGAACCGATCTGTGTCAGGATGGCCTGCGAGAAAACAAGACTGTTGGTGAACGTGACCTTCTTGCCACCTGTTGTTGTGCCGCCCGTGGAGGGGTTTGAGCCATTCGCCTGGCCGTTTACGCCGATGTTAAGCTGCTCGATACCGTAGCCGTAGATGCCGTAGGTGTAAAACTCTGATTCCAGGTACTCCAGGTTCAGGGCGAAGTTCAGGATGTTGACTTCTGTTGAGGTTTGCGCGTCGGCCTTCTCGGTAACGGCGAGCGCTCCCACGGCAGCGGTGGCAATCCCAAGGGTCTGGATGAACTTACGGCGATTGGGCGAAGCCGCGATCGCTTCTTGAATAAGGCTGTCTGACATGACATATCTCCTGGTGCTTTACGTTGTAGTCGAAGTGGTGTCTACGCCATGCGGCGGCGCGCAAATCCAACAAGCGCAACCGCCGGTGGAAAGACCAAGAGCAGAGTTGAGGGCTCCGGGACCGGGCTGGCATCGACGGTCACCGCATAGTTGGCTGTGCGCTGTGCACACGGTGCCGTGGCGCTGCCCAGGAACATGCCACCCGGCGTATTGCACGAGTCGCCGGTAGCGGTGGGATCGCCTGCAAACAGGAAGCTGCCCTGCGACAAGGTGTTGCCGCTGAACTCGTTGGGGAACTCCGTCAGGTACAGCAGGTATGATCCGGGGCCAAGCGTGTCGGTGAAACTGACATCGCCCAGGCCGCTGTTCTGGCTGAAATCGACGAAGTTTCCGTTGGACTGGAAGAGCGTCAGGTCAGGCAAAAAACCGCCCGCCGCGTATGACGTGGTTGCGAACGTGTAGGTCGTTGTGACAGATGTGCCGAACGAGTAGACGTAGGCCGAGTTGTCTGCGGCGAACTGTCCGGTCGTGGTGGAGTACGTGTCTGCATGCGCGACCGGACCGGCAAGAAGTCCGAGCAGCACTGCAGCAGTTGAGGCGAGTAATCGACAATTCATGGGAGCTCCAGGTGACATCTGTGAAAAGTACGTCAGCCGCATCTTCGGGCAGTGCGCAGTAGAGCGCGTCGAGCGGCAAAAAATAGCCAAACTGAGTGAGGAAGATGTGCTGTGCGTCCCACATGCGTCCCGGTGACAGAGAACTTTCTGTTTCAGCTGCTCGGATGCCGTGCGCTGGAAGGAGATGTGCGGTCAGAACCCGCCACTTTACCCGGATAAATAGTTCATGCAGGAACTCCGTGAGACAGCACGCGCGTTAAATGCGATCGAACGAATCTGATCTTTCACAATCCGATCCGCCGGGATCCGCGTACGGCAGTTCACGTCGAGGACCCGGTTCCCTCGGCGTGCACTAGGTTATCCCGGAAGGTACGTACCCGCCTTTGCTGGCCGGACACTGTGAAACCGGCACGTTAAGATGCTGGAGTGAAGGTCAAGTTACAGGTGGCGGGCAAAGCAGACGGGAAGAATGGGAAGCGTCCGCAGCCGTCCGTCAAGACTGAGGCATCACGCACGCCCACTGCCGCCTTCAGGCGTCCCGCGGCAGAGCCGTTTCAACCCCGGCGTGGCGTCGACCCCGCCTTTGCGCCAGCAGATGAAGAGACAGAGGCCTTTCTGCGCTCCAGTGGACGACGCCGGGTGAAACGCGGACTGATTCCGCAGTCACGGCCGGGGCGCATTGTGGCTGGCGTCACAACTGTGGTCTGCCTGCTTGCGGCATGCGGAGGCACGGTGCTCGCCGCGAGATTTGCCACCACCGATCCGCACTTCATCGTTCCCTCATCGCGGGCGATTGACGTCGATGGCAACAGCCACGTCACGCGTTCGCAGATGTTGAGCGTCTTCGGTGAAGACATTGACCGGAACATCTTCTCCGTGCCCCTGGAACAGCGGCGTGCGCAGCTGGAGCAGATGCCGTGGGTGGAACATGCGACGGTCATGCGGCTGCTCCCAAATCGCATCCGCGTGCGGGTGGTGGAACGCGTTCCTGTCGCATTTGTGCGCGAGGGCGGGCGTATCGGCCTCGTGGATGCAAATGGCGTTCTCCTGGACATTCCGCCGGATACACCGGGCACAGCGGGCTACACCTTCCCCGTCCTCACCGGTCTGAAAGCAAGCGAAACAGCGGACGAGCGTGCGGAGCAGATGCGTCTGTATGGCGCGTTTTTAAAGGATCTGGACTCGGATGGGAAGAGCACGTCGTCCCAATTGAGCGAAATTGATGTGTCCGACCCGGAGGATGCGCGGGCGCTGATTCCCGATCACAACGCCGAAGTTCTGGTGCATTTTGGCAAGGAGAACTTCCTGGCACGGTACAAGCGTTTCCAGGACCACATCGCGGAGTGGCGCGCCCAGTATCCCAGGCTCAGCACTGTGGACATGCGGTACGAGCGGCAGGTCGTTCTGCAAATGCCGCCCAAGGACGCAACGGTGACCTCCGCCGCAGTGGACAAGGTGTCCGGCGGGACAACCGCGCCTCAGCAGGTTGCACCGGCCAGCCGCATGGCGGAACCCTCCGCCCTGCATAAGACAGCTGCTCTGCAATCGGTGCACACGGCGGTGACGCCCGCCAAACATGCTGATGCCGTCACCGTAGCCGGAGCGGGAACGGCAGTCGACATGGACCCAGCGATGCGCAAGCGCATCGACGCCATCAAGGAACGCATGGCGGACCGGCAAAAGGCGCGCGAGACAGCGCAGGCAAAGGCCTCCCGTTCAGCTTCAGGAGCCCTGGAGACGAAATAGGCAGCGCCCTGGTGGCTGTATCCCCAACCGGGGCATCAAGCTGCATACACAGCGCACCCTGTCCGCTGCTGTCCTAGGATGGGTGAAGTATGATGCATCGCAGCGAGGCACTCCTGTGACCGAGAAGAACGACACCCTGATCACCGTCCTGGACGCCGGCAGCAGTAAAAGCTGCGTGCTGGTGGCGGAGGTGCATGACGGGGTCCTTCGCTATCGCGGGCACGGCATCGAGAAGTCTAAGGGCATGCGCAAGGGGCTGATTGCCGAGCTGGGACCCGCTGCCGATGCGATTAACACCGCGGCACTCACGGCGGAACGCCTCACGAACTACCCTATCGAGACCGTCATTGTAGGGGTGGGTGGAACGCATGTGCGCGGCATCAACTCGCGCGGTGGTATCTCCATGGGCAGCCGCATGCGTGAGATTACGCGGGAAGAGGTGCGCGCCGCCGTGGACCGCGCCCGCTCCGTGGCTCTTCCGGCCGACCGTGAGATTCTTCACCTCCTGCCGCAGGAGTTCATCCTCGATGATCAGGCAGGCATCCACGACCCCATCGGCATGGTGGGCACCAAGCTGGAAGTGAACCTGCACCTCTCGACATGCAGCGGCGGCGTGGCCCAGAGCGTCATTACCTGCGCCAATCGCGCCGGACTGGAAGTGGTGGACACCGTCTACGAGGGCATCGCCTCGGCAGAAGGCGTCCTGAGCGCCGACGAGCGCGAGCTCGGCGTTTGCATCGCCGACATGGGTGCCAGCACCACGGAGCTTGCTGTCTTCTTCGAAGGTTCCGTCGCGCACACTGCGGTCTTGCCCATCGGTGGCGACCACTTTACCAACGACCTTGCCGTAGGCCTGCACGTCAGCACGGAAGAAGCCGAGCAACTCAAAATCGAGTACGGCAATTGTGTCGTCACAAGCGTCCCTTCGTTGAATGAGATCGAGGTGGGACGCAGTCTGCCGACCGGCGGCAGCGGAACGCCCCGGCTCGTCCGTCAGCGGTACCTGGCTGAAATCCTGGAGCCGCGCGCGCGTGAACTCTTCACCATGATGCGCGACAACCTCCGCCAGGGTGGCGTACTGGAAGCGCTCGGGACCGGGTGCGTCCTCACCGGCGGGGCTGCAAAACTCGTTGGCCTGCTTGACGTCGCGGAAAGCCTGCTGCGCACACCGGCACGGATCGGTTCACCCGTGCCGCTCTCACGCATGCCGCAGGAACTCGCAGCGCCGGAGTTCAGCACCGCCATCGGCCTGCTCCTCTACACCCACCGCACCCAGGTACGCCGCGCCAACGAGGAACTCGGCCTCAAGCAAAAGCTGAAATCGCTCTTTGTAGGCAGTATCTGACAGGAATGATCTAAGGTCATCGGGCATTGAATATGTGCCGCGAGATGCCGCAGCGTGCCACGGTTCAATCCTTCAGCTTCGATCGCCGGTGTGATGTTCCGCAAGCAGAGCCGCCTCGATGTCTACAGCCAGTATGCTCATACCGGTGGCGGAGTACCTGGCAAGCAGCTATCGGCCGGACTGCGACTACCGTACTGGACGAAGCGGAGCGGGTCCGTTAGGGCACACGTGCTCTTGCCCGTCTCCTATCTGCCCGTTACGTTGCGCAGCGACGCTTCAATGTGGCGGCTGACGTCTGCCTGGGCAAACTGACTCGCGACACGAATCGCGTTCTGGATCGCAACCTCGTTGGATGATCCGTGCCCGATAATGCACGCCCCGCGTACACCAAGCAGCGGCGCACCGCCATATTCGGAGTAGTCCAGCCGTTTTTTGAAATTCTTGAAGGCCTTCCGGCTGAGCAGCGCGCCCACCTGTGAGGTGATGGTGGCCTTCAGCGTCTGACGAAGTGAGTCGCTGACCAGCTTGGCGATCCCCTCGCTCGTCTTCAGGGCGACGTTACCAACAAAACCATCGCACACCACGACATCGCAGCGCCCGTTGAACAAATCCCGGCCTTCCACGTTGCCGATGAAGTGATACAGGACATCACTGCTTAACCCGCGCAGCAGCGGAAGTGTCTCCCGCGTCAGCGTATTGCCTTTGCTGTCTTCCTCGCCAATGGAAAGCAGTCCGACGCGTGGCTTGGAGATGCCCAGCACATTGCGCGCGTAAATCTGACCCATCAGGGCAAACTGGACGAGGTTCTCCGGCCCGCTGTCCACGTTGGCACCTGCATCCAGCAGGACGCAGGGTGAGCCGGTAATGGTCGGCATAATGGTGGCGAGTGCCGGCCGGTCAACACCTTCCAGCGTCCCCAACACCATCTTCGCCGTTGCCATGGCGGCACCCGTGTTGCCAGCAGTGACAAAGCCGCGTGCCTTACCCTCGCGGACCAGTTTCAGGCCCACACGCATCGTGCTGTCGCGCTTGGAGCGGACGGCCTGCGCCGCCTTTTCCGTCATGCTGATCCACTCGCTGGCGTGCACTACCTCGATGGGCAGGCGTTCACCGGCGAGGTGTCCCGCAAGACACGGGGCCACCCGGTCTTCCGGACCCACCAGATGAATGCGAACAGGATACTCCCGGCACGCGGCAATCGCCCCGCGGACTTCCGGATCAGGGTTCTTGTCCGAACCCATGGCGTCCAGGACGATATCGGTCAGCATCCCGCGACAACGGTACTATGCAGCTTCTTTGGCGGCCGGCAGAATCGCACGTCCCCGGTACTCGCCGCACTTCGGGCAGGCGTGGTGCGGAAGCTTCCGCTCGCCGCAGTTAGAACATGCGTTCGAATTCGGAACCGTTAGAAAATCATGCGAGCGGCGCTTGGCCGTACGCTGTTTGGAGTGGCGACGCTTCGGATTCGGCATCGTAAAATCCTTTCAATCATCTGTAGAGGCCCCTCATCGGCAGAGGGCCTTCAACGTGTGCCAATACGCACAAGGGACGCGGGTCTTATTGCTTCATGGCACCGGCAAAGCTCTGGAGCGCGTTCCAGCGGGGATCAACCTCTGCCTGGTGGCACTCGCAATCCGCTTCATTCAGATTACCACCGCAGTGCGCGCAGAGCCCCTTACACGTCTCCCTGCAAAGAGAGCGCTCGGGCAGAGATAACACCACCTGCTCCCGGATCACCTCTTCGAGTACAAGGCCACCGTTCTCATAGTACCCGATCTCGGTCTCCGCCTCACTGATGGAGCGCTCACCCTGCTCCGCGTCGACACCGGCCGGCCGGAAGATCAGGTCGAAGCGAACGTCGACATAGCGCGGGATGGTAGTAAGGCAGCGAGCGCAGAGCAGTTCGAAGTCAGCGTGGGCGCGCGCACGGACACGGATGTCCTCGACGAACTCTCGCGGACCACGATGCTCCTCAATGCGGTCGGCAATCCCGGCTAAGCGAAGGGGCGTGCATTGCACGACGTCGGTGGCGTAGTCGATAACGCCGGGCTGTATGCAGAGATCAAGTGCCAATGGCTCAGGCTGGAGGTCCGCCGGGGTGATACGCATGGTCTCTCTATTATCTCAGGAAAGCAGATGGCTCGCGATCTACAAAAAATGGTAGAAGATCAGGACGTAGCGCTTGAAAAAGGGCTACTGTATGGGTTTTCCCGAGTGTTTTGTAATACGTGGGCAGCGATACCGTTTTGGTACGCTACCTGCTCTATCCTGGGGCGGGAAGAGGGTGCGGACAGGTACTGCTGCACTTGCGGACAGTTCCAAAGCACTGGATAGCAGGAACAAGGATTGCATACGGGCTGCTGGGGCTACTCAGCGCTGACAGGTGACGGTCCGGTACGATCTCAGGAGGCCGGTGGCTGGCCATCATTCGAAGAAGCAGTCAAGCCGCGACGGCAGGGCTGCTTCTTTGCGCTGCCCAGGGTTCTGTGCAAAACGTCACTTGCCAACTCTACCGATCATGGGTAGTATGAACTTGCCTGACGAGATGGCGCGAGTGGCACGGCCCGCGTAAAGATCGGGTATTTGCCCTCCGCTCTTGAACCCTTAGCATGGTGTGTTCCGTTCGACGCCATGCGCAAAACTGAAGATGGTCTCAGCGCTTTGTGTGCTGTCTCACTTCAGGTGCTTGAAGCTCCCAAACACGTGGTCAACGGGATTTGCGGTGTGAGTATGGGTGCGACGCCGTGCACTGCCGGCGGGCAAAACGCTTACCTGCCACAACAACGTTTGAGTTGAAGTTGCGACATAGATCTCCCTTAGCGCAGTCCCGGCTCGCCAGTCGCGGCCTTTACGTGGCGGTTCGTCCGCTCGGAAAGGTGCGCCTGCAGGCTGGAGCGTCCAATCGGAAAGAAGAAGCATGAATACAGAGCAGACTGTTCCTGAGCCGCAGACCGCGAGTGCGGCTCCACCTCTTTCCGCCAGTGACATGGAAGGGGGCAGTACCCCCAGCACCGCAGCGCCGGGTACCCCCGGAGTCAGCAAAAGTCGCCGACGCAGACGGAAGCGCAAGAGCCGCCCAGCGGGTGAGGCTGGTCCCGCGCCAGAGATCAGCGCAAACGCTGACGCAAGCGGCGTACCGGCTCAGGACGGTCCGCCGGCACCTCAGCAGCAAGCGCGTCCGCAGCACGCACCGGCCAACGGCCACGGGCAGGCAGGACAGGGTAAGCGCTGGAAAAAGAAGAAGTTCGGCCGGAGCGGAAGCGATGGCCAACCACGCCCCGAGCCGGGGAACAGTGTACAGGGAAGTCACTCAGGCCAGGGACGCAATCGTAAGCAACAACGCGGTCCTCGTTCTTTCGTTGGCCCCATGGACCACAGTTATCGCGAGGCAAACGGAAATTATGCTGACAGCCCCGCCAGCACCATCGAAGTGCATGGCAACCAACACCGGCGCCAGAACAATCACCGCTCGCATCCACATCAAGAAGACCGTTTACCCCCGGAATTGATGTCCAATCATCGCGCGGTGACGATTCCGGAAGGTGCGCCGACCCACATCTACTTCTTTATTGAAGACCTGTTCTTCACCGCGAAAATCCAGGAGGCCGCAAAGCAGCAGGGCGTCAAGGTTGCGTTTATGAAGCCTGAAAAAGATATTGTGGCGCATCTGGCGGAGTTGCCGGAGCATGAACATCCTTCCCTCATCGTCTTTGACCTGAACAACGCCGGGGCAAAGCCGCTGACGCTCATCCCCAAGCTCAAGAACAAGCTCAAGAAGGGCACATCCATTGTCGGATTCCTCTCGCACCTGCAAGGCGATCTGAAAGCCAAGGCAGTCGAGGCGGGTTGCCACAGCGTCATGCCACGCGCGGCCTTCTCGCAGAATCTCCCCAACCTGCTGCGCCGTTACGGCGTGGAAGACGAGCACGAGCCCAACTACAACCAGTAACCGTGCCGCATCCTCAGAGGGCATTGCAGCCGGTGCGTATCGCCGTCCTCACCGTGAGCGACACGCGTACGCCAGAAACGGACCGCTCCGGTGACGTTCTCGCCGGACGGATCACCTCTGCGGATCACGTTCTGGCCGATCGGGTGCTGGTTCGGGACACGGTCGAGGAAATCGAAACTCAGCTGCGCCGTTGGATCAGCGATCCGCAGGTGGATGTCGTACTCAGCACTGGCGGAACAGGCATCACGGGCCGCGATGTGACGCCGGAAGCGTTTCGCCGCGTCCTGGATAAGGAACTTCCCGGCTTTGGTGAACTCTTCCGCATGCTCTCCTACCAGAAGATCGGCATGGCCGCGATCCAGTCACGCGCGGTGGGCGGCGTCGCTGGAGGTACATACCTTTTCGCCCTGCCCGGCTCACCAGGCGCGGTCGCTGACGCATGGGACGGCATCCTGTTGCAGCAGTTCGACAGCCGCAGTCAAGCCTGCACGCTGCTGCAACTGATGCCTCGGCTGCGCGAGTAGTAGGCGTACCTTATGGCGGGATCAGTGGGAAGGATGAGACGTACTGCACATCGCGCGACATGGTGTAACGGAGAAAGAAGTCGAGGAAGTGATCTGCGGTGAAGTGTTGGACTTCGACGTTGATGGGACGAATGGGTTCAATTTGAAAATGAGTGCTGAAGAGTACGTGGGACTAAGTCACACAACGGCGCCATTTTCCACGTGGCTCTGAGCGGCTAGGCTAGAAGCAGGCCGTGGCTGAGAACTTTGCGCAGACCGTGAAGCAGGGTGCCGACATCGTGAAGGTGATCGGGGAATATGTACGCCTGCGCAAGAGCGGTGCGCAAAACTTCACGGGGTTGTGTCCATTTCATCAAGAGAAGTCGCCCTCGTTCAGCGTCAACGCCCAGCACAGCTACTTCTACTGCTTTGGCTGCCATGCCAAAGGCGACATTTTCACTTTCGTCCAGAAGATCGAGAACATCAGCTTCCCCGAGGCGGTGCGGGTGGTCGCGCAGAAGTCCGGCATCCCGCTGCCCAGGCGCGAGTGGAGTTCGCCGGAAGAGGCGGCGCAGGCCGGGTTGCGGCGGCAGTTGATCGACATCCACGAGGCAGCGACACAATACTTTCAGCAGGCACTGCAATCGCCTGAGGCAGCGCGTGCGCGTGAATACATCTCGTCACGCGCGATGGCGGCGGACACCGTGGCACTCTTCCGCATCGGATACGCGCCGGAGGACTTCAATCACATGCGCGAGGCACTGGAACGGCACTTCAACAATGAAACACTGCGTGCCAGCGGCCTGTTTTCCTCAAAAGATCAGAACGACGAGGGGCGCCCTACCGGCCCGCTGTATGCGCGGTTTCGCAAACGGATCACGTTTCCGATTGCAAATGAAGCGGGAAAAACCATCGCCTTTACCGCGCGGGCGCTGGACAGCGACGAGAAGAGCGGACCGAAATATCTGAATTCGCCGGAGACGCCGCTCTACACCAAGGGGCAGGTGCTCTTCAACCTGGACAAGGCCAAGGCCGCCATCCGGCAGCAGGATTACGCGCTGCTGGTCGAGGGTCAGATGGATTGTATCCGCGTCTTTACGGCTGGCATTCAGCCGGTGATTGCCACCAGCGGCACGGCCTTTACCGAGCACCAGGTACGTCTCCTTTCGCGCTTCTCCAAACGTGTGGTGCTGAACTTTGACCCGGATACAGCCGGTGCCAATGCTGCGGAAAAGTCGCTCGCCTTACTAACCGAAGCCGACTTCGAGGTGCGCGTTGTCACGCTGGAAGGCGGACTGGATCCGGACCGCTTTGTGCAGGAGCATGGCATCGCAGCCTACGCGGAGGCGCTGCGCACGGCCAGGCCGCTGGCCGACTACCTGATCGAGCGTGCGCGCGCGCTCTACCCGCAGCGCACGGCGGAGGCGAAGGTAAAAGCGGTCAACTTCCTGCTGCCGCACATGCGCCGCTTGCCTTCGGCTATTCAACGGACGCAGTTTGTAAGCGACGCGGCGCAGAAGCTCGGCATCGACTCATCGCTGTTGCGACAGGAGCTGCAGCACGCCGCAACACACCGGCTGGAGAGTGTACGCAGCAGCGCGGGACAGGCGATGAACGAGACGGAGCGCATCCTCCTGCGCGCGCTGGTGCTGCCCGAGGCGGACCGTGCGCGGCAGCGGGCAGCGAGCGAGATTGCCGCGCATCCGGAATGGCTGGAAGGCATGGCTGCCGGGGAGCTGATCGAAGCTCTGGCCGCTGCTCCAGCCGATCAGAACCCGCTGGATGCGGCGCCCGATGACCGCAGCCGCGAGATGCTGGCGCGCGTCTTGCACGAGGACCAGCCAAGCGATCCGTCACTGCTGGCCGTTGAGGTGGGCAACGTGCTGCACACGCTGGAGCGGCGGCGGCTGGAGCGGCGGCAGCGTGAGCTGCGTTCCATGACCGCGGAGGCGGAGAAACGCGGCGACACCGGGATGCTTGCGCAGCTGAGCACGGAGTCCGTCCAGGTCAATCGGGCGCTGCGCACCATGTAATCTTGAGGTACGGACGGCCCCTTCGTGCGGGCTTGCTTTACCTCATGATTCAGGTCATTGATTACAAAGCGGGTAATTTGACGAGTGTGGTCAAGGCACTGCGGTATCTTGGCGCGGAGACGCACGTCACGCAATCGCCTGAGGATGTTCGCGAAGCCGACAAGATTGTCCTGCCGGGTGTCGGTCATTTCCGTGCCACGCAGCTTTTACATGATCTCCAACTAACTGAAGCTACCCGCGAAGCTATCGCACGCGAGGTGCCCTTCCTGGGCATCTGCGTCGGCCTGCAATGGCTGTATGAGGGCTCGACCGAGGCGGAGAGTACCGACGGACTCTGCCACTATGGCGGCAGGTGCGAGCGTTTTCCTGCTACCTGGGACGGCACGGAACTCAAGAGCCCGCACGTCGGCTGGAACTCGCTGGAGGACATTCGCGCTGACTCACGCCTCTTACGCGGTATCAGCCCAGGCAGCTTCGTCTACTACACCCATTCCTGGCGCGCGCCCGTGGACGCGGACACCGCCGCAACTACCTGCTACGGCGGCCCGTTCACCGCAGCCGTGGAACGCGGCAACGTCATGGGTGTCCAGTTCCATCCGGAGAAGTCGGGCGATACGGGGTTGCAGCTACTGCGTAACTTCGTGGAGCTTTGATTTCATAAATATGCTATGCTCCAAACTCGGGATGCGCTTATGCCTCACTATTGCGCTACCGAACTACATAAGGGCTCCTGCGGGAGCCCTTTAACTCTGAGGCACGATGAAACGGATCGCGATTTTTGTAGACGCAGGGTATCTCTATGCCCAAGGTTCGGCGTGCCTGCTCGGAAGCAAAGCTAAACGCGAAAATTTGCAATTAGCTCATGATATTTTCATCGTGAAGCTTATTGATCTGGCCCACAGCATCCAGCCGCGTGCGCCTTTACTCCGTATTTACTGGTACGACGGCACTTCGCGCGGCCCTACCCAAGACCACCGCGCTCTGGCTGATTTAGATAATTTGAAGCTTCGCTTAGGGTTCATCAACAGCGTCGGCCAGCAAAAGGGCGTCGACTCACTCCTTGTCACCGACCTTGTAGAGCTATCGAGAAACGGAGCAATTTGCGACGCGCTCCTGCTTGGTGGAGATGAAGATCTCCGCATAGGTGTACAGATCGCCCAAAGCTTCGGGGTAAGAGTGCATTTAGTGGGTATTGAGCCGTCGCGTGGCTCTCAATCATTGCAACTGCGTCAGGAAGCCGATACTAAGCAGGAGCTTTCCTCAAAGGACGTGGACTCATTCCTGAAGCTGGTTTCGCCCACTCTCCCTGTATCCATCCTCTCTCAGACCCTCTCAATCAAGACACCAGAACAGGGTGCCTCCGCAGTCATGGCTCCACTGACGCTGGAACAGAGGCTCCAAGATGGTATCCAGTCCGTCTTACAGCGACTCAGGCCAGACGAAATCGCCAGTGTTGCTCAAGCTATCGAGCGTATTCGCTCCGTCCCGGTGCTCTATGACCGCCGCGTACTTGCTTCCTGCAGAACGAGCTTGGGGAGAGATCTCACGATGGAAGAAAAGAAGACGATGCGAGCGCTGTTGATAGCAGCCCTCAAGCCTTAATGTAGAAAGCTCATGCTGACGAAGCGCATTATAGCCTGCCTTGACGTCCGTGCTGGGCGTGTCGTCAAGGGCATCCAGTTTGTCGACATCATCGATGCGGGTGACCCCGCTGAACTGGCCCACCGCCATGCGGCTGCGGGGGCGGACGAGATCGTTCTGCTGGACATTACCGCCACGCACGAGGGCCGGGGCACGCTGATCGACACGGTCAGGCGCACCGCGGCCGAACTGTTCATCCCGTTTACCGTGGGTGGCGGCATTCGCAGTGCGGAGGAAGCGGCAGCCGTATTTGACGCGGGCGCGGACAAGGTCAGTATCAACTCCGCCGCCATCGCCCGGCCGGAACTTATCGGTGAAATTGGTGCGAGCTTCGGCGCGCAGGCCGTTATCGTGGCCATCGACGCGCGGCGTGCTCCGGGCGCAGCCGATCCTGTGGGCGACGCGGAGGTCTATGTCAGCGGCGGCCGCAAGCCGACGGGCCTGCGTGTCGTGGAGTGGGCGAAAGAGGCGGAGCAGCGCGGCGCGGGCGAAATCCTGCTGACCAGCATGGACGCCGACGGCACCCGCGCGGGCTTCGACGATGACTTAACCGCGCTGGTCAGCCAGGCGGTGCAGATTCCTGTGATCGCGAGCGGTGGGGCAGGAAACGCGCAGCACTTCGCAAAAGTCTTCAGCCATGCGCCGGGTGGGGGCAAGGCCGATGCGGCGCTGGCGGCAAGCATCTTTCATTTCGGCATCACCGATTCGTGGGCGCTAAAGCGGGAACTGGCGTTGCATGGTGTGCCGGTGCGGCTTGAGCCCCGCCCTGAAGCTCATTCTGACAAGGCGTTTGTGTGCGGGTAGCTCCACAGGACCGGGTTGAGCTTTCTTTCCGTAACGGAAGAATGTTTCACGTGAAACATTGACACGGGTTGTATAATGCGCGGCGTCCCGCACCGTTGTGAGAGCGCCGATCAAGGGTCCATGTCCGCCTCTGCCTTCTCCAGGGCGTCCTCGCCGGTGCGCAACGAACGCAGCACGGCAAAGATCGCCTTGGACGAGAACCCGGCAGATGTAAGCCGACGCAACACCCGCGCCGTACTCTTCTCGTCGATGGGTGCAGGGATGCGGCGACGCTCCAGATGCTGCCGCACCAGCGCCTGCTCATCCACGTCGCCATAGGCGGTTTCCAGTGCGTCGGAAATTACGTCAGAGGCGATGCCTTTTTGCTGCAGGTCCTGCTGCACGCGACGTTTCCCCAGACTGCGGTTCTCCTGGCGCAGCCGCGTAAAGTCGGCAGCGAAGCGCTCGTCGGAGAGGTAGCGCATCTCCTGCAACTTGTTCAGAATGCGTCCGGTTGCAGCCTCGCCCTCTGGCCCCGGCTCGGTGCGGTCCAGCAGTTTGCGGCGGAGATCGCGGACGCTCTGCATCCGCGCTCCCAGTGACTTCACGGCGTAGTCGAACAGGGCCGCCTCATCGAGCGGCTCGCGTGCCTTCTTGCGGCCAAACGGCATACACAATCAGTATGCGCTTCAAAGGAAGCCGACCGCGCCTTAGCTCTTTTGCTCAGCGATCTTCTTCCGGAACCATGTTTTCCTTGATGGTCTCCGCGACTTCGTTGATCGGCGTTTCCTCGGTCAGCGCCATCAACTCGCGATCCCGCCCAACGCTTTGCAGCCCCAATCGCACGGCCATGTCGCGATTCACCTCCAGCAGCTTCGTCGTTTCCTTTTCCGTCAACAGAAGGATTTGCAGCACCAGGTGATCGCGCTCATCCGAGCGCCGGCCCATGCGCGTCTGCCGCATGAGGATGAAGCTCGCCAGAAGGATTGCTTCCATGGCGACAATCGTGTCCAACATCGCGTAGGGATAGCGGTCGAAGTGCCACCGGGCCGTCGCGTCCAGGGTATTCCAGAGTATCCACGCAGAAAACAGAAGAAGGTGCAACAAAACAAAAGGAAAGCTGCCGGCAAACGAAGCGATGGCGTCGCCCAGGCGTTCAGCGGAAGTCCTCTGCTCAAAGAACTCCTGCTCATGCCGCGCGATCAGTTCGATCTGTTCCTGCAAATGCGGGTGGTCCATAGCAGCCCTTTCGCAGGTTGGATGCATTGTTCAACGTACGACAGCGGCTTTCAGGGGTGAGGCTGCGCATTCTCAGGCTTGCTGTCTGGCGGCTTGGTCTGATCCGTGATGTCCTGCCCGTTGTAGATGATGCGCGCGGTGGAGCGGTAGCGGCGGTAGTCGGTGTACTTCACGGTGTTTCGCATATGGATATCGCCGCCAGCGCTGTAGCTGCCCGGAGCAAAGTGCACCGTGCCGTCCGCGCGCGTGTACGTCGGAAACCAGTTCACCGTGTCCACCTGCTCGTAATAGGTGGTAAAGGGAATCGAGAAATGGCCGTGCTTGATGTCGTCCGGCACGTTTTTGCCGTTGATCATGACGATCTCAAAATCTTTCTGGTCGACCCAGACGCGTCCCTGGAAATAGCGGTGCTTCAGGTCGGCATGTAACGGCGTTGCGTCAAAGACGTAGGTGTCAAGCTCGTCCACGCGCTGCCTGCCGGCATATTTCACGTCATAATTCGGCAGGTCTTCCGTCGTGAGAACGAGCGGGATGCGCTTGGCCACGTCCTCCAGGTCATAGGCGTCCAGGGTCACGCGCTCCAGTGTGTTTTGCGGTGCGAAGACGACAGATTCGCTGCGTGTGCCGTCCTTGTTGAAGCCGATGTCCCGAATCTCACGGTACTCGCCATCGGGCTTGCCGTTGTCGTCGTTGATGGTCTGCATGACGACGGTCTGGCGGAAGACGTAATTTTCGCGGGCCTTGGCAAACGCTGTTTCATGCTTGCCCATTTCGGTGATGATTTCCTGCGGTGTTTTGCCTACCGGCTGCGAGGGGTCCAGCTTGCCCAGGCCCTCCTGCGCAAGCGCGCTCCCCGAAATCATCATCACGGCACACAGAACACCGGCAACAAACCGCATCGACACCGCTCCTCCCACGTTGTATTAGACGTGCACGCCTGCCGGATTGACCACATGGGTGTGGCCAATTGCCTGTCTGTCCGTGTACCTTGGAGTGCGATTGCCGTGCTCGCGCTTGAGCCGGAACCGGGACCTGAGGAGATCTCTGGAATGCATACCACGATGACACGCCGCACCTTGCTCAAGACAGGCGCCCTTTCTGCCGGGTCAGCTCTGCTGTCGCGCCGCAGCTTCGCCGCGAAGCCGTCGCCCGTCAAGCTGGGCATCGCCAGCTACACCTTTCGCGAGTTCAAGCAGCCGCAGCAGCTGATCGACTTCATGCACCAGCTCAACCTCAAATACGTCAATTTGAAGGACTTTCATCTGCCGGAGACGCCGTTGGACGCAGTTCCGGCCGAGGCCAAGGTGTACCGGGACGCAGGGCTTGTCATCACCGGCGGCGGAACCATCTACTTCCCGAAAGATGAAGACGAAGACATCAAGGCCAAGTTCGACTACGCGAAGGCTGCAGGCTTCCCCATGATCATCGGCAGCCCGACCCACGCCAGCATCGGGCGCGTGGAAAGCTTTGTCAAGAAGTACGACATCAAGCTCGCCATCCATAACCATGGTCCAGAGGACAAGGAGTGGCCATCGCCGCACGACATCCTGAAGGTGATCGGGACCATGGACAAGCGCGTGGGATGCTGCGTGGATGTGGGGCACACCATGCGCGCAGGCGACAACGTGCCGCAGACGTTGCGCGATGTGGGTCCCCGTCTGCTGGACATGCATATGAAGGATCTGAAGAACGGAACGGAGAAAGAGAGCCAGGTCGCAGTGGGTGAGGGCATCATGCCCGTCCGCGAAATCTTCCAGACGCTGATCGACATGAAGTACCCGGGCTATGTGGACCTGGAATATGAGATCAATGGCAAGGACCCCATGCCCGGCGTGACCGAGAGCATCAACTTCATGCGCAAGACGCTGGGCGAGATGGGCTACACGGCGTAGCCCCGTAGTCCGGTCCTGCGGAACGAGTCGTAAATTGGCGGGGACTCCGGGCTTCACGCACAACAACGCGCCGCATCGTCCTCGCCTCTTATCCTGTAACACCTTACGGGAGACATTGAGATATGGGACTGATTACACCGAACGAATACGATGACCTTCGCTCGCTCTACAGAGGGCAGCTGCAATATCTTCACTCGACGGAGACACAGATCGTGAAGGGTCTGCAAAGCATGATCGAGCATGCGCAGGACACGCAGCTGCAAAGCGCCTTCCGCACGCACCAGCAGGAATCTGAACAGCAGGCGTCCCGGCTTGAAAGCCTGTTGACAGAACTGCAGGGCGACGACGATGACAAAAAAGACCCCATCATCACGGCGCTGATCGGATCGGGTGTCAACATTGTGCGTGAGTCCAGTGAAGGACCTGTGCGCGATGCCGGCCTGATTGCCACGGCGCAGAAGATTGAGCACTATGAGATTGCGTCCTACGGATCAGCAATCGCCTGGGCCAAGGTTCTGGGCCTGTCGCAGCACGCGTCTGTGCTTCAGCAGAGCCTCCAGGAGGAAAAGAAGACCGACGCACTCCTGACGCAGCTCTCGACGTCGCAGAACGCCGAAGCTGCCTCCGCTGTCGCTTCGTAGACCCGCATCTACGGTTGTTTCAAATACAAAGGGGATCGCCTCACGGGATCCCCTTTGCGCTGCCGCGGTGTAATCAGATGAGCTTTGGCTCGAACTTCGGGTCATACGTGCGCCTGCGCATCGCGGTCGCCTGCGCATCGTTCATGAACTCGCCCGTTTGAGGGTTGACGTTCAAAGGCCGCTTCAGCTCATACGCGATGTTGGTCATCAGCAGCATTTTGACCGCGACGGCGCCCTCTGCCACTGAAGAATGTAAGTCGGCCTGCGAACCGCCGCGAACTGCGGTCAGCCAGTTCTTGAAGTGCATATCCGTCATGGTGTCCGCGCCGACCAGGTCCGTGCTGCTGGTTTTGGCCTGCTTGGCGCTGAACTGGTCGATCATTTTGCCACGCAGGTCGTGATGCTCCCACCCATCACGGTCCAGGATAACGGTGCCCGTCTCACCATAGATGGCTACGCCGCGCTCGCGATTGTAGATGGGCATGTCGTTGCAGCAGCGGCACTCCCACGTGATCAGCTTATTGTCTCCGTATTCAAAACTGGTGTTCAGCGTGTCGTAGAACTGCCAGTCGTCCTTGTAGGCGTAGCGTCCGCCGAAGGCAGAAACACGGTTCGGCAGCGCCACATCGAGCGACCAGCGGGCAACATCCACCTCGTGCGTGCCGTTGTTCAGTGCTTCGCCCGTGCCCCACTGGTGGAACCAGTGCCAGTTGTACGGGTGCACATTGTCTTTATAGGCCTGCCGTGGTGCGGGGCCCTGCCAGAGATCCCAGTTGAGCGTCGCCGGTACGGCAAGCGGCTTGCCGATGCCGATCCCCTTACGGTTGTTGGTGTACCAGGCCTTTGTGTAGTAGGCGCGGCCAATGAGGTCACCGGACTGCACCTTCCTGATGATGTCCTGCGAGTGCTCGGACGAGCGCTGCTGATTGCCCATCTGGACGATCTTGTTGTACTTCTTCTGCGCCGCCACGATCATCTCGGCTTCGTGAATGTTCTGGCTGCAGGGCTTCTCCACGTACACAGCCTTGCCGGCCTGCATGCCAAGGATGGCGAGCGGCGTATGCCAGTGGTCCGGCGTGGCGATGGTGATGGCGTCCACCCCCGGAAGGGCAAGCACCTCACGAAAGTCCTGATGAGTTTTCGGTGCGGTGCCCATCCGCTTCTCGGCGGCGGAACAGAATGTAGTGAGGATGGTCGTATCCACATCGGCTATGTGCGCCAGGTTTACCATGTCCTGGTTGGCGTGGAGCGACGAAAGGTGTGCGTGAGCGCGGCTGTTGCAGCCGATGACGGCGACAGTGACGCGGTCATTTGCACCCAGAACGCGGGCGTAGCTTTTTGCGGTCGTGCTAAGGGCGAGGCCGGCTGCGGTGGCAGCGGCGCTCAAAGAAAATTCGCGGCGAGTAAGCATGATGTTCTCCTGGCGGAAGACATTCTACCTACCCGGATGTAGCACTGGCCGGCGCGTCGCAGAGTTGCGCGTTTGCCGGGCCAGTTTGGGTTGAAAATCGTTAAATCCTGCCACCCCGGCCAAAGAGCATCCACAGAATCACCAGCAACACGATCAGGCTCAAGCCGCCGCCACCATAGTAGCCGGCACCCGGCCCCATGTAATAGCCGCCACCACCAAACACCAGAAGCAACACGATCAGCAGGACAATCAGCATCTAGACATCTCCCTCATCAACGCACTTCCGCAGCGTCGAAATTTTGTAATGACGGTTGGAGTACGTCAACACATTCGGGGATGCTTGCACAAAGAACAGAATTATGCGTGTGCGCTTATGGACTACGCTGCTAAAGTGCGTGCGGACTGCGCCATCATTCAGAGCGCTGAAGTCGTTTTCTGCCGCTTCTTCTTGTACGCGATCAGATCCGTCTGCCAGGAGCCGAGAGCGCTGGCTAGCGGCGACTCCGCCTCGCTGAGATCTTGCCGTTGCAGGCGGGCGATCTCTGCGCCAAACAGGCTGGCTGGGACTGAACTGTGCAAGGCGGTAACGGCCACGGCGGTCTCTTGAGGACTTGCTTCCGTATCGCTCGGTGACGCTACATGGGTCACATCGCTCTCCGGACGGAAGGACCGTGGCAGTTCGCTCTCATGAAATTCGATGCCGGACGCAGCCAGCGTACGCGCGGTCAAGGCCAAGGCCTCGCGTTTGGTGGCCAGCTTCCGGGTGGCTGCGTCACGCAGAGCATCCGTCGCAAAGACCTCATGCTTCAACATGTGCACCAGTTTGCGGTCGTACAGGTCGATCTCACGATGAAGGTCGCGGAGGTAATACTTATCTTGCACTACGGTTCGCATCGGGTACTCACTCCTGGAAATCGTTATGGACTGCGCACCGGGAGCTGCCAGGGAGGACAGGCTGGGTGGCACACCGAAGATCTGGTGCCGCCGCGCGATCATGTTCGTATCAGATACTCATCAGCGAAGACATGTCAAACCCGGTGAAGTCGTGCACTCTTCCCTGGAGCTTGCCACGTCCCGCGGAGGCGTCGTTTCGGGTGAGAGCTTTCGGCGAACGTCTGGCAGTGGCACATGCATCTGAACGGGGCATGACGCTGACCGACTTCCGCACGCTGGGCCGCTCCGGCCTTATTGTCTCACCACTGTGCCTGGGAACCATGACGATGGGCACACCGCGCTGGGGATCGCCGGACGAGGTCTCGGAAGCGATCTTCAACGCCTATGTGGACGCGGGCGGCAACTTCATCGACACCGCTGACGCATACGCGAATGGCCGCAGTGAAGAGTTGCTGGCGGGCTACGTTGCCAACCGCAGCCTTCGTGACAAGCTGGTGCTGGGCACGAAGTTCACTATGAGCAGCCCGGAGCAGACGGGCAACCCCAATGGCAGTGCGAATGGCCGCAAGAACCTGTACCGGGCCATAGAGGGTTCGTTGAAGCGCCTTCGCACGGACTACATCGACCTGTACTGGATGCATGCGTGGGATACCGTCACACCTGCGGAAGAGGTGTTGGAGTCGCTCACTAACCTGGTGCGCTCCGGCAAAATCCGCTACTACGGGTTCAGCGATGTACCTGCCTGGTACGCCGCCAAGGTGGCGACACTGGCAGCGGCGCACGGCGTCCCCGGGCCTGTCGCGCTGCAGCTTGAGTATTCGTTGGTGGAGCGCACGATCGAATGCGAACATGTCGACTGCGCGTTGGAATGCGGCATGGGAATCACGCCCTGGAGCCCGCTTGCAAGTGGCTTTCTGGCGGGCAAGTACACGCGTGACGCTGAAGGCAAGGGCACGGGCGAGGGACGGCTGAACGTTCTCGGTGGCGGGTCCAACCCGGTATTCCACAAGTACACCGAACGCAACTGGCGCACGCTGGAGGTTCTGCACGCGGTCGCGGGCGAGACTGGCAAACCGCTGGCGCAGGTGGCTCTGGCGTGGACCTCGGCACAACGGGGTGTCACCTCACTGATTCTCGGGGCGACGAACGTGGAGCAACTGCAGGACAACATCGCCTCACTGGACGTAACACTCACGCCGGATCAGAGCGGCAGGCTGAATGGCGTAAGCGCGTCCGATCTGGTACATCCCTACATGTTCTTCCGTGGCATGCTGCGACGCGAACGTATCTGGGGCGGAACGGACGTAAAGGGCTGGAACTGACGCAATCAGGTTCGTGTTTTCCAACGCGGGCAGAGCGGCCCATGCGAAACTGTGAGTGTGAGCCTGCCCGCAGCCATTTCACCAGAGGCGGAGGTCGCGACCTCATCGCGTGACGTGCCGGTGTCGTGCACCGTCACGCCGGAACTCCTCAAAGTCCACAACATTACGGACGAGGAGTATGCGAAGATTCTGGCGGCCATGGGCAGGACGCCGTCGCTGACGGAACTGGGCGTTTACAGCGTGATGTGGTCGGAGCACTGCTCCTATAAGTCCAGCCGCGTGCATCTGAAGCGGCTGCCGACGAAGGGTTTTCGCGAAAGCGGGCCGGGATCGGTCATGCAGGGGCCGGGCGAGAACGCGGGCATTATTGACGTGGGTGACGGCTGGGCCTGCGCCTTCAAGATCGAATCGCACAACCATCCCAGCTACATCGAGCCGTACCAGGGCGCGGCCACCGGCGTCGGCGGCATCCTGCGCGACATCTTCACGATGGGTGCGAGGCCCATGGCGGTGATGGATTCCCTGCGCTTCGGGCCGGTCAGCCTGGATGCGCAGTCTGGCATTCCGCGACTGGATGCCGACGATGAGCAGCCCGGCCCGGGTGTCATCGATTACGAGAAGAACCGCAGCATTATGGAAGGCGTGGTCCACGGCGTCGCCGGGTACGGCAACTGCTTCGGTGTGCCGAACCTTGGCGGTGAGACGCGCTTTGAGCCGTGCTACAGCGGGAATCCGCTGCTGAATGCCTTTGCGCTTGGCCTGGTACGGCACGACGAAATCTTCTATGCGAAGGCGACTGGCGTTGGCAATCCCGTGATCTATGTGGGTGCAAAGACAGGCCGCGACGGCATCCACGGCGCCACGATGGCCAGCGAAGAGTTCACGGAAGGCAGCGAGCAGAAGCGCCCCAACGTGCAGATGGGCGACCCCTTCATGGAAAAACTGCTGCTGGAGGCATGCCTGGAAGCGATGAAGACCGGCGCGGTCAGCGGCATCCAGGACATGGGCGCGGCGGGACTGACCTGCTCCACCTGCGAGATGGGCGCGCGGGGCGGCGTGGGCCTGGAGATTGAACTGGACCGTGTTCCGCAGCGCGACAGCGGCATGTCCAGCTACGAAATCATGCTCTCCGAATCGCAGGAGCGCATGTTGCTTGTCGCACACGCCGGACGCGAGCAGGAGGTGCTGGACGTCTTCGACAAGTGGGGCCTTGATGCGGCCGTCGTCGGCGTCGTCATCCCGGAGAACCGTATGAAGGTGCGGCACGGCGGCGTGCTGGTCGCGGACCTCTCCAATGAGTCGCTGACCGATGATGCTCCCGTTTATCACCGTCCCGTGGGCGAGTGGAAAGCTCCCGTGCCGCTCGATCCGCCCGCGTGGGTGCTGGAAGAACTCAAGAAGCCACGCGACTACACGGCGGACCTGAAGAAGCTGCTCGCCTCGCCCAACATTTGCAGCAAGCGCCACATCTACGAGCAGTACGACAGCATGGTGCAGACCAACACCGTCTTCGGCCCCGGCCAGGCGGAGGCGGGCGTCATCCGGATCAAGGGCACAGGTGGCAAGGGAACAGGGAACAGGGAACAGGGAACAGGGTTGTCGCAGTATGCAGACGCGGGTGCCCCACCTTCGCCGAAGGCTAAGGTGGGTTCAGAAGCTTCGAAGCCGGAGCGCGGCCTGGCCATGGCTCTGGCGGGCAACGGACGCTGGTGCTACCTGGACCCAAAGCTGGGCGCGATGCACGCCGTCGCGGAAGCCGCGCGCAAGGTCGCCTGCACCGGCGCGACGCCCGTCGCCGCCACCAACTGCCTGAACTTCGGCAATCCCATGAAGCCGGAGATTATGGCGCAACTCTCGCAGGCCATCGACGGCATCGCCGAAGCCTGCACCGCCCTCGGCACCCCCATCACCGGCGGCAACGTCTCGCTCTACAACGAAACCAAAGGCGAAGGCATATACCCCACCCCCGTCATCGGCGTCGTCGGCATCCTGGACGATGTGACCAAAGCTGTGCCAAGCGGCTTTCAACGCGAAAACGACGATGTTCTCTTGCTCATCTTTGCTCGACATGGGGAGTATGAGACTACAAACTTGCAAACGTTCGGTTCTTCCCAATTTGCGAGGAATGTCTATGGAGCGGCTTGGGGCAGGCCGCCTCTTCTCGATTTGCGTAACGAAGCCGAACTCCAGAAATGTCTTATAGAGCTAACAACTTCAAGGCTTGTCTCGTCAGCATGTGATGTCTCTGATGGTGGCATATTCTGCGCTTTGGCCAAGTCTTCCATTGCCCGTGGCGTAGGGTTCATTGGCCCTCAGGATAGTCGATCTGCAGCCCAGTTTAATCTTGAAGATTACTGGTTAGAGATGGCTAGCACCGCAATTATTACCTGTAAGCCTGAAAACTCTGATGAGGTAATTGCAATCGCAAATAGGTGCGGCGCTGATGGCGGAGCTTACAGCATTGGTATGACAACATCTCAGAAGTTTGAAATGCAGCCCTTTTTCTGTACTACTGTTAGCGAACTTGCTTCGATATTTCGAAGCTCACTCGAGGAGCAACTCGAAGCCGAGTTGGTGCTCGCATGATCGTCGCGAAGCCACTCGACCTCACCAAGCTTCAGCAAGTGATCACACGCTTGCGACAATCCATAGATGTCTACTCAAAAGAACCTGAGAATGTCTTCTATCTTGATTCGGTTGTGAAACGCTTTGAATACACGTTTGAGGTGTCGCGGAAGATCCTGCGTCGCTACCTTATTGATAGCGATTCTCAGGTAGCTCAGATTCCTGTTCTGGAGCTACAGCGCTTCGTAGAGTTGGGCCTGCAAGCAGGTCTACTGAGGGGTGACTGGACTGTGTGGAGCGGGCTTCGTCATGCGCGCAATTTGACATCCCACGACTATGGAGAAGAGAAGGCGCGCGAAGTCGCCGAAGCTGCTGTGCCCATGCTCGAAGAGGCCACTTTCTTATTCGAAGCATTAAGGTCTAAGTTCCCGCAGGAGGGCGAGCATGGTGAAAGTTGATATCCCCGCCGATGTTTTGGCTTCGATCTCGGCAATACTATCGGAGCATGCCCCCGGTCGCCCGGCATACCTTTTCGGGTCGCGCGTAACTGGCCTTGCCCAGCGCGGTTCGGATTTGGATGTAGCAATAGGTGGAGAACCAGCGATGGATTGGCGGCATCTTGCAGCCATTCGGTGCGCATTCGAAGACAGCAACTTGCCGTTTGATGTCGATGTTATTGACCTTCACGAGGCGAGCGGCATTTTCCTCAAGCGCATTCAGGCGGAATGGGTCTCCATTACGGAAGCAAAGCCTGAGCCGATGGTGCACGCACTCGCATGAGGCAACATATAGTGCACGAAGCCGACACCCCCTTCGACAAGCTGCGCGAAGAGTGCGGCGTCATGGCCATCTACAACCACCCCGACGCCGCGCGGATGACGTACTGGGGGCTGTACGCTTTGCAGCATCGCGGGCAGGAGAGTGGCGGCATTGCCACCGCCGACGGCGAGGACATCCACGACCTGAAGGGCATGGGCCTGGTCAGTGAAATCTTTACCGACCCGGTACTGGCCAAGCTGCCCGGCTCGCTCGCCATCGGGCATACACGCTACTCCACCACGGGCGACTCCGCCCTGCTGAACGCGCAACCCATCAAGGTCGAATCCACCAAGGGCCTTATCGCCATCGCGCACAACGGCAACCTGGTCAACCTGGGAACCGCGCGCGAGCGGCTGGAGCGCGATGGCGCCATCTTCCAGACCACCAGCGACTCCGAAATCATCGTGCAGCTCATCGCGCACTCCCGCCACAGCACGCTGGTGGACTGCATCGCAGACTCGCTCTCGCAGGTGGATGGCGCGTTCTCGATCGTCATGATGACGCGCAATCGCATCTTTGCCGCGCGCGATCCGCACGGCTTTCGCCCACTCTCCATGGGCCGCATCCCCGGCGTGGATGGCGCACCGGACACCTTCGTCTTCGCCAGTGAGACCTGCGCCTTCGACCTGCTGCACGCCAAATACGAGCGCGACGTGGAGCCGGGCGAACTCGTCATGGTGAGCGAGGACGGCGTCACGTCGCGCTACTTCAACCGCGACACGGAGCAGGCAAGCTGCATCTTCGAGCACGTCTACTTCGCCCGTCCCGACTCGAAGATCTTTGGCCGATGGGTACAGAAGAGTCGCGACGAGATGGGCCGCCAGCTTGCGCGCGAATCCGCCGTGCCCGCCGATGTCATCGTGCCGGTGCCGGACAGTGGCGTGACCGCAGCGATCGGGTATGCGGCGGAGAGCGGCGTGCCGTTCAACTTCGGCCTCATCCGCAACCACTATGTGGGCCGCACCTTCATTCAGCCGGAGCAGCGTGTGCGCGACTTCGGCGTCCGCATGAAGCTGAACCCGGTCCGCGCCCTGCTGGAGGGCAAGCGCGTCATCCTCGTCGACGACTCCATCATTCGCGGCACGACGTCGCGTAAGATCGTTCGCATGGTGCGCGCGGCGGGCGCGGCAGAGGTGCACATGCGCATCTCCTGCCCGCCCACCATCTCGCCCTGCTTCTACGGTGTGGACACGCCCAGCACGCGCGACCTAATCGCCGCCAACAACTCCGTGGAAGAAATTCGCAAGTTTATCGAGGCCGATTCGTTAGCCTACCTATCCCTAGAAGGCGTCATCCACAGCTGCACCACTGGCGACAGCAAGCCCAATCGCTACTGCACCGCCTGCTACACCGGCAACTACCCCACCCAGTGGGTCGATGTGGAAGAGATTCTGCCAGCCACGGTCAGCGTATGAATTTAAGACTAATAGTCACATGTTGCTTCTTTGTAGTGGCGATTCACCCTCAGCAACAGCAGATCATTCCGGAGGGCACTTGGTCAGCGACAGTAGTAGATGCATTAGGCGCTGCCATCCGAGGTGCTCATGTCTTTACGCACTACATGGGTGGTAACGCCAATGTGGTATACGTGGGTGACAGTGATGCGGAGGGCAAAGTTGCGATACCCACATCGCCTGGACCACATGACCTGATAGTCTTCGCAGTCGGCTTCAAGCCGTTGGTGACATTCATTGATGCTGGTCCTGCAAATAGAAAGCTTACCTTGGTGATGCAGGTGGTCCCCTGCAATTATCCAGGCGTAATCTGCGACACGTTTACGGTGCCTACAACTCATAAGAAGAAGCATTGATGCGTAGTCTATTTGCCCTTGACGCTTCCGCTTTCGTCATCGCGGTTTCGTTCTAATTGCTGGAGGTGAGCCATCGCACGTCTGGTCCTATATGCCACCGCAGTACTGTTTGGTCTGATCCTGCTGGTCTATGCCGCAGACTACACGGTCTGGCGCGTTCGTATGTTGCGCGGTACCGGCATGGCATCCATGACGGTCAGCCGCGTGAGCGTTGCTCCGCTCAAGGGCGGCAAGGAGGAGTACTACTTCGACGGTACGGACACCGCACCCTGCACGGTAAGCTTGCTGCCGCCGTTGACAGCCCAGGGGTGGGGAACTCCATGCTGGTGGCTCCAGCGGCATCCGCAGACCATCACACGTTACTGACCACTACACCGACTTGCGCTGGAAGGCGGTCTTCTTCGTGCCGGCAAGGGTTTTGCCAAGCGTGGTTGACGCTCCCTGGTCGCCCCGGCCGGGTTTGATCCCGTTCTTCTGGTTCTCAGCCTTCTCACGGGCAGCCTGCAGCTTTTGCGCGGCGCGGCCCAGCCCGCCAACCTTTACCTTGGGTGTGTTCGAGATCGCATCACTCATGCACAGATTTTCTCATGTCCGAGCCTGGGCATGACACACTTACCTGTGATGTGCAATGTACGAAACCAGGGCCACAAGCGCCAAGCGTGGCCACTTTCACATGTTGTCGGCCTCGTTTGCTCTCTGGTTCTCCTGCTTCATGCGGGGAGTGCAAGAGCGTATTCCGTCTTGACGCACGAACAGTTGATTGACCTGACGTGGGATCAATCCATCGTTCCGCTGCTGCTCAGCCGATATCCCGACCTGACACCGGCGCAGATCGAGCAGGCGCGCGCCTATGCGTATGGTGGATGCGTCATCCAGGACATCGGCTACTATCCGCTGGGCGACGCGTTCTTCTCCAACCTGACGCACTATGTCCGCACCGGCGACTTCATCGTCAACCTCTTCCGCAATGCAAACTCGCCTGACGAACTGGCGTTTGCCGTGGGTGCGCTGTCGCATTATATCGGCGACACCGTCGGTCACTCCACCGCGACCAACCTTGCCGTGCCGGTCGAGTTTCCCAAGCTGCGCAAGCGCTACGGCAACGTGGTGAACTACGCGCAGGGCGAGCACCAGCATGTGCAGACCGAGTTTGCCTTCGACATCGGCGAGATCGCGCATCACCGTCTTGCACCCGTGCACTACCTGCGCCACGTGGGATTGCAGGTGCCTGTCCGCCAGCTTTCGCTGGCCTTCTACCAAATATACGGGCTGAGTGAAGACTTCTCGCAGCACCGGCTGAAGCGCATCAATGTGGGCGGCTATCGGTTTGCAGTACGGCGCTTCATTCCGCGCATCGCGTATGCCGTGACCGTGTTGCACCGCAAGCATGAGCCGCAGGAGGTGCAGGACGCCGCCTTGGAAAAGCTGGAGCAGGAGATTGCCTCAGTCGCCGCAAAGAATCACTGGGATCAGTACCGCAAGAGCCCAGGGTTCGGCACGTATAGCCTTGCGGCGGTCCTTTCCCTTTTGCCGAAGGTCGGACCACTCAAGCTGGTCGCGGTGAAAGGCCCGACGGAGACCACGGAGTCCGAATATGTGCACTCCGTCGTTCGCTCGACGGACTCGCTGAACGCCGTACTTCGCCGGTTCACGCCGTCCCCGGCGACGCGGACGGACGTGGCTGCCACTGCCTTGCCAACGACGCAGCTTTCCAGCGCCGACTCAGTCCTGCCGAAGGCATCTGCAACGGAAAGTGCTGTACGTAGCGGCGCCCCAGACCCGCGGCATCCGCTTAAGAACCGCGACCTCGATACCGGCAATGTCGTCAAGCCGGCGGGATACCGCCTGACCGACGACACCTACGCGGACCTGCTGCACCGGCTCGCGTCCAAGCCGCAGCAACCCGCGCCGCCCGGCGTCAAAGACGACATCCTCACCTACTACGCGGACCTGAGTCTACCCTTCGCGACGAAGCAAAAGCCGGAGCAGTGGGCCACCGTGCAGCGCGACCTTGCCACGCTGCAAAGCCTGCCCACCAGCACCGAACCTGCGCCCTTTGCCACCTACGGCGAGGACACGGATCAGTAGCGTTCCTATTCGTGATCGTCGTGAGAGACGCTAGGGATGCGCTCCAAGCCAGCGGCGGGCGGTAAAGTCGGTGGCGACGCTTGCGGCCAGCAGCGCCACGCTGATGAAGAGCGCGCCCGCCACCCAGCCCAGTTCCATGCGGCCGCGCTGCAGAAAGAAGTCCAGCAGGCCGAAGACGAGCACCAGCACCGCAGCTTCCGCAAAGAAGGACGAGCAGCGCCGCGAGGCAATCGCGATCAACTCCGGCAGCGCGGTGTTGTTCTGCCTGCGGGTCTCGTCCGGGGAGACCAGCCGTGGACCGTGCGAAACCTCAGGAAAGGAACCTTGTCCTGCTGCGCTGTTCAGCGTGGAACGTGGTGAGGGGGAGGTGAAACTACTTTGAATTCGTTGTGCTGCATTTTTGTGAAACATACAAACGCCCTTGTCGTGCCTGATACAAGCCTGACCCAAGCTGCACGGAAAGTCCAGTCAATTTCCTGTAAATAGCTCATTCAAAGCTACTTATGTATAAGTATGCACATCTCTGCATACTTATACAGTTTGAGCCGGCCTACAGAGCTTTAACTTCCATAAGAAACTGCTTGCATGCGGCGATGCGGGCACGTAGCATGGCTCCACTCCAAACATCAAGGTCCCCCATGAAGACTGTGGTTGTTCTGCCGCTTGTAGCTATCCTTACGATTCATCCGCTCGTCAACGCACAGCAAACCGCCGCACCAGCGCCCGCTGCCGCTGTTGCGCCTGCACCTTCCGTTTCGGTCGGCACCGCCGGACCAAATGCCAACGGTCGGTACATCCTTCGTGAAGGCGAGGATGTTTCCCTCAAGTTTGCGCAGGACATCAGTTCAAAGACGGCGGCTGACAGCGATCCCGTTACATTTACTCTGGCGGACGACCTCAAGGTCAATGGGGTCGTCGTTGCCAAAGAGGGCAGCAAGGCCATCGGCGAAGTTACCAATGCCAAGAAGGCGGGCATGATGGGCAAAGCCGGTGAACTGAACGTCCGGCTCGACTATGTGAAGGTAGGCGATCAAAAGATCAGGTTGCGCGGCACCAAGGGCAAGGAAGGCGAGAGTGGCACCACAGGAGCCATCGTCCTCACGGTGCTGTTCGGGCCCATCGGCCTCATCAAGCACGGTAAGGACATCGACGTAAAGCAGGGCACCGCTCTGAAGGTATACGTCTCCGACGACATCGCCCTGCCTCCCGTGGCGGCTGGCAGCTGATACCAGTTGCAACATCCGGGGTGTTCGCCCAGCCGAATACCCGGGAGCGAAGAGTGAGATCGATGGAGCCTTCGCCGGGAACAGCCCTCCACGCTCTCCGTCACGCCCGGCCAGCACACCATTGCCGTCAAGAAGAAGGGCTACACCGACTGGATCCGCACCATGAACGTCAGCGGCACTGCCGTCCACCTCACCGCAGATTTGGAAGTCGCTCGATAGTAGAGAACAGGACGAGGTCCCACGCTGGGAGATTTCTTTAAGAAAGAAGGATCATGGTTACACGACGCAGAAGAACACACGCCGAGCTGTACCTCGACAAGCTAGCTGAAATTTCTGCAGGAGAGCAGAAGCTGATCAGCAATAAAGCTTTGAGGGAAGCCCTTGGATGGGATGAACAAAGGTATAAACAAATTCAGATGGAGCTCGTTCGGGGCAACAAATTAATTGTAGGTCGTGGCTACGGAGGCTCAGTCGGACTGGCTCACGCACCGGGCAGCAAAGCTTTGAAGGTGTTTGTGTCGTACTCACATGTTGACGAGTCCTTTAAAACAGACTTGCTTAAGCATCTGGAACCACTTCGCAAATTGGAGATTGTTGACACATGGCACGATCGCAAGATAAAGGCAGGGGACGACTGGGACAAGCAAATCTCTCAAAATCTTGAGTCTGCCGACTTGATTCTTCTAATTGTCAGTATCGATTTCATTAACTCTAGCTACTGCTATGACGTTGAGTTGGAAAGGGCTTTAGAGCGTCACGCGCGGAAAGAGGCCGTGATCATACCGGTAATCGTGAGAAGTTGCATGTGGCATTCGACGCCTTTTGCCAGCATCCAAGCTATTCCAAAAGACGGTCGTCCTGTCTCGCTTTGGCCAGATCGTGATGAAGCTATGCTAGCGCTTGCGGAGTCGATCAAGCAGACAGCCGAGGCCTTACTCGATTCCAAGTAAGGAGCCTGCATTTATACTTAAGCCAAACATGACAGACGACCAAACCAGCTTCCGCTTGGCCCTGATTGAGCTTTCCAGACGAAACGTGTTCATTGCAGGTCGGTGCCCTCGTCCAAAAGTCTCAGGTACTCGGTGTAGCGATATGTTTTGCTTCGCTGCCGCCCGGTGATTTCGGACACAAGTCCAAGGGACTCGAGCTGACTCAGCCCTGACAGGACGGTGTTATGAGCCAAGCTGGTTTTCTCGACAATACTTCGAGCCGTAGAAAACGGAGATTGCTGCATCGCATGAAGAACCTGTGATGTAGAGGCGCGTCTCGCCCCGAGGCCTTCAAGCCTTTGCTCGTCTCGTTCAAAGAGGTCGAGAATCTGTTTGGCCAGCGCGACGGCGCGTTCCGCAGTGGCAGCTACCCCTGTAAGGAAAAAGTGAATCCATTCTTCCCAGTCACCTTCCATTCGGACCGCCTGTAGCAGGTCATAATAGCGGCTCTTGTTCTGTTTCAGGTAGAGGGACATATAGAGCAGCGGTTTAACCAGGACACCACGCTCAACCAGAAGCATGGTCATCAAGAGACGCCCCAGCCTGCCGTTGCCGTCAAGAAACGGGTGTATGGTTTCGAATTGCAGGTGCAGCAGAGCACACTGGACCAAAACCGGTAGTTCTCGCGAACCTTCGTTCATGAACCTCTCGAACGCATCAAGAGCGGCGTGCATCTCCGGAACGGATGGCGGAACATATAACGCGTTTCCGGGCAGTGTGCCACCGATCCAATTCTGGGACCTTCGAAACTCGCCCGGCGTACGGTCACTGCCTCGGCCATCACGAAGCAAATGCTCATGCATCTCTCGAATGAGCCGCAAGCTAAGCGGGAAGCCGCTGGCCAGACGCTCCAGTCCGTGCCGCATGGCGGCAACATAGTTTGATACTTCGACGATGTCGTCATTGGAGGGCCCTTCCTCAGTCTCATACAGGAGAAGTTCGGACAATGTCGACTGCGTGCCTTCGATCTGCGATGACAGCACGGCTTCTTTGCGGACGTAAAAATAGATCAGCAGGTCAGGGTGGCGAAGGATCGACGAAAGGCCGTCCAGCCTGCCCAGCATCTGATCTGCCATGGAGAGCGCACGGTTCAGTTCAGGAGTCAGCGTGAGAGGCGGGGTAGGTGGTAGTGGCGCCGGGTCGTATGCGAAGAATGCAGCATTGCTCGATCCCTGCCGAAGCCTGCGTCCCTGGATACCTCTGCGCACATGCCGAGTATAGCTTATTTCAAAAATGTCTCATTTTTGAAATAACGACTTTCGTAATTGCAACCGTTGCAATTACGGCGCGCGCTGTGAACAGAGCAAGCGGCACTTTATACTTAAGTCATACATGGCAGACGACCAGAACCAGCTTCCGCTTGGCCCTGGGGACCCCTCCCCGAACGAAGAAAACGCGAACAGTGCAGGCGCGAACGGCTCTTCCGGCCCGGAGGACGCAGCCGCTGCCTCCGGTGCAGACGGCGGAGCCACGCCTCCCGGCTCGTCCGGGCCGGGCGCGGCGTTCATGATCCCCATCAATCTTGAGGAGGAGATGCGCCGGTCGTATCTCGACTACTCGATGTCCGTCATCATTGGGCGGGCGCTGCCCGATGTGCGCGACGGCCTGAAGCCGGTGCACCGCCGCATCCTGTACGCCATGCAGGAGATGGGCCTGCAGGCCAACAAAAAGTACACCAAATGCGCCAAGGTGGTAGGCCACGCCATGGGCAATTACCACCCGCACGGCGACTCCGCCATTTACGACGCGATGGTGCGCCTGGCGCAGCCGTTTTCCATGCGCTACCCGCTGATCGACGGCCAGGGCAACTTTGGCAGTGTGGACGGCGACCCGCCCGCCGCCATGCGCTACACCGAGAGCCGCCTGCAAAAGATTGCCGGTGAGATGCTGGCCGACATCGACATGGACACGGTCGATTTCACCCCCAACTACGACGAATCCACGCTGGAGCCGACCGTGCTCCCGGCGCGCTTCCCAAACCTGATCGTCAACGGTTCGTCCGGCATCGCCGTCGGCATGGCCACCAACATTCCGCCGCATAACCTTACGGAGATCGTCACCGCCTGCATCATGCTGGTGAACGACCCGCACGCCGGCCTGGACGAGGTGCTGGAGCACGTGCAGGGCCCGGATTTCCCCACCGGAGGCTTCATCTTTGGCAAGCGCAACATCCGCGAAACCTATCGCACCGGGCGTGGACGCTTTCTGATGCGCGCCAAGTGCTCCACGGAGGACCTGAAGGGTGGCCGCGAGTCCATCATCGTCAGCGAGATCCCCTACCAGGTGAACAAGAACAACCTGATCAAGCGCATCGCCGAACTGGTCACCGACAAGATCGTGGACGACATCAGCGACGTGCGCGACGAATCCGACCGCGACGGCATGCGCATCGTCATCGAACTGAAGCGCGGCGCGCAGCCGGAGATTGTGCTGAACCAGCTCTACAAAAACACGCAGATGCAGGAAAGCTTCAGCATGATCTTCCTGGCGGTGCATAATGGCCAGCCGCGCGAACTGCCACTGCCAGACGCGATCCGCGCCTTCATCGAGCACCGCATCGACGTGGTTCGCCGCCGCACCGCCTATCTGCTGGGCAAGGCACGCGAGCGTGAGCACATCCTGCTTGGCTACCAGATCGCGCTGGACCACCTGGACCAGGTGATCCGCATCATCCGCAACAGCAGCAGCCGCAGCGACGCCCGCGAAAACCTCTTCACCTTTTTCAGCGGACGCACCGTCAACCTGCGCGGGACGGAACTGGCCGGTGTCACGCTGGACCCGGTCAAGTATGGCATCGACTCCGCCCTGCTACCCGTTGCGACCGGAGGCAACATCAACGGCACGCTCGTCCTCAGCTACCGCCAGATCGATGCCATCCTGGAACTGCAGCTCTATCGCCTGACGCAGCTCTCCATCGACGAGCTGCTCAACGAGCTTGGCAAGGTCCGCGAGAGCATCGCCGAATACGAGTCGATCCTGGCCAGCGATAAGAAGCTGCGCAAGGTCATCGTCAAGGAGCTGGAAGAGATTCGCGACAAGTACGGAGACGTTCGCCGCACGCAGATCGTGGACGAAACCGCCGAACTCCAACTGGAAGACCTCATCGCGGACGAGCAGGTCGCTGTCACCGTCTCGCACTCCGGCTATCTCAAGCGCACGCCTATTTCCACCTACCGGCAGCAGCGCCGCGGCGGGACGGGCCGCCTGGGCATGAAGACGCGCGAAGAGGATTTTGTCGAATCGCTGATCATCAACTCCACGCACAGTTACCTGCTCTTCTTTACCAACACGGGCCGCGTCTTCTGGCTGAAGATTTACGAGATTCCCGATGTCGCGTCGGCTGGCAAGGGCAAGCACATGGCCAGCATCCTGGCGCTGCAGCCGGGCGAGAAAATCGTCAGCTATCTCGCCGTTCGCGACCTGAAGGAAGAAGGCAAATTCGTCTTCTTCGCCACGCGCGAGGGCATCGTGAAGAAGACGCCGCTGACGGACTTCAGCAACGTGATGGCGCGGGGCATCATCGCCATCAACATCGACAAGGATGACGAACTGATCGCCGTCCGCGTCACCTCCGGCGACGATGTTGTCTTCCTGGCCACGCGCGAAGGAAACGCCATCCGCTTTGAGGAACGGTACGACTCCGACAAGACCGGCGGCCTGCGTCCGATGGGCCGCAACGCCGGTGGCAACAAGGGCATCACGCTGCGCAAGTCGGACTACGTCATCGGCGTCGCCGTCACGCCCAGCGAAGCCAGCCGCAACAGGAAGCGCCTTGAACTCGCCGCAAAGATGGACACCAGCAACCCGGCCAAGCCCGGCAAGCAAAGCATGGTCGAACAGGTGCAGCAAGCCATTGACGACCTGGCCCGGGCCAAGGGCAACACCCCGCTCGAACTTGACGGCGACCCCAGCGAAACCGTGGTGGAAGCCGCCGCGCCCATCAACCACTCTGACCGGCTGGACGCGCTGGATAAGCAGCTTGGCATCACACCCTGCCTCATCCTCACCGTCAGCGAAAACGGCTTTGGCAAGCGCACCGACGTGGACGCCTACCGCCTGCAATCGCGCGGCGGCAAGGGCGTGATCAACATGCGCACCACGCCCAAAATCGGCAAGGTGTCGGCGATTCAGCTGGTGGATGAGACGACGGAGCTGATGGTCATCAGCCAGTTCGGCAAGATCATCCGCATCGATACCAAGACGATCCGCGCCGCAGGCCGCGCCACCATGGGCGTCAAGCTGCTCGACCTGGACAGCGACGACAAGGTCGCCGCCGCCGTCACCATCCCCAACGAAGAAAAGCCCGAGGACGACAAGCCCACCATCCAGTAAGCTGTAGAACGAACCCGCAGGAGTGAAGCTTGCAACGCATCACATCGCAACTGAAGAGCGTCGCTTCACTCCTGCTTACTACTGTCGCGGGCATTGCCTCAGGCGTTGCTGCGGAACCTGCGTTCGCTTCGCCGCAGAAGCCAGGCTGGCAGTGCCTGCGGCCATTCTAGTTCTGTGCGTCGTGCTCCAGTTCGCATTCGTCTTCATGGCGTCTGCCGAGGAGGTGGAGTTATCATCGTTTCGTGACCAGCAGAAGCGGTTAGCGCACCTGGGACACGAACGGCAGACGCAGCTTCGCCAGCAGCAGACTGACAGCAACAAGGCACTTGCTATCGAGAAATGAAAGCGATCAAGACAGGCGACCTGGAAAAGGTGACCACGCTTGAGGAGCTTAGGAGAACACTCAATGGCTGACACGCTCTATCTTGACCCGCCCCTACTCCACCGCGTGGAACATTTCTCAAAGCAGGACCAATCGCAGGTTCTAGAAACACTCGAACGTCTCAACATTGATCCCATCGGTAACAGCAAGCCCTTATCGGTTCAGCCTGACGGGCTCCGCGTCGCAAGCAGCGGCAACATCCGGATCGTGCTAAGCCACGATCCACAGGACAATCTGACCGTGGTAACGGACATCTCCGCCATTCCTACGTCTCTCTCCGCTGAAGCCGCTTAAGCGCAGACATAGATCAAGCGGTGGCGACTATACCCGCGACCGCCACCAGTGGCTCGGCGAACACCCTCGATCCAGACGAAGAACGACTCGAACGATTGCGCACCCAAACCGTCCAGATAATCATCTGTAGTTCTGCTGTTAGAGATGTCCAACTCCTGTACGATGCGGAATAACACGGGTTTGACCACGACCGCATCTCTAATTGTGCAATCGCTGAGGAACCTCAATGCTGACACAACTAAGACTTCTTAACTTCAAAGGGTGGAAAGACACGAAAGATGTGCGGCTCGCACCCATTACGATCTTCTTTGGAGGAAACAGCGCTGGGAAGACGAGCATTCTTCAATTTTTGCTGATGTTAAAGCAGACAGCGGAATCTCCTGATCGTAAACGTGTCTTACATCTTGGCGATCAACACTCGCTAGTTGAGCTTGGTTCTTTCCGGGACATAATTCACCGTCATCAAATTGAAACGAAGCTAGAGTTTTCGGTGACTTGGCAACTTCCTCGTCCAGTTGAAATAGTCGATTCATTGTCAAAATTATTATTCAAAGCCGACACGATACGTTTCTCGGCAAAAGTCGCCGCTGATCAACGTGGTACGGCGTCGATTGATCGCTTTAACTATGAGCTAACTAGCAATAACATGCAACTTGGTTCCATTAAAGTTGCGATGGAACCGGTAAAACCGACCGGGCGTAAATACAAGCTCACTGCGACAAACTTCAATCTTCGACGGACGGTGGGCAGGGCATGGGAGCTTCCTGAACCACTCCGGTTCTACGGATTTCCAGATGAGGTGTCATCCTACTACCAAAATGCAAGTTTTGTCAGTGACTTAGCATTTCAACTAGAAAAGCAAATGAGATCTGTTTCATATCTTGGACCTTTGAGAGAAGATCCATCAAGGATGTACTCGTGGTCGGGTGAAGTCCCAGATAGTGTCGGAAGCCGAGGAGATCGAGCAATAGAAGCTGTTCTGGCGGCTGCCGATCGTAAGATTGTTCCAGGTTACAAGAAACCCGGCTTAGCTTTCACAAAAATAATTGCGCGGTGGCTTGAGCGACTGGAACTGTTGGAGGGGTTTAGCGCTCACGCTATTGCCTCAGGAAGAAACGAGTTTGAGGTAAGTGTTCGTACAAAGAACAATATGGTAGATGTTTTGCTTCCAGACGTAGGTTTTGGCGTTTCCCAGGTGCTTCCTGTAGTAGTGCAATGTTTTTATGCTCCTGCTAACTCCACAGTCATCATAGAGCAGCCCGAACTTCATCTTCACCCTCGAGTTCAGTCCGGATTAGCGGATTTGTTTATCGAGGCGATACACGCACGTGAAAACAATTATGACCGTAATATGCAGTTCATTATCGAAAGTCATTCTGAACATTTTCTTCGACGCATACAGCTTCGCATTGCGGAAGGCAATTTAGATCCCGGGGATGTTGCGCTCTACTATTGTGAGCCGGGGTCTGATGGAGCAAAATTACGAGAGCTTCCAGTTAACCTGTTCGGTGAAATATCAGACTGGCCTGAAGAGTTCTTCGGTGACGAACTAGGCGATTTGGCGGCGAGACTGACTGCAGCTAGTAAGAGAGAAGCGATCTCCAATGCCTAGAAGGGCATACGTCATTGATACAAATGTCTTGATTGTTGCTAATAAGCGTGAGGGAGGAACTTACGCTTGTGCAGCACAGTGCGCAGCTGCGATCCTCCGTGTGAAAGAATCTGGTGCTGTCGTGATGGACGCCAGTGGACTGATTCTCGATGAATATGCTTCTTATCTTAACTACAAGGGCCAACCGGGATTAGGCGATGCATTTCTTCGATGGTTTATAAATAACAGAGGCCGTCGTGATCTTTGCCTTACTGTTCCGTTGACAAGCAACTCACACGAGTGGAGAGCTTTCAAAGAGTTTCCTGATAATGTACGACTCAAAACCTTTGATCGTAACGATCAAAAATTTGTCGCTGCTGCTCGTGCACATGGTGCGGCAGTGATACTTCAAGCAAGTGACCACAAGTGGCTGAACTGGGCTACAGAACTTGAGACTGAGGGTCTTTTGGTCGAGTTCTTATGCCGTGAAGAATTAGAAGCTACTCGTCGAGGCAAGAAAAAGGGGCATTGAGTATCTCAGGCTAGAGCATAACCTGGATCGAAGAGCGGTTCGTCGCTCTGGACGACGTCGATCCGGCGGAGAGCGAGGACGGCGAGTGGGTGGTGAGGCCGTTCGTCAGCGGGTTGGGTGAATGCGTCCGAGGGTGTGCGTTCGACCTCTTTTGCCGGCGTTCATGCGCCTGTAATCCGGGTGCGGCATGCTGGCTGTATCAACGTGGCCATCCTGATCTCATCGTTTGTGCGGCGGCGCTGCTTGCGTGTGTCTGCACCTACCCTCCTGGAGTCTCTCTGTATGAAACGCCTTCGCATTCTTGTGGGTCTTGTCTGTCTTTTGCTGCTCTCTCCGCTGTGCCTGGTTGCGCAGTTTGAGACGGCGTCCGTGCTTGGGTATGTGCGGGACAGCAGCGGTGCTGTCGTTCCGAACGCAAGCGTGACGCTGGTGAACCAGCAGACGAAGACCGAGGTTACGGTCACGACGGACGCGCAGGGCGCGTACCAGTTTACCGATGTCAAGATCGGCGACTACATCGTCACCGCCAATGCCAGCGGCTTCAGCTCAAGCCAGACGCCGCCCTTCCTGGTGCAGGTGAATGCGCGGCAGCGTGTCGACGTGGCCCTGCGCGCGGGCGGCACGGAAAGCGTAACGGTCACGGCGAGCGCCATCTCGCTGCTTGAGACCGACTCCAGCGAGCGTGGGCAGGTGATCGGCACGCGCGAGGTGCAGAACCTGCCGCTGAACGGCCGTGCGTATGCCGATCTGGCGGCGCTGGTCCCGGGTGTTCGGCGCAACCTGCTGGAGAATGGCAGCGATTCGAGCCGCGATGCCAGCTTTAATGTGAACGGGCAGCGCAGCGAGTTCAACAACTTTCTGCTGGACGGCCTGGATAATAACGCGTACGGCACGTCAAACCAGGGCTTCTCAAACCAGGCGATTCCGCCCTCGCCCGACGCCATCTCCGAGTTTCGCGTGGAGACGGACAACTACAGCGCGGAGTATGGCCGGTCGGCCGGCGCCGTCATCAACGTCAGCATCAATAGCGGGACCAACCGCATCCACGGCAAGGCGTACGACTACATCCGCAACACGGCGCTAAATGCCATCGGGCCGTTCGCGCCCACGACGAATCCGGCGACGGGTCTGCAGGTCAAACCGGTGCTGATCCGCAACCAGTTTGGCGGAACGCTGGGCGGTCCGCTCTGGAAGGACCATACCTTCTTGTTCGGCGATTACGAGGGAACGCGACAGATCACGCGGGCCGTCATGCAGGCCACCGTGCCCAACCCGGACCAGAGCGGTTCCAGCGCGCTGGCGATCAGCAATGGCGGGTATACCTTCCGGAGTGCGACGGGCGGGGCGGTTGCGCTACAAAACCCCATCACCGGCGCACAGTACGCCAATGGCGTGGTGCCCTTCGGTGATCCTACCGTCAGCGCCTTCGCAAAAGGCGTTTTGCTTAACCTGCCGCAATCAAATGTTCCGGGCAATCCGTACCAGAACAATTATGCGTCGCAGCCACGCGATCCCATCAACGACAACAAGGGCGACATCCGTCTGGACCACACCTTTACCGATCACACCAACGCGTTCTTCCGCTACAGCGAACATCGCGCGGATATTTTGTCGCCGCCCAGCATCCAGGGACCGGCCGGCGGTAATGCCAACGGGAACGTACTGATCTTCAACCAGCAGTATGCGGGTGGCGTCACGCACGTGTTCAGTCAAAACTCCATCGTGGACGCCCGCTTTGCCTACGCGCATACCGACGGCGGCAAGAGTCCTTACGGTGCAGCCCTGACCAACCTGATGACCGGCATCCCTGGCCTGCCGACCAATCCGCAGGTGACGCGCAGCCTGAATGTGCAGAACGTGTCGAACTTTACCCAGTTTGGCAACCAGGGCAGCAATCCGCAATTCCAGAACCCGTCCGTTTACAACCCAAAGGTGAACTACACGCGCATTGTGGGACGCAGCACATACAAGGTGGGCTACGAATACCAGGCGATCTTCACCACGATCGACGACTTCAACCCGACCTATGGCCAGAGCACCTATAGCAAGGGGTTCAGCTATCCAGGCAGCGCAAGTGCCCTCAGCTCCGCGGACATTGGCACCAAGCAGGCGGCGACGCTGGCTGACTTTCTCTTCGGCGCGCAGGACAGCTTTCAGCTGAACAACTTTGTCATTGTGCACCTGAACCAGCGCATGCACTACATGTACCTGCAGGATGACATCCGCTTCACCGACAAACTGACGGTGAACGCCGGTTTGCGCTATGAACTGGTGACGCCGCAGTGGGAGAGCAATAACCTCCTGGCGAACTTTAATCCTGCGACGACGTCGCTGGTGACGGCCTCGGGCGGGTCTCTGTTTAACCGCGCACAGGTGCATACGCCCAAGCTGGATTTTGCGCCGCGCCTTGGTCTGGCGTACTCGGCCACGAACAAGACTGTGTTCCGCGCGGGCTACGGCATCAGCTACGCGCAGTTTAACCGCGAGGGCGGCGAGAACCTGCTGGTTTATAACCTGCCCAACATCGTCAACACCAACATCAACCAGATCCCGGCAGGCGCAAGTGCTGGCATCCGCGGATCGTCGGCCGGTCTCGCCACGTGCACCTCCGCGCAGGCTAGTGCCGACTTCAATCCTGCCAACCCCAATCCATGCTTTCGCCTGACGACGCAGGGGTTTCCGAACAACTTCGTCAACCCGGCGAATGTCACAGCGGCCAGCAACGCCAGCACCCAGGCGCGCTATATCCCGGCCAACCTTCCCACCGGCTACGTGCAGGCCTGGCACGCCACCGTGCAGCAGCAGGTGGCGCCCAACACCACCTTCGAGGTCTCCTATGTGGGCGAGCACGGCACCAAGCTGCAGGTGCTGGCGGATTACAACCAGGCGACCGGCAACCCGGTCACAGCGACCTGCAACGGGACGGTCACGACCGGCTGCGTGAATCTGCTGAACGGGAACGCAGGGCGGCCACTCAAGACCTTTACCACCATCGAAGAGACGCTCCCGGCGGGCTATCTCAGCTATAACGCGTTGCAGACCAAGCTGGAACACCGCACCAGTCACGGCCTCTACGTGCTCAACTCGTTCACCTGGTCGCACGCCATCGACAACGCAAGCGGACACCTGGACACCAATAATGGCGACAACTCCCGCATCAATCTGCTGAACGGCGGCTACGGCGAACGCGGCAACTCCGGCTACAACCAGCCGCTCAATGAGACGCTGAGCCTGGTGTACGACCTGCCGTACGGTAAGGGACGCGCCTTTGGCAGCACGGCGCCGCTGTTCCTGCAGGAAGTGCTGGGCGGATGGCAGATTACCGCGATTGAGAATGCGCAGAGCGGCCAGCCAATCAACATCACGTATTCGCCGAACGGCTTTCAGCAACTCAGTGGATTACTGGCCCAGCGCCCGAATCAGGTTCCTGGTGTCGCGACGGTCATCCCCAAGGGGCAGCGCGTGAAGACCAACGGCAATCAGCAGCTGCTTGGGCTCAACTTCAGCGCCTTTTCGCTGCCAGATGTCAATCATCCCTACGGCAACGCGTCTCGCAATTCGGTCCGCTTCGATCCGTACTACGACACGGACCTGGGCCTGCACAAAGCCTTTGCGCTCTATCCGGAAGGCACGGTGTTCGATTTCCGCGTGGAAGCCTTCAACGTGCTGAACCATGTGAACTATGCGCTGGCAAGCAGTGGGTTGAGTTCCGGCGCATCCGGCTTTGGCGTGGTCAACGCATCCACGACGTTTCCGGCCCGTGTTCTCCAGTTCGCTGGCAAGATCGTCTTTTAGATATAACTTCATTGCTTTACGCCAAGAAAGCCGCGACCTCGTCGCGGCGTTTCTTTTGCTTTCAGAGCGGTTTGCCGCTGCATGGCATTGAAGGCAGCATGCCTGCTGATACCTTGTGCCTCTTTAGAAAAGGCACCTCTCTTTGTTGGCAGCGGTGCCTTGAGCAGGATTGACTGCCACTTGGACACCAAGCTCCTGATGCGTGTTTTTCACCGCCACTTGATGTTGCACCCGAGGCTTGGGATCTGTGTGGTGATGGGTGGCTGACCGGCAAGGAGGGCCTCAATGGCGTGGCGGAGGCCGGCTCCGTGAGCGGGCTGATGGATGCGCGGGTGTTTGGCGATGCCGTTGTTTTCGTCGCTGGCGCGATAGGGGCGTGTTTCGTCGAACTGGGCGTGATAGACGAGCTTGTAGTGCGTATTAAAGAGGTATAGATCGGGTGTGCATGCAGCGTGAAAGGCGTGCGCCGTCTCCTGGGAGGCGTCGGCCAGGTACGGCATATGAAAGGCGGGCCAGCCGAGACGCTCGCCCTGCGCGCGCATGTGTTCAGGCGCGTCCTCGGGAAAGGCATCAGCGTCGTTGGAGCAGATGGCGACGGCAGCGATGCGACTTGTATACTCGCGCATCAGCGCTGTGAATGCCAATTCCATATGCTGCACAAACGGGCAGTGGACGGAGAAGAAGGCGACCAGAAGGCCTTTACGATCGTGTGGGTCATCGGTGCCGCCGAAGATGTCATCGCGTCCGCGCGGTTTGCCGCACAGTACGCAGGGAAGTTCAAAGGAAGGGCATATGGAACCGAGCGGCAGATCCTGATTGGATGGTGTGCGAGCCATGCGTCTGATGATAGCCGGATACGCATCTCGTTCCGGAGGCCATCCGCGCAGGAGCACACCAACGAGAACAGGTGTTCGAGGCGGAAGTTTGTTGACGTTGCGGCTGTACCGCATCCCATAGACACGAAGGAAGGGAGTGTTTTGTGAGCGCAAAGCATAGCGGCATCAATCGCGAGGCGGAACCAAGCGGCAGCGGTTGCGCGGAGTGTCTCGAACTGGATGGCTGGTGGTTTCACTTGCGGCGGTGCGCGGAGTGCGGGCACATTGGCTGCTGCGACAGTTCGCCGGGGCAGCATGCGACGCGGCACTTTCATGAGACGGGGCATCCTGTGATGGCCAGCTTTGAGCCGGGCGAGACGTGGTTTTGGGATTACCGTACAAACGGTATGACGCAGGGGGCGGCGTTGGCTCCCCCGCACGCGCATCCGGCAGCGCAGCCGGTACCTGGTCCGGCGGGCAAGGTGCCGCGGGACTGGCAATCCAAGCTGCACTAATCACCGGTGCAGCATCCGCTCGCGATCTCGATGACACGCTGCATGGGCAAGCCTGTCCGTTGTTCGATGGCGATGGGGTGGTGTGGATCGGCGGGGTGAAGTGTGGGCGGCGGCCCACGGGTATGGTCTGGACGCGCACCGGCAGGTTTCGCGTGTTGCCGTAGAGCGGCAGGGCGCTATTCAGGAGGGCTTCATACGGCGGCTCTTGAATGCGTGCCGGGTCGTTCCAGAGTTGGTTGGTGCGGAAGAAGTCCGCGCTGGCTAGCCGTGCCCGGCAGCCCCATATGAACGGCTCGTCCAGTCCATGGATGGGAATGGCAAAACGTTCGCGCACGTAGTAGAAGCGGTTGTCGATGACGCACTGGTCTGCTGTCATGACGACGCGCTGGGCAAGCTCCTCCTCTGGGATCATGCCTGCAGCGAGCGGGTACCAACGGAGTAGCTGAGCGGCAGAACGTCATGGTGCTGTCCGCATACGCTGCAATTGAATCCTGTTTGTAGCTCCGCGCCCATAGGTTTCGACTATCTTTTCACGCGAGAGACGCGGCACAATAGCCGCATGGCATCCACACCGCTCTTAACACCGCGCGAGGCCGCGCACATGCTGGGCATCAGTTATCCGACGATCAAGCAGTGGATACTGTCCGGCAAGCTACAGACGACGCCCACGCCTGGCGGGCACCACCGCATCGCGCAGTCCGCCCTGAAGCCGTTTCTGAGCAAGGACAGGGACAAGCCGGCAACGGAGTCGCGCGAGCGCTTCCGGCGTGTAAGCGGACGCAATCAGCTGGTCGGCAAGGTGGTGAGCGTGCGCGTAGAGGGACTGCTGGCGCAGGTGGTGCTGGAGATTGCCGGGCAGCAGATCAACAGCATCATCACCGCGGATGCGGCGCGCGAACTGAACCTGAAGAAAGGCGATACGGCAGCGGCGCTGGTGAAGTCGACCGACGTGATGATCGAGCGGGTCGGGGCGGAGTAGTGGGTCAACACCGACAAGGTTCGGTCCGGCCCGCACAGGCACGTACAACGAGCAGAGACGGCGAGGCAGAGAGCTACGCCACGAGCGCGGAGGCTATTTGCGTCGATGATGCCGTTCATGTGTTCGCGCGGTGGTTGGGGTGTCACTCCACTTGGACGGGCTGTTCCAGGTATGCTGCGCGGTCACTCTACCGGACAGATCCTCGGGCATATCCTCTGCCAGAAAGGGCAGATTCGAGGCGAGTTGCCGTGCTGTTCGCGGTGACTCATAGGTGAGGGTGTAGCCGCGTGGAGAGATCTGTCCGGAGAGGTCCGCTGTGCTGGCTTGCGCTTTCGCGGCACCGTCTTTGCCGGGACCGGTCTCAGGACTGCCCGCGATCAGGAGCGTGTCCGGCGCGAGCGTTTGCCGCGCATCGTGCCGTACCATGATGGTCCAACGAGTCTTGGGCACTGCATGGGGTGCCTCTGAGACTTGGCGGACAGACGCATCGTTTGCTGCTGGTGCCTCAGCAGCGACCGGCGCGGCCTGCGGAAGAACACAGTCGCAGGTGATACTTCCGTGCCAGCGATCCGGGGAGTCGTCCGGAGCAGCAGTGGAGGCCGTCAGCTCGAGCGTTCCGCCGATGCTGAGGTTGCGTGGGATGCGACGGGAAAAGAGGCGCATCCATGCGAGTGCGTAGTCTGGTGAAGCGCCGGTCAAGGTAGCCGTGCCGGAGAGTGAGCGCGAGTCCAGCAGGTTGCTGGCACTGGCAAGCAGAAGGAGAACGCCGGGCCTGGCGACCGACTGTTCCGCATGGTCGCCACCTGTAGTGGGGCGCAATGCTTCGATGACACTGAGAAGCGACTTTGTATTGTCCGTCGGAATGGCGCAGCGGATGTCGTTGGCAGAGCGCAGCAGGCCGGCCAGCACGGCTTCACAGTGCGCCTGTACGTCCATGGTGCTGTCCGGGTAGAAGTCCGCCCGGCGCAGGGCGAGCAGGTGAAGGTCTGTGATGAGCTTTGCTTCTGCCACGCTGCCGTGAAGCGACAGTTCCGCCGATGCATCGCCTCGCCATCCCAGATCGTTTCCGGCGGTCAGCTTTGTGGCTTCGCCAAGCGGCGTGCGTTTCCAACTGGCGGTGATGTTGATAGGCGCGCGTTGCAGGTCAGCGGCGCGGCCCAGGGCGGCGTCCACCTTCAGCAGACCGACATCGCTGACGTCGGTGTCGGTGCGGACGGGCCTGCCGGAGAGCCGCAGATGCCACTCTTCCGGCTGTGGGAGCCACAGCGCGAAGTCTGTTTCGCGGATGGAGAAGGGGAGCTTGTCGATGCCGTTTTTGATGTTGATGCGAGCGCCCGTGGCTTCAATATAGGGAAAGCGTGGTGCCTGGCCGGAGCGTGCCTGCGCTGTGGGTGCGGAGTTGAGTTGTGATGCCTGATGAACGATGCTCTGCAGATTCCACCGCCCATCGTCCGTCCGGCGGACCAGGTTGACGCTGGGCGCGTCCAGGCTAATGCGCGAGACCTCGATGCGCCGCCGCCACAGTGAGGTGAAGCGTAGACGGGCGGTAACGGTGGCAGCGCGCAGCACGGGTTCCGCACCAAAGGCCGGGACCTCATTGACGGTGAAGTTCTGGATGACGAGCCCGGGTACCGGCAGCAGTTGCAGGGAGATGCTGTCGAAGTGAACGGTCCGTCCAAGCGCGCCGGAGATGGCAGATGCCACGCCCCTTTGATACCGGCTGAGACTGATATACGGCGGTACAACCACCAGCAACACAATGCACAGCACCGCAATGCTGGCCAGCGTCACGCGACGGTGGACGGCGGCTGTCCACAGGGAGACATCGTCGTTACGCAGCGTTGCTGTGTCGGGCTTGTCCAGTTGGTGCGCCACGCCCAAAGCTTACCGGATGAGGTGCAGGGTGCGCTTCCAGCGGGTATCGCTGATGAAGTGCGTTGCCTCGTGCACAATCCAGCTCACGGTGTTGCCTGCGCCGGTCTTGTACTCCTGGTCATCCGGGGTGATGAAAGACCAGTAGACGACCATGGGCCTGCCGAGCAGGTTGGCCATGGGAACGAAACCCCAGAACCGGGAGTCCAGACTTTCCAGGCGGTTGTCGCCCATGGCAAAGACGGAGTTGGATGGAACGACGATTTCGCCGTTCTGGACGTAGTTGCGAATTTCGAGTGACCAGCCTGCGGCATTGTTGGCAGCGGCCTCCGCGGCGATGCCCTCCAAGTCGCGGGGAAAGTCGTCGCGCGCCGTCTGATAGGCGTGCGTGGGGCTGCTGTCGTCCGCCGGAACGGAGATGTATGGCTCGTCGACACGCTCGCCATTGCGGTAGAGAATGCCGTGTTCGAGGTGGATGCGATCTCCCGGCAGACCGATGGCGCGCTTCACCAGGATCAGGTCAGGGATGGGATCACGGCCAACAGGTTTGATGAAGACGATGACATCACCGCGGCGGACGGGGCGCTGCCGGTCCAGCGGCATCCACGCGGAGCGCGGCGCAAGCGTCACGCGATCGACGACGACGTGGTCGCCCACGAGTAACGTGTCTTTCATGGAACCAGAGGGGATGGCAAAGTTCTGAAAGAGGAAGGTGAGAACGAAGAGGCCGATGACCAGAACATAGGCGAGACCGGCGATCGACTCAGGCAGTGTTTCGTGCCGCTCTTCGTTGGCGGTGGTCACGGCGGGGCCGGTTGCCGTGTCAGCGTGTGCCGTGGATGCCATGTCCGGTTAGTGTATCGCGTCGCAGGGCGATGTTGACCGCGGGCGTATGTGGGGCGGTGCGGGTGTTCGCGACGGATGGCAGTCGCCCATATTGGGCATGGTCTCGCCAAGGGTGCGGCGGAACATGGAAACAAATCGTCAGCGGTGGTCGATCTGTGTTTTCAAGGGGGAGACGTATGAGGAAGGCAAACTTTGCCATTGTCGATGCAGAATGCAAGGTCCTGAACATCGATGTCGTCGCGTTTGGCCGGGCCGTCACGCTGGCCGCGATCTTTTGTTGCGAGGAGGACGCTCTTCACGTTGCGTCCCGCGCGGAGGGCCTGACCGGCACGGTGCACGCGATCATCCCGCTGCAAAACAGATATACGGTGGAACGTGGTCCGCAACGGATGGAAGTGGCAGCACGCGTGTAAGGGTCCGTTCTGACACGAGTGACGTGCCGTGCGCACGTGCTTGCGGTTGATGGCGAAGAGAGTTGGCTTTACTCCTGGCCGGTTCAGGGCTTATTGTTTCGTCTGTTCGGACGAGAACGCCGGCGCGAAGATCTCGATAGAGCGTGCACGCGTATGTGGTCTCCGGTTAGACTGCTGCGTGGTTCGATCTGCAGGTTCCTGACGGCCTGCGATTGCTCCGTTGAGACAGTCCAGGAGAGATGTTGGAGAGTACTGTAGCGTTTGAGGGTGAACGAGGGCGTGGACTGGCGGCGTTCCGGGCCGGGCTGCTGATCGTGTTGCTGCTTGCGGTGTGGCAAGTGGCCGTCCTGTGGCACCCCGGCGGTCTGCTGCCCGGCCCCTGGGGTGTTTTGGGTGGCTTGCGTGAGCTGCTGCGTCATGGCGTGCTGTTCAGGTACGTGGTGGCTTCGCTGTTTCGGGTGACGTGGGGCTACGGGCTTGCTGTGCTTCTTGCGGTCCCGCTGGGCATGGCCATCGGCTGGTATCGCCGGGCGGAGATGGCGTTCAACCCGCTGATCCAGATTCTGCGACCGATCTCGCCGCTGGCGTGGATACCGCTGGCGATTCTGTGGTTCGGCGTAGGCGATCTTTCAGCTGTCTTCCTGATCTTTGTAGCCACGTTCTTTCCTCTGCTGCTTGCTTCCATGGAGGCGGTGCGCGGCGTGCCGGCAGTGTACCTCCACGCGGGACGGAACTTCGGTTTGAAGCCAGGGGTGATGTTTACCCGCGTCCTGTTTCCGGCAACGCTGCCACGGATTATCGTGGGTCTGCGGATTACGCTGGGCGTGGCATGGCTGGTGGTGGTGGCCGCGGAGATGATCGCGGTGAACTCCGGGCTCGGGTTTCTGATTGTGGATGCGCGCAACGCTGGCAACCGCTATGACCTGGTGCTTGCGGGCATGGTGATGATTGGTGTCATTGGTTTCGCCCTGGATCAGGGTTTGCGTTTGCTGGAGCGGGTGGGAGCGGCACGCTGGAGTTTCGACGGCAGTGGAGCAAGCGCCGCATGAATCAAGCAGCCCGAAAGGTGGCCGCAGAGATCGCGTTACGTGTCGAAGGAGTCGGCATGGCCTTCGAGCAGAACGGCGCTCTCCGCGACGTGCTGGTGGACATCAACCTGGAGGTGGCGAAGGGTGAGTTCGTCTGCCTGCTGGGGCCATCAGGTTGCGGAAAGTCCACGCTGCTGAACATTTGCGCGGGGTTTCTAACGCCGGTGCGTGGCACCGTGGAGGCTGGTGGTGAGGCGGTGCGGGGCCCGGACCCGCGGCGCATCGTGGTCTTCCAGGAGCGTGGTGTCTTTCCCTGGCTGACCGTGGAGGGCAATATCGGCTTTGGGCTGGGAACGCTGGCGCGTGACGAGCGGCAGCGGCGTGTACGGCATTACACGGGCCTGGTTGGGCTTAACGGGTTTGAGAAGGCGTATCCGGCAGAACTTTCAGGCGGCATGAAGCAGCGGCTGGAAGTGGCGCGTGCGCTTGCCGTGAACCCGGACATGCTGATGCTGGATGAGCCGTTTGGCGCACTGGACTCCATCACGCGGCTGACCATGCGGAGGGAACTGCTGCGCATCCGGGAGGCAGAGCGCAAGACGATCCTGTTTGTCACGCACGACATTGATGAGGCGGTGCAACTTGCGGACCGCGTGGTGGTGATGAGTGCCCGGCCAGCGACGATCCAGACGGTTGTGACGGTGGACATACCGCACCCGAGGGACATGAGCGCGCCGCGCTACCTGGAGTTGCGGGATCAAATCTTCCAGCAGATCGGGATAGCGCAGCAGGTATGACACACGGCTCCAGACCGGCGCTGTGGGAACGGTTTGTGTGGCCGGTCTTCACCGCGGTGTGTGTCCTGCTGCTGTGGCAACTGTCTGTGCGATGGAGTGGCACGCGTGTCCTGCCCTCGCCGGTGGAAGTTGCGCGTGGGATGGCTGAACTCATGCATAAGCACGTGTTGTGGGGCGATATCGTTGACTCGCTGCGCCGCGTCCTGACAGGGTTTGGACTGGCCGTGGCCGTTGGTATTCCGCTGGGTCTATTTCTGGGGTGGCACCCGGCCGTAAACGGGATGGTGAATCCTGTGCTGCAGATTTTGCGGCCTATCAGTCCGCTGGCGTGGATACCCATTGCCATTCTGCTGCTTGGTGTGGGTGACGGCGCTGCTATCTTTCTTATCTTTCTGGGCGCGTTTTTTCCCATTGTTGTTGCGTGCGTCGATGGTGTTTCGACGGTTCCGGCAGTGTTTCGCCAGGCGGGACGCAACTTCGGTCTGTCAGACATGCGGATGCTGCGCACGGTGGTCTTTCCGGCGGCGCTGCCCCGCATCCTGGTGGGGCTGCGGCTTGCTCTGGGTATCGCGTGGCTTGTGGTCGTCGCGGCGGAGATGGTGGCGGTCGATTCCGGCCTGGGTTATCTTGTAATCGATTCGCGCAACTCCGGCAAGCGCTATGATCTGGTGATCGCGGCGATGCTGCTGATTGGCGTCATCGGATTGCTGCTCGATCTTTTGTTCCGGTCGCTGGAGAGGATACCGGCGGTGCGTTGGGGATTTCGTCATGAGTAAACGCAAGATTGCGCTGTTTGCATGCCTGTGGGTGGGCATCATCACGGTGCTGCATGGCTGGCTCAATGTGAACTGGGCTGCGGTGCTGAACGAGTACAAGCCGGTGCAGCAGCGCAAGATCACGGTGGCGTATATCCCGGTGACCTGCCAGCTTACCTGCCCGGTGACGGACTACATCTCCAAGGTGTCCGACAAGGGCGAGCTGTTCCTGCCGCGCATGTTTCAGGGCTTCCCGGAGATCAAGGAAGCGCTGATCTCGAACAAGGTGCAGGCTGCGTTCATTGTGGCTCCGCTGGCCATTGCGCTGCGGGCGCAGGGTGTGCCCATCAAGGTGGTGTACCTGGGCCACCGGTATGGCAGCGCGATGGTGGTGCGCAAGGATGGGCCGGTGAAGACGGTTGTCGACCTGCGCGGGCGTACGATCGCCATCCCGAGCCGCTTTTCCGACGAGCGCCTGATGCTGTTTCGCGCGATGAAGACGGCGGGCATGAAGGCGGGCGACCTGAAGATGGTAGAGATGGCGCCGCCCGATGTTTCCGGTGCACTTGCCGCAAAGGCGATCGACGGGTTTGTGATGGGCGAACCATTTCCATCGCAGGCGGAGATCGGCGGTTTTGGCCGCGTTCTGTTTCAGGCGCGTGAGTACTGGCCCGATTACATGTCGTGCATTCTTGTGGTGCGGCAGGACCTGATCGACCAGCGCCCGGAGGTGGTGCAGACGCTGGTGGACGGGATTGCGCGGTCGGGCCTGTGGCTGGATGAGGGCAAGCCGCACCGCGATGATGCCGCTGACTTTGTGGGGCGCTTTTACTATAACCAGAAGCCGTCGCTCTTGCGGTGGGCTCTGACCAAGCCGATGGATCGTGTCGTGTACAGCCCGCTGGCGCCGCGTAAGGGGGATTTCGACCTGGTTCGCGACCTGATGATGGAAACCGGTGTCCTGAACAAGAAGATTGAGTTCAGTGAGTACGCGGATACGCGCTTCAGTGATGGAGCGCACGATCAGACGGCGTGGAAGTATGAGCCGGGGATTGCCGCGGCCCAGTGAGGGGATGCGGCTGGCCTTGCGTCTGCGCAGAGGCCAGCCTAGTGTTACTTCTTCAACGCTGAGAGGATTTCCTTCTGATTGCCGAGGATGTCCTCCTGATTGGAGATGATCTCTTTCTGGTTGGAGAGGATCTCTTTCAGGGCCTCCTGGTTTTGCTGGATGGTCTCCTGATTTGCAAGGATCGATTGCTGGTTTTCAATGATCGTCTTCTGATTTCCGAGGATGTCGGTGTCAGCCATGTTGCTTTCTCCTGCTGAAGTATCGACACGGCATTGCTGGTTGCGTACCGGTCACATGTGTCAGATAAGGGGATCAAACGAAGCGTTGTTTGACGACGACGGAGTTAGCTTCGAGCCAAAGGCGGGCTGCGATACCCGAAGGCGCGGTCGAGTGCGCCCGCCACTGTTAAGACAAGTTCATCCCGGTACGGGTGGCCAACGATCTGCACGCCGATGGGCAGACCCTCGGGTGAGCTTCCCACGGGAACGACGGCGGCGGGCATGGCAAGCAGGTTGAACCACTGCGTGTAGCGCATGGACTGCCAATAGCCGACGTGCTGGCCGTCGATGATCCATGCGCGTTCGTCGTGCTTGAAGGCTGGGACGGAGCAGACGGGCAGAAGCAGGATGGAGATGTCTTGCATGTCAGCAAGGAAGCGTGCGCGCAGCAGATCGGTATCAGCCCATGCCTGGAGAAGTGTTTGCGCGGATAAGGCGGGCATGGTCGAGGCTTCGTGCAGGAACTCGCGAAAGACCGGGCTTAGATCTTCGCGCCTGCCTGCGATGGTGGGTGCGTAGAACATCTCGCCGCAGGTGATGAAGAAGGTGCGCCATAGCTGCAGCGCTTCTTCCAGGCCTTTGGGTACGTGGTGCTTGAGGCAGAAGCCTTCCGAAGTGAGCATCTGTACCGCAGCCTGGATGGCGGCGCGCGTCTCTGGCGTGACCGGAACGACACCATCATCCTCAAACCAGCCGATGGTGACGCCCTTGGCTTCCTCGAGTGGAACTGGACGGTACGGGACAGGTGCGCTGCCGGGCTGCGGCGATTGGCACAGGACGCGGAAGAGCAGATCGACGTCGGCGATGGTGCGAGCCATGGGGCCGACCGCGCCCAGGCTGCTGAACGGGCCGACGCAGGGTGGCATGTGGCCCTGGGCAGAGATGCGGCCCGGTGTTGGCTTGAGTGCGCAGATGCCGGTGAAGTGGGCGGGTTCGCGCACGGAGCCGCCGCTGTCGCTTCCCAGGCCAACGGCGGACAGGCCCGCGGCGATGGCAGCGGACTCGCCACCACTGGAGCCGCCGGGGCTGCGGTCGAGGTCCCATGGATTGCGCGTGCGTCCGTGGAGGAGGTTGTCCGTTTCGTAGGCCATGAGGAACTCCGGGCAGTTGGTGGTGCCCAGGATGATGGCTCCGGCGGACCGGAGAGCTGCGACGGCATCCGCGTCATGCGTTGCCATGACGCCACGGCGGAGCGTGCTGCCGATCTCGCAGCGGTGCCCGGCGACCTCAATGGACGATTTGACGGTGAGCGGCAGGCCGGCAAGCGGGCCTGACCGCACGGCGCGTGCCTGCGCACGGACGCGCTCCGCGTCGAAGTCGACCAGGGCGTTCAGGACGGGGTTGAGCCGCTCGATCTCCCGGATGTGTTCTTCCGCGAGTTCGAGCGCGGAGATGGTGCCGCTGCGCAGTAGCTCAAGCTGTCGGACGGCGGGAAGAACCGTGATGTCCATCCGTTCATGGTATTGAAAGGGCAAGCGCGGACGTTAGCCATCAACGTTATGTGTCTCTACAATCGTCCTGTGGCATGTCGTCCTGAGCAGAGAGGTTCTAAGCAGCGGCTTTGGGATGGCTTTCTAGCGAATACCGTACCGCCGCTGACCCCAGATGAAACAGAAAGGTTCAGAGGGAAGCGTGTGCTGATCACTGGCGCGGGCGGGTATATCGGCTCGGCGCTGGCGCGTGCCGTGGGTCGGTTAAACGTCAGCTGTCTCGTGATGCTGGACAGCGCGGAATACGGTCTGTACCGGTTGGAGCAGCACTTTCGTGCGGTGGGACGTGTTGAGTCATGCGTCTTCAAGGTGGGTAACGTCTGCGATGCGGCGCTGCTGCGTGAGATCTTTGCAGGCGAGCCGCCGGACATGGTGTTACATGCCGCCGCGCTGAAGCACGTACCGCTGATGGAAGAAAACGCTATTGCGGCGGCGGAGACCAATGTGCTTGGGACAAAGGCCCTGCTTGGTATGGCGGCAGAGTATGGGACGAGGCGCCTTGTGTTTCTGTCGACCGATAAGGCGGTAGAGCCAGTGAGCGTCATGGGCGCGACGAAGCGTATCGCGGAGCAGCTTGTGCTTTCCGCGCATGTCCATGGGTGTACGGCGACGGCGGTGCGGCTGTGCAATGTGCTGGGATCGACCGGCAGCGTGGCACCGCACTTTGCCCGGCAAGTTGCGCGGGGAGGGCCCGTCACCGTTACGCACCCGAATGCGACACGGTACTTCATGACATGTGGGGATGCGGTGCGTCACCTGCTGCGCGCGGCTGTGGCGGCTACGCCTGCAGCGCTGATTGTTCCCGAGGCGGGCGAGCCGGTGGGCATCGAAGCGCTGGCACGGTACATGATTGCGCAGGCTCCAGGGCCAAAGCCGGTTGATCTCGTGTACACAGGGTTGCGTGCAGCGGACAAGTTGCATGAGCGGCTCGTTGCTGCATGCGAGCGTGTTCTTCAACAGGATGTGCAATCCTGCGCGTGCGCCGTACGCAGTTCATTCGACGTTGCTGTGTTGCGCGGAGCTGTGGCTGAGATCGAGGCTGCTGTGCGCAGCCGAGATCGTGCGCGTTTGTTGCGTGCCATTCAGACTACCGTGCCGGAGTACCGGGGTCTTCATGATCATGCCGACGCCGGGGTTGCCGCGTGAAGACGATTGCCGTCGTAACGACCTCGCGTGCGGACTACAGCCATCTGTACTGGCCGTTGAAGACGCTGCAGGCGCATCCGGGTGTTGAGTTGAAGATCATCGCGATGGCGTCGCACCTGTCGCCGGAGTTCGGCAACACGGTGCGTGAGATCGAGGCAGACGGCCTGCCGGTGGCGGCGAAGTTGGAGTGCCTCCTGAGTTCGGACACGGATGTTGGCATGGCAAAGAGCATCGGCGTGGGCGTGCTGTCGCTGGCGGATACGCTGGCCACGATGCGTCCGGATGTGCTGCTGCTGATCGCGGACCGGTATGAGATGCTGGCACCCGCGGCGGTTGCGCTTGCTCTGCGCATTCCGATGGCGCACATCGAGGGTGGCGAGCGCAGTGAAGGCGCGATCGACGATGCGGTGCGCAACGCCCTGACCAAGATGAGCCACATCCACTTCACGTCCACAATGGCTGCGCGTGAACGGGTGATCGGCATAGGCGAGGAGCCGTGGCGTGTGCATCGCGCGGGTGCGCCGTCGCTGGATCACCTGCGCAAGAGCGCGTTGCCGTCGCGGGAAGCGCTGGAGAGCGCGCTTGGGATGGACCTGAGCCGGCCCACAGTGGTGGTTGCGTATCATCCGGTGACGCTGCTGTCTGATACGACCGCGGAAGCGGAGGCGCTGTTTGCGGCGCTGGCGAGAATGGACGAACAGATTGTCTTCTGCTATCCGAATGCGGACGCCGGCAGCCGTGCCCTGGTGCAGCGCACGGAGCAGTTTCTGGCAGAGCGGGGCAGCGGACGGATGTTTGTGAATCTTCCCGCAGTGCAGTACTGGGCGTTGCTGCGGTGCGCGCGGGCGTTTGTGGGGAATTCCAGCAGCGGCATCATGGAGACGGCTTCGTTCGCGCTGCCGACGGTGAACATCGGGCTGCGGCAGAAGGGGCGCGAGCGGCCTCGCAATGTGATTGACGCCCCGGCAGATGCGGAGGCGATTCACGCCGCGATACAGCAGGCATTGAGCCCTGTGTTCCGGCAGTCGCTTGACGGCATGAGCAATCCCTATGGCGAAGGTACGGCTGCTGAATACATTGTGAAGGTGCTGACAGAACTGCCGAGCCGTGAGCGGCTTCTGATGAAGCAGAGCGGAGACTGACTGATGTTCGTGCCTTTGTCAGACTCCGACATCACGGAGGCAGAGATCGATGCGGTGGTTGCCGTGCTGCGCTGTGGGCGGCTGAGCCTTGGCCCGAAGATGGAGGAGTTCGAGCAGCACATCGCAGAGCATACGGGTGTGCCGCATGGCATTGCGGTGAGTTCGGGCACGGCGGGATTGCACCTCTGCGTGCGTGCGCTGGAGATTGGCATGGGCGACGAGGTCATCGTGCCGTCGTTTACCTTCATTGCCGCAGCGAATGTGTGCCGGTATGAGGGTGCGCAGCCGGTCTTTGTGGACATCGATCCGGAGACGTTGAACATGGATCCGGCATGTGTGGAGGCAGCGATCACACCACGAACGCGCGCCATCATGGTGGTACATACCTTCGGCGTGCCGGCCGGGTTGGACGCGCTGCTGGCCATCGCGGAACGGCATGGGCTGTTTGTGATCGAGGACGCCTGCGAGGCTTTGGGTGCACGGTATCGGGGCAGGCCGGTGGGCAGCTTTGGTCATGCGGCGGTGTTTGCGTTTTATCCCAACAAGCAGATCACCACGGGCGAAGGTGGCATGATAGTGACTCGTGACCCGGAACTGGCAGCGGCCGTCCGGGCCATGCGTAACCAGGGCCGGTACCCGTCGGATGCATGGCATCAGCATCGCGTGGTGGGGTTCAACTACCGGCTCTCAGAGATCAACTGCGCGCTGGGCTGCGCGCAGATGAAGCGGCTGGGCGAAATCCTCCGCAAGCGCGCCGGGGTGGCACGGCAGTACGACGATCTGTTGGGTGACATGGATAGCGTGACACTGCCACCGCGTCCGCGCGATGCTGCGGAGATGAGCTGGTTTGTCTATGTGATCCGGGTGGCGGCGGACCGCGACCGCATCGCGCGGGCGTTGCTGGCGAATGGCGTGCAGTGCGGGCGGTACTTCGCTCCCATTCACCAGCAGGAGGCGTACGCTGACTGCCTGCTGCGTGGTCCGTTGCCGGTCACGGAACGCGAGAGCATGAGGACGCTGGCGCTGCCCTTTTCTTCCAACCTCACGCGTGAAGAAGTCCAGTACGTTGCAGAGCAGTTGCGAAGGGCACTGGCGGATGGGCATGATGCTTAGGCCGATGTTCTACAAGTCCTGTCAGAAGGAGGGACGAGATGCCTTGCCGTTGCGTTCGGTCCTGCTGCCCTTACGCAAGGGACTGATCGCCGCCGCTTGTGTTGCGGCCGGAGTGTTGACCGGGTGCCGTGCGAAGAACGCTCTGCCTCAGATGGGCTCGAAGGCGTACACGGACTTTACTTCCGTCTTTTACACCGGGCTTGCGGGGTTGCAGGTAGGCGATGATGTGCGTGCGGAGGCGGACCTGTCCAGGAGCGCGCGGCTGGCTCCGGGGGAGCCGGCTACCTGGGTCGATTGGGGCATCCTTGCCTTGCGGCAGCGAAACTACGACGACGCGGCGGAGCGGCTGGGCAAGGCGCATGCGCTTGCTCCAGGAAACGGACAGATTGAGTACCTGCTGGGGCTGCTGGAGAGCGAACGCGGGAACTCCGCGGCAGCCATTGCAAACCTGCAGCAGGCTGTGGCGTTGGATCCGCGCAATCTGCGTGCGATGTATCAGCTTGCGTCGGAGATGGAGCGCCAGGGTGATGAGAACAGCGGCGCGCGCTTTGAAGCGCTGATGCGGCAGATACTCCAGGCCGATCCGCGCAACCTGGCGGCAGAGCTCGAACTGATCCGCATGGCGGCGAAGCGCCGTGATGCAGACACCCTGAAAACGGCGGTCGCTGCAATCGCGGAGCAGAAGGCCGCGTGGCCGGCAGAAGCCGTGGCGCAACTGACGCAATTGCAGCAGGCTGTTGCGGGGTCGCAGCCGCAAGCCGCTGCAACGCGGTCCGTCTTCCTGCGCAATGTGCTGATGCGCGTGCCTGCCTTCCGCGACGATGTTTCGGCGCTGAAGCCCGCGCCCGGTGAAGGTGCGCAGCCCATGACGCACTTCGTGCGTGTGGAGAATCTGCCGTCACGTCCCGCGCCGGAGGACGATGGGCTGCGATTCGATGTGAGGAAAGGTGACGCAAGCGAGACCTGGACCTGGGCTGGCGCCCTGCTGCTGAATGGAGAGGATGCACCCGTGCTGGCTGAGGCGAATGCAACGCACGTGCACCTGGCGGGTGGTGCGACGTTGCCTTTTCCGGGCGGCAACGAGACCTCTGCGTTGAAGCCGGAGAGTGTGCTGCCGGTGGACTTCAACTACGACTTCAAGGTGGATCTGGTTCTGGCGGGTGCGGGTGGCGTGCGCTTCTACCGGCAGGAGACGCCGAGCCGCTTTACGGATGTGACGGCTGGGACCAAGCTTCCGGCGAGTGTCCTGAACGGTTCGTATACGGGTGCGTGGGCGCTGGATGTGGAGGCGGACGGCGACCTGGACATCCTGCTGGGCACAGTGGCTGGTGCGCCGATATTGCTGCGGAACAATGGTGACGGCACCTTCGTTGTGGAGCATCCGCTTGCGGGAGTACCGGGTGTGCAGCAGTTCACGTGGGTAGACTTGAATGGCGACGGCAATCCGGATGCGGCGTTGATCGATGGCGCCGGTCATCTGCACATCTTTCTGAACAAACGCTCCGGCAACTTTGCTCAGGTGGAGATTCCTTCCGGCATCGGAGCGGTGAAGGCAATTACGGCAGCGGACGTGGGTACGGGCGACACGCTGGCGCTGCTTGCGGTGCGTAGCAATGGAGAGATCGTGCGGCTGTCGACAGCCGATGACGGCCAGCACTGGACTGCGGTTCCGGTTGTCACGGTTGCCGATGCGTTCAAAGTGCTGGCGCGCGAAGTCCGCCTGTATGCGCAGGACCTAGATAACAACGGTGCTGTCGATCTGATCTTGTCACCGGTTGAGAAGGGTACGGCGACGCCGATGGTGTGGCTGCAGAATGAGCATGGAACGTTCGATTTGCTGCATGGTGACCCGGCGCTAGCTGAGGTGTTTGCTGTCTCAGATGTGAAGCAGGATGGGCACATGGCGCTGGTGGGTTTCGTAGGTGATGGCTCGGCGGCAGTTGCACCTAGCCATGGCACGAAGGATTATCACTGGCAGACGATCCGGCCACGTGCAAAGCAGGCGACGGGCGATCAGCGCATCAACTCGTTCGGTGTTGGCGGCGAGATTGAGGTGCGCTCCGGCCTGCTGGTGCAGAAGCAGCCCATTACCGGCCCAACGCTGCACTTCGGCCTGGGAGAGCAGAAGCAGACCGATGTGGCACGCATTCTGTGGCCCAATGGATCGGTGCGTGCGGAGTTTGGCCTGAAGAGCGATCAGCAGGTTGTGACGGAGCAGCGCTTGAAGGGATCGTGCCCGTTTCTGTTCGCGTGGAACGGACATGCCATGGAATTTGTGAAGGACTCCGTGCCGTGGGGTTCGGCGATTGGTCTGCGCATCAACGCGCTGGGTGCGGCGGCGATTGCGGCCACGGAAGAGTGGTACAAGATTGGCGGCGACCAGTTGAAGCCGAAGGACGGCATGTACGACCTGCGCGTGACAGGCGAATTGTGGGAGACGTATTACTACGATTCCATGGCGCTGATGACAGTGGACCATCCGGTCGGCACGGAGGTCTTCACAGACGAGCGATACGACGTGCCAGCAGTAAAATTGGCCATTACGGCTGTCGCGGAGCCACAGCCGGTAGCGCGTGCGGTAGACGACAAGGGCCATGATGCCACCTCCGTGATCGGCGCGCTGGACGGCGTCTACCTGGACAACTTCGGGCGTGGACAGTACCAGGGTGTGACGCGCGCGCACTTTGTGGAGATCACGTTGCCGGATGCTGCTCCCGCGGATGGTCCTTTGTGGTTGATCGCAAAGGGGTGGCTGCATCCGTCGGACTCTTCGATCAATGTTGCACTGGGCCAGGGCTCAGCGGAGAAGCCGCGCTGGCTCAGCCTGGAGATTGAGGATGCGCAGGGGAACTGGCGGGTGGCGAAGCCGAATCTTGGGTTTCCGGCGGGCAGGAACAAGATATGCCTCATTGATCTGGCTGGGGTGTTCCGCCCGGGCGATTCGCGCCGGCTGCGACTACGCACGAACCTGGAGGTCTATTGGGATCAGATCCAGTGGGCGCGCGGTCTGCCTGCAACGCCGCTGCATGTGCAGCGCCTTGCACCTGCTGCTGCGGACCTGCACTATCGCGGGTTCTCGGCAGTGAATCAGGCGAACAGTTCATCTCCTGAACTGCCGGAGTACGAACAGCTTGCCGGAACGTCCCAACGGTGGCGCGATCTGGAGGGTTTTTATACGCGATACGGTGATGTGCGCGAACTGCTTGCCGGAGTGGATGACCGCTCGGTGGTGATGAACGCGGGTGATGAGATGACGCTGCGCTTTGCCGCTCCGCCTGCTCCACCGCAGGGATGGGTGCGCGATTTTGTGATTGCGGGTGACGGCTGGATCAAGGATGGTGACTATAACTCAGCGTATTCGCAGACGGTGCTGCCGTACCCGCATCACGCGCGGCGTGACTACGACACACCACCGGGCACGCTGGAGGACGACTGGGTGTACCGGCACCACGCGCAGGACTGGCAGACGTACCAGACGCGGTATGTGACGGCGAAGAGCTTTACGGGTGGATTGCGGGGCGGTGCAGGGCAATGAAGCGACCTGCAATCCTGCGTGTGCTGGTGACTCTCCTGTTCTTCGGATTGTTGGTGGTGCCTGTGCTGATGCGGCGCGCTTCCATGCAGAAGCAAAGGTCTAGTGCGGCGTCGCTGGATGCAAAGGCGTCCATCGCGCGGCACGGGTTCCATCTCCAGGAGGTGTCTCGTGCGGCGGGGATCGACTTCGTCCACCAGGCACCCGTGCTCGATCCGAAGTTGAATCCCATCATGCCAGAGGTGGCCTCCATGGGAGCTTCGGTGTCCATCGTCGATTTCGACCGCGATGGCTGGCCCGATATCTATGTGACCAACAGCGCGTACGGTTCGCACAACGCTTTGTACCGCAACATGCATGATGGCACCTTCCGCGATGTGGCGGGCGAGCTGAGCATCGCGGATGTCAACCGGCAGGGTACCGGGGTCTCGATGGGCGCGGTGTGGGGCGACTATGACAATGATGGATACGAGGACCTGTTCCTGGTGAAGTGGGGCAGGCCTGAGCTGTACCACAACAACAGCGGCAAGGGTTTCACGCGCGTGACGGATACTGCCAATCTGCCGCCGTGGATCAACGCGAACACGGCGCTCTGGCTTGACTATGACGGGGATGGCCTGCTGGATCTGTTTGTGGGCGGCTATTATCCGGAAAACGTCGATCTCTGGCACCTGACCTCCACGCGCATGATGCCGGAGAGCTTTGAATATGCTAAGAATGGCGGGCGCAAATACCTCTTTCACAATCTGGGCAACGGCCACTTTGAAGAGGTCAGCGCGAAGACGGGAATCGACAGCCGGCGGTGGGCGCTGGCGTCTGCCGCTGCGGATTTGCGCGGCACGGGCCACCCCGATTTGTTCATCGCCAACGACTATGGCGTGTCGGAACTGTACGTCAACGATGGCAAGCGCTTCCATGAGGAGGGCGTCGCAAGCGGTGTCGGATTTTCGCCCAAGAGCGGGATGAATGTTGCCGTGGGCGACATCTTCAACCAGGGCAGGTTTGCCGTTTACGTGTCCAATATTTCGGAAGAGGGTGTGCTGATCCAGGGCAACAATCTGTGGGTGCCGAAGGAGGGTGCGAAAGCCGGAACGGTCAGCTATGAAAACATGGCCCGCGACCTGGGCGTGGAGCTGGGTGGGTGGAGCTTTGGTGCGCAGTTTGGCGACCTGAATAATGACGGCACGCTGGACCTGTATTTGACGAACGGCTATGTCTCGCTGGACCGCAACCGGAGCTACTGGTACGACTATGCGAAGGTTGCCGGGGGCAACGCGGCCATCATCTCCGACGCCGCACACTGGCCTGCCGTGGATGGGCGCAGCCACTCCGGCTACCAGCAGAAGCGTGTCTGGATGAACGATGGTGCAGGCAAGTTCGTGGACGTGGCGCAAGCGGTGGGCGTGACGGACAGGTACGATGGCCGGTCTGTCGTCATGGCCGACCTGTTCAACACGGGCGCGCTGGACGTGGTGGTGGCCAACCAGCGCGGACCGTTGCTGCTGTATCGCAACACCGTAGACCCGCGCGGGCAGTGGGTCGAGTTTGCCCTGGAGGGTACGCGGAGCAATCGCAGCGCGATCGGTGCAGAGGTGACCGTGCACTGGAACGGTCAGATGCAGGTCCAGGAGGTCTCCGGCGGGAATGGCTTCGCGTCACAAAATGATCGCCGCCTGCACTTCGGCCTGGGCAAGGAGCCGCACCTGGAAGCGGTACAAGTCCGGTGGCCGTCTGGTAGGATTCAGTCGCTGGCAGATGTGAAAGTCGGTCGGTTGAACAGCGTCAAGGAGCCGGAGTGAGCATGGGAACCATCGCGATGCCAGTCAGCGCCGAACCTGCCACGGGAACTTCGTGGCGCAGGTGGTTCTCCATGGAGAACCGCTTTCTGCCGCCTGCGTTTATTACGCTCATCCTGCTTATCGGTCACTTCTCGTTTGGCATCCTGGAGAGTTGGACGCGCACGCTGCTTGCCATCGGCACCAGCATCACGGTGGAACTGCTGCTGGGCAAGCTGATGATTGGCACGTGGCCCAATGTGGCCAGCGCGTACATCAGCGGCATCAGCGTGGGTATCCTGCTGCGGTCGCCCGCATTCTGGCCGTATGTCGTGTGTGCGGCACTTGCGATCACGTCGAAGTATGTGGTGCGGTACAAGAACCGGCATCTCTGGAATCCATCGAACTTCGCCATCTGCGCGGTGATCTTTCTGGCTGTGGACACTGTCGCAACGTTGAGCGTTCAGTGGGGGAACAATCTGTGGGCGATGCTGGTGATCTGGTCGCTGGGGTCGATCATTATTGCGCGGCTGCACCGGTTCCACATCTGCGCGGCCTATGTGACCTCGTTCGTCGCCTTCGCGGCCGTGCGGTCATGGATGGTCGGTGACCCCTTTGTTTCGGAGCTGTCACCCATTACGGGTCCGGAGTATCAGCTCTTCATTTTCTTCATGATTACGGATCCCAAGACAACGGTGCGCACGCGGTGGGGACAATGCGCGGTAGCCTTCTGCGTCGCAGCCGTGGAGATGGTGCTCCGTCTGCACAGCAGCATTTACGCGCCGCTGTACGCGCTGTTCCTGGTTGGTCCGCCCGCGCTTCTGCTCTCGATGTGGTGGAACGGGCGGAGAGAAAGGCGGCATCTGCAAGCTGCACCTGGAGTGCTTGCGGGTTCGCTGGGTTAAGTTTGACAAGGATGCAGTTGCTGCTCATTCGCTTTGTTCCGCTTTGTGCTCTTTTTTCAGCGTTGATGATGGCTGGCTGCCACCAGCAGGTTGCAAAGCGCAGTGACGGAGATGCAGTAACATCTACAGCAACCGGGCCGTCCATTGCGACTCCGGCTCAGCCTGCGGAGCTTTCATCGCGAACCAGCCGTGCCTCTGGCCCCTTGGCCTTTGTGGATGTCACAAACTCCGCAAGCATTCACTTCCGCCACAACAGCGGTGCCTTTGGCAGCAAGTATTTGCCGGAAACAATGGGCAGCGGTGTTTGCATCATTGACTTTGACGGTGACGGCCTCCAGGATCTGCTCTTCGTCAACTCCATGGATTGGCCTGGGCACGCCCGGATGCGCTCTACTGCAGCGCTGTACCGCAACGGGGGTGACGGCACGTTTACCGATGTGACGCATGCCTCCGGCCTGGATGTCGAAATGTACGGCATGGGGTGTGCCGTTGGTGATTTCGATAACGATGGAAGCGACGACATCTACATCACCGCGCTGGACGGCAATCATCTGTTCCGTAATCTGGGCAGCGGGAGGTTCGCGGAGGTGACCGCGCGGGCCGGGGTGAAGGACGGCGGCTTTTCAATAGGAGCTGTCTGGTTCGACTATGACAACGATGGCAAACTGGACCTGTTTGTTTCGCATTACGTGGAATGGTCCGTTGCGACAGATCAGACGTGTTCGCTGAGCGGCAAGGGCAAATCCTATTGCACGCCGGAACTCTACAAGGGGCAGAGCGGGACGCTCTTCCATAACAAAGGCAGTGGGCGCTTCGAGGACGTAACCAAGAAGGCGGGCCTGACTGATCCATCCAGCAAGTCATTGGGCGTTGCGCTGGTCGACTTCGATGACGATGGCTGGTTGGACCTCTTTGTCGCCAACGACACGCAGCCAAACAAGCTGTATCGCAACAACCATGACGGAACGTTTACGGAGAGTGCCTTTGCCGCGGGTGTGGCCTTTAGCGATGCGGGTAAGGCGCGCGCGGGTATGGGTGTAGACGCTGCGGACTTCGATGGTTCAGGCAAACTGGGCCTGCTGGTGGGCAACTTTACGAACGAAAGTCTTGCGCTGTACCGCAACGATGGGGGCGGCCTGTTTACCGACGTGACGCCGTCCTCCGGCATCGGCCCACCCTCCGCAAAGTCGTTAACCTTTGGAACGTTTTTCTTCGACTACGACCTGGATGGCAGGCCGGACATTTTCGCTCTGAATGGCCATGTGGCGGATGACATCAGCGTTTTGCAACCGACGCTGAAGTACGCGGAGCCCCCCCTACTCTTCCATAACCGTGGAAATGGAAGATTCGACGATGTATCGGAGAAAATGGGCGCGGCGTTCCGGCAGGCAGTTGTGGGCCGCGGCGCTGCGTATCTCGATTTCGACAATGATGGCGATCTTGACCTTGTCTTCAATGTAAACAACGGTCCCGCGCGGCTGTTGCGCAATGACGGCGGGAATGCGAACGATATGCTTCGCGTACGGCTGGTTGGCACGCGTGCCAATCGCGACGCCATTGGAGCGAAGGTGACGGTCAGGCTCTCAAACGGGCGGCGCGCGATGCAGATGGTGAAAAGCGGTTCCAGTTACCTTTCGCAAAGCGAGTTTCCCCTCACCTTCGGTCTGGGCAAACCCGGCGCGGCGACGGTGATGTCGCTGGAGATTGCATGGCCGGGCGGGCGCAGGGAGAGCATCGCCGGTCCACAATCGAATCAGTTCATCACCATAGAGGAAGGCAAGGGGATTGTCGCGTCGAAGCCGTTAGTGCTGGACGCTCCCGCGCATCCCCGTTAGGCTGTACTGGAGTAAAAGCCGGTGCGCCGCAGCAGATTCTCGATCTCAGAAGTACTCGCGTGCACTGTGTGTGCGCCGGCGAACAGGTCTTCGGCGCGTACGGGATAGCAGTGGTCAGGCGGCTTGCTGCACAAACCGGCGACGTCGAACTGTTTGATGAGCGTAAAAACGTCTGTTTGCAATGCGCTTTTCGAGGCGGGTGTGAGCGGCTGCTGAGCGCGGGCTGTAATGCCGCGCAGCGCGGGGCCGAAGACCGGGTGTGTGTGCAGCAGGAAGGACTCCGCGAGTTGCGGCTTGTCCAGCCGGCGCGAGGTCTCCGCGTAACTTGCCGCGGCGAAGTACAGCAAGGTAAGCATACGAAAGGTGGTGAAGTCGTGCATGGTGGCGTACAGCGCGGCGATCAGATCCGCTGTCGCCAGCAACTCGCCGTCGGTTTTATGCGCATAGTCCGCAAGGCTGCTGTCCAGCGTTGGCGCGTTCCAGTCGCATGCGAGGATTTCACCCAGGCGCGCCACGCCCAGCAGCGTGAGGGGGAAGCCGGTGGAGAGCAGCGGGTCTACAAAGCCTGCGGCCGAGGGCAGCATCGCCCATCCCGGACCGGCCATTTCCGCGCTGCGGAATGAGAGTTGCGGGACGTACGTGAACGGTCGCACGGCACACGCGGAGGCAAAGTGTTCTTTCACCTCGGGCAGGGTGTCCAGCACGCGGTGCCAGGCAGCCTCCTCTTCACTGAACCTGAAGTGCTCCGCAACGGCACGCGTAGCTGCCACACCCGCGCTTGTCCAGCCGTTGTCGAAGCGCAGAACCCACATCCATCCGCCGTCAAAGACATGGTGCAAAGCCGCGCTATCGGGAGGGTATGGGGGCATCCCACTGTCGTACTGCTGTGCTCCCGCGAAGTTCTCTACGCCGGTGAAGTGACTGTACACAGCCGATGTCTCCGGGTAGCTGGGTAGCGTCGCTTCTCCTAGGCCGAGCACGCGGTGCAGCAATCCCCTTGGGCCGGTGGCGTCGATGATAAACCGTGCGTGCACAGTGTCATCGGTGCCCTGGTGTTCGCATCGTAGTGCCCACGCATCGCCTTGACGATCCATGTCATGCACAACACAACCATCCAGGTATGTGACGCCCAGCGTACATGCCTGCCGGACCAGGTAGTGATCGAGATCCGCGCGGAACCAGTGGGTGTCCGCAATGGCTTCGTTTGGGCTTGCCGCGACGAGCAACTGGCGGTCTGCCGGGCTCACTTGCTTGCCGCTATTGTTGTGGTGGAAGAAGGTGAAGCCGCGTTTGAGTCCGCACGCCAGGTCAGGATGATACTGCTGCCAGGTGCCCCACTTCGACAGGGATCGAAGCGGTGGAAGATCGTACGTGTCCGCAAGTTGTTCCAGCAGGAGATTGCTGAGCGGGGTGGAGGATTCACCAATGACGACGCGCGGATGGCTGCCACGCTCGATCAGTACGACGGCGAGGCCAAGGCGCGCCGCGATCATGGCCATGATCGAGCCCGCGAAGCCCGCCCCTGCAATCGCAAGATCGTAGCGTGGGTTCAGGATGCGCCTCCGCATGTGGTGCAGGCAATGCGCGGCTCGACTGTTTGCGACTGGTTCATGCGGTGCAGGCGTTCATGCCGCGCCGGACGGCATACCGGGCAACCAGGCACACGTTCCAGATCCCACGTATCCAGGAAGACGCGTCCCGCGTTGCGCTCGATGCCGTACTCCAGGGCGTCTTCCAGCACCGAAAGCGTGGGCGGTGTGAACTCTCCCCTGCGTGCCAATTCATCCACGGCAGCACTGCCGCCGCGCGTGGGAATGAGCGACACGGCGGTTGCGCTGCAGCCTTGCGCGAAGTCGATGGACCGGCATGCCCAGAAGAGCGCCTCCTCCGCAGCCATGAAGGGGGGCTGCACCAGGACGAAGGAGCGCAGAGCGATGCCGCTTGCCCGGAGCTTGTTTGCGGCAGCAGCGTACTGGTCCAGCGTCATGCGCTTGTTCAGTTTGTCCAGCACCGCAGGATGGGCTGTCTCGAGGCCCATGGCGATTTCAAGCGCACCGTCGATCCGTTCCGCGAACTCTGTACAGCATGAACTGATTAGGGCGGGATGGCATTCGACAATCACGCGTTCAAACGGTTTCAGCAGTGCCGCAATGGCTGGGTAGTCCTCGAACGGGATGGCACCGCGATCGAAGAAGCTGCCGCTGTTGTAAAGCTTGATGTGCCGTGCGGGTGGCAGCTTTTCCAGCGCGTAGGCAATCTGCCGGGGGAGCTGGCCGGGCTGCACGGATGTTGGCAGCGTATGCTGCCACAGGTCGCACATGGCACAGCGCCAGGGGCACTCTCGGTTGGTCAGGAAGATGGTCGCAACATCGACCATGTCTCCGCTGGCAGAGCGCTCCCGCTCCAACAAGTATGCGTAGGGCTCTTCCGGATCGACAAAGGCACGTGGTCCACGCCTCTGAAAAACCCATGCGTCACGTTCCGCCGGTGATGTTGGATACAGGGGCAGGGCGGAGATCATCACTGGTACAGCGAAAGGAACTGCTTGCGGTACTCCGCTTCGGCGAACGGAAGCCGCTTACGCATCTCCCTGTGCGGCAGCGCACCGTGCTGGAAACGACGTTTGTCGAAGACGGGCATGGTCGTGCCGGTCACGGACTTAACGCCGCGGCTTACGATCTCACCCTTCAAGGCATACAGGCTCGGCACGTCGTACTGGGTCAGTTGGATGAACGGGATGGCTTCTGCAACCGCGATGACAGCGGGACGCGTGAACGGGCTGAAGCCGCGAAATCCAAGCCGGTGCGCGGGAGCATAGGTTCGGGTATATGACCGGCTCAGGCCTCCACTGTAGGTGAGCGAATGTTTGATTTTGCCCACGCCCCATCCCTCCTGGTACAGCATGGGATTGTTCACGACGCTGCGGATGGTCAGCTCCGGATTTTCCTCGATGGGGTAGTCTTTCAGGTTTTCGTCGCCGCCGTCACCGTCGATGAGGTGCGTCCACTCTGGATACCGTGAACGGATGCCTTTGCAGAGCGCCAGCGCCATGCTGGCCGACTCCACGTCCAGCGACTTGTAGTCTTCCGTGACGCGAATGGTTTCATGCGGGTCGAGTGTGGCTGGGTCAGCCTCGATGGCTTCTAGAAAGAGACCCAGGCCGACTGCGTCCAGAAAGGCGCGGGCCTGCTGCACGTCCGGGCCTTGACCAAAGTTCAGCACAAAGGCTTTGAGGCGGCCCAGGTGCATGCCGCGCTGCTGCATCAGGTGGTACGTGGTCAGGAAGACCGCGCCGCTGTCCACTCCACCGGAGAAGCAGACGCCGATCGGCTCGGACGGTGGAACATGATCAAGCCAGCGGCCGATTTCCTGCGCCAGAGCAGCGATGTAGTGTTCGCCGATCACGTCGAGGTCGGGCGGCAGAACACCCATGGGCGGCGTGAAGAAGCGGGTGTAGACCGGGTCCGGATCGGGGCAGCCGACAAGCTGGATTTCCGTCACGTGGTGCGCGGGAACCATGCGGGTGTAACTGGGGTGGAACTGGCCTTCGATGCCCTCTGACTTGAGTTGCTGGTAGATGGCATCGATGCGCGAAGCGACGATCAGCACCGGTCCTTCCTTGCGCTTGGCCAGGAAGTAGCGCATCGGGCGGTCGAGTGAACGCGCCATCCGCACGGTTTTGCCGTCACGGCCAAGCAGCGCGAAGGATCCTTGAACCTGCAGCATCGCATTGGGCGAGTTGCTCATCAGCAGGGCTCGCGCGCCCTCCAGCGGCAGGTTATAAATCTGGTTGTCCCTGGGATCGAGAAGGTCAACGACACGTTCGATGTACTGGTCCAAAGCTTGCCTCGGCGATGTCTGACGTGACCTGTCCATTCTATCGGTTCAGGAGTTCTCGCTGCGTTTTCATCGCACGCGAATGCAGGTCCGTCTCTGACACTCACCATGGAAATCCGATCAGGGACGCGAGTATCAGACGGGTATGATAATAAGTTGGCGGTTCCACTCTCATTATGCTTCGACTTGCCCCTTCGGCTGCAATTCAACGTCTTGGAACTACCATTCTTTTTACACGCCGCTCCGCTCTGACGCTTCTGTTTGCGTTGCTTTGGACGATCGCTGCGAAGCCGTCCGGAGATGTCACTCCTGCCCCCCCGCAGGCAGCGGCACGCGCTAACAACCTTGGCGTGGCGTACATGAACCAGCAAGTGCCAGAAAAAGCGCTGCACCAGTTTGAAGAAGCACACCGCCAAGACAAGAGCGCGTTGACACCGCTGATCAACGAGGGGGTGGCATATCTGTACCTGCGCAGATTGGGCGAAGCAGAGGAGACCCTTAAGCAGGCAACCGTGCTGGATGCAACGAGCGTACGCGCGTGGTACGGCCTGGGAGTGACGGCGTTCATGAGCGGCAACCTGGATGCTGCTTTGTCTGCCTTTCAACACGCAGCGGCATTGAACACCAAGGATGCCGACACCCACTACTTCCTTGGAACAATTGAATCCAGCCAAAAGAAGTTCACGGAGGCTGCCGGGGAGTTTGAACAGGCGTTAGATCTGAACCCGCTGCATGCCTCCGCACAGTTCGGCCTGGCGCGGGCATTGCAGCGCGAAGGCAAGACAGACGAAGCACGTGTGCACCTGAAGCGCTTCCAAGAAATTACCACCAGCAAAATTGGCACGTTGATGAGTTCGTCCTACGGTGAGCAGGGGCGGTATGCAACGGTACAGGATATGCTGACCGCACCCGCGCACGCTGAACCGATGATCCCGGTGACCTTTGTAGGCGTCGCGAGCGCCTCGTTAAACAGCACCACCCGGACATCGCCGGCGAACGCAGCCGGAGGCGGAGTGTGCGTTCTTGATATCAGTGCGAAGGGCAGCGGCGACATCGTTGCGACGGCAAGCAGCACCGGAGTGCAAGCCTTCCACGCTGGTGAACACGGCGTCCTGGAGCCATTGGCCGCTGACACTACGGGACTGATGGCCAAAGGCGACGGTGTTTCATGCGCCGTCGGAGATTTCGATAACGATGGATTGCCCGATCTTGCGCTTGCCGTGACTGACCGTGTTCTTCTGTTCCGTAACCTGGGCCACGGCAAATTTGCGGATGTGACGGAACAGGTCGGCCTGAAGCCGATGAACAAGCCCGCCGCCGTCACCTTTGTCGATTTCGATCACGACGGCGATCTCGATCTCTATGTGACAGGATCGTCCACATCGGCCGGTCCGAGTGTGTTGTGGCGCAATAACGGCAACATGACTTTCACGGAATGGACCCAGCCAACGGGCCTTACTGGCACCGCGGACACGACCGGGGCTGTGCTCTCCGACGTGAATAACGATCGTGCCGTCGATCTCCTGGTCAGCGGCAGTACCGGATCTCCGCAGGTTTATCTCAACCAGCGTGAGGGGGTCTTCAAGCAAAGCGCGCTCTATACCAACGGAGCGCTTGCGCCCTCGCGCAGCCTCACCATGGCCGACTTCAACAAAGACGGCATGATGGATGTCGCTGTGACTCATGCGGGAGCGCCGGGCCTGAGCCTGTGGAGGAACGTGGACGGCACCCACTACGAGCGCATTCCGTTAAGCCTGCCCGCCGTGACAAGCGCGTGGGGCCTGACTCCCATCGACTTCGACAATGATGGGTGGATTGATCTTGCTGTGCTGGTGGAGACGCCGGGTGGCGTGGAATTGCGGGTGTTGCGCAACGAAGATGGACAACACTTCAGCGACGTAAGTGATGCGTTGGGTTTACGCAAGCTAAACCTGCCGGGTGCCCGCTCCGTTGTTGCCGCTGACACGAACCATGATGGCGCCGCTGATCTATTGATCGGGCGCGTGAACGCACCACCTGTTGTGCTGGAGAACTCGGGCGGGAGCCGCAATCATTCATTGCGCATCGATCTGGCAGGTTTGGCGGATAACAAGAGCGGCATTGGTACCAAGGTTGAAGTCCTCTCTGACGGCAACTGGCAGAAGTTTGAAGTGACAGGGGCGTCCGGGTACATGGGACAGGGAGCGATGGAGATCGTCGCAGGCTTGGGAACGAGTGAGCACGCCGATGTGGTGCGCCTGTTGTGGCCGACCGGCGTGCCACAGGACGAAGTGGATGTCCCCGCGAACAAGCCTCTGGCACTCACGGAATTGGACCGGCGTGGCAGCTCCTGCCCGGTGCTGTTTGCCTGGGA
>CAXUHI010000018.1:14035-81963 GCA_964251045.1 uncultured Terriglobus sp. | reverse complement strand
CGTATGCCGTCGCCCAATGCAGTTCCAGGCCACGTTGCGCGCATGCTTCGTACATATCGCGGAACATCGGCTCCAGTGCGCCAGTACCCGGTTCCCCGCCCAGCAGAGCCACGGCATTATCCTCACGCGCGGTGTGGCCGTACAGCTTGATGAAGATGTCTTCACCTATCCTGGGTGCAAGATCAAGCCATCTCTGCACGCGATACCCATTGGGCTGGTCGTAGCTGGCCAGTTCGCCCGCCTCGATCCTCGGCAACAGCCGTCCGCGAAAGCGCAAGCCAAGCGGCCCCGGAATCATCAGGAGATCGCCGCGCCGTCCGCCACCCGGTACTGCGTCCTGTCCGACATCGAATCCGCGCGGTCGTGCCGGATCACCAGACGTCCAGTAGATACGGTTTACAATCCGGCCCTGCGTCGGCGACGGAAGAGATGGCATGGTGAAATCCGCGTAGCAGCCCAGGTCGCGCAACGCCTGCAACTCGCCCCGCACGCCGCACCACTTGCCGTCAGGGCGCGAGTTGTCCAGCGCCCAGTTCCCATGGATGAACCCGAAGATGATCCGGCCATCCCGCACCCGCAGAAATCCATGTTCGTCATGCAGGCGGTGCATGAACTCTTTCATCGTCTGGCGAAACCCGGCATTCGTCTCGTTGTCATGGTGAATGTGTACCTCCACATCCACCATGCCGGCGCGCTGCATCGGCTCCAACGCCGCAACGATGGAGCGTTCGTACTCCTCCTGCGGATAAAAGAAGGTGAACGTGGGCAGCTTTCCATCAGCATCGCGGGGCGCGGCGGCGGCTATCTCCGGCCAGCGTCGCTGCCAGTGCGCCACGCGTGCGTGTCCCTGCAACAGAGAGACGCGACCGCCCATCGGCTCATAGTGATCGGTGATGGCGACCCACACGCGCTTGGGTTGGACACGGCCCACCATCCTGCGCACGCGCGATTGCACATATCCAGGAACCCAGAGCTCGGCATGCTTGGGAAGCTTCATCTACAGCAGTCCTCCCCGGCATCACTCCATCTCCGCTTGCCTCCGGTATGGTGGTGTAGGTCATGAAGATTGTTCACGTGGTGTACAGCATGGAGATGGGCGGCGCGGAGATGCTCGTCGCCCAGCTCGGGAGCATCCAGCGTGACGCAGGACACCACGTAACCGTCTGCGCCTACAGCATGCTGGGGCCGCTGGGCCAGCTGCTGCGCGATGAAGGCCTGACCGTACACGTGTTCGGTGAAGCACCGGTGTGGAAGACCATGCTGCGCTATCTCCGGCTCTTTCGCACGCTCCGGCCGGACGTGGTGCACTGCCACAATCCCGCACCCACGCTGCAGGCCGCCATGGGGGCTAGGCTTGCCGGTGCCCGCGTCATCAGCACGCGGCACAGCCTGGTCTCGCCCCCATACGACGTCTCCGCTGAGCGCAAGTACAGCCTTATCGCGCGCCTTTTCGTGCATCACATCGCCGGTATCTGCGAGATCACCTGCCACAACTTGCGGGGTGCACCTCTGGCCAGTGTCAAGAAGATCGTGCGCGTCTATAACGGCGTCGCTCCACTCGAACCCGCTCCACCCGTTGAAGCGGAGCCCGGAGCGTTTGTGCTGCTCTTCGTCGGACGTCTTGCTGCCGTAAAAGACCTTTCGACGATGCTGCGCGCCTTTGCCCTCGCGATCCGGCGGGAACCGCGCCTTCGCCTTTGGATCGTCGGTGACGGAGAAATACGGCCCGTACTCGAACAACTCGCGCTCGGCCTCGATCTGCAGGAGCGTGTCCGTTTCTGGGGCCAGCGCCTGGATACGCCCACCTTCTACGCTGCGGCGAACTGCTTCGTCATGTCTTCCCTCTCGGAAGGTCTGCCCATGTCGCTGCTGCAATCCATGGCGTCGGGTCTGCCCGCCATTGTCACGGCCGTCGGCGGCATGGAAGAGGTTGTGAGCCTGTCCCGTGGCGGGCTGCGCGTTCCCGTGGGTGATGTGGACGCCATGGCCGAGGCGATGGTCAGCGTGGCAGCCGACGATGCAGCCCGTGTGACCTTTGGACAGAATGCGCAACGCGCCTTCCATCAGCATTTCACCCTGCGGCAGATGCACGAGGCATACCTGCATCTGTATACCGCCTGAGCTGTCAGCGTTGTGTAGACCCCGTCTGAAAGGCATCAGAGAGCGTTGCCCTCCTGCCACGCGGCGGCTGTGGTCCCCGCAACCGGTGTCGGCTTCCAGATACGCCACAGTGAGCCCTTCGTAAATAGAAACGTATACAAGCCAACCACGGCTGCCGCGTTCAGCGTCAGCAGCGCTCCCGCTGCGCCCATGACGCCGCCGAGTACCGGTCTGCGCACTGCAAGGCTGAGCGCCGCAAGCGCCCAAAAGACCACTTGCGCCAACGCAAGGGTCATCCAGAAGCGGCTTTCCGGCGCAAGCAGCGCAGAAGAGACCAGCATCAGCACAAATGCATACGGCACCAGCAACCGCAGCAGCTTGTGCGACACAAATTGAAACAGAAGGCGGTTCTCCCGGCTCAGTATCCAGGGTGCGACCTTTATCAGCTGGAAGTTGCCGGCAAGCGTACGCACCTTGCGCTGGAACTCGCCCCGCGTGGTAGCAGGCCACGTATCCACCACCACGGCCTCGCGGTCCAGCACATTGCGATATCCCTGACGCACAATGGACAGCGGCTGAAACATGTCGTCCAGGATCAGTCCCGGTGGAAAGGGCCGCGCCAGCGACCGCCGGATTGCGTAAAACCCTCCATAGACACCCACTGGCGAATCCCACAACGACTCCGCCGTGCGGATCGCCTGTTCATAACGCCAGTACGCTCCGCCCACTGTGGAGGCAGCTGCCTCGTGCGTCTCACTCTGCCGCACCACCAGCTCTCCCGCCGCACAGCCGACGGATGTATCCGCGAAGTTGCTGACCAGCGTCCGCAGCGCATTCTCATCCAGGCTGGGCCGGATATCTGTGAACACGATGAGCTCTTCCGTGGCATAGCGCATGGCCTGGTTCAACGCTTCGGCCTTGCCCACCTGTTCAGTCAACACCAGAATGCGCAGTCTGGCATCAGCGAACTGCGCCAGCAGACTGATCGTGGAGTCCGTAGAGCCGTCCGAGACCACAATGATCTGCCGGACCAGCGCAGGATCCAATCGCAGCAGATGCTCCATCTTCTTCTGTAGAATCGCAGCGCCATTGTGCACCGGCAGCACCACGGACAGCGTGAAAGAGTCGCCGCTGCGCCGCCACCGCCGTGGACGCCACCGTGCCATCGCCGCCGCCACCAGCGGAAACCCGGCATAGGTATACAAGACAAGCAGCAGGGATGACAGAAACACAGCGCTGCCCGCCACGGCGGTGAACCGATGCGCCACCGGCGTCACTGCGCTCCCTTGCGCCTGAGGATGATCTTGATCGTCTCAAACATGATCAGGAGGTCAAAGCCCAGAGACGCATGCTTCACGTAGTACAGGTCATACTCCAGCTTTTCGCGGCTCTCTTCCAGCGTCGCGCCATACCCGTAGCGCACCTGTGCCCATCCGGTCAGGCCGGGACGAATGATATGCCGCAGATTGTAAAACGGCAGCTGCTCCGCCAGCCATGGCACAAACTCCGGACGCTCTGGCCGCGGCCCCACAAATCCCATGTCGCCGCGCAACACATTCCACAACTGCGGCACCTCATCGACCCGCGTCTTGCGCATGAACAGCCCGAACCGCGTCACGCGCGGATCATTCTTCTGCGCCCACTTTGCACCGGCCGCTTCGGCATCCTGCCGCATGGTGCGGAATTTATAGACGGTGAAGTGACGTCCGGCCTCACCCACGCGTACCTGCCGGAAGAAGATTGGCCCCGGAGACGACAACCGGACCAGCAGCATCACCAGGGGAAAGAACGGCAGAAACAGCAAAAGCCCAAATGCAGCCGCCAGCATGGAGGTCACACGCCGCGTGAACTGCTGTGACGGCTTGACGCGAAATCCCTCCGCGTACAGGAAGCTGCTGGGACGCAGGCCGTCCAGCTGAATCTTGCCCGTCAGCCGCTCCATCAGGTGAGTGTCCTCTTCCACCATGGTGCCGCGCAGCTTCAATGCCAGCAGATCCGTCATGGGCAGGCCGCCACGCCGGTCTTCCATCGCGATCACGACGTGGTTGACGGGCTGCTTCAGGGTGAACAGACCCTTGACGGCTGCCTCGGCAGAGCCCATCGGCTCGCCGTCCAGTTCGTAGTGACAGCCAATCACGTCCATCCCAAGATCCTTGCGGCGGCGCAGCGTATCGGCGATGAACTGTGCGCGCGGACCATGGCCCAGCACACACACCCGCTCACGAAAGACACTGCGGGCCGCGACCCAGGCGTAAAAGCGCCGCCACAGGCACAGCACCAGCCCAAGCAGGATCAGTGCCAGCGGAAACACCTGGCTGGTGATGTTGAACTCCGGATAGAAGTAGAGAACCACTGCCACCAGAAGGCACACGCAGCCCAGCGCCAGCACAATCCGGAAGTAAATCTCGCGCCGGTCAAACAGAAGATCCGGCTCGTATAAATCGAAATAGTAGGACACCGCCATCGTTCCTGCGGTCAGTGCAGCAATCTTTGCCGTGCCATATTCATAGTTCAACGCCAGGTATGCATCCGAACCCAGCACCATCCACACCGCCGCGTAGAGGCATGCGCTGATGATCACAAACTCCGAGAACAGGAGAAAGACCGTCCGCGTGGGATAGTACACGTTGAGCAGACGAATCATGCGGCAGGCTCCGCTGGCACCGCGGGCTCACTTGGGCCGGTCGGTCCATAGCCATAGTAGGACGGTGAGGGCTTATCCTCGACTGCGTTCAGCACCACACCGAGCAGCGGAGCGGCTTGCAACTCCTGCTGCGCGCGCTGTGCAATCTGGTATTTGGTGACACCCGCCCGCACCACCAGAAGCACGCCATCGCACTGCCGCGCCATGTTGACAGCGTCCGAGACCAGCGTCACCGGCGACGAATCAACGACGATCCAATCGAAATGCGGCTCGGCAAAGGCCAGCAACTCACCAAAGCGTGAATCCGCTGACAGTTCCGTCACCTGCTCATCCGCGCCCCCACCCGCCACCACGCACAGGTTTGAAAGCCGGGGTGCTTTGGCCAGTGTATCGGCGTCAGCTTTTTGTACGATCTCCCACGGCATCGCCTTTCCCGTCAGGAAGTCTGGCAACCCTGGACGGTACGGCATGCCAAAGTAGTTCTGCATGCTATACCGTCGCAGGTCGCCGTCAATCAGCAGAACGCGCGACCCTCGATGCTGTCCAAGACTCACCGCGAGATTTGCAGCGACGAAACTCTTGCCCTCCTGCGGCACCGCGCTGCTGATCAGTATCTTTTTGAGCGGCTGCGTCCCGCGGAACTCCAACAGACGCGAGCGAAGCCGCCGGAATTGCTCCGCCGCCGGTGTCTTGTGTTGCAAGGAGGGCAAATCCTCCATGGAGGGCCGCCACTGCGTCCTGCGTGCTTCCGGAGGTGTCCCGGTCGTAAACATGCCAGGGGGCGGGGATAGGTGAGCGATCGCGGCAGCGGGAGTTCCGGGCGGCTCCGCGACAGCCACGGCACGCTCCGGGAAAGCTCCGTTGGGAGCCTGACCTGCACTGATACGCGCAAGCTCTGCCCGCAAAAGTTCCTGGTACGTCTGATTCATCCGCGTGTCCTGCCATTGCCGTTCTGCGTGCGGCGCTTCGTTCGCCCTGTCACCATACAACACATCGTTGACACCCAAGTTTCATTCACAGTCTGACCACGTTGCCCACGTGGTCAGACTGCCTCTTTCATGAAACAGCCAACGCGCCGCGTGCCGGAACTAATGCTGTTCCGCTGTGGCCGCAACCGTTCGCTTACGGAACGGAACCAGCATCTTGCGTTTCAGCACTGGCTCGCTCGTCCGCGTCGAAGGCGAAGACCGGGCCGTCATCGGTCGTGTGCCGAACCGCTCGACCTCGCCCAGCGTGGGAAGCCGCAGGAATGCGTACACATCCTCATCCGTACGAATGGCGGTGTTCCGGTACTCCAGCAACGCACTGACGCCAAGCCCAAGCAGCAATCCAAGCATCGCACCCCCCACGCCAAACGCCCCGCGGTTTGGAAACGACGGTGAATCCGGCAAATTGGGTTCGTCCATCACGCGGAACTGCTCGCCCTGCTGACGCCGGTCAAGGTCGCTTGCCATCTTCGACTGGCCCATCTTGTTCAGGAGATCGTCGTAAAACTTTTGCGCCTGCTGGTAGTCCCGTGTCAGCAGCTTCTCCTCCTGTTCGACCTCGGGTGACGACTGCAGCCGGTCCTGGTACTGCCGCATGCTTGCCTGCAACTGCGCCTGCTCTCCCCGCTTTTGTGCAATGCCGGCGTCCGTTGCACGGATGGCGGCACGCAGCTGCTGGATCCCGACCGGCTCCGGACCCTTCGTCGTAGTTGCAGCGGTGGACGCTCCGCCCGCCGCAGGCGCGGGTGCAGGTGGCTTGGCCATCTCCCGCTTCAAGTCCGCGATTTTGCGCCGCAGCGAGACCACATCCGGATAGCTGTCCGTGTACCGCGTGGTCAACTCGGCTTCTTCCGCTTCCATGGCCGCCAGCTGCGTCTTGCGCTCGTCTATACTCACACCGGCGGACTTCGGCTGGTTCTGCAGTGTCTGCAGCGTCGCCTGCTGCTGCGACAGCAGAGATTCCTGGTAGGCCTTGTCCTGCTCCATGCGCGAGATCTGCTGCGTCACGGCATCCAGCTGGGAGTTCAGGCTGCCCATCATATTCATGTTTGAGCCCTGTTCGCTTGGCAAGCGTCCGCTGTACTTTCGCTGGAAGTCGGCCAGCTTGGCATCCTGTGTGTCCAGTTTGCTCTTTGCGTCCGCGAGCTGCGACTCCAGAAATTGCGTGGTCCCTTCCGCGGACTGGGCGCGATCTTTTAAGCTTGCATCCACAAACAGTGACGTGATGTCGCCACACACCTGCTGCGCGGTACGTGGATCCGATGCTCTGAACGAAATAAAAAATCCGGGCAAGCCGTTGGACCGGCTGATCTCCGACCGGATGGGCTTGATGTCGATATCCTTGCGCGTTTCCTCCAGCTTTTCGTCCATTCCCAGTTTCGGATACAGGTTGTACTTCTCAATGATGGGCTGCATCCGCGAGCGGCTCAGGATCTGCTCCTTCATGGACGCGAGCCGGTCGTCCAGGTCGGAGGTCACCACCGGCTTTACGTAATCGTCCGGCACCTTCTGCTGCTCGATCAGCACCAGCGTCTGCGACACATAGCGTGGCGAGATGAAGTAGCTGACTCCAAACGCCGCCACGGCAAAAATAAAAAGGGGAACAATGACCCAGATCGCACGGCGTTTTGCCATGGCAACGTAGTCGCCCGGCTTGAGAGAACGATGACCCAGCACCCGATCTACCTCCGTCCTACATGTATCGGCCGTGGAGCGTACGTCACGCCGGCGGTAATGATGTGCGCGGTGCCATTGAACGCGTTTACCAGCACCGTGTTCTGGCTAACTGACTGGGTCTGCGCGGCATAGCTCGCAAAGGCTGACCAGTGCTCTCCAAAGCGCCGCGTCGCCTGCACACCGGCCGTGAATGAGTTCGCGGACGTATACAGGCCCGGCAGATCGGACAAGCTCTCCGCGTGCCCGTAGCTGCCGAACAGGCCACCCGACCAGTCGCGATGGAACGTGTGCGTCGCCCCCACCGTCACCGTGTCGGAAAGCGACCCATACAGCGCGCCCGAACCGGTATTCGTACCACGCGTGTAGCTGGCGGAAAAGGTGTTTTCACGAAGCAGATAGTATGCGCCCAGACTTGCCGCCACGCTCAGCCGTGACGGGATGATCGTACTGTTATTGCTGGTCGTCCACTGCGGACCTGCTGTCGCTTCCGTGGAAAAGCGCGGGCTGAACGTGTGCTGGAAGATCGCTGAGATACCGTTCGAAGCGAAACTCAACGTGCTCTGCGGATATGTTGCGCGGGTAAAGGTGTATCCACCGCCAACCGTGGTAAAGCGCGAGATCTGGTGGTCCAGTTCCCCGCCCGCATAAATCTCGTTGTTCTGGATGCCATTGCCATCGAAGAAGTGCTGTGTGATGTAGCTGCCTGAACCGCGGATGCTGGTGCGTCCCGTGATCTGATAGCTCAACCCCACGCTTGCATCATTGGTGATGCGGCGGCCGTAGTTCGTCAGCACGGCATCCCCGGGCACCAGACCCGTGGTGATGGGCGCTGTACCGATGTCGCCCACGCCCGGCACGCCGCTCAGTCCAAAGCGCGGCGTCACGGGCAGGTATGTCACGATGTCGCTGGCAGTCAGCGTCCACTTGCGGCTGTTGAGCACCTGCGATACGCCAAAATTCTGAAACGAAGTGGACGGCTGCCCGTTGAATCCGAACAGGTACCCTCCGGAATAGATAAAGCTTGTCGGGTGACGGTCGCTGCCCGACACAAAATCCGCCGTGCCTGCAAGATTCACGGTGTCTGAGGTACCGTTTGTGCCGTTGTATCCGAATACAACAGAATTCGACGCCGTCACGCTGTATGTCAGCAGACCCGGTTCCAGCATGTGCGGCCCAGTCACACTTCCCGTCGGACCGGCGGAGGTTGCAGCCTGGCCGTGACACAGCAAACCACAGGCCAGCGCGGATATGCCGCAAACCGCCGCGAGAGGCTTCACGGAATCACCACCGTATCGCCTGTCAGCAACACAATTGCCTGGCTTGGCTGTCCCTTGAGGGCCTTCTTGTAATCGAACGGAATCCTCTTCTGTTTGCCCGGCTCGCCGCGCAGGATATACGCATGCTTCGCGTTCGCGTACGTGTTCAGGCCGCCCGCCGCCGCAATCGCCTCCAGCGGCGTCATGCCGGGCGAGAGTTCCACCGGCCCAACGTGCGCAACCTCTCCCACGACATACACCTTCTGGCTGTTGACTGCTGTGACCACCACGGTCACCAGCGGATCCTGGATGTACTTCTTCAGTCCGTCTGTCAAAAATTGCGACAGGTCGGCTGGTGTTCTGCCGGCCGCCATCACGTCGCCCATCAGCACCAGCGAGATCATGCCGTCAGGCCGCACCGGAAAGGTGCCGGAGAGCTGCTGCTCCTTCCACACCGTGACCTGCAGCACATCGTAGGGTCCAATCCTGTACTCAGGCGCCAGTGCGGGCGACCCTCCCGCCTTGACCGGCGTCACCGGACCGGCGCTGCCCGCGGGGGTGCCCTGCGGACCCTGCTGAATGGGTGCCACGACAGGCCGCGTCGCCTGCGCGGACGCAAGCTGCAGCGAAAGGAAACATGCAAGGAGGGGGATCTTGGGTTTACTCTTCATCTCGTGTCGTTCGAGCGTTCTTTTCTCAACGGAGTCGCTTCGTCCTATTATGAGACGCACCGCCCGGGGGGCTTTCTATCGCAGTTCCAAGTGTTTCACCAGCGATGCGAAAATGGAAGCGCGGATGTGTGAAGCATGATACTTCTTCTATCGGCAGTGTTCCGAAAACAGAAATCTATTGAAGCCTCACCATCGCGAGACCTATGCCTAGCGACAGCACCATAACCATGCCGCAGATTCAGGCGGAGACGCATTCTGTATGGGAACGCTCCATTGCAGGCATGCCCGCATGGGCATGGGGCGTGCTGCTCCTCTTGTCTGGCACGCTGTACCTTCGCGTGTTCACCAAGCTCGTGCAGGATTGGTACATCATCCCGGACTTTGCGCACGGCTTCCTGATCCCCTTCTTCTGCGCCTACGTCGTCTGGGAAAAACGGAATGCCGTGGCGGCCACCCCCATCCACCCTACGTGGGCCGGTGTCTGGCTCGTCCTGCTTGGATTGCTCACCTACATCACCGGCATCTACGGCGCCGAACTTTTCCTCGCAAGAATCTCTGGCCTGATGGTCCTTGGCGGCATCATCTGGACCTTTGCCGGCCTCCCCATGCTCCGCGTCTTGAAGTTTCCCCTGCTCGTCCTGCTTCTGGCTATCCCTTTCCCGGCCGTGGTCTTCAACCAGATCACGTTTCCGCTGCAACTGCTTGCCTCCCGCCTGGCCAGTGCCATGCTGCCGTACCTCAATGTGCCCGTGCTGCGCGAGGGCAACGTCATCGAATTACCCATGATGAAGCTCGAGGTCGCGGAGGCCTGCAGTGGCATCCGTTCGCTCATGAGCCTGTTCACCGTCGCCGTGATCTACGGCTATCTCCTCGAGTCCTCCACATGGAAGCGGACCCTGCTTGCGCTTGCCAGCATCCCCATCGCGGTCGCGGCCAATGCCCTCCGCATCGTTGGAACCGGACTCTGCGTGCAGTTCTGGGATCCGGTCAAAGCCATGGGCTTCTTTCATGAGTTCTCCGGGTGGCTCATGTTCCTTTTTTCCCTGGGCCTGGTCTACCTCTTGCAGCGCCTCATGAAACTTGCACCCGCGCATGCCACGCCAGCGGAGCGCTCCGCGTGATCTGGCCGCGCTATGTCGCTGTCGCAGGCATGATGGCGGTAACAGCCTCCATGCTCTACCTCCGCAGCGCCACCGATCGCGTTCCGGACAGCGTTCCACTGGAGTTGCTGCCGCAATACGTGGACAACCGGCACGGCACCGACATTCCCATTCCGGACGAGTCCCTGCAGGTACTCGGTAAAGGCCGTTTCCTCAACCGCCTGTATAGCCCGGAGATCGCAGGCGGGACTCCCGCGCAGGCAGCGTCGCTCCCCGTCAGCCTCTTTATCGGATATTTCCCGACGCAACGGACGGGACAGGCGATCCACTCGCCCCAGAACTGCCTGCCCGGATCGGGGTGGACCTTTGAATCGTCGGGAACAACACTGATCGCCGCCCCTGATGGCCGCCGCTACAGGGTCGGAGACTACATCATCACGGACGGCACCAATCGCCAGGAAGTTCTCTACTGGTACCGCGCGCACGGCCGCAGCATCGCAAGCGACTACCGCGCCAAACTCTACATGCTGCTCGATGCGATCCGCTACAATCGCACCGACGGTGCCCTGATCCGCGTGATCACGCCCGTTCTGCCGGGCGAACCAGCCGGCGCGGCCCATGCCCGGGTGGCAACCTTCGCCGGCGACGTTGCTCACCTCCTGCCCGCATATATCCCAGATTGATCGATCACAGGCTGCACAGCAAACATGAGCAGCCGGCACAAGGAAAGAACCTGATGTCCACCCTTCGCAACTCGCCCGCGCTCCGCGCCACCGCAGCCGCCCTGCTTGCCATCCTCACCCTCACCACCGGGTGCAACCGCGACCCGAACGTCCGCAAGCAGAAGTACCTGGAGAGTGGAAAACGCTATGCGCAGGAGGGCAAGTACCGCGAAGCGACCCTCCAGTTCTTCAACGCACTCAAGGCCGACAAGAACTTTGAACCCGCCCACTATGAACTTGCCAAGGCCTTTCTCAAGCTAGGCATGGCAAACCAGGCGTATCCGGAATTAATGACCGCGGTTCAGCTTGCGCCCAATGATGTGCACGCCCGCGTCGACTTGGGCCAACTGCTTCTGGCCGGGCGTGCCCCGGACCGTGCTGCGGAGCAGGCCAACGCCGTTCTCAAGCTCCAGCCCAACAACCCGGATGCTATGGCCCTGCTTGCAGGCGTCACCGTCGCAAAAGGCGACCGTGAAGGTGCCATCGACGAGATCAACAAGGCGCTTTCCGTCGATCCAAACCGTTCTGACCTTCACGTCAGCCTGGGCGTTTTACAGGGTGCGGGAGGAAAGGATCTGCCTGCCGCGCGGCAGGAGCTGGAGAAAGCCGTCCAGCTTGATGGCAAAAACACCAACGCGCGTCTCGCGTTGGCCGCCCTGCTGCAAGCGCAGAATGATCTTCCCGGTGCTGAAGCGCAGTTGACCGCCGCCATCGCCGCGTCGCCCAAAGCACTCCCGCCGCGTGTCGCTCTCGCCTCGCTCTACCTCCGTGACAAGAACATGGCCGCCACGGAAAAGGTCCTCCAGCAGGCCAGCGACGACTTTCCCGACGACCCGGAGGGCGCGGGCCTGCTTGAGCGCTTCTACGACCGCACCGGCCAGGCAGGCAAGGCCGAACCCGCCTACGCGTCGCTTGCGTCCAAGCATCCGAAGAGCTATCCCATCCAGATTGCGTATGCTCGCACGCTGGCCACGGCCGGACAGTTCGACAAGGCCAACGCCATCGTCGATAAGCAGAAGGAAGGCCACGACGCCGATCCGCAGTACGTTCAGCTGAAAACCGGTCTGCTTCTGCACAGCGGCAAGGCAGATGAAGCATATGCCCTGATGAACAACGCCGTCCGCAACAACCCGGACAACGCCGAACTCAAAGTCTCGCTCGCCTTTCTGGCCCGGGATCGCGGCGACCTGAACGCTGCGGAAACCAACTTCCGCGCCGCCCTGCAGCGTGCTCCCGGCAACTTCAATGCCGCAAATGGCCTCGCCGAGATTGCCAGCCGCAAAGGTGACATGAGCCTCCTGCGCCAGACAGCAAACCAGATGCTGAAGCTCTACCCGAACGCTCCGCTCCCCTACTTGTGGCTGGGCACAGCGGACGCAAACGAGGGACACTTCGATTCCGCCCAGGAGAACTTCCAGAAGGTCCTCAAGGCCGATCCGAAGAACGCCCAGGCCATCGTGGAGATGGGACAGATCAAGCTGAAGCAAAACCGTCAGCCTGAGGCAAAGGCCCTCTTTGAGCAGGCGCTCGCCATCGATCCCAACTCGCGTGCGCTGTCCATGTTGATCCAGCTTGACATGCAGGCGAATCAACCGGCAGCCGCCATGTCCCTGATCCAGCAGCAGCTGTCGAAGACTCCCAACAACAGCAGCCTGCTTGTGCAACTGGCTGCCGTGCAGCTTGCCTCCAAGGATGCCCATGCCGCGATGAGCAGCGCGCAGCAGGCACTCAAGATCAACCCCTCCGACGTGGGTGCCATGCGCGTTTACACCGAGGCGGGTCTCGCCTCGAATGACGTCAACGGTCCCATCGACATGTGGGGAAAGTGGGCAGGCAGCCACCCGCAGGACGCCCAGGCGCAATCCTTCCTCGGTATGCTGGCGGAAGCAACAGGCGACCGGAACAAGGCGGTGACGTACTACCAAAAATCACTGCAGCTCCAGCCGGAACAGCCGGTCGTGCAAAACAACCTCGCCTTCCTCATGGCGGAACTCGGTCAGAACACCGACGTTGCCCTCACACTGGCACAATCCGCCCAGCGCGCGCTTCCCAACTCTCCTGACGTCAACGACACGCTTGCCTGGGTGTATTACAAGAAAGGCGTCTACAGCTCCGCCCTGGACCTGCTGCAAGGTGCGGCGAAAACAAACCCGAACAGCGCCAGCATCCAGTACCACATGGGCTTGACGTACGAGAAGCTGAACAACAAACCTGCCGCGCAAGCCAGCCTGAAGAAAGCGGCAACACTCGGCGGTGGCTCCGATATTGGCAAGAAGGCGCAGGCTGAGCTTGACCGTCTCGGATAACCGCACCCGGCAGCCCGGCGACAACGGTGCACGCCCCCGGTGAATACTCGGACCATCCTCCGCAATACGGCCTGGTTCGCGCTGGAAAACGCGGTCAGCTTCGGAGCGTCGCTGATCACCTCCATCCTGATTGCCCGCACTCTGGGGCCTGCCAGGATGGGGTACATCATCTACGTTTTGTGGATCGTCAACATCGCGGCCACCCTCGGCGGCATCGGTATCCCTGCAACTACGCGCAAGTACATGGCGGAGTTTCTGGGTGCGGGACAGCGCGGAACAGCGCGTTCTGTATATCTCCGCACCCTCTTCCTGCAGCTCGGTACGGCGTCGCTGGCCACCGGCGCGTGTGTGCTCTGGGTGCTGCACGACGCCACACCGGAGTACCGCATCCCCGCCCTGCTCCTTGTGCTGAGCGTGTGGCCCTCCATGGTCAACTCCATCTCCGCGTGGGCGAATGTGGCAGCCGAGGACCTGGCCGCGAACCTTCCCGGCTCGCTGGTCTCCACCGTCCTGTTCTTTACGGTGACCATGCTCACGATCGTCCTTCACTGGGGCGTTATGGGCGTGTGCATCTCCATGCTGCTGATGCGCGTCAGCGACTTTCTGGTCCGTTTTATCCCGACCTTCCGCCGCATCAACACGTGGAAAGCTGAACCGGCGTTGGCTCCACAAGACCTGACACGCAGAATGCGCAGCTTCGCCTTCCAGAGCGTCACCAGTATGCTGCTGACGCTGGTGGTCTGGGACCGCTCGGAGGTCATGCTTCTGAAGCACTTTTCACCGGACATCCGGCAGGTCGCCTTCTATTCGGTTGCCTTCAGTCTCGCGGAGCGCCTCCTGGTTTTTCCCACCGTCTTCGCCTCGGCCACGGGTGCAAGCATGTTTGCGCAGTTTGGCCGTGACCGCTCCCGCGTGCCGCTACTCACAGCCGCATCCGCGCGCTATCTCGGACTCACGTCCATTCCTCTCCACGTCATCGCCACGTCCCTTGCCGCGGCCGTTCTCTTGACCCTGTACGGTGGCAAATACGCCGGAGCCCTTACTGTTGCCACAGCGGCCCCGCTGCTTTGTGTCGCCAAGGCGTTTCTCACGCCGGTGCAGAATCTCTTTGAGACGCTGGAGCGGCAGAGCTATTTCATCTGGGCGACTCTCGTGGCGTCCGTTCTTGACCTCGCGGTCGCCATTGCACTCATCCCGCGGTATGGCGCCTTGGGAGCAGCCATTGGCAGCGGCGTCGCGCAATTCCTGTGCGTGGGCGTCCTCTGGCTGCTCGCGATACGGCACTTTCACGTGAGACTGCCGTGGCGGTTCTTTGCTAAAGTGACCTCGATCAGTGCCGTCGCCGCCAGTTTCGGCTATCTGCCTGTCATGCACCTGAATGCCGCCACAGGCATTGTCATGGGATCTGTCCTGACAGCCCTGGGTGCTCTCGTCGCCTCTGCTGTGTTTCTGGTGCTGGCCGGCCTCATGCACGTGTTCGAGGCAGAAGACCTGCCCCGCTTTCGCGCCCTGGTGGAAGCCTGCCCGGTTGCGCTGGCCGCACCGGCCAGTCTGACCTTCTCATGGCTTAGCCGGGGTGTTGCTCCCGCGCAGACTGAGGAACTTCTTTAGGGCTGTTCCGCACTCAAGCGCACCGTCAGCCCTGCGCGCGGGCAGCCGTTCTGTGACGCCGCAGGATCAGACCCAGCACTCCCATCATGGCCCCGGTTACCAGGAGAATAAAGGTGTTCGGCTCCGGCACGGGAGAAGGAGTTGTGGTCGTTCCGGTTCCGGTTGTAGTCCCTGTCGTACCCGTCGTTCCAGTGCCGGTTGTTCCAGTGCCAGTCGTTCCAGTGCCTGTCGTCGTTCCCGGAGGAGCAACCACCGGGATAGCCGGAGCAACTGGAACAAAGGGTGCTGGCGTCGCACCCGGCGTGACCGCCTGTCCGGGCGTTGCAGCCGGAATCGGCGTCGCCGGGGCGAATGTCACAGGTACACCATCCACATCAGGTAATGCCGGAGTGTCCGTGAAGGCAGGGGGCACAAGATTCGCCTCCAGGCTGGTTGGGATGTACTGCACGGGTGTTGCGTCGTCCGGCAGGTCCTCTCCACATAGAATCTTGAAGCGCTTCAGCATCTCTGCAGGGGTCAGCCTGGGCGTGTATTTCTTATGCGCAGGGACACTCGCGCGCAGCAAGTGTGGCCGTGGAACCACGAGATGCCGGGCCGCCCGCACGACGTGACGTTTGGCGTGAACCGATCGCTTCGCCAGCGCCTCTTGGTACTCGCGAATCCAACGCGAGCAATCGGGATTTGCCGCAAGCGTCGTGACGCTCCCGGCACTGACGGCAATCAACAGGCAAGATGTTGCAATAGCACGGAGTCGCATGGTTTACCTTGGGGGCGAACGGCAGAAAAACCACTTCTTAAGGTACTGGTTCCGGTGGTTTACCGCAACCGCGTCTGGGCCTGGCTATCTCACCTCTGCTGGCAATCGTCCCTCTTTATACGTCCTGAGGAACTCAATCGGATTCTCTGGACATAGTATGAGCCCGGGAACCCAGCTCGCGTTGATTCATTTCACTACATTTCAAAGTGGCTCAGACATGCTCGTGTGCAGCGCCGGGATGCCGAAAGGGTAAGTGCAACTTAACTTCGGAGTTCCTTCCCATGCGTCGCTTCGGTCTTCCCGCAAAACTTGTCCTCCTCGCACTCTCCGCTTCCGCGGTCGCCGAGACACACTTCTGCATCGGCGGTAACCTCGACCAACTGAACGCCACCCAGGTAAGTGAATGCCGCGCCAAGATGGCGGATATGCGCAACGCCGTCAAGCAGCACGGCGCGCCCGCAGGCTGGCACTTCGTTGTCGTGTGTGACGAGGACGGATGGAAGGAATACACGAACTTCGCCGGACAGGAGGCCACGAACCTCGTCCAGGCCGCGTATAGCACCGACGCCGAGATGCACTGGACATTTGTCCGGGGCAGCCGCATGGATGCAAAAGCGCCCGGCCAGGCTGAGGTGGTGCTTGCCGCCGCCATGAAGAACGTGCCCGCGCAGCGTGTAGCCCCGCTTCCGCTCGCCAGCCCGAAGCGCAGCCTTGCATCCACGGAGCAGCAGGTGGCTGAAATCAACGAGCCCGGCATCGACGAGCGCTCCGGCCAGTAAGCCCTTCGCCGGCGCTCGCAGTCCACTGATCTCCAGGTCCGGCGAAAACGTTCGGCGCAAGCGCGTCGAACTACAGGGAATCTCCGGTCCTATCGGTTGAACGCAATGCGGTAGAGGATGCCATTCTGCTCGTCCCCCAGCAGAACACTGCCATCCTGCATCTGCGCCAGGCCAAACGGGCGTGCAAAACGCGCCCATCCACTGCCGCCTTTCGCCGTCATCAGGAAGCCCTCGACGAACGGCTGGATCGCCTTCGCTTGGCCGTCCTCGAAGTGGATACGCACCACCTCGTATCCAGTGGGCGGATTCGCACCCCAGGAGCCGTGCATCGACGCCAGCGCATCTCCGGCGTAGTCTGCGGCAAGGCGTGGGCCCGCGTTCAGGAAGATCAGCTGCATGCCCGAGGCATGTGCATTCCACGTCAGCACCGGCAGCGTCGTCCTGGCGGCCCACTGGTCCAGCGTGACACCATGCGGCGGCGTTAGATAGAGATTCTTCAGCCCATCACCCAGGATGTACGGCCACCCGTACTCCTTCCCCTGCTGGATTAGGTTGAGCTCTTCGCGCTGCTCCTTGTCGCCCAGCCAGTCCACGCCATCATCCCATCCGTACAGGTCGCTGGTGCCGGGCTTGAAGTTGAAGCCAATCGTATTACGCAGGCCGGTAGCAAAGGTCTCCCGGTCGCTGCCGTCCAGGTTGGCGCGCTGCATCGTGCTGTTGACGTGGTTGCGCTCTTCGCAGGTGTTGCAGGTGCTGCCGACGCTAATGTACAGCTTGTTGTCCGGCCCCACCGCCAACGTCCGGTCCACGTGCTGACCTGCATCCGGCAGGTCGTTGAGGATGAGCTTGGACGTCCCCAGTGTGCCGTCCTGGTTGATTGGCGCCGAGTACACCTCCTTGATGGTGACGTAATACATCACGTTTGCGTGAATCACCATGCCATGCACGTTCTCCAAAGCCAGAACCTGTTTCCGCTGCGCGCCATCCGGCGAGAGCATTGTGATCGTCCCGGCGTCCCGGCTGCTGATATAAATATTGCCTGCATCCGAGATCACGATGACGCGCGGACTCTCGAGACCTTCCGCAAATTTCGCGATATAAAATCCCGCGGGCACCTTGAGTTTGGCAATGTTTTCCGCTGAAGCAGGCAGCGGCGCCGGCAGAACCACGTTGACGCTGTGCGTGTCCCTGTTCGGCACCGGCATCGTCTGCGCGGCGGCACTTGCAAGACTCAGTAGTGCCGCAACAGCGGCCGGGCAGTACGCGCTCTTCATACCAGGGTGTGATGCTGTCTGCGCGTATGCGCTGACGCGAGAATGTGCGCAACCCCGCGGCTAGCCAGGAACGTCAAGCGTTCAAACCAACCGCCGACTTCACCTTGCTCCAGACCCAAGTGGGCACGGTAGAGCGCATCATGTGGCTGCGCAGGGCCTCATATGACGATGCTCCCATACTGTAGCGGATCACCAGACGCAGCAGTTCCGGGTCATCCTTGGTCTTGCGCACAAGCGTGTCCATGCGGCCAGAGGCATTAAACAGGCGTTTCTGGATCTCAAGCGAGTGGTCCAGATCCGCGCCGATTTCCCTGCGCCATGCTTCCTCATACGCGGACAGCGTGCGCGCGTCGTAGCGCTCTTTCTGGATGGCGCTCAACGCATTCTCCGCTGCGATCGCGCCACTGGTCATGGCATAAAAGATGCCCTCAGCGGTGAAGGCATTCACAAAGCCCCCTGCATCCCCCGCCAGCAGCACGCGGTCTGTGTACGTCTTTTCCAGCGGTCCGCTCACGGGGATGGGGAAAGCCTTGTAGCCCGCGCGGTCTGTCTCGCCGCTCACGTCTCCTTTGGCCTTCAGCGTGTCCACCCACTGCGCGTGGTGCTCGGTTGCCCGGCCGCGCCAGGCTTTCAGGTAGTAGTCCAGCTTGCAGCCGAAGCCCAGGTTGATGTGGTCCGTCTTGGGGAAGATGTAGCCGTAACCAAAGGTCTCCGTCAGCGTAAGGAAGAGGTAAATCGCATCCCGATCCGCTACCTGCAGCCGGTTGTAGCGCGTCTCCTCCATCATGTCGATGGCGTACTCCTTGTGCGCGGCTTCGCTTCGCAGGCCGGTATGCCGCGCGATGACGGAGTTGGCCGAGTCCGCGCCGATGATCATGGGCGCGGTAAAGATTTCTCCGGTCGTGCTCTCCAGTTCGACGCTGTACGGCTTGACCTCGCATCTGCGAATCGTCACGCCGGTGCGCACCGCGCAGACCGACTCTGCCCGGCGAAAGAGTGCGGCATCGAACTCCCACCGCCGGACGAGATACAGGATCGGGTCTGCCTGCTCGTACGTCACACGGGTGCCATCAGGCGACTCCAGGTAGACGCGGCTGACCGGGTTGACGGGTACTTCACCGGCAGCGAGGAACGCGCGGACATACGGAAAGCGGTCCAGCAGCCGCGCGGAGAGACCTCCGCCGCACGGCTTCTCGCGTGGGAACGCAGCGGCTTTGTCCAGCAGGAGGACGCGCGCGCCTGCCCGGCCCAGGTGATATGCAGCAGTCGCGCCCGCAGGCCCCGCGCCAGCAACGATAATGTCAAATTCAGGATTCATGGCTCAGTACGTATTGGAATCGTTACAGGTCCAGACGTCAAAGTAATAGCCCAAACTTCCTGATTCCTTGTAGGCCGCAAAGAAGGCTTCCTGGAAATCCTGAGGAAACATGTCTCGTTGCGCAATCGTTCCATCCAGATAATACAGAGAAGACATCGAGAACGGTCGTCCTCCTTTGGGTATAAGCCAGTACTGGATACGGCACGAAGAGAGTGCCTGCAGCACGGCAGCAGGGATCGGCGCGCCTTGCAGGTCAGCCTCATTCCTGGCGTCCGCATCGATCAGGAGCGGCTGGTGATGCAGCAGGATCACCTGCCGTGTAAACGTCGCAGCGTAGTGCAGGTCGTCGGAGTACCCTACCGCAATCGTGCTGCCTGCGTGTGCTTTTGCAAACCCATCGAGATCCTGTTCGATCTCACGATGCGGTACCGTCACGTACACGGCATTGTCGTGCAGCCTGGCCCGTGCATCGCTCAGTGCCTTCACGGGAATAGCCCAGCCGCAAAGGGTGAAGAAGACTGCGGCAGGCGCAAAAGCCAGCACGGGTGATCGCGGCCGGGGCGACCTGAGTGCACGCGCCAGGCACTCCGTTGCCATCAGCGCACAGGGAATCGCGAGCGGCATCAGGTGCCACGGTCCCGCTCCGTTCTTTGAGCCCGCTGCTATCAGGCTACTTACGGCCACACCAAACAGCAGAAGAAAGGTCCCTCGTTCCTTGAACCAGGCACGGAACGGCCCACGATCCGCGATCCAAAATGCCCACATGCCGCAACCGATACATGGCAGGTACACCGCCCCGAAGGTCAATGCACTCAGGCGGAATAGCCTTGCGGATAAACCATGTCCTGAGGCAGCCCTGAGCACATGGAGGTACGACGGGAGGTCGATGCCCGGTACCAGAAATGGAGATGCGGTCAACACTACGATCAAGAGCACGCATAGCGTCGCTGCACGGCGGCTTCTCTGCCACAGCAGACTCAGCGGCAACAGCACAGACACAATCTGTGTGGCTTTTACGTCGATGGCGGCAGCTGATGCGAATGCCAGTGCCCATGCCGCGTGTCGAGGCTTCAGGCGCACCACCGCAAAGAAGGCGGCTGCGGTGAGAAGCAGGATCCAGGCATCACCTTTGACGGCCCATGCATAGTCTGCATTGCGCACCACAATGAGAGCCATGAACACGGTTCCCATCCATGCGAGTGCATGCGTCGACACGCCGCGCAGGGCAAACCATGTAAGCGTCAATGCCGCGCCCACTGCAGCCAACGTCCATACCTGGAACGCTCCGGTCCATTCCGCGCCAAACAGCATGGGAATCTCATAGACCAGGTACGTCACGGGTCCATAAAGAAGGGCGTATTCACCGGGATACGCTGCAGCCGGATAGAGTGGCTGGCCGTTGCGGTGTGCAGCTGCAATGGACAGAACACTCACTTCATCGTGAATCGTGATGCGATTCTGCCAGGCGCCGGCAATTCCGCCCGCCACTGCGCAAACAGCAAGCAACGCGCAGAGACACAAAAGCGCATGGCAAGCCCACCGCTTTCGCCGGAGCGCCCACCAGAGGACACCGGCAACCGACAACTTCAGGATGGTGTCCGCAACAACATGCATACGGTATACGGTGGAGTGTAGCGGATCATGAACCAGTGAGCGGCGCTGCACGGTGCCGTGTCACATGGCCATGCGACGCGCGCCAGGCGTGCGATGCACGCAACCGCTGGCCACCAACATCAGCGCCTGCAGCATTTTCTGGCTGCAACCGTACACATGTGGACCTGTTGCGCGCACACGCAGAAAGGCCGGCTCTGGTTGGAGCCGGCTTTCCGGTTACGCGAGAAACAAGGCCAAGGTTATGCAGTGAGAAAACGGCGGCGCAGGACACCTGCGGCGCCGAGAATGCCTGTTCCCAGAAGGGCCAGGCTCGAAGGTTCCGGGGTCACCGCGGTTGCGGCAACGCCCGTGAACTCAAACGCGTTGGAGGTGGAACTGACGGTGAAGGTGGTGAACGCGGTGGAATCCGTTATGGTGACATACGCGCTGCCGCCGATGCCCTGGCTGCCGTTACCGGCAAAGTTTGCGGTGGCGTTCTGCACCTGCGTACCGGAGACAACATCACTGCCCAGGCCCAGGCTCAGGGAATTGTAGTTATCGATCGATCCCCAAAGCAGCTCAATGGTGTTGACGGGCGCGCTGAAGGAGAAGGTGATGGAACCGGTGCCGGTGGAAAAGTACGATCCCGCGTTGCTGATGTTGGTGGTCTGCGCGGAGCCGTAGCCGCCGGTCAGGTACGTCGGGCTCCCGTTCGAAGAGCCCGCGACAGGGATGGCATAGTTGCCAGACGAGCTGCCGTTGACCAGGCCGGGTGCGTTGTTGTAGGTGACGGTGTAGTTGACACCTGCGCTGGTGCCGGAGAGGGGTGCGTTGCCGGTGGTTTGGCCGGTATTGATGACGATGGGGTTGCTGAGCGTCTGCGGCGTTGTGGTGGAGGAGTTGATGGTGATGGTGGAGGCGTGCGCGGCTCCTGCAACGACCAGGGCAGAGAGAACCAGGCTGGGAGACAAGTGCTTCATAAGGGACATTCGATTTCTCCGGGAGCAGCCTTGTGTTCTTGGCCGCGCCACTTGATATCCCTGACCTTAAAAGTGGAGTTTCGAGGAAGCAATGCCCTAGGACGAGACAGTGTATGGGGCCGGGACAGGTCTGCTCCATACAGCACAACGGTGAGCGCACAAAGGGTTTCGAAGGTAACGGTAAGGTCACCTGTGTGCGGCTCCAGTCAAGGCATATGCTGGTTCTGGAGCGTGGATGATGAAGGCGTTGCTGCTGGAGAACTATGAGAAGTTGCAGGTGGTGGAGATAGCGGAGCCTCCGTGCGCGGCGGATGAAGTGCTGATCGGCGTGCGGGCGTGCGGCATCTGCGGCAGCGATGTGCATGGCTACGACGGAGGTTCTGGACGGCGCATCCCACCCATCGTGATGGGACACGAGGCCGCGGGTGTTATCGCGCGCGTTGGCGCGGAGGTTACGGAATACGCACCCGGTGAGCGTGTGACGTTTGACTCCACGGTGTACTGCGGGGCCTGTGAGTTTTGCGCGCGGGGCGAGGTAAACCTGTGCAACAACCGCCAGGTGCTGGGCGTGTCCTGCGGCGACTACAGGCGCAACGGGGCGTTCGCCGAACTGGTGGCGGTGCCCGCGCGCATCCTTTACCGCCTGCCGGAAAACTTTCCGTTCGAAGAGGCGGCAATGCTGGAGGCCGTCTCCGTTGCGTTGCACGGGGTGCGTGTGACGCGGATGAGCGGCGGCGAGAGCGCCCTGGTGATCGGCGCGGGCATGATCGGATTGCTGACGGCACAGGCCGCGCGCGCGGCAGGCTGCCGTACGGTGATGATTGCCGACGTTGACGCAGCGCGGCTGCGCATGGCGGAGGACGTTGGCATTCCGGAAACGCTGCACCTTTCCGGGCAGGCGCTGGTGGACGAGGTGTTGCGGCGCACCGGCGGGCGCGGCGTGGACGTGGTGCTGGAAGCTGTTGGGCGCGCGGAGACGGTGGTGGCAGCCATCGAGTGTGTGCGGCGGGGCGGCACCGTCACGCTGATCGGGAACATCCAGCCGGAGGTGCCGCTGCCTCTGCAACGCGTGGTGACGCGCGAGGTGCGGCTGCAGGGCTCGTGCTCGTCAGCGGGCGAATACCCGGAAGCAATCCGTCTTCTGGCAAGCGGGGCCATCACAGTAAAGCCGCTGATTTCGGCGGTGTCGTCGCTGGAAGATGCGGCGGAGTGGTTCCGGCGGCTGCATGCGCGTGAAGCGGGGCTGCTGAAGGTGGTGGTGGCCCCCGCTGCCGATGTAACCCGATGAGAGTGCAGATTCAGCGGCGACAGGCGCGGTTTGATGGCATGGGTCCCACATCTCTGCGAGATGTGAGCGCACCCGTGGTTGTGGTAAATCAGATGTGGACCACCCGCCCAACCTAAACATCGCCATTCCGGACTCTACCTTACAAATCCACAAGATGAACGGCGCTCAAAACCGGCCCCAGGCTTTCGCATTACATTGCGCAGTTGAACGAATGTGTCTGCCGAAATCGGCCACCTTGAAACAGTAGACACAATCGGCGGGACGGGAAAGCGTTGCTCTGATAAATCGCTGGGTGGAGGCTCACGCTCATCTGAGTTCCGGACTTTGCGTGTAGGTCTGCGACCAGCGGTTCCCGTACCCGTCATAAGTCATGTTGTACGCCAATGCCGATGTCGAATCCCACATCTCTGCGCGATGTGGGGCACCCACGCACCCACAGGTACTCAGGGCAGATGTGGGCCACCCGCCGTAAACGTCTAGCAGGTTAGCAATCTAGAAGGCTGGCATGTTGTCAGAAGTCATCTTTGGGTAGGAGGAAGTATGCCGTTAGGAAAGCGCTGGGTCGGTCGCATGCTTATTGGAATCGGGCTGATGTTGTTCGGTGTCTCTCGGCAACCTTGGCAGGGAAGGACAGGTTTTGCAGTCCTTGCCGCCGGGATCGTCCTTGTCCTACCGAGCCGACTAACGGGCACGCCTACCACCTGAACCGGTGACCACAGTGTTGACCGGAGCACCACAGGCGTGTAAGTTATCTATAACAAACAAACGGTTTACGTCCGATAATGAAGATTCTGTATAGTCGCGTTCGTTTGTAATCTGAAGTTCCATTCCTGTTCCCGCTCCTTGGCAGTCGCCCTGCTACGAAGGTCATAAATTGCGACGTGCCTTCTGTGTCAAATCAGAGCCCTAGAGACATTGGTACAGAAGTGCTGCCGGGAACGGGCGGCAACACGTGCAGAAGCGGTGGAGTGTGCAGACTGTTCTAGTTGTTGCAGGCGAGGGTGAGTGTCTTGGTGACTTACAGGTTAGCCATCACAGATCGCTCCAAATTGCTCATTACTTGTAGAATAACGCGCTTTATCGTATGTAGAACTTAGAGTTTCTTTGAAGCGGATTAAAGCCGGTGACGGTCGTCGCCGCGTTCTTCTGCTAATCCCACATCTGAGAAGCGAGGTGGGCGGCAACCTCAGATTGTGTTAGCACAGATGTAAGCTACGGGTCTGAAAGCTCAGATGTGGGCCACCCGCCCAAGATTGCGGGCACCCCAGCTGTGGTTAGGATAGATGTCGGCCCCCCGCCCGCGCCTCGCACTATTTCAAATGTCTACTTCTCCTCTGTGTTTGACCTGTAACGCATGTTAACTTTCAAGCTGCGCCCCCTCAGCACCTTCCGCAAACCCATCGCGCCTACCACAGCGAAGATAGACCATAAGGGAACCAGAACTAGTATGCTGAACAAATCAGGTTTCGGAACTAGCGTGAAAAATAGGTTGCATAAACCAAGAGCAATGAGAATGAGGTTCAAAAAGCCAAAGCCAATCCTCTGAATCTTCGACTGGCGAATATCTCCTAACCAGGCAGAGTTGACGGCTCTCTGAGCTCTAAGGCTTTTCTGAATAGGATCGATTGAGTCGTGTCTGCTCATGCTAATTACCGTCCCCATAGCATCCCAAGGCATGCAAGAAAATCCGCTCCTATGGATATGGCACCTGATAGAGCGTCTACAGGTTCTGGCGTCGTCGCTGCAACGAAACCTCCTCTGGCATTTAACATGTATAGTGGCCGATTGTCTATAGATTCAGTTCCTGTCGCGGTCCCATTCCCACTGTTTCTTAGAATCGTTGCGGCGGCACAGAGCGTCGCATGAGATTGTGTTAACGGAGACATGGCTTAGTAGGTCCGATTATTGGCAACGAGATCGTAGTTATGTTCGGAACCTGCGTCGACGGCACGAATGGAGAAGCAGTCGCAAGCTGATTAATCGTAGACAGAGATCCACCCATGTTAGAGAACAGGGTTGGATTGGTGAGCCACTGGTCGTAGTATCCGCAAACCACGAGGTCCACAACGCAATTTATCAGATGGCCCGAAATGCTGACTCCGTCACCGTACCCTCCCGATGTCATCGCGGTCCAATCACCCAAGCCGTAGGTATACAGCCTTTTTCAGCACATACCAACTCGGTCGTGTTGAACTCGTCATTAAAACCAGAGGAGATGGATCCATAGCCCGAAAGCGGACCTCCTCCAGTCACTCCGTCGTTATACGCAGGCCTGCATGGTGGCTGGAACTCAGCACCACACTCCTCATCAGAACCTGCGATAAGCCCGCTTGGATCAAGCGATAGCAAAGGGTTGTTCAATGCAAAAAGATACCGATCCAGGCTCTGCGGATTGCGCCAGTGATAGCTGCCGCTGTAAGGGTCTGGGCTCATCCAGCGTCCCAGGGCTGAGCTGTACTGGCGGAACTGGGCGTGTTCGGTGCCCGAGCTGGCGTCGTGGTCCAATTCGGAGAAGTGGAGCGGGTCCACGTCCGTGCCGCTCGGGTTGTAATTGTCCCCAAAGGGCAAGGACGAGAAGCTGCCTACGGTCGCGCCGCTGCTGTTGGTGGTGGCTCGCACCGTACCGTGCACATCCGCGTGCTGGTAGAAGACCTGCCCGCCTTTGTACGTGGCCACCAGCCGGTCGCCCCAGTAGACATTCGTGCTGAGCAGGGCGCCGCGATTGCCGTCGAAGACCTTGGCGCGGTGCCCGTCCGCGTCGAAGATGTCCAGGTGGTAGCTCGAGCCCACGCCCACCTGGGTGCGCCGGTTCAAGGGGTCATAGCTGTAGTTGCTCGTGCCGCCGTTATCGACCTCCGTGACATTGCCCTCCGGGTCGTAGGTGTAGCTGTGGATGCCCTCGTTCATTTGGTTGCCCGCAGCGTTATAGGTGTAGGAGAAATTCTCGTTGTTGGGTGGATTGTAGCTGAAACTCTGGTTTGTCCCCGTCCCCTGCGTGTATGGCCGGGACCGCCGGTTTCCATGCCAGTCATACGTCATTCGCAGCTCACATCTGCGACATGTGGGCCGCCGCTGCCTGGAACCGTGAATCCGGTGCGATCGGACGAGGTTCGCGCTTTATGTCCAGTAAAGGATGCGGGCGGTGGGGAGAGTGGTGTGGAGGGTGGACTCAAACCAGGCGCGGAGTTCAGCCATGGAGTCTTTGGGGTAGACGTATTTGAAGGTTCCGAACTTGTTGCGTTTCTGTGTGCGCTCTTCTTCGCGGAGGTTGAGCGTAGTTTTGGGATACCAGCCGAGCAGGACCTCCTTGGAGCCGGGCGTGAAGCGGTGCGTGATGAGTTCGGCGGAGAGGTCGGCGTTCGGGATGCCGCTGAGCGCGGAGGCGACAGCGTCGAAGAGAGCCTGGTACTCCTCGCGCCAGTTGTCGACGGGCATGATGGGAGCGATGGTCAGTCCCACCGGGTACTGTGCCAGCGCAAGGGCACGCATGGCTTGCAGGCGGCGTGCGACGCTGGCGGTTCCACCTTCAAAGTCGCGCGCAATGCTGGCGGCGTTGACGGAGAAGCGGACGCGCGTGCGGCCGTTGTGCGGGATGGCAAGAAGCGGCTCCACGCCGTCGAACTTGGTCGTCCAGCGGAGTTGGACCGGTGCGTCCCACCCGCCGAAGAAGCGGATGGATTCGGCCAGCCCGCCGGTGATGTGTTCGATGCCGAGCGGGTCGGTATAGCAGGACGCCTCAAACGTAGTGCCTTCGTGGGCGCGGTCGCGCGACTTGGACGTGATGCGGCCGGTGCCAGCATAGTCACGCAAGCCTTCCAGAATTTCGGGCACATTGGCATAGGCCCGTGTGACCGGCGGCCCACTCAGCGATCCCGCCAGATAGCAGTACTGGCAGTGCGCGGGGCAACCCTGCGCCAGGTGAAACTGCCAGTCGGCTGATGGCGGGATAGGCTGCAGCTTGCGCGCGCCCGGTGGCGAGACGACGATAGCCAGCGTGGACTTCGCCAATGCGTAGGCTTTGCCTGGCGTGTCCGCGCGGATGGGGTCAAGCCGGTTCGCTTTGAGCTTTGTCACTGCTGCCCCCAGCGCTTCGGCGCGGTCGAGCATGGCCCGGCCAAAGGGAAGCGCATAGGCGTCTGGCGTGATCATGACGTGGCGTGGCCGCCAGACGTTGCCGGGCGCAAGGTGCTGACGTTCGCCCGGGGTGAGGTGACGCGCCGCATCGCTGACCAGTTCAGCTTCGAGCCGATCGGAGACCCCGGCGAGTGTGGCTTGCGACATACGTAAGGTTGGATGCTCTCGAGGTCGAGCACACATTACATATCTCCGAGATGCCCGACGCCCCAAACCGCGCAGCAAGCGAAGATGTGGCGAAGAGTAGAATGCGTGTCATGGCTGCCGCTGCCCTGCCCCTCGACACACCCGTACAGGCCGCACCACCGGATTCGCTCCTGTGGGCGCACCCGGTGGTGCGGCAGTGGTTTGCCGCAAAGTTTGGCACGCCGACGGAGCCGCAGATCGAGGGCTGGCCAGCCATCCTGCGCGGAGAGCCAACGGTGATTTCCGCGCCGACTGGCAGCGGCAAGACACTTGCCGCCTTTCTGGTCGCCATCAACCGCCTGGTGTGCGAGGCCATCGCAGGCACACTGCCGCCGTACACGCAGGTGGTGTACGTGTCGCCGCTAAAGGCGCTGAGCAACGACGTGCAGAAAAATCTAGAAGAGCCGCTGCGCGAAATCCTCTCGCTGGCATTGGAGCAGGGCTGCCTCTGCGCGGGCATCCGCACCGGCGTGCGTACCGGCGACACCTTGCCAAAGGAGCGCGCGGCCATGCTGAAGCAACCGCCGCATATCCTGGTAACGACGCCGGAGTCGCTCTACCTGCTGCTGACCTCGGCCAAGGCGCGGGAGAACCTGCGCTGCGTGCACACCGTCATCGTGGATGAAATTCATGCGATGGCAGACGACAAACGAGGCGCGCACCTCTCACTGACACTGGAGCGCCTGGATGCGCTGGTCACGGGCGAAAATCGTCTTTCGCCCGGCGCAATGCTGACCGGCATGAGCCGTCCTCCGCAGCGCATCGGTCTCTCCGCCACGCAGAACCCGATTGAGCTGGTTGCGGACTTCCTGACTGGCCGTCATCCTGAGCAAAGCGAAGGATCCCGACGATCTCTTGCCTCAGTAATAGATTCTCAGGTTTTCAACAATCAGCCTGATACTTTGCGCCCAACCGCCATTATTCAGGTGGGGCGGCGGCGGACGCTGGACCTCCAGATCGAGATTCCGTCGTCGGAACTGGGGTCGGTGTGCGATTCCAAGATGTGGGTCGAAGTCTTTGACCGCATCGCTGCGCTGTGCCGCGAGCACCGTTCCACGCTGGTGTTCGTCAATACGCGGCGCATGGTAGAGCGGCTCTGCGGTGCGCTGGCCGAGCGGCTTGGGCAGGAAAATGTTGCCGCGCACCACGGATCGCTGTCACGCGCGCTCCGCCTGGACGCAGAGCAGCGCCTGAAAGCCGGCGAAATACAGGCGCTGGTGGCGACGGCATCCTTAGAACTGGGCATCGACATCGGCGCGGTGGATCTGGTCGTCCAATTGAACAGCACGCGCGCGATCGCCGTTGCCATGCAGCGCGTGGGCCGCGCTGGTCATTGGCGGGGAGCCACACCCAAGGGCCGCTTCTTCGCCACCACGCGCGACGATCTGCTGGAACAGGCTGCGCTGGTCCAGGCGATGCGCTCCGGCACGCTGGACCGGCTGGAGATTCCGCCCCAGCCGCTGGACGTGCTGATGCAGCAGATCGTTGCGATGTGCGGCGCGGAGCCGTGGGAGGAAGATGCGCTGTACGCGCTGGTAACGCGCGCCTACCCCTATCGAGACCTAAAGCGTTCGGAGTTTAATGAGTTGATCACACTGCTGCACACCGGCATTGAGAACAGCCGTGGACGCTATGGCGCGTACCTGCTGCGCGATGGCGTGGCAGGCGTGCTGCATCCACGGCGCGGCGCGCGCATGACGGCTATCGGCAACGGCGGCGCGATCCCGGACACGGCAGTCTACTCCGTGGTGCTGCAGCCGGAGGGCGTGCAGATTGCCACGCTGGACGAGCACTATGCCGTCGATAGCGGACCGGGCGACGTGATCCAGCTGGGCAACGCAAGCTGGCGCGTGCTGACCGTGGAGAAAGAAGGCCGCGTCCTGGTGGAGGATGCGCATGGTGCGCCGCCCTCCGTTCCCTTCTGGTTTGGAGAAGCGCCGCAGCGCACGGATATAATGAGCGACTTCGTTGCAGGCTTGCGGGAAGGCATTAGCCAGCGAACACAAGGCGTGCATCACGAGCGCGTGGCGCTGGGAAACATGGCCGTTGCGGAAACAGTGGCGTGGCTGATGGAGCAGTGCGCCATCTGCGAATCCGCCGCGCTGCAACTGGTGCAGTACATCGTCAGCGGACGCGCCGTGCTGGGCTGCGTGCCGACCAAGCAGACGATCGTCACGGAGCGTTTTTTTGACGAGGGCGGCGGGATGCAGCTGATCCTGCATGCGCCGTTTGGCGGACGCATCAATCGCGCATGGGGACTGGCGTTGCGCAAGCGCTTCTGCCGTGGCTTCAACTACGAACTTCAGGCTGCCGCGACGGACAACGGCATCAATATCTGCCTGGCGGAGCAGCACAGCTTTCCGCTCGCGGACGTCTTCCACTTTTTAACGGAGTTCACCGCGAAGGAGCTGCTGGAGCAAGCCGCGCTAGCCTCGCCCATCTTTAAGACGCGGTGGCGCTGGGCAGCGAACCGCTCGCTGCAACTCCTTCGCTTCAGCAAGGGCAAGAAAGTGCCGCCGCAGGTGCAGCGCACGCGCGGCGAAGACCTGCTTGCGTCCGTCTTTCCGCAGGCCGCGGCGTGCTTTGAGACGATCGTGGGCGACATCCAGATCCCCAATCACCCGCTGGTTCGCGAGGTCATGCAGGATGTGCTCCAGGAAGCAATGGACCTCCAAGGCCTGCAGCAGGCGTTGCGGGCCATGCATGACGGTACAATCCGGTGCGTTGCCGTGGACACGCCCGTGCCGTCGGTCTTTTGCCATGAGTTGTTGAATGCGAATCAGACGGCCTTTCTGGATGAAGCAGGTCTGGAAGAACGCCGCGCACGCGCCGTCTCGCTGCGCCGCACAATCCCCGATTCCGTGCTGGGCGAAGCGGGGCGGCTTGACCCGGCGGCCATCCGCCAGGCCCGCTGCGAAATCTGGCCCGATCTGCGTGACGAGCATGAGCTCCATGACCTGCTCTTCGGCTGCGTAGCGCTGCCGGTGGATCTGTTCAGGGAACAGGAGACAGGGAACAGGAAAGAGGATGATGAGCGGGTGCCCCACCTTCGCGAAGCTAAGGTGGGTTCTGGTCTGCGTGCAGACGATGTAGTTCAGGCACACCGTGTACATGCAAGCCGCCACTGGGCGCTGTTTTTTGAACGGCTCCAAACTCGTGGGCGTGCTCTAGTCGTGCGCTTCGGCGAGCAGGACTGCTGGGTCGCAACAGAGCGCATCCCGCACGTCCAGGCGCTTCTTGCAACTTCAGATACGACATCTGGTTTGTCTCACGACTCACTACACACATCTGGTTTGTCATCCCGCAGTGAAGAGGAGGAATCGGCTCCTTGTTCCCTGAAACCTGTTTCCTCGCTTGACGAAGCCCTGCGCCTGCTCACACAAGGCCATCTGCAACTGCTCGGCCCCGCAACGGCGCGCTCTGTTGCCGCGATGTTCCATCTGCATCCACGCGCCATCTTCCAGCAACTCGTTGCCATGGAGGTGCAGGGCACGGCCATGCGCGGCGTCTTTGAAGCGGCGGGCACGGCGACCGGCGATCACGAAGTCGAATGGTGCGAGCGGCGCATCCTGCAACGCATTCATCGCCTCACACTCGGCGCGTTGCGCAAGCAGATCGAGGCGGTGACGCCCGCGGTCTACCTGCGCTGGCTGCTGCGCTGGCAGCATCTTGCGCCGCAGACGCACTTGACCGGCGAAGAGGGTGTGCTGGAAGCGCTGGTGCAGTTGGAGGGGTTTGAGGCTCCCGCCATCGAGTGGGAGCGGCATCTGCTGCCGCAGCGTGTGCGCGACTACGACGGCAAGTGGCTGGACGCGCTGTGCCTTAGCGGTGCGGTGGGATGGGGACGCATCTCGCCGCATCCGGCGTGGGCGTGCGGCGATGGCGCGGCACCGCGGCGAGTGATTCCGACGAACATGGCTCCGATTACATTCTTTCTGCGGGAGAGTGCGGACTGGCTGCCCTCTGCCTTGGCCGCGAAATGCATCGAGGAAGACAAGCTGCGGCTGGCGCTCTCGCCAGAGGCGCTGTGCATTCGTGACACGCTGCGCGCGCGGGGTGCGTGCTTTGCCAGCGATCTGCAACGCATCTGCGTGTTGAGCAAGCAGCAGGTGCAGACGGCGCTGTGGGAGCTTGCCACGGCGGGCATCGCCAGCGCCGACGGCTTCGACCAGCTGCGGATCATGATGGATCCGAAGCGCAAGCCGCTGGCTGCCGAGCCCGTGGTGAACGGGGCACGGCGGGGCACACGCTCCACTGCCGGGCGATGGTCGTTGTTTACGGAAGAGGAACACCGGGAACTGACTGTGCCGGAGCGCGCGCGTGAAGACGAAGTGGCACTTGAAGCGGCGGCGCGTATGCTGCTGGCGCGGTATGGTGTGGTCTTCCGCGACCTGCTGCAGCGCGAGGCGAACGCCCCCAAGTGGCGCGATCTCCTCCGCATGTTGCGGCGGCTGGAGGCACGCGGCGAGGTTCGCGGCGGCCGATTTGTGCAGGGCTTTTCGGGCGAGCAGTTCGCACTACCGGACGCCGTGGAGAGCCTGCGTGCCACGCGCGACGTGGCGCACGACGAAGTGGTCACGCTGGCCGCAAGTGATCCGGTGAACCTGATCGGGGTCGTCGTACCGGGTGAGCGCACCTCCTCCGTCGCAGGCAAGACGGTACGGCTGCGCGGAGGCTTGCCCTGCGGCACCGATGGTCAGCCACTCGATGCGGTAGCGACACCGGCGGGGGTTCGGCGGCGGAGTGCGGCTGTGGTCGAGCCGCATACAGATGCAGTGATCGCCGTGCCGCCGCAGGCAGGGTTGTTTGCATGAGAGACGAGGCGCAGACCTCGCCGGAAGAGGACTTTTACGATGACGGTCCCTTTGTCGTGTTTACGGCCGCCTATCTGCGCAAGCGAGGGACCTGCTGCGGCAATGGCTGCCGCCATTGCCCGTATGACAAGGACGGCAACCTTGTTCCCGGCAAAGGCGAGTAGGGTTTCCCGTCATTGGGGGGGAGCCAATCGCCAAACCTCAGACCTCGCATTCGTCGAACCAGTACACCTCCTCTCTGCATACGAAAACACCAGATAGATGAAAGCTGTGCCGGCTGAGCCCCCGGCAGCTCATCGAGAAACACAGTATCCGAACGCGGACCGCTGATGTAGAACGGTGTGCCGCCATGCTGGCCTCCGGTTTCGAGCATGCCCAGCAGCACATCGCTGTCCCCCCGAGGAACTCGCCGCAGGGATAGCACATGGGCGAGGAACCATCGCAGCAGCCCCCGCTCTGGTGAAACATCAGCGGCCCGTGCTTCGCCTCCAGCTGCTGCATCATCGCGTGGCTGGAGGGGTTTGCAGGATCTGCGCTGGAATCTGTACGGTCTTGGTCATCGTAAACAAAGCAGGAGCGAACGCAACAGGCGCAACGTCCTCGCAAAGTACGCGCGTGCTCTGCAAACGTAGCGGAAACGCCGCACATGCTGGGTCCGTTCACGCCTGTTTGTCGTCCGGTGAAGGCGTTTACGCGAACGTAATCCTCCATTCGCGCGATATTCACCGTGCCGCAATCGTCCCGTTTCAGAGCAGACGTACGCTGGCGGTCATCACCACAGTGTGTAAACCGCAGCGACCGGCTCGAAAGCCGCGCTGCCCTGCGCAGTTCCCTTTAGGAGTTCTCGTGAACAAGCAGCTTCTTGCGGTTGCAGCCACCCTGCTCATTGCGCCAGCCACGTACGCCCAGCAGACATCCGCGCAAGCGCCCACCACGCCCACAACTCCGGGCCAGGCCGCGCAGCCAGGAGAGCAGTCGCCCGAGAAGGAGCGCGTGACCGCATCCGATACCGTGACCGTGACCGCCTCCGGCGAAACACGCGATGTGCAGACCATCGACAGCAAGGTGTTGCTGGAAGAGTCGGCCGGAACCAGCCCCATCGCCGTGCTGGCGCGCCTGCCCAGCGTGGAGATCACCACCGCCGACCCGTACGGCGCGTACGAGTGGGCGCTGCGCATCTCCGTGCGCGGCTTCAACCAGAACCAGCTCGGCTTTACGCTGGACGACGTGCCGCTGGGCGATATGAGCTACGGCAACCTGAACGGCCTGCACATCAGCCGCGCCATCATCGACGAGGACATGGGCAGCATCTCGCTCTCGCAGGGCACGGGCGCGCTGGAAACCGCCTCCACCAGCAACCTGGGCGGCACCGTGCAGTTCTTCTCCGGCGATGGCAGCGACAAGCGCCACCTCGACATCCGCCAAAGCTTCGGCAGTTTCGCGGGCATCCGCACCTTTGGCCGCTTCGACAGTGGTTTGATGAGCACCCACACCAAGTTCTACGTCGCCGGTGTCTACCAGCACTCGCAAAAGTGGAAAAGCGCAGGCGACCGCAACCAGAACTACTACCAGTTCAACGGCAAAATCACGCACTATGTCGGCAGCAAGGGCGTCCTGAACATCTACGCCGACCTGTCCAACCGGCGCGAGGTGGATTACCAGGATCTGAACAAAGTCTGGACGCAGAAGCTGGGCTACAACTGGGACAACTTCGGCACCAACTGGGGAGCAGCCATCCAGACGGCATACGCCTGCAACGGCGTCGGCAGCTATCCCTCGCCCATGAACACGCTCGCCGCCAACGAAGACCCGTGCGATGCCGCCTACTACAACGCGGGTGGCCTGCGCAGAGATTTGCTCTCGTACGTGAACTACAAGACTGCCATCGGCACGCACCTGACCTGGAAGACCACCGCCTACGGCCATGGCAACGACGGCGTCGGCCTCTGGTTCACACCGTACGTTCCCACCTTTACCAGCCCAACCACGTTCTCGTCTCCCATCTCGCTGCGCACCTCGGAGTACGGCATCAAGCGCGGTGGCTTCCTCACGTCGCTCTCCTACGAGACGCCGCACAACACCCTGGAAGGTGGCGCATGGTTTGAGAGAGAAGATTTCAAGCTGGCTCGCCGCTACTACGGCACCTCCATCGCATCGCCGCTGCGCTCCATCTACGACTTCCAGACCGGCGCCTTCGCCACGCAGTGGGCCTATGACTTTCCCAGCACCGTGTACCAACTCCACCTGCAGGACCAATACAAGGTGACGCATGCAATCACGCTTGCCGCAGGCTTCAAGTCCGTGGAGACCAACCAGACGGGCAACCTGACCGCCGCCAACTCCGGCCCCATTGTGATCCCGCAGTTCGCATCCAGCGCATCCAGCTTCGCGCAGGGCAGCCTGGAGTCGGGCAGCGCCTTCCTGCCGCAGTTCGGCGCCGACTGGAAGCTGAACACCGCCAACGAACTCTTCGCCGATGTCGCGGAGAACGTTCGCGCCTTCCAGACCGGCGGCAACGGCTTCGGCACCTCACCCTGGGGCACCACGCAGGCCGGCTTCAATGCCCTGACCGGCAGCCTGAAGCCTGAAAGCTCCTGGAGCGAAGAAGTCGGCTACCGCCACACCGACAACCGCATCAACGCCCAGGTCAACTACTTTCACGTTAACTTCAGCAATCGCCTCTTAGCCATATCCCAGGGACCTGGCATCGCGGGCAACGCGGCCCTGCTCTCCAACGTGGGCGGCGTGACGACGAACGGCATCGACGCTGCCGGAACCGTGCGCTTCATGAACGGCTGGTCGCTCTACAACGCCGCCACCTTCAGCCGCTCCACGTACGACTCGAACTACACGGCGGGCGGAGCGGTCATCGCAACCGGCGGCAAGATTGTGGTCGATACACCACAATTCCTCTACAAGACGAACCTGACGTACGCGCACAAGGGTCTCGACGCGCACATCGGCGCGGATTACTTCTCCAAGCGCTACTTCACCTACACCGACGATAACTACGTGGACGGCCGCTTCCTCGCCGACTTCGGCACAAGTTACCACATCGATGAGGCCGGCATCTTCGACCAGGTCAAGCTGCAGTTCAACATCTACAACCTTGCCAACGCGAAGTACTACTCCACCATCGGCACCAACGGCTTTATCGCCAGCGACCCTACTTCAGTGAGTAACAGTACGCTACAGGTTGGCGCACCCCGCGCCATCTCCGGCACCTTCTCCGTCCGCTTTTAAGACCAGTGGCTTCAGTCACCGGGATAGGAAGAGAGAAGGTAAAGGAAACGGCTTTAGCCGCTGAGATGCTTTGTTTCCGGACGCATCATCCCGGTGGCTGAAGCCACTCGTTGGAGTGCTTGGTATCTCTACCGGGCGGCTAAAGCCCATCGAGCATACAACTATCGTTGCCCTTTGTACTCCAGAAACAACTCTGGATACTGCCGCTTCAGCGCCTCGATCTTGGGCCGGTCGCACACCATGATGTACGGATTGTCTGGATTGTGCAGCGCATAATCCTGGTGGTAGTCTTCGCCACGGTAAAAGCCCTTGAGCGGCGTCACATCGGTCACAATCCTGCTCTTAAAGATGTGTGCCGCATCCAGTTGCGCGATGTACGCCTTCGCAATGCGCTCCTGCTCCGGCGACGTGTAGAAAATGACCGAACGGTATGACGTCCCGACATCCGGTCCCTGCCGGTTCAGCTCCGTCGGATCGTGCGCGACCGAAAAGAAGATGCGCAAGAGCCCACCGTACGTGATCACGGAGGGATCGTAGGTGACCTCGACGGATTCGGCGTGGCCGGTCGTCTCCGTTGTCACCTGATCGTAGGTCGCGGTCTTCGCGCTTCCACCCGCGTACCCCACCACTGTCTTGCGCACACCCTTCACGCGCTCAAAGACGGACTGCGTTCCCCAGAAGCATCCACCCGCAAAGACGGCGGTCTGCAGCTTGCCTTGAGCCAGCGCCACATCCTGCTGCGGTTTGGGGAATGTTCCTCGGTCCAGCGCGGAGCAGGACACAGGCAACAGGAGCAGCGAACACAGGAGCGCAGAACACAGCGGCTTGGGGAGCATGGACACCTCACACCGTTAGACGCAAGCGCACGTTATGCGGTCCTGTAGCCGCTCGGTTCAGTCCTGTCCGCTCACCAGAAATTGCTCGATCTTGCCATCCTTCTGCGTATACGTGTTCAACGACAGCGTCCGGCTGGCGAACTGGACGGAATACTCCCGGAACACCATGCCGCCGCGTAGTTCCTCGGCCCTTTCCGTGACGCTCTGCACCGGTCCAAGCGGCTGCAGGCTGGTCTGAAAGTCGTTCAGCGTCTCCGGGCTGAAGTAGTAGTTCGTATCAGATGTAAAGAGCGAGCGGTCCAGCCTTCCGCTTTGCATCCCCGTCAGAATCTGCTTTGCCTGTGCCGCTGGAGCAGGATCGAAGGACGGCTGTTTTGACAAGCTCGTCTGCTCCGGATTGGGAGTTGGCTTACCAGCGGCAGACGGTACTGTCGCCGGCAGCAGAACCGCACGTACGGCGGATGTGACCGGTCCTGCACCCGGCCCCTCGAAGTTGGTCAGCGCGGCATACGAGACATCGTCGTCCAGATCGACCACATTGTTCGAGACAAACCCGCCCACCTCGCCCGAGTGATACGCGATATGCTTACCACCGACCTCCCGCACAAAGATGCCCAGACCATAGTGCGAAGCCGTGCCATCCTTTAGCTTGAAGTCCGTCTCCATCGCGTCATAGCTGGCCGGCTTCAGCAGCGTGCGGTGCACGAGGCTCTCATCCCAGGCGAGCAGTGTGCTGACCGGCATCGCCAGGCCACCATCGCCCGTATACCAGCCACGCGCCTCCAGGATGGCCGGGCGCATCGGTCCGAGCGCATGCTGCTCATACCCATGCACCTGCAGCCTGTCGCGGTCCACATCCAGGTCCAGCACACCCTGCAGCTTCAACGGCGTAATCACATTCGCCCAGAGGAACTCATGGTACGTCTGCCCGGTCACCTTTTGGATGATCAGCGCGGCCATCTGGAAATTCGTGTTGCTGTACTGCCACTTCGTTCCCGGGTCGAAGTCCAGCGGCTTCATCGCCCACTCCCGGATCAGCGTATAGCTGTCGATAGGCTTGGTCCACGCCGGAATCGTGTAATCCTGCGGCGCATAGTCACTGTATCCGCTCGTATGCGTCAGCAGGTTGCGCAGCGTCACCTCCTTGGCGCGGGTGAACTCCGGAAACCACCTGCTGACCGGGTCGTCGAGTTTCAGCTTGCCGCGCTCCTGCAACAGCAGGATGCACGCCGCCGTAAATTGCTTGGAGATCGAGCCCACCGGGTACGCCATGTTCGCATCCGCAGGCACCGGACCGCGCATCAGCATCGACCGCACACCACCCGGTCGCTGCGGAACCGCATGCTCCGGCAGCACGGCATCGCCAAACGCCTTGGCGTACACCACCTCTCCGCCACGCGCGATCCCAACCGACACACTGGGCACATGCGTGCTGCTGACGGCCGTCTCAACCGCAGCGTCCACGCGTACGCGCTCGTCCGGCGAGAGCTGCTGCGCCTCTGCGCACAAAAACACAGGGATAAACGCCAGGATGAGTGCAGCACCTGCCGTAAGGGTCTTAGCTGGTGGGTCCAACCGGACCACCCGTGTCGCCTGCATAACGTTTAGCTCCGGGCTGGAACTGGTCCCTCCAGAGTACAGTAGCCGTCGTGGGTCGATGCAGGATCAGGAACCGGGCATCTCCCGCACCGTGCGCCGCCCGCGTGTCGATCGTAGCGGCGCGCTTATCGCGGCAAGGTAAACGTATACAGCGTGTCACCCGCGGCCATGGTCAGGTACTGGCGGCCTTTCGTCTGGTACGTGACGGGGCCGCTGGTCAGGTTCGTGCCGGGACGGGTGTGCCACAACGGGTCGCCCGTAGCCGGATCCAGCGCAAGGAAGTTGCCCAGTGAATCACCGGTAAAGAGCAGGTGTCCGGCCGTGGTCAGGATGCCTCCCGCAAAGCGCGTAGGGCCGGCCTCGCGCTGCCAGCGGCGCTTACCCGTGACCGTGTCCATGGCGACGAGCAGGCTGTTCTCCGAGACGGAGATGGCGGACCCGCCCTGGTGGTCTTCCGGCTTGCCCTGCGCATCCAGCGCGGAGTACCAGTAGCTCCAACCCTCCTGCCCATTCAGGTAGAAGAAGCGTGTCTCCGGGTCGTAGCTGGGCGCGTACCAGTTGGTGGCGCCGTTGCCCACGGCGTGGACCAGCGAGCCGCCAGGCGTCGCCTCTTTCGCCGGGTCGGCGATCGGCTGGCCCTTGCTGTCCAGGCCCTTGGCCCAGTCCGTGGGAATAAATTGCGCGGTAAGAATGTGCTCGCCAGAAGCACGGTCCAGAATGAAAAAGTAGCCGTTACGGCTGGCCTGGGCCAGCAGCTTGCGCGGCTTGCCATTGATCTCGGAATCGAACAGCACGGGCGTCTCGACTGCATCCCAATCATGCGTATCGTGCGGCGACGGCTGGTAATACCACTTGATCGTGCCAGTGTCCGGGTCGAGGGCAAGAATGGAGCAGGTGTAGAGATTGGCTCCCTTGCGAACATCGCCCGCCAGCACGGGATGCGGATTCCCGGTGCCCCAGTACATCAGGTTCAGCGCGGGATCATAGGTGCCGGTCAGCCAGATGGGTCCGCCGCCATGTGCCATGGCCTCAGCATTCGGCCAGGTTTCGGAGCCCGGCTCGCCCGGCTTCGGGATCGTGTTGAGCCGCCAGAGAGTCTTGCCGGTGTCCGGGTCCACGGCCATGATAGAGTGCGGCACATCCGCCACATCGCCGGACGTCCCGAAGATGATCTTCCCCTTAATGGCAAGCGGAGCGGTCGCAATGTAGTAACCATAGGCCTTGCTGTCTGCGACTTCGATGTCCCAGAGCAGCTTGCCCGTCCTCGCGTCCAGGCAGAGCATGTGCGCGTCCGGCGTGCCAACGTAGACCTTGCCGTTGATGTAGGCAACACCGCGATTGCTGATCTTGTTCCCCTGCGAGGGCCGGTCGTACTCCCATAGCCTGATGCCAGTCTCCGCGTCGATAGCCCAAGTCTTGTCCGGCACAGTGAAATACATAACATCGTCCACGACCAGCGGCGTGCCCTTGATCGCAAGGCCATGCGTCGGATACGCCCAGGCCAGGGTGAGGCTCTTGACGTTGCCGCTGTTGATTTGGGAGAGCGTGCTGTAACGGCGGCCAGAAAGGTCGCCGTTGTACGTGGTCCATTGATCGCTGACGGAAGGAATGGATTGCGATATCTGCGCTGAGAGTGCGATCGCGAACATCGCGAGAGGTGCTGTTCCTGCAAGCTTCGCGCAGGTCCAAACCCACCGTGACGCTCTGCGTGAAAGCGAGGCACCCGTGCGGCTACTTGAGGGTTTCCAGGTAGGCGAAGACGTCATGGATGTCCTTGTCGGTGTAGGTAGTCAGCAGGGCTTTGTGAGTAGCGAGCGGATCGTCAGATGTGAAGCGTGCACCGTTCGCCAGGTCAGCGGTGTGGACCTGTCCGTTGGCGTCGCGCAGCGTAACAGAGAAGGCGTCGGCATGAAGGACGCTGCCGTGCAGCATCTGCCCATGTGCAAGCGTCAGCGTGCCGGTCGGTACCGGCGCTTTGGGCATGAGGATGAGACCCTCGAGTTCCCCGAGGTCGTGCTTGCTGGCGATGCTGGCAAAGTCTCCTGCCGGATTGTGGCAGGAGGCGCACTGCGCCGCAAAGTACTGCCTGCCCGCCGCAGCGTCGCCCGTAGCGAGTTGACCACCAAACGCGCTGGCACCCAGTGCCGAGGCACGCATGCTGGCATCAATGCGTGCGTGAAGAAAGGCGGCGATCTCCTGCACCTGCGTATCCGTGATCTGCGGGAACGCCGGCATGCCCTTCTCCAGTCGGCCCTGGTGCACAACCGTCCCGATCTGGTCCCCATTGCTGTCATGCCGCACCAAAGCGGAGGCAATCAGGTTCGGCCCCATGCCCCCGGCCGCATTGGCCCCATGGCAAGCCGCGCAGTTCTGCTGAAACACCACCTGACCGCGCACCACCTCCGGCCGTTTCAACGCGTCCGCCTTGGAGTTGCGCGTGACCTCCTGCGCAAAAACGCCGAATGCAAGGAGGACAGCAACGGCTAAAGTCACCGCTGTCCTGCGATCCTGGACTCCTCTTATTACGAGGATGTTTCTTCTCCGTCTTCGGGTGCCGTTTCAACTGCTTTATCGCGCCGTTCCTCGGCTTGGAACTTCTTGCCAATCACATATGTTCCAAGAAAGCTGAAAAGCGTCACAAAAAATATGGACAAACCTTCCGCATACCTGCCTTCATGCGTGAGAAAGAGTGTTCCTGCAGTGACAAGCAAAGCAATGACGGATGCCAGAATGGTTGACCAACGCTGGCTGAACGTATTTGAACTGACTACGTCCGCTTCCATTTTCATGCGGTGGTCAGATTGAGCTTCAAAACGGCCGAAAATACGTTCCGCAGCACCAGGAAGAACTTTTTCATATGCGGCCAGTATCTCTGGAGATGGAAGGGGTCCGGAGTGATGTCTCAAAAATTGTGCGACCAGCAACTCGGGTGGTGTGTGACCGGATTTACCTGCACCATCGAGGTACTCGGCTTCAGCGGAATCCGCCTCCAACGAATTAGCCGATCCCGTCTGCGGAATCGGCTCAATAGCGCTGTCCAGGTTCTCCCGTGGAGGAGCGTCGCTCATTTTGCTGCAATTGCCTCTCGCAACTGATCGCCTACTACCTTCCAGTCGTTGGCGATTGCACGCATATCTGCTTCGTGCTCTGTTTCGCTGGCATTGTAGGAATCAAATGTGCCAGCCACATCCAGAACACGAGCATATCCAGTCAGTAGAGATGGCGTGGCGATCAAACGGCTTGAAACGAGAGACTTCGTGCGAAACATCATTTCCTCAGAGCTTACGAACTAGCTCAACACTTCTACAGACGATATTACACACGGAAAGATGCGACGCCGTGCCAATGAGATCAACTCAATTTGTATGCCGAGTATGGCGTGGGATGGCAAAATCGTCTACAGTGATCTTCTCAGATCCTCCGTTTTGGAAGAATTCATTCGCTCTATCGGCGAACAAACGAAGAACGCGAGCATTCATCGAGCAGATCTCTTGCTGGGCGGCGGGGCGGGATAGGCGCTCTTGTGTTTTCGCGTCACCGGCTCGGGTGGTGGTGACACCTCGATGCCACTGCGGTGGTCTTCCACGGCCTGCCCCAGCGCGTACTTCAGAGCTTCAATGCCTTCGCCTGTCACGGCAGAGATCGCATAGAAGGGCAGCTTGCGGCGTTTCGCGTAGGTTTGCAGCTTCTTTAGTTTGTCCGGATTGGCGGCATCAATCTTGGCGGCAACGACAAGCACTGGCTTGTCCTCAAGGCCGTGACCGAACTCCTCCAGTTCACCGCTGATCACCTTGAAGTCCTGCACGGGATCCTCGCGCCCGCTGCCGTCAGAGACGTCGACGAGGTGGGCGAGGACGCCCGTGCGCTCGATGTGACGGAGAAACTGGATGCCGAGCCCTGCGCCCTGGCTGGCACCCTCAATCAGGCCGGGCATGTCGGCGATGACGAACGATTGCTGGTGAGGAAAGTCGCCCACCTTGACGACGCCGAGGTTCGGCTCCAGGGTCGTGAAGGCATAATTTGCGATCCTTGGGCGCGCTGCGGACAGGCGCGAGATGAGCGTGGATTTGCCGACATTGGGGTAGCCGACAAGGCCGACGTCGGCGAGGAGCTTCAATTCCAATCGGAGATGGCGCTCTTCGCCGGGGCGGCCCAACTCGTGTTCGCGCGGAGCCTGATGGGTTGGCGTGGCGAAGTGCTGATTGCCTCGTCCGCCGCGTCCGCCCCGTGCCACAACGATCTGCTCATCAGGGTACTGGAAGTCATGCAGCAGGTCACCCGTCTCTTCATCGAACACCTGCGTTCCAACGGGCACGGAAAGGGTGAGGTGTTCGCCGCTGGCACCGCTCATGTTGGAGCCCTCGCCGTGCGCGCCGCGATCTGCTTTGTGTTCCGGGTTGAAGCGGAAATGCACGAGGGTGTTGTGCTTCTCCGACGAACGCATGAGGATGTCTCCGCCGTGACCGCCGTCGCCGCCGGACGGGCCGCCGCGCGGGACGAACTTTTCCCGGCGGAAGGCCATGCAGCCGTTGCCACCATCGCCTGCCTTTACCCGGATTTTTGCCTCGTCAATAAACATCCGTCTCTCTCCATTGTAGGCGGAGCATGACGCGCTACGTTCACCGGATGTTTACGTGTGCATGAGAAGCTTACTTGGTCATTCTGAACAATTTGCGCTCTGCAGGACGAGGGCACTCTGACTCGAAGTTCAGCCTCAGCGCGCATGAACGACCGCGCGCAGGCCGATTCAACACAAGCAATTAGGAGAGCCATGAAGCAGTTCCATCCTCGACATACGCTGGCCCTGGCCTGCGTTTTGAGTATCGCCAGCCTCACCGGGAAAGCCCATGCCCAATCCACCACGCAGGGCGCGATTGCCGGGACAGTGTTTGACGCCAGCAATGCCGCCGTGCCGAACGCGACTGTGGTTATTCACAGTGAAGGCACAAACGCAGACGTCACGCTGCAGTCGGGTGCCGCGGGCGAGTTCCGCGCGCCTCAGCTGACGCCTGGGACGTACACGGTGACGATTACCGCGGCAGGATTCCAGACGTCGCAGACATCGCAGGTGATCGTGGCAGTGAATCAGGTCACGGAGGTGAATCCGCATCTGCAGGCCGGCTCGACAACGGAGACAGTACAGGTCACAGCCGACACTCCGGCGATCAACTTTGAGTCGCCGGAGTTTGGCGGCCAGCTGAGCAACCGCGAGATCGAAAATATTCCGATCAACAACCGGCGCTGGTCCACGCTGGCGCTTACGACGCCGGGCGTCACGGTGGACACAAGCGGCTTCGGCCTCCTGCAGTTCCGCGCGATCGCGCCGACGCTGAACGTGGTGCAGATTGACGGCGCGGACGACAACCAAGCCTTCTTCGCCGAGGAGCGTGGCCGTACGCGCGCGGGCTATTCCACGTCGCAGGCCATGGTGCGGGAGTTCCAGGTAAATACCGGCGTGTATTCGGCTGAGTTTGGCCGTGCCGTGGGCGGCGTTGTCAACTCCGTTACAAAGACCGGGACAAACAGCCTGCACGGCGAAGCCTACTTTTACCGCCGCGACGACGAACTGGGCGCCTTCAATCCGTACACTACGCTCGCGCGGCCGAACGCGAATGGCGTGGGTGTGACGGTTTCACCGTTCAAGCCCAAGGACAAGCGCAACCAATACGGGTTTAACGTGGGTGGACCCATCGTCAAGGATCACCTGTTCTTTGAATATGCTTTTGATGTGTTCAACCGGCAGTTCCCCGGCATTGCTCGCGCCAACAACGCGGTGCAGTTCTTCGACAACGCAGATGCGGCTTTGCCGACGGGCGCAACTTGTAACGCAACGACCGGCGCAACGACCGGCACGCCCACCGGTACTGGCATCAACGGCCAGGGCGTGACAACAACGTTCCAATCCACGACCGACACCTCGGTCTGCCTCCTGGCGGCGCGCCTGAAGACGACTTACGCGGCAGCGGCCACGGCCTACAACGGCCAGTTGGGCGCGCTGCTGGGCGACCTGGGCCAGGTGCCACGCTATGGCAACCAGGACATCAACACACCGAAGCTCAATTGGCAGATTACGCCCAAGCACAACCTGAGCGTGCTCTATCACCGCATGCGCTGGGACTCGCCAGGCGGCGTGCAGACTGCGGCCAGTGTGACGGACGCGGTGGATTACTTTGGCACGGATTTTGTCAAGCTGGATTATGGTTTGGCGAAGCTCAACTCGCTGATCAGCAGCCGCGTCGTGAATGAGGTTCGTTATCAGTACGGGCGCGAGCTGAACGACGAAGGGCAGCAACCATTCTCCGGCTACACCAGGCAGTTCCTGCAAAACCCGACCACCGGCAACGTGGCGCAGTACTCCATCTACAGCACAACGGGCTTCTCGCTCGGTTCGCCGTACTATAGCTACCGGAAGTCGTATCCGGACGAGCGCAAGTGGCAGATTGGCGACACCGTTTCGTTTACGTTCGGCAAGCATAACCTTCGTGTGGGTGAGGACATCATCCACAACTACGATTTACAGAACGCTCCAAACCAGATCAACGGCGCGTTCACCTACAGCACAAGCATCGTCAACTATGTCTCCGACCTGCTGGCACCGTCGGGCACCTGCAACACAGGCCTGACTGGGATCGGTACCCTGCCCTGCTATAACAGCTACCTGCAGAGCTTTGGGCCGTATGCGTTCGACTTTGCCACGCTGGATTATGGCTTTTTCGTGCAGGATGACTGGAAGCTGACACCGCACCTGACGCTGAACCTGGGCGCGCGCTACGACTACGAGTCGATTCCGGCACCGTTTGCTGCCCTGAACAACACCGCCAGCGCGCCGCAGACAGGCGGCCACCCCAGCGACAAGAACAACATCTCGCCGCGCGTTGGCTTTGCATGGGATCCGTACGGCCAAGGCAAGACGGTGCTGCGCGGCGGCTTTGGCATGTATTACGGCCGCATCGCCAATGCGGTGCTGCTCACCGCGCTGACGCAGACAGGTTCCACCGCCGGTGCCTTCAACGTCAGTTACACAAACCAGTCGGCCAACGCGCCCAAGTTCCAGGGGCAGGTTGCGGCAGCCACTGCCAGCCTGGGCGGCAACATCGTTTACATCGATCCGCATTTCCAGAACCCCTACACCATGCAGGCGGACATGCAGATGCAGCAGGACCTGGGACGCAACAACGTCTTCAGCCTCGCCTACCTGGGTTCATTTGGCCGCGAGCTTCCCAACTTCATCAACATCAACCAGAACCCGAACGCCTTCTACACCGAAACCTACACGGTGCAGCCGAACGCATCGACCGGTACCTGCGTCCTGTTTGCCTGCGGCACGCAGCTGCAGAACCGCGTCTATGCCGGCCGTCAGTACGGCACGGGCACGGCACCGACGCTTGCAAGCATCGCACCCAACGCAACGTACGGCGCCATCACGCAGTTAGTCAGCAACATTAACTCCAGCTATAACGCACTGTCGTTCGACATTACCAACCGCGCCTTCCACTGGGTGACGTTCGATGCCAACTACACGTGGGCGCACGCGCTGGACTTCTCGCAGGGTTCCCCCACGGGAACCTCCATTAACAACTGGCTCGACCCGTTCGGCAATCAGCGCCTGAACTACGGCAACTCCACCTACGACGTACGCCAGCGTGCTGTCGGCTGGGCCATCCTGAATATCCCTGGCATCGCCAACGATCACAGCGCTCTTTCGTACGCCACCAATGGCTGGTCCATCAAGCCCCTCATTCAGGCGCAGAGCGGCTTGCCGTACTCCGCCACCGTGAGTGGCTCCACGCCGAACTTCTGCACCGACAACACAGCTTTCAACAAGAGTGGTACGCCATTCTGCGCGACGACGCAGGCGCCCAGCGCAACAACCAACACGGGCCTGCTGGGCACCAGCGTCACCTACCTTCCGCAGGTGGGGCGCAACACCTTCAACAACCCGCGCGTCGTCAACGTCGACGTGCGGCTGCAAAAGGATTTCCGTATAAAAGAAGGCATCAACTTCCAGCTCTACATCGAAAGCTTCAACCTGGCGAACCACCAGAACCAGACCGGTGTCAACGCCGGTGCCTTCACCATCAACTCGCCCGCACCGTCCACCGCGACCAATCCCATGGCAGGTACAGTAAACGGTCTTGCGAACCTGGTCAGCACAACCAACTTCGGCACAGTCAGCAACACCAACAGCAACTATGCCTACAGCCCGCGTCAGTTCCAGATTGCAGGCCGCGTCACCTTCTAAACAGGGTGGGATCCGAACGCGAGGGCAGTGGCTGCAGCCGCTGCCTTCTCGTTTGCCCCTGATCACGCCTTAGACACCGACCTGTCTACGGAGTTCCGCCGGGCCTTCCGTAGGTTGACCCAGCCTCCAGCGACGAATGCAACCCATCCCCTGAAGCGCTCTAGCCGGCGTGTTCACGCAACATCGCAGCGGCCAGGTGGGTTACCACTGCAGTACGAATGCACGATTGGCGATGGCTTCGGCCATCGCCTCTTTTCATCAAGTGCACCCTCATCCATTGCAACTTTCTCTCGCAGCGGCTAGGCTTCCCCTACACCCGTTCCTCCACGCCAGGTCATCGCAGGATGCGCAATGCGACACCGGCTCCACATCGTACTCCAGGTCTCGAACTGTCGGCATCTGCCCGCCCCGGCTACGTCGCGGTACAGCGGAGCGTTCGCGACTCTGGTTGACCGTGCGTACTGTTCCGCGTTCCCGTGTAAGAACCCTCTTTGTAATAGCCGCGTGCGCGGTTCCGTGCGCGCACGCGCAAACCGCCGAAACAGGCGCGCTCAGCGGAGTCGTCACAGATCCTGGCGGCGCGGCCATCACCGGCGTGCTTGTATCCGTCGACAACCCTGCCGACGGCACCATGCGCTCTGCCCAAACTGACCGTCTCGGTGAGTTCGTCTTTGGCGACCTCTCACCCGGAACCTACCGCATACACCTCCAGGCAAATGGCTTTACATCCCTCGTCATCAACGCAGCAGCCGTAGAGCTCGGCCGCACCACACGCATCCTGCCCGCGCTCGAAGTCGGCGGCGTACGGCAGACCGTCCAGGTGCAGGCTCCGAATGACGTGCCGGAGTTCGATCCCCCTGTGAACGCAAACCTCTCTCCGGCGGCATTGGAGCAACTGCCACTGGATGGCCGCCGCTTTCAGAGCCTGGCCCCGCTGACGGCCCTGGTCGATGCGGAAGACGCTGCGCCCAACCCCGACCCGCAGGACACCAATGGCACCAGCCAGACCGCCGGCGACGCCGCTCCCGACACCGACGCGGTACGCCTTTCCGCGCGCGGCCTGGACCCGCAGCACAACAGCTACCAACTGGACGGCCTGAACCTGACGCGCTTCTTCGATGGCGAGCCACGCGGCGGCCGCACCTTGCCCTTCACCGTCGCGCAAGAGGGTGTGCGCGAGTTTCAGGTCCGCGCCGTGGGCGCAGGCACGCAGCTTGGCCGTGACGCGGGTGCCTCGGTCAACACCGTAACCCGCCGCGGCGAGACCGCGCTGCATGGCTCAGCCTTCTTCCTCCTGCGCGACAGCGCCGCGGGCGCGGCCAACCCGTTCGCCATCAGCACGCGTTACAACGGCGGCGCACCCGTCACAACCCTCGTTAAACCGCACGACCTGCGGCAACAGTTCGGCGGTTCAGCCGGAGGACCGCTGCTCGGCCACGTAGCCCGCCCGCATCTCTTCGGCTTCATCGCGGCAGAAGGCCAGCGCCGCGGTTATCCGGCCATCTCCTCGCCCAGCGATCCCAGCTTCTACACCCTGACCCCGATCCAAACCGCGCTGCTCGCCAACCGTGGCGTGAACGCGGTGGCAACTGCAAAAGCTCTTTCGTTCCTGGATGGACTGACCGGTCCGGTCAACCGCCGTGCGGATGAACTTGCCCTTCTGCCCCGCCTCGACTGGCAGGCAGGCAGCCGTGCTACCCTCTCGGCGGACTGGGCCCACGTACGCCTCAACGCACCGTCCGGCCTGCGCAGCGCACCCGTGGTCGCGCGCGGACGTGCCAGCTTCGGCAGCATCGCCACGCACACGGACAGCGCACTGCTGCACGGTGCCGTCGCGCTCTCCCCGCGCTGGTTGGGTGAACTCCGCGCGCAATGGAGCCGCGATGCCGCCTTCACAGAGATCGCTCCGCCACTCGCCTCCGAACCGCAGACCGGCCCCGGTGGCACCGCACCCGAAGTCTCCATCGCAGGCGACTTCCTCTTCGGCAATGCGCAAGCCGTCGGCGCGCGCCGCCAACCCGAGGAGTTCCGCACGGAGGGCGCGGCACAGGCCAGCTACAACGGTCGCGCGCACACCGTCAGCATCGGCACCGATATCAGCGGCATTGACGAACGCATCGGCAGCCGCGAAGCCTCCAGCGGTGCCTACACCTACAGCAGCGGCACGACCAACGGACGCGCGGGCGGCCTCGTCGACTTCATCACCGACTACACCTACTCCGCCACCAGCTATCCCAACGGCGGCTGCCCCTCCATCTACGCCGCAACGCACCTCTTCTGCTTCCAGAGCTTCCGCCAGACCTTCGGCACGGTCGCTGAGACCCGCTTCCATTCCACCGAATTCAGCTTCTTCGTCAACGATGCCTGGCGCGTCACACCGCGCCTGCGCCTCACCCTAGGCACGCGCTACGAATACAACCGCCTGCCTCCGCCGCAACACCCGAACGCGGCTTTGGACGCTGTCCTCCAGCAGATAGCAAACGGCTTCGCCGGGAGCGGCTCCATGCCGTCCGACACCAACAATCTCGCACCGCACATGGCCATCGCCTACGCACCGGGACAACGCACCGTCCTTCGCCTCGGCTATGGCTACCACTTCGGCCGGGTGCCCGGACGTACCATTCAGACCGCACTGGAGAACACAGCTGAGCCTGCCAGCCAATCGCAACTGCGCCTGACACCCGGCACCGTCATCGATCCCGCGTGCGCCTCCGCTGGAACCAACTTCGGCTATCCCGCGACCTACACCTGCTCACCCTTTGGTGCCGTCGCGGAAAACGCCGCCACCGTCTTCTCACGTACCTTTCAGGCGCCCGCCGTGCAAACAGGCGAGGTCAGCTTCACGCGCGAGATTGGCCGCGCTACCGCGATCAGCGGCACCTATGTCTTCGCCCTTATGCGGCAGATGGGCAATACTGTCGACCTCAACATCGCGCCCTCCACATCCCGCATACCCTTTCAGATCGTGCGCAAGGGCGGTGAACCCGGTGCGCAGGGCGGCCAGATCTTCAACGTCCCGCTGTACACAGCACGCCGCTCCACCGCCTACGGTCCCATCACCGCGCTGCTCTCTAACGGCACCGGCACCTACAATGCCTTTGCCCTGCAGGTCGAACGCCGCGCCGGACGTGGCCTGACCGGTCGCATCAACTGGACCTACGCCAAAACACTGGACACGCTGCGCAGCACCGGCGCAACCCCAAACGAGAACGCGCAGTTCGATCCGTACGACCCGCTCTATGACCGCGCTCCCTCAAACTTCGACCGGCGGCATCGCGTGACCGCCTCCGCTGCATGGGAGCCGCGCATCGACAGCCCGCAACGCCTCCTTCACTCCGTCGCAAACGGATGGAGCCTTGCGCCGGTCGTCCTGCTCACCAGCGGCCGGCCGTACAGCTACAACATCGTGGGCGGAACACAACTGCCCGGCGGACGCTATAGCCTCAACGGCTCCGGCGGTGCCACGTTCCTGCCATCCGTCGGCCGCAACACCCTGCGCCTGCCGTGGACGGAGGATGTGGACCTGCGTCTGTCCCGCCTCTTCGCATTCGGCGAGTCCGCCATCCGGAAGCGGGCAAGACTGCGCCTAAGCGCGGAGGCCTTTAACCTGCTGAACCACGTCAATCTCACCAGCGTGGAGCAGCGCGCCTTCCTTCCGGGAACGCCGGTCAGCGGTATCACACCGCTCGTCTACCAGGACGCCGCAACCATCGCCTCCGAGGGACTCACGCGCCAGGCCTTCGGAACCCCACTCAAATCGTCCGGCAGCACCGCGCGCGAACGCCGGGTACAGGGCGGACTCCGCTTGGAATGGTAGAGCAGGTGCGCGCCGTGCCGGGCGCGAATCAACGCGTCCCGCGTGCAGGAGGTGCGTATGATGGGCCTCACGGGAGAAGTCCATGCGTCCTTTCTGCCTCGCTGCCTTGCTGCTCTTGTTCACGCCAGCCGTTGTCCCCGCCCAACAGCCCGCCGCTGTACCCATTCCCTCATCACAGCCACTGCAGAAGATGCCGTACTCACCGTCGCTGGACGTTACCAGCATGGACCGAAGCGCCGACCCCTGCGCCGATTTCTACCAGTTCTCCTGCGGGGGCTGGATCAGGAAAAATCCCATTCCACCAGATCAGTCCGCGTGGTCCGTCTACTCCAAGCTGGCGAACGACAACCAGCAGTTCCTCTGGGGCATTCTCCAGGACGATGCCAAGGCTGCAAACCGGTCTCCAGCGCAGCAAAAAGTAGGCGATTACTTCGAAAGTTGTATGAACGTCGAAGCGATCAACGCTGCGGGGCTGAAGCCGCTGCAGGAAACATTGTCGCGCGTGAACGAGCTCAGCACGCGCGAGCAGGTGGTGGCAGAGGCCGTCCGTCTTCAGCATGAGTATCCAGGGACATATGTCTTCGATGCAGGAACCGGCCAGGATGCGGTGGATGCATCAATGGTCATCGTGGAGGTGGTTGCGGGTGGACTTGGCTTGCCCGACCGCGACTACTACACCAGGAACGATGCCCCCGGCGCCACGCTACGCGACCAATACCGGCAGTACGTCAGCAAGCTGCTCAGCCTCTCAGGCGAGCCGTCGGAACAGGCAAAAGCCGACGCCGAGAGCATCCTCGCAATCGAAACCGCGTTGGCAGAGGCACAACTCACGCGGGTCGACCTGCGCGATCCCCACAAGATCTATCACAGGATGACGGTCGCGCAGCTGCACGCGCTCACTCCGGCTATCGACTGGCCCGGCTTCTTTGCCACCGTAGGTGCTCCCGGAACTGCATCGCTCAACGTCGCGCAACCGGAGTTCATGAAGGCCGTGCAGGCGCAGCTTGCCTCGCAGTCCGTACCCGCCCTCAAGGCGTATCTGCGCTTTCACCTTCTCAATGGGACCGCGCAATACCTCGCAACACCCTTCCAGCAGGCGTACTTCGATTTCTACTCGCATACGCTGCGCGGCGTGGCACAGCAGCCGCCGCGCTGGAAGACCTGCGTGCGCGGCGTGGATCGCAACCTGGGCGAGGCTCTCGGGCAGGAATTTGTGGCGCGCACCTTTACCGCCGGCATGAAAGCCCGCACCGAACTGATGACCGGCCAGATTGAAGCCGCCATGGGCCGCGAGATTGAAGGCCTGGACTGGATGAGTCCTGCCACCAAATCCGAAGCTCTGCGCAAACTCCATGCCATCCGCAACAAGGTGGGCTACCCAGCGCACTGGCGCGATTACAGTGCGCTGGATGTGAAGCGCGACGACTACTTCGGCAATGGAATCCGCGCTTCGCAATTTGAGGACGCCCGACAGTGGCATAAACTCGGCAAGCCCGTCGACCTGAACGAGTGGGGCATGACACCGCCCACCGTAAACGCCTACTTCAACCCGCAAATGAATGGCATCAACTTTCCCGCGGGCGTCCTGCAACCGCCGCTCTATGATCCGTCGCTGGACGACGCTCCCAACTACGGCAACACCGGCTCCACCATCGGCCACGAACTCACGCACGCCTTCGACGATGAAGGCCGTCAGTTCGACGCGGCCGGCAACCTCAAGGACTGGTGGACGCCCGCCGACGCCAAAGGCTTCGAAGATCGCATCAACTGCATCCGCGATCAGTACGCCGGATACGTCATCGTGGATGACATCCACATCAACTCGAAGTTGACCAGCGGCGAAGACGTCGCGGACCTGGGTGGAACGCTGCTTGCATACCTGGCATGGCAGGTCCAGGAGCGCGGCAAGACGCTGCAAACCATTGACAACTTCACGCCGGATCAGCGCTACTTCGTCGGCATGGCGCAGTGGGCGTGCGAGAACATCCGCCCGGAGACGCTGCGCGTGGGCGCCATCACCAACCCGCATTCACCCGGCTTCGCGCGCATCAACGGCGTGGTCAGCAACATGCCGGAGTTCCAAAAGGCCTTCGCCTGCAAGGCAGGGCAGCCCATGGTTCATGCCCCCGCATGCAAGGTCTGGTGAACGCGTGCGGCGTGGCTGATTTTCACGGGTTCCTCGTACCACCACACGAAGGGCCCGGCAGACGAACCACCAAGCTCAGCCCGCGAGCGCCGCGCCCAAAATATTGGGTGACACAACGTCAGGAGTACAGTACTCTACCGCGCTGAGGAGACGCGCATGGCTCTTGATATGGATAAACTCAACAGCTTTGTAGGACAGTTTGTAGGAGACCTGGGAGCAGCGGTCCACGCCGGCATGGTTGTCATCGGTGAGAAGCTCGGCCTCTACAAGGAACTGGCCAAAGGCCCTGTGACCTCTGCCGAACTGGCCCGCAATACTTCCACGGACGAACGCTATGTGCGTGAGTGGCTCGCCTCGCAGGCCGCGGGCGGTTATGTCACCTACGACGGGAAGACCCGAAAGTTCAGCCTGAGCGAGGAACAGGCTTTTACCCTGGCCAATGAGGACAGCCCTGCGTATCTCCCGGGTGCATTCGAACTGGCATTGGGTTCGCTTGCCGCCGTGCCGCGCATCACTGAGGCCTTTCGCTCTGGAGACGGCATGGGATGGCACGAACACGACGAAGGCGTCTTTCACGGCTGCGAGAAGTTTTTTCGGCCCGGCTACGCGGCCAACCTTGTCAGTTCCTGGATTCCCGCGCTCACGGACGTACAACAAAAGCTGGAAGCGGGTGCCCGGGTTGCAGACGTGGGCTGTGGCAAGGGAGCCTCAACCCTTCTGATGGCCCAGGCTTTCCCGGACTCTACGTTCTTCGGCTTCGATTATCGCAGTCAATCGATTGCGGGCGCACGCGCGTCCGCGAAGCGGCTTGGCGTCGATTCACGGACCACATTTGAGATAGTGAAGGCCAAGGAGTTCCCCGGCAACGACTACGACCTGGTCACCGTGTTCGATTGCCTGCACGATATGGGCGACCCGGTTGGCGCCGCCAAGCATGTGCTGGCATCGCTGAAGGGCGATGGGACGTGGATGATCGTGGAGCCCTTCGCGAACGACAATGTGGAGCAAAACCTGAACCCGGTCGGCAGGGTGTACTACTCGTTCTCCACCCTGCTGTGCACACCCTGCTCGCGCTCACAGGAAGTCGGCCTCTGCCTGGGTGCGCAGGCTGGGGAAGCAAGAATACGGGACGTTGTCACCTCGGCCGGCTTCACACGCTTCCGAAGGGCAGCCGAGACTCCATTCAACCTGGTCTACGAAGACCGGCCCTGAGCATTGGGAGGCCGCCGCTACAAGCTGCCGTTAGTTTTCAACGCCGGGCATGAACTGCTTTCCTAAAACCTCCGTACCGGCCATGAAAGCCGCCATACGGGTAGCCGTAGTAGCGGTGAAACGGCGGATATGGACTGTACGCGCCATACGGATAGCCATACCCGTAGTTGTAGTACGGATATCTGTACCCACCCCACTGCCAGCGCCGTGAGAAGAGAAGGATCAGCAAAAGCAGGCAAAACATCGTTAGCCTCGGTGCGGGTTTCCAGAAGCCTACGTCCGCACATCATGCAGGTACGTGTTTCTGAAGCAGAAGTTCCGCACGGTTGAGACAATGGACATGTGAAGAAAATCAAAGTCATTGGTGGTGGGCTGGCAGGGCCGGAAGCAGCGCTGCAGGCGGCGCGTGCCGGATGCGCCGTGACCCTGTTCGAGATGCGCCCGCACCGCTCGACGGAGGCGCATCAGACGGCAGACTTCGCCGAGTTGGTCTGCTCCAACTCGCTGAAAAGCGAAAGCGAGAACACCGCGCCGTGGCTCCTGAAGCAGGAGATGCGTGCCGCGGGATGCATCCTGCTGGCCGAGGCGGATGCCTGTGCCGTACCGGCGGGACATGCATTGGCGGTAGACCGCGTCGAGTTCTCGCGGCGCGTCGCGTCGCGCATCGCCGAAGACCCGCGCATCACCGTGGTACGCGAAGAGGTCACGACGCTGGAAGAGAATGGGGAGCACATCACCGTGCTCGCCACGGGTCCGCTAACCTCACCCGCGCTCACAGCGGAGCTGCAGCGGTTGACCGGCGCCGATCACCTCTCCTTTTACGACAGCATTGCTCCCGTGGTGGACGCTACCACCATCGACATGGACCGCGTCTACTTCGCCGCGCGCTGGGACAAGGGCACAGCCGACTACATCAATTGCCCGTTCACGAAAGAAGAGTATGACCGCTTCTACGATGCGCTGCTCACTGCGCATGAGGTCGAAGCAAAAGACTGGGAGCGGCTCGACTACTTCGAAGGCTGTCTGCCCATCGAAGAGCTCGCGCGTCGCGGCAGGGACACGCTGCGTTTCGGCTGCATGAAACCGGTGGGCCTGCGTAATCCGCGCACCGGCCGGACGCCGCACGCTGTCGTACAACTGCGCTGCGAGAACCTTCGGGCCGACTCCTACAACCTGGTCGGCTTTCAGAACCACCTGAAGTTTGGCGATCAGGCGCGTGTGCTGCGGCTGATCCCCGGGCTGGAAAACGCCAGCTTCCTCCGCTACGGCCAGATTCACCGCAACACCTACATCAACTCGCCCACGCTGCTGACGGAGACGCTGCAACTCCGCGCGCATCCACGGGTCCTGATCGCGGGCCAGCTCTCCGGCGTGGAGGGCTACACCGAATCCATCGCAGGCGGCATGCTCGCGGGCCGCTTTGCCGCCGCCATCGCACGAGGCGAGCAGCCCACACCAGCACCGCGCCTCTCCGCCCATGGGTCGTTAGTGCACTACATTACCCATGCCGAGGCCAAGCGCTTCCAGCCCGCCAACATCACCTTCGACCTGCTGCCCCCACTGGAAGAAGAACTCCGGCGCAGGATTCGGGACAAGAAAGAACGCCACCGCCTCCAATGCGAACGTGGCCTGCAGGCCTGGCATTTATGGCTACACTAACGAGAGGTAAATAGCGCCAACAAAATAAACCCTGGTACTTCTAATCTCCAGACCGCGCGTGAGTATTACTTTAGATATGGCTCTGACTACGACCTCCCAGCGTTGCGCGTTGTGCCTAAATACTGCACCTCTTAAGGTGAGTCACGGCATTCCCGCAGGTGTTTACCGTCTACTCGGTCGTATCTCCGAAGATGGCCCTGTGAGCATGACATCCAGCGATGGTTGGGAGCCGCTCACAAGGCAGGACAAGCGTCAACTGCTTTGCAGTGCTTGCGAAGCTGAGATTGCGGTCTCTGAAGATTGGGTACTGAGGCGCGCGCCACGCCGGGGCAGATTTCGACTGATGAGTTTATTGCTGAGTCAGCCACCTGACTACCGTTGGCCGAACGTTGAAGTCTTTAAGACCATTAATCGCCCGGCAATAGATGTACATCGACTCTGCTACTTCGCGACTTCCATTTTCTGGCGTTATGCGGTTGCTTCTTGGCCATCAGGTCACACTATTCGACTAGGAAAATATTCGGAGGAACTTCGTGTCTACCTTCGTGGCGGCCCTTTCCCGCTGACAGCAAGGCTTACCTGCTTCGTTTCGCGTCTAACAGCGACAAATCCCGTGCTCATGATGCCCAACACTGCTAAAGCAAACGGATTCTTTTTGCACCAATTCGTCATCCCGGGCTTTGACTTTGTACTGGTGATTGGCAACAACGCACCTGATACCTTCGACAAATTTTGCTTGTCAAGCAGTGTAGAAAAGCCTCTGATCGTCTCAGAGCGAAGCGACTCACGTCGACATGAGCAACTCTTGCGCGCTATGGATCAAGCCGATGCCTCGAACGCACGCACTACTCGAAAGAGATCACACTAGTGTCTGGGAATCCGCTCCTAGGTTGAAACGTCATCACGCTGCTGCTCGCCCGACTGAGTTACTTACCTACTTTCTGTCTTCTTATTCCGGGCACGGACTTTAAACCAGATAGGCGAACCGATGAAGCGCCAGCGATCGCGGATCTGATTTTCGAGGAAGCGCTCGTAGCTGAAGTGCAGTTTCACGTCACGGTCAGTAAACAAGACAAAGGTGGGAGGGGCGACGGCGGCCTGGGTCATGTAATAGATGCGCAGGCGCTTGTTATACGGAACCCCTGCCTTTTCAAACTCGACCGTTTCCAGGAACTTATTCATCTGCCCGGTGGTGATGCGTTTGCGGCGTTCGCGCGCGACTAACTGCACCTTCTTGAAGACCTCCGGGACGTTCATGCCATCCATCGCGCTGATGAAGATCAGCGGCGCGTAGTCCAGGTATTTGAGCGCATCGCGTACCTGTTGCGTGTAGGCCTTCTGGTCGGCGGGTGCCTTGCCGTCTTCCCGTGCGGTCGTGACCGCGTCCCACTTGTTGACCAGGATGATGACACTGCGCCCGCTCTCATGCGCGTAGCCGCCGATGTTCGCGTCCAGCCCGGTGACGCCCTCGGTGGCGTCGATGACCAGAAGCGCAACATCGGCGGCTTCAAGGTGTTTGCGTGCCATGATGACGGAAAGCTTCTCCGCCATCATGGTCGTCTTGCCCTTGCGGCGGATGCCTGCGGTATCCACAAAGCGGAAGCTGTGTCCATCGCGCTCGACGGTTTCGTCCACGGCGTCGCGCGTGGTGCCCGCAATCGGTGAAACAATGGCGCGGCTGGTGCCGGTCAGCGCGTTCAACAGCGTACTTTTGCCCACGTTAGGCCGGCCGATGATGGCAATGCTTGTCTCGCGGCTGACGTGTTCACCGTGGGAGCGCAGCTTGCGCTCACGCGGAGTCTCCTCATCCGTCAAAGCAAGGTCGTCTTCAACGTCATCGAAGTCCTCTGCCGGTTGAGGTTCAATGACCGGCAGGGCAGCACTGACGGCGTCCAGCAGGTCGCTCAGTCCCAAACCGTGTTCGCCGCTAACCGGGAAAACTTCTTTGAAGCCAAGCGTGCGAAAGCTCTCCGCCTGCGGTGCAATCTGCGCCGTATCCATCTTGTTGACCGCGAGAAAAACCGGCTTGCCGCTGCGGATGAGCAGCCGCGCAAGATCGATATCCGGCATCGTCAATTCGCCCCGGCCATCCACCACCTGCACAACGGCCCCGGCCTCATCCAGCGCGATCCGAGCCTGCCGAAATATCTCGCTTGGGATAAGTGCCTCGTCGTCCGGAACAACACCGCCGGTGTCGACGACGCGCAGCACGCGCCCCTCCCAATCCACCTCGCCGTAGATGCGGTCCCGGGTGATACCGGGTTCGTCACCCACGATCGAGCGGCGTGTGCCGGTCATGCGGTTGAAAAGCGTGCTTTTGCCCACATTGGGCCGTCCGCAGATGGCAAAAAGCGGTGCCGCGATCGCATCCGCTGGGTGCTGTGCTTCCTCGATCAGAGGCAGCATGGAGGCAAATGCATTTTCAGTCTGCGGATCGGACAATGCCGCCGCGTGTATGGTCGGCCGCCCGCCAACATCGCCGGCGTGGCCGCGTTCGGCACCTGCGGGACTTGGCCCTTGTGCACGCCGAGGTGTTCTGGTGTCTGGGGCGCGTTGCGCGCCGGTGACAGCGCGTCCCTTCTGGCGCTCTGGCGATTGTGTCCGTACCTTGCTCTTGGAGAAGGCAGCAGACTTCTTTGCAGCAAGGGTTTTGCGTCCTTTGGGAGAGGCTCCGCCGGCAGCTGACGCTGAGGCCTTTGCGCCCGCAGGCGTCGATCTCTTGTGCGGGCGTGTTTGCGCCGAGCGATGCTTCTTGCCGAGCCGTTTCTTCTCCGGTGCCATAATCGTGTGCCGCCCTGCTTAAAGGGTAGCAGCGCGGATGCGCCTGAAGCATACCCGGGCCACCTTCCACCAGGACACGCCCGGAGCACGCCCAATCCTCGTTCATTACTTCCCGTTTCGCATCGCCAGGCCAACGCTTCACAACCGCAACAAAGTGCGGGAGGAAGCACTCGCCAGTACTATGGTGTGTACGCGAGCCGTGCCTGCATGGACTTAACCTCCACCATCTTCGGATTTCTGCTGCTGGTCCCCCCGCTCATCATCGGGGGCTTCTGGTGGATGTCCGTGCGACCGGGAGGCCGGCATGCCAACGCCTTACCCGATGGCGAAGCGACAATCCTGACACGGGCAGGAGGCCTCATATGTACTGTTCTGCCCCTCTTTCAGATGTTTGCGTGGATCATCCGTTACCGAACGGGCGCGCTTGGCCGGTATCTCTGGTACGTTGTGCCCGCATTCGGTTTGCTGTTCGCAATTCTTGTCGTTGCAGCATTTTTGTCATACACACGCGGCTATGAGCGGCGAGTTGCATCCTTGATGGTGCTGTTGTCCGTCTGCACCTTGCTTCTCATGACACTGGTGGGCCGGAGCGGGTGACGTCTGCGGTATACTGGTTGACGTTGCCTGCCAGCGGTTGTGTCCTCAAGGCCAGTGTGCCTCCCGCGCCGGGCGTCAACTTTCAAGTCTCAGAGCCATCAGCTCCTGAGCAGGAGATCACGTCCTCATGCCGAAGCGCACCTTTCAGCCCAACCGCCGCCGTCGTGCCAAGACCCATGGATTCCTCACACGTATGAAGACCAAGGCAGGACAGAACGTCCTGAACCGCCGCCGCGCCAAGGGTCGCCACAAGATCGCTGTATCCGCCGGCTTCCGCGACTAAGCACGCACGCAGGCTTCGTAAGGACCCTCTCGCTCCACACGGGGCTACTCGTCTCTGCCTCAAAATCAGACGCTCCGCGTTGGCCTCTAACCTTCCGGCTTACAGGTACCACGGGATGTTGACAACGATAATCCGCTGATTGCCTTTCAGCAGCAGCAGCAGCTTCAGCAACTGCGTCCTCTGGTTGTGGAGGAAATTCTCCCACCAGTGAGTCACCACCAGCTCCGGAATCACCACAGCGACCTTGCGCGTCGGGTACAGTTCCTCCAGCTTCAGGATGTAGTCCATCAGCGGCGAGATAACGGTGCGATACGAACTCTGCACGATCACGAGTTCGGGCTCCGTAAATCCGCTTTCCCGGATGGGTTTCATCGCCATCTCCTCCCATGCCGCGTCGAAGCCGGCATCCTGCTCGTCCTCCACGTGAATCACCTTGATGTCTTTGCCCATCAGCAGTCCAAATCGGACCGCCTTCTCGCTGAGTTTGTCCCACCGGGCAATCGGGATCACAACAATAGGCTGCTCAAGTCCGGTCAGCCGCAACGGTGTGGGATCCGCGGTCTCGGCATTGACCCGTGTATAGTGCCGCTTGATGCTGTACATCGTGGCAATGATCGCGGGCACCAGCAACGCTGTGATCCAGGCACCGGATGTGAACTTTGCCACCAGAACCACCACCAGCGTGATACCGGTTGCAATTGCACCCAGGCCGTTCAAAAACATCTTCAGGTGGCGGCCCTTCTCGTCCTTGCACTTGAGCCAGTGCTTCACCATGCCCGCCTGGCTGAGCGTAAAAGCAAGAAAAGCGCCGATGGCATACAGCGGAATCAGCCGGTCCGTCACACCGTCAAAGATGATCAGAAGAAGCGCGGTAAAGCCCGTCAGCGCGTAAATGCCGTGCGAGAACAGCAATCGGCGTCCCCGGATGAGAAAGACGCGCGGCATGAAGTCCTTTACTGCGATCGCTCGTGCCATCCGCGGGAAATCCGCAAAGGCAGTGTTGGCGCTGAACGAAAGCGCGGCCAGCACGCTGACCATCGTCACGTAGTAGAACCATCCCCGGCCAAAAACAGCCGCCACCTGCAACGACAGGACGCTCTGGTACGCCGGATCATTTGAATCCATCGCCGTAATCCCGTATGCCTTGGCCACATAGGCCAGCCCCGCAAGCAGAACAATCAGGACCGCGATGATCACCGTCAGTGCAAGGTTGGCATTGCGTGAACGTGGTTCCTTGAACGCGGTAACGCCGTTCGACACTGCTTCCACACCCGTCATGGCAGCACAACCGCTCGCAAACGCCTTCAGCAACAGCCAGATCGTCAGGTATTGCATCGTTGCAGGGAGCGGAGGCGGAGGCGCTGTCACAGGGACCGGATGGCCATGCGCGGCCGCCGCATGCAGAATGCCCACCAGAACCGTGGCCAGCAGTGTGCCGACGAAGAAGAACGTCGGCAACATAAATGTAAATCCCGACTCCTTGACACCACGCAGGTTCACCAGGACGATGATGGCCAGCACCAGCAGGCACAGCGAAAGCTGATGCGGATGGAGCCTCGGAACCGCGCTCACCAGCGCCGTCACACCCGCTGAAACACCCACCGCAGCCGTCAGGATGTAATCGATCATCAGCGCGGCCGCCGCCAGCAGGCCCGCATTGTCACCAAGGTTCTCACTGGCTACGGTGAACGATCCGCCACCGTTGGGATAGGCCTCAATCGTCTGCCGGTAGCTGAAATACAGGATCGTCAACAGAATCAGAATCGCCGTGAAGATCGGCAAGAGGTGCTGCTGCACCCCTACAATCCCCAGCGGGATCAGTAGCGACATCGCCTGTTCCGGGCCATAGGCCGCACTGGTCAATCCATCCAGGCCAAAGATTGGAATACCGGCAGCGACGCCAACGTGTTCGTGCTCGGCCTGACTCGTAGCCAGCGGCTTGCCAAAGAGCAGGTCAGAAACTTTCATAAATCAAATGCCTCGTTGTAGTAGGCCGGTTGTGTTCTCACATATTCGTTAGAACGGTGTCTGGCGTTTACACATGGATGCAGCAATTGTTCGCTGCCGATGTATGCTGCCCGTGAAAGCCCACGCTCACGTGTGCATCGGGCTACTCGTCCACAATCACCTGCTGAGATTCGCCCGGATCGTCCTGGTCTTCAATGGGCAGCCGGGTGCCGCGCTTCCGGTCAAAGATGCGCCGCATCACCCAGATCGCAAGAAAGACCAGGAGCAATCCAACCACAAGCAGCATGATGTGAGCATGCGAGCGAACGGCGTGGAACAGGAGATCGACAACAGCCGGGCCGTACAGATGCGTCAACGTGGCGTACACGGTGAACTGCACCAGCTTGCCGAGAAAAGCGGCTAAAAGAAAGGTGAGCGGCTTCATCTCGAACACGCCCGCGCAGAACTCAAACAGCTTAAACGGCGTCGGCGGCGGTCCCATCGCCGGAATCAGGATGGCAAAAAATTCCTGCTCCTCGAAGCGGTCCCGCAGCCGCTCGTATCGCGCGCGGTTGATCTTGCCCAGCAGGAACAGCTCCCCGCCAAGGCGGCCCACGTAAAACGGGACCAGGCTGCCCAGCGCCGACGCAAGAGCGGCAATCAGGGGATACAGCAAAAACTTGCCGGGATGTGTGCTCACCAACTGCAGCAGAATCGGTTGCCATGGAATGGGGATCAGGGCCGAATCAAACAGGGATGCTACCGCCAGCCCTGTGCCGCCCAGGTGCTTCAAGCGCTCACCTAGCTGTTTCAGCACGCCCAGCGGGGCGTGCTTCGCGGGCGCGGTCTGCATCAGGCTAAGCAGAACTTCCGGCAGGTGAGGCAAGTGCATCCATGCCATTCTAACGACGCAAGCGGCCGGAAAATGCTTTCCAAGGCACTCGGGTGGCAAAATAGAGTCTCAGAACAGCAGGGCAGGAGCGAGCGGGAAACAAAAACCTCGCCCCGGCAGTCCTACGTAGAAGAAGAGATCAAGACCCAGCGTGCCTCCACTCGACATCCCTCCCGGTCTGGACCGGCCCGAAACCGAGAACCAGCCGCAAGGCAATCCCGTGGAGCAGGCGCCGCGCACAGGAAAGCGTCCGCGCCGCGCCGCGCTCAGTACGCGGTACCAGTATCTTGACACCCACGAACTCATCACTCTCATCGACGAGATCGACGACGAACGGGCACGCGCACGCTTCCGTGAAGCCGTCTACATCGCGGTCATCGTCTGGCTTGTACTTGGTTGGGTCATGGTCTACGGGCCGCGCTATCTTTGGCATGCGCCGGTTCTGATCTCTGCCGTGCCGGACGAGAAGCGTCCGCACGAGTTGACCTACCTGGACGTGCCGCCCAATCTGCAGAAGGAACTACAGCGGACCAGGCCGGCACCGCACATCAGCACCAAATCAACCGAAGCGCAGAGCCCCAGGCCAAGTCCACGCGTACCCGAGCCGCGTGCCGGCAACCCGTTGCCTCCCGCACCAAAGCCCGCGCCACAACAGGGGGCGGCTCCGCAACAACAACGGCCCGCGCAACAGCCCCCAACTCCACAACAGCAACAGCAGGCGCGCAATACACCGCCCACACCTGTCCCATCCCGGCAGCCGCCACCCGTGGACGCGCCCTCACCCTCACCGAACAGGAACATCTTCAGCACGCCGCAGAGCGCCGGGCAGGCCATACAGCAGGCAGCGCGCGGCGCGCGCAGCGGCGGCGAGAGCGGCGACTACGGATCGGTGGGGCGTGGACAGCAGGGTGGCAGCAAAATAGGAACGGAGATTCTCTCCGACACACAAGGCGTAGACTTTGCCAAGTACTTGCAGCGCCTTCTGTCGGACGTGCGGCGCAACTGGCTGCCGCTGATTCCGGAGGAGTGCCGTCCACCGCTGAACAAACAAGGGATCACCGGCGTTCGCTTCACCATCCAGCCCAACGGCGCCATCTCCGCCATGCATCTCGATTACTCGACGCACGACGTTGCCATTGATCGCGCCGCATGGGGCTCCATCACCAGCCTGGGCGCGGCGCAGCCCCTGCCCAAGGAATTCCATGGCCCCAATCTCGAGCTACGCATCGAGTTCCGTGTCAACAAGGACATCCAGGACGCGCAGTGACGACGCCAGCGGATCGTGAACAGCAGCTTGCGGCGGAACGCAGGCTACAGGCTGCCGGAGCGCTGCTGCTTGGCTTCGCGGTGCTGCTTGTCATCGTCCTCCGCGCCGGCATCCACAACATCTTCCCGCCAGGTTGGTGGCGTCATCTGTGACATCCACTGAGCCGCTGCTGGTCGTCCTCGTGGGGCCGACAGCATCCGGTAAAACAGCGCTTTCGCTAAACCTGGCAGAGTCCTTCAACGGCGAGATCGTCTCCTGCGACTCGGTAGCCATCTATCGCGGGTTGGAACTGGGAACCGCCAAGCCGAGCCCGGCCGAGCGCGCACGCATCCCGCATCACATGCTCGATGTCGCGCCGCCAAACATAAAGTACACGGCAGGCGACTACGGGCGCGCCGCGCGGCAGACCCTCCGGGAGATCGCAGCCCGCCACCATGTTCCTATCATCACCGCTGGCACCGGCCTGTACCTTCGCGCACTCCTGGACGGCCTTAGTCCCATGCCCGCACGGAACACGGACCTGCGCGACCGCTTGAGCAAAGCGGCGCTGCGCCGTGGCCCGGCCCTGCTCCATCGCGTGCTGCGGCGGCTTGACCCTGCTGCTGCAACACGCATCCACGCCAACGACGCATCCAAGCTCATACGCGCCATCGAGGTCTCCGTGCTCGAACAAAGGCCCATCAGCGCGGCCTGGCAGGCGTTGCGTCCAGAACCGCTCTCCGGCTTCCACATCGTCCAGATCGGTCTGGAACCGGACCGGACAGCGCTCTACAGGCGCATTAACGCCCGTTGCGCGCAAATGTTCGCCGACGGTCTCGTCGCGGAGACCGCCAGCCTCGTCCACCGGTACGGAGCGGAGTGCCAGCCATTGCACGCGCTGGGCTACGCGGAGGCGCAGACTGTGCTGCGCGGCGAACTGACCGAAGCAGAAGCCGTCGTACAGGCGCAAGCCGGGCACCGGCAGTACAGCAAGCGCCAGCGCACCTGGTTTCGGCGCGATCCCCGTATCCAGTGGCTCAACGGCTTCGGCGGTGACCTCTGCGCGCAGGCGGAGGACCTCCTGCGCAACCGCACCTGAGCACGCATCTCACCACACGTCGAGGTGATTGCATGAAAGCAGTCCGTCTGTATCAGTATGGTCCGCCGAAGAACCTGAAACACGAGCAAAACGTGCCCGCACCGGAGATTGGCGCGGACGATGTCCTGATCGCCGCGGCTGCCACCAGCGTCAATCCCGTGGATTGGAAGATGCGCTCCGGCGAGGCGAAAGAGCGTTTTCCCGTGACCTTCCCCGGCATCCTTGGCCGTGATGTCTCCGGCATCGTACGTGCCGTCGGAGCAAACGTGCAGGGAGTCAACATCGGTGACCGCGTCATGGCGCTCACCCGCGAAACCTATGCCGAACTCGTCCGGGCCAAAGGCTCGGACCTGAGCCATGTCCCCGATGGCATCAGCATCACGGATGCGGCAGCCATCCCGCTGATTGCCCTCACCGGAGATCAGCTGATCAGGGATGGGTGCGCACTGCAGAGCGGCCAGTCCGTCCTGGTCACCGGTGCACTGGGCAGCGTAGGGCGCGCTGCTGTGCACTCCGCAAAGAAGCTCGGTGCCCGTGTCATCGCGGGTGTGCGCAAGAAGCAGCTTGACGATGCGAAACAGCTCGGCGTAGACGCCGTCGCCATCGACGACGAAGACGCACTTAAAAATCTGGGCAAGATGGATGCCATCGCCGACACCGTGGGCGCAAAGGGAACCAATGCGCTACTGGGGCACATCCGCGAGGGTGGCGTCTGCGGCACGGTTGTGACGCCGGTGCCCGATGCCACACTGCGCCCGGAGATTACGGTCAAACGCATCATGGCCCACCCCGATCCCGGAACGGTCCGCGCCTTCGCTGAAGACGTCCGCGACGGGACGTTCATCCTGCCCATCGCACGCAGCTTCCCGCTGAACGAAGCCGCAGAGGCCCAGGCGTTCGCAGAGAACGGCGGCGCAGGCGGCAAGGTGCTGCTCCTGATGCTATGAACTGCCGCAGGAGGTGCGCTGTCCGTCACGCGAGAGCCAACCAGGGTTCTGCTCCGTTGTTACTGCTTTGTTAGAGTTCCGCTCCATACCATAACACTGCGTAAGGACACCCGTGGCGCCTTCGGATGCAGCGTACGGTGCTTTCCGCGCGGGAGCGCATGTGCAGCAAGCAGAGTTGCCACGAGACACCAGCAAGGTGCCGCATTTCGTTGTGCCGGTTACAGTGATGCTGTCGTTCGTCTCATTCTGGAGAGCTTCGGCCATTGTTCTCTGCGATCTTGGCTCGTCCGCGTACTACGTCGGCGGCATCGCGGAAAAAGCGATCGGAAAAGCGGCTCCGTGGTTCATCCTTGCCGTCATGCTGTTCTCGTACGCGGTACGCGCGGTATACATCGAGAGTTGCAGCATGTTTGTCCGGGGTGGCGTATACCGGGTGGTGCGGGAGGCGCTTGGCAACACGGCGGCGAAGTTCTCCGTGTCGGCGCTGATGTTCGACTACGTCCTCACCGGACCCATCAGCGGTGTAAGCGCCGGGCTGTATCTCGCGGCACTCATCAATGAACTCGGACAACACTTTCGTGTTGCGTGGCTGCATGTGCCGGCGCCCTTCTTTGCAGCACTGTTTGCCATCGTCGTGACGGTGTACTTCTGGTACACCAATCGCGTGGGTGTACCGTTTTCCAGCACACGCGCACTGCGCATCATGCAGATCACAACCGTGATGGTGGTGATCCTGATTGCCTGGTGCGTCTACACAATTTTTACGAAGGGATATCAGCCGGTCCCGCTGCCCACACCGGCCAACCTGCATTTCAGTGATTCGGCCCTGGGATGGTTGAAGGGAACGGTTCTGCCCGGATTGACAGCCGTCGCCGTCATCATCGGGCTCGGTCACTCCGTGCTGGCGCTCAGCGGCGAAGAGACGCTTGCGCAGGTGTACCGGGAAATCGAAGCACCCAAGCAGAAGAATCTGCTGCGGACGGGTTTCGTCGTCTTCCTCTATAGCCTGATCTTTACCTCTCTGGTCTCGTTTTTCGCGGTCATGCTCATTCCGGATGTGCAGCGGGCCAAGGTGCTGGATGACCTGATCGGTGGCCTGGCGATGGTGCTGGCAGGACCCGTCGCGCTGCGGCTTGCGTTTCACGCGTTTGTGGTCGTGGTGGGTGTTCTCATCTTGTCGGGCGCGGTAAACACCGCCATTATCGGATCGAACGGCGTGTTGAGCCGCGTGGCGGAAGATGGGGTCTTGCCGCCGTGGTTCCGCACGCTTCACCCGAAGCACGGCACGTCACACCACATCATCGGCACGATTGTTGTGCTGCAGTTAATCACCATTGTGCTGAGCCGGGGTAACGTGGATGCGCTGGGCGAAGCCTATGCCTTCGGCGTGGTGTGGAGCTTCGCGATGAAGGGGCTGGCAGTGCTGGTGCTCCGTTTCAGCCATCCGGAGGCGAAGCGCTGGCGCTTTCCGCTGAACCTGCGGGCAGGAAAATACGACATCCCGCTGGGACTTGGTGCCACGACACTTGTTCTGTTTGCACTGGCGTTCGTGAATCTGTTCACAAAAAAGACCGCAACACTCTCTGGCGTGGCGTTCACCTTGATCTTCTTTGCCGTCTTTACGTGGTCTGAGCGCAAGTACGCCAAGGATCGCGCGGAAAGCCAGATAGAAGTGGACCGTGATGCCGGCGATCCGTTCCGCGAGACCTCACAGGAACGGTTCCGTTTTGAAGCAAAAGAGGATCTCTCGCCGGAGACCCTGGAGGTTGAGCCTGGCTGCTGTTTAGTGGATATCCAGGACGTGCGCAACCCGGGAGCGATCGATCAGATGCTGGACGCCTCGACAGACGGCAGTGCCGTGGTCGTAACGTGTGTCGCCGATCTTTCACCGGAGCAGATCAAGCAATGGACTGAGGACGAACAGGCGGCTGGCAAGCAAGTGAAGGACGTGCTCAGCGAGGTGGTGTTTACCGCCGAGAAGATCGGTCGTCCCGTAAAACTGCTTGTTCTGCCCGGAGCCGACCGCAGCCGCACCGTGTGCGAGGCCGCGGCAAGCCTGCAGACGGGGGAATTGTGGATGCTGGCCACGCCGGAGGATTCAGATCACCTGCGCTCCCGGATGGAACGCGGCTGGCGGTCCGCCGGGCCGGGCGATACACCATTGAAGCTGACCATCATCAGGGACGGCAACGAGCCTGAAGAGGTGGTGCTGGGCGGCTAAGCGGGACCGCTTCCTTCCTGACCACCTCCGGAGCCCTGCGCGCCCCGGCTTGCGCGGTGCGTCCCTCCACGCAGCCCGGCCAGAATCTGCTGCAGAAAGTCATTCGCCGCACCGGGATTGTTCGGCAGGAAGAGCGTATTCGTTCCGCTGCGGATGCCGATGTCCTTGAGCGTATCGAAGTACTGCGTCAGCAGCACCAGCGCCATCACGTCTTCCGCCGTCGCACCCGGAACCGCCTCCCGAAAGTGCTCAATGCTGGAGCGCAATCCGTCGATGATCGCCTGCCGTTCCGCCGCGATACCCTTGCCCTGCAACGCCTTGCTTTCCGCCTCCGCTTCGGCCTGCTTTACCTTGAGAATCTTCTCGGCCTCGCCGCGCGCCATCGCTGCCACCTGCGAACGCTGCGCGGCATTGATATCGTTCATCGCCGCTTTCACCTTCGCATCCGGGATGATGTCCGTTACCAGCGCGGTCAGGATGTTGAAGCCGAACTGGCTCATCGTGTGGTCCAGGTCCGTCTTGACCGCAATCGAGATACCACTCATCTGCTCGAAGGTCTCGTCCAGCGTCAGCTTGGGCACATGGCCCAGGATGGAGTTAAAGACAAAGCTCTCGATCTGCTTCTGCGGTGATGACAGACGGTAAAAGGCATCAGCGATGTGGTCGTCCAGCACCTGGTATTGCACGCTGACCGGAATCTGCACAAACACGTTGTCCCGCGTCTTGGTTTCCACCTGAAACGCCGCCTGCTGCACCTGCAGGTTGACAAAGAAAACGCGCTCCGAATACGGGATGAGCACGTGGATACCTGGCCGCGCGATACGGTTGAACTTACCAAAGCGCTCCACCACGCCCGCCTGCGAGGTTCGAACTGTGAACAGCGTCTTCAGCAGGGTAACCAGAACAACAAGAGCAACAATCAGCAGCAGAATCCCTGCGATCGGAAACGTTCCATTCATTCAGTG
>CAXUHI010000018.1:0-14025 GCA_964251045.1 uncultured Terriglobus sp. | reverse complement strand
TCAGTGGCCCCTCCGGGCCGTGTGCACGGCGTGCTGTCATGATTATCCGCCTTTGTCGCGGCACAGCAATGCCCGGTAACTTTGGGCTTGTCAGAAGCCGGTCAGTCCCCTAATCTTTCGGAAACGGAAACCTGACCGCTTTTCGTTGCACCAGCCAGGAGCTAGCCCCCATGAAGAAACTTATTTTGTGCGCGGACGGAACATGGTGCGCATCGCCGGACGACGCCAACTCCAACGGTGGCACGAACGTCTGGAAGATATACTGCGCGATCCCTGACACTCCGGATCAGCTCAAGTTTTATGACAGCGGGGTGGGCACGGACGGCAACACCTTTGAGCACATGACCGGCGGGGCGCTGGGCGAAGGGCTCTTTGACAAGATCCAGGACTGCTACTCCTACTTGTCGCATGTGTATGATCCCGGCGACAGTATCTATCTCTTCGGCTTCAGCCGCGGCGCCTACACCGCGCGCAGCGTGGGCGGCATGATCGCCGCGTTCGGTGTTCCAACGAAGAATCTCTCCAACAGCACCACGCCGGAGATCTTTGCCGCGTACCGCGAGACAGACAAGACCAAAAGGGTGGCGCTGAAAACGAAATTGACCGCTTCCTACGGCCTCCAGGATGTTCACATCGCCATGGTCGGCGTGTGGGACACGGTCGGTTCGCTGGGAGTTCCAGGCTTCCTTTTCGAAGCCTTTAACGAAAAAAAGTACGGATTCCTGGACACGGCCCTAAGCGACTGCATCGACCACGCCTATCACGCCATGGCCCTGGATGAGCGGCGCGGTTCCTTCCTGCCAACCCTTTGGACCAACAAAGACGGTTCACCGCGCGCCAACGATGCCCGGTGTGAGCAGGTGTGGTTCGCCGGCGGCCACGGCGACGTGGGTGGCGGCAACGCCGATCACGGCCTCTCTGACATTACGCTCAGCTGGATGATGCAGAAGGCACATGCATGCGGGGTGGAGTTTCTGCCCGACCAGCTGCAGAAATACTCAGCCCTCGCCGCATCCAGCGCCGTAGGCCAGCTTCATGATGACTGGAAAGTCTTCTGGGGTATCCCAAAGCATCGCACCGTCACAGCCGGATCACACCTGGCCAGCAGCGTGTACGATCGTGGCCTGCTCACCGGCAATCCGCTCTACCGGCCCGCCAATCTCACATGGACGGGCAACACCTTCCATGAGTATGGCCGCTGCGAAGTGCTGCCGTATCAGGCTCCGGTCTGGCCTTAGCTCTTCAAAGCCACCACCGTCGCACCCTGGCCACCCTCGTTGTAAGGCGGCTCTGTCACTGACACCACGTGAGGATGCTTGCGCAGGTACTCGCGCAGGCTCCGCCGCAGAACCCCCATACCAGTCCCATGGACCACGCGAATCGAAGGCCGCCCAGCCAGAAAAGCCTGGTCAAGATACCGCTCCACCTCGTCGCGTGCCTCGTCGGCGGTTCGTCCAATCACGTTGATCTCGCCGGGGATCGTATCCGGCTCACGCGCCACCACCGTAATGCCCCGCTTCGTCGCGGCCTGGATGGGCGATTGCGAGGCTGCACGTGCCGTGACCTGTGCAATGTCGTCCTTGGGGACCCGCATCTTCATGGGACCGATGGACACCTCGTAGCCGTTGCCGTCCAGAACGCGCTCTACCTTGGCATCTCGGCCCATGGATTTCAGCCGCACCGTGTCGCCCGCTGACACTTCACGCACCACATGCGGCTGGGCTGCCGGATCCTTCCGGTCCGCCCCGGACACGTGCGCGACAACGGCTTGATTGAAGCTCTCCTGAAACTCGCGTTTCAACCGGGCAATGCGCCGATCCGCTTCGGTGGACGCCTTGCGCTGCGCGCTCTTGTCCTCGATGGCTTTCACCGTCTCGCGCATCTGGTACTCAAATTCCTTCATCAGCGACGCAAGCTTCACCTCCAGCTCACGCGCCCGCTGCCGCTGCTCTTGCTTGCCTTCGATGTCAAGACGCTGCCGCTCGCGCTCGACCGCCTGCTCGCGCACGCGGATCTCTGCCCGCTCTTGACCGACTGCGGTAAGCTGCGTATGCAGCTCGTCCAGGAACCGCGCAATATCCGCCGATTGCGTCGTCACGCTGCCACGCGCCGCGCGGATGATGGCGGGATCCAGGCCAAGACGCTCCGCGATATTGATGCCGCTCGATGCGCCCGGCACCCCCATGCGCAACGCATAGGTGGGCGCCAGCGTGCGTTCATCGAACCCAACGGCCGCATTCACCACGCCATCGTGCTTCGCCGCATAAATCTTCAGCGAGGTCAGATGCGTCGTGAAGATGCTCCACGCACCCATGGTCAGGAAGCGCTCCGCAATGGCGACGGCCAGCGCCGCACCCTCCTCAGGGTCGGTGGCAGAGCCAAGCTCGTCCAGCAACACCAGCGACCGCGCATCGGCCTCGCGCGCAATCTGGTTCACATGCGAGATATGCGCGGAAAACGTGGACAGATTGCGCTCAATCGATTGCGCATCCCCAATGTCAGCGTACACGGCGGAGAAGATGGGCAGCCGCGCGCCTGAAGCCGGAACCGGCAAGCCCGCCTGGGCCATCAATGCCAGCAGGCCGACGGTCTTCAGCGCGACCGTCTTGCCGCCCGTGTTGGGCCCGCTGATAATCAGCTGCTTCGCCACGCCGGGCAAGCCAAGTGTCAGTGGAACGATGCGAGCCCGCTCACTCCGCATACGCAGATCGAGCAGCGGGTGCCTTGCATTCTCCAACGCCAGCGCGGCCTCGTCGCCGTGCGGTTTGCCATCCGTGAAAACAGGCCGCACGCAGTTCAACTCCTGCGCGAACTTCGCATAGGTATAGTGCGCCTCGACCTCCGCCAGCACCTCCGTGCCACGCGCAATCGAACCCGCCTGCTCGCCGACGGCGCGGGTCATCTCGACAAGAATGCGGTGCACCTCGGCCTGCTCTTCATCCAGCAGACGGACCAGCTCGTTATTCTGCTCAATCGTCTCCATCGGCTCGACGAACACAGTCTGCCCCGATGACGACGAACCATGCACCACGCCCGGCACGCGCCGCCGGAACTCCGCCTTGACCGGGATGACGAAGCGCTCGCCGCGAACGGTGATCAGGTCTTCCTGCGTGCCTCCAGCATCGCTTACCGCACGGAGTTGCCGCCGCAGGCTTTCCTGGATGGAGCGGTGCTGCCGCTCCATGGCCTTGCGGATGCGCGCAAGCTCCGGCGACGCATCGTCAGTCAGCGAACCGTCGGGATCAATCTTGCCGCTGATGAGCTGCAGCAGCCGGAAGAAGTTCGTCGACAGCACCGGCTGCGAGAGAGCCGTAACGGCGGGCCAACGGTCCGCGATGGACTCGGGCGGCTCTGCCACCAACTGCCGCCAGTCGGCAATGTGCTCGGCCAGCTCGGCAATGCGGCGCAACTCCAGCGGCTCCAGCGCGGCGTCTGGGATGCGCGCCTTGTCCAGCAGCGTATTCGCATCGAAGAGGCCGTTAAAACCGAAGCTGCCGCCCGTGCCAAGAAACAGGCGTAGTTCCGCCGTGAGCTGCTGGCCGCGCTCAATGACCTGAAGATCGCGCGTGGGCTCCAGTGCCGCAACGCGCGCACGCCCCAGCGGCGACTGCGTACGCCCGGCCAGGTAGTCGCGCAGGCGATCCCACTCCAGCGCGGCGGCGCTTAACTCGCGCAGTGGAGACGTTGTATGCAGGGCGGCAGGGGAAACAGCAGTCGCGGAAACAGGCACGTCCCATTAGATTCAGGACGGCATTCCCCGATGCCTACTGGCGCTGCAGGCCAAAAAACTTCGCCAGAAAGCGGTCCTGGATGCGGCGTGGGATGAACTTCGGCAACGTCCATTCGCGAAACTTGTTCGGCACGGGAGCGTATCGCAGCTTCGGGCGCCTCGCCGTCATGGCGTGCCACGTGTCCTCAGCAACGCGTTGTGCCGGCAGGCCAAGCTGGCCACGGCGGCTGAACTCCGCAACAAATCCCTTCAGCATGGGACCGTATACGGTGTTATCGTACTGCTCCAGGCCGCTCGTCTCGGCCTTCTCCCAGATCGGCGTCACAACGGCTCCCGGACCGATCACGATGACATCGATCCCGAAGACCATCAGTTCGCGCCGCAGGCTCTCCGACATGCCCTCCAGCGCATGCTTGGAGGCGACATACGGACCCATGAACGGCAGGCCGGACTTACCCGCAACGGACGACATCTGCACGATGCGGCCCGGCACTCCGGTGCGCGCTTGATCCGCACCTAGCAGAGGTGCGAACGCCTGCGTCACACGTGCCGGCCCCAGCACATTGATCTCCATCTGCATCTGCAACTTGTCCATGGGCAGATACAGCATCGGCCCGCCGATCGCGATGCCTGCGTTATTGACCAGACCATCAAGCGTGCGGCCACTCAAGCTTTCGCTCACCTGCGCCGCACCGCGCTGAACGGCCTCGTCATCGGTCACGTCGAACAGCAACGGCGTAACGCCGAGTTCAGCTCGGAGGCGTTCGCCGTCTTCCCGCTTGCGGACGCTGCCAAACACCTGCCAGGTCCGCTCGCTAAAATATTTCGCAATCGCGTACCCAATCCCCGTGGACGCACCCGTGACCACGATGCTGCGCTTCGCTTCCATGCTGTCTCTCCACCGGAAAGGATGTGAGACACGGCATCTCAGGTTCAGTATGTTTCTCCTGGTGCTGCAGGCCGCCTCGACGCTGATGATGACAGGCCTGATCTGGTTTGTGCAGATCGTCCACTATCCGCTGTTCACGCAGGTGGGAGAAGCTGCTTTCCCACGGTATGCGGCAGTCCACGCGACTCGCACAACCTGGGTCGTCGCACCGCTGATGTTCCTTGAACTTGGAGGCGCGGGTCTACTGCTGATCTCTAGGTTCAGGCCGGCGTTCATCTCCCCGTGGCAGGCGTGGATGGGTGCTGCGCTCGTGGGTCTTATCTGGTCCTCAACTGCGTTCCTGCAAGTGCCGCTGCACACTCGATTACAGGCCGGGTTCTTGCCCGCCGACGCAATACAGCTTGTCCGAAGCAACTGGATTCGAACGGTTGCGTGGACCCTTCGGGCGGCGCTGGTTCTGGCCTGGATCCATGCCGGTCTCGCCAGCCGAAGCCTACAATAAGTCATGCAGTTCCCCATCACCCGCATGCGCCGTCTACGCCGCACGGAAGCCATGCGGTCGCTGGTGCGCGAGACGTATCTCCAGCCTTCGCAGCTCATCTACCCGCTCTTCATCTGCCCTGGCGAAGGTATCCGCAAGCCCATCGCCTCCATGCCCGGCGTCTCCAATCTGTCGATCGACGAAGCAGTCAAGGAAGCAGCGGAATGCGCATCTCTCGGCATCGGCGGGCTGCTGCTCTTCGGCTTGCCCGAGAGTAAGGACGAACAAGGCTCCGGAGCCTGGGCGGACGACGGCATCGTACAGCGTGCCCTCCGCGCCATGAAGTCCGAAACCCGCCTCAAGCCCCTCGTCCTCATCGCAGACGCCTGCCTGTGCGAATACACCAGTCACGGGCACTGCGGCGTCCTGACCGGTGAAGGCGCGGACTGCACCGTGGACAACGATGCCTCACTCCCCCTGCTGGCTAAAACAGCGGCGTCCCTCGCCCGGGCAGGCGCGGACATCGTCGCTCCGAGCGACATGATGGACGGCCGCGTCGCCGCCATGCGCGCTGCCATGGACGCCGCCGGGCAGCAGGACACCGCCCTCATGAGCTACGCCGCGAAGTTCGCCTCCGCCTTCTACGGGCCGTTCCGTGAGGCGGCAGATTCCGCTCCGCAGCAGGGCGACCGGCGCGGCTATCAGATGGCAGGCACGAACCTTCGTGAAGCCATGCGCGAGATTGAACAGGACGTCGCCGAAGGCGCGGACATGCTCCTTGCCAAGCCCGCCGGCCCGTACCTGGATGTCATCCGCGCCACCCGCGAGCGCTTCGACCTGCCGCTGGGTGCCTACCAGGTCTCCGGCGAATACAGCATGTTGCACGCCGCCTTCGAACGCGGATGGCTCGACCACGACCGCGCCATGCTGGAGAGTCTCTTGAGTATCCGCCGCGCCGGCGCGGACTTTATCGTGACCTACTTCGCGAAAGACGCCGCGAAGCTGCTGTAATCATCGGGGTCTATCTGTCTTCTGTATAGGGCTCAAAGACTTCTGGAGGTTCGTACTTCCAACGTTCCGGTCCAGGCAGGTCCTCAAACACCTGAAGAGCAGCCGCGGAAATGCGAGTACCAGGAACCGTGAGTTTCTCATCCAGAACAACAGGCTTCATCCCGTTAATCTGCGAAGCCCAGGCTTTCCATCCAAATGGGTCGAAAAGCCAGATGTGCTTGCACCCGAGTTCCCGGTAATCGGCAACACGGTCCAGCATGTCTTTCAGCGACTCTCCCTGAAGCACCTCGATGCAAAGTAGAGGAGCTTCGAGATGAACCTCTCTCCGAGCGTGTCGTTGCTCACAACACATACGTCGAGGCAGCGGTATCGATCAGGCCGAATGCGTGTGCGCACTGATAGCAGAGCGGTGTTGGATAATCCAATCTGCTCATCTCCAAGCAAAGCAAGAAGATTGGAGACAGCAATTCCATGAGGCATGAGTCCGGAGCGTCGCTCAAGTGCTAAACCCATCGACAGAGTCACGGTCCGGCCGCCAGAACTGATGTTCGTATCGCTCAACCGGCATCGCAAGCGAAGGCATTGACCAAGTATGGCGCCGACCGGCACTGTTGTGCGGAGTTTCCCCGGCAAGCGTAAACTCGAAGAGATTGCACGAGCCAAGGCTCGCGCTTGCGAAGGCTGCTCCGTAGAGCAGTAGCCTGCGTGTTTGTGGAGAACTATTTCGTGGCAGAAACAATTTTTGATGTAGCCGTGATCGGTGGTGGTCCGGCCGGGTATTCATGCGCGTTTCGCGCGGGGCAGTACGGTCTAAACGTCGCGCTGATTGAGAAAAGCGATAAGCTTGGCGGCACCTGCCTCCATGTGGGCTGCGTGCCCACCAAGGCGATGCTCTTTTCCGCCTTTATCTTCGACCACGCCAATGAAGGTGCCATGTACGGCATCGACAACATCGGCGCCGGCGCGGTCAACTGGCCGCAGGTGCTGAAGCGCAAGAACGAGATCATCACCAAGCACACCAACGGCCTCAACTACCTGGTCAAGAAGAACAAGGTCACCCGCATCCAGGGCTACGGAAAACTCACCGGCTCCGCGAAAGACGGCGTCCATACCGTAGACGTCGACGTGGATGGCCAAACGCAGCAGGTGAAAGCGAAGAAGCTGGTGCTGGCCACCGGATCTGACGCACGCATGATCCCGGGCTATCAGCCCAGCGGCAAGATTCTTACCAACGTCGAAATCCTCTCGCTGGACAAGATGCCAAAGTCGCTCATCGTCATCGGCTCCGGCGCCGTGGGCGTCGAATTCGCCTCCATCTTCAACAGCTTCAAAGTCCCCGTCACCATCATCGAAATGGCGGACCGCGTCGTTCCTGCCGAAGACGCCGACATCTCCAAGGAGTTTCTGCGGCAATACAAGAAGAAGGGCATCGTTTGCCACACCTCCGCCAAGATGAACAAGATCGAGGAAACCGCGGACGGCGTCAACGTGCACTACACCACGAGCGACGGCAAGGACAACATCCAGGAAGCCGAGAAAGTTCTGATCGCCATCGGCCGCGCGCCGCGTACGTCTGGCTTCAACATCGAATCGACAAAGATCGAGATGGACAGAACCTCCATCAAGGTCGACGAATACCAGCAGACCGCCGAGCCCGGCATCTACGCCATTGGCGACATCGTTGCCGGCCTCCCGCTGCTCGCTCACGGCGGTGCCATGTCCGGCGCTGTCGCCGCCGCGCACATCGCGGGCAAGTACGCCAAGCCGGTCACCCGCAATCGCATTCCGGCCTGCACCTACTGTGAACCGCAGATCGGCTCCGTTGGCCTCACGGAGGCCATGGCACGCGAGCAGGGACGCGACATCAAGGTCGGCAAGTTTCCCCTCGCAGGCAACAGCAAGGCCACCATCGTGGACGCGCACGACGGCTTCGTCAAAGTGATTGCGGACGCAAAATATGGCGAAGTCCTGGGCGTGCACATCATCGGCCCGGACGCGACAGAACTGATCGAATCCGCTGTCGTCGCCATCGAGTCCGAGATGACTATCGAAGAACTCATGTTCACCCAGCATCCACACCCAACCCTGTCCGAGAGTCTGCTGGACGGCTACGCATCCGTGTACGGCATGTCGTTGAACGCGTAGTCTGCGCCCAACGGCCCGCGCCCACACCATACGCACGTTTCCGCTCACTGCACCGGGCCACCTGTATCGTGGTGCTGTGTTGCGCGCCGCCCGCGCATCGGCATGCGCGGACACAGAGCAGAACGGCGTTCGCGTCGGGCAGCGGAGATCGCCACAGGCCGGTTAAACTAACCGGAGGAGAACCATGCCCTCTCTGGAAACAATGCAACTGCTCAGCGTGGCGGCAGACGCGTGCGACAGCCGCAAGGCCGAGGACATCCAGATCCTCGCGCTCGACCCCGCGGAAAGCGCCCTGACCGACTATTTCCTCATCTGCAGCGGCACCAACGAGCGCCAGAACGTCGCCATCTCCGACGAGATCGAACACCGCCTCAAACAGGAGTTCAATACCTATCCCAACTCCGTCGAAGGACGCCGCCAGGGCGAATGGGTCCTCATGGACTACGTCGACTTCGTCGTCCACATCTTCATGCCCGAAAAACGCGAGTACTACGGCCTCGAACGCCTCCGCAAATCCGCAAAAACTCTGTCAGGCGAAGACCTGAGTAAAGACATCAAGGACGCCATCCAAGCCGCCCGCGCAAGACCCGCAGATACCGATCAGGCGCAGCCCGCCATTGCAGAAGAACCTGGTAACAAAGCGCCAGCGAAGAAGCGTGCCGTCAAGAAAGCGGCAAAGAGCTCGCCAGCGACAAAGCCGTCCAAAGCAGCCGCAAAGAAGTCCGCAGTACGAAAGACCACGGCGAAAAAGCGAGCCAAAACAACAGGCTTCTAAGGCCGACACCTAAGCACGATTATCAAGACACCAACAAAAGCGGAAAGCCGAGGCTCTCCGCTTCAGGCCTGCTGACACAACTCTCAAAAGATTATCCCACCGACTACCTGAATAATCCGTCCCGAGACACCCGCCCCTTGGAAGTTGCCGTAAGGGCTGCTAACCGGCGGAATATCCCCAAGGATCTTGCCGAACGAACTGCTGGCCAAATTGTTGTAGGGCGCCGCAAAGTTCGGATGGTTGATCAGGTTGAAGAAGTTTGCACCGACCTTGAAGCGTACTTTCTCCGAAACGGGGGTAATCTTCGCAAATTGCATGTCCGTGTCGAAGTACATAGGCCCACGGAACGAGTTGCGAGCTAAGTTGCCGAACCCATAAAGAGCCTGTTGGTTACGCGTCGCAGACGAGGTTGCAGCAAACTGACTCAACGAGAGACAGGCCTTTCCAGGGTCGCTGCAGGGACCTTTCGGACCGCCGAGAAACGCTCCCAACGTGGTTCCGGCATTCGTACCGTTGGTAAAGTAACTAGCTAGAGAGCCGCGTACAACAGAATACGGAGCTCCCGACTTGGCATACAGGGTTCCCGAGAGCGTAAAGCCTGTCAGCGCCGTCCTCAACAAGTGATTCGGCGAGTTGAAGGTGGGTGCATAGCTGTAATTCATGCTTACGTTGTGCTTATTGTCATAATCCGCATTGCCGTAGTTCAGCCGGTCCACGCTTGTTGGATCGATTTGAGCGAGAACATTTGCCGAGCCAGTCGAGCCATTGTAGGTAGCAGCTTCAATACCACCATTCGATGAGTTATCAAGCGCATGGCTATACGTGTAATTGATCATCGTCGTCAAGCCATGGTTACCTTGGTGGCGATAGGAGGTAACAAGGCCGTTGTAATTTGAGTGGCCGCTGTTCGTCAGTGTCGTCACAGCCAGGAAACGCAAATCGGGAATCGTAGTGGGAAGTCCACCAAAACCATTCGGGCAGCGTCCATTGGCAATGCACGAGGCGTAAGCATTCGCGGTCGGGTTCAAAAATAAAATGTCGAATCCGAAGTTTCCAACATAGTTCACGTCGAAGACGTCGTGGTTACTAATCGCTCGCTGAATCTCCAGATTGTATTCAACGAACTTTGTGTTCAGGAGTTTATTCGTCGTCGACGCGGTGTAGTTCGGAGCAGTGAATGCGCCCCCGGTCGCTGTTTGCAGGTTTGCCAGCGTTGCTCCGGATGAGAAGCCGGTCCTGAAGGCGGAATACGAATTCGCAAGCGAAGTGTAGGAACTCGTTGCGAGGTTTGGCTGAACGGTATAAGCCTGCGTCGTGGGGGTGAGCGTGAAGTTTAGGTAGTTTGGTGCGTTATTGATAAAGCGCGTGAGCACCGAAGGAACAAATATGTCCGCAAACAGACCGGCACCTCCACGAATGACGGTTTTGCTGTCCGCGCTATATGCGAAACCCATGCGGGGCTGGGTTGTTACCTTTTCAATGTCGCTGAATGCGTTTCGCTGCCCTGACAGGATCGACTGATTGTATGGAATGGAGGCGCTGTGCGCGAGTTGGTCGAACGGTGCATTTAAGCGCACATAGCAGTTTCCATTACAGGCCGGGTTACCGCTGCGATCAAAGCGGAGTGAAGCGGTGAGCTTCATCTTGGGCGTCACTGTGATTTGATCTTGTACATATACGGCCAGATCATACAATGCAAGATGGCCAGCACCGATTTGAGAAAATGCTTGCGTCGTTGAACTTGCGCCACTGCCGCTGGCTCCACCAATCACACCCTGATAAAAATCAGTGTTGCTGCCGAAAGTGGTCGAGCCGATATGTCCTGCTAAGGGCGCAAAGTTAGTGATATTGAAGCGCCGGAAGTTAAAACCCGTCTTTATGTTATGACGGCCCTTGGTAATCGAGAGATCGTCGATGAATTGGTATTGGTTAACATTACGGCCAGAAGGATAGCTGTTGTCTGAACCGCCTAAGTTAGCGAAGATGTCGCCGTCGCCGAAGATAAACGTCGACGGAAAAACGGCTGTCGCTGCAGCAAAGTCAGGCGGTCCGAACACCGCATCGTAATAAAGTGCGCCAGCCGTAAAGGAATTGACTATGTTCGAGTTAAACACGTGAGTTTCGTTTAACTGTCCGTCATACTCGGGCTGCGTACTGTTTGCGTTGAATGCTGAGTTGATTGGATCGGTGCCGGTCGCCTGCACGCCCCAATCGTGCCTGAAGCGACCGTTAATCTGATCGTTCGCAGTCAGGTTGGCGTCTATACGCACCGTGTAAAGCTGTTCCGTGTTTAGATTGTTATTGTTTGGCACAAACGATACCGAGCAAGGCGCTCCCGGACCGAACGTTGTGCTTCCAACAACTGTCCCCGCAAAGTCGCCACAACCGCCGTCCGCACTGGTCGAAGGCTGCGCGTGGGCAAAACCATTCGCACCGCTGTACAGCTTGAAAATATTCTGGTAGAAAGCAAGTTCTTCCGGATGCGTTGCAGCAATGTTGGCTAAAGTAGCATTCTGGAACGCGGTTGAGGGTACAAAGGTGGTAGACCCGCCACCGGGTAAGGCGTACCGTAGACCCTCGCTATCCACGAAGAAAAATAGCTTGTTCTTCCAGATTGGGCCGCCAATCGATCCGCCCCACTGCCGGGATACGGCATGCGGCTGCGCATTCGGTGTACCACTCTGAATCTGCGATTGCTTTAGAAACCAGTCGTTCGCGTTGAATCCAGAACTGTTGTAGTAAAAGAGTGCGTTCCCGTGGAAGGCGTTCGTGCCGGTTTTCGTCGTGAAATTCACCTGCGCTCCGGCCAGGCGGCCGTACTGCCCGGTGTAGCCGTTCAGGACCACCGCCGCCTCCTGAAGCTCATTCGCGCCCAGAACGTTGTTGCTGGCACCCGAGTTCGGCAGATTGTCATAGGCGTCCATCAGGTCGCCGCCGTTCACCGTGAACACGTTTGACGTCCCCGGCAGTCCAAATGCGTTGAAATTGCCATACCCTTGACCGTTGCTCAGGTTCACACCCGGCGTGCTGAACGGCAGATTGCTGATATCACCACCTGGGATTGGAAGCGCCTCAAGCTGGGCTGTACTGAACGTGGTGGAGATGTTTGCATCTTCAGACTGCAGCAGGGGCTGATTTGTGGTAGCCACCTCGATGGTCGTCGATGCTCCGGTTGCCTTGGCGACCACCGTCAGCGGGGTGCCTTGACCTACGTTGACTGACACGCCGGACACGTCGGCCGTTAAACCGCCAGCCTCTTCGTGGACGTTGTAGCTTCCAGGCCGGAGAAGCGAAAACCTGAAGTTGCCGTTGCTGTCTGAGGTCGTCGTCTGCTTACTTCCATCCGCCGCGCTTGTCAGCGTCACTGTCGCACTCGGAACGACAGCACCGGTCGGATCCACAACCCGGCCAACGATATCTCCAGTCACAAGCGTTTGGGAGTGGATCAAAGCAGTGCTTCCAGTTATCGCGATTGCGGCAAGTGCCAGGCGGCTAAACTTCTTCTTCATGCAACAGTTCCTTGGGGAGGAAGTAATGTGCGCGCAGCAGCACGCGCTACGTTCCACCTCCTGAATGCAACGCGATGGCCAAATCCGCCGCGTTCACCATTTCGTTACAAAAGAGTCACTTACCGGGGATCGCGCGATTCCGGTTCGCGGTCACTTCCAGCCGGCCATAGCTCCTCTATGGCTTTCCATATGCCGCAGCGGCGGCACCGGATACACTCGGAGGTGTCTCTCCACCTCACGCTCGGCTCCATCCGATCGGCCGCAGGTTCCTACGAGAAGCAGACAGCAGCGTATCTTGCACGATGCGGACGCGTTCTTCCATCGGCCAGCCGCACCTTTCGCTCGGAAGACATGTTCCTGGAGTGGGTAGCGAGGGAACGCGCGACAGGCGCATGCGCCTTCTGGATCGGCGACCTTGCAGGCCAGACCCTGACCACGGACCAGTTTGCGGAGCGCGTCCGCTCCCTCCGCGACAATGGCACCCGCCATCTCATCCTCGGGATCGGTCCGGCGGACGGCTGGTCCGCGTCCGCCCGCGCCGCAGCAGGCCTACGCCTGTCGTTAAGCGCCATGACACTTCCGCACGAACTTGCCGCGCTTGTCCTGGCTGAACAAATCTATCGCGTCAGTACCATCCTGCAGGGCCACCCCTACCACCTGGGCCACTGAGCCGGCACATCGCCTTGTACCCCCACCTTCACCGCAAGCGGTTAAGGGTGGGTTTTGAGCTGCGAGGAACACCGGGCAGCGTAAGAGACGCATCCCTTTTCCATGTCACCATCCGAAAATGTTCCCCTGACCCAGCGCAAAGGCCTGCTCCTGATCAACACCGGCCCCGGCAAGGGCAAGACCACCGCCGCTCTGGGTGTCGCCCTGCGAGCCGTCGGCAGCGGCATGCGTGTCCTCGTCCTGCAGTTCATGAAGGGCTCCTGGGATTATGGCTAACTCCACGTTGCGGACAAGTTTGGGGGTGACCTTGTCATCCGGCAGATGGGCCGCGGCTTCGTCAAGGTTGGCGGCGCGGAGACGGACCCTGAAGACCTCCGCCTCGTCCAGGAGGCATGGGCCGAGTCCGTCCGCGCGATCGACTCCGGCGCGTGGGACCTCATCGTCCTCGACGAGATCAACTATGCCATCAGCTACGGCATGCTCGACCCCCTCGCCGTCGCCGAAGCCCTGCGCACCCGCCCGGAGATGCTCCACGTCATCCTGACCGGCCGCAACGCCCACCCCGCGCTCATCGAACTCGCCGACACTGTCACCGAGATGCGCGAAGTCAAACACGCTTACACCAAAGGCATCCTGGCCCAGCGCGGCATCGAGTTCTAAAGACGCTCTTGTGTTCTTGCCTCGGCGCGACGTCCAGTCCAACAAGATGGCTCCTCGCCGCTTCGTCCGCTGGGCGGTCCAGGCTTCGGCCTGCACACCGGCAGGCCGGCGCCGCCCGCGTTGGCCGCGTCACAGAATCCGGCGCAGGAGACCAGT
>CAXUHI010000017.1:68328-84891 GCA_964251045.1 uncultured Terriglobus sp. | reverse complement strand
CACTTCGACGGACCCTTCTACGCCGGGATCGGCTTCTGCCCGCACCTCGCCGCAACGCTCGATACCGGCACCTTCTCCAACGTGGTGCTGGACAACGCGGCCGGCAAGCTGCGGTGACATGCCTTGAGGCGACCTGAGACGGGTCAAGACTGGTATAAAAGGTTAGGTGTGATGCAAGCGTGAGTAGGCCTTCTAAGCAAGTTCGTCGTGGCCATGTTGTTGCGCTGCCATCCTGGTCCATCGGGGCGGCTCGTCTTATGGACATAGGCGGAACGCTAAGCGTATTCGATATTAGGAAACGTCCTGGCGTGAGTGTCTCAGAAGCCTTGGCCAGCGATTGGATTCGTGTAGGCGAGGATCTCGCTAAGGCAGCGGCACCATGGCACAAAGAATTTGATGAACGCAGACGGAACTTCTAGCGATTCAACCGCAGGGGCCGGTGCAGAACGAAGCATCGCTGATGCCGAGCGTCAGCCAGAACGTACACCCACTGCAATTGCAACAACATGGCAAGGACCCTTGCCGCCGCCACACTACTTGCGCGCGTACGACGATGTGTTTCCAGGCTGTGCAGAGCGGATTGTAGCTATGGCTGAAGCTGAGAGCCAGCACAGAAGAGACGAAGAAAAGGCAGAACGCGACGACCGAAGGCTCGTCATCCAAGCGGAGGTGAGCAGCGAGAGAAGAGGCATGTGGTTGGCCTTTGCTCTTTCTGTTCTCTTCCTGTCTTTGAGCGCTTTCCTCATACACGCTGGACAGCTTGCATGGGGTGTGGGCCTTATCGGTGTAGAACTGATTTCACTTGTGAGCCTCTTCATCTTCGGGCGGAACGCCCGTCAGGCGAAGCTCGTAGAAGAGCGGGATGAGGACCGGCAGGGTCAACTGCCTTTCCCAGACCCGTCGTAGACCTCGTCTTCGTTGGCCTGTTGTATGCGCCGCTTTACCTCAGTCTTTAGTTGCCGCGCCACTTCCTAGCTGCGGTCTGTCACGGCTGCACATAAAATCCCGTCCGTGCCTGCACCGTCAGCTTCTTGTCCTTCGCGCGAAGATCGAGCTTGTGGAAGCTGTTGGGCTGGAGGTCCGGTGGCGGAACGTAGCCGATCTGGTATTGCGTGCGCAGGTCGCTTGCGATGGCCTCGTAGATGGTGCGTAGCGGCGTCCTCGGACTGACGGTGTAAACGTGGCCGCCGGTGCCCTCCGCCAGCTTCTTCAGCAGCGACTGCCCCTGGTCCACTGCATTCAGGCCACCAAAGCCATTGTTCAGCGACGTAAAACCGCCCCACGCACTGTACAGAACGGCATACACCGGAACGTTGGCCCGCTGCGCCTGTTCGATGGCCTGGTCCAGCGAGACACGGCTGCCGTTGTCGCCACCATCGGTCAGCAGGATGATGGCCTTGCGGCCCTGCTCCTTCGCGAGGTTACGAGAGACGGCGAATACAGCTTCGTCCAGCAGGGTGCGGCCTGCATTTGCACTGTTTTCGCCCAGCTGTGTCAGGGCCAGATGCAGGGCTGAGACGGAGTTCGTCAGGCCCATCAATTGCAAGACGCGCGCATCGATCTGCACCAGCGCGGCACGGTCCTGCGGGCGTGTCAGCATCGTCTGAAAGAAGACATCGCTGGCCCGCCACTCGTCGCCTATAAAAGTACGTTGACTGCCGCTGACGTCCACCAGCAGCGCCAGCGTTAGCGGCAGGTCCGATGCAACGCTAAAGTAGCGGATCGGCTCTTCCCTGCCGTCTTCCTTCAGGATGAAGTCGTCCTTCGTCAGCGTGGCTTGCGGCTCGCCACCTTTGTTCCGCACCACTGCCGAAATCTCAACCGTGCGCGTCGTGATGCGCAGCGTGGGCGTTGCGCTGTCAGTCTGCGTGGCCGTCGCCTGGCCATTCGGGACAGCCTGCGGCAGCAGCCCGCCCGGGATGCACAGCAGCGCAGCCCCCAGGCAGACCGCCCACATGCCGCGCCCCTGAACGACGCGGATCATGCAAACCCCGCGGGCCTTTCCGCCGCCACAGTGAAGGCACGCTCCATCGCCATCCCTGCCTGCGCCAGCGCGCCCTCACCGAAAAGCTGTCCGATCAGTGTCACACCATGTGGCACCCGGCGCGGCGGATGGAAGCGCGGCAGCGGGCGCTTCGGATCGGGTGCCCAGTCGCTGCGCGCTTCGCTGACCTCGACAAATCCCGCGCGCAACGTCAGCGAGGGATGCCCGGTAAAGTTGCTGATCACCATCATCTCGTCACGCAGCGACGGCACCAGCAGCACATCGACACCCGCCATCACGCGTTGCATCTCAACCGCCACCTTCCGGCGAAGCCGGTCTGCCTGCACCAGGTCCACCGCTGACAGGAAGCGTGCCTGCCGAAAGCTGTTCGGCCACGCATCTGGCGTCTGCATCTTGAGTTCACGGTCGCGGTGCGCGAGTGTCAGTTCCTCGAACGCAGCGGCAGCCTCGGCGAAGAGGATGACATTCAGCGAATCAAACGGCCAGTCCGGCAGGGACACGTCGACCGGCTTCATTCCAAGCTGCCTCAAAATCTCCAGCGCATGCCGGTCCACCTCCGTTGCAGGTGCCGCCTTCATCCATGCGGGTACATAGCCCACGCGCAAGCCTTTTGCAGGCGTGGACGCGTCGAAGACCAGCGGCGCATCCACGCTGGCGGCATCGCCCGCATCAAAACCGCGAATCGCCTGCAATACCAGCATCGTGTCTTCCACCGCGCGCGTCATAGGACCCAGCTTGTCGCACGTCCAGCTCAGTGTCATGGCGCCGGTGCGCGGCACACGGCCAAAGGTAGGCCGCAGGCCGGTGACGCCGCAGCGCATGGACGGGCTGATGATCGACCCCTGCGTCTCACTGCCAATGGCAAAGCCGACCAGCCCCGCAGCAACGGCCGAACCCGGTCCCGCGCTTGAGCCGGATGCACCCTCCTCCGGCAGCCACGGGTTCATCGTCTGCCCGCCAAACCAGATATCGTTTAACGCCAGCGCACCCAGCGACAGCTTCGCGACCAGGACCGCGCCCGCGTCGTTCAGCTTGCGGATCACTGCGCTATCTTCCCGCGGCACGCGGTCACGAAACGGCTCAGCGCCGTACGTGGTCGGGATACCCGCCGTATCCAGCAGATCCTTCGCGCCGTACGGCACACCATGCAGCACACCACGATACCTGCCCGCCGCAATCTCCCGGTCCGCCGCGCGCGCCTGCTGTAATGCATGGTCTCCGGTCAGCGTAATGACGCACCGCAGTTGCGGGTTGTAACGCTTCAGGCGAGCCAGGTAGATCTCTGTGAGCCGCTCGGAGGTCATTCGCTTTGTCTGCAGCCAGTGCGAGAGGTGCGTCACCGGTGCAAAGGCAATGTCCGCATCATCAGCCGGAAGACTGGCAGAGACCGTGCTGAAGATGGGAGAGGCTTCGTCTATAGCAGCTTTGCTGAACGGAACTGCCGGATGCGCAAGCATGGGGTTCCACGTTGTTGCTGGAACGTCCGTGTCCGTCAGTGCCAGCCTGCGCGGACCGGTGCGCCGCTCCAGCAGCGCGGCCATGCTGTTGCGCCAGTTGGACGCGGCCTCGGCGCGCTCGGCGGGACTCAGCTGCACCTGCGCCAGCTTCTCGGCATGGACGAAGTCCTCCGGCGTAACCACCGGACCGGCAGGCGGCGCCGTACCAAAAACCGGTGGCGCACCCTCCGGCGCGGGCGTTGTCGCCGGTGGTGTCTGCGGTGCCTGCCCCCGTGAGGCAGCGGCTGCGGCGGCAAGCGCGGTCTGCGCAAGAAAGGAGCGGCGGGTGCGGAGATCAGGCATAAGGCAGTGGCTCCCTGCTGCTCACATATACCTGACACACCGGCGTCCATGCAAAGCGTACCGGGGCAGGTTCATCGATGCAATGAACAGCGTCAACCCCGCTAGCATGACATATGGTGTGCATCCGCCAGCGTCAATCCCCGGCGTGCACCGCGAGGGTTCAAGTTGGCCAGGAAGTTGCGTGTGGGTGTCTTGTTTGGTGGGCGGTCGGGCGAGCATGAAGTCTCGCTGCGATCCGCAGCGTCTATCCTGAAAGCCATCGACCGCCGCACGTACGACGTCGTCCCCATTGGCATTGCCAGGGACGGGCAATGGCTGAGCGGCGGCGCGGCGAATACCCTGTTGAACGGCGATGCGCCCCGTATGCTTCCAACAACCAGAAACGTCAGCACACGCAAGGCCCACCAGGCAGCCGTTGAGAGTGTTACCGCAGCGCTGCTGTCTGACGATGACGAGGAACAGCCCGCCGGTCTGGCACTGCAGGCTTCCGCGACGGGCAGCGGCCGGGCCGGGCTGGATGTAGTCTTCCCCGTCCTGCACGGCACCTTTGGCGAAGATGGCACTATGCAGGGCCTGCTGGAACTCGCCAATGTGGCCTATGTCGGCTCGGGCGTCCTCGGCTCGGCGGTCAGCATGGACAAGGACGTCATGAAGAAGATGTTCGCCATGGCTGGGCTCCCTGTGGTGAAGCACGTGACCCTGCTACGTAGCGAGTGGGCCGCGAAGCCGCGCCAATGCATAAAGAAGATCGAGGAGACGCTTGCATATCCGGTGTTCGTGAAGCCTGCAAATCTGGGATCGTCGGTCGGCATCAGCAAGGTGCGTGAGCGCGGCCAACTCGCCGCGGCAATGAACGAGGCCGCGAAGTACGACCGCAAAATCGTGATTGAAGAGGGCGTAACCGGCGCAGGCAGGCTGCGCGGCAAAGGCAAGGCGCGTGAGCTGGAGGTCGCCGTTCTGGGCAACGACGCTCCGGAAGCCAGCGTGGTGGGCGAGATCGTGCCCGACCGCGAGTTCTACGACTACGAATCGAAGTACGACAGCACCAGTACCAGCGAGCCCGTGATCCCAGCGAGACTGACCAGGGCTGAAGCGAAGCAGATTCGCACGATGGCGATTGCCGCATTCAAGGCCTGCGACTGCGCCGGTCTGGCCCGCGTCGACTTCCTGATGGAAGCCGCCGACCCGAGCGGCAAAAAGCAGCCCGAAATCTACCTGAACGAGATCAACACAATGCCCGGCTTCACCTCCATCAGCATGTACCCTAAGCTGTGGGAAGCCAGCGGCATCGGCTACGCTGATCTGATCGATCGCCTCATCCAGCTGGCCGTGGAACGCCACCGCGAGCGCAGCGCCCTACGCTTCACGAAAGAGTGACGACGGTGCGAAAAACGCACTCCGCGATGCCGAACGTCCATCTCGGACCATCGGCGAAGACGCAAGGGGGCACCATGACATTTCGCCGGCCCGCAACGGCTGTCACTCGACTCTGCCTTTCGGGCGTGATGCTTGCTGCTTTGTTCCTGGAAGGGTGTGGCACGTCCACTGGACAAGCCAGTCCAGCTCCCACATCATCACCGCCCAGTTCCGGACCTGCGAACCTGGTTGCAAACTTCACAACCACCCTGCAGAATGTCTTCCTGCTCACCGAAGGGCGGGGCGTTCAAGTAACCGATATCAAGGGTGGTCAGACGGCAACGGTCACGTCTGGCGGAAGCGCGACATGGAACAGTAACGGCGGCCTGGTGTTCAACGGCGGCTTTCGCAATCGCTTCGAGGCTCGTGGGATTACCTCGTTCCTGACGGTTGAAGTCGTATTTTCGCCGAGTCTTCCCGGAAGCCAAACGTATTCCATGCCCGTCTGTTACAGCGGCATGGCCTCCGCTTCGGGTCTCCAGCCGTGCATTGAATTGGCTGGAACATGGCTGGGAACGCCCGGCCAGGGCGCAACGTCCACGACGCCCACCTACTCCGCGTATCACTACTGCTGCACCAGCGGCACGCCGGATGTTGGCAGCACGGCGGTGATCAACACGGGCGTGCACGTGATGACGCTAACCCTTGTCCCGAATGGTGTTGGACATCTCTATGTAGATGGGACTGAGGTCTCCGATTACAGTGCTGCGCCAACCTTGAACCAAACGGGCCTGAGCGGTGGATTCCTGGAGTTTGGCGGCTCACCCCTGGGGTACATACAGTGTCCGGCCAGCACGTGCGGCTTCAATGGGACGGTGTACGGCGTTGCTACCTATTCATCCACGCTTAGCGCTTCCGACGTGCAGCACAACTACCAGGCGTGGCAAAGTGTACTCGCCGGCAAAGGGATTAACCCGAAGCAGGCTACCTACAGCAACAACAATGCGGGTGCCCAGGGCTCGCAGGGAAGTGCTGTCCAGGTCGTTGCCTACGGCGAAAGTCTTACCTGGGGGCATGGGCTGGCTTCACCTGAAACTCAGAACTACGCCTCACAAGCCGCGGCGTCTATCGATAGTGGAATGCCTTTGGACTGGGCTATGGGGTCGATGGATCGACTGCGTACGTCATGTCCAAGTCCATCACGGACGTGATCGCGCAGTATTCCACCTCGGCGAAAAATGTTGCGGTCCTGTTCTCAAACGCGAACGACTGCAAGGGTGGTGGCAGTCTGACCTTTGCAGCAAATGTGGCGGCCAATGCCGCCGCTGCCCTGCTCGAGAACGCCCAGACGCTTCAAAACGCTGGTTTTCTCGCCATTGTCGCCACGGGAACGTCCGGTGCGTACGGCACGGGAGATGCCGGCAAGGATCAATGCAACCCCATCCTGCGTCAGCAGGCGCTTGCTGCGGGCGTGCCTCTCTGGGACATTGCCTCCGATCCCAGGGTCGGAGCCGATGGGGCCAACACCGCAGGAAGCATTGCCTGCAATGGTGGCCCCGTGTACCAGCCGGACAGAACGCATCCAACGGCCTGCTATCAGGCGTACATGGGAGCAAATCTGTCTGTGCTGGTGAACCGGCTGCTCTTTGCCGCTCCCGCTACGGTCACCACCAGGGACTACAGCATGTCCGGCACGGAGCAACCACTCACACTCAACCCCACTGGCGGAGCGCAGACGGTCACTCTCGTGGACTGCGTCGGATTAACAGGTCAGAGCTTTACCTTCACGAATGCGCAGACTTCTGGCACCAACACTGTGGTAGTGCAGCCAGCCTCAATCAACCAGTTGATCGATGGATCAGCATCCCTGCAGGTCTCCAGCGGACAGACGGTCAGATTGGCTGTCATGAATCAAGGTGACGTCTCTGCCGGCTGCTCCTGGCATCAGCAATAGCGACCTCAGTCGTGGCCGGTCCTTTGAAGCTGATGGCCACCGTCCCGATGGCCACCGTCCCACGGATACACCGGTCAGCCTGTACGCGACCGTGTCGCGCCTCCCGGTGGTCAAGCTACTTCCCCTCGATCGGCTTCTGGCCGTTGTTAAAGGGAGCCACGCCGTGCGTGATGCGCCGGAGCAGGAACTCGCGCACCAGGTTGCCACCCGCGGTGAATCCGATCCCAAGGCCCGCGTTTTGAAATGTCAGGCTCACACCGCGTTCCTTGCTGGGATAGTACAGGTTTGAAATCGCCCCAGCCGTCATGCCGCCCAGAATGTGCGAGTAGTTCGGCTGCCATTTGCCGCTGTCTCCGCGCGCGACGACGGACCGCGTCATGGCATACCACGCCCGATTGGCAAAGCCGCCCGATCCCTTGTAGAAGTAGCGTGGATCCTGGTGGAAAAGGCCCGGGTACACAGCGCTGCCGAAAAAGCGGCTCAGCGTCCCGGTGGCATACGCCGTTGCATAGCGCTCGGCATAGCCGGTGGCATCATCTCCGAACGAGCTGTATTTGCCCTGGTATTGCTGAATGCCGGCCACCACTGCCGTGGCGGCAAACACGAACGGATCGCTGCGCGCCCGCACGGCCATCTTGTACTTCTGCTTCGCTGCAAGCGGCGCTGCATCCCACACAAAACTCATGTAGAAGTTCGGAAGAATGCCCAGAACACGCTGGTTCATCTCAGACTTGATCTGTTCTTCCGCCAGTTCCTGCTGCGTGACGCGGACCGTCACCTCGCTGGAGGACGTTGCAATAGGAAGCGCGATCTTGGCGACCTCGTGCTGCTGCCCCTCACGCAGGCTGATTTCGGACGAGGTGAACGTTTGCAATCCTGTCGACGAGACCGTAAAGGTGTACTTGCCGGGAGGTAGGTCCGGAAAACGGAAGTGGCCTTCCGCATCAGAGATGACCTCCCGTCCCGTCTCCGTACTCTTGGCGTCATCGCCGATCGATTGCAACGTCACCCTGGCGCCGGGAACAATGCCCTGATTCACGTCAAGGACCTCCCCGAAAATGGCGGCGGTATGTGCCTGGGTCGGACCCGGAGCTTGCTGCTGGCTGGCGGCTCCGCCGTCCGTCAACCCGGAAGGGTCAGGCAGGCTCGCCAGAGTCTCCACTGGACTTTGCCCCTGCATCCCACATGCAAGGAACAGCAGCAAGGCGCTCGCGCAACAGACGATGCGTCGTGACCTGTCTCCAGTAACAAACCTCGGTACAAGGCAGCAAAAAAAGGGACACATACCGGGAGGATAGCGCGACTGGGCTCCGCCAACGCGGAACACGACAACAGGTTTTGCGTGGCGCACGCCAAAGTTGGCACAGCCATAATTGGCGGCGTCGGGACCCACAGCCCGTCCGGGGCATACGAGGATGTTGGACCGCGCCCCAATCCAAAGCTGACCCCCGGCTCGGTTAGAGCGGTGAGCACTCGCGAAGTGTGCGAACGCACAGACTTCGATCTTGATCCAAAGCTTGCCGCTGAGAACGTGCGCTCGGTGTACCGGGCGTACGGCATCAACGTTCACGCGGCAGCCTCATACCAGGTGGAGTACCTGATCAACCCTCAACTTGGCGGCGATGATGAGATGGCCAATCTATGGCCAGAATCTTCGGAGTCGACACTGTGGAATGCGACCGCCAAGGACGACCTTGAGCGGCATCTGCAACGGATGGTGTGCGGCGGCAACATTGGCTTCTCTGAAGCGCAGCACGACCTGGCGTCTGACTGGATCGCCGCATACAGAAAGTACCTCCAGACAGAGCGGCCCGTACGCACCGTAACACTCGAGGACATACCAAACCCTGTGGATCGCTAGATCTAAAGCGTCTTCAGGTACGCGACGATCTGCTTGATCTGATCGGGTGTCAGCTGGTCCTTGTACGGGGGCATGGGCGACTTGCCATTGACGATCCGCTCCGTCACAGTTTCATCCGTGACCTTGGTGCCGTCCTGCATGGTGCCGCGCGCGTATAGGCCTTTCAGGCCGGGACCGACCTTCATCTCGGTGCTGTCGGCGTTGTGGCACAGGGTGCAGTTGCTGCTGGCAAACAGCGCTTTGCCCTTCGCGGCATCGTCGTCCTGCGCATGCGCGACTGAACACGTGAGGGCAAGAAGTGCTGCGGTAACGAGCATTGAATTCAGTCGCATGGTGATCCTCACAGGCCTTGCATTCCAACAAACAGTAGAGACGCCGTTGCCATTCAAAAGTGGTGTATGGAAAAGAAACTTCGCATCCCGTGAAAGTTAGCGATGCAGTCTACGGCAATACCACCAAACCCCAGGGACTGCCGCCTGCCGGTGCCTTGGCACGAATGGAATTGCTGGCCAGATCGACCGCCGAAACGTCATTGGAGGGGCCGTTGGCCGTGTAAATGGTTTTCCCGTCGGGCGAAAGCGCGATGCCCCACGGCCGCTTGCCCACGGGTAATTGGCTCACAACGGTGTCGTTTGTCGTGTCGATGGCGGCCAGAGCGCCCCCGCGCCCAGTGCTGACGTACAAGCGTGAACCATCTGGTGACAGCAGCACGAACATGGGCTTCACCTCGCCGGGTTTACCCAGGGGAATCGTTCGCACCATCTTCTTCGTGGCGGCATCGACCACAACGACTGTGCCATCGTTCTCAGCGTTGATGTAGGCGGTTTTGCCGTCCGGCGTGAATGCTACGTTTCGTGGACGATGCCCGACCGAAAACGTGGCCGTGATTGTGTGGGAGGCTGGATCGAGCACGGAGATAGTGCCACTCGCCTCTGAGGTGACGTAGACGAACTTGCCATCGGGTGAGGTCTTCACGCCCTCAGGCTGCGCCCCCATCTTCAATGTCGCCTCCACCTTGCCCGAGTCGATATCGACGATGCTGACGGCGGATTCATCTTCGTTCGAGATGTAAAGCTGCCTGCCATCTTTACTCAGGTCGAAGTTTTCGGGATCGGAGCCGCCTGGTATGGTCCGTACCAGCTTATTCGCCGACACATCGAAGACGCCGATGCCATCTTTCGAGTGGTCTGAGGGCGGCAACTTGTCCTCATCAACACCGGGTCCGCCGATTGGCGTTCCACTCAGGGCGATATACAGGGTCTTGCCGTCCGGGCTGGCATGGATGCCGCGCGGACGCGTGCCGATGTGCAGCGTCTCCAGGGGCTTCATCGTCGTGGCATCGATCACGGTCAGATCGCCGGAGACCTCATCGGTCACATAGATCCGCGGGCCTTTCGCGTTCTCCAGGGTGGGACCACTGCTTGCGGCAGACGTGTCCGGCTTTGTTGCCGGTTTGCATCCCGCCAGGGTGAGAAGTAGTGCCGAAGCGAGCCCAATCTGTGCACGTCGCATCATCGCACCATCATCGCACAGTGATTCACAGACTGACAGTCTTCAAAACTCCGAGAACGCGCTGTACCCACGAGAAAAGGAAGTTGCTGACCTCCGGAAAACTGCGATGCAATCAGTGTCAGGAGCGGGATGCCAAGCACGGGAATGATCTTCTCCCAGAAGCCACCATCGAGCTTGCCGATGGCGGTCTCAGTGGTGCGGCTCAGGATGTCGTCGCGAAACATCTCGCTGTAGATAATGAGGGACTACGATGGCGAGTACCGCGAAGAGCGCGACAAGGCCAAGCAGGATGGTGCGGCGGTACATCCAGGGATAGCATGTAACCGCACCGAGCAGCAGCATGTAGAGTACAGCTGCCGTCAGTACGCGATGGCGAATCTGGATCCGCACCACGGTGATGTATCCAACATAAAGAAGGGCGACAAACTCCTCATCCTGCATCCGGCGCAGGGCAGTCGTACGTTCTTCTTCGTCCTTTATATCTTTGATTCTTTTTGTAAGGATGTGCCGCGTAAAGGGTCGGGCCCGGTGTTGCAAGTCTTTGACGCACCCGTTGAATGGGCAACGCAAATTTTCGTGACGGTCTAGCCTTTGGTATCCGGTGTCCAAAGAAAGCTAGCCGAAGAAGCAGTCCGCCCAGCACGACTGCAGACGCGCCGATCATCAGCATGGGCGGCAACAGCGGCGATGCGTCAGATGCTTAAAAGCTGTAGCGCAGGCCGCCTTCGATGCGCCGGCCGTTGTCTGCCTGATACGGCTGGCCGAAGAGTGGTGAACCCAGCACATTGCCTACCTGCTGCACGTTGGTGTGGTTCAGCACGTTGGACGAGCGGATGTTGACGGCCAGTGTTTGCAGACGCTCCTTGTCGGCGTGTGGCGTCAGCGTGAAGGTGTGGCTGATGTTGTTGTCCAGGTGGATGGCCCAATGTGTTGAACCGGCATTGCGCGGAAAGACGCCGGTGCCGCCGCTTGCCACCAGCAGACCATAGCGCGTGGGGACCGCGTTGGCCATGCCCGGAGTGGCATAGGTGGGGCGGTCGTTAAAGTTGCCGTCGCCGTTGTTGTCGAAGCCGGTGACGATGTTGTACGGCAAGCCGCTGCGCACGTGGTATTCCGTGGAAAGGTCGATCTTACGTGGCAGATGAACCGTGGCGTTGCCAAACATCTGGTGCGTGGGTTGGTTGGTGCGGCGGGCATACTCACCGGCGTCGGTGTAGCTGCTCTGCGGTGTCGAGAAGAGATTGTTGTCCGTAGTTCCGCGCAATCCAAGGTGTACGTAGCCAAAGAAGAGCGACACCGGCTTCAGCGTGTGCTGTTCCACGGAGACGAACTCGATGTCGCCCTTTAGTTTGCCGCTGCTTTGCGCCTGCAGGATGTTCACGTTCGCCGCGCCCGGGCGTGGTCCGTTGGGCTGGCCGTTCAGCGGTGCGTTGATGTTGCGTGTGCGCCCGTCATTCCAGACGCTCAGCCAGTAGCCGGTACCCTGCACATTCCATCCACCGTGGATCGTGTGATCCACTTCTATCTGCTGCTCCGCAAAGGAGGCGTCGCTGAAGCCTGCCGCGAAGGCTCGCACCGTGTGAATGGGCGTTGCGTTGAGATACGGATTGCCGAAGACGGGCGAGTAGATCAGGCTGCTGATGCGGTGAACGCCGTCAAGCCTGAACACCTGGGCCGCGCTGTTGCCGTCATAGCTGCCGTTGAACATGCCGGAGTGGAGCTTGATGGTCCACGTCTGCTTCTTGTCCGGGGACCACGCGACGCCCAGTCGCGGGGCGAAGTTGAGCAGGACCAGCGGAGCGTTCTGGGCATAATAGCGAAGCCCGTACGAGATCACCAGGTTGGGCCGTGCCTTCCAGGATTCCTGCGCAAAGAGCGACTCGCGCGATTGGGTGAAGTCCACTTCCGGTGTGCCGGTGACGCCGGTGAAAGCAGTCGCCCCTCCGCCGGGCAAACCGGCCAGCGCGCGCCGGTACTGTTCGAGTCCGGTGATCGTGGCGGATGAGCCCGGGACGGCATTGCCGCTCGCATCCAGCACAGGTGCGGCACCACCGCCAAAGGTATACAGCCCGTTGAAGTCCTGCGGAATGTAGCGGTGTTGCAGGCGGAGGCGCACGTTGACACCGGCCTTGAGCGTATGCGTGCCGTGCGTCCAGATTGCATCGTCGTAGAGTTCAAAGCCTTTGGAACGGTCGGCCTCTGCGCCCCGCTCTGAACCGCCACCGGTGAACGCGCCCGCCACCTGCACCGGCACGGCGCTGCTGTTCGGCGTCATCACGTCGGCGAGCCAGCTCCAGCTGAAACGTGACTCATGCATCAGGTTCGCAGACAACGTGGATACGTTTAAGACCCGGATGATGTGCTCCGTGACAGACTCACCATAACCCGCCTCCTGCAGCGTGGTGCCACCCACGCCCACGTTCGTCTGATTGTTGACATTCGCGCTGTATGTGGTGGTCAGGGAGTTCTTCGGGTTCCACTGCCATGCGGCACGGGCGCTGCCGATCCAGAGCCGCTGCGGTGTGTTCACGGTTGCGTTAACCGGGACGGTGTTGCCTACGCTGTCCAGCGCAAAGGCGTTCACCACCCCGACGTTGTCAATGCTGCGGTGCTCCAGGGAGAGCGCAAAGTCGCTGCCCTGCGTGCGGATGGGACCGCTCAGGTCGAAGCCGTAGCGCTGCTTGCCGATGCTGCCCTTGCTGATGGAGAACGGATCGCGTGCGTTCAGGAAAGAGCCGCCATAGGTGGTGAAGAGCGAGCCGTGGTAGTGCGGCTGGCCAGGCTTGGTATAGACCTCCACGCGCGCGCCCTCGTACGGAGGTTCCTGGTACTCCGCCGAGAACATGTCTGGATTGACCTTGATGTATGCGATAGACGATTTGGGCGGAAGATGGGTGGAATCCTGAAATCCATCGACCGTGATCAGCGTGTCCGCCGGGTTGCCGCCCGCGCCCGCGGCCAGCTGTTGCAGTTGGCGCAGGAGATCATCCGGATCGTCGGCGAGCGCCTTCAGGTCGTCGCCCGCAAGCGTACGGCTCGCACCGGTTTCGGTGTTGTCCACGCCAGCAGGCGCATCCGCCTGCACATCGATGCTCTGGTCCACGGACTCAGGCCGGAGCGTGATGAGGATGTCGCCTGAGGCATTCGAAGCCACTTCACGATCAAGAGACGCGAAACTCTGTGCCGCAATGTGAAGGCTGTGCCTGCCTGGGGGCGCACAGACGAAGCGAAACCGCCCGTCCGGTCCGGTGTCCACGGATGCTCCATCGTCCAGTATCACGGTGGCTGATGGCACTGCCGCTCCCGTGCCGTCATGCACGGCTCCCGTCAGCGCTGCTCCAACGCAGGCGGTAGTTTGAGCGTGCATGCCGGCAGTGGATACTATGGCTGCGGCCAGACCTACGGACGATGCGGAGAGGCGTGTCATGGACTCCTTACGTGCTTCTGTGAGACGAGGTACGTACGCGCCGGCAACCACGAATGCAGATTCTTTGTCTCCCAATAACCTAGGAGTAAAGCGGTGCTGCCGGGCGAAGACAACGGTGTATACGCAACGTGAGAACCGGCGGTTCCCCTGGATAACGTGAAATGTTCCGTTAGGCTTCTGTGTATGGCGATTCAGGAAATTGCAAAGACCGACGCGGACCTGATCCGAGGGCGCGCGCAGGTGGGCGGCGCGGAGACCACAGTGTGCACGGACGGCACGTGCCGCTTCGACGGTGGGGCCATGTTTGGCGTGGTGCCCAAGACGCTGTGGTCAAAGAAGATGGAACCGGACGCGCTGAACCGCGTGATGCTGGGCCTGAACTGCGTGGTGGTGCGCATCGGCGGTAAGACGGTGCTGATCGAGACCGGCTTTGGCAACAAGATCGCACCGAAGCTGAAGGAGATTTACACAACGGAGGAGCGACTGCCTGCTTCGCTTGCCGCGGCGGGCATTGCGCCGGAGCAGGTGGACCTCGTCATCAACACGCACCTGCACTGGGATCATTGCGGCTGGAACACGGTTTTGGATGACGACGGGCGTGCGCGGCCCTTCTTTCCGAACGCCCAATACATCGCGCATCGCGGCGAAGTGGACCATGGCCGCGCGCAGCACGAGCGCGACCGCATCAGCTACGTCGCGGACAATTACGAGCCGCTCATCGCGAGCGGACAAATGCTTCTGATCGAAGGCAACCAAGCCGAGGTGTGCCCGGGTGTGTCGGTCGAGTGCTTCCCCGGCCACACGCGCAACCTGACGGCGGTCCACATCGAGAGCGAGGGCGAACACGCCTGCTTTATCAGCGACCTGATTCCCACGACGGCGCACCTGGACGTGACCTGGGCCATGGGCTTCGACCTGGACCCGCTCCGCACCATCGAAGAACGCAAGCGCTTCTATGCACGCGCCGTCGAGGAGAACTGGCTCGTGCTCTTCCCGCACGACCACCGCATGCCGATGGCATACCTGCAACGCGATGAGCGCGGACGGATTGCTCTGTATTGATTACTCGATTGTCATCAGCTTTGTTCTCTTGCCGAGCTTGACCGTCAGCGTTACCGGAAGGAACGACAAAGTGAAGCGCACGTCATCCGCAGCATTGCCGTCCACTTTCACGGCGTGTTCGGCGCGCTTGCGGCGAGCCTCGGCCATGCTGGCGGCCAGACCGGCCGCGACCAGCATCTTGTCGGTGCCGATGGTGTGGGTTTCCGCGTCGTAGGCCAGATCGTCCTTGCTCAGGGTGACACGCTCAGTGTCTTCGCTGACGCCGCCCTTCTGAAACTGGGTGGACCAGTTCTCTTCGGCGCGCGCGGCTGCATCGTCTGAGGAGAAGCCAGCTGTGATGGTGCGTGCCATCGCCTTTTTGGCTTGCATGGGGTGCAACGTGCCCGCATCGACCTGGGCGCGCATGGTGTCGATCTCGCTCTGCGGCAGGTCGGTCAGCAGCGTCCAGTAGCGCCACATCAGGTCGTCGCCCACCTGCATCAGTTTGCCGAACATGTCGAACGGCGGCTCGTTGACGCCGATGGCGTTGCCCAGCGACTTGGACATCTTCTGCACGCCATCGAGCCCCTCGATGATGGGCATCGTGAGGACGATCTGCGATGCTTGACCGTACTTTCTTTGCAGTTCCCGCCCCATCAACAGGTTGAAGAGCTGATCTGTCCCGCCCAGCTCGACATCGCTTTGCAGCATGACGGAGTCATAGCCCTGTGCGAGCGGATATAGAAGTTCGTGCAAGGAGATGTCCTGCTCCGCGCGGAACCGGTTCAGAAAGTCCTTGCGATCCAGCATCTGTGAGAGCGTGACCTTGGCAGATAAACCAATAAGGCCGGCGTACCCCAATTTGTCCAGCCACTCGGAGTTATAACGCACCTCCGTCTTGTCGCGGTCGAGGATGCGGAAGACCTGCTCCTGGTACGTCTTCGCATTCTCCGTGATCTGCTCACGTGTGAGCGGCTTGCGCGTCTGGCTCTTGCCTGTGGGATCTCCGATCAGCGCGGTGGAATCGCCGATGAGGAAGATGACCGTGTGGCCCAGCTGCTGGAAGTGGCGCAGCTTGCGCATCAGCACGGTGTGGCCAAGGTGAAGGTCCGGCGCGGTGGGGTCGAAGCCGGCCTTGATGCGCATGGGCTTGCCGGTGGCGATGGACTGCTCGATGCGCTTTGAGAGTTCGTCCAGCGGGATGATCTCGGCGGCACCCTTGGTGATGAGGTCAAGCTGTTCTGCAAGCGGCGGAAAATCAGGCATGGTCATCCTAAGTATAGGTTCCATGCCGGATCGCAAACCAAAGCCGCAACGCACTGCCATGCAGACGGCTACGCCTGCCGCAAAGCTGTGCGCCACGTGCGGACGCACGATCACGTGGCGCAAGAAATGGGAGCGCGACTGGGACAGCATCCGTTATTGCAGTGATGCGTGCCGCACGCATAAGCCCGGCGCACAGGAGGCTACCTTGGAAGCGGCCATCCTGCGCCTGCTGCGGGAACGTGGCGCGGGCAAGACCATCTGCCCGAGCGAGGCCGCGCGTACCGTCGCGGGCCAGGGTACTTTATCTGGTGACCGTTCCGCATGGGAGCCGCTGATGGAACC
>CAXUHI010000017.1:49196-68318 GCA_964251045.1 uncultured Terriglobus sp. | reverse complement strand
GCCCCCGTTTTGGACCCCCGCGGGGCCCGCGGGGCGGCGGCTGGGGGCTGCGGGAAAAATCGCCATCACGCAGGGTGGACACGAGGTCGATGCTTCGACCGCAAAAGGTGCCATCCGTTTACGGCTGCGTTGAAGTCCGTACTGTTCGGTGTGCTTGCGTGCATTCCCGAGTGAACGCGAAGTAGCGCATCTGCTTCTAAGCCGCACATGGCCACCGCAAAGAAATCATCCACGACGAAGACTGCTGCAAAGAAAAGCGCGGCAAAGACATCCGCACGCAAGACGTCCAGTACGAAGAAGGCTCCGGCGAAAGGTGCTACCAAGGCTTCCGATACAAAGGCCGCGGCAAACAGGACGCACATTACCGGTGCGGATACGAAGAAAACGCCGGGAAAAAAATCTGCCGCGAAGAGCGGTGGCAAGAAATCGTCGGAGGCCAATGCGTGCTGGCCAGGTTATGAGCCAACACCAGGCAAGAAGCAGGGCGAGAAGGGCAGCTGCAAGCCCAAGGCGAACACGTCTGCGGCAGAGAAAAAGGGCGATCAGAAAGCTGCGGCAGCCTCGAAGTTGAGCGGTCAGCGCAAGTAAACCCGAACCACGGCGGCCCCCGTCCGCAGAGCCGCCGCCTGCGGTGATTTAAAGCTTGGGGCTGCCCAACACTTCCGGACCGGTGCTGAAGATGCCCTGAAAGGCAAGCCGGTACGCGAAGATGAGAAATGCCTCCAGCAGGATGAGGATCACGGCCAGACCAGGATTGCCGTGCTGGATCAGAACCGTGAATAAAAAGATGTTCACGATAATGGGGCCCAGCAGCGTCAGGGCAAGCGGCACGAACCGGCCAACCAGCAGCAATAGACCCGCAATGACCTCAACCAGTCCAATAAAGGCAAAGTATTTGTGCGTGAACAGGATTGTGGCAAAGGTGCCGGCATCGCCGGTCATGGGCGGCATGGGCAGGAACGAGACGATATGGTTCGCGCCAAAGATCAGGAACACCAATCCCAGCAGAATGCGCGACACGAGTACGGCGTATTTCATCAGCATGAACTCCCGGTGTGCGGAGTATACGTGAAAAGCTGCGCTTGCCGAGAGTGTCAGAACGTATGCTGTGACACATGGGCCTGCACCGCACCCGTGAGTTTCTCCTGAGTCTGCCCCGTGTCGAGGAGACGCTGCAGTGGGAGAACCTCGTGTACTGGGTGCTGGACAAGAGCGTGGGCGGCAAGATGTTTGCCATGCTGGAGCCGGAGCCGGGCGGACCGCATGTTGGAGGCTTTGCCGTGCCGCCGGAGCGTTTTCATGAGTTGTTAGAGGTCGAAGGCATCCGTCCAGCACCGTATCTTGCCAGGGCTCACTGGGTGGTGATGGAAACGTGGGACGTGCTGCTGGAGCACGAGTTGCGCGCACACCTGCGATCCGCATACGAACGCGTGGAAGGAAAGCTGCCCCTGCGGACGCGGCGCGTCCTGGAGATGAAGGAGCGCGAGTACCGTGCGCTGGTGCGCGAACAACGCGCGTTGAAGACGAAGTGACGATCAGGCGCTCCTCTTGCCGAGCATCTTGCTGAAGTAGAAGGTCATCTGCGTAGAGCCGGTGTTCTTGATGCCGTGCAGCACGTTGGCCTCGGCATACATCATGTCGCCGGCGCCGACCTGCGTGGTGACGCCGTTGACTACGATCTCGCCGGTGCCCGCGCCGATGATCACGACCTCCTCTTCCGGGTGCTGATGCGGCGGATGCGGGATGGCACCCGGCTCCAGCGTGACCAGGCCCGAGGCAAGCGCGGTAAGCTGCGCAGTAGGGCCGTTGAAATGCGTCTTCGCCTTCGCCCCGGGACTGTCGCCGGTCTCGGGTAATCCCGATGCCTTGACGACTGAACTCTTCAGCGGCGGCCCTGTCTGCACGGTATCGACATGGGTCATTCCGTGCTGTGCGTGCGCTAAAGTTCCTGGAAGCGCGGCGGCTGTGGTGAGAAACGTTCTCCTGTTCACTTGATCACCTCACATGAGAGAGTCTCCCACACTCCGCGATGCTGCGGCCCGCCTCAGGAGAGCAGGGACGAGCGCCGACGCACCATGGCAAAGGCACCCATCATGCCTGTTCCCAGTAACAGCCACGTGGAGGGTTCCGGTGAGATGGCCGTCACACTGATGGAGTCCAACTCGAAGTAGCCACCATCGTTGCGTGACACAAAGGAGAGCGCGGTCGTAGGCGTGGAGGACGCGCCGACGACCGTGTAGAGCGTGTACGCGCCCGCTGCCACTGCGGACTCGGTGAACACCGTATTCCCGCCAAATAGTACTGAAAAGCTGTTGGTGTATCCCAGCGTGGGACCCGTGTCGTTGAGCAGGGCAAATTCGATCTGGTACGTGGTGTAGGGCGACGTGGTGGAGAGTGTTTGTGTCAGCGCGATGGACGTTGCAGGCGGGCTGCCCAGATAGGCTTCATAGGTTCCCTCGTACGGCGTCGGCGCGGTTGTGAAGAAATCCCCCGTGTCCACGCCTGCGTAGTTGGGGCCTGCTGTCAGTGCCGTTCCGCTCCAGGCGGCAAGGCTTCCACTCTCAAAGCCGCAATTTGCGACAAGGTTGTTCGCGTAACCGTTACATGTGTCCGCGCGGGCTTGCAGCAGGGCAGCAGACACGAAGCATGAAAGCGATGCGGCAATAAACAGCTTCAGCATGTCAGAAAGAACTCCTCGGTAAGTGCTTCGTTCGGTCGTTTTCCTGCGGACGCTCTTCTGGACACCGCTACTGTGGTGCAGACAGGGAGGAGTTGTACGCGGTCCAGGCCTGGACGATGTTGGTGGCATTCGTCGTGCCGATGCCAGTGGCAAAATCCCACCCAACGGTCGCGGGGTACGCTGGGCTGAACACCATGCTGCTCGTCGAAAGCGAGCCGTATGTTCCACCTGTGTTGTAGCAGTTGAGGGTGCCCGTGCACAGGGCCGTGTTGTCTCCCTGTGTGACGTCATAGAAAACACAGTTCGGTCCCACGGCATTGCCCAGGGACGAATTGCATGCGAGCGATCCGCTGCTGCCGTACTCCCCACGTGCTAGTGCGTAGAGAACGGTGTTCGAGTTACCCCAACTCTGGCCGGTCGCCTGGTTGACAAGGGCTTGAACACCGGCCCAGATCGGACTGGAGATAGATGTTCCCCCGTAGCCTGCCCACGTTGCAGGGTCTGCACTGCAGGGACTGAAGCCCTGCGCGGTATCCGAGATGCAGACCGCGTAGGACGTTCCCCAGAAGCCGTTGGAAGCCATCAATGAAACATCAGGAATGTCGCGGACGCCGTCGCTCGGGTTACCGAGCAGATTCTGCCATGTCGGCTTGGGATACCCCGCGCAGGTTCCACCCACAACTCCTGTGACGGCACGTGTACCGAGGGCGCATCCGCTGGGACCGCCGCCACCACCGGCGACTTGCAACGAGCGGGGACGCACCGCATTGATATAGTTGCCGCTGTTGCAAAGGCTGTTGGGTCCGACCGACGGAAAGCCGAGGTACGCGGCGTACAGAATGCCCGCGCAGGAGTCGTTCCACGGAACTTCCGGGATGTAGCTGTTCGCGGTCTGGAAGTTCGGCCCATTGGTGGTGTTGAAGTAGATGCCCGGCGTACCAAGCGGCCTGTAGCCGAAGTCGGTCCCGCCAACGGAGATGTTGAACGGTGTCGAAGTGAACCCGCTGACGGAGATGCCGTGGGTCGCGGGGATCAGCGTTGTTCCGCTACGGTCACTTGCGTCCGCGCTGGAGTCGCCGGACGACACAAAGACCGATACGCCCTCCGCTGCCGCCGTCGCGTACAGATTGCTGATGTAGGCGTTGTAGGTCGCTCCAAGACTCGTCTCGGGCGAGCCGTAACTGATGCTGACCACCTTGGGCGGGTTTGCGCTTTGTAAGAGGTTTGACAGCGCGATGAACCCGCCAAAGACACCGCCGGAAGCCCGGCAGGCCGCGTTGACGATGGTAGCGTTGGGCGCCGCAGCCAGTGACCACTCCACGTCGATGGCGGCTTCCGTGTCGTTCGTGTTCACACCCGGATCGGTGCAGGTATTCGTGCCCGTGGGGTTGGCTTGCGTCAGTGTCGCGTAGGGGTATGCGCGCGCCAGGCCGAAGACTTTGCGAAAGACCTGCCAGTCCCCGGCGCTGTACAGATCGGTATTCTCAATCAGAACAATCGTCTGTCCTTTGCCGGTGATGCCCTGCTGGAAGAGCGGGCTGAAGTTGTAGATCGTGGCTAGGTCCGCGGCACTCAGGTAATTGGTGCCTGTCGGCCGGATGCCGTCCGCATCGGTCTTGCGTACCAGATGCGACATGGGTGCCGGCTGAAAGTCGTTCAGCGCGGCAACGCCCGTCACCACCGTGGCAAGTGCCTCGGGTATCTCGGGATTCGAGACGTTCGCGAAGTGCGACTCGCCGCGCACGCTCAGGTTGTGAATGGACGTATGAAACGCTCGGGACACCTGCGCCACCGTGCCCGCAAACTCCATGGCCGTACCATCCGGCGACGCAGGGCGCACGCTCAATCCCTTGGAGGCAAGCCATTCGCTAATGCGGGCGACGTCCTCATCTACCGGGCCATAGTTGGAACCGATTGCCGCATTGCTCAACCACTTGTGGAAGCTCGGCGACTTGGGATCGTACACCTCCGTGAGATAGCCCTGGAACGCAGCCTCATTCTCAGGCGAGCGGTGCAGGACCACGAGACCGGACATGGGCGCGCCTCCATCGCGAGCGCCGCGGTCGTTCGCAGCCGTCACCTCCGGGCGCACGTTGCCCTCGAGCGCGACTCGCCTCCCGTCGTCGACCGGGCCGGTGATAAGAGTGCGTTTGTGTTGCCCGTAGAGTGCTGCTGAAAACACTGCCATCCATGCACATGCCGTCGCATGAGAAAACAAGGCTCTGCGAAACATCGAGATGCTCCAAGGGGGGATGCTGTGGCTATACACGTCACAATAGCACAACCCGCAGAGCGGTTTCGCTGCGAACGTTCTGTGTTTCAGCAAGATAGCCGATGCGCAAACGTTCCTCTGGCACGCTGAGTATCGAGAACGCAGGCACACATGACTCGCAGCCCTCGGCGCAACGTGCGCCAGTCAACGGCTCACATAGAGCCAAGTGCGTTCAACATCTGCTCGTAGGTGCCGTTCTTCTCGGCCCAGCGCAGCGGTTTCACTCTTTCGACAAGGATCTCGCCCTTCTCGATGCGGTTGTGTTCAAGAATGTCCATGACCTCGGCAGTGAACTCGTCCAGAGGCATGGCGCGCGGATCGCTGGCCTGCCGTTCGCCGCCCAGTTCCGTTTGCACGTAGGGCGGCGCCAGCTCCAGCACTTCCACATTCGTTGAGCGCAGTTGAAAGCGCAAGGCCTCAAGCCAGTTGTGCATGAAGGCTTTGGTCGCGGAGTAGGTGGGGGCATGCGGAAACGCGACAAAGGCCAGTCCTGACGTGGTGACCATCAGCGTGGCTTGCGGCTGCGCCTTCAACCCTGGAAGCAATGCCGCGGTAATCTGCACGACACTCGTGATGTTGGTCTGCACAATGTCACGCGATGTCCCGGTCTCGATGTGCTCAGCGCTGTAATCCTCAGGCCGGGCAATCCCGGCATTGTTGATCAGTACGTTCAGCGCCGGGAACCTCTCCTTGATCTCATCCGTGAAACGCCTGATGGAACTCTCATCCGTGACATCAAGCTGGATGCCCGCCATGCCTGCATTGCTCTGCGTGATCTCATCCAGAAGGTGCTGGCGCCTGCCCGCGATGATGACCGTGTTTCCCTTTGCATGAAGCGCTTCCGCCAGCGCGCGTCCGATGCCGCTTGTGCCGCCCGTTATGAGGATGGTGTTGCCAGTGATGTTCATCGTGATCTCTCCCAGGTTGGCTGCGAACGTATCGTGACGTGTATCGGATGCAGGCTGCGTCTGCTGTGCTTCAAAAATGACATCGCCGTGCAAGCCCCAGGGGGTTCCTACGGCCGTGCTTTAGCCTGAAGAGATGAATCCGACAACGAACGCACGCGGTGTCACGCTTACATTGGAAGGCCGTGTTGCGCTTGTGACCGGTGGTTCGCGCGGCATTGGCGCCGCAACGGTGCGGCTCTTCCATCAAGCGGGTGCGCGCGTTGCCTTTAGTTACAGAGCCGCGGAAGAACAGGCACGTGCGCTGGAAGCGGAGTGCGGCGGGGGTGAGATTTGCCGGGCCTTCCGGCAGGAGCTTGCTACAGCGCACGATGGCGGCGCACTGGTGGGAGCCGCTGTTGCCGCGTTCGGCCGGATTGATTGCCTGGTTGCGAACCACGGCATCTGGCCGCCGCATGACCAGCCCGTAAGCAGCATGAGTGATGCGCAGTGGCGCAATACGCTGGGTACCAACCTCGACAGCGTCTTTGGCCTGGTGCGCGCGTGTGTGGCGCAGATGCAGCGGCAGGAGCCATCCACACAAGGCGTGCGCGGCCACATTGTCCTGGTCAGTTCCACAGCCGGACAGCGCGGTGAAGCCTTCCACGCCGACTATGCCGCGTCAAAAGGTGCGCTGATCAGCATGACCAAGGGCTTGGCGACAGAGCTTGCTCCAGACGGTATTTACGTCAACTGCGTTGCGCCCGGATGGGTGCGTACGGACATGTCAGAGCGTACCCTTGACGATCCAATCGCGTCCAAGAAAGTGTTTGGCACCATCCCGCTCCGCCGTGTGGGAACGCCGGACGAGATCGCCGCGCCCATCCTGTTTCTCTGTACACCCTGGGCGGGTTTCGTCACGGGTGAAATCTTCAACGTGAACGGCGGCGCGGTACTGGTGGGATGACCGGGAGGTCCATGCGTCGCTTTGCTGCTACGTTCTTTCTTGCTTTGTGCGCTGGTGCAGCTCTGCATGCACAAACATCGGAGCAGTCCCCAAAGCATGAAGAAAACATTGTCGTCACGCAGCCGAAACCAGGCGACGGCCTGGAAGAGACAAAGGCACGTGCGGTGTTGAACGCAATGTACACCGCGCTTGGTGGTGAACGCTGGCTCCATCGCGGCGACTTTATCCTGAAGGGCCACACCTCTTCCTTCTACAAGAACGTTCCTACCGGTGTCGGTGATTTCCTGCAACTGCACCATGCTCTGCCGAACAACGGATTTGAGGATCGTATCGAGCTCGGCAGGAAGCGCGACGTGGTGCAGCTATGGACCGCGACGGAAGGTGTAGAGGTCACGTACAAGGGCCGCGTGCCGCTCCCGGCGAAGGACCAGCAGGCGTATTTCCGCCGTCAGCAGTACTCGCTGGATGCGATTGCAAACGTCTGGCTGAAAGATCCGCAGACGTTATTGATCTATGGCGGCACTGCGGTCGTGGCGCGCCGCGAAGTGGAGAAGGTAACGCTGATTGACAAGGACAACAACAGCGTGGAAGTGGATGTTGAACGGAATACGCACATGCCTCTGCGCCGTATCTTCCAGTTCCGCAATGAGACCTACAAGGATTTCGACGAAGACGTGGAAGAGTACAGCGACTTTCACCCCGTGAATGGACTTCCAATCCCGTATGTAACCACGCGCTACACCAACGGTGACATGGTGGCGCAACGCTTTGTGGAGTCGCTCGAGTTCAAGCCTGTCGATCCGGCCCTCTTTGCCGCGGGCGCGCCGCTGGGCAAGCACAAGGACTAGCGGGGTTTGAACGGCAACCCTCCGCAGGCCGGGAGCAGCTTCTATACTTAAAAGCTATGTCCGACGTACGTTCCGCCATGGATGTGCAGCAGATCATGGAGATTCTGCCGCACCGGTATCCGCTGCTCCTGATTGACCGCGTGCTGGAGGTTGAACCGAAGCAGCGCATTGTGTGCCTCAAGAACGTCTCGGTCAATGAACCGCAGTTCACCGGTCACTTTCCGGACTATCCCCTGATGCCGGGTGTGCTGATGATCGAAGCCATCGCGCAGGCAGGCGGCCTTCTGCTATTGAACGAGATCCCGGATCGGGGCGACAAACTGATGGTCTTCACCGGCATTGACGGAGCCAAGTTCCGCAAACCGGTGGTGCCCGGTGATCAGGTCCGCATTGAGGTGAAGGTGCTACAATGGCGCACGCGCGCCGTCAAGATGCACGGCACCGCAACGGTGGACGGCAAGCTCGCGTGCGAGGCGACCGTGATGTGCCAGCTGGTGCCACGCCCCGGTGCGCACACACGAGCCGCGGTGCTGCCAGCGGAGGCGCTGCCCATCGCTGAAGAGATGAAAGATGCGCCGGCCGGCTCGCAACAGGCAGCGATGCAGCCGGCACAAGAGGATGCGCTCGCGTCCGCCAGCACAGGTGCAGCCTGTCAGCCAGATCCGTTGAGCGAGTCTAACGCGCTGCCCGAGGCTGCGGTTTAAACCGTGCCGGTTCATCCCAGCTCGATCGTCGCGCCCACGGCAGTGATCCCGGAGAGTTGTACCGTCGGACCCTTCTGCACGGTGGGTGCCAGCGTCGTTCTGGGAGAGCGGTGCACTCTGGTCAGTCACGTCCTCCTGGACGGCCATCTCACCATGGGGAACGACAATCAGGTGTTTCCGTTTACGTCTTTGGGCTGCTCGCCGCAGGATCTGAAGTACAAGGGCGAGCCAACGCGCCTGACCATCGGCAGCGACAATGTCATTCGCGAGAGCGTGACGATCAGCCGTGGAACAGCGGGCGGCGGCGGCGAAACACGCATCGGCTCCGGCTGCCTGATCATGGCCTACGTGCATATCGGGCACGACAGCCGGATTGGCGACGGCGTCATCCTTGCCAATGCCGCCACATTAGCCGGTCATGTCACCGTGGAGGACTACGCCGTCGTCGGCGCCCTGAACCCGGTACACCAGCATTGCACCATCGGCACCTACGCCTACACCGGCGGCGGCACCACCATCACGCAGGACGTGCTGCCCTATAGCCTGACCAGCGTGCACCGCGAAAACCGCGCCTTCGGCCTGAACAGGATCGGCCTGGAGCGCCGCGGCTTCACGCCGGAAGAACTCAAGCAATTGCGCGCCGCGTACCGCCTGCTGCAGGTCAGCAAACTGAACACCACCCAGGCGCTCGCCGCCATCCGCGAGAAGGTCGCCACTGGCGAGTTCGGCCCCCGTGTCGCCTACCTCGCAGAGTTCATCGCAAAGAGTGAGCGCGGCATCATCAAATAGTGCCAACTCTCCTGGTCGTTGATCCATGCCGGTTCTTCCGCTGTTGACGCCAGGACCAGCTCCGATGGCGCCTCGCACTTCGATCCGTGGGCGCTCGCCTGGATTGAATCGATTGTGAGCGCGACGGCGGGCGGATCGGCCCTGCCGTCCACGCCGTGTCCCAACTTCGATGGACAGGTCTCGATCAAAGCCGAGGTCGTCGTCACTAGCCCGTGGGGCATTGGCATCCTCAAGCTTGCCGGCAACACCTTCACGGCATGCATGCTGCAGCCCAACGGCACACGCTTCGGCAACTGGGTTCTGGACACCTACCACAACAGGATCGGTCCAGCCGCTGACTTCGACAGTGACCGCAGGGCGGAGCTTATACTCTCCAGACCATGGGGCATCGGCAAGGTGAAACTAAGCGGAAACACGTTCGCCTGCCCCATGATGCAGCCCGACAAGCGCCTTGGCGGCTGGCTGCTGAACACTGCGGGTAACCAGTTCTAGAAAACATAGCCGGGCTCTCCCTCACCCGGTTCTTGGTTGCGAACACGTCCCAGTACAACGCCCGCCGGTCTTGTCACGGCGGGCACCCCTGTGCACGGTGTGGACTCTGGAGCGAGCGCTAGAAGCTGACTTCAACCTCTTGCTTCGTGGCTCGCGCGGGAAACTCCAGCAGTACGGTTCCGGCGGTGACGTCTGCAGGCCTTACATCTGTGCCGTTCAGCGTGATGTTCTTCGGCGCGCGCGGCAGCAAGAGGCGGACGACCGTCAGAACGTGTTCATCGCGCGCTTCAATGCTGCTTACAGAAAAGCTCAACCTGTCTCCTGTTGCGTGTTCATCCATCACCCGCGCGCTGGCCGCGAGAACGCGAGCCTTGTCCCTTTGAAAAAACGCTGGATCGAGCAGGAACCGCCGCTGCTCTTCGCCCACCTGAGGATTCTCTACCATGCGCAAATGCGGGTCGAACAGATCGATGTAAGGGCCGCGCAGCAGTGTCGGCGCGGGAGCCGTATGCGGCAGCGAAGCACGTTTATGCTCGATCGTTGACGGTGCGCTGTCAAGTGCTTTGACGGCGCTTGTGGCAACGCGGGTCACAGCGTGTTCCGGTGTGCCTTCCGGCGTGTCAAAGCCTGCTGCAATGACAAACGGTCCGCGGCGCAGGACAAAGGCAGTGGACTCGCGCCAGGGCAGGTGAATCTCCATCGCCGCATCTCTGGTGGTGGCCAGCACTTGAGCAGGGCCGTTGACGTCGGCTGCAAGCGCCGACGGCGACGTTTTGCGAAAGAGGACGACGCCCTTTCCGACCCGGTGTGTGCCTTCACTGCGCGGATCGATGCCGAGTGAGCGAAACAGCAGTTCCCGCGGAGTCGTCTGGCTCTTGCCGTTCTCATTCCACCAGTCCTGTGCGTGGTTGTACGGGTCGCTGTCGTTGTCGAACACCACCAGCGCTCCACCCGCTTTCACCCACGCGGCCAGGGCCTCGTGGAATCCCGGTGACGGCGGCTTCTGGCCCTCATACGTCAGCAAAAGAAGCTTGTACTGCCTCAGGAATGCCGCAGCATTCACGCCGCGGTAGGTACTTTCAATCTGAACAGGTTCCGCAGGAATGCCATGCATAATCAGGGGCAATGCGAGCCCGTAAAAGTTGCCCAGGTCGGCATCCGAAGCCACAGGCTTGGCTCGCTGGAACATCAGCGTGTCGCTTACCAGAATGCCGGCATGTTGCGTGCCGGAGATCTCCCAACGGGCAGGCTGATCGTGCATTTGCCCCAGCGCGTGAAAGACGGTCTGCAACTCTGTTTCGTACGCGGCCGGGATGAAGCTTCGCTCCGGCTTAGGAGTCGCCTCTGTCGGCTCGGTGGACGGGCGAAGCGCCCGCGGACCGAAGATGCGGTCCGGCCACGGAAGTATCTCGTAGCTGCTCACCTCCGGCTGCAGCAGTGATGCCACCAGCGTCGCTTCCCAGTTGCGTTTGTAGTCCGTCCAGGAGTGGTTCGGGTTGTCCTCGATGGGATCGTTCAGGTACCAGATGCGCTTGCCGGACGAGCGGGCGATGTTTTGCAGAGCACCATACTCCAGGAAGGCTGTCTCGAACGTACGCTCGGCCTTGACGCCCTGGTAGACGTTCACCGCGCGGCTGGTCCCGGTCCAGACCTGCGCAATGTAACCGTCAGCCCCCACATCCAGCAGCGAGCTTTCCGGCGAGACGATCTGCCACTGTGCGTAGTTGATGAGTGAATGCGTCGCCACATAGCAGGGGATCGTCTTGTCGTGCTGGTTGCCCCACGCACGAACCGCCGCAAACACTTGCGACAGCGCACGCTGGTACAGAAAATACTTCAGCTTGCTGGCGCGGTACTGCGCATCCGGCGAGGAGTCCGGTGCGCGCCACGGCTCGTGATAATAGCGTTCCCACTCTTTCTTGAACGAGTCAGACCATCCGGCGCGCGCCCAGAACTCTGGCTCTTCAAGGTAGATCGCTTCCGCCCCCGCGTCCAGCGCGCGAAGAACACCGCGGCTGAGATAGTTGCCGTAGCTCTCAGAAGGAGCAATATAGGGAACTTCGCGCCCACTATGCAGGATCAGCTTGCCGTCGACCTCCTGCTGCGTCTCGTTCCAGTGTTCCTTGCCGTCAAAGTCGCCGCGCAGGTAGTCGCCGTATGTGCCCCATGCCACGCCGGTCATCACCGTTACGCGGTACCCATGTTCCTTCCATGAGCGGATGCGGTCCGGCAGGTTCTCATTGATCCCGTACGTCATCACTGTTCCCGCTTCCACATTGACGCGGGGAGACCAGCCGTTCTGCGTCTGAAAGATCAGCGTGTCGTTGGCACGCGTGGCACCCTGTGCGGATGCAAGGGCGGCAACTGTAAGTGCGAGTGCAAGCGTCTTCATGCTTGCTAGCGATGGTATCGCGGCTTGTTGCAGCGAGTCGTGTTGTGCTTCGGCCAACACGCCAGGCAGCGTGGTAAGGTGACTTCGCGCGGGCGCAAGTTCGCGGAGGTGGTGCATGGCGGAGTACATACTTGCGCTGGATCAGGGAACGACCAGTTCGCGTGCCATCCTGTTTGATCGCGCAGGCGCGGTAGCGGGAACTGCGCAGCATGAGTTCACGCAGATCTTCCCGTACGGCTCCAAGGGCGGCGATGTCTCCGGTGGTTGGGTGGAGCACGACCCGTACGAGATCCTGACCAGCCAGCTCTCCAGCGCGGTGGAGGTCCTGGGCCGCGCAGGGGTGCGTCCGCGCGATGTGGCCGCGCTGGGCATTACCAATCAGCGCGAGACCGCGATTGTCTGGGAGCGGACGACGGGCAAGCCGGTCTACAACGCGATTGTGTGGCAGGACCGGCGGACTGCGCCGATGTGCGCGGACCTTGCGGCGAGCGGCACGGAAGAGAGTGTGCGCGCGAAGACCGGCCTTCGGCTGGACCCATATTTTTCCGGCACGAAGATCGCCTGGATACTTGACAACGTGACCGGCGCGCGCGAGAAGGCCGAGCGTGGCGAGCTTGCCTTTGGCACGGTCGACAGCTGGCTGGTCTGGAACCTGACCAGCGGCACGCGGCATGTGACCGACCGCACCAACGCCTCACGCACGCTGCTCTACAACATCGTGGAAGACCGCTGGGACGATGATCTGCTGCGGCTGCTGCGTGTGCCGCGCTCCACGATGCCGGAGGTGGTCTGGTCCAGCGAAAAGCTCGGGCCCGTCAGCACCACGCTGGGCCTTGAGGGCATCGAGATCGCGGGCATCGCGGGCGACCAGCAGTCGGCGCTCTTTGGGCAGATGTGTACCGAGCCCGGCGATGCCAAGAATACCTACGGCACCGGCTGCTTCCTGCTCCAGCACATTGGCGGCACGTTTCGGCAGAGTGAGAACCGCTTGCTCACGACGCTGGCCTGCTCCATGGAGCGCAAACCCGCGTACGCGTTGGAGGGTTCGGTCTTTATCGGTGGTGCCGTGGTGCAATGGCTGCGCGACGGGTTGGGCATCATTGCAAAGAGCAGCGATGTGGAAGCGCTGGCGCAGAGCGTGCCGGACAGTGGCGGTGTCGTCTTTGTTCCTGCCTTCACCGGCCTGGGCGCGCCCCACTGGGACCCATACGCCGCAGGCATGATGATCGGCATCGGACGCGGCACCACGCGCGGGCATATTGCACGCGCGGCGCTCGAAAGCATCGCACTGCAGGTGACGGACCTGATGCGCGCCATGAACGCTGACACACAAGCTCCGTTGCGCGAACTGCGCGTGGACGGCGGTGCCACCGCAAACGACACCCTGATGCAGTTCCAGGCCGACCTGCTTCGCGTTCCCGTCCACCGCCCCGCCTGCCTGGAGACAACAGCCATGGGCGCGGCGTATCTGGCCGGACTCGCCGTCGGCTTCTGGTCCAGCCTTGATGAGATCAAGCGCGAACAGGCGGGCGGCAGGGTCTTCCATCCCCAACAAGAGCAGAGTGCGCTGTACATGCGCTGGCAAGGGGCAGTAAAACGCGCAAAGGGGTGGAGCGCTCCAGTTTAACTATTTGACATTCGTCCGAAGGATCACCAGCATAGTACTTTGGAGGGCAAGAATGACCATTGAGTTGACACCCGAAGTTGAGGCAATTGTCGTTGACCGGCTAAGTTCAGGACGCTACTCCTCTGCGAATGCAGTGATTGAGGAAGCCCTCCATGCTGTTCAGGACGCGCACGCCTTGAATAACGGTCAGCAAAAGTCCAGTTTTCGACAACTTCCTCCAGAAGAGAGAGTTCGGAAGATGCAGGAACTGTTCGCTGAAATCGATGCAGCGGGTGGTTTTGAGTTTGAAGTGGAACGTGACAGACGGCCACCCGAACAGCGTGAAGGCTGGTAATGCGTAGTGATATACATGCTGGACACGAACATGGTGACATACATCGTCACTTCTCGCTCCCAGGTAGCCAGGCAACAATATACAAACTTACTCAGAGAGCATCGCATCATCATATCCGCCATTACAGAAGGTGAAATCCTGTATGGCATCGCAAGAAATTCTGCAAGGGTGCCTGAGTTCATGCTGCGCTTTTTAGCAGCCACGGAAAGTTTGCCTTGGGATTCAACAGCCGCCAATGTGTATGGTGATCTTCGCGCACGCCTTGCAGAGAATGGACAACTACTCGGTTCTGTAGATCTGCTCATTGCAGCGCACGCAATTGCTTTGGACGCAGTTGTTGTCACACACGACCAGGCCTTTCGCCGCCTGAGCCCAATGTGCCGTGTGCAGGATTGGGCAAGCGATATCTGAGTGAGACCACGAGGTCGAAGATGAACCGCAAAGTGATGCTTGGGACGGTCAAAACGCAGGGCGCGGAGCCGTGGGACATCGTCGTCATCGGCGGGGGCGCGACGGGCGCGGGTGTTGCCGTGGATGCGGCCACGCGCGGTTACAAAACCCTGCTGGTGGAGCGCGAGGACTTTGGCAAGGGCACGTCCAGCCGGTCGACCAAGCTGGTGCATGGCGGTGTGCGCTACCTGGAGCAGGGTAATGTTTCGCTGGTGATGGAGGCGCTGAAGGAGCGCGGCCTCCTACGGCAAAACGCTCCGCACCTGGTACACGACATGCCGTTTGTGGTGCCGAACTACTCCTGGTGGGAGGCGCCGTTCTACGGCATCGGCATGAAGATCTACGATCTGCTGGCCGTGAAATACAGCTTTGGCCGCTCGCGCATCCTCTCGCGCGAGGAGACGCTGGAGCGCCTGCCCACCATTGCGCAGGATGGTCTGCGCGGCGGCGTGGTCTACCACGACGGCCAGTTTGACGACACGCGCCTGCTCACGCACCTGATCATGACCGCCGCGGACCACGGCGCAACCGTACTGAATTACTGCGCGGCTGTTCACTTGCAGCGCGACGCGGACGGCTTCGTCAACGGCGTCGGTATCGAAGATCGCGAGACAGGCGAGCGCATCACGGTCAACGCCAAGTGCGTCGTGAACGCGACGGGGATCTTCACGGATGAAGTCCGCCGCATGGCAGAGCCGCAGGCCGAAGCGATGGTCTCGCCCTCCCAGGGTATCCACCTTGTCCTAGAAAAGAGTTTTCTGCGCGCGCAGACCGCCATCATGGTGCCGCGCACCAGCGATGGACGCGTTCTCTTCGCCATCCCATGGCATGACCATACCGTAGTAGGAACGACGGACACGCCCATCGACGCGCCAAGCTACGAGCCGAAACCGCTGGAAGAGGAGATCGCCTTTGTGCTGGATACGGCGGGCGAGTACCTCAGCCGGAAACCGACACGCGACGACATCCTTTCCATCTATGTTGGCATTCGTCCGCTGGTGAAGGCGGCAGGCAGCGACGCCTCCAAGACCAGTGCACTCTCGCGCGATCACACCATCCACATCGACGGTAGCGGTCTCTTGACCATCGTCGGCGGCAAGTGGACAACCTACCGGCATATGGCGGAGGACACCGTGAACCACGCCGCGACGCTGGGCAAACTGCAGGACAAGCCGTGCGTCACGGCGAACCTGAAGGTCCATGGCTGGTCTGAAGCAGACCACCTAGGCGACTTGCAGGTGTATGGTGCGGACGCCAGTGCTATCGATGCGCTTGCGTCTGCGGAGCCGGAACTTGCGCAACAGCTTCATCCCACGCTCCCGTACATCGCTGCTGAGATCGTATGGGCCGCGCGCGAAGAGATGGCGCGCACGCTGGACGATGCACTGTCGCGCCGTACCCGCGCCCTTCTGCTCAATGCACGCGCGGCGATCGAGATTGCGCCACGGGTTGCAACGCTGCTTGCCAGCGAACTGGGCCGGGACGAGCAGTGGCAGCAGGAGCAGGTAAAAGCATTCACAGCATTGGCAGCGCAGTACCTGCCGCAGTAAAGTGAGGGTGCTTCGTATGTAAGCACCGGAGACATCGTTGATGGCACGCGGCCCCCTGCTGGGCGAGTTCATGGGAACCTTCATCCTGCTGCTGCTGGGCAACGGCGTATGCGCGGCCGTGACGTTGAAACGCAGCAAAGCGGAAGGCGCGGGATGGATGGTCGTAGCCGCCGGATGGGCCTTTGCCGTGCTCTGCGGCATCTTTGCGGCACAACTCTTCGGCTCGCCGGATGCGCATCTCAACCCCGCATTCACACTCGCTTTTGCCATCAAGGGGCGTGCCTACGGCAGGCTGCTGCCGTTTGCTCTTGCGCAACTTGCGGGTGCATTTTGCGGAGCGGCAGTGACGTGGCTCTTCTACCTGCCGCATTGGGCAGCGACGGAGAATGCAGGCGCGAAGCTCGGCGTCTTCTGCACCAGTCCCACGTTTCGCAACTTCGGCTGGTGCCTCTTCTGCGAGACAACGGCCAGCTTTGTCCTGGTCATCGTGGCGGGCGGCATGAGTTCGAAGCTGGTGTTGACGACTGGTGCCGCTGCCGGTCTCAGCCCGTTCCTCGTCAGTCTGCTCATCTGGAGCGTCGGACTCTCCCTCGGCGCCACAACGGGCTATGCGATCAACCCTGTTCGCGATCTCGGCCCGCGCCTGGCGCACGCCGTCCTGCCCATTACCGGCAAAGGCGGCAGTGACTGGGCCTATGCCTGGGTGCCGGTCGTTGGTCCGTTCCTCGGTGCCGGGCTCGCCGGCTGGGTTCTGCTGCTGCTCGGCGCATGACAGTCACTCAAGACAAGCTGGGTCTGATTGCGGGGAATGGGCGTTTTCCATTTCTGCTCTTGGAGGCAGCGCGAGCGCGCAGCTTGCACGTCGTTGTCGCCGCAATCAAGGAAGAGACAGATCCGGAAATAAACGCCCGTGCCGCGCACGACAGCGGTATGGAAGTCCACTGGATGAGTCTGGGTGAACTTTCCCGCCTGATCGATGTCTTCCAGCAAGCGGGCGTCACACGCGCAGTGATGGCGGGTCAGGTGCGGCATACGCAGATCTTCTCGGCCATCCGACCGGACTGGCGCCTGGCCAAGCTGTTGATGAACCTGCGCACGCGTTCGACGGACATGCTGCTGGGAGCGGTAGCCAAGGTGCTAAGCGATGAGGGCATCGAACTTATCAGTTCCACCGCATATCTGGAGCCGATGCTGGCGCGGGCGGGTGTGCTAACCGCTCGCGCGCCCATTGAAGCAGAGCTTGCGGACATCGAGTACGGCCTGCGTGTGGCGCGCGGCATCGCAGGCTTCGATCTCGGCCAAACGGTCGTGATCGCAGGCTCGGCATGCGTTGCCGTGGAGGCGATGGAGGGAACGGACGCGACCATCGCACGAGCTGGTGCCATCATGGCGTCGCTGGAGCAGGACGCATCCACGCTGGCGCGTTCACTCACCGTTGTTAAAGTCGCCAAGCCGAAGCAGGACCTCCGGTTCGACGTACCGGTCGTGGGCGTGCCGACGATCCACGCGATGCGGGCGGCAGGGGCAACCTGCCTGGCCGTGGAGGCAGGGCGCACACTGCTCTTCGACGAGGACGCGATGGTACGTGAGGCCGATGCCGCGAAGATCAGCCTGGTCGGTATCGAAGGTCTGTCTAAATAGCTCCCTTCCACCGTTTTGTGCTTCCGCACCTCTTTGGGCTGAGTCATACTGACCAAGGTAGTTGTATTTCGAGGAGTGTTCATGCAGCGAGCAGGTCTGTGGTCCATGTTGGTAGCGGCAGTTCTGGCGTGCGGCCTGACCGCGCGCTTCGCAAACGCGGCAGCGGCGGCTGCCATGCTGGAGCCGGGCACAACCGCCCCGGACTTCACCCTTCCGTCGCAGGAAGACAAACAGGTCAGCCTGAGCCAGTACAAGGGCAAGTGGGTCGTCCTTTACTTCTATCCCAAGGACTTCACCGGCGGATGCACGCTGGAAGCGCACAACTTCCAACGCGACCAGGCCATGTACGACAAGGACAATGCGGCCATTGTCGGCGTGAGCCTTGACACGGCGGACAGCCACAAGCAGTTCTGCACCAAGGAGAACCTCACCTTCAAGCTGCTGGCCGATCCTGATCACAAGGTTGTGGACCAGTACGGCGTGCCGGTGATGGCCATGGGACCGAACCACTTCGCCAAGCGGGTCACCTTCCTGATTTCGCCCGCAGGCAAGATCGTGAAAATCTGGCCTGATGTGAAGGTTCAGGATCACAGCGAAGAGGTGCTGGCGGCGATCAAGGAAGCAAAGCAGACAAAGTCGTAAGGGACGCAGGCGGACGCAAAAAGGCCCGGAGCCTCATGGGAGGAGCCGGGCCTTTTTGCTTGCCTGAAGTACGAAGGTTGCGTGGTACGGTTGTGTTCTCCCTGACTACTTGGTGGACTTCTTCGCTGCCGTCTTCTTTGCGGCAGTTTTCGTCGAGCTCTTCTTTGCTGGGGTCTTTGTTGCAGCCGTCTTCTTTGCAGCAGTTTTCGTCGCAGGCGCAGTCTTCTTTGCCGTTGTCTTGGTTGCTGTTTTCTTTGCTACGGTTTTCTTCGCGGGTGTTGCTGCTTTCTTGGTTGCCAAGGATGTGCCTCGCTGGTTAGATTTGGCCGTCTTGGTGCTGACTGCCTTGCTGCCACGGTTGGTCAGAGGCCTTCCAGTGGCAGACTTCGATGCGCCAGCCGCGGACGTCTTGGTCGCGGACTTTTTTGCGGGCGCGGATTTTTTCCCAGCTGCTTTTTTGGCAGGCGGTGGAGATTTCTTTGCCGCCTTCTTGGCGGCCGGCGGCGGAGACTTCTTCGCGGCTTTCTTCGCAGCAGGCGGCGCTGGGCTTTTCTTGGCGGCTTTTTTCGCCGCGGGCGGTGGCGGAGACTTCTTCGACGCCTTCTTCGCCACGGGCCGGATCTCTTTCTTTCCCGCCTTCTTCGCCGCGGGCTTTGCTGCCTCATGCGGCTCTTGCAACTCGTCTTCGTCGTCGGAAGAGCTTTCTTCGGCGATACCCGCCAGCGTCTCTCCGACTGAGATGTCTGCCGCGCTTTCCTCTGGCAAGAACGCCTCCTGATCCGGAGGCGTGTACGGGTCCACCTGGCTGGAGGGCGCCGCGGTTTGCGTCGCCGGGGACGCGGGGGGGTGG
>CAXUHI010000017.1:2014-49186 GCA_964251045.1 uncultured Terriglobus sp. | reverse complement strand
GCGCCGCCTCATGAGTGCGCAAGGTCCGGCGACCCAGGCCCCGCGCCCCCCCCGCGGCCCCCGTGGGGGGGGGGGGCCGGTGTTAGCGTCGCCGTCTCCGCGTGGTGCTGGTCGTGCAGCATTTTGTCATTGCCACTGGCATCGAGGTCGTCATCGTCGTCGTCTGCCTCGTCATCGATGTCGTCATCTTCGTCGTCCAGCGTATCGTCGTCTTCATCCTCGTCATCTTCGTCGTCGATGTCATCTTCATCATCGTCCGAGGTGGTGGTTACCTCATCTTCTTCGTCTTCGTCATCCTCCAGGTCGTCGTCGTCCTCGTCTTCTTCGTCATCGTCGTCGACCTCGGGTTCCTCGTAGTCATCCTTGGCCGCTGCATACATCTTGTACTCGTCTTCCAGCATGGTTCGCTCCTGACTTGCGATGCACGGTAGGATGCAACATTTTGCAACAGGTGTATGAGGGCGACACACACATCACATCACCGGTTGCGATACAGCACTATGGTGCACCTCAAATGGTGCAATGGCAAGCACTGTTTTACACAGCGTTCAGAATGTGAGCGCGGTTCGTTCCATGTGCTGTGCAGTTCGTTGTTGGCATCGTGATGCGTATGGGCTGGCATCATGTGCGCGCGCAAAACAAGCTGCAACGTTGGAGCGAAACGGATGGCACAGAAGAGCGACGACGTATGGCACGAACTGATCACCACGGATCGTACGGTGCGGTCAGGTTTTAAAGCGACGTTGCGGGCTGGCGCATTTGAAGATTCAAGCCTGCCGGGCGGACGCGATCCCTAAGACGCGCGTTTCGCACTGGTTACGAGCGCACATGGATAGCTCCCGGATCGTTCATCGGAGGCGCAGTCCATGCTAACGTCACGGCATGCCCCGCACCTTCGCTGCATGTGTCCTGCTTACAAGCCTCTTCATCCAGTCCCTCCCAGCACAGGCGCCAACGGCGCGGCGGGTGATCGGCGTTCAGCAGGACATCGACCCGGAGATCGAACGCTACATCGAGTCTGTTGCAGCGATCGACAATCATGCGCATGTGGTTCTGCCGCCACCCGCGGCGTCCACGGACCGCGACTTCGATGCGCTTCCCGTGGACAACATGGAGCCGCAAACTGACCCCGTAGCATGGCGCGCGGACAATCCGCAATTGCCTGCCGCTTGGATGGCATTGTGGAATTTCCACGGCACGGCTCCGCTGGATGCAACCGGCACCAAGCAGCTTCAGGCCGCGCGCGACCGTGTCCGGGGGCGGCATGCGGCGAACTACGATGCATGGGTACTGGATCAGGCTCACGTTGGTACGGCACTTGCCAACCGCGTCGCGATGAACGCTGCCATTCCTCCGCCACGCTTCCGTTGGGTACCGTACGATGACGCGCTGCTCTTCCCGTTGAACAATAGCGCGCTTGCGGCCGAGACGCCGGATAAGGCGCTCTTCTTTCCACTGGAAGCCCGGTGATGGCACGGTACATGGGTGCCATGCATCTGCAGAGCCTGCCGGAGACCTTGGATGACTATGTGACGCATCTCGTGCTGCCCACCGTACAGGCACAGAAGAGTGGGGGTGCGGTTGCCATCAAATTTGAGCTGGCGTACCTGCGCTCCTTTGACGTCGGACACCCCTCGCACGAGGATGCCGCACGCGTCTACGCGGCGTATGTCCATGGACAGGTTCCGGAGACTGCGCAGTACAGGACGTTGCAGGATTACATCTTTCGCCTGATTGCGGCGGAGGCAGGACGGCTCGGCCTGGCCGTGCACCTGCACAGCATGAGCGGGGGTGGTGGCTACTTTGGCATCGCGGGAGCCAATCCGCTGCTTCTGGAGCCGCTCTTCAACGATCCGCACCTGCGCGGCACAACGTTTGTCCTGCTGCATGGCGGATGGCCCTTTGTGCACGAGGTGGGCTCTCTGTTGCAGAAGCCGAATGTATACCTCGATCTGTCACAGCAGGCGCTGACCTTTCCACCGCGCACACTGGCGAGCTGGCTCCGCGAATGGCTGGAGACGTTCCCGGACAAGGTGCTGTACGGCACCGACGCGTACCCCTACAGCGAGTTCATGGGGTGGGAAGAGTCGCTGTGGATCGCAGACCGTAACGCACGGCGGGCTCTGGGGCTCGCCCTGACAGGAATGGTGCGCGATGGCGAGATCGACCGCACCCGCGCGAAGAACATTGCAAAGGATGTGCTCAGCGGCACCGCGGTGCGGCTCTACAAGCTGCCACAGCCATAGCGGATCAGCGCCAAGTTGCATCTGGCCCGGCCTGAGCCGTGCTCAAGCAGAGAAGGTTCGAAGACCCGCAACATAACAGCCTGGGCCGTAGACCCAGGTAGACTGGAGTCACAAGCAGAGGGCTGAAAGCCCCACACTGAGAATGGATATGCGGTACGGGAGACTGCTCTGAAGCATCCTTCGACAGCGCCCGATACCGTCATCGCCATCGACTGGTCCGGGCGCGTGGACGTGGCAGGGCAACGGCGGCACATTGTTGCGGCAGTGTGGCATGGAGGCAAGGTCCGCATCGAAAGCGGACGCACCCGCGATGAGGTGACGGACTGGCTGCTTGCCATGGCGAAGAACCAAGCCGCCTTGGTCGTCGGCTTCGACTTCTGCTTCAGTTTTCCTGCATGGTTCCTGCGTGAAGTGGGTGCGGAAAGCGCACCGGAGTTCTGGCGTATCGCCGCCGAACGGGCGGAGCGATGGCTGGACCGCGCAAGCGAGGACCGTCGCTTCTGGGGCAAGCCGCACAAGCGTCCCGCAGAGTTCAGCGGCGACCAGTTGCACCGCATGTTGCGTGCCACCGACATCGATTGCAAGATCATCGCGCACATCCCGGAGGAGGAGCGTGCGATCCGCGTCAAGGGCATCACGCCCAAGTCCGTCTTCCAGATCGGTGGCTCGGGATCGGTCGGCACCGCATCGCTGCGTGGAATGCAGACGCTGCTTCGATTGCAGGAAGCCGGCTTTCGCGTGTGGCCGTTTGATACGCCAGAGGCGGGCAAGCCCATGGTGGTGGAGATGTACTCGCGGTTGAATACCGGACCCGTGCACAAATCCAACCCGGAGGCACGCGCCGCGTATCTGCAACGGAGGCGCCTCGAAGACAAGGCATATACCGCGCTGACTCGCACAACGCTTTCGAAAGCGCGTGCCAGCGAGGATGCGTTCGACGCGCTCGTCTCCTGCATGGTGATGACGGAGCGTCGCGAGAGCTTCTACATCCTGCCGCAGCCGCGTGATCCCAGCTACATGCTGGAGGGCTGGACATGGGCTGCGGATGCCGCAGAGGCCTGCCGGTAAAGCGGACACCAAGCTCAACGTCAACACGCGCTGCTGGTCGGTCGAAGCAAACGATGTTTTGAAGCAGTATCCGGCTCCACCGTGCGACATGCGACCATGAAACGATGCCCGTCGCCGTCAATCGCCATCGAAGGCTACCGCCGAAAACACAAAGCGCAGGGGCCACCCATGAGCCGCCGCAGGTGCTGGAGGCGGATGAGGCTGGACCGGCGGCGGTCATCAGCCGGCGTGCGGCGGAGCGGCTGCGGGCCGGGCATCTTTGGGTCTACCGCACAGACGTCGAAGCGATGATACCGGCGCTGGGTGCCGTTGACGTGCAGGCGGGTGCGCTGGTGACACTGCTGGATAGCAGACGCATCCCGATGGGGTCGGCGCTATACAGTGCGGCTTCGCAGCTTGCGTTGCGCAAGGTGTCGGGGCAGCCGCGCGTCAGCCGGGGCGAATACCTGGACGATGTGGTGCAACGGGTGCGTGCCGCGGTGGCGTTGCGCGTGCCCATGCTGCAGCCCGGAGTGACGGATGCGGCACGGCTCATCTTCTCGGAGGCGGATGATCTGCCGGGTATTGTTGCGGACCGGTACAACAACATTGTCGTGCTGCAGCTGCTGACACAAGGAACAGCGCACGACGATGTGCGTGAGGTGCTTGCCCGCGAGTTTGCGGTGGATGGCGTGGACCTGATCGTGGAACGGCCGGACCCGCGTATCCGCGCGTTGGAGCAGTTGCCCATGCCTCCTGGAGAGCCGCTTCTCCAGCGTGGCGAAAGCATGGCAGAGACCATCTTCATGCTGAACGGACTTCGGCTGCACTACGACGCCAATGCAGGGCAGAAGACGGGTGCCTTCCTGGATCAGAGGCTGAACTACGCCGCAGCAGCGAGCTATGCGCATGGTGAAGCGCTGGACATCTGCACGTACCAGGGAGGCTTTGCCCTGCACCTGGCACGTGCATGCACCCGGGTGACGGGGGTGGACGCCAGTCGCGCCGCGCTGGAGGTGGCGGAGCGGAATGCAGCGTTGAACTCCGAAGAGCTTAGGTGTGAGATCGAGTGGGTGGAGGCGGATGCCTTTGAACTCTTGCGCGCGTACGACACGGAAGGCCGTCGCTTCGATACGATTGTGCTTGACCCGCCCGCATTTGCGAAGTCGAAGCGTGCTGCTGAAGGTGCGATGCGCGGCTACAAGGAGCTGAACCTGCGCGCGCTGCGGATGCTGCGTCCGGGCGGCGTGCTGGTGACGTGTTCCTGCTCGCACCATGTGGGCCGGGAAGCGTTTACGGCAGTGGTGGCAGAGGCGGCGGCTGATGCGGGACGGCATGTGCGTCTGCTGGAGACGCGAGGGGCCGCGCCGGACCATCCGGAGGTGCTGACGCTGCCAGAGACGGCATACCTCAAGTGCCTGATTGCGCTGATAGATTAGGTCAAACTACCGTCGCAAAATGTTTCACGTGAAACATCGGCTTTTAATTCCCTCCAAATGAGCAGCTTGCAGACGTGTGGTTACGAAGGTAACTGCCTGGGGAGGTTCACGTAGGCACTCACCGCACTGCGTTCAGGATGGCGTCGGTGAGGGTCTCCGTGGTTCCGCTGCCGCCCATATCGGGTGTCAGTGTCTCCGGGCTGTTCATGAGTACGGTCTCAACGGCGTGCAGGATGTGGGCTGCGGCGTCCGGCGCGCCGAGGTGTTCCAGCATCATGGCGGCGGACCAGATCTGGCCGATGGGATTGGCGATGCCGTTGCCTGCGATGTCGGGCGCCGAGCCGTGCACCGGCTCGAACATGGAGGGAAAGATGCGCTCCGGGTTGATGTTGCCGGATGGCGCGATGCCGATGGTGCCGGTGACGCCCGGTCCCAGATCAGAGAGGATGTCGCCAAAAAGATTGCTGCCGACGACGACGCTGAAGCGCTCCGGTGACATGACGAACCGCGCGGCCAGGATGTCGATGTGATATTGGTCTGCCGTCACGTCCGGATACTCCTGCTGGATGGCGGCAAAGCGCTCGTCCCAGAAGGGCATGGAGTGGAAGATGCCGTTGGACTTGGTCGCTGAAGTCACATGCTTGCGCGGCAGTTTGCGGGCAAACTCAAAGGCATAGCGCAGGATGCGATCCGTGCCGCGCCGGGTGAAGATGGCCTCCTGCGTCACCATTTCATGCTCGGTTCCGGCAAAGATGCGCCCGCCGATCTGCGAGTATTCGCCCTCGGTGTTCTCGCGGACGACCCAGAAGTCGATGTTCGTTGCGCGCACCGGAGCCTTGACTCCGGGCAGCAGGCGGACCGGGCGCAGGTTCACGTACTGGTCGAACTCGCGCCGGATGGGGATGAGCAGGCCCCAAAGCGAGATGTGGTCCGGCACGCCAGGATAGCCGACCGCGCCGAAGAAGATGGCGTCGTGGTCGCGCAGGCGGGCGATGCCGTCCTCCGGCATCATGCGCCCGGTCTTGTGAAAGGTTTCGCAGCTCCAGTCGAAGTGGCGGAAGCTGTACGCGATGCCGTGGAGGACACCGATGCGCTCGAGGACGCGCAGACCGGCGGGGACTACCTCGTTGCCGATGCCGTCGCCGGGAAGAACCGCGATGTCAAACTTCATACATGCAAATCTTAACCTCGATCAGATCCGCTAGGTTGAAGCCCAGCGCCGCTTTTGCGATCCTGACTTGATGAAGAAGCTATTGATCATCACGAGGAGTAATCACTACGTACCATGTATGTACCTGAAGCGCTTTGCCTCAAGACCGGGCTTCATCTATCGATACGACCTGCTTGTCCCGGACATGAATTGCCCGATCTGGCTTGAAAAGCCCCTGAACCGCGTCGCGTCTGCAATAGATCTATACACCTCGATAGAAAATGGCGTGGAAGCTGATGACTACGAGCGATGGCTGAACCAAAAATATGAGACTCCGGCAGAAGATGCACTTCAGCGGGCTGTTTCTGGTGACCGGATGGAGCGCGAAGATTGGTATCACCTCGTCAACTTTCTTGCTGCACAAGACGTGAGAACACCTGCACGCCTTCAAGAAGCATTCACGCGGTGGCAGCAGGAGGCGTCTTCCATGACGCAGTACCTTAAGGAAGCTATAGAGAAATACAGCTCCATCCGCGCAGGAGAACATTTCTCTGGTCCCGAGGCAGATGTCGAGCCAGGCTTTCCTATGCGATTGCTGATAAGGCCGTCAAAGGACAAAAAATCGGCCGAAGTGAAGGTCGAAACGGCAGCGGGAAGGCGGTTATGGATTTGGGAGCAGAAGCAAGCGCTGCGGAGTGCATCCAAGCACCTGCATGTGCACAAATGGACGACTCTCTTGGCACCAGACGGCGTAACCTGGCCCACCAGCGACAACCCAGTTATTTGCTTAAGGCAGCGTGCCAACGGTACTTACGACTTTAAAGGCGGTTGGAACTCGGAGGGAACACAGATCTTTATGCCTCTAAGTCCTAAGCACCTTCTCTACACCCACGTCGGTAGGAAGAGGCCCCAGCCGGGCACCATTCTCGACTCGGAACCCGCACTTATGTTCGCCAAATTCATCCGGGAACATGCGTTTAGGTACATATTTTCATCTGTTCGAGATTCATCAATACCGCGCCTTCGGCCCAGACGCGTAAACCTCGAGGACTACATGCACGAGAAGTCAGAATGGTTGCAATGGAACGAAGTCAACAAAGCGTTGGACGATGAACTTACTCGCCCTCTGCCGAGCGGATAGCTCGCGTGGCTTGAAGTCGTGCCGATACGGATGATGTGGTGTCTGACCTGCTGATCGATGTGGACCCGCGTCTGGCGGCTGCGGTGATGCAGATGGTGCGGCTGTGTGTGTGGCTTCTGCTGCTGTCCGTAGTCTTTCTGCCGCTGGAGCGCCTGTGTGCGCTGCACCCGGCGAAGGTCTTCCGGAAAGAGGTTGGGACGGACCTGTTGTATTACTTCATCAGCAGCCTGACACCGGCGCTGGTGCTGAGCATGCCGCTGGCCGCGGTTGCGTGGGTTGTCCACCTTGTAATGCCGCACGCGTACCTGGTTTGGGTGAGCGGAACTCCTGTTCTGGCACGTACGCTCGCTGCGCTGATCGTCGGGGAGGTCGGCTTCTACTGGGGACATCGATGGAGCCACGAGGTACCGCTGCTGTGGAGATTTCATGCGGTGCACCATAGCGCGGAGCACATGGACTTCCTGGTGAACACGCGAGCGCATCCGGTAGACATCGTCTTTACACGGCTGTGCGGCATGGTGCCGCTGTATGTGCTGGGTCTCGGGGGACCGGCGCGCGGCACAGGCGGTCTGGTTCCGGTGCTGGTAGTGCTGGCGGGTACGGTATGGGGATTCTTGCTTCACAGCAATCTGCGGTGGCGCTTTGGTGCCCTGGAGCACGCCATCGCCACGCCCGCGTTTCACCACTGGCACCATGCAGCTGACGATCCGGCGTTCTTCAACACGAACTACGCCGCGTTGATGCCGTGCGTGGATCGCATTTTTGGCACACTGCACCTGCCTGCGGACCGGCATCCGCAACGCTATGGCACAGACGATGCGCAGCCCCGGGGTGTTGCGGGGCAGGTGCTTGCCCCGTTCTTGTCCGGGACGACGCCATCGTCCTGAATCGCGAGGCTGTCGCGTCCTGGAGCAGAACTCATTTTGAGACACAGATCGCCCTATGCCGCGCATGAAAACAGACGAAGAACAGAAGAGACCACCGTGCCAAACACCCTCTTCCCAGGACTCTACCGCATGAACCGCCCTCGACGCTTTGTTGTTTGCCTTGCCACTACTGCCGCCACCTCTCTGCTTGCACTTTCACCTGCCGCCCGCGCCAGTACCATCAATGTGGTGAACGGCAACTTTGAACAGACGTCCGTCAATCAGTCGTACCAGTTGAATGCTGGCGGTGCGAACCAGACGCTGACGGGATGGACCAACTCAGCGTCACAGAGCGGTCAGCCGGGCTACAGCTTTGTCTTTCTTCCCGGGACGGCGGCGACGACCGGTGCCTATACACCGCAGTTCGGCAGCAACGTGACGCTGTGGGCACCAACACGAACGGGACGCCGAACGGCCTTGGCAGCAGTCCGGCAGGCGGCAACTTTGTCGCCATGGACGGCGCGTATGAGCAGGGCCTGCTGTACCAGACGCTCACGGGGCTGACACCTGGCGCGCTCACCACCATTTCGTTCTACTATGCGGGGGCCCAGCAGAGCGGCTTTGACGGCGCGACCACCGAGGCCATGTGGGTCTTCTTTGGCAATGACATCAGCAACGCGAACAACTGGCAGGAGACCGCCGTGCTGAGTGATCCGAGCCACGGCTTTACCGGATGGCAGAATGCGAGCATGACGTTTACGGCCACCAGCACGTCCGAGACACTTGGGTTTCTGGCGGCCGGGACGCCAGGTGGCGAACCCCCGTTTACACTGCTGGACGGGGTTTCCGCGCATGACACTGTTGCCGTCACGCCGGAACCGGGTACAGTGTTTCTGCTGGGTACGGGCGTGCTGACTGTCGGTGGTCTGATGCGCCGCCGTTTTGTCGCCAGCACGGGGCGCTAGCCCGGACTGCAGATGGTTGAACAATCTACCGTAAGGGTACTCGTGGAGTGTGAGTGCCCTTACTTTCCCGCGTGCGATGCATCGTTAGCCGGTAGTGTGTACGTATGTCACGGGTTTTGATCACAGGGGTTGCCGGGTTTATCGGATCGAGCATTGCGCGCGCCGCGCTGGACGAGGGTGCGGAGGTCGTCGGCCTGGACGACCTGAGCGCGGGCAAGCTGGAGAATATCGAGCCGATCCGCTCCCGCATGGACTTTCGCCACGCGAGTATTTTGGACCCTGTTGCCGTCGCCGACGCCTCGCGCGGTGTGGACTATGTCTTCCATGAAGCCGCGGTCGCGTCTGTGCCGAAGTCGGTCGAAGATCCGGTCGGAACGAACGACATCAATGTGAACGGAACCTTATATGTTCTGGAAGCCGCGCGTAAAGCCGGGGTGAAGCGCGTGATGTTTGCCGCGTCGTCGGCAGCGTACGGCAACGCGCCGGAACTGCCCAAGCGGGAATCCATGCGGCCTGAGCCGGTTTCGCCCTATGCGGTGCACAAGGTGGCCGGTGAGAATTACATGGCAAGCTACACGCAGAGCTATGGGCTTGAGACGGTTTCGTTGCGCTACTTCAACATCTTTGGACCGCGCCAGGACCCATCATCGCAATACTCCGGTGTGCTGGCGCGCTTCATCTCGCTGATGCTGCGTGGAGAAACACCCACCATCTTTGGTGATGGAATGACCAGCCGGGATTTTTGCTATATCGACAACGTTGTCAGCGCCAACCTGCTGGCGGCCAAAGCTTCATCCAGCGTCTGCGGGCGTGTGTTCAACATTGCCACGGGCAGGCGCACGACCCTGCTGGAAGCGTATGAGTGCATCAAGCAGATCACAGGCTACGCGGGGACGGTTGCGTTCAAAGCGGAGCGCAGGGGTGACGTGAAGCACTCGCTGGCTGATATTTCCCTCAGCCAGCAGGAGCTTGGGTATGCGGTTGTCGCCGGCCTGGAACACGGGCTGCGACACACCATCGAGTGGTATCGCACGACGCTGTAGTCACCGGTCAGGCGACATCGGTTGCACGCAGGCCCACGATGTCACCTGCTGACGCCGGTGGAACCCGCAGGTTCGCGGTCGAAAGGACGGAGCCGGTCTCCTCGGCAAGACCGGATTGTGCCGCCGGCCACATCCGTTGAAAGGTGGAGAGAGCCTGCGCAACGACCTGGTCCATGTTGAAGTATTTGTAGTTCGCCAGGCGTCCGCAGAAGGTTACGGTGCTGTCACGGTCGGCCAGGGCGCGGTACTTTGCATACATCTGGCTGTTTTCGGGGCGGGGAATCGGGTAGTAGGGATCACCGGTGGCACGCGGGTACTCGTACACGATGCTTGTGCTGGCGCTCTTTTGCCCGGTGAGGTACTTAAATTCCGTGATGCGTGTGTACTCGTTGTCGTTGGGATAGTTCACCACGGCGGCGGGTTGGAAACGTTCCTGCTGGTGTGTTTCGTGCTTGAAGTGGAGCGAACGGTACGGCAGCGGACCGAAGCGGAAGCCGTAGTATTCGTCAATGGGACCGGTGAAGACGACCTGTGCGTCGCGGTATTTTCTGGTTATGTCCCGGTACTCGACCCCGGTGCGCACGGTCAAACCCTTCTGGTCGACCATCCGCTCAAACATGCGGGTGTACCCGTCCAGCGGCATTGCCTGAAAGGTATCGTCAAAGTAGCGGTCATCGGTGTTGTACCGGAGCGGGATACGGCCCGCGACGGATGCGTCCAGTTCCGAGGGATCCAGGTTCCACTGCTTGCGCGTGTAGTTGCGATAGAACCTCTCGTACAGAACCGGGCCGACGCGGCTCAGCAGCAGATCTTTGGACGTGCGGATATCGGTAGCCGCAATGCTCATCTCGGCCAGGAGTGAGCGCATGCCGGTACTATCCAGCTGCTGACCAAAGAAGCGGTTGATGGTGGTGAGATTGATTGGCATGGGCAGCAGCTGCCCGTCGACGCAGGTCAGGACCCGATGCTGGTAGGGTCGCCACTCCGTAAACCGCGAAAGATACCGGAACACCCGCTCGGAATTCGTGTGAAAGATATGCGGTCCGTACTGGTGGACAAGGATACCCGCAGCGTTGTGGAAGTCGTATGCATTGCCGCCGATGTGGTTCCGGCGATCGATCAAAAGGACACGCTTGCCTGCTTCTGCAGTCAGCCGTTCGGCAAGCACTGCTCCCGCAAAGCCGGCGCCCACCACCAGATAGTCATAGCGGTCCAGTCCGCGGACGGGGCGCGGCTTTGGCGCGGAGAGCGCCTGCGTTGTGCCGGTCCGGGCTGCCTTCGATGTCTGTTTTGTGGTGACCACAGCATTGATTTGTGTCTGCATTGCGGCCCAGGTGCTGTCCCAGGAGGACTCTGCCAGTAGCGTCTTGACCGCATCCGACCAGGCCTCTGGCGCGGGATGCAGAGCATGGTCGACGGCCTCTGCAAAATCCTCCGCCGTGCGGGCGATCGCAACCAGTCCTTTGCTGCCGTAATCCGTCACCACGTCCTGGATGGGCGTGGAGACAACCGGCTTGCCGGCCGCAAGATACTCCGGTGTCTTTGTCGGTGAGATGAAGCGGGTGGCATCATTGAGGGCAAATGGCAGCAGCGCCACATCCCAGTGGGCAAGGTACGCCGGAAGTTCGTCGTAGGTCCTGCGGCCCAGATAGTGCAGGTTCGGCGCCTGCGGAAGATCTGCCGGATCGATCTTGACGACGGGGCCAAGCAGGATAAAGTGAGCGTCCGGCCGGGCTGTGGCGACCTGACGCAAGAGTTCGATATCCAGCCGCTCATCGATGACGCCGTAAAACCCCGCGCGGGGATGCGGTATGGCCGCCTGGTCTTCCGGATCGGCAAGCTGCCCGCCTTGGGCCTGCGCGAAATGCGCTGTGTCGATGGAACTGGGGAAGAGGTGCACATTGGGATGAAGCGTCCGCTTGCTTTCGTACAGGCTGCGTCCGCCCGTAAAAACGACCTCGGCGCGGTCTAACAAATCCTTTTCGAGCGAGACCATCTCAGGCGGAGCCCCTTTGAAGTTCCGCAATTCATCCATGCAGTCGTACACCGTCACGGTAGCGGCTACGTCTGAGGAGAAGGCAAGCGCCATAGGCGTGTAATACCAGGCGATGCAACGGGTCATGTGCTGCTGCGCGAGGAAGTTCCTGAGCAATGCTTTTTGTGCCACGACCGGTTCAGAGCCGGCGGCAAGCCGAGGGCAGACGACCCAAACGGAGGGTTGGACCTCTGTCATGACCAGAGTGTCTGACGTGGCAGTTGCGTCCGTGATGGGCTCTTCCCAGTAGAAGACGCGGCGACTTTTCGCGGAGCGGCTGAGTAGATGCTGGGGACGTTGTGTCACGAAGTTCCAGCGCAGGTGGCTGAAGCAGAGGATGTCGAGATCAACGTTCGATGGAGAAGAAGGTGCAATCGTGGGCAAGGGTCAACATTCTTTCTCCGCTCAGGCGGATAGAGGTAACACTGGGACGTCCGGTTCAGCGCGCGAGAACGAATGCGGGCAAACTGTCAGGGTATAGCTATTCTAGCGGAGTGGAGGGTCTGCGCGAACACTTTGCCTACGAGTCCCGCGGGTGTTGAAGCGGGACCCAGCCGTGATGGCGTTCAGTAAGACAGCGGCCATGCTGTCTGCATGTCAACCCTGGAAAGTCCACTCCACATCTGCATGTCAACCCTGGAAAGTCCACTCCACAATAGATACATAGTCAATTCGCTGCTTTGCCCAGGTGCCAGGCGTGGCGTAACTCGGCGCAGACAACGGGCGTGCGATCGGCTTGCTCGCCAGTGTGAAGCGTCAGCGTCGGGCGACAGAACGAAACGAAGCTCGTATGCGGCGCGTACGCTTCTTCAACGCCAAGTGATGCGTCGTGCGCTACAGCCATCCTGGAAGATTTTCGCGCGAACGCCCCTGGATCAGATGGCGATTGAGCGCGAGAAACGCCTCCTGGACCACATTCTCCGCATCCTGCAAAGGCTAAGGCAAACGAAGCGGCATAACAAAGCAGGCGGTGACCCAGTTGATCGAAGAGCGCCAGCACCTCTGCCTGTGAGTCCGTTTCCCTGCCCGGACGGAGCGTGTGCGTCAAGCGTCGCACCGCCGCAGCCGAGCAGGCGCGGAGAGGAGAGGAGGGGCATGGTGGTAACTTCAGTATGGAGGAATGTGCGGCTGCACCTCACTTGATTCCCTGCGGATTTCTTTCATGAAACGCTGAACAAACTGCCTGGTTCGGGATCTGCAGGAAAATACCTCCCGCTGCAGCCGTGCCCACCAGGCCCGCTGTTGTCGAGACGGAGAAGCTCCTCCTGTGACGTATCGAACTCTGGCCTGCCTGGGGGCGACACTCGCCCTCGCCCTTCCGGGAGCGCACGCGCAAACCACATCACCGCACGGGACGGTGCGCATCATCGTGCGGGATGCTACTGGTGCTGTCCTCGCTGGTGCATCTGCCACGCTGGTTGGACCGGGACAGGGACGCAGCACACGGACCGGCACAAACGGCATGACCCAGATCTCAGGGTTGAGTTTCGGACGCTACATGCTGGTGGTGACGGCACCCGGCTTCGCGACACGCCGCATGTCGCTCACCATCTCAAGCGACCAGGAAGTGGTGCAGAGCGTGGTGCTTACACCGGGGTCCGTGAACACCAGTATCGACGTCATTGCGGCCTCGCCGATTGGATCGCTGGATGTCCCTCTCAGCGACGTCCCGTTGCCGGTGCAGACCCTCACCGCGCAAACACTGGAGGACACCAACGCGATCGATCTGACGGACACGCTGAAACGACGGCTTAACGGTGTTTACGTCAACGAAAACCAGAACAACCCCTTCCAGACGGACGTCAACTATCGCGGGTATACCGCGTCGCCGCTGGTCGGCACGCCCGCAGGCCTTTCCGTGTACCTAGACGGTGTGCGCCAGAACCAGCCCTTTGGCGACGTTGTGCAGTGGGATTTCATCCCGAAGGTCGCCATCACCACGACGGAACTTATTCCCGGCTCTGACCCGGTCTACGGCCTCAACACCCTCGGCGGGGCAATTGCGATTCAGACAAAGGATGGCCTCGCCAACGGCGGTACTTCTGTGAGCGGTTACGGGGGCAGCTTTGGCCGCCGTGCCGTTGACATGGAGTCTGGCGGCAGCAAGGGCCCGTGGAACTGGTTCGCCGGCGGAACGCTCTTCCATGAGGATGGATGGCGAGTGCAGTCGCCCTCCGGCGTCAAGCAGAGCTTCGCCAAGCTGGGTTACAACGCTGGCAACACCGCCGTCTCGCTGTCCGGCGGCTACAGCATCAACACTCTCGTCGGCAACGGTACCCAGGACGTTCGCGCGCTCAACCGGACCACCGGCCTGAACCACGGCTACAACAGCGTTTACACTATCCCGGACTCGACCTACCAGCACGCGCCGTTCCTGACGTTGAACGTGACGCAGGCACTGAACACTGCCTTAACCTTCAACCTGAATGCGTTTGTCGGCTACGCACGGCAGAACAGCTCAAACGGCGACGCCAACGACGACAGCTTCGATCAGTCGCTCTACGCCCTCAGCACGGCAGACAAAGCCGCTTTGACAAAGGCCGGCATCCCGTATCCAACAACAGCGAGTACAGCCGCGAATACACCATTTCCATACCTGCGCTGTGTTGCCGCCAGCCTTGAACTCAACGCGGGTGGCAGCGGCGAACCGGCGGAGAAGTGCACCGGCGTGGACACGGACGGTGTCACGCGCCAGCATCACTATGGCGTCACCGCTGCTCTGTCCTGGACCATGACGCACAACAGGCTCAGTGTTGGCGCGGGCTTTGACCGGGGTGACATCACCTTCGTGCAGAACTCGCAATGGGGCTATATCAACCCGGATGGCATCACCATCACCCGCGTTCCTTCCTTCGATAACGGCACGGAAGTCAATGATGACGGATACCTGGACGACGCCCGCGTGAATCTGCACGGCGTGACCACGACGCCTAGCTTCTACATCACCGATACGCTGAGCCTGGGTAAGTGGGTTTTGAACGCCGGTGGCCGCTACAACCACACCGATGTGAACAACACGGACCGGCTGCCGGCCTCCACCTCGGGCCGGGCGGGCCTGACGGCTGTTAACCACTTCGCGCGCTTCAATCCGACTGCTGGCATCGTCTACAAGGCACATCAGCGGCTGAACGGCTACTTCGACTATGGTGAGTCAAGCCGCGCCCCAACCACCACGGAACTCGGCTGCGCCGACCCCACGTATCCGTGCGCCCTGCCCAACGCCCTGGTCAGCGATCCGCCATTGCAGCAGGTCGTAGCCCGCACCTTCGAGTTCGGCGTGCGCGGCAACCCCGGCGGACGGTACCGGTGGAATGCGGGTTACTTCCACACGGAAAACTACAACGACCTGCTCTTCATCGCGTCGCCGCAAACAGGCTTCGGCTACTTCACGAATTTGGGCAAGACGCGGCGTCAGGGCGTGGAGGCCTCGGTCACGGCAAACGTGCGAACCCTCAGCGCGGGTGCGGAGTACACCTTTCTGCAGGCTACCTACCAGAGCACGGAAGTCATCGAGTCCGGCAGCAACAGCAGCAACTCCAATGCACTCTCCGGTGAACCCGGTGTCACCGATGGCGGCCTCATCACCATTACTCCCGGCAACACCATCCCGCAGCATCCGCGGCACCTGCTAAAGCTCTACACCGACTACCATCCGCTGCGAAAGCTCTCGATCAACGCGGATCTTGAGCTAATCTCCTCAAGCTATGTCAGGGGCAACGACAACAACCTGCACCGGCCCGACGGTGTCTATTACCTGGGCAGCGGGACAACTCCAGGATACGGCGTCGTAAACCTTGGGTCGCGCTATACCTTCAATGCGCACTACCAGCTTTTTGCTGAGGTAAACAACGCACTGAACCGGCATTACTACACTACGGGCCAGCTTTCCGATTCCCCCTATGACAACAACGGTAACTTCATTGGCCGTCCCTTCGTGGCATACGCCAGCGGCGATTCTCCGCTGCGCAATACGACGTACGACTCACCCGGTGCGCCCATCACGATCTTTGGCGGCCTCAGAGTCAGCTTCGGCAAGGCCCGCTAAAACGGATCGATAGCCTGGACGGCACCCCCCGCATCCTTGGCGAGTGCAGGGTAAGCCGTCTGACATCTCCTCTCCTGCTGGCACAATAAGGATTGTGGCCGAAACGTTCCGCAGCCTGTTGACGGCATTTGACTGGCGAAAATCAGAACCGGTGCATGCCCTGCTTTGCCTGCCAGCCGTCGCGCTGCCCCTCATCCTCGGGGTGCATCTTGGTTACAACGGTACCGCCGTGCTGATGGCGGGCGGAGCCATGACGGTCGGCTTCGGATCGTACCAGCAGACGCTCTTCAGGCGCTCCGGCGCCATGTTACTGGCCACGCTTGGCATCGCCATCTCCGCGCTGGCAGGTGCGCTCTGCCGCGACAGTACCGTGGCTCTGCTGGCAACAGCCCTGGTCTGGGCCTTCTTCTACGGCATGTCGAACACACTGAGCACTGCCATGAGTTGGGTCGGCCAGCAATGCTGCGTCTTCCTTGTGGTCTCATCGGCGGCTCCGTCCACGCCCGGCACAACGCACGACCTGGTTCTTTCAGCACTGCTGCGCGGCCTGGGTGTGCTGGCCGGTGGTGCCCTGCAAACGTGCCTGCTTCTGCTCTTTCGCCTTTGGCGGTCGGAGGCGCAGACGCATTTCAGCCGGCCTGATTTTGACCCCGCACGCTTTTCGCGCAGCTTTCTGCGTGAGCAGCTCTCGCTTGAAAGCGGTGCCATGCAGTATTCCATGCGGCTGGCCGTCACCTTCATGACCGCGATCGCCATCTATCGCTCACAACCCTGGACCAGTGCCTACTGGATCGGCATGACCGCCATCCTGATTCCCAAGCCGGAATTCCTGCACACCGCCTCGCGCGGTCTCCTGCGTATTGCGGGAACCATCCTGGGCGCGGTGGTCTGCACAGGACTGGTCGTGTGGGCACGGCCCGGCGGTCAGTGGCTGGCCGCACTCACACTCGTCTTCCTCTTCGGGACCTACCTGCTGAATACGGTCAACTACGGCGCATTTGCGTTAGCGCTAACGGGGTATATCTGCTTCCTGCTGGCCATCGCACACCAGCCGCCAAGCGAAGTGTTGCTCCATCGCGTTCTCGCCACCCTGCTCGGGTCCACCATTGCGCTCGTGATCCATATCTTCTTCATCGCTGGACGCAAATTCCTCGGCATCGCCACACCGCACCTGCGCTCGCTGGAAGAGTGGCTCTGAAGGCGCTACTGCACTCCATGGCCGATGTCGCCCGGACCGCCCGCCTGGGCAAGATACTTCTCGATCGACTCTTCTAAAACACCCTTAGCCTCAAGCACAAGGTCAATGCAGTCGCGCCCTGCGCCAAACCCACCTGCGTGCGGCGTCACGAAATGCGCGGCTGCCTTCACCTGATCGCGCGCATTCCACGTCGCTACGGCAAGACCCACCGCGCGCATGGGTGGCAGGTCGATAATATCGTCCCCCACATACGCGATCTCATCCAGAGCGACGCCAGCTTCCTGTGTGATGGCGTGGATGGCCTCCATCTTCTGCTGCGATCCCTGGTGCAGGAACTCGATCTTCAGCTCCTTCATGCGTACTGCGACCGTCTCGCTGCTGCGCTTCGTAATAACTCCAAAGCGCAACCCGCCGACCCGGCCAATACCGATCCCCAGGCCGTCATGTGCAGAAAACCCTTTCACCTCGACCGCGCCTCCGCTGGGCTGCGGAACGAAATAGAGCATGCCGTCGGTGAGGACGCCGTCCACGTCAAAAATGATGACCTTGATGCGTGCGGCGCGCTGCTGCAGTTCCTTGTTAGTCTCGTCCATAGCTCCAAAGTACATTGCAATCCGGCCAAAACGAACTGAGTCTGCGTGTCGTGTTACTTAACATGTTTCACGTGAAACATTCCTGAGACCGCGACAGCACTTTTCGCGGAACGCTACAGTGGCGCGTTCTGGCAAGCACGCCTTGTCGATACCACTCCGGCGCTCCACATCCTACAAGTGCCGGTCGTTCTGACCCAATGCCGGAGCAGAACAGGACGTCCCGAGGAGCAAGCCCCATGAAGATCTTTTCCGCCAATATCGAGTCATTGAACGAGCTGTACAACTCCGAACTGCGCAAGGCGCTTGACCTGGAAGAGCAGATCGTCAAAGCCCTGCCGACCATGATCGAGAAGTCGAGCGACACCCAACTGAAGCAGGCCTTCCAGTCCCACCTGCAGGAGAGTGAAACGCACGTGCAGAAGGTGAAGAGTCTGCTTAGCCAGCAGGAAGACCAGGACAGCCAGACCTGCAAGGTCATCCATGCCCTTGTCACCGAGGCACAGGACACCATCAAGGATGTGAACGACCCGGACGTTCTGGACGTCGCCCTGATCGGCGCCGGCCAGCAGGTGGAGCATCATGAGATGGCGGTTTACGGCACGCTGAAGAACTGGGCCAAGCTGCTGGGCCGCACGGAAGATGCCACCGTTCTGGACAGCATTCTGCGCGACGAGAAGCACGCCGATCAGCTGCTGAGCGATGTGGCCGAACGGGTGAACTCCGAAGCCCCGGCGCTGGCACACGCATAAGCATTTCGACACTCCCCAAGGGCGAGACTTCGGTCTCGCCCTTACCGATTGGAGCGCACTGGATGCCTAGCAGCCCTTGCGTCAGCTTCTTAGCTGCCGCGAAGACTAAACTTGAACCATGGCAACGCACAACTTCTTCGATCTCAGCGGACAGATCGCCGTTGTCACTGGCGCATCGCGGGGACTCGGTCAGTACTTCTCCCGCGCACTGGGGCGCGCCGGTGCCAGATTGATTGTGACCAGCCGTAAAGCAGGCGACTGCGACGCCTTCCTTCGAGAGCTTGAGGGAATGGACATCCAGGCACGCGCGGTGGCACTGGATGTGCGCGACCGGGAGAGCATTGCAGCCTTCGGCCCGGCGGCAGAAGCGGCTGCAGGCAAGCTTGACGGCACCGTCGGCATCCTTGTCAACAATGCCGGATGCAACATCCGCAAACCCGCGCTGGATGTGACGTGGGACGACTGGAACACCGTGCTCGACACGAACCTGCGCGGCACATTCTTTGTCGCCCAGGCGATTGCGCGCGGCATGGTCGCACGCGGCTACGGGCGCATCATCAACATCGCATCCGTGACAAGCATGTTCGGCTACGCCGGCCTGGCACCCTACGGAGCGAGCCGTGGCGGCATCCGGCAGCTGACCATGAGCCTGGCCGACGACTGGGGAGCGCACGGCGTCACCGTCAACGCACTGGCTCCGGGATGGTTCCGCACGGAGCAGAACAAAGTAATGTACGAAGACCGCGAGTGGGTCGAGTACCTGAAAGAGCGCATCCCGCTCAACCGACCCGGCGCCCCCGACGACCTGGACGGCGCCGTCGTCTTCCTGGCCAGCGAAGCCTCCCGCTACATCACCGGCCAAACGCTGCTCGTCGACGGCGGCATTACCGTCGGCCGCACCCGCGCCATGGCGAAGAAGTAGACACACGGATGGGTTACGGGCATCTCCACCCGGAGCAGGCGCGCTGTAGGCGCACGCTAAACGCCAACGCCACGTATCATCTCCCTAACCATGCCCCTCACCGTCGCCGAGTTTGTCCGCGCTGGAAGATCGCCAGCCAGCAGACCGAGCGCCAGGCCTCCCAGCAACACTTCCTCGACCTCTGCCAACTTCTGAAGGAGCCCAAGCCCGCCGAACACGACCCCACCGGCGAAACCTACTGCTTTGAGCGCCACGTCAGCAAGACGAAGGGCGGCAAGGGCTTCGCCGACGTCTGGAAGCGCGGCCACTTCGCCTGGGAATACAAGGGCAAACACAAGGACCTGCGCGGCGCGTATCTGCAACTGCAGGACTACCGCGTCGACCTGCTGAACCCGCCACTGCTCGTCGTCAGCGACCTCGACATCATCCGCGTCCACACCAACTTCCCCAACACGCAGGAGCGCGCCTACGAGTTCAACCTCGACGACCTCCGCAACGAGCAGGCCACCGCCAAAAGCGTCCTCCCGCCGCTCGACATCCTCCGCGCCATCTTCAACGATTTCAACGTCCTCCGCCCCAACGCCACCGCCGCCCGCGTCACCGAGGCCGCCGCATCAAATGAGCATGGCGGATACTCTCACGCAGGAAGAGCGGAGCAAGAGGATGGCGCTCGTCCACGCAAAGAACACCCGCCCAGAGCTCGCTGTTCGCAAGTTGATTCACAGTATGGGCTACAGGTATCGATTGCACTGTTCTGACATACCAGGCAAGCCCGATCTCGCATTTGCCGCCAAGAAGAAGGTTATCTTCGTTCATGGATGCTTTTGGCACAGGCACGCAGACGGTGACTGCAAACTCGCCAGACTGCCAAAGAGCCGATTGGATTTCTGGGCTCCCAAGCTGGAGAAGAACAGTCAGCGAGATCGCCATGTACTAGAAACGCTGGTTGAAAGAGGCTGGCAGGTTCTTACGATTTGGGAGTGTCAGCTTAGAGAAACGGCCGAGATCGCTGAGAAGGTAAGATCGTTCCTGGGATGAAATCGATAGAACTATTCGCTGGCGCGGGCGGCCTTGGTATCGGCCTTCATCAGGCTGGATTCAGCCCTGTCAGCGTGATCGAGCGTGATCCCTACTGTTGCAAGACAATTTGGCAGAATCAAGCGCTGCGCGTAAAAGGTGTCGAAGGCTGGAAAGTCCTGACATGCGACGTTCGAACAGTCGACTTCCGTGATTACGAGGGGAAAGTTGATCTCGTGTCGGGAGGTCCACCATGCCAGCCGTTCTCCGTAGGAGGTAAGCATCAGGCCTATAACGATGCACGAGACATGTTCCCTCAGGCCGTTCGCGCCATTCGCGAAGCAAGGCCAAAGGCGTTCATCTTTGAGAACGTTAAGGGTCTAACGCGGACCACGTTTCGCAACTACTACGAGTACATAAAACTGCAGTTGGAACACCCCATGCTGGCTCGAGACGAAAGCGAGAGTTGGATCGATCACCTTTCCCGCCTGGAGAGGCACCACCTCTCTAGTAGGCGATACGACCTTCACTACAAAGTCGTCGCTCAGGTCTTGAACTCCGCAAACTTCGGTATACCTCAGCGCCGTGAGCGCGTGTTCTTCGTTGGCTTTCGAGATGACCTGAATGTTTGTTGGACTTTTCCTAGGCAAACGCACTCGTACGACGCACTTGTATGGGACGTAGTCATGGAGTCAACATATTGGGAAAGAAATAAGGTAGCTCGTGGTAATCGCTGCGTCTCCTCTCGAGCGCTGGACAGGGCGCGCAGCCTACATGTCAAACCCTCAACACTCGCATGGCGCACCGTAAGGGATGCCATCGTCGGGCTACCTGATCCTGAATTTCAACCGCAAGAAGCTGTTGCAATTTGGAACCATCAGTTCCAGCCCGGAGCCAAAGTCTATGCAGGCCATACGGGTAGTCCGTTGGACGAACCAGCCAAGACCCTGAAGGCGGGTGTTCACGGTGTTCCGGGCGGCGAGAACATGCTTGCGCGTACGGATGGTTCCGTCCGCTATTTCTCCGTGAGGGAGAGTGCGCGCCTCCAGACCTTTCCAGACAATTACGTCTTTCATGGATCATGGAGCGAGGCTATGAGACAGCTCGGAAACGCGGTTCCGGTTCAACTCGCGCATCTCCTCGGTCAATCTGTGAAGGAGAGATTGAGCGCATGAGCACGGAGAACAAACAACCATACAACCCACTTGGCAAAATAAATCTTGCAAAGAGTATCGAAGCGGAGCTGTTGGGTAAGGTTGGCATTCCTCTTTCTGACACAGACTCGATTACAGGCGCTGGCGTTTATGCAATCTACTACCACGGTCCATTTCCGGCCTACGCTATCCTTACTTCATCACTCAGAGACGGGCCGAATGCCAAGCCTATTTATGTAGGCAAGGCAATTCCTAAAGGCGGTCGTAAAGGCGGCTTACGTCGTGATGTCTCTGCTTCCGGAAAAGCATTGGCTGATCGTCTCCGTCAGCACGCTGCCTCTATATCAGTGGCCTCAAATCTGGAGATTTCTGATTTCAAGGTTCGTCACCTGGTACTGGATGACATCTGGATTCCGTTGGGCGAGAACATGCTCATTGAGACATTCAAGCCCGTGTGGAATGTTGCTCTTGATGGCTTCGGCAATAAGGACCCAGGTAGACGGCGAGCAACACAATATACGTCTCCTTGGGACATCATTCATCCTGGAAGGCATTTCGCGGCCAAGCTGGCCATTGCTCCGATCTCTGCGGAGTTTCTGATCCAGCGGATCGCAGACTACTTTGCTGGCAAGCCACTGGCTAAGCTACCGAAAGTTCTCGCTGATCAGGAGGCTGCGGAACAGGCGGATGCCGAAGAAGCGGCAGATGAGATTTGAGCCGCAGGATGACCGGCGCGTGCAGGCCATAGCAGCAGCAGCCAAGAACCTGGTCGAACTTCGGGACCGCTGGTTGAACCCGCCGGACACACCGGAATCCGAGTTGCGCAAGCGCACCCTGACCAACCTCTACAACCAGCGCCCGCAGTGGCTCGACGACGCCCACCGCACCCTCGACCACGCCGTCTTCGCTGCCTACGGCTGGCCCCCTGACCTCACCGCCCAGCAAATCCTCGAACGCCTCCTCGCCCTGAACCACGAACGCGCCGCTGCCCAGCCATCCCCGACGGAACGGAAGCCGCGCAAGTCCCCGGGTGCCCCACCTTCACCGCGCGGGTAACGTGGGCTGAGTGGCACAAGCACCATCGAAGGACGCGCAAGGTCTGCCTCAACCGTCGCAGGGCACTCTGAAGAGCAGCACAGTCACGCAGACAGGCACTTTACGTTAGCGCTAACGTGGTTAAATAAACACCGTTTACACGTCCGTGGATCACAGCATCTTTGCGTGAGATCAAAAATCATCCTTCACCACGCCCGTCTGCTCTCAGCATGTTCTTGGATGGAACGTGGCTACTTGGCGTCGTTGTATTCTTCCAGCCAGGCCATCTGGATGGCTTCGAGGATGCCTTCGTTGGACTTGGCGGGGTCGCCGGTGAAGCCGGGAATTTCCGTGATGAGCGTATGCATGTCCGTGAAGCGGACGGTCAGCGGGTCCAGCTCCGGGTGCGCTTCCTGCAGTTGGATGCCGATCTCTTCGGCGTCGGTCCAGTCGATTTCGCGCGGCATCGTTACTCCTTGCCCGCCAGGACGGCGGCGGGTTTGCCTTCCTGCACGTAGTTGCGGTTCCAGGCGGGGATTTCGACCACGTAGGTGCCGGGTTCGGTGATGACGGCCTGGCAGCCGAGGCGTGAGTTGGTTTGTGGTCCGGCGGCAAGGTCGATACGGTCGAGTTCGTTATCTTCCGGCTCGCTGAGGCTCTTTTCACCGGCCTTCACATAAACATGGCAGGTGGTGCAGGCGCAGACGCCGCCGCAGGCGTGATCGAGGAAAATGCCGTAGTTTTCAGCCACATCAAGGAAGCTCATGGGCAGGCCGTGGCCGTCATAGGGCAGCGCGCCAAAGGGAAATTCGACGGTCTTGTTTTCCGGCTGGAAGGTGACCCGGACGAAGCCGTCCGCCACGGGCTGGGAGAGGTCGACAGGCGGAAGTTGGATCGCGTGATCGGACATGGGTTCTGGATTGATTGTATCCAATACGGATGGACGTACAGCCTTGGTCCGAGACGCCAGATATCATCGCCAGACCTGGGCTAAGACTCGTATGCTTGCCCTGTCTGGGGCTGGATGATATAAGCAGACTACACATGGCATCTGTTCACACGTCCGCCTGGATCGCCGTGCACGTGCGCTGTTGTTGCCGCCCGTAGGCTTTTGCGCGCTCCTTCCTGCTCTTCCCATCGATGATCGCGGCCCAAGGCCGCACACCTGTCTTTCCTAGGAGGTTTCCTGCCATGGCGTCTTCGTCACCGCGCCTTTCGCTTGATACGTGGGCCGTTCTGCTTTCTCTTGCGCTCGCGCTGCTTGTTCGCTTCGGTCTGCTCAAGTCCGTGGGCTGGTAGGCAGGAGGTCAATCATGTCGACACAAAGCATTGCGACCGCATCGATCGCCGACCCCCAGGTTAACGTCTCCAATACCAGTGGCGTGCTGCGCTTTCTCGGCCTGCTGCCGGGCATTCTCCTGCTGCTTGCCGTGGGGTATGCCGGTAAGTTTGTCGAGCAATTTATTGCGCGGTATGGCAAGGCGCATCACCTGGTGCTGCCCAACATCGAGTATGTCCTGTGGGCGATCCTGATCGGGCTTGCGATTGCGAATACCGTAGGCGTGCCGGAGATCTTCCGCCGGGGTGTCGCGACCTACGAGTTCTGGCTCAAGACGGGCATTGTGCTGCTAGGTGCACGCTTTATCCTGGGTGATATCGCCAAGCTGGGCGGCATTTCATTGCTGCTGGTGTTTGTTGAGATTGCGCTGGCGCTCGCCTTTATGACGTGGCTGGGGCGGCGTTTCCGGCTGGCACCCAAGCTGGTGTCGCTGCTGTCAGTGGGTGCGTCGGTGTGCGGCGTGTCGGCCATCATTGCGACACAGGGTGCGATTGAGGCGGATGAGGAAGACTCATCGTTTGCCATTGCCGCGATTCTGGCGCTAGGCGCGATTTCCCTGTTTGTGTTTCCAGTCGTGGGCCATGCGTTTCACCTGAGTGACCGCGCGTACGGCGTGTGGACGGGGCTGGCAGTGGACAACACCGCTGAAACAGCGGCGGCGGGTGCGCTCTATTCCGACGCTGCGGGCAAGGTGGCAGTGTTGACCAAGACGTGCCGGAATGCGCTGATCGGCTTTGTGGTGCTGGGCTACGCGCTGTACTGGGCTTCAAAGGGGCAGGCCGCGGGGGTGCAACATAAAGCGGCATTTCTTTGGAGCAAGTTTCCGAAATTTGTTTTGGGATTTCTTCTGATCTCGGTGCTGGCGACGGTTGGATTCTTCTCCAAGGCGAATCTGTTGGCCATCGGCAATCTGTCGCGGTGGGCGTTTCTGCTGACCTTTGCGGGCGTGGGTTTGCGGACCAACTTCCGCGACCTGAGCAGGCAGGGTATGCGGCCATTTGTGGTGGGAGCAATCGGTGAGGTCGTGATCGCGGTCATGACGCTTGGGCTTGTCTGGGGTGCGGACCGGGCCTTTGGACTGTAAAGCCGCACGCGCTCTTCGCTGCGGAAAAGGATGACGTTTAGACCGTACGGACGTGACGCAGCAACACGGGTGAGAAGGTCGCCACTGCCGCAGTGGCCAGCAAGGCCACGAGAACCGGGATGCGTTGATAGACCGAGAAGACGGCCCATGCGGTGAGTACCCAGAACGCCATGTTCGCGGACGCTGCGACGTAGACCCAGTCTGAGAACTTGTGCTGGTCGCGGACGAAGTTCATCGTCCGAAGTGTTGGATAGAGTGTGGCCGGTGTCAGCGTCAGCCGCAGCAGCGCGACAGGCAGAAGGTTCAGCAAGAGTACAAGTGCAATCCACATGACAGGGGCCCATGGCTGCGGAAAACGAGAGACCAGCAGCCACGTCACAGTGATAGTGAGCAAGACGTTCAGTGTGGCTCCAGCATGAACCATCACGGGAAAGTGACCCATGTCCGCCAGGCGATCCATCTCGTTCAGACGTTTGTCCGCCGCTTTCATTCGCTTCTCCAGTTTCACTAGTGTATGTGCGTTGCATCTGAACCACCATGAGCGAGAGCACTGTTGAATCCGTGTGGGACTACCCGAGACCGCCACGGCTGGAGCGGACGGCACGGCACTTGCGCGTGGTGCACGCCGGGCAGCTAGTTGCTGAGAGCACGGGTGCGTGGCGCGTGCTGGAGACAAGCCATCCGCCCGTGTATTACTTGCCTGAGGCCGATGTCGCCAGGCGCTTTCTGCAGCCGTCTGCACGGCGCAGCAGCTTTTGCGAATTCAAAGGCTTCGCCTCGTACTGGAGCCTGGCAGTACCGCCGAGGCCCGTCGTCCTGGAGGCGGCGTGGAGCTATCCTGAGCCGTCCGCAGCGTATGCTCCGCTGCAGAACCACCTGGCCTTTTATGCAAGCCGTGTGGATGAGTGCTGGATAGATGGCGAACGGGTCATCGCCCAGCCCGGGGACTTCTATGGTGGATGGATTACATCGCATGTCACGGGGCCGTTCAAGGGTGCCCCGGGAACGATGGGATGGTGACAGAGAGAGATACTGATAGCGCAGTCCCAGCGTTGCGGCGGCAGTTTGCCCTGCCGCGGCGTGTATGTCACTCCCTGGATGTCTCGATCTGCGCGGGAGCAAAAGGGTGCGGTGCGGAGGGACCGTCGCCGAGTTTCTCGCCTGCGTTCTCCATGGTCTTGCCGGTGAGCGCCGAGGAGACAGCAGTATCCATCATGAGTTCCGCGAAGCGACGGGTGCGTTTATCCAACTCATCGATGGCGCGGCGGATCAGCCTGTAATCCCCACCCTTCGCGCTGGCATCCAGCTCTAACCGTGCTGCCTTGATGTGTTCGATCTCATCGCTGCTGAGTTGTTGCCATGCGGGATGCTTCTCGCCCTTCTCGACAGCTTCCAGGATGGTATGCGCTTCGTTCTGCGCTTCAATGACCTGGCGCTGCTCCAGGTCGGCTTCGGCATGATCGAAAGAGGCCAGGATCATATCTTCAACCTGTACGTCGGACAGGCCGTAGCTGGGCTTCACTTCAACTTCGGCAGCCTTGCCACTGCGCTGTTCGCGGGCGCTGACTTGCAGGATGCCGTTGGCGTCGATGAGGAACTTGACTTCGATACGCGGCAGGCCGGCGGTCATCGGAGGAATGCCTTTCAGGTCGAAACGGGCAAGCGAGCGGCAGTCTTTTGCGAGTTCCCGTTCTCCCTGCACGACATGGATGGCGACGTTCGTCTGGCCATCGACACCGGTCGTGAAATGCTCCGTGGCGCTGGCCGGGATGGTGGAATTGCGCTGAATAACTTTTGCGACTACACCGCCCAGCGCTTCGATTCCAAGCGACAGGGGGGTGACGTCCAGTAGCAGAAGGTCGTTCGTGGCTTCGGATCCGCCCGCGAGGATGTCTGCCTGCACCGCTGCGCCAAGGGCCACGACTTCATCGGGGTTGAGCTCGGTATGCGCCTGCTTGTCGCGTGCAGAGAGTGTGAAGACCTCATCCACAAGGGTGCGAACCGCCGGAATACGTGTCGATCCACCAACGAGGACGACTTCGTCAATCTGCTCCGGGCTCATGTTCGCGTCCTTGAGCGCCTGTCTGCAGGGAGCGGCAGTGCGGGCAATGACGGGCTGGATCAACTGCTCAAACTGGGCACGGGTAATCTCGCGCTGGTAGCGCTTGCCGCTGCCCAGATCGATGTCGAACGTCGCCGATTCGTCTGCTGAAAGAGCAATCTTGACTTCGATGACAGCTTTGCGCGCGATTTGCACGTTGCTGGCAGTGGGCGTAATGCCGAGTTCGCTACCGATCTCGTCCAGCGCGATGTGCATGAGCAGGTTGTCGATGTCGTCGCCGCCCAGGTGCGTGTCGCCATTGGTCGCGATAACTTCGAAGATGCCGTCGTGCAGCTTGAGGATGGAGATGTCGAAGGTGCCACCGCCAAAGTCGTACACGGCGACGACGCCTTCCTTCTTGCGGTCCAGCCCATAGGCGAGCGCGGCTGCCGTTGGCTCATTGACAAGGCGCAGCACCTCAAGCCCGGCGATGCGCCCTGCGTCCTTGGTGGCCTGCCGTTGCGCGTCGTTGAAGTAGGCAGGGACGGTGATCACGGCGCGCGTGACCGGCTGACCGAAGTACCGTTCTGCATTCCGCTTCAACTGGCCGAGGACAAGCGCGGAGATCTGCGGCGGTGTCAGCGTCTGGTCGCCCACACGCAGGCGCAGTACCTCGTCGCTCTTCTGATCCTCCGCGATGCGGAATGGAAAGAGCGCAAGTTCATCCCGCACATCGTCGATGCCCCGGCCCATCAGGCGCTTGGCGCTGTATACGGCGTTTGCTGGGTCGGAAAGCAGCGTGCCACGGGCTGCGTTGCCCACCACCGTCGTATCGTTCTCGATCGCGACGACGGACGGCACAAGCGATGAACCATCCTCCCCAGGGATCACGACGGGCTTACCATCGTGAAGGAACGCAACCAGAGAGTTTGTGGTGCCAAGGTCGATGCCGACAACGCGTGTCTGTTCTGCCATACACCTTGTCGGATGCGTGGGTCAACGATTCCGACGCATCCGGCCGACGCGCGTCTACGACGTTGCCGTTTGCGTCTCTTTCAGCATGCAATGTGCACTGCCTGTTATAGCTGCGCTCTGGATGCTGTGCGGTTTCGCAGCTGCACAGCAGGCCCTCATGGAAGCATTGCCACAATCAGCTGCCGCGCACACGCCGAAGCGAAACCATTTCTACAAGGTTGCAGTCGACGCGGCCCAGGGATGGATCGATACAGGCATTCCGCTGGTGACGGGCGATCAGATTACGCTGCGTGCGACCGGTGACGTGGCGATGGCGTCAGGCCAGACCGTCACGGCGGACGGCATGACGCATCTCTGGCGCGACCTCCTGCGCAGCTACCCGCTTCCTACGGCGAATACGGGTGCACTGATTGGGAGAATTGGAAGCAGCCCGGCTGCGTTTCCGTTTGTGATTGGAACGGCATCGACACTCACTGTGCGTGGCAACGGTGATCTGTTTGTACGTGCGAACCTGAGCGATCAGTTGACTGGCACTGGAGTGTTCCATCTGACGGTGTCGTTTGCGGATGCGCCCCCAGGTGCTGCTTCCGCAGCACGGCCCGCCTTGACCTCTGTGTTGCAGCCCGCGCTCTTCAACGTGCTGCCGCAGCGAGATGACGATGGTCAGGGCAATCTGGGCGATGCCGTGAACGTTGCCCTGATTGGCACAGAGCAACAGGTGCGCGACGCGTTCGCACGCTCCGGGTGGTTTGCGGTGGATGCGGACCGGAACACGGCCATTCTGCATGGGCTGCTCTCAACGCTGAACCGGGAGCCGTACCGCGAGGTGCCCATGAGTTCGCTGTACCTGTTTGGCCGGACGCAGGATCTGAGCTTTGCGCGAGGCGACACGCTGCGCATCGCCGCGGAGCGGCATCATGTCCGTTTGTGGAAGACGGAGTACGTGATTGGCGGCGAGCCGCTGTGGCTGGGATCGGCCACCTTTGACAACGGCTTTGAGCACGACAGCCGCAACGGTCGCATCACCCACTCCATTGCTCCCGCGATCGACGAGGAACGTGAGTTTATCCGGGAGAGCTTTGCCAGCTCCGGTTCCTACAGCAGCGGCGCGTACGTCACACCGGCCCTCCCGGTGCGTGAAGCCACAACCGCTACTGGAGCGAGCTTCCATAGCGATGGAAAAATGTTGGTGCTGCAGTTGAATTGAACGCGTAGGATGATGCGCATGAGTTTGCCAGGCCCAACCGTCACCGTGATCCCGAGCGCTGTGTACAAGGATGCAAACGCCGCGCTTGAGTGGCTGAAGCGCGTGCTTGGATTTACCGAACACGCCGTGTACCGTGGCGCGGATGGCGTGGTCCAGCATGCGGAGCTGCTGTTTGGCCATGGCATGTTCATGCTGGGCACCGCTGGGCTGAACGCCGAGACAGCGCAGTGGAGCGCTACGCCGGCAGACTGCGGCGGCAAGCATACGGGGGGCTGCTATCTGATTGTGAACGATTGCACGCCCCTTTGGAAGCGCGCCAAAGCCGAGGGTGCGGAAATCCTGCTGCCATTGCGCACCATGGACTATGGCGGGCAGGCGTTTACTGTGCGCGATCCAGAGGGCCATCCGTGGTCGCTCGGTGAATATGATCCCTGGAACCTGCCCGCCTAGCGTTATTCAAGCGCGGCGTTCACATCGCGCACCAGGTTGCGGAGGTACGAGCGGCGGTTCAGGATGGCGACCATCTCGTCCTTGGCTGCGTCTTTTGCGCCATCATCACCGCTATCCACCGCAGCATCCCAGCTGGTCCACTCTGCCTCAAGCTGCTGCTGCGAGGCGTTCAGCATGGCCGTGAAGTTGGCCCTGGCGGCTTCCAGGTCCTTGCGCAATTGCGGGTCGTCATCGCCGGTGGCTTTCGCCATCTTCATCTCTTCAAGCTGCATGTTCAGCTCGAAGGCTTCCTCCAACAGGTCAGGCGGGACGATCTGCTTTTTTTCAGCGCCTGCCGCGCGGGCGGATTCAGTGGCCTTGACGGACTGCTCTTCCAGTTCCACACCTTCCAGTTCGAGAAGGTACTCCGTGCGGCGGATAGGATCGCGCAGCGTGCGATAGGCGTCGTTCAGCTGGGATGATTTCTCAGTAGCCTCGTCCTGCTCCTGCGTGGACTTTGAAGCGAAGCGGTCCGGGTGGTAGGCGCGCGAGAGCCGGTAGAAGCTCTTCTCCAGCGCCGCTGTATCAAGGCCAAGCTTTGGCGGCAGCGAGAAGATTTCGAAGTAAGTCATGCGTATGGGATGCTTCTCGCTAGGAAGCGGACCTCGGCGGCTGGAGACGCTCGATGGTGCTCTTCATGTCGCGCGGCTGAAGCCGCACCCTTAAGAAAGCGATGTATCGATTACGCGGAGAATGAGCTTCCGCAACCGCAGCTCTTGGTGCTGTGCGGATTGATGAAGTTGAAGCCCTGGCGCATGAGGGTTTCTTCGAAGTCAAGGGTCATCCCGCTGAGATACAGGAAGGACTTGGGATCGACGAAGATCTGCACCTTGTCGCCGTCCTGCTGATACACGTAGACGCGGTCGCGGTTGCGCGGCTGGGAGTCGAAGCGAATGTTGTACGAGAGACCGCTGCACCCCCCGCCGGTGATGCCCACGCGCAGGCCGCCCTGCTCGGCGGAGACGTTCTCCTTCTGCATGGCGGAGCGGATACGCTTCAGCGCCTTTTCCGTCACCTGGATATTTTGCGCCTTGGCGTTGTCCGGCGGAGCAGAGACAGGAGCGGCGATCGGGCTGGAGTACACGGGCGCACCCGCCTGTGGCGCAGGCGCGCTCATCTCCTTGCTGGTTGTCGGGTTGATGCCAATCGTAGCCAAACAGTGCTCCAGTCCAAATTGGTTCCGTACAGGACAAAGTGCCTGCTACCGATACAGCAGGCACTTTGACGCATCGGAGAACACGGTTGCGGGTGAGCCTACGCTGACGCGCCGGCGAGGGCCGGTTCCGCGACGTGGTTCTTCTTCTTCCAGTCGCCGATGGCGGCGCGAATGGCGTCCTCTGCCAGCACCGAGCAGTGGATTTTAACCGGCGGCAGCGCGAGTTCCTTGACGATCTCGGTATTGGAGATGGTCAGCGCCTCGGAGACGGTCTTGCCCTTGACCCACTCGGTCGCGAGCGAGGACGAAGCGATTGCGGAACCGCAACCGAAGGTCTTGAACTTGGCGTCCTCAATGACCTGTGTCTCCGGGTTGACCTTGATCTGGAGGCGCATCACGTCGCCGCACTCCGGCGCACCCACCAGGCCCGTGCCCACTTCCGCGCTGCTCTTGTCGAGCGTGCCCACGTTGCGGGGATTCTCGTAATGATCGACTACCTTATCGCTGTATGCCATGTCCTGTTCTCCTGTTCCCTGTCCGCTGTTATTGGATGCTCCGTTGAGCCGCCCCGGATCATGCGGTTAGTTCCGGGGTGGCGGTTCCATGCCTAACTCATCTGCCCATGCGTCAACTTGCTGCTTGAGTTTGGGTATAGAAACTGTAATGGAACTCCAGATAACTTGGTCGTCAACTTCATCATAATCGTGAACACGAACGTTTCGGAAGCCTGTGATGCGTCGCACAGCCTCAATGCGTTGGTGCACTTCTTCCGACACAGATTGCATCCGGCGGATCACCTCAGCGATCAGAATGAACTCCCGCTCCACCGCTCTCCGCGTGACAATCTCTGAAATCATAGTTTTCCCGAGTACGATCACCAACTGCCGCCTGAAGTTCACCGATGAACTGCTGCATATCAGCCAGCAAGTCTCGAACGTCATGCCGCATATACGTCTACTTCGCTGCGTTCGATTGCAGCCCGAAGGCGAGGATTCTTTATTTGCTTACTGCTGATCATGTCAACTTTACGACCGAACAGTACGGCAAACGCATCGTGAAAAGAAAAAGCATTCCTGGCGTATCGCTCGATGCTCACGCTGTCAAAGATGACTCGCACTTCAACATCGCTGGTTTCCGGGTTGAAGTCATCGCGTACGGCAGAGCCGAAGATCGAAAGCCGCTGGACGTGGTGCGCACGGCAAAGCGCCTCGATGTCAGGGAGACGGTCTGTGATGAACTGCTGCATTTGCCCTCTAGGTCGGCACCTGGAACAATTTGTCTGAACGTCTGATAGCCGATACTGCTACACAGTCTTCAATGCACGGAGTCGTATGATCAAGGTCCGGAAGGACAATATCAAGGCAATCAAGCTCACCCCAGTGAGTAGCAGCAACCTCATCCAGTACCGTCGATCTTCGTTTGATCAATCTTCGATGTGCCTGAGAGCAAAAGTAACTCCCTAGTGGGCGGCCCACTCGATCTTGGTCAGGTCGATGCCTTCCTTCACCATTTCGTAGAGCGGGCTTAGTTCGCGAAGCTTCAGGACGGTGTCGATGAGCTTGTCGGCGACGTAATCGACTTCCTCCTTGGTATTGAAGCGGCCCAGGCCAAAGCGGATGGAGCTGTGCGCCACGTCGTCGCCGAGGCCAAGCGCCTTCAGTACGTAGCTCGGTTCCAGCGTGGCCGAGGTGCAGGCCGAGCCGGAGGAGACGGCGATGTCGTTGATGCCCATCAGCAGGCTTTCGCCTTCAACGTAGACAAAGCTCATGTTCAGGTTGCCGGGCAGATGGTGGTCCATGTTACCGTTCACGGCAACATAATCCAGCGCCGATTCCAGCTTCTGCTTCAAGTGATCGCGCAGGGCGGTCAGGCGGGCGGTCTCGGCTACCATCTCTTTCTGGGCAAGCTCACATGCTTCACCCAGGCCGACGATACCGGGGACATTCAGCGTGCCGGAGCGCATGCCGCGCTCGTGGCCGCCACCGTCGATCTGCGCATTCAGTTGGACGCGGGGGTTGCGGCGGCGAACGTACAACGCGCCGACACCCTTCGGCCCGTAGATTTTGTGCGCGGTCAGCGAGAGCAGGTCGATATTGTCCTTTTGCACGTCGACGGGAATCTTGCCAACCGCCTGGACGGCGTCCGTGTGGAACAGAACACCCTTGGCATGGCAGAGTGCACCGATCTCGCGGATCGGGTTGATCACGCCAATCTCGTTGTTGGCGTACATGATGGTGACCAGGATCGTTTCCGGCGTAATCGCCGCCTCGATATCCTTTACGGAAACCAGACCATCGGCCTGCACTGGCAGATACGTGACCCTGAAGCCGTTCTTTTCCAGGCGCTTGCAGGTATCCAGCACGGCCTTATGTTCGGTGGCCTGCGTAATGATGTGGTTGCCTTTTTCGCGGTACATCTCCGCGACACCCTTGATGGCGAGATTGTTGCCCTCGGTCGATCCAGAGGTAAAGATAATCTCCTTCGGCGTGGCTCCGATCAGCTTGGCGATCTGCTCGCGTGCCTTTTCGACGCCCTGCTCGGCTTCCCAGCCAAAGGCATGATTGCGGCTGGCCGCGTTGCCATAGATCTTCGTCATGTAGGGCAGCATCGCCTCCAACACGCGGGGGTCCAGCGCGGTGGTGGCGTGATTGTCCATGTAGATGGGCAGTTGCACGCCCGTGTGGACGGGTGTCGATTCCAGCAATTCGATTTCGGCGGTAAGGCTCATGGTGTTCTTCTCCCTGAATGTGTGAGCAAAGGTACTGCAACTCTGTCGTTAGACCGCGATGGAGACCAACCCACCCGCAACGGGTGCTAAAGGCGTCTCTTGCGGCTCTGCCAGGTCGGCGATAACGATGCGGCTCAGCATGTCCTTGATGCTGTCGTTCACTTTGCGCAATGGCTCTTTGATGGTGCAGTGTCCGTGCAAGTCGCACGTGCCGTGTATGGTGATGCAGCTCGTAATAAATAACGGTCCATCGATCGCCCGGATCACCTCAAAGGCGTTGATCTCCGATGCTGGCCGTGCCAGCGCATACCCGCCGTTCGTTCCGGCGTGCGACGCCAGGATTCCCTGCCGCGTCAGCGTCTGGAGGATCTTCGCCAAAAGCTGCGGCGGAATGTGGTACGCCTCTGCGATATCCTTTGCGGACTGTGCGCTGGCGGCACCGGTGCGTCCGGTGCGCATGGCCTCCTCGGCCAGGTACTTGAGCGCCATGAGGCCATAATCCGCTTTTTTGGTGAGCCGCAGCATGGTTCAACCGTTTATCCCGGCACTTTCAGTGTAGGCCGGGGAGAACAGGCTTGCAATGGCCAAGAGGTGTTCTTTAATAATTTCTATCGTCTTGCCTGCAGGCGAGAGCACGGCGCTCACCCGCATCGACGATCACCGAACGGCACGTGCCTGTGTCAAGCGTTGCAAGGCAAAGACGCACAGGCAAAGCGCCGAAAGCGGCCAGAGACTCGCCAGAAAGATCTTGAGCGGCTGCGGCACGGGTCCTTGTGCCATCAGGTCGAACGCCAGCGACCCGACAGCGAGACTGGCCACAGCCAGAGACCAGAGCAGCCAGCCTGCCCACCTCTCCCGCAAGCAGCGTTCCCAGAGCAGCACGAACGGGACCAGCGCCACGGTATAGGCGTGCCGCCACGACACTGGAGCCAGCAGGGCGGCGGCGAGGGCAAAGACTGCAAGCGTCAGAGCCCGGTCGTAGCGACTCGTCATGCGACGGCCTTTCCAGACCTGCACGAGGCAGGTGCCATAGAATGCCAGGCTGAATACTTTGCTGAGCAGGTTCAGCGCCATCGGACTGGTACCCAACACAGCATGTACGGTTTGCAGGTCAAAGGTACGGCGATAGTAGAGCCAGGCCGTGATGGCGGGGATGCACTTGTTGCCGATGGCCGGCAGCGTTCCGCCCATGCCGGCGATGACATGGACATACTCCCTGAGGAGGGCAGGTCCGTTCCAGGCTGCCATGGCCGCAAAAAACGCCAGCAGGGCAAGGGCATACGTGAACAGCCACCGGCGGTCACGCCAGACAAGGACCACCGGAACAAGCAGCAGCGGTGTCACCTTGAAGGCGGTGGCCAACGCCAGCACAAAGGCGGAAAGAACTGTCAAACCCCCCGCATACGAAACGACGCCCACAGTCCAGAGTCCCAGGAGAACAACGGTGATCTGGCCGAGCGACACGGCCTCGTGCACGGGCCAGAAGGCATACGCCGCAGTGAGCACCAGCACAAACTCGGCCGAAAGCAGGCGGATGCGAACCATGCGGACGAGCAGAAGAACGCTGCCGAAGACCACCCCAAGGTTGAGGAGTCGCCACAGCTGCGCAGCGACCCGGAGCGGCAGGCGAGTCAGCGGTGTCAGCAGGTCCGCGAACAGCGGCGGATAGAGGTACAGTTCGATGTCCTCAAATCCGTCCAGGCGGGCTCTGCGTGCAATCGCTGAATCCGTGGGTGCGGATTTCAGTTGCGGATTGCCGTTTGTCGCTCCTTCATAGAGGTGTGCATGCGGATTCTCGCGAACGACCTGCGCTGCGACGTAGTAATCCCTGAAATCGATGTCAGGTCCAGCCAGCACATGTCCCAGGTAGCGCTGCAGCAGCGAACTGGAGAGTAGCGCCGCAATCGTCAGCGCAAGCAGCCTGACGGTCAGACGCTTCAGCCCGGGTTCCTGCAACGGTGTGTCCCGCCGCGGAGGCCCGGGCAGATCGTCTTCAGCAGTCACCGGTCCAGGGTTCTCGTTCATGCGTCAACCACGCGAAAGCTCCAGCCTAAGTATCAAGAGTAGAAAGGAAGTTCGTCACGCACGAAAAGAAACTATAAGGACTCGAGTGGTTCCGTAGCGATGCGGTGAAAGACAATCCAGGCGTATTGCGCGGCTGAAAGTGGTGCCAGCCATGCAATCACAACCAGCATGACATGGCACAGGAGCGAGAGCTCCGGGGTGGAGCGCACGGCGGTGATCAATACAAGCAGCACCGTGAAGATTTGAAACAGCGTATTGGCTTTGCCCATCGCGCTGGGCTGAAAGTTGCGCATGGTGCCTGTGGTGAACAGCAGGACGCTGATCACGAGGATGCCGATATCGCGCGCAAACACAAGCACTGTCACGTAGAACGGAACAAGGCCGATGTGGGTTGCGGTCAGAAACAGGGTGGAAAGCATCAGCTTGTCGGCAATGGGATCGAGATACTGCCCAAGCCGGGTAGTCTGGTTCAACCGTCGCGCCAGACGACCGTCTACCGCGTCGGTCGCACCTGCCATCACAAAGATCAGGAGCGCCACCTCCTCATGCCGGCGCAGCATGGCAGCCACCAGAAACGGGATGGCAATCAGGCGCAGCAGCGTCAACAGGTTTGGGGCGGCGCGGAGTTGAGCAAGCAGCGTCATGCGTGATCGTTCTGGCAAGTACGCCAAATGATCATTGTAGAGTTCCGCGTCTCCAAACGACGCTGAAACTCCACACGTATGCGGCCCCATGAAGACTCCCGCTTGAGATCAGCGTGCCAGCAAACTCGGGAACCATCGGCTTTAAGGGAGCAATGTGATCATCTTTCTCTATACCAGGGCGGAGTAAATCTGCTATACACGCTGGTATCTATGACCTTGCGTGTCTTTGGTTCACTTACGGCATGTGCCGTGTTCTCTGCCGCTGCTGCACAATCCTCTGCCACGACGGATCCCTACCGGGATGAGCCGGTAGTCATCGAGCACCTAGACACAACCGTCCGGATGCACGCGGACGGCACCGGCGAGACCACCACGCGTGTGTCCATGCGGGTACAGTCAGAGGGTGTGGCGCGGCAGTTCAGCGTGCTGACCTTCTCCTACGCATCCGCTAACGACACTGCTGCCATTGACTATGTCCGCGTACGCAAGCCGGATGGCAGCACGGTGGAGACACCTACGGCAGATGCCATGGAGATGCCGTCAGAGGTGACGCGCAACGCGCCGATGTACAGCGACATCCGCGAAAAGCATCTGCCGGTACGTTCGTTGTCCGTGGGCGACCGGCTTGAATACCAGTTTCGTACGGTGCGCACCAAGGCGGAGGCACCCAACCAGTTCTGGGGTGCGGAACACTTCGCTTTAAACGGTGGCGTTGTACTCAGCCAGACGCTGTCACTCGCTGTGCCCACTGGCGTCTACGTGCAGGTCTGGAGTCCAAACCATCCTGCTGTGCCCGTCACTAGCGACGGGATGCGGACGTGGACATGGACCTCGTCGCAGACCAAGCCCTCGCAGCGCGATGTCAACGGCAAGATGACTGCTGCGGACGTCAAGGATCCGGATGAAGACAGCGAGGGACGCAAACTCCCCTCCGTGGCGTGGACTACCTTTCACAGTTGGGGCGAGGTAGGCAGCTGGTACCGTGGATTGGCGCAACCCCGTCTTGAGCCGACGGATGCGGTACGTGCGAAAGCCACGGAACTAACCAAAGACGCAGCCACACCGCAGCAGCAGGTGGAGGCGCTCTATCGCTATGTCTCGACGCAGACACGCTATGTTGGCATCAATCTCGGCGCTGGCCGCTACCAGCCACACGCTGCGGCGGAAGTCATGGACAACCAGTATGGCGACTGCAAGGACAAGGACACACTTCTGGAGTCGCTGCTACGGTCCAAAGGATTCACCACCGCACCCGCTCTGATCGGCGTTGGCATCGTTCCGGTTGCGGACGTACCCACACCGGCGGTCTTCAATCACGTGATTACCACAGTGGACATACCGGGTTCCGGACGCATCTGGCTGGATACCACGCCGGAAGTGGAACCGTACCGTGTCCTCATCCCTCTCCTTCGCGATCAGCAGGCGCTTGTGGTTCCCTCAAGCGGCTCGGCCACTCTGCAGACGACGCCTGCCGATCCTCCGTTCCCCTACAAGGAAACATTCGACGCGGTAGCGACGCTGGACGATAAGGGCCTGCTGAAAGGCCGGATGCAGCTTACCGTCCGGTCGGACAACGAGTTTGGCTACCGCTCCATGCTGCGGCAGATTTCGCCCGCGCAGTGGGATGATTCCATGCAGTACATTTCCAACGCGCTTGGCTTTGGCGGCAAGGTCAGTCACGCCGACCTCGTACAACAGGACCCCAACGGTCCGGTACACCTGGCCTACGACTACATGCGTGAGGACTATGGGGACTTCAAGAACAATCACACCATTCCGCTGTTTCCGGTGCTCGACGTAGCCACCATCGACAAGGAAAAGGCACCGGAACACGATATCGACCTGGGCGCGCCGCGCACGCTTGAAGCGCACGCCACAATCACGCTGCCGCAGGGTGACCGCGCGGAGTTGCCGGATGCAGTCCATGTTAAGCGTGACTACATCACCTTCGACAAAACCTACCGCCTCATCGAAGGCAAGCTGATCATAGACCGCACCGTTGTCCTCCGGCAGCATAAAGTGCCAAAGGCACAGTGGCAGGATTACATCGCATTTATGAAAGCAGCGGGACTTGAAGACGGCGAGAGCTATATTACGCTGATTTCTGCACCCGCCACCAATGCAAAGGCGCTCTCAACGCATGCTGATGCAACTGTAGCAGCAGACGCTCCGAAGCCACTGAATGTGGGGGTCCAGCAGCTGTTGGCAGAGGTGCCCAACGCAGAACGTGCAGGAGATTGGCAGACGGCCCGCGCAAAACTGAAGCAGGCTCGCGACATCGACCCGGAAGCACCTTACCTGATGAGCATGCTTGGTTATGTGGCGGCACACGATGGAAAGATGGACGAAGCCATTGCGGACTACAAGGCAGAGTTGCAGCATCATCCCGATGCCAACAGCACTATCGTACGTCTGTTGGCTGCAACCTATGTACGGCAGAAGCGCTTTGCCGATGCGGAGGACCTGCTCAAGCAGTACAGCAGCCGCAAGGACCTGACGATCTCCCTGATGCTTGCAGGGGTTCAGACGCAGGCGGAGAAGTACGAGGCTGCCGAGGCAACACTGCGGCAAGCTGGCACCGAGCATCCGGACGACCGCAACGTACAGACCCAGCTAGCGGCGTCCCTGAAGCAACTTCATCGAAACGCCGAAGCCGCTGCCGTAGCGAAAAAGGCCATGGATGGCAGTGACGATGCGAACCTGATCAACAGCAACGTTTACCTGCTGGCAGAGATGAAGACCGACCTGCCCTTTGCAGAGACGAACTCAAGGCGGTCCGTGAACATGCTGGAGACTGCAACGGCGTCCTATCCCATTGATGGCGTAAACACGAAGGCGTTCGCCGACTCAGCCTTTCTGGCGGCCGCATGGGACACACTGGGCGACATCCTGCTCCTGGAGGGCAAACCGGAAGAAGCGCTGACGTATCTGGAAGCCGCGTGGTTCAACCACCCTGACGTCGCCGTAGGAGACCACCTTGCCAAGGCCTACGAGGCTCTGGGCAGAAAAGGGGATGCGCTGCGGACGAACCACCTGGCCATGGCCGCGGAACACGCAGCTCAGAACAAGGCAGACCTGGCGGAAGTAAAAAGCAATGCTGAGCGTTTAGAGAAAGAGGGTATGACAGCCCCGGGCGGTACGCCTTCTCTTCAGGACGGCGAACGTATCACCTGGCGAAACCAGCCGGTGTCACCGGCGGAGGAACCGTGCGGGTCCAGTTGGGCAGCGAAGGCGTAACGGCCGCAATGCTGGTTGCGGGCGACGGATCGCTGAAGACTGTGGCCGAAGCCGCCAGAAAGCTGCCGGTATCCGGCGCCGTCCCGCACGGCTCACAGGCTCGAATCCTGCGTGATGCCGTTGTTTACTGCGGGAAGACAAGCACCCAATGCGACTTCGTCTTTATGCCATCGTCCGGCATTGAACAAGAAGGTGCATCAGAAAGGTAGCTTCGGTCACTCGGCCTGCGGCTGCCGCCGTGATCTCCTGCTGCGCAGCGCGGCTACGCGTCCAGCGTGTACGTGAAGTCTTCGATCACCGGGTTCGCCAGCACGTCGCGAGCAATACGCTCCACCTCGGCTTTGGCTGCGTCGCCGTCCAGCGAGTCCGCAAGTGTTAGCACGAAGTATTTGCCCTGCCGCACGGATTCAACCTGCGGGTGGTGCAGCCGGCGTAACGCGTTCGCGATCGTTTGCCCCTGTGCGTCCAGCACTGTGGGCTTCAGCGTAACGTAGACATGGGCGCGCATCATCAGATTATAGTGGGCCATGTGTCGCAAAACAGGTCAGTTCCTTCGCATTGCGGCAAAAAGGGACAGCCGGTAAGATGGGCAGGTTGCCGTCAGCTTCCCAGAGGCGTACTGTTACGCGGCAGCTACTCTTAAGGACAACAAGACATATACATATGCCGAATTACCTGGAGCTCCCGGTTGGCGCCAAGTCGCCAGAAGTGGTCAATGCAGTCATCGAGATCCCGTACCAGGGACGCATGAAGTACGAGTATGACAAGCAACTGCACGTCTTCAAGCTGGACCGCAACCTATACAGCCCCGTGCACTACCCGGGTGACTACGGGTTTTTACCTTCGACGCTGGGCGACGATGGCGACCCGCTGGATGTGCTGGTTCTGGTGGATGAGCCAAGCTTCCCCGGGTGCCTGCAGGAGGTGCGCCCTATCGGGCTGATGGAAATGATCGATAACGGTGAGGGTGACGAAAAGGTGCTGGCAGTCGGCTGTGCGAACCCACGGTTTTTCGATATCACCAGCTACGAGCAGATTCACCCGCACAAGCTGCGCGAGATCGTGCACTTTTTCTCCACCTACAAGGACCTGGAAGGCAAAACGGTCAAGATTGAAGGTTGGAAAGACGTGCGCTACGCGCATGAAATCATCGAGAAGTCGATCGCCGCGTTTAGGGCGAAGCATACAGGTCTGCAATAGCCCGGCTGTGTTGAGGCAGATACTCTAATCCCGGTGTACGAGGCCGCCCGGCAAACTGCAAGAAGCCGGGATTGTCGCGCCCGGAAACTATCCACCTTCATCAAGGCTTAAGGTGGATGGTTTATCGTGAGACGGAATGTCTATCCGTGCGTCACGCCAGATGTTTACCGTTTGCGCAATGAACGTGGTCTGCCTGTTTACGGTGACTGGATCTGCACAGAGCAGAATAACTACCCCTGCGAACGGTCAAATCACAGTGCTTTCGCCGGACGGGGATGCTACTGCGTTGATCGTTCCAGCGGGTGTGCCTCTAGCCATCCGCAGCACGCATACCGTTCGCATGAGACCGGGCACCCTCATTGAGGGAACCTTGATTGACCCGCTGTACGTTTATGACCGTCTGGTTCTGCCCGCCGGCTCTGTCGTGCACGGCACTGTGTACGCCACGGCTCCCGTGCATGGCCTTGTGCGGGCCAAGGCGTTGCTGAACGGCGACATCACACCTCTTAAAAGTCCGTTGCTGCGCCTCAACGATGTGGTCACACCTGCTGGTAAACTGCCACTGAAGGCGGAAGGCGCCGAGCGTGACATCAAACCGGTGCGCTTCGTTGCCCTTGGCAAGCGGCCGGGTGTGTTCATGCAGGCCAGAACCATCACACGGGAGCGGATCAGCAGCACGAAAGACGCCGTCTTCGGCCCCGGCAAGCAGGACCGCGTGCTGCGACTGCTGTATAGCCAGCTGCCGTATCATCCGCAACGCGTCTGGGCCGGTACAACGTTCATGGCGGATGTCACCTCGCCCGCCCGCTTTGCGCCGGATGGCACACCCGAGTCCGAGGTTGCACCGACCGATCCGGCATCGCTGAACAACGTGCACGTGATGGCACGCCTCACGAAGCAGGTCAGCAGCGATTCCGCAACGAAAGGAGACACGGTCGGAGCGATCGTCACGCAGCCGGTCTTTGACGCGCAGCACCGTCTTCTTCTGGGCGAGGGTGCGCAGCTTTCGGGTCGTGTGGTCTCGGCAAAGGCCTCACGCAGCTTGGGCAGGAACGGTCAGTTGCGCTTCGTCTTTCAGCAGGTACAGCGGCCCGCCGAAGCTGCCCAGAAGGCCTTCGGGATCGTGCAGGGAGCGGGTGCCACAAGCCAGCAGAACCTTTCCGTGGACGCCGAGGGAGGCATGAAGGCGAACCCGGACAAAAACCGCTTCATTGCACCATTGCTTCTTGGCGCACTGGCCGCTGCAGGCCATGACCGTGACCGCGACGGAGGCGAAGGAGGTGGCCTGGGGCGCCAGACTGTCGCGTCGAACGGCTTCGGCCTGGTCGCCCGTGTCGTGGCACTCACGGTGAATGACCGCAACGTTGCAACCGGCTTCGGTGCCTACGCCTTTGCCAAATCGATCTACTTCCGCTTTCTTATGCGAGGTCAGCCCGTTGCCTTCGAACGGGACACGCCCCTGGAAGTGCAGCTTCAGACACGCTGATCCTCTCTCGGGGTCATCAGGTGGTCATGGGAGCGAGAACGGGCGTAGGATGTTGCGCATGTCCGATGCTGTTAGCCGCCGCGCCTTTCTGCGCAACTCCGCCGCTGCCGCCGCGCTCAGCCGTATCCGTACGGCGTACGCCCAGGAGCGCGCCATTGCCCCCGGCCCATTCCAGCCCACGTATAAATCGCTCAAGGCGCAGTACAAGACGCCCGAGTGGTTTCGCGACGCCAAGTTCGGGATCTGGGCGCACTGGTCCGCGCAATGCGTCCCGGAGATGGGCGACTGGTATGCGCGCAAGATGTACATGCAGGGCGATCCCATCCACGACTGGCACACCGAGCACTACGGCCACCCCACGAAGTTCGGCTTTATGCAGATCGACAATCTCTGGAAAGTCGATCAATGGCAGCCGGAGCAGTTGATGAGTCTGTACCAGGCAGCCGGGGCCAAGTATTTCTTTGCGCTCGCAAACCATCACGATAACTTCGATAACTATGCCTCCACGTACCATCCGTGGAACTCAACGAAGATCGGTCCAAAACGCGACATCATTGGCACGTGGGGACGCATCGCTCGCGCGCATGGCATGAAGTTCGGCGTGTCGAACCATAGCTCCCACGCCTGGCACTGGTTCCAGGTGGCCTATGGCTATGATCCCGTCGGCCCCCTGGCGAACCAGCGATACGACGCGGCCACGCTGACCAAAGCCGACGGCAACGGGCAGTGGTGGGACGGGCTTGATCCGCAGGAACTCTACGCCGGCCGCACCGGTCTTGCCATGCCCGGCGGCGTCAACACCATCGAAGCACAGAACGCCTGGCACACGACACACGACGGCACCTGGCACGAAGAGGACCCTCCGCAAAACCCGCGCTTCGCCGAGCTCTGGTACCTGCGCTGCAAGGAACTATTCGACACGTACGAACCCGATCTCGTCTACTTCGATGATGAAGAACTGCCGCTGGGCGACAAGGGCCTGCGGGTCACCGCGCACCTCTACAACACCAGCGTGAAGAAACACGGCACCGTGCAATCCGTCGTCTTTGCCAAGAAGCCGCGCCCGGAGGCAATGGGTGCGTTCACGCTCGACATCGAACGCAGCCGCTCAACCGAAATCCTGGCGGAGCCGTGGCAGACCGATACCTGCATCGGCGACTGGCACTACAAGCGCTCCATCTTCGAGCAGCACAAGTACAAGACGCCGGCGACGGTGATCCCGCTGCTGATCGACATCATCAGCAAGAATGGCAACCTGCTGCTGTCGATCCCCGTACGCGGCAATGGCGCCATCGACGAAGACGAGCACGCTTTTTTGCAAGCGATCGCGTCATGGGTGCCGAAGCACGGCGAGGCTATCTATGGCACACGTCCCTACCTCGTGTATGGCGAGGGGCCGCCGGAGCCAATCGAAAAGAACTTCAGCGAGAAAACCCGCCCGCACACGGCAGAGGACATCCGCTTCACCCGCAAGGGCAACATCGTCTATGCCTTCCTCCTGGCATGGCCAACGGACGGCAAAGTCCGCGTCAAGACCTTCGCGAAAGGCGCCGAACACGCCCCCGCAAACATTCAACGCGTCGAGTTGATCGGCGGCACCGCGCCCTTGCGCTACACGCAGACGGGCGATGCCCTCGAAGTCACCATGCCGCCGGACAAACCCAACCCGTATGCATACGTCCTCAGGATCACAACGTAAGCGGGAGCATGGACGACCTGTGTTTCGTCTTACCGGATTGGTCAACATAAGCCGACTTCCATGACTGATCATGTTCGCGGTGTTTGCTGAGCAGAAACCAATCTCGCTCAGCGCGGCGAGGAGCATTCGCACGACTTGCAGAACGTGTGGTTCAACCGATGTGCCGCAATCATGAACCCGCTGCCGATCAAGGTGATCATCACTTCAGTTGCGTGCGTGGGAAGTTTATCTCCAAACCACGCCGCTCCTGCTATGCAGCCCAGGCCGGCAAGCATCATGAAGAGGACAAGAGCCCGCTTATGTCTCCGGAAGCCAGCAATCAGCGCGAAAGCTCCAAAGGACGCCACAAGCAAAGCGAGGCTGCGATGTACGCTCTCCTCGGCAGGCAAGAAGTGCGCGATGACTGCCGAGAAGGAAAGCAGCACAGGCGTGAGGAGACAGTGAATGACGCACAGAGCCGACGTCCAGATACCCAGCCGGTCGACCCATTCACGAGAGGCAATGGAGGAGTCTGCACGCGAAGGAGTCATCTTTCACACCATATTGCGAATCGATCCGCATTTGCAAGCTCGCAGCAGCCGCAGACCTGGCCGTGCCGCGCCTTCCCGGCTTCTACGATGAGAATGGATACAGCGGCAAGGGGCAGCGCGCAATGCTACTGAATACGCTACGACACCCCGCAAACAGTAGCACACTGTAGAAAGAGAACGCAGCGTACGAGCGGAATGCGTGGAACAGCGGACGTGTTCATCACGGATGCCTCCGTCGGACGCCGACGAGAAGGCCAGCGCTCATCCCAATCGACTTCTGGTGGCCCCCCGCAAAGCTGTAGTCGTAGGCTGGTTCCAAATACCAGCCGAAACGGTGTCTTCCGGTCGGCCAGAACATAAAATCCCCAGCCACTTCCCCAGCCGCGGACTCCGTGACTTTTCCGTTTTGCCTGAGGTGAACCCATTCGGGTCCGATCCCCAGCATAAACTCAGCCTTCCTTGATAGCGTCCACGGCTTCTTGAACAAGAGATCAGTATCCCATTCGGTCGAGTTCGTGGTGAAGAAAGGTGAAACGCCGACTTCGAGTTCCAGCCGATTCTCAATGGGCGTTATCTCGGCCGCGAGGTTCGGGGCGAACGTCGCCGCACCTCCCGTGGTGTTCCAACTCGTGGCAGCGCCCACTTCGAGAATGATGCCCGGATCATCGTCAACATTGTCAGCCTTTGCAGGAGCGGGAGTATCTTCGACGCGCATCTGCGCACAGACCGGCAGACACAAAGACAGAAAGAGACACGCCCAGGTGGGCGACATAAGTACGTGACGCATGGGGTCTCCAGTTCATGATGGATGTACCGTGTAAGCGGCTGCACAGCGATCAGGGATGGATGATCCGGGGCGGTCGAAAGACAAAGGAAGGTCTGGATAGGACGGCTCGCGGTGACCCCGCGTCGTCATTGGCCGGAGCAATCTGGAAGGCTCCCTGAGCGGGTCCCACCATCGGGATGCCCTGAAGGACACAGCAGGAGCAGTGTCCATTGCACGTGTCTGGGGCGGCGGGCATGTGCTGATGAAGGACGTGTTGAGACACTGCGGCCATGAACGGAAGCCCGTCGCACACGTCGCAATGGGGAGAGTCGATGGTCAGAAGGAGGAGCATCGCACAGAGAAGCCACGCTACCGAGAAGTGGCATGATGTGCGAAGTCTATCCACGCTTCAAGAGTAACGGAGTGGTTGGTAACGGTAAACGCAAAACAAGAAGTGACAAAGAGTGAAACGGCTGCCGGAACGGTGCCAGATCGAAAGCACGGCGTTGTGTTAAAGCGACTTCGTGCACGCCAGGTTTGTTGCTTGGGCACAAAGAAAGCGCGGCTTAGAACTGGATGCGTGCGGTCACCTGGAGTTGGCGGACCGTTCATGGTGCAGTTCACGAATCCGAAGTTGAGGTCGTTCGGACCGAGGTCATAGGGTTCGGCGAAGGCGCGGCGGTTGAACGCGTTGAGAGCTTCGCCACGCGGCGTACAGTGTGTGCCTTCCCGGATGCGGAACTGCTTTTGCGCGGAGAAGCTCTCGTCAACAAAGTACGGAGCGCCGAAGCCGCTCACCTTCGACACCCGCCGCGAGGCTGTTAACGGCGAATGGACGGCATGGCTTCGCTGGTAGTCTGAAGCGGGCTGACCAGATACCGTACAACCGCATAGGCTGGCAGGCCAGCCAGAGCGATCAGTACGGCAAACAGCGATGCTGGCATACGCCCCACATGCTCGCCGCGCGCGGCCCAAAGCGCAAAGGCGATCAGTCCCGCCGGTCCCGCGGCCATCGCGTACGCCACCGGCAACCCACCCGGAACGCGAAACGGCCTGAAGAGGGCAGGCTCACTCCGCCGCAGCACAATGAGCGCCGCAAACTCCAGCAGGAGCGACATGCCCCACAGCAGCACATCGATGCTGATGAGCCGCTCAAACGTCAGGTTGAGTGCCAGCGCCCACAGGACCGCGCAGGCCAGCAGCGCCACCCAGGGCACCCGGGCCGCGTTGCGGCGGGCCAGAACACGCGGCAGCAGGCCATCGCACGCCATGGCATATGGCAGCCGCGTATAGCTCAGCGTCAGCGCATTGAACGTACCCATGCTGTCCAGCGATCCCGCCAGCACCACGCACACCGCCAGCGCCGACCCGCCCAGCAGGTGCGCCGCGTCCACCCACGCGCCCGTCGAGAAGCGTTCCGCAGGGATCCCCGCCCATGCCACCGCCGCAATCGGAATGAGATAGGTCAGCATGACCATAAGCGCGGCCAGCAGCATGACGCGCGGATACGTCCGCTGCGGGTCGTCTACTTCCTGCGCGATGGTGGTGGCGTTGTCCCAGCCCATGTAGTTCCACATAGCCACTAGGATCGCGGCGGGAATGTCCAGCCGTGCCGGCGGCCCAAGTGCCGCGTGCTCGGTGTGCGCGCCCGTCCAAACCGCAAATCCAGTCAGCGCCACAAACGGCAGCAGCGCCATCAGCCACAGGCCAACCGATCCCCTGCCCACCGACACTGCCCCACGCAGGTTCCACAGTGCCGCAAGCACCACAACGGAAAGCTCCAGAAGCAGACCCCGATGTCCGCCGGTCAGCGAGGGCGCAATTCGCCCCAGATACGAAACAAAGATGGTGGGGTACACGGCCATGTCGAACACTGAGGCCGCCAGAGAGAGCCACGCCTCCTGAAATCCCCAGAACGGTC
>CAXUHI010000017.1:0-2004 GCA_964251045.1 uncultured Terriglobus sp. | reverse complement strand
GTCCCATGGCCCGCCGCACCCACGCGTAGAACCCGCCCTCCTCCGGAATGCTGCTGGCCAGTTCGCCGAGCATCAGCGTCGTCGGCAGGCTCCAGATGAATGGCAGCAGCAACAGGATCACCAGGGCGCGCCCGTACCCCGCATCGCCAATGATGTCTTCAAGCCCATACGGCCCACCCGACACCATGAAGTACGTCGCCGCCAGCAAGGGCAGCAGTCGCAGCTTCTGCGTCTGTGGATTGGCTTGATTTGGGTGGGAACCGTTGATCACAATGACAGTTGTGACTGTATCGTGCCCGCGGGACGAAGCGCCGAACTTCTGTCGAGCTACTGTGGTGCCTGCCGTTCCCGCACGCTATAATCAAGCCTGCTTGGCTGCTTCACGCCCCGCGTGTAAGCGCCCAGGCAGGTGCGGAGAGTTGGCCGAGAGGCTGAAGGCGGCGGTTTGCTAAACCGTTATAGGGTCAAAAGCTCTATCGAGGGTTCGAATCCCTCACTCTCCGCCATTCAGTCAGGGTCGGCCGTTCTCTCGCCCAAAAGTCTACGGAAACGCTGCGAAAACTGAGCATCTTCACAGTAGTGGCTGCGATGTTTCACTCAGAGACGCGCTTAGCAAACTGCCGTAGAATGCGCTCTCCGCTCACACGCGTCCCGCTGCGAAGCCCTGAACAGAGAGGTAACGACATCAGTCAAAAGAAGCGTTAGAGAGGAAAGTTCCACTTTCAATGAACGAGACTTTTTACGCACACACGCTTCCAGGCAAGGGAGCCGAAGACTGGGAGCCGCTTGCAAAGCACTTAGAAGAAGTACGAGAACTCACGGCTCGCTTTGCCTCCGCTTTTGGCGCAGGAGACTGGGGCGACAACTTGGGCCGCTGTCACGATTTGGGCAAAGGCTCCTCTGAGTTTCAGCAGTATCTTCGCATGCCTCGGCCAATGCATGCGGAGCAGCCTTCCGATGAGAACACCGCATACGGTGGCAGAGTGGATCATTCGACGTTTGGTGCACGGTTTGTAGTGGACAAGCTTCCCGGTCCCGCTGGACTGATCCTGGCGTACTGTATCGCGGGCCACCACGCTGGGCTTGCCGATGCAAGTTCAGGTGACGCAACTCAGGACAGCTAGAAAGTACAATCCACGCATGGTGGTGTACGCACATAGTCGTCTGAGCTCAGATGATCGCCCATGGCAGGAATTGCCTGAGCACCTGGAGCAGGTTGCGGACCGTGCCGCGCGTTTCGCGCCTGCGGAACTTGCGAATTTGGCTCGCATTGCTGGATTCTGGCATGATGCAGGAAAGTATCAGCCAGCATTTCAGAAATACATCAGGACTGATCCTGAAAGCTCGAATGAAGGCGTGAAATCCAATGGCGTGCCGCACGCCATTGTGGGAGCCGCGTTGGCGCTTGAACGGCTGTCACCGGATGAACACAAGGGCGGCTTGCCGGTAGCGCTTGTGATTGAAGCGCATCATGGATCGCTGAAGTTGCCGAATCACGTGCTGTCGAACGTAACGCTGCGCGGGATCAATCGTCTTGCGGATGCGCGACAGGGCGGCTTACCGGTCGATCTGGAGGAGCAATCGCTGGCTTCTGTAGAGGTTTCCGCACTGGGCGTCCGTATGCTGTTCTCCTCGCTGGTGGATGCCGATCTGTTGGATACCGAAGCATGGGACCGGCAAGAGGAGCGGCCGCAACGCAGCGAGATGCTGGAAGTTTTGCGCGACCGCCTGGATGCCTTTTGCCTTGGCAAGATGCGGCAGTCGCGAGCTTCCGCTAAGACCGCGAAGGAGCATGCGTTGGCCAACCTGCGTGATGACGTGTACCAGGCCTGCCGTGCGGCAGCGTCCCATGCTCCGGGCACATTTACGCTGACGGTACCCACAGGAGGTGGTAAAACCCTCAGCGGGCTTGCGTTTGCGCTGCATCACGCAGTGCTGAAGGGCAAGCGCCGCGTCATCGTGGTGGCACCCTACACCTCCATCCTGGAGCAGACCGCGCAGGTC
>CAXUHI010000016.1:0-86483 GCA_964251045.1 uncultured Terriglobus sp. | reverse complement strand
CGTCATAGCTGCCGGGCGCGAGATTGTCGATGAGTTCTTGATTTCATTGTTCGGTTGGCGTAAGACGCCAGGGATCGAGTCGCCGTGACAACCTTTTTCATGTGCAGAATCTACCCCATGTGTCACGCTGAACCAGTACCATCCTCGAAGCCACCTGTGGCTCTTTACGATGCACCGATCATCGCGGAATTACCGCGCATTTGTCCACTTGGCTTGCTGAGGCGAAAGGAACTCTTTGTCTCCCTGTTCGGTCCCTATTCTGATTGCAGACACCTACGATAAACAATCTGACTTATGCTCCGGAAGACAGGGTATTCCAGCGAATCTGCTCAGCATAAACGTTCTAAGTCACTATTCCAGGAATCCTGCTGGGACAGCCGCTTGCGCCAGACTGCGTCCCCCGCCATTCACTTCAGTGGAAGCTCCTCCTATCAAAGCTATTTAGCGCGTGAAGTCCTGATCTCCCACCTCAAGGGACTTCGTAGAAGCCAACTTCGAGTTTCAAGTGCGATCTGGATGGACAGCTTCACTGGAGATGTGTACTTAGGTCAATGACGTTCTTGGCGCAGCTCTGCAGAAAGTAAGACTGCCTCCGCGATCTCGCGCATGGAGCGGCGGCGCTGACGGCTCTCGCGCTGCAACGTGCGGTAGGCTTCGTCCTCGCTGATATTGAGGTCCCGTTGCAAAAGTCCTTTGGCGCGATCGACAATCTTCCGGTTCTCCAGCCGGTGCGCAAGCTCGGAGTTTTCGGTTTCGAGGCGGGCACGCTCAATCTCCGCTCCAACCAAAATCCCAAGCGTGGCCAGCAGGCGGCGCTGGAGGTCTGTGTGGTAATAGGTCTGCCGATGCTGGACGTTAATCACGCCGATCACGCGGCTGGCGCAGACAATAGGAGTGCAAAGCATGGCTTCAAAGCGGTCCTCGGGCAGCGCTGCGAAAAAGGCGAAGCGCGGATCCTCACAGGCCCGTTCCGGAATGGCAACGGACTCCCGATGCTGTGCGACCCAACCTGTTACGCCCTGACCGAGTGGAACGTTCAGCTTGTCCACCTGATCGGTGTGTGGATTTTTACTGGCCCTGAGAAGCAATTGATCTTCCTCAACGGTGTACACGAAGCATGAATCGCACGGTATGACCGCGCAAACGAAGCCAAGGATGCGTTCCAGTACCAGATGCAAAGGATCGGCAAGGGCAATACGGCTGCTGATTTCGTGCAGGATATCCAGCGGTGCCAAGCCGTCCCTGAAACCCGCCATGGTGGAGGTCATCGCGGCGACTTTTTGCACATCACTTGGACGTGGAGAGCGAACGGTTGCTGGCGTTGGAGAGGCCACGCTTAGTTCAGCAGGAGGACGAGGCGTGCGCTTACTGGCAAGGACCTTGCCGGCGTACTGCGCAGCTTCGTTGATCAGAAAACCCATCTTTGGCCGGGAGGGTTCAAAGTCCGGCTGGATACCGTGTTGTTGCAACTCCTCGGTGGTCGTCGGTCCGACGGAAATGACGACGGTAGTACTGAAAGCGCGCCGCAGGTCAGCTTCCATACCCATCGCTACCGCCACCTGAAAGATGTGGAGCACCTGCACCGCGGTCATGAAGAGCACGACGTCAATACTGCCATTGACAATGGAGCGAACGGTGGCGCGAAGTGGTTCAAGATCTTCAGGAAGCGCCCACTGATAGACGGGCACTTTGGTCACCGAATCGAAACGCGTGACAAGCTCGGCGAGCATCTCCGGGTTGCTGGCACCATATTCCTGCACAGCAAGGCGCATCGTCTGTGCCTTGCTGCCAAGGAGAGTGTCAACACTTTGAAGAACTTCATGCCACGTGGCCGGTTCAGGTGCCAGCGCAGCGATGGAGATACCAAGTTCCACCAATACAGCCTGGGGCTTCACGCCGCGTGAAATGACCGTAAGCTTTCGTAATTGGGCAAGGACAGCTTCCCGGTCATGCTCGCTTTCCAGAATCCGCATCATGGCGCGAACACCGACACCTGTAAAGAAAATCATGGCATCGAATCGCCCGGCAAGCAGGTCGCGACCAAACTCCAGGCACTGGACGTTCGAGCCCAGGGCGATCTCGCGCATGGCAGGAACAACCAGGGGATCGCCGTTGTAGGTGCGGATCAGCTTTTCCACTTCGCGCGCACGGCGAGACTCCAGCGACAACACACGGAGTCCGTCGAAGCTGGCGTGCGGCATAGGTCAACTCTCATTCCGGCGGTTCCGCCGCTACTTCATGAAGGGCGCGCGTGTGGGACAGATAATTCTCTTAATGATCTTGTGGTGTGCGGTCCTGTCAGAATAGCGCTCGTTGCGTATGAAGTCGAAATCCACATGGACCGTGTTCGCTGAACGGGTAACCCATTGCGCTCGTCGGAGCTTTATCGTATAAAACTCATGCACCGTGATTTTGCCGAGGCACTGAGTTCTCGGAGGTTCTTGCCAGCCCATGCAGCCTGGCAGTTCTGGTGTACCCGCTCCACGATGAGCCTGAGTTTCGCATGTGTTTTTCTGCGCTCGGCTTCTCGTGTCCGTGAAGCAGTTTTTCACGTCGAAAGTCGGGCTCCCTACGAGTATGCGATAGAGGAACCGCCGTTGACGGACGCCGTACTACATTCGAAGAGCGCACCCTTCTCCGAGGTGCAGAAGCAATACCTGCAAGGCTTCTTTGCGGGTGCCATGCAGCGGGCGCCATTTGCAGGGCACACGGCGAATGGCTCCGTGACCAACGATCCTGCGAGTGGCGTGCCGAACCTTGCGGCTCCCCCAGATGAGCCGGAGCCTACCTTTTGGGGTACGCCGGTAAGTGAGCTGTGCGCGGAAGAGGTCTGGAAATACGAGAAGAATCCCCTGGATTGCTGGGACGATCTGCTCCGCCATGCGGCTGAAAACAAGGCTCCCGAGCAGGAGTTTCGCTACAAGTTCAAAAGCTTCGGGTTGTTCTATGTGGCACCGGCGCAGGACAGCTTCATGCTGCGGATGCGCGTACCGGGCGGGCTGCTCACGACGCACCAGATGCGTGGTATCGCAACCTTAGCGGAGCGCTGGGGCTGCGGACGGGTCGACCTGACCACCCGGGCGAATGTGCAGATTCGCGAACTACAGCCGGGCAGCATCGTGGATGTGCTGAACAGCATTCAGAAGCTGGGCATGAGTTCGCGCGGCTCCGGCGCGGATAATCTGCGCAACATCACCGCATCACCCATCTCCGGCTACGATCCGCAGGAGTTGATCGATGTGCAGCCATACGCGGATGCGCTGCAGAATTACATCAGCAACTCACGTGACCTGTTCGGTCTGCCTCGCAAATTTAACATCGCGTTCGATAACGGCGGCGCGATTTCTGTGCTGGCGGATACGAACGACATTGGCTTCACAGCGGTGCGTATACCGGATGGCCGGAGCGTTCCGCCGGGCGTGTACTTCCGCGTGCTGTTGTGCGGCATCACGGGGCACAAACAGTTTGCGACAGATTGCCGACTGCTGCTGCTGCCGGACCAGCTCGTCGCAGTGGCGGCGGCAATGGTGCGCGTCTTTGCGGAGCACGGGGACCGCACCGACCGTAAGAAGGCACGGCTGAAATACCTGATTGACCGCTGGGGCATTCCCAAATTTCTGGATGCAGTGCAGGAGAAGCTGGCATTTCCGGTGATTCGCAGCGACGCAGCCGAGTGTAATCCCCGTGGCCCGATTGATCGTGCAGGACACCTGGGTGCGCATGCCCAGGCGCAGGATGGGCTGCATTATCTTGGCATCACGATCCCTGTAGGATGGCTGCCCGTCGAGCAGGCACGCGCGCTGGCGGAGATCGCCGACCGCTATGGATCGGGTCAACTGCGCCTGACAGTCTGGCAGAATCTGCTGGTCCCGAATATCGCTGCAGACACGCTGGAGGCTGCAAAATACGCCGTGCGCGCGGCGGGGCTGGACTATGAGGCAGGTCGCGTACTGAGCGGTACGGTCGCTTGTACAGGCAGCCGTGGCTGCCGATTTGCCGCGACAGACACAAAGGGACATGCACTGGAGATTGCACGCTCGCTGGATACGATGTTTGCGCTGGACCAGCCGGTCAATCTCCACGTGACAGGCTGCCCGAACTCGTGCGCGCAACACTATATCGGCGATGTGGGCCTGATGGGCATCAAGGTGAGCGGCGGTGAGGGCTACCAGGTCAATCTGGGCGGCGGCGCGGACAACGAGCAGGGCCTCGCGCGGGAGTTGTTTCCTGCCATGGCGTATGCAGATGTGTTGCCTGCCTTGCAGCGGCTCTTTGGTGCGTACCAGGGTACACGATCGGGCGACGAAAGCTTTCTCGCATTCGCCCGCCGGCACGACGTAGAGCAACTGCGCGCCATGTGCAGCGAAGGTGTAGCCGAGGCATGAGCGTCCCCTTCATCCCGGACAACGCACCGTTCAACGCGGAGCAGCGTGCATGGCTGAACGGCTTTCTCGCAGGACTGTTCTCCAACGCACCGCAGCAGGCTGCTGCGACACCCGTACTGTCGCTTCCGTTCACCGTGTACTTCGGCTCGCAGAGCGGCACCGCCGAGCGGCTGGCAAAGAAGCTGGCGAAAGACTTGAAAGCGCAGGGGCACTCTGCGGAGATTGTCTCGCTCGCAAAGACAATGCCCGCAGAGTTGGCAAAGCAGGAGAACGCGCTCTTCCTGGTCAGCACCTATGGCGAGGGCGATCCGCCGGAGAGTGCCATTGCGTTTCGTGATGCGCTGTTCAGCAGCAGCGCGCCCGAACTCAAGACGCTTCGCTACTCCGTCTTCGCGCTGGGTGACCACCACTATGAGCACTTCTGCAAATTCGGCGCGGATCTGGACGAACGGCTGCAGGCCTTGGGCGCGACACGGTTCATCCAGCGCGTCGAGTCCGACGTGGATGTCGACGCGCCATTCGAGCAGTGGAAGAACGACCTGAAGCCGCACCTGACCCACAGGCACGATGAGTCGAACGTCGCCATCCAGACGAACCGCTCAGCAGAGCTTCCAAAGCCTGCTGAAAGCGTTGCGGAGCAGGAACAGGTACACACGAAAGACAATCCATACCATGCGGAGCTGCGCGAGCGCGCCCCACTGACACGCGACGTTTCCAGCAAGCTGACAATGCACCTGAGCTTCGGCCTGGAAGACTCCCCCGTGCGATATGAAGTGGGTGATGCGTGCGGCGTGATTGCGCACAACGACCCGGCGCTTGTCGAAGAGATTCTTTCGCTACTGCCGTTCGGGCCAGAGAGTTCCGTAGAAATCGCGAAATTGGGCCATGTATCGGTACGGGATGCGCTGCTGCACCATCTGCAGCCAACGCGTCTCTCACGCAAGATCATGCAGCATTTCGCAACAAAGACTGCCGCAAAGGAGTTGACCACCCTGCTGTTGCCCGAGGAATCGGGCAATCTGGAAAAGTACCTCTACGACCGCGGCCTTGTCGACCTGCTCCACGCATATCCCGGCACCATCACCGATGCGGCTGAACTTGCGGCCATCCTGCCCCGTCTGGCACCGCGCCTGTACAGCATCTCGTCCAGTCCGGCGGCGCATGGGCGAGAGGTGCACTGCACCATTGCCGTGGTGCGCTACCGGTCGCATAACCGGGAGCGCGGCGGCGTGGCCAGCACGATGCTAAGCGACCGTGTCGCCGTGGGCGCGCGGTTGCCCATTTACATCCAGCCGAATAAGAAATTTCGCCTGCCTGCAGCGGACGTGCCGATGATCATGATCGGGCCGGGGACCGGTATAGCCCCGTTCCGTGCGTTCCTGCATGAGCGGCAGGCACTGGGTCACAAAGGCCGCAACTGGCTCTTCTTTGGCGAGCGCAGCGCACAAACGGATTTTCTGTATTGCGACGAACTCAGGCAGATGACGGAGAGCCGGCACCTTACGCGGCTGGACACGGCCTTTTCACGCGATCAAGCGCACAAAATCTATGTACAGGACCGCATGAAAGAGAACGGCGCAGAGCTTTGGCGATGGTTGAGCGACGGCGCGCAGGTGTACGTATGCGGCGATGCAAGCCGCATGGCAAAAGATGTGGATGCCGCACTGCATGACGTTGTTGCGCAGCATGGCACGATGAGCGTGGAAGCGGCACAGGAGTTTGTTTCACAGTTGCACGACGACCGGCGTTATCATCGCGACGTATATTAGTTGATTCGCAACACTAAGCATTTGAGCACGGCACGGAGCGACAGTGGCATTACCCCTTCAGGAACGGGCGATGGAGACAGACAGCACCGACCTGGTGCGGATGACGCTGCTGGAAGGTGGCGCTGCTCCGGCGCTGGTGGAGGCACTCATTCCGTCGCGTCCTCTGGAGGAAGGCGAGCAGTATCGCTTCCACTTCGACATGACCAAGTGCATCGGCTGCCGCTCGTGCGAGGTGGCCTGCAATGAACAGAATGGCAACCCGGCAGACATCAAGTGGCGGCGCGTCGGCGAACTGGAAGGCGGCACATGGCCGTTGACGCAACGCACGTACCTTTCCATGGGATGCAATCATTGCCTGGACGCAGACTGCCTCAAGGGCTGCCCGGTGGATGCGTACACAAAGGACCCAATCACCGGTATCGTGCTGCATTCCACCGATGCGTGCATTGGCTGCCAGTATTGCGTGTGGAACTGCCCGTATTCCGTGCCGCAGTTCAACCCGGAGCGCGGTGTCGTGGGTAAGTGCGACATGTGCCGTGGGCGCCTCGCGGAGGGACTTGAACCAGCCTGCGTCAATGCCTGCCCGGAGAATGCGATCCAGATCGAGATTGTGAACAAGATCGACTGGCGCAAGGATTATGCCACCGCCGATGCGCCCGGCATGCCGCCCGCGTCACAAACCATCTCCACCACGCGGATCACGCTGCCAGAGAACAATTCCGCATGGTTACAGCGGGTCGACAACGGGCAGGTTCCGCTGGAACACGCGCATCCATCGCTCATCATCATGACAACAACGATGCAGGCCACCTTTGGCGCGCTGGCGGCACTGCTGTTCACCGGTGCATTGGATGCGATCCACATTACGCTGCTGGTGGTGATGACCGCATTTGCGCTGAATGTGTCCGTGTTTCATCTGGGACGGCCTGCATACGCGTGGCGCGCCATGAAGATGTGGCGGCGTTCCTGGCTGAGCCGCGAAGTCGTCTGCTTCACTCTGTTCATGCTGTCGATAGCGGCGTGCGCTGCTGCATCGTGGGCCGCTGTCTTTGGTGTGCCCACGGCGCGGAACTGGGTCACCCCACTTGCCGCAACGGGAGTTCTCTTCGGACTCATGGGCACGCTTGCAAGCTCCTACATTTATCTGGTTGAGGCACGTCCGGCATGGAACATGATGCATACGCCGGTGGACTTCGTCCTCTCGTCCGCATTGATTGGAACGGCGCTGCCCACCGCGATGAAGTATCCGGCTGACGCTTTGGGCAAAATGCTCAATTGCTTCCATCTGCAACTCCAGCACGGGCCTGTCGCCTCACACCTCGGGTTTGCTGCTGCAGTTGCTTTGCTCTGGTGTGCCAACCACTTGATCAAGCTAGTGCGGTTGCGCGCTTCATCAGGCTTTGAATCACGTGCATCGTATAACCTCTTGCGCGGCGAAGCCCTGTGGTGGCGCATGGCGCTGGCGTGCATCGCGGCGTTTGCGACACCGGTGTTTCTTGCCGCACCACTGCCGCTTGTTTCTCTGGTCACTGCGCTTGTGGCCGTCAGCATGGGCAGGTACCTGTTTTTTGTCTCCGTGGTGCCGTTGAGCATGGGCCTGACCTTCATGAATGCGAAGGGGCATGGCGCGGCGTTAGGAGCGCACGCATGAAGTTCTTCCGTCACACCTCGGTGGACAACTCCCCGGATGCGTCGGTGGCGGATGCGCCTGAACGCGATACGCCCGGGCTGGTGACACGCCTGAAACGAATGCTGGGGTTGGACACAGCGAACGAAAAGTATGCCTATGCGCAGGATCCACGCTTTGGCTATGTTTCGGAATCGCGCGTGGCAGACACGTGGACGCGGACGACGTGCGGCTACTGCTCTGTTGGCTGCGGCATGCTGATCGGCACGCGCGAGGGCAAACCGGTAGCGGCACGCGGCGACCCGGACCATCCGGTCAACCGCGGCAAATTGTGTCCTAAAGGTTTAAGTGAGCACCACATCCTGAACGCACCCGGTCGCGCCACAACGCCCATGCTGCGGAAAGGCGGACGGGGCACACCGCTGGTTCCCGTGTCTTGGGATGAGGCGCTGGACACGATGGTGTCACGCATCGGCGCGCTGCAGGCAGAGCATGGCAGGGACACCCTCGGTGTCATTGGCACTGGCCAGTTGCTAACCGAAGAGTTTTACACGCTGGGCAAGCTGATCCAGCTCGGCTTTCGCACCCGCAACCTGGATGGCAACACCACGCTCTGCATGGCCAGTGCGGTGTCCGGCTACAAACTGAGCTTTGGCAGCGATGGGCCACCAGGTTCGTACGCAGATATGGAAGCCGCGGACGTCATCCTTCTGGTTGGCTCCAACATCGCGGACAACCATCCCATCCTCTGCAACCGCCTGGGCAAAAAGCCTGGGCAAGTGCTGATTGTCGCTGACCCGCGCGTGACGAAGACGGCCATGCTGGCCGACATCCATCTACCCGTAAAGCCACGATCCGATATCGCGTTGCTGAACGGCATCGCGCACATCCTGGTGCGTGACGGCATGATCAACCGCGCGTACATCGACGCGCACACGGAAGGCTTCGAGGAGTTCGTCAGCTTTGTGGCGGACTACACACCTGAGCATGTCAGCGAAGTCACCGGCCTCTCGCCGGAGACAATTTGCAAGGTTGCCTGCCTGTATGGCCAGGCAAAGGCCGCATTTATCGGCTGGACGATGGGCGTGAATCACTCGACGCAAGGAGCTGTAACGGTCGCGGCCATCAACAATCTCGCGCTGATTACGGGAAATGTCGGCCGCGCGGGCGCTGCTCCGTTCTCGATTACCGGGCAATGTAACGCCATGGGGACGCGTGAAAGCGGCTTTGCCTCCTCCATGCCGGGCTATCGCACATTTGAATCGGAGAAGGAGAGAATCGAATTGGCAACGCTCTGGGGCATTACGCCGGAGCGCCTGCCCATGCGCCGCGGACTGGCCTACCCGGACATCATCGAGGCTGCGGTCACCAAAGACATTCGGGCACTCTGGTTTATCGCAACCAATCCTGTTGTTAGCTTCCCTAACTACAAGCTGCTGGTGCAGGCGCTGACTACGGCGGAGTTCGTCGTGGTTCAGGACGGCTTCTTTCCTACCCCGACGGCCGAGTTCGCGGACCTTGTACTACCCGCCGCCATCTGGGGCGAAAAAGAAGGCACCTACACCAACAGTGAGCGCCGCATCAGCAAGGCCAACGCATTTGCAAAGCCGCCGGGCGAAGCACGCGCCGACTTCGACATCTTCCTGGCGTTGGCAGAGCGCCTCCGCGTCAAAGAAGAACTCTATCCTGGATGGACGACGACGCACGATGCCTGGCTGGAATGGCAGCGGATTTCGGCAGGCCGTCTCTGTGACTACTCGTCCTTCACGTGGCAACAGATCGAAGAGCAGGGCGGAGTGCAGTGGGGCGGCGAACGGCTTTATGCAAACGGCGTCTTTCCGCGCGAGAACGGCCGCGCATTGCTGCATTGTGTTCCCTGCCTGCCCTTTGCGGAGCAGCCGGATGCGCAGTACAGCTTCATCCTGAATACGGGTCGCACGGTGGAGCATTGGCATACGCGCACCAAAACAGGCGCCGTGCCCATGCTGAACGGCATGGTCCCAAATGCCTGGCTGGAGATGAACCCGGTCGATGCCGAGCGCCTGCAACTGCACCAGCATGACCGCGTCGACATCGTCAGCCGCCGCAGCACCGTGCAGGATGTGGAACTGCGCATCACCGGCATCGTCGCTCCGGGGCAGGTGTTCATGCCGTTCCACTTTGCCGAACAGAACAGTAATCGCGTCACGCTGGGTGCCTTTGACCCAATCAGCCGTGAGCCCAACTTCAAGCAGTGCGCCGTGCGTGTGGAGCGTCACGGGCACGTCTGAAACCTGCACCACCGAACCAATCCCACGGCCATGCTTGCCGCGCGGCGCAACACCGGAAAGCGCACCACGACGTCCGCTCTTCCTGACCGTAATGCCTGATCTTGCACTTCGTTGTTTAAGACCACTCATCCCGATCACAGGAGACGTTTCGCCATGGCCAGCCGTACCGCATTCCTCAAGTCCGGGCATCCAGCCACGCTGCTTGCCTCGTTCCTTTACTTCGATTTTTCCTTCGCCATATGGGTGTTGAATGGAGCAATGGGCCCGTTTATCACGCAGCAGTTTCACTTGAACCCGGCTCAGACCGGACTCATGATCGCTACGCCCACCATGGCTGGCGCTTTGATGCGCTTTCCGCTGGGAGTGCTTAGCCAGTACATCGGACGCAAGAGTGCGGCGATCGTCGAGATGTCGGCAATCATCATCGCTCTTCTCTACGGATTCTTTTTCGTCAAGACCTTCCATGACGTCATAGCCATGGGCGTACTGCTGGGCATGGCCGGGGCAAGTTTCGGCGTTGCTCTGTCGCTCGGCTCAGGCTGGTTCCCGCAGGAGTACAAGGGGCTGGCCATGGGTATTGCGGGCGCCGGGAATAGCGGCACCGCCTTGGCGTCGCTCTTCGCTCCCCGGCTTGCCACGCACTTTGGCTGGCAGCATGTCTACGGTTTCGCTGCCGTATGCATGATGCTGCCGTTGCTCATCATGATCTTTTTCGCCAAGGAGCCACCCGATACCGAACACCAGACCTTGAAAGAACATCTGTCGTGCCTGATGGAGAAGGACGGCTGGTACTTCAATCTTGTCTACATCATCACCTTCGGCGGCTTTATTGGTTTAGCTACCTTTCTGCCTACCTTCTACGTCAGCCAGTTCCACATGACCAAGATCCAGGCGGGCACCTACACCGTGTTCGCCACGCTGACGGGCAGCGCCACCCGCGTGGTCGGTGGGTGGTTTGCCGATAGGATCGGCGGCATCACAACCTTGTCTGTCGTCTTCCTCATCGCCATTGCCGGGCTGTTCGGCCTGATGGCAGCACCTTCGCTTGCCCTTACAACCCTCATGTTCATGCTCTGCTTCGCGGCGCTGGGCGCGGGCAACGGTGCCACGTTCCAGATGGTGCCGCTACGCTGGCCCATCACCACTGCCGTGGCGGGAGGCATGATCGGTGAAATCGGTGCTCTCGGCGGCTCCATCCTGCCGCTGGCGCTGTCGCAGTCCAAACAGCACACGGGGTCCTACTCCCTCGGCTTTACCGGCTATGCTCTGCTTGCCTTGCTCGTGTTGGTCGTTCTGCGGGTGGTCTCACGCAAGTGGACCAGGACATGGGTGGGCAAGGGCGGTCGCGCGCTGCATGCCATGCCGGTCAGTGAACCTGTCGTGACAGCCGAAGGTCTACTCGTTCATCCATAACTCGCAAGTCATCGCAACGGCCGCGGCTTGCAAACGATATTGCAGCCGCGGCACATTGACCAGTGCGCGCAGCCAGGGTATCTTCGCGTACGTGTTCTTTAACGTCTAGGTTGCGCCTATATGGAGTCGGATAGCTGAACTCTTGTGAGGTTACGTGAAGCACCGTTTTCTTCTCTTTGTTTCGACGGCTTCCGCTCTGCCGTTGTTCGCACAGTCTCCTGTGCCCGACACGCGTCCACAAATCGCGCCGCTGCCTGCGAACGCGCCGAGCGGAAAGCCTGTCGTCTCCGTTGTTCTGCGCGAACGTGGGAATGCAACCCAATGGTTCAGTGCACTCCCGAATCCAGAGACATATGGCCACGGAGACTCGCTCCTCCGCTTTGCCATCGCGCAACGTATCAAGCACTTCGATTACCAGGTCGAGGTGAGCAACAGCTCTGAACTGGCGCTGCCAACGGATGCGGTTTCGCCTGTGGCGGCACAGGGGCAACTTGGCCTGGGCGGCACGTATTACGCAGCCAACAGCAGTAACAATTTTCCCGCCGCAGTGTCGTTCAAGACCGGCTTCGTGCGCTACCACTTCAAGGATGATAAGGGTCTCGTCCGGCTGGGCCGCTTCGAGTTCCTTGATGGAACGGAAACTACCCCTAAGAATCCCGTTCTGGCATGGCTACAGCCAAATCGTGTTGCGCAGCGCCTGATCGGCAACTTCGGCTTCAGCAACGGCCAGCGATCGTTCGATGGCATGGACGTGAAGGTAGGCGGTGCGAACTGGGATGTCACAGCCATGGGCGCACGCGCGGACCAGGGTGTCTTCAAGATGAACGCGAATGAAGAACTGAACGTCGACGTGCAATACCTGGCGTACACCCGCTATATGGCAAGGCAGCGCGTGCAGTTTCGCGCATTTGGGATCGGGTACCACGACGGACGCACCGGCCTGACCAAAACCGACAGCCGCACCGCGGCAGCACGTGCGCTCGATCACAAAAACATTCGCATCGGAACCTACGGCGGTGACATGATCGCCGCGCTCCCCGTCGGCAAGCAGACCTTTGATCTGCTGGTGTGGGGCGTGGGTCAGAACGGCACATGGGGACTGCTGGACCACAGGGCTGGAGCGATCGCCGTCGAGGGTGGCCTGCGCGCAGAGACAGTCCCCAGTAAGCCGTGGCTGCGTGGCGGCTTTCTACGCACCACCGGCGACAACAACAACACCGACGGTGTGCACAACACGTTCTTCCAGGTGCTTCCCACGCCGCGCAACTACGCACGCTATCCGTTCTTCAACATGATGAACAGCAAGGATGAGTTCGTGCAGTTGGTTGACAAACCAATGGCCCGGCTTGACCTGCGGACCGATCTCCACTTTCTGCAACTTACCGCGCCGACGGACTTCTGGTACCAGGGCGGTGGTGCCTACGACAACAAAGCTTTCGGCTACGTGGGCCGTCCGGGCAACAATCACGGCAGCTTCACCTCGCTCTACGACATCAGCGCTGACTACGCGTTGACGAAGCAGCTTACACTGACCACCTACTACGCCCATGCCTTTGGCAAGACCGTGGTGAAAGCCATTTACCCGGTGGAGCAAGGCTCCAATTACGGCTACTTCGAATTGCTCTACAAACTCTCCAAACCACTCAAATAAATCTAGACTCACATCATGCGGATACTCCTGTGCGTGGCCTTGTGCGCCGCTCCCGTGTCGATCGCCCAGCGCAACTCTCGTCCCGTTCACCAGGCCGCCATTGACCGCGACCTCATGGACGTCTCTGTCGACCGCTTGCACACGCTGTATCGCGAACACCGCTACACCGTAACGGAGGTGGTGCAATGGCATCTTGACCGTCTCGCGCGCTACAACGGCTTCTACCAGGCCGTACAATCCATCACCGCAGAGACAGCGCTTGCCGAAGCGGCGCGGGAAGATGCAGAAGCCAGGCAGCCAGGGTTTTCTCCCGGACTGCTGTGGGGTGTTCCGGTCGTCACCAAGGCCAACACAAGCATCAAGGGACTTGTCACAACGGCAGGCTGGCGCGGCTACACGCTCCCGGGTCACGAAGCAGTAGCACCCCGCGACGCCGCCATCGTACGCAAGTTACGCGCCGCGGGCGCAATCTTCCTGGGCATAACCAACATGCCCGACTTCGCGGCCAGCGATACCAACCGCTCCTCCGCCTACGGACGCACGGGCAACGCCTATGACATCCGCTTCTCGCCCGGTGGCTCGTCGGGTGGCACCGTCACCTCCGTGACCGCGAACTTCGCTGTGCTCGGCAATGGCACCGACACCGGCAACTCCATCCGGATGCCAGTTGCGACCAGCAATCTCGTCGGCATCTTCCCGACGCGCGGCCTCGTTAGCATTGCCGGCATTGCGCCGATGGATTGGCAACTGGACAACACCGGCCCCATCGCACGCAGTGTCGCTGACGCCGCGCTTGCCCTTACCATCATGGCGGGAGAAGATCTGCTCGATCCAGCGACAGCAGGGTCGCAGTCCAAGGCACAATCCGGACCGTATACGCGCTATCTCAAGCCCGGATCGCTCAAAGGCAAACGATTCGCCGTACCGGCATTCATCCTTGATGGAGCGACGCCCGTCTTCCAGGGTGTCTGCCCCAGTGCAACACCGGAGCACTTCAACAAGGCTTTTCACGATGCCGCGACACCCCTCAAGCCGGAAACACGCGCCGCCTTTCTTCGCGCCGTTAACGAGATCCGCGCCGCAGGCGCAACCGTACTCATCGATCCAGCCATTCTGCCGGACAGCTTTGCGGAAGAAGCCTCCCACATCTGCACACTGCCCTACCTCCGGGAGGGAACGGACAAGTACCTTGCCGACTTTGGCCCTTCCCAGTACCACTCCTCGGCAGAGTACGAACGGGCCACCGGGAAGCAACTGCCGTCGGTGGTGATCGGCGGTGACAAGACTGGGATGATGGACGTTCCTGGTATCCAACAAGTCAAACTCGAATCCGATCCGAACGCCGAAGCCAACCTGTTCGACCCAAAGCGCCGGCTGCTAGCTCTCTACGAGGGTGCGATGGATCGCCTCCACCTCGACGGGTATCTCTATCCTGCCATCCAGATGCCGCCGGTCGACGAGACCATGCCGCAGGATCACCGCGTCAGCGAAGGCCCGCACAGCGATACCGGCTGGATCAACATGCTCGGCCTGCCCGCCATCAGCATTCCTGCGGGTTTTTACGACAATGGCCTGCCCTTCGGGATCGAGATCAGTACACGGTACTGGCATGATGGCGACCTGATTAGCTGGGCCTACGACTATGAACAGCGGACACATCATCGCAAAGCCCCAGTTCTGATCGAAGGTGGGCTGCTGCCATCCGCAACACATCCGCTCGAGCCGTAAGTCCCACCACGCTTTATGACAGATTGACCGTCAGGTTTAAGCCCCCGACCAGCGTTTCAAGCTCCCGTTGCGCTGCATCGCGCTGTGCCTGCAGCCTGGTCACAGTGTCGCGCAGCGCGGCCAGGCGGTCCTCCTGGCCATTCAGTTCGGCAGTGTATCGCTTCACCAATGCTCGCTCTTCAGACGACCCTTTCAGCGCCGTCAGATTCTGCCGCAGACGGTTCTGGTCGGCTTCAATGCGGCTCTGCTCGTCGCGCTGCGATGCAATCTGTGTGTCCAGGCCCGCGACGCGGCGCTTCGCATCCAGCACCGGCTGCAATGCCGCACGCACCTGCGTCGTGTCGCCGCCTTCCTGCTGCAGCAGCGCCGCAATCTGTTGGTCGCTTGAGGTCAACAGTGCATAGCGCGTTAGCAGCGTATGCCGCTGGCCCACATGGAGCCGCACCGTCTCTGCCGCCTGCGTGATGACACGGAAGCGATAGATCGTGGCCGTGGTCTCCTCCGGCTTTGGATCGCTGTCCAACTCCCACCCGGCGCGGCGCGGCACCTCCACGATGACGGTGCGCGGCTCGCCGGCGGCGTTACGGACCAGGTACTCCGTCTCCACCACCTCGCCTGTCTTCTGTGTCAGCACGCCCTTCGCCACAGTGACCTGCTGCACGCGCCGCGTGTTCTGGTCGGCACGTCCATCCGGCGTTACGCGAACGGCAGTATCGGCGGCGTAACTCAGCAGGCGGCGCTCGCCCGGATGCACGGGGTCCATCAACCCTTGCCCGCTGAAGTTGCCGCTCTCCAGGATTGAGAAGGATCCGCGATCCAACGTCATGGTGCTCGTATTCCTGATCCACAACGCCCGCAGTGCCGTGTTGCTTCCAACGGAGTACAGCGTCACCGGATCGACGTCCACCTTCGTCTGCAAAATCGGCACCAGCGCTGACTGGTTCTTCAGGATGGTGACTGGCTCCGTCAACTTGTATTCAAAGAAGTCATCGAAGCCACTGGTGGTGGTGTTTGCTTGGATAGAGGCTGAAGCCGAATCTTCAAAGCTGACCGGGGACGGGGATGTGCCTACACCAATGCTGTAGACGCCTCCAGCAAAGTTGCCGCCTGAACCAGGACCTAAGCCGTTGCCATGGCCGCTTCCAAGTCCACCACCGCTCCCGTTGCCGATTGCCGCTCCTTTCCCCGCACGCGACGCCTGTGCCTGCGGACTTGTCGCTGCGGTAAACGCATCCAGCGCTGCCACTGGCTCGACCACCTTTGCCTCACCGCTCTCATGCGTCTGCGGTGAAAGCTGCGCCTCCTGCGGCAGGCCAATCTCCGGCCGCCGCGCATAGTACGGCTGCGAGATTGGCTGGATAAAACTCTGCGGCGCACCCGCGATCAGCGACAACTGCACACCATTCCAGTCCGCGCCCACCGTGTTATCCACCACCGCCCAGCCCTGCAGCGTCGCCTGTTTCGTGCTGCCCGGGGTACCCGCGCGATTGTCGAACAGGATGCGATAGGTGGACTTCCACACCGGTACCTCGGAGATGTACGACACCCGCAGTTCGCGCGTCCCCGTGCCACTGTCCGTCAACGTCAGGTGCCGAAGCCCATCTTTGTGGTTTTCCGAAAGAATCTGCAGGTAGCGCGCCACATCCGCGTGCAATGCGGCATCCAGCAGCCGCACGCCCGTATGCTGGTTCAGTTCGACCGTCCGCACCTCATCGGCGTCGGAAACCACGGTCAGAAACATCGCGGGCGTGGCGTTTTCATCCGCCTTGGTCGCAGCCGGCGTACGCACCTCGATGTTCAGGATGCGGCCCGTGATGGGCGCACCGGAACCGGTCACCTGTACCCGGGCACCACGCACCGCATGGTAGAAGTCCTCCGCGCTTGGATCGGCGTTCAAACCCAACGGCAAGCTCCGCAGCTGCTGTTCCACAGGCGTGGTGCTGTTGTAGTCAGCACCCGCGATACGCCCGCCACCCAGATCAATCGCGGTCAGCGTCTGCAAGACATCATTCAGCTGTGCCGTCGTGAAGTCGATGGTGACGCTGCCGTTCCCGCGCACCTCGCCCACATGCTCAAAGAAGCCAACGCCGTTCTTGTAAAGCGCCACGCGCCGGATAGGTAGCGGGGCCGTTCCAACAGATTTTGCCGGGGCTGTCTGCGCAGCGGCAGGCAGGAGGAGGATCAGGGCAGGCAGTGCGCGAAGCATCCAGGAACCTCAGCCCGCAACAGCGGTGCTGCTATAGACACCGCAACGCTTGGCTTTGTGAGTTCACGATGCAATAAAATCTCGACTGCACCGTGTTGCTGTCCATGCACTCTCCGGCACGCCCGCTGCCGCGTCCAACTCCTGAGAGAATGGTGCAAATGCCTTTCCCGACCGCATGGGTACGCCTCCCCGCTGCTCTTGTTTTGCTCACGACGCTGATGCCTGCAGGGTGCCGCGCGCAGACACCCGGCAGCACGCTCTCACCGGAGATGGCCCGCCGCATCGCCCTGACGATCCGCACCAAAGCTGGCCTGCCATTCAACTACAACGTCAAAGTCGGTGAGCGGCGCCCCTCAAAAGAACCCGGCTGGGATGAAGTCACAGTCTTCCTCGGTGAGGAAGGCAAGCCCTCGCGACCGATGGCGTTTCTCATCTCCAAGGACGGCAAGACGCTGGCACAGCTCAACACCTTCGACATTTCCAAGGACCCGCGCACACTGGTCAGCGACGCAGGCCGTCCCGCGCGTGGCGGACCTGAATCTGCCCCTGTTGACGTCGTCGTCTACGACGATCTCGAATGCCCCTTCTGCGCCAAAATGCATGCGCAGATGTTTCCCGCCGTGCTGAAGCGCTATGGCGACAAGGTCCGTATCGCCTATAAGGACTACCCTCTCCAGCAGATTCACCCCTGGGCCACGCACGCTGCCGTGGATGCTGATTGCCTGGCCACGCAGAGTCCCGCTGGCTACTGGAATTTGGTCGACACGCTGCATGGCACGCTGGATACGATCGGTGTCGATCCCGCTGCTCCGCCCAAGGAAGACAAGACCCCAGGCAAGACGCTAGCCGCTGCCAACACACAACTCGACAAGGCTACGCTGGACGAGGGCCGCAAGCAGAAGGTGGACATGACCAAGCTCTCCGCCTGCGTGCAGAAGCAGGACGACTCCACTGTGAAGACTGGCCTGGCGGAGGGCGACACGCTGAATGTAAATGGCGTGCCCGCCATCTTCATCAACGGCGAACTCATCACCGGCGCCGTACCGATTGAGTACGTGTACCGCGCCATTGACGACGCGCTCACCGCACAGGGCATCACACCCCCGCCACCTGTCCCATTACCGTCGCTCGACCAGCCTCCGGCCGCCTCCCGATAAGCATAAAATCATCCTGTGAGTCCGCTCGCCGCCAGCCTGATCCAGATCGACCTCGCACCGCAAAAGCCCGCTCCAAAGCCGGAGTGGCTGAAGGCGCGTGCGCCTATGGGCGAGACCTTTCACGCGCTCAAAAAGCTCACCCGCGAGCAGGGTCTGCACACCGTCTGTGAAAGCGCGCACTGCCCCAACATCGGCGAGTGCTGGAACCATAAAACCGCTACCTTCATGATGCTGGGCAACAGCTGCACCCGCCGCTGCGGCTTCTGCGCCGTCCCCAGCGGCAAGCCTGAGCCCATCGACCACGATGAGCCACGCCGCGTCGCCTATGCCGTTGCGCAACTCGGCTTGCAACACGCCGTCATCACCAGCGTCAACCGCGACGATGACAACACCGGAGCCGCCCGAGCCTTCGTCGAAGTCATTCGCGAGATTCGCCGCCAGGCACCCGGCTGCCAGGTGGAAGTCCTCACGCCCGACTTCCAGGGCACCGGAGAAGCCATCCGCCTCGTCATCGCCGCCCAGCCTGAAATCCTGAATCACAACATCGAGACCGTACCGCGGCTCTACCGCGTCGCCAAATCCGGCGGACGCTATGAGCGCAGCATCGGTTACCTGCGCCTCGCAAAGGAGCTGAACCCGCAGCAGGTGACCAAGACCGGCATCATCGTCGGTATGGGCGAGGAGACACACGAACTGCTCAAAGTCTTCCGCGACCTCGCCGCCATCCACGTCGACATCCTCACCATTGGCCAGTACCTGCGCCCGTCGAAAGACCACATCCCCATGAAGCGCTACTACACGCCGCAGGAGTTCGCCTTCCTGAAGGAAGAAGCGCTGCGCATGGGCTTTCGCCACGTGGAAAGCGGCCCGCTTGTCCGCAGCAGCTATCACGCCCACGAACAGGCGCAATCCACTGGCCTGGCGTAGGCCCGCTCCGGCGATCCGCACGCGCGATGGTGCATCGCGCGTCAGATTCCTCCTGATCTGCGCGCGGACGTCGGTGCCAGCACCGGCAAGGTACGATTCGCTCCGGCCTGCCCCTGCAGACCTCCACCAGTGAACGCAGCAACATGCACGGCCAACTGAACGGTGGAGGACCTTCGCTGCAGCTGCACTCCGGTGACGGCAGCATTACGCTCACACGATAGCCCGGTCTCGCCGTCCTGAGCGGTGTCTGCTACAACGGTACGGGAGCAAGCGTCCGCGACGGACACCTGCTTGGAGGTCCGCGTTGGAGCGACACTGGACAAGACGGCGGGTTCTGCAAGCCGCATGCATAACATCTGCGGGATTCGTTCTCAAGCAACACGCACAAACTCCCACCACGGATGTTGCCACCACACCGCTTGGCCGTCTTCGCGGCCTCACACCCGCGCCGGGCACGCGCGTCTTTCGTGGCGTGCCGTTCGCCGAGCCTCCTGTCGGCCCGCTACGCTTCCGGCCACCACTTCCCGTGCGCGCCTGGGGCGGCATTCGTGACGCAACCCGGTTCGCCCCACCCGCCATGCAGCCCGGTCGCAAGGACAGCAGCGAAGACTGCCTTTACCTGAACGTCTTCGCACCGGAAGGCAAGGGACCGTTTCCGGTCTTTGTCTGGATCCACGGTGGAGGCTTCACCGGCGGCAGCCCGTCCGATCCAATCTTTGACGGCACATCCTTCACCGCCCAAGGCATCGTCGTCGTCACGGTCGCGTATCGCCTGGGAGTCTTTGGCTTCCTGGACTGGTCGCCACTTCTCGGGCCCTCGTACGCTGACAGCGCGAATAATGGCGTGCGCGATCTGGTCGCGGCTCTCCAGTGGGTGCGCGCCAATATCGGCAGCTTCGGCGGCGATCCCGCGCGCGTCACCATTGGCGGCGAATCCGCCGGTGCCAAACTTACGGGCATCCTCATGGCCGTAGACGAAGCCAAGCCACTCTTCCAGCAGATGATCTCCGAGAGCGGCGGCGGGGAGCGCATCCGCGCGCATGCAAACTCCCTCGAGGTGTCGCAGCTCTTCGCCCGGCAGCTTCCAAGTGGCACGGACGCGCACGCGGCGACCCCGGAGACACTGCTCCAGGCGCAGAAGGCTCTCATCGACGCCTGGGACGGAAATTTCCCACTGCGCCCCGAAGCTGGAGGCGCTCTTCTCCCGGATCGCGCCGTTCCTGCCATTGCTCATGGCAGTGCACGCGGCAAGCGTCTTCTCATCGGCACCAATCGCGATGAAAGCGCGCTCTTCCTCGGGGATCACGCCTCCGCGCCTCTCACGCAACGCAATCTCGGCAACGTCACCCTCGCCCAGTTCGAACCGGTCTTCGCCCGCTACAAGCAGTTGTACCCCGACATGACACCCGCTCAACTGAACATACGCGCGCTGACCGCTGAGGAGTACTGGTTGCCAAGCATGCGCCTGGCCGCCGCGCACATGCAAGGCGGCGGCAAAGCATGGTGTTACCGGCTGGATGAGGAGGCCACCAGCGGACCCTACAAGGGTGAGGCATACCATTCGTTCGATCTCGGCTTTGTGTGGGAAAAGCTCGCCAAAACAGAACCTCCACCGGCGCAGGCACTCGCCACCGCAATGCACGACGCCTGGGCATCCTTCATCAAGGGCGGCGCACCAGCGGCGCAGGGCCTGCCACCCTGGCCCGCGTGGAATCCAGCAACCCGGTCCACCATGCTCCTGAACACCAGGAGCACCATCGAGGAAAAACCGCTCGATGCTGAGTTCCACCTGTGGGACGGCTTCAAGTTCGACTAAGTAAAGTGCGTCACCTGGTCAGATTTAAGCCACGCCAGTAACGTGCCGTGGTTACTAGAGGCTCGGGACATTTCACAGATGCCTCTCCTGCTGCGTGCTACACTTCAGCGCAGTTCCCGCATAGATCAGGTAAGCGACCGCCCAGCCAAGTGCGGCCAGCCCCGTTGCGGCAGGTTGTTCATCATGGATTCGTCTGAACAAAAGTCGCCCTTGGTCTACGTGCTGGTAGCCGTGGGCGTGGTGTCGCTGCTGATGGCAGCCTGGGTCCTTTCTCAGCGAAGCGGCTCCACGGCCTCGGCAAAGACTGCAAAAGTCCCCGCAAGCCTTTCATCACGCGCACAGGCAAAAGCTTCCGCACCGCAATGTGTACCGGCTGCGCCGCACCCTGTAGATCAGCTACAGATACAAATGCTTCACGCGCATGACCTCGTGCGGCAGCGCAGCTACGCTCCAGCCATTTCGCTCTACCGCGAAATCGCCGACGCAGACCCAAGTTATCCCGGCATCCAGCTGGAGCTCTCCATGGCACTGCTCGACGCGAAGCAGCCTGAGGCAGCCAACGACGCCGTCAACGCGCAGCTTGCCACGTCCACTTGCCTGGGTGAACTTACGCTGGACCAGATCCAGGCATACTGCCGCGCGGAGATGCCCGGTGTGCGCTTTTCCACCTGCCAGGAGCAGGTCCTGGATATGCGCCGCTCCGCACACCTCCATGCCGCGTTGATCCAGATGCAGCTCGGCCGCGACGGCGCACCCGCGCTCGACGCGAACACCGCATCCCCTCAGACGGGAAGCCATACCGCTCATACGCAAGCGCTTGCCCAACCGCTGTCGCCCTCCGCGAACAACACTCCCACGCAAGTCGACCGCGCCGCGCAGAAGCCGCATGTTGCCGGCAAAGCGCCTTCAAACGCACAGCGTAGTCCCCTTGAACGCGGCGACGAAACGGACACCGCGCTTGGTGCCTACTCCAGATAGAGATTACAGATTCTTCATTCCTCAGGTCGTGTACGTATGACTTCACTCTTCCGCAACCTCCTCCTGCTCTTTGTTACCCTGCCTCTCGCGGGCGGCCTTCTGCCTGCCCAGGAGACTGCCTTCGGCGGCATCGAGCTCGCATCTAGCAGCATCAAGGGGCTGACCTTCGTCTTCCAACCCGGTGCGGACAACGGCAGCGGCGGCGCGCGTCCCGACCGCATGAAGCGCCTGCAGTACGCTGAGCGCAACCTGAACTTCATCAACATGCGCGACGGCTGCAAGCTGAGCGCCAAAGGCCTCGACACGCTGGTCAAAGACACCCGCGAGGTGATCGCCGAACTGCGCGAAGGTGCCAAGGCAAAGAACCTCGGCGAGCTGCAACTCTACGCCGTCGGCAGCAGCGGCCTGGGCGCGGTCTGCAACACGGACGAGATCAGCGCGCGTGTGCAGGCGGAAACCGGCCTGTGCATGGAGTTCATCTCCGCAGCCGACGAGTCACGTTACTCGCTTGGTTTCGTGCTTCCACGCGATCGCTATCGCAGCATGATCCTGGACATCGGCGGCGGCAACACCAAGGCCGGCTACTACGTCACGACAAAGGGAGCGAACTGGCCCCCGCGCGAGTGGCACGGACTCGAACTGCCCTACGGCGCTCGCACCCTCCAGTCGAAGGCCGAGGCTCTGCTGAAGGCCGCTCCCAAGGATGGACCCGCGATGGACTACTACCAGGCCGTCGATGCGGTCCTCAAGAGCGAAGTCGAACCCAGGCTGGAGTCGATCAAGAGCGAGAACTCCGCCATCGAGAACTTCTCCCAGGTGTACATGGTAGGCGGCGTCGTATGGGCGACCTCCACGCGCATGAAGCCCGTGCAGCAGGAGGAGTGGGCGATCAGTTCACTTTCACTTGCCGACTTCGATGGCGTGCTGTCGGACATAAAGAACGGCAGCTTCAACCAGTACGGCCCCAGCGACATTCCCGCACGCGCCAGCGCCAAGACACGCGACGGTGCCGAAGCGGAATTGCAGGAAGTGCTACAGCGCTTCGACTCCAAGTCACTGTACGCGGGCGTCAGTCTGGCGCGCTTCATCGTGGCGGAAACCACTCCGCATGCGGCCCTGTACTTCCCAACCACCGCCGCCTGGATCTCCGGCTACGCCCGCGAAAAGTTTAAGGAGACAGGCCGCTCCGTCGCGGCATGCACCGCGCCCAAGACGCAAGCCAAAGCCGAATAAGCGAGGCAGTGGAGTCACCACAGAGCGCATTGAACTGCGGTCGACGTCAAATCGCAAGGATAGATAGCTCAACGCCGTTCGACAGCTACGTATCCGTAATGGTGCTCGCGAGCTGGTCGATTCACCTGCTACCCTAGACGCGAGGAGGCGTCAAAGGTGCTCAACTACATTCCGGCTGCCCTCATCATCTTATCGGTCCTTGTATCGGTTTTCGTTGGCATCCTGATGAATCGCCACGATGTTGCTGCGCTAAGGACCGACATGAACCGGCAGTTCGATAAGGTGGACGCCCATCTTACCCGTATAGACGAAGATCTCCGCAGGTTCTACGGCACGGACAAGGAACTTGAGGGCCGCCTGAACGAATTATCCGCACGCATCAAGTAACGGACCAATCAAGTTAGCGTGGGTCGCGGAAACATGCCCCCTCATTGCATCAGAAAGAATATGGCAGCACGGGGCGTTTGACCTTCCTCCTCACCGTCAAGCAGTATTTCAAAGAAGCTTTGGCTCCAGCGGGACCTGAACAGAACGACCGTATTTTCACATCCGAAGTTTGATAAAGATTCTTGTTTAGGAGAGAATCGTGGGGTAGCCACGGACGGCTGACCGGGTGCAGCGCAGGCCCGCCGTACCGCTCCCACGCTCGCAAGAGGAGGAACTTCGCTTATGGCAGAGACCCAGAACGGCAACAAGATTGGCACCAACGGAGCAAACGGCAACGGTGCCTCGAATGGCAACGGCGCGTCCAACGCCCGCCCGGTGCTTACCACCCGTCAGGGCCACCCGGTGCCTGACAACCAGAACCTGCGTACCGTCGGCAGCCGCGGACCGGCGGTGCTGGAGAACTATCATTTCCTGGAAAAGATCACGCACTTCGACCGCGAGCGCACGCCGGAGCGCGTTGTCCATGCGCGCGGTGCCGCTGCCCACGGCTACTTTGAGGCCTACGGCAAGTGCGGCGACGAACCCATCAGCGAGTTTACCCGCGCCAAGCTCTTCCAGACCCCAGGCAAGCAGACCCCCATCTTCCTGCGCTTCTCCACCGTCATCCATGGCGGCCACTCGCCAGAGACACTGCGCGATCCGCGCGGCTTCGCCATCAAGTTCTACACCGAGGACGGCAACTGGGACCTCGTCGGCAACAACCTGAAGGTCTTCTTCATCCGCGACGCCACCAAGTTCCCCGATATGGTGCACGCTTTCAAGCCTGATCCGCTGACCAACCGCCAGGACAACGGCCGCTTCTTCGACTTCATCGCCAATACGCCCGAGGCGACCAATATGGTCACCTACCTGTTCAGCCAGTGGGGCATCCCGGCCAGCTACCGTTTCATGGAGGGCAGCGGCGTCAACACCTACAAGTGGGTCAACACCGACGGCCGTGCGGTTCTGGTCAAATATCACTTCGAGCCGAAGCAGGGCGTCAAAGGCCTGACCCAGGACGAAGCCAACGAGATCCAGTCCACCAACTTCAACCACGCCACCCAGGATTTGTACGATTCCATCGAGCGCGGCGACTACCCCGAGTGGGAGATGTTCGTGCAGATCATGAGCGATGATGAGCATCCGGAACTCGACTTCGATCCGCTGGACGCGACCAAGATCTGGCCGCGTGAGCAGTTCCCCTTCCTGCCCGTCGGCAAGATCGTGCTCAACCGCAACCCCTCCAACTTCTTCGCGGAGACGGAGCAGGTCGCCTTCGGCACCGGCGTCCTCGTCGACGGCCTCGACTTCTCCGAGGACAAGCTCCTCGTGGGCCGTACCTTCAGCTACTCCGACACGCAGCGCTACCGCATCGGCACCAACTACCTGCAGCTGCCCATCAACAAACCGATCGGCTGCCCTGTCTTGACCGGTCAGCGCGATGGCCAGATGGCCTATGAGCAGAACGTAGCTCCCAACCAGAATCCGCACGTCAACTACGAGCCCTCATCTCTCGGTGGCCTCGTCGAAGCCAGGCGCAACGGCAAGGAGTACCAGCCGGAGTTCAGTGGGAAGCTCGTCCGTCAGAAGATCGACCGCACCAACGACTTCGCGCAGGCCGGCTACGCCTACCGTGACCTGTTCACGGAGGAGTACCGCGCCGAACTGGTCAAGAACCTGGGCGGCGCGCTCGCCGATTGCACCGAACAGAACCGCGAGAAACTCTACTCCTACTTCGACCAGGCGGATGCCGAGTACGGCCGCCGCGTGCGCGAAGAGACCAGGAAGGCGCTGGACATGAAGTCGGGCAAGAACGCGAAAGAATCCGCAGCCGTGACGCATGCCATGGAGCACGCCGTCGCCCTGCCTGTCCACTAAATCATGCAGCTTGAACGCAGAAAAGGCCGGGCTCCTCGCCCGGCCTTTGTTTTTCTCCAGCCTACTTCTTGGACTTCTTCGCGGCTTTCTTTGCAGGTTTGGATGCCGTCTCCTGCTCCTCGTCTTCCTCCGCGTCGTTGCTCTCGTCCTCGTTCTCGCCGCCAATGGCTTCCGCATTTACCTGCTTTGAAACCTGTGTCAGCTTCTCGTCGGTTTCCTTCTCTTCTTGCAGGGTCTGCTCCAGCAGCTGCTGAATTTCAGTCTGTCCCATGGCTTCCGCGAGTGCGATGACCGTGCCGTAGGCCGCGATCTCGTAGTGCTCCATACGCTGCATTCCACCGATCAGCGCGGCATCCAGCACTGGCCCCCGCTCAATCTCCTCCAAATCTTCCTGAGCTTCTTCAATCAAGCCCTTCATCGCCTCGCACGTCTTTCCGCCTGCGCGCTTCTCCAGAATCTCAAACACCTGATCCAGCCGCTCTACCTGGTTCTTGGTTTGCTCCAGATGCTGCTGCAACGCGGCCTTCAACTCCTCCGAAGACACCTTCTTACTGACCTTCGGGTACGCCCGCACGGCCTGTTTTTCTGCCGAGTAAATATCCTTCAGTTCGTCCAGGAACAAATCTTCCGCTGTCTTGATCGCCATTGCTGTACACCCTGCCAAGTTCGAATTTGAGGCCTCAGATCGCCTTTGACCGCCAACGGTTCTGGTCCTTGCGTAGGCCTTCCGGCACCGGCAGACTTTCTGTTCGCCACGTCTAGCTAGGATGTACCGAAGCCGTGGCCTCACGGCTGCTGACGCGAGATGGCATGTGCGCATCCGAACTGTGCCGTTGTGTATCGCACGCGTCCGGATGGTGTGCCTCAAACATCTTGAAGCGCCTCGTGGACCGTATCAGGCGCATCCCTTCTACGCGCTCCACCAGATCCTCGCACTGCGGCCATAGCAGGATGACAACAGTGTGCCGCGGTCTTCTCCGCAGAGACTCCTGCAGAGTGTCGAGCACCTTCTGCATCGTTGCTGCACCAAACGGATTAAACATGTACAGCACCAGCTTGCCATCCGGAAACTGGAACTCCGCGGCGTCTCTAAGGACGGAATGGATGCTGCCGCTGCGTCTGCGCCACCACCGGTAGCTGCGGATGTTCGCGCAGGCAGTCTCGTGCATGACCGGCGAGAACTCAACGCCGACGATCTGCTGAAAGGGCCAGTCCGCCGCAACAAACAGCGTCCGTCCCTTCCCGGATCCCAAGTCAATATAGCTGTACTCCGACACGTCGCGCACCGGGAGTGCACGCAGCGCCTCGCGAATGTTGCGCGCCCGCGCCGGCTGATACATCTCGCTGTCCCGTTGCTGCTCAGGGCGAACACCCGCCGCCGCGAGTTGCAGGTTCCCCGCCGTGTCAATGCGCCGCGGCACATCGAACCACTTGTCTTCCACGAACTCGTACGCGGGACGCAGCAGGTCCTGCATCTTGTAACGAAGAACCTGCCACCACGGTAACGGCACGCGTTACATGTTACTGTGCGCCAAAGCCTGCAGCACTTCCCGGCGGCAGCGGCTTCGGTGTTTCCATGCGCGGCAACATCTCCGGGCGCGTTGCCGCGTTATACGCAAACCACGCTTCGATGGCCGCACCCTGCATCACGTCACCCTTCTGCACGCGGTCATACAGGTCCATGTTGCTGTGGTGCGTGCGCGTCCCGTACTCCAGTGGATCCTGCTGAAATCCAATCCCATTAAGGCCGATCCACGAGAACGACGTAGAATCCGTTCCGCCCGGCGCTGCCGTCGGACCCGCCGTGACGCCCGTGACGGCTTGCATCTCGAGGTCCCGAATGGGTGCAATCCACGCGCGGAAAATGTCCGCAAGCTGGTCATTGCCCAGCGCCTGCACCGCGCGGAATCGACCGCTGCCGCTGTCGTCGTTGAAATACACATCCAGCTTCGCGTAGTCCGGTGTCTGCACCATGGTGTCGCGCGGCGCAAAATGCTTCTGCACGTACGCCAGCGAACCGTAAAGGCCCTCTTCTTCACCGCCCCACAGCGCAACGCGGACGGTGCGTGCCATCGGCTTGTGCAGGGAGGCAAGCACGCGCATCGCTTCCATGGCGACCGCCGAGCCTGTCCCGTTGTCGGTGGCTCCGGTGCCACCCTGCCAACTGTCGAAATGGCCGCCTACCATCACCACTTCGTCCGCTTTCGTCGTGCCCGGGATCTCGCCGATGACATTGAATCCCATCAGGTCATCCTTCTGGTACTCCGTCTGGATGTCAAACGTCAGCTTGGGCGTGGTGCCGTGCTGCAACAGGCGGCAGATGCGGTTGTACTGCTCCGGTGTGATTGCCGCCATCGGAGGTCCAACCGGATCCTTCGGGTCCTGCGATCCACCATACGACGCGAATACATCCCCGCCATCGCCGTTGTACCCCGGCGTCAGCGCCACCGCCACACCCTCTTCCTTGAGAAACGCATTGACCTTGTTCCGCAGAATCCGGCCGCTGGGCGCTGCCGTGGACAGCGAAGACGGCGTAAACTCGCCTGGCCGGGGAGCAGCGGCGGCGGGACGTCCACCACCACCAAAGCCGTTGCGCGACGGGTCCGGTGTCATCGTGCGTGCCTCGATCTCTGCGTCCGTCAACCGGTGTGCCTCGGGCTCCGTGTGCATCTCCACAACCCGCGGATCAAAGATCAGCACGATCTTGCCCTTTAGCTTGCCTTTGTACTTGGCAAAATCAGCCTCGGAATGCAACGGCGCAAGGACCGCATCCGCCGTTACCGGTCCGTTCGTACCCGGCGTCCAGGCCAAGGGAAAGCCGATGAGCGAGGCATACGCCGGCGACTCCAGCGCGCCGTAGTACTTCTTGATCTGCCACCCATAGCCAAACGGACCCCATGATTCCAGATGCACGTTCTGCAGGCCCCATGCCTTCATCTGCTGCATGGCCCACTCCGCCGCAGCACGATGATTGCGGCTGTTGTTCACGCGCGGACCATACACCTCCGACAGGTAGTACAGGTTCTCCATCACCTGGGACCGGTTGAACGCCTCCCGCTTGATCGCGGTCAACGCTGTCAGGTCAACCGTGTCACCGGCCTGCTGAGCGGGAACGGCACTTCCGGTTGTCATTGCAATCCACGCAACGGCGGTGAGTGTAGCCAAGGGATGCTTCACGCGTGTACTCCACTTCCTGTGATGATGCTGACCATTGTAGGCGTGCGGACCGTTCCTTAACCGGAGTAGGGTCTGCAACCCGTCAGAAACTAACCTTGAACGCAAACTGCACGTTGAAGGGCTCGCCGAAGCCGATACCCGGCGCACCCGATCCATTGCGTGTCTGCGTTACCGTACCAAAGCTTGTGCTCGCAATGTTTGAAACACTCGGGTTGGCAAAATTATTGAAGTTGAAAATGTTGAAGATCTCCGCACGGAACTGTGTACGGACGCGCTCCGTAATCGGCGTGTTCTTGAACAGCGAAAAATCGATCGTCCGGAAGTTCGGCCCGAGGAACGCGTCCCGTCGTTCGTTCCCATAGGTTCCGGCTGTCGGTACTGTGAAGGTGCCGGTATTTTGCAGCCACCGGTACGAGCGCGCCGAGGCCGTGCTGGTGGCCAGGATTAACCCGGTGTACGGATTGACGCCCAGGTTGACATTCGGACGATCTTTCAGTTGCAGTGTCTTGCTGTTATCCCCACTTACAAGAGGATTCAGCGGCGTGCCGCTTGAATACTGGTACAGAGCGTTCAACTGCCATCCCTGCGTCAGCTTGGGTACAGCATGGAACCACTGCGGAACCGTGTAGAACACGTATCCATTCACGTTGTTGCGGCCGTCGAAGGTACTCGGGCCGTAATCCTGATGCAGGTTGTAACTGTTCATTGGCGTGGTTACGGATGAAGCATCGTCCATCGACTTGCTCCACGTGTAATTCAATACACCGGAGAAGCCTTTCCACTCCGCCTGCCGCAGGTTCACCTGCAGCGCGTTGTAATTCGCCGACGCGCCACCCTGCAGCTGGTTGACACCGTTCAAGCCGACGCCCACAAAATTCGGGTTCACATTGGCCAGCGACGAAGAGATCGTCGTCACAGGACGCACGCCCGTACCCACCAGCGGCTGATTGATGTCTTTCAGCACCGGGAGATTGCGTCCCTCCGTTAGTACGTAGCCCATCGTCAGCAGCGTCTTGCGCCCAACCTTCTGCTCCACGTTCAGGCTGTACTCGTCTGCATACGACATGCGGATGTTCGGGTCGACACCGAAGGCGCCGAGCGGAGGCGCGCCCGTACCCACAAACGGATTCACCCCCGCCTGCCAGGGACCCAACGTACTCGACTGGTAAATCACCGCCGCATCCGGACCGGCTGGGTTATTTTGCGAGTACGCCGCGCCCCCATTCGCCGTCGTACCGGAAGCCATGCTGACCATGCCGGGAACATCATAAAACCGTCCATACAAACCGCGTAACACCGTCGAATCATCCGCCAGCGGCGAGTAGGACAATCCAAGGCGAGGAGCAATACCCTTGTAGTAATTGTTGTAGAGACCTAAGACGAATCCTGTCCCCGGAACAAAGCTGTACGTATCATTCCTTTCGGATGTCACCACGCCCGGGACCGTGTAGCGCACACCGAAGTTCACGTTCAGCTTCTTCGACACTTTGAAGTCGTCCTGTGCGTACGCATCCTCGGTATTCAGCAGCCACACACGCTGCGCGTTCCCCTGCAGCAGCTTTGCACCATTCGAAGCGGAAGGCGTACCACGCAGAAAATCTGCCACATACGCAAGTTGCTGGCACGTCGCAACGGAACTGCTGACGATCGCTGCCGCGTACGCGGTAGCCGTGGCGTTGCAGGTCGTTCCCTGCGCCTTCGTCGTTGCGTTGGTGAACCAGGGCCCACGCGTACCATCAAAACTGAAATTGCCGCGCACATTGGAGAAGTACAGCTGATTGATGTTCGCGTGACGGTACTCACCACCCATCCTGAGCGAGTGCCGTCCCAGCTCCCAATGCAATGTGTCGGTGATATGCCCGGTCACGTCCGTGCGCCCGGAAGGCTGCGTCGCACCGGATATGTCAAAGCCACTGACTGAAATCGTCGGCGCACCCGCGGCGATGATACTTCCCGCTGGCAGTCCCAGGTTCAACCCCGCATTCTGCTGCGGATTGAAGTTCTGGTTGGCATCGTTGAACGTTTGCAGAAAGTAGTTCGTTCCAAGCGTCAATTGATTGAGCAGCTTGGGGCTAAAGACGTAGTTATCCACAATCGAGACATTATGGATATGCATCGGGGCGGTCTGGAAGTACTGCGCATAATCCGAACTGGTAGGTGCGGTCTGCTTACCCGTGGTACCCAGGTACCGGAGCGAAAGATGGTGCTTTTCCGTAATGTTCTGGTCCAGCTTCAGAATCCCGTTGAAGCTGTTGTAATTAGCAATACCCTGTGGCAGGAAGTTATTACTTGCCAGCGCCGCTCCCTTGGTGTAGTTCGGGAACAGCAAGCCATACAGATTCGTGCTTAGCTGATTCGGCGTGTAGCCATAGTTCCCCATGAACTTGGCCGCGGCGCTCAGCCATGCGTCACTCAGTACCGTATCCACCAGCGCTGTGTTGATCTTTGCGATCTGAACCTCACCGGCTAGAAAAAAGAACGTCCGGTCCTTCCAGATGGGGCCGCCGACCGTGAATCCGCCCTGGTGATTGCGCAGGAAATTCTTCTTGGCCCCGACCGCATTGACGGGTGAAATCGCCGCAAAGAACTCATTCCTGTCGAAGTAATACAGGTCGCCATGCAGGCTGTTTGTGCCGGATTTGAGCACCATGTTGGAGTTCGCGCCCGCGTTGCGCCCCTCGTCCGCCTCGCCTCCCGACTGCATTGAAAACTGGTCGATCGCTTCGATTGGGATCAACCCGCCAGCAACGCTCGCAATCCCGCCCTGGTTCGAAGCCACAATGCCAAGCCAAGCATCCACGTTGTCCGTTCCATCCACCTGAAAGTTGATTGACGTCGTCCGCTGGCCGTTGACCGAATTCGAGAGAGCAGCAACCCCAGGCGCAAAGCGGACCATGCGCGTGAAATCGCGCCCGTTCATCGGCATCTCCTGCACCGCCTTGTTATCCACCACGGCAACCAGCGCGCTTGTCTCCGTGTCCGTCGCAATCGTATTGCCGGCGGTTACATCAATTTCAGTGTTCTCGGTCCCAACGCTCAGGTGAACATCAATGTTGGCCACCTTGGTCACCTGCACGTCGATGTTTGAAACCTTGTTGCTGGCAAACCCCGGGGCGCTCACGGTCAGCTCATACGTTCCCGGCGCCAACTCCGGAAAGCTATACGCGCCCGCGCTGTTTGACCGGCTATTCAGCGTCGTATCCGTCGCGGGATTCTTCAGCTCAACCACGGCATTCGCAACAATCGCCCCGCTGCTGTCTGTGACCGTTCCTTCAACGGTGCCGCGAAAGGTTTGCGCTCCCGCAACAGCACTGGATACAAGAACAGCCAGTGGAGCGACAAGCGCAAAGCGCGCACGCTTCGTGAGGGGATCCATGTGCTCTCCTGTGCTAACCCGCCCAAAGCAGGAACAGGTACACCTCTCCCGGACCCGGGAAAAGAGCCGCCGTCCAGTGTCTCCAGACAGTTAACGTGGTGAAGTTTTTTGAAGTATTCAGAGAGTACTTGCAATCCGTTCACAATGCAACTCTGACAAGAGGCAACCGGGAACGGAACAGGAACCGGTAGCGCATGCGCTCACCATGCAGATATGAGTCGGTCATCAGCCCGATGAGCGACACCTGTCGTCAATCCAGCGCAGCCATCGCCCCTGCTGCGGGCTGCTACACTCGTTGCATATACAACGAGTTACACTGAAAGGTCCTCACCATGCGACGTCTCCGTGCCCTGCTCTTCGTAACGCTCCTCTTTCCAGCCACTGGCCTCCCGGCACAGCAGCCATCGCCACTGCAGGACGTCCCCACCACGAAGATCCTCGCCATCGGCACACTGACCGGCCCGCGCGACGCCACCTGGAGCACCACCATGCCCAATGAAGTGCGCGACACGGTCGGCTTGTATCTCCGCGGCAAGATCGACCAGTGGTACGTTCGCATGGACGGCAAAGGTGTCGTCTTCCTTGTAAACGCATCGTCCGTGGAGGAGGCTCACTCACTCCTGGAAGCTCTTCCGCTTGGCCGCGCCCACCTCATGACCTTCGATCTGATGCCGCTCGGACCACTGACTCCGCTGCGCTTTCTGCTCGGTACGCAGCAGCCAACCACTCCACCGGCCGCAAAGCCGTAAGCTGCCGCCATGGTCTTGCAGGAGTGCTTCTGCTCTTCAGCCCGGCGGGCTGCGCGCGTGCTGACCGCGCGGTATGAGGCCGTGCTCGCCCCGCACACCCTTACCGTCCCGCAGTTCGAAATGTTGGCACTGCTGCACAACCACGCCCGCAACGGACGTTCCATCGCCCATGCCATGGGCCTTGACGCCGCGACCGTATCGCGCAACGTCAAGCACCTGCTGCGGCGCGAACTGGTTCAGGGCAGCGCCGCGGCAGACGACGCGCGTCTGATCCTGTACAAACTTACGCCGCATGGCGCAGCGACGTTCAAGAAAGCGTACCCCGACTGGCGGGCCGCTCAAAAGCGGGCAGCGCAGTCTCTCCCGCGTGGCTCGCTTGAGCTGCTGCGCGCCATTGCGGAGAGTGCTCCTTAACAACGCCTCTTCTTAGACTTTCAGGCTCTTCAGGTACGGCACGCTCGGCGGCATCAGCGCCGGATCTTCTTCCAATTCGACGAAGTAATTCTTCACACCCGCCTTGCCTGCCGCCGCGAAGACGGCCTTCCAATCCACGACACCCTTGCCAATCGGCACTTGGCGGAAGCCGGACTTGGTCGATGCATCCTTCACCCAGTCCTGGCAATGCATGGAAAGAAAGCGCCCCGAATACTTTGTAAAATACGCGACTGGATCGTACCCCTCCTGCATCGTCGAAACCTGGAACTGCAACTTCGTCGTCGCCGGATTCAACTCCGCGATCATCATGTCGTAGACGGGCTTGCCGTCGATATGAGCTGACACAAAACCCTCGTTGTGCAACAGCGCCGTGATTCCCGCCGCGTGCGCCTTTTCCGCAAAGGCATTGAACGGTTCCACGTACCGCTTCACGTCGTCCACCGTCTCCGTACCCTTGTAGTTGAATGGCCCTAAAGCGGCGACCGCCATCTGCGTCATGCCGAACTCCTTCGCATACGCAATGCTCACGTCCGCTTTATCGAACAGTTCCTTGGGTGCCCAGTGCGCAGAAATGCAGGTGAGTCCGAAATCGTTCACCATCCGGCGCAACTCCTGCGGCTTGTATTGCTGCAGGCTCGAAAAATCCGAGTAACCGTACGGAGAACACAGCTCAATTGTCTTGAACCCCGCAGCCGCAAGCCCCTTCATCGTCCCGGCGAAATCGCTGTTGATCGTCTTGCGCACCGGATACGTCTGGCACCCGATAGGCAAACCGAGTGGATCGGCTGACGCAATCTTCGCACTGCTAAGAACTGCGACGGTGGCAACACCACCCTGAAGAAAGTCTCGACGATTCATGACGGTGCACATACTCCCGGTAGCGATTACCGGAAGAATAGCACCGGACCCGCAAACGGCCACAATCGACCGCGACGCGGCTCAGCAGAGGCATCGGCTTCTCGGTGCTTTCTCCTCAAGCCACAACAGAACCGTATTCAAAGCCGGTGGATCGTGTGAGAGACTCCCAGCCCGCGAACGCGCTGCGAAGTGCATCCAGTTCCTTGTGCAAATCGTTCGAACGCGTCCGAGCCCAGCAGGAGATGGAGGGGTGCATCTGGAACGGCGGACACCCGCGTTCCCATCCGCCTTCTGTATGGATCGCTGTACTACCGCCTGCTGCTTGACTCCGCTTCCCTCGACGAAGACTTCGTGGAAGGGTGTATCAACAGTCCCTGGCCGACACGGCAGAAAAGGTAGTGTCTCGAACGTCCGCTCAAGGCGCGCGTGAACCACACGCAACCGGGCAAGCACTCGACCGCTAGTGCGCAACCGCCGGATTTGCGACGAACTTCGGTGTACGCGCCTCATCCGCGATGTCAAACAACGACAAATACGCAAGCCGCACGATCTTGGTCATCTTGGCAAAGTCAATCTTGTCCACCGTATCCGTCACGTGGTGGTAGTCCGGGTGAAAGCCGGTGAAGAACCACAGCGCGGGAACGTCGTGCAGAATAAATGGGAATTGGTCGGACCGGAAGAAGATGCCCAGCGCCGCCTCATGCTCAAAGCGGTCATCCAGCGTCAGCCCGATGTGTTGGTTTGCACGCTCCACGACGCCCAGAAACTCCGGCGAGTAGAGTGAGCCCACCAGGTTCAGCCGATTTGCCGTGTCCGCAGGTACCGTCACAATGCCATCCGTCTGCGCGCTTGGCTTCTCATCGCGGCCAATCATGTCGAAGTTGACCATTCCCCGGGTCGTCGCCAGCGGCCGCAAGGGATGCTGCACCATGTAATACGACCCTGACAGCGGCCCTCGCTCTTCCGCCGCGAACACAGTAAACAGAATCGATCGCTTGGGCTTCGCGGGGTTCGCCCCCAACGCGTGCGCCAGTTCAACCACGCCCACCGTCCCGGAGCCATTATCATCCGCCCCATGCCAGACATCCACGTGCCGGCTACCGTCCGGCTCCTCCACCTCCGAGGCGCCGTTGTGGTCATGATGTGCACTCAGGATGACTGTCTCAGCCGCGAGCGCCGGGTCGCCGCCCGGCAACAATCCCGCAACGTTATACGCAACGCCCGTGCGGGTGAAAACGTTCTTCGTCTGTAAGTGCACCTCCGTGCCAAAGGACACCAGGGTGCGCGGCTTCAGGTTCGTATCAATATCCCGTTGCAAGCCGCTGAGCGGCGGTGAGCCATGCAGCAACTCCGCAGCCACGCTCAGCGGAATCGTCGCCAGCGGGATATGCACCTCATCGTCCGCAATGGCCTGCAAAGGAATGGGTGTGAGCCGCTTTGCTGTCACACCTGCAGACACAGCCGACAACCGCGCCGTCGTCGTGACATGTGTCGCATTCGGCTCCGGCAGCATCAGCACGGCAACCGCGCCATGCGTCTGCGCGTTCAGCAACTTCACGCGTGCCGTAGCATACCGCGTACTGCCCAGCCCATTGAAGATGGAGTGCGGATCGTTCTCCTGCGGCTCATGCTCCATCACGAGCACGATCTTGCCCCGCACGTCGGTCCCGGCATAGTCGTCGTAGCCAAGCTCCGGCGCCGTGATGCCGTACCCGGCATAGACCAGGCCGCCGGACACGTCGACTGTCTGCCGAAAGCTGCTGCTGACACGATCCGAATGCCACTCCTGCTTTGTGCCGTCGGCGCGCGTCACCGTCAGCAACGTGGCGGACCCATCAGGTGTGTACTCGACCAGCGGAACAGCCTGCAGAAATGATGGCTTGCCTGACGCATCCACCGCCGCAGGCTGCAGGCCAGCCTCGGCGAACTCTGCCGCAACCCACTCCGCGGCAGCCTGGTCGCCTGGCTGCAAGGACATCCGCCCTTGCAGTCCGTCGCCCGCAATGAAGGTAAGGTTCGCCCGCATGCGGCTCTGCTGAATGGCCTCCAACCCCGTTTTCGTCCGGGACGGCACAGGTTGTTGCGCCAGTGAACCACCGGCAAGCAGACTCAGGCTGAATGCACATACACGTGTGACACGCCTCATACTCCCACTATGCCATGCGTCTCTATGCTCCAGCAGAGGCGAGACTCTCATGATGCCTGCGAATCACTGCCGGATAACATAGCAGCATGAAGCATCGGGGATGTGGTGTGTTGTGGGTGGCGTGCTGTTCCATGTGGGCGCAGGCTCCAGCAGCGGTTGGGACAGGCACGGGCGACCTGGCCAAAGCCCGCGTCTTCACGCCAGATGCAGGCCCCGTTCGCACGATGGCCAATGGCGGCCAGAGCCGGGACGTCCTGCGCGGCACGCTCCCTGCAGGCGAAACCATTGCTGTCCATGAGTCGATACAACTGCCAGGCACCAGGCCCAACCAGCCCCATACGATCCAGCATTCTGAATTCATCCTTGTGCGGGAAGGAACACTCGCCTTTGAGCATGACGGTGTGGCAGACACGGCCGGCCCGGGCAGCATCCTCTACGTGGCGTACGGCACACTGCATACGGTGCGAAACATAGGGAGCACGCCCGCAAAATACGTTGTCATCGCAATCGGCGGGGACACGAAAAAGTAGCAGCCGGCGCGCACCGATGGAGTACACAAAAGGAAGGCCGCGCTTCCACGCGGCCTTCTTCTGACGATGTACTTTTAGTATTCCTTGACCCCGTCCACAAACGCCTTCAGCTTGCGGCTGCGGCTCGGATGCCGCAGCTTGCGCAGCGCCTTGGCCTCAATCTGCCGGATGCGCTCGCGCGTCACCTGGAAGCTCTGCCCGACTTCTTCCAGCGTGTGCTCGCTGCCGTCTTCCAGACCGAAGCGCATCTTCACCACACGCTCCTCCCGCGGCGTCAGTGTCCGCAACACCTGCGATGTGTACTCCTTCAAGTTGACGGAGATCACCGCGTCGGACGGCGACACCGCCATACGATCCTCGATAAAGTCGCCCAGGTGCGAGTCTTCCTCCTCACCAATCGGCGTCTCCAGCGAGATGGGCTCCTGCGCGATCTTCAGCACCTTGCGCACCTTCGCGACGGGTATATCCATGCGCTTAGCGATCTCTTCGCTCGATGGCTCACGCCCAAGCTCCTGCACCAGTTGCCGTGAGGTGCGAATCAGCTTGTTAATCGTCTCGATCATGTGCACCGGAATGCGGATCGTGCGCGCCTGGTCCGCAATCGCCCGCGTGATCGCCTGCCGGATCCACCACGTCGCGTAGGTGGAGAACTTGTAACCACGCCGGTACTCGAACTTGTCCACCGCCTTCATCAGGCCGATGTTGCCCTCCTGAATCAAATCCAGAAACTGCAGACCACGATTTGTGTACTTCTTCGCGATGGAAACCACCAGGCGCAGATTGGCTTCAATCAGCTCCCGCTTGGCGCGCTCCGCATCCATGTCGCCCTGGATCATCTCGCGCTGCGTGCGCTTCAGCACGTCGACCGTTAGACCGGCATCCTGCTCCAGCCGCTCCAGATCCGTGCGGCAGTTCTTCTGCTGCCGCCGGTACTCCTTCTTCAGTTCCTCGGATTTCGAGGCCTCAAACTTGGTATCCAGGTTCCGGATCTGGCGCTCCAGCGTCCGCATCCCGTCGACCGTTTTGTTTACCTTGTCCAGCAGCCGCTTCTTCTCGCCGTTGGTGTATTTCAGCTCGCGAACAATGCGCGTCACCTTGACGCGTTCGCGCCCTGCACCCCAGCGCAGCTTGCGCTGCTCTTTGGCTGCCTTTGGCTTGTCGTCCGCCAGCTTTTCTTCCAGCCCCTGCGCCTCGTGCAGGTGCTTCGCAAGCGCGTCAATGCGCTTTACGGTTGCCTTCACCCGCGATGCAAGCACCTCTTCCGTGAGCTCATCCTCGTCGAACGTCACCACTTCCTTCACGTTGCGGACGCCGCGCTTCAGGTCTTCACCCAGGGCAACAATCTCGCGAATGACGATGCTGGAACGCGAAAGTGCCTTCATCACCCGCATCTGCCCAAGCTCGATCCGCTTGGCGATTTCAACTTCGCCCTCGCGCGTCAGCAGAGGCACCGTACCCATTTCGCGCAGGTACATGCGCACCGGGTCGTTGGTCTTCTCCAACTGCCCCGGCGTCAGATCCAGCTCGACGTCGTCGTTCTCTTCCGACTCTTCGCCGTACTTGTCGCGCGGTTTGAAATCCTCTTCTCCGCCCAGCACGTCGATGCCCTGCGTGTTGATGGTCGTCAGCAGGTCATCCAGCTCATCGGCGGAGGTGATACCTTCCGGGATCAGGTCATTCACCTCACCGTAGGTGAGGTATCCCTTCTCTTTCCCGGTATCGATCATCCGGTCAACATCTTCTTCTTGCATTTCCAAATCTTCGGCCACAGCGATTACGCTCCCAGGTTCATTCGTTGTCATAGGCAACGGCACGCCAACATTTCGGCGCGTCACACGTACACCTTCGGCATCCCTCCACGGATGGATGCATCTGTTTGTGAGCTGGAAGCATAGGTGCGGCTACAAAGGCCGCTGGCGCACGGCAGAAGTCTCAAAAGGACTCGAACCACAATGGCGCACTTCTCAGCTTGGTATATACTACCACTTCTTTTAGACGCCACTGCCGCCTGAAAGACTCGCGTACCCGCTGGCCGGCGTTCTCGCCGCGGTTCATAACCTCCGTTCCCTCGAGCGTCAGGACCTGCCTGAGTGCCAGTACACTCAGAGGCATCCCCGCCTGGAAGGTCGCTCCGTGAGTGTTATGGCCAAAGCAAGCAGGCTCACAGCCAGGTTCCATCTCTGGTATGCCACTGCCTGGCTTCTCAGCCGCAAGCCCCTTTCCACCCTTGACCGGGACTCCACCGGACGCATGCTGTACGCACTGATGCTGGCGCGGCACACCGCCCCGGCAGCGACCACAAACCTCTTCCGTCACATCGTCCAGCGCAATCGCGACACCTCGCCCGAACTGACGATCGAGTTGGCCGCCATGGCAACCGCGACAGGCACAACGGACCTGGTTGAACCCCTTCTTGTCCACGCGGAACGCGCAGCCGAAAGCACTCACACGCGCGACGTGGCGCGCACCCTGCGCATGGTTCACCAGGACCTCCAGACCGTTTCCCTCCAGAAGGTCCTGCGTGACAAACTCCTGGCGTCCATCCCCTTTCATGAGAGCGAGCCGTGTATTCTCGTCCCACTCTCCCGCCGCTACCTTGATCTGTGGCAGCTGTGGCTGCGACAGGTGCGGACGCACATCCGCTGGCGCGTCCTCGTCCTTTGCATGGACGCCGAGGCTCTCACAGCGGCGCAGGACCAGGACCTCGTTCCGCTTGACCTCCGCGCCTTCTTCGCATGGAACGCTCGTGGCAGCCTCCATCCACACTCGCGGGGCGTGCTCTGGCTCCTGCGCACCCTCATCCTCCGGGAGCTTGTCCAACTGGGCCACCCCGTACTCGTACTCGACCTCGACGCTGTGCCGATAACGGATCTTGCACCCATGCTGGCAAGCCTTCCACCTGCCGACGTGATTGCGCAAAAGGACCACAGCATCCCCATGGACGTGAACCGCGAACTCGGCTTCGTCCTGTGCTGCGGCTTCATGCTGTGGCAGCCCACGCCTTCAACGTGCACGCTCCTGGACCGCTTTGCGGCTGCATGTGCCGTCGAGCGCGACGACCAGATCGCCCTCAACCATCTCCTGGCACGCGATACCATCTCCGATCGGACCGAGAACGGGCTTTGTCTGAGCTTCACGTCGGCAAACACACGGTTCGTCTGCCCGGATCCATCGCTCGTCTCCCGCACGCTGCACAGCGGAAGCGTCGTGCGCCATTTTCAACAGGAAGGTCACACCATCCCTGAGTTGGAGAGCGCTCTGGGGCTCACAACATAGCTGCTGCTCCCTTGATAGACCACCGCGTACGCGCATCAACGTTGGTACCGGTTATCCACGAGAATTTACAAACAGCCGCCGAATCGGCCTTGTATCCGCTCGCCGCACCCCGCATACTCGGCACAGGATGCGTTCCGCTCGCCCGGCGAACGCAGGAGCCGCAGACGATGCCTGTCACGACAGCGCCTGTCACCCGCTACACATTGCAGGATGCCGCACGCATCCTCGGCGTGCCTCCAGCTCAGGTAAACGCCTGGCAGCGTGCCGCCCTTGTGACAGCCGGCGATCAGTTCACCATGCGCGATCTCCGGGCCATGCAGCGGCTGCGCGACCTTCGGCAGCAGCGCCTGTCCGTCCGTTCCATCCAGAAGTCCGTTCGTGCCATGCAACAAATCGCCGGCCTGGCGGAACCCCTTCATGAGAGCGTGCCCCTCACCAGCGGGCCGCGACTCGTCTTCCGTCACTGCGGAGCGCTGCTCGATCCCCTCACCCAGCAGCTCGGGTTTGACTTCGAACCCCGGGATCGTGGCGAACTCTCGTTGCTTAAACCGGAACACGCCCGCGGACAGCAGTCGCGCGACCATGCCCGGGCACAAGAACTCTTCCAACAGGCCGTGCATCTGGAAGAAAAAGCCGCGACCGTCCACAAGGCCGCCACACTCTATGCTGAAATCCTGCAGCTTTGGCCGCGGCACGCGCCCGCCTGCATCAATCTCGGCACCATCCACTACAACGCGCACCGTTACATGGAAGCTGAACAGTGTTACCGGAAGGCTGCGGAAATCGACCCTGACTACGCCCTGGCCTTCTTCGATCTCGGGAACGTCCTTGACGAGCTGCGTCGTCTGCCTGAAGCGATCGATGCCTACCGGCGCGCCATCCAGTTGATGCCCGCCTATGCGGACGCCCACTACAATCTGGCCCTTGCATACGAACGAACGGGTGAGCGGCGTCGCGCCCTGCGCCACTGGATGCACTACGTCCGCCTGGACCCTGTCGGACCATGGGCAACGCACGCTCGCACGCAGGCAAAACGCACCATGGCGTCAGAGAAACTCAGCATCGTGGCACGCGGCGGCAAACTGGCCTGTTAGCGAAACTACGGTTACTTTAGTAAGACAGCGTCTGCAAACCATTCAAAGGATAGAAGTTGCGAGCCAATGTTTCACGTGAAACATTTTGGGAGGCACGCCAGCGTCTTAAGCCATCGCCCGTCCACGCGCAACTCCCGCCTAGACGCTGCGCTTCACGCGCCTTCGCACGACCCCTCCCAGCATCAACGTCCCTGTACCAAGCAGGACCATGGACGATGGTTCCGGAGTGACACTGACGGCGTTCACCACCACATTGTCCAACGCGACGTAGCTCTGGTCGTTGTACGCGAAAAGCTGCAGCGTAGTCGACGTATCGTTAGCGGTAAACGTCACCTGCTCATGCACAAAATTTTGGCTTGGCAGGTTCTTCACAGTAAAGACGGGAGCGCCTGCAACGGTGGCGATAAAGTCATTACTCGGTACAAGTCCTCCGTTGTCATTGGCCAGGTCGAAGGTCAGCACATACATTTGGCTGACTGCCGTCGTGAGCGTCTGCGCAATCGATGCCCCACCATCCGCCGTGGTCGATCCGAAGTAGGCTGCCCACTTTCCATCCGTGGCTTGCCCGTACTTCGTTCCCGTCTGTCCGCTGCTGTCGACAAAGGTGCTCGCATCGCCCAACGTCGTCTGCCATCCCTGGAAGCTGCCGATTCCGAGTGTTCCCTGCTCAAAGCTGCCATTCGTGACAAGGTTCACAGGCGCGGCAAAGGCTGCGGCGCAGAAGACAACGGTGAGCGTCATAGACACAACAAAACGTTTCATATAAGTTCCTTGCAACGGGCATGCGCCGGATTAGTGACCATAACAGGTCTTCAATCCGGCATAGCGATAGTAGTGGCTCTGCGTACCAGACAGATACCGCGCAGACTCACAGGCGGCGGGGAAATCCGTTTCCTTTTCGTTGTAATACATCTTGACCAGCAGCGTCGTACCGTCCGTGTAAAGATCCCACTGAATATTCGCCGCTAACGATGCATTGATCTCTCCGCGCCAGGGATTGCTGTCCCATGTATAGTTCTGCGCCATGGGTACAGATACCGATGCGCTTGGCAATCCCAACGTCTCTTCAAACGGAATCATGACCTCCGCGTGCGTGAAGCGAAGCTTTGCCGCATGCGACAGATTTCCCGCCGCGATCGCGTCAGCCTCATTGAAGAAATCATCCAGCAGGGCCCGGCTCATCTGAAAGGTAACAGGCGACTCTTCGGTGATAGAAGGCCCCTTCTGGTAAAAATCCTGCACATCGGATAAATAGCCAAAGACCGGCAATGTTCCCGCCGGAAAATACTTGCTCATGTTTTCCGGAGCTTCATTGATCATGGCTGGAGTAATGGAGTACACCGCATAGAGTGAGTTGGCTGCATCCACCACGTTGTTAAGTGCCGTGCTGCCATCACCGTTGATCGTGGCCGTAAACTTTCCGTCGCTGGATGTAAAGGTATAGGTTCCGGTGTTCAGATAACTCGCCGTCCCGCTGTCGAGTACGTCCACAAATGATTTTGTGAAGAGTGCGTACAGCACGGTTCTGGCAGCCGCATACGATCCCGTGCTGTACACAATGCTGTTCACCTTGTTGAGCATGATCGGGTCAGACGCAAGAAATGTCTGGTATCGCAGACTGCTCTGGTACACCGGATAGTACGTGTCCGCCGTCGCTGGAAGGTCCGTTTTCGCGTTCAGCTTATGAAAGTACAGTTGAAAGCGATTGACACCGGCGGGCTGAGCCACAGGTTTACTTACAGGATAGGCGGTCAGGGGAGGTGTACTTGAAATATGGGACGCGATTCCGGGAACACTGGTACTTAAGGACGTTATGAAGTAATTCGAACTATCGATCGCGCGATTGACGCCCGATGTCGACACCACGATCTGCCGCGTCGAACCTGGAACAGCTGACAGGAGCGGGGACATGCGCGTGGCAAGACGCTGCGCCAACTGCGTATGTTCGCCGATGCCCACCAGTGTCAGATTGCCGTATCCAGGCGCTGTAATCCCCGGTACGTTGTAGCCGAGCAAAGCATTGGCTTGCATGATGCGCATCAGGTCCGGACCCAGGCGCGCACCCAGCTTGGTAAGTCCCCCTTTGGCTTGCGCATCCAGCCACATGTTGTACAGTGCAAGGTCGTTGGAGGGGCTCGACAAACCCCGCGAACCATGCCGGGCGACCAGTTGGGTGAAGATGGGTTGAAAGCCGCCCGGTGCGGGCTCGTATGTAGAAGGATCTTGGGCCACCGCGTACGGTGCCTTGCTGCCCAGATACAGCCCCGTTTGCGGGCGCCCCGGCACAGGCAGCATCAGGCATGCGGTGATGGCGAGCACGAGTCGGCGACTCAGCGTACGAAGGGGAACGCGAAACATGTCCATGGGCACCGTGGGGTTCAGCACGGATCAAACATGAACGCTGTGACAGCTTTATGTCTGTCCTATGAATTTCCTGCTGTGTCGAGGAGAGAAGCCTGCGCGGGCGTTATGCCTCGGCCCCGACAGGTTCAGGTGCCGCGGTCTTCTTCGGCGCGGGCGCGTCCACCTTCTTGGTCGGAGCAAGAATCGCATGCAGCGTCGTGCCCTCCATGCGGGGCATAAACTCAACCACGCCGCTCTGTCCGATATCCATGATCAAACGATTGATGATCTTGTATCCAAGATCGCGGTGTGCCATCTGCCGGCCGCGGAAGCGCAGCGATGCCTTGACCTTATCGCCTTCTGACAGGAAGCGTACAGCCTGGTTTTTCTTGGTCTGGTAGTCGTGCTCGTCCACCGTCACGGAAAATTTCACTTCCTTGATGGTGATCACCTTCTGCTTCTTGCGGGCGGCACGGTCACTCTTGTCCTTCTCATAGAGGTACTTGCCATAATCCTGGATGCGGCAGACCGGAGGCACGGCGTTGGGCGACACTTCCACCAGATCAAGCGACCGTTCCCGCGCAATCTTCAAGGCGTCGAACGGCGCCATAATGCCAAGCTGCTCGCCCTTGTCGTCGATCACGCGGATCTCACGTGCACGAATCTTCTCGTTGGTGCGGATGAACGATTTAATTGCGCGCTTGTCATTGAACGGTGGAATAGGTCGCCTCCGCAGAGCAATTCGCCAGACATAGCTGACAACTCTGCATTACGCAGTATACAACGCAGGCCGGAGTGCACGGTTACTCCTGGTGCAGATGGAGGACACCACCGGTTCAGGCACGTCTTTCCCGGGCATGAAAGTCGCGTCCTCGAGCGCACCCGAACGGACCGGAAAGCGGTATGCTTGCCTTTGTGCAGTCATTGCCGTGCGCCGCGCTGGATGCGTGTGCAGGCCTTCCGGGAGAAACACGTACAGATGAAGCGTCGCATTTTGTTGGTGGATGATGAGGTTGCGGTCCTGCTGACCCTCAAGGCAGTGCTGGAGATCAGCGGATTCGATGTCGATACGGCAACATCAGCGCGCGAAGGGAAGGCCCGCATCAAGCATCGTGAGTATGAGATGGTCATCACCGATATGCGCATGGAAGACGAGCATGCCGGAACTGAGGTCATCGCAGCAGCAAAAGCCGCTCCGTACAATCCTGCCGTAGCGCTTTTGACCGCGTTCCCGGTCGACGAGGAGTCTCTCAGTTCCATGGGCGCGGACAAGATGCTGGTCAAACCCATGCACACCCGTATTCTCCTGCAGCAGCTTGAATCGTTGATGACCCGCCACATGGCCGCAAAGGAGAAGGCAGCCAAGAAGACCGCCTTGAACAAGGTAGTAAAGCTCGACGAAAAGCCCGCACGCAAGCCGGCGAAGGCGAGCGGGGCCGTTCCCGCGGGTGCCAAGGCTCCGGTACGTGCTGACTCGCTGGCCCTGGCTGCTTCAGGAACAAAGCCAAAGGCCGCGAAATCCGGGGCAAGAGCCGCCCGCTGATCAGCGCGGGCTGTGCTCCTTGATGTAATTCCTTAGATGGATATTGATGTCCAACGCTTTGCTCACACCGTTGTCCATCATGCGCAGCCATTCCTTGGCGGGTGACTTCAGGTCGGCTGTGCTTAACAGGTAGCCGGTCTGCACCACAATCTCAAGCGCATTGCTCAGATCGTGCGCCAGCTTACGAATCTCCAGAGCCAACTCCTCCGGGATGACAGCGTCCCCCGATGTCGAAGTGCTGTTTAGTTCCTGTGGGCTCATTCTTCTCTCTAAAGCAGGTGCAAGGGGGTACAGCGCACGTACTCGGGTTTAGATTTGCTGTCGCGCGTTTGATGCGCTGATCCACAGATTGGTTGATGGGACCACACGGCGGGTCAGAACATTGACATCCACCCCGTGGCTTTGGGACACTAGTTGTGCTGCAAGCGAAGGGTCCGGCTCTGCCTGGTGTTCGCTCCGTGCCGAAATGGCGGAATTGGCAGACGCGCATGGTTCAGGTCCATGTACTCGCAAGGGTGTGGAGGTTCGAGTCCTCTTTTCGGCACCAACGGTTTCGGAGGCGCGGCTTGTGCCGCGCCCCGCTGTTTGCGGCTCGCTCACATCCCTGTCCGGTACCATACACACATGGTGAGTGCCACAGGAGCGGGTACGCAACTTGATCGCATCCTCGCGCAGACACGCTCTGATGTAGCGCTGAGGAAGGGTCGCGGGCAACTGCAGGCGCTTGAGGCGATGGCGGAACAGCACCAACCGCGCGGGTTTGCCAAAGCATTGCGCCACGCCGCGGCCACGCGGCCCGCTGTCATCGCTGAACTGAAAAAAGCCTCGCCCTCCAAGGGTCTGATCCGGATGGACTTCGATCCTGCTGCGCTGGCGCAGTCTCTCGAGAGCGGGGGCGCGACATGCCTGTCGGTGCTCACCGACGAGCCGCACTTCCAGGGTTCCCTGCGCAACCTGGAAGCCGCTTCTCAGGCGACCTCATTGCCGTGCCTGCGTAAAGACTTCATGGTGGATGCGTTTCAAATCGTGGAGGCACGTGCGTACCGCGCGGACGCCATCCTGCTGATTGTGGCGGCACTGGACGACGCCGAACTCAAGAACCTGCGCAACGCCGCTCGCGATGCGCAACTGGACGTTCTATGCGAGGTGCACGATGCCGTAGAACTGGATCGTGCACTCACGCTGGAGTGCGAGATGATCGGTGTGAACAGCCGCGATCTGCGCACGTTCCACGTCGATCCATCCGCGGCGATGGAACTGGCCCAGCATCTGCCTCCAGACTGTGTTCGAGTCGCGGAGAGCGGTATCGGGACTCATGCTGATATCGCACGCATGTCCCAGGCCGGCTTTAATGCATTTCTTGTAGGAGAAACGCTCATGCGGGCGGTTGATCCCGGTGCAGCGCTCTCGGCGTTACTCTCTCCCGCGGCAGCGTCCGCTGGCGCGTGCATCGCATGAGTCCCGCGCACCAGCACGGCAGACCCTGGGTCAAGATTTGCGGCAACACGCGGCTGGACGACTGCCTGCATGCGGCAGCCTGTGGAGCGGACGCGGTTGGCTTTGTCTTTGCGCCGGGCAAGCGCACCGTGACGCCGGAACAGGTGGGTGCAATCAGTGCGCGATTGCCCGCTTCTATCGAGAGGATCGGTGTCTTCACCTCAGGCGATGCGCGGGAGATCGCTTCAGCAGCTGGCAAAGCGGGACTCACTGGCGTCCAGCTGCATGGTCCGTTGAGCCGCCAGATACTCGAAGACCTGTTGACGTTTCCTCTGCCATGCAAGGTCATCCAGACGCTTCACTGGCGTGTGGATGTACCGTCCGAAACGCAGCAGCAAAAGCTAGAGGCAGAGCTTGACGCCCTCAATGCCTGGGACCTGGCCGAAGCGATCCTCATGGATTCGCAGACACCGTTCGCAGGTGGCGGAACCGGTACGTCGTTCGACTGGGAATCCGCCGCTCCCCTCCTGCGCCGATCTCAAGCGAATGTCATTGTGGCAGGTGGGCTCAGACCTGAAACAGTCGCGCTGGCCATCGCGGCGCTGGAGCCGTGGGGCGTGGACGTATCCAGTGGCGTGGAACGGGCACCGGGTATCAAGGACCCTGAAAAGGTGCGTACCTTCATCGAAACTGCCCGCGCAGCGATGGGCACGCGTCAGGAAGCGCACGTTCCCTCCGCTGTCTTGTCTTAACGGTACTCACCTGTCTGGCGCGCCTCTCTCTTCCGAACGCCGCTGCGCTTGCGTGCCTTGTCCGCCAGGACACCGCCGCCGGCGCCAACACCCGCGCCGATGGCTGCGCCTTTACCACCGCCCAGCAGCCCTCCGACTACTGCGCCGCCAGCCGCTGAGCCACCCACCGTCTTTGCTGTGTTGTGATGGCGCGCATCGTGTGCGTTCTGTGCCGCTACCGCGCGATCATGTTCACTTTGGGTGTACTGCGCAAAGACCGGGACCGACAGCGTGAACGCAGTTAGAAGTGCGACACCTTTGTTGATTTCATCTCTCCCCCATTTCGCCGTGCCGTTCATGCCTGGTGAACGGCATAGCAACTGATGGATGCTTGCCTGGGCGTCACGGTCATCTCCATTGTGTCCCATCTTGAGACAGCCGTGCTCTGCCCCACCCGCCCGGTACACTGCTAGACATGGAAACAACAACGCCAGCACAGGCCGAACTGTGGCTCTTCCGACACGGCGAGACAGAGTGGTCGGTAAACGGCAAGCACACCAGCTACACCGACCTACCGCTGACAGACCATGGCCGCGAGCAGGCGCAGGCACTTGCGCCGGTGCTGGCGAAGACTCCTTTCGACCTCACATTGACGAGCCCGCGACAACGCGCACGCGAGACGGCAACGCTGGCCGGTGCCGCGCATGCTGAGATCGAACCGAATCTGCAGGAATGGAACTACGGATCGTTTGAAGGCTTGAGTACGCCGGAGATCCGCAAAACGCACCCAGGATGGAACGTCTGGAAGGACGAAATCACCGGCGGTGAAAGCCTGCAGCAGGTCGCGGAACGCGCAGGGAAGGTCATCGACCGGTGCCTGGCCCACGGCGGCAGGTGCGCCCTGTTCGCGCACGCTCACATCTTCCGCATCCTGGCTGGCGTATGGGTTGGGCAGGGCGGCAGCTTTGGCGAGCATCTGGCGCTCTCCACCGCCACGGTCAGTGTGCTGGGATGGGAGCGGCAGACCCGGGTGATCTCACGGTGGAACGTCGCGCCCTAGATGCGTACCGCGTTCTTCACAAGGGGCACTCTTGGGCATTCCGTAAGCTTGAAGTGTCATGCCGCACATTCCTACCAAGCGCCTCCACCCTGACGCCCGGCTCCCGAAGTATGCACACTCCGGTCCCTGGGGAGATTTAGCTGCGGACCTGTACAGCGTGCACGAGGCCAGCATTGCGCCCCATGCGACGACCCTGGTGGCGACCGGGCTCGCCATGGCCTTCCCTGAAGATTATGGTGCTCTTGTCGAAGACCGCAGCGGCCTCGCTGTGAGGGGTGTCACGACACTGGCCGGTGTGATCGATCCGGGTTACCGCGGCGAACTGAAGGTGGTGTTGACCAACGTCACGGACGCGCCGGTTCTGCTCCCAGCCGGTGACCGCATCGCCCAGTTGCGGATTGTGCAGCGGCTGCAGGCAGAGTTCAGCGAAGTGGACGACCTGGACGCGACGCGCCGCGGCGAGGGCGGCTTTGGCTCGACTGGCCACAACTGATCGCGCTGCGCGTTCTTAAGCGCTTGTACACGCCATCGGATTGGTGCGGCTAGCCATTTCTGCACATGGTCAGGCACAATGCGGTTTGACAGCCGCACGGATGGGCGCGGCTGGCTGGAGGACTCCTATGCTCAGGTCTGCCGCATTCCTTCTTGCAGTGCCACTTGCCGCGTTTGCAGCGGACAAGAACCCGGGCACACTGATTACCGCCAACCAGGGCGACAACAATCTCTCGGTCATCGACCTTGCCACCGGCAAGGATGTCGCCACCATCTCAGAAGAGGGCCGTATCAAGGTGCACGAGCTGGCGATGCTGCCGGACGGCAAAACCCTGATTGCGCCGATCTATGGCAACTCCGGCGTGGGGAAGCCCGGCACGGACGGCTCGGAGTTGCTGGTCATCGACGTGCCCACGCGCAAGGTCCTGCACGTCGTTGACTTCGGCAAAGGCGTGCGTGCGCACGATCCTGTGTATGACCCGAAGCGGAACGTTGTCTATGTCACGACGGAGTTGCAGCAGGCCATTGTTGCCCTGGATGCAAAGACCTTCAAGGTGCTCTACAGCATTCCTACGGGCCAGGATGAGTCGCACATGTTTGTTCTGTCGCATGACGGCCGCTTCGGCTACACGGCAAACGTCGGCCCCGGCACGGTGTCGGTGCTGGACATGGAGAAGCACACGCTGCTTGGGACGGTCCCGGTAGCTCCGCACATCCAGCGCATCGCCATCTCCAATGACGACAAGACGGTCTATGTTTCGGACACGACAACGCCGCGGCTGATGGCTGTCGATACCGCCTCGCGCAGCGTGCGCGGTTCCGTAGAGATGCCGGCCACGGGCTATGGCGCATCTGCCCTGCACGACGGCACGCACCTGCTGATCTGCATGCCCAATGCGAACGCCGTTGGTGTCATCGACCTGCGGGCGATGAAGCTTGTCAAATCCATACCGGTTGCAGGCAAGCCGCAGGAGGTGCTGTTGAGCCCGGACGGCAGCCGCGCATGGGCATCAGCGTTCGGCGTGCCACAGGTCGCGGAGATCGACACGGCATCGTTCACCGTGACGCGCGAACTGCCAGCGGGCAAGCAGAACGACGGGCTTGCGTGGACGCCCTTGCAGTAAAACGGGTCACACGGGCTGGTCAAAGCTTTCGTGCAGGTTGTCAATCGTACCGGGCTGTTCGGACAGACCAAGACCGCGCGATCAGCAGTCGGTGTCCGCAAATACAATGAGGACGAGCCCTCCGTTTCCGGAAGACCCATCCTCATGTGTATCTACTCTGGAGCGCTTGCTTATGCGGGCGAAACGTTCTCCGCCTGCCAGCCCTTGGGCCCCTTGACCACGTTGAAGCTCACACGCTGACCTTCCTGCAATGAGCGAAAACCCTGAGCCTGGATTGCGGTGTGATGCACGAAGACATCCTCACCGTTATCACGAGAGATAAATCCAAAACCCTTGGCGTCGTTGAACCACTTTACGTTTCCCTGTTCCATGTTCCTCTACCTGTCCCTGACCTGCCGTCCTAATGTTTCGCTGAATTCAATACGGTTTTGCAAGTGCGTTTGGGCAGGGCGAGCAAAGAACCTACACTGAGTTCGAACGAGTTAAGAGTTACAGTACCACAGAGTGAACCAGTTTTTCGCAACCTTTTTGTGCGCAGGACGTCTAAAGGCTCCTTGAGTTTGGGATGGGCGGTACACCCGCGGCACGGTAGACGTCCGACATCGCAAGCATGTCCGCGAGTCCGTCCTCACCGGGCGTGAGCAGGGGGACACCGTTCCGCACGGCGTCGGCAAGCTGCTCAGCCTCAAGCCTGAACTGCGACGGGGCTCCACGCGGCATGCGCTCCTCCACCTTGATGATTGCGCCGCTTTCCGTGGTGTATGCGGCGCTCAGGAGCAGCCGCTCACGGTGACTGAAGGCGGGTGCCAGCAGCAGCTCGCCGCGTTCCCCGCTGATCCGCAAACGATCCGGCAGGTCTTCCAGGTACGACGACCGGCAAACCGCTCGTGCGCCGGACGGGAAGGTACTGGTCCACGCGATGCGCTGTTCCAAACCGTTGCCGTCGCATGTGGCTTCCGCATCCCGTACACCGCTGGGATCTTCTTCCAGCAGGTACCGCGCGGCGTTCAGCGGGTAAATACCGACGTCATACAACGACCCGCCACCCGCGAGAGCTCCGTTGGTGCGCCAGTCGTCACCGAGGCGGAAGCCGAACTGCGATTCCACACGGAGCGTTCCCTTTGGACCGAGCGCCTCCGCTCGTACCAGGTCGCGCGCGTGCTGGTGCACGGACGTATGCGGGCACCGGTACGCAATCGAGAGCAACACGTCCGCCGCCGCGCACGCGTCGATCATCGCGGAAGCATCGGCGGCATCGGAGGCCATCGGCTTTTCACACAGCACATGCTTTCCGGCGCGTGCCGCTCGCTCCGTAAACTCCCGGTGCATGCTCACCGGTAACGCCAGATACACGGCATGGACGTCCGGCAGATGTCTCAGGCTGTCAAAGTCTGCATAGACAAGAGCGTGCGGGACCCGGAACCGGTCCGCCAGTTTGCGCGCCTTCACTGGATCACTGCTGACCAGAGCCGTTACGGCGCACGCAGGCGAGTCCGCCATCCCCTGCAGAAAGTGCTCGGCAATACGCCCCAGGCCGACCACTGCATAGCCAAAACGTGCGGCGGTACCACTCTTCCGGTTTGCTTTCGTACGGAACAGGTTCATCGCCATCTGCCTCGACCTTACCCCTTCAGGCCAGTCGCGGGAAACGGAACATGCAGAACCCGAAGGCTTCCACGTTGGCGCGAGTTCATACGTTCATGCACTCAGGCCCTGTTGGATGTGCTGTGAATTTCCGATAGGATATCTGAAGAGCCGGACCGGTATCTTCAACCGAGTGCGCCGCTGAACCCGCAACTTGCTCCCCAGGCTGACGCAACACACGTACGGTGAACGACGCCTTGCCATCCCTCGACCGGAGTAGCTCTTTGATCTCAGCCCTGTTTTCACGCAAGCCACATGTCTGTGCCCTTACCAGCCTGTTGATCTTTGGTGCCGGCGCAAAGGCCCGTCCCGATACTCTCCCGGCGATCCCCAACGGCCCTGTCATGACGGCTCCCAGACCCGGCTTCTTTGAAACCTTTCGCCTCAAGTTGCACCACCTGCATACGGGCGAGTCCATCGACGTGGCCTACAAGCAGAATGGGCAGTATTCGAGCTCCGGGATCACGATGCTGAACCACTTCCTTCGCGACCACCGGACGGACGACATCGCGCATTACGATCCGCGCGAGTTTGACCTGCTGCATGCGCTTCTCGAGAAACTGCACCGGCCCGGCGCAACCATTGACATCGTCTGCGGTTACCGTTCGCCCTGGTCTAACAACTTCTTGCGGACGCGCTCCGCAGAAACGGGAGTCGCCGAGCACTCGCAGCACATCCTGTCGAAGGCTATCGACATTCGCATCTCTGGCGTGAGCACGCGGATGCTTCGGGACGCAGCCCTGAGCCTGGGCATGGGTGGGGTTGGTTACTACCCGAAGAGCCAGTTCGTGCATGTGGATGTGGGACCGGTACGGCAGTGGCAGTTTGGCGGTGCACCGGCACATCAGATTGCCTCGCGCGGCAGCCACGGACATCACCGGCGTCGCAGCGTGTAGCGACGCACATGCAACAGAAAAGGGCGGCACAGATGCCGCCCTTTGTACTTCGATGAGAAGGATGGTCGGGACGACTAGATTCGAACTAGCGACCTCACCCACCCCAAGGGTGCGCTCTACCAGGCTGAGCCACGTCCCGACTCGTAGTTAGTGTACACCGGCTGGGATTCAATACTGGGGACCGTGGCGTCCACGGATGTGCAGGCGATAGGACACTCCCACACTCGCCTCTACCGGATAAAACGGTGGAACACGGACGGAGAAGCGCCACCGCTGGCGCTGTGCGTCCGCCCGCACCGACCAGTACTGGGTCACGCGTAGATCGAAGCCTGCATCGTAGCCCCGCGTGCGTGTCTCGTCCTTTGTGTAGTCTGGGTAGGTCGTTGTGTCTTTGAACTGCGATCGCCCCAGGCCGACGAAGTACGCCACGTACGGCCGTAGGCGGTACGCATTGAAGCTGACGCGCGGACCTCCCTCAAAGAGGCTCTGGTTTGAGACATCGCCATGCGAAATCGTCTCGCGTACATCCAACCCGATGTCCGTATGCGGGAGAAGACGAAAGCCGTCGATCTCACCGCCAAAGGTGATTCCCTGGTTCGGATTGGGCCCGGTGTAGTTGGTGCGGACGTAGGATCCAAGGGCAAATGTGGTCACCCGAAGGCGCTGATCCGCGGTTTGACTTGCCTGTGCATGGATGTGGGGAGCGATGCTGCCGGACAGCACCGCCCAGACCAGGATCGTAGGGATCTTCCCCTGGGAGCGGCGGCGTGACTTCATTCTGCGATGATATCGGCCCTGCTGCCTGCACAACGTGAGTAGAAAGTTCCTGCACACGCGACTTTTGGCATTTTGGGAAGAGTCCTATCGAACCAGAAGATCGCTTTCAGGAGCTTCCGCCTGTACTGTGACACGGGTGTTCGCGGGCAGAACGACGCTCATCGTCGTACCCAGGCCGAGCGTCGATTCCACCTTGATTCTGCCACCATGGCGTTCCACAATCTCATTCGAGATATACAGACCAAGGCCGTTCCCAAGATCCCCTTTGGTGGAATAGAACGGCTGAAAAAGCTGGCTCCGCACTTCCGACGTCATGCCGGCGCCATCGTCGACGATCAGCAGCTCCGCTTCTCCTGACGCCCCAAGCCGTGCTTCCAGCCAGATGTTGCCACCCACATGGGTGGCATCGATGGCGTTGGAGACAAGGTTCGCGACCACCTGGCGAATTTGGCCCAGAATGCCATTCATTTCAACGTCTTCGCCGCCGCTGATGGTTGCTACCACGTTGCGATTGCGCAACTTGCCGCGAAACAGGCGGAGCACATCGGAAAATAACGCTCCTGCCGTGAACTTTTCCGTGCGCCCGGCAGTTTCCCGGCTCCAGCGCAGCGTCTGCTTCGTGATGCCGGAGATGCGTTCAAGTTCGCTCTCCGCCATGGTCACGTACTGTGCGGCGTCGCCACCCGGCGTGAGATCCTGCCGCACGAGATAGAGCAGGTTTGTGATGGATTCGAGCGGATTGTTGATCTCGTGCGCGATGACAGAGGTCATGCGGCCGGTCAGGGCCAGCTTTTCTGTCATGCGTAGCGCCGCTTCACGCTCGCGACGGTCTGTCAGGTCGATGACCGAGCCAATCCATCCCGCGCGCGAGCCATTCTGTCTTTGAAAGGGCACGGCGCGGACGAGATTCCATCGTGGTATCCGGTCGCGGCCTATGAGCAGCCGGACCTCGTCCTCCTGGAAAACTCCGGTTCTTACCGCCTCGTGCCATTTCTGCCGGATGCGTTCTTCATCGTCCGGCGACATGCGGCTGTCCGCGAACCAGACGCCCGTGTCCGGCAGCCCCTGTTCACGCCAGCGGCTGTTGGTAAAGGTAAGGACACCATCATCATTGGCGGCAAATATCTTTTCCGGCAGTGCCTGCGTAAGCTGCTCAAAGCGTGAGTTACTCAAGTCTGCTTCTTCTTCAGCCCGGCGCAGGCTGATGGTGGTGATCGCCGACAGGAACTCGCGCGCGGAGTCGATCTCCACGTCTGTCCAAGGCAGGCTCTGTCCGCGGAATGTTTGCCGCCAGCTCTCAAAGGATTTGCGGGGATGAAGCTGGCCGCTTGACGATTGCTTTGCCACCGGCTCGCCCGCCCACTTCACTGTCCGAACCGCCTGGGGCCGGAACCACAATACGTAGCGCTGGCGTATATCCGAGATACGAACGGCCAGAAGACCGCTTGCGGTATCGGCCAGATCCGCTGTCCAGGGTAAGTCACAGCTCAGGCAGCGCGTAACGAACTGATCCCGTCCGGGCGTTTCTTCAAGCCACTCTACCAGGCGATGGATGTCCGACACAGCCGGGACAGCACCGATACTCTCGCAGGTACCGTCCACCCAAAGCACCGCCCCAGAGGCATTCGTAATCTGCTGCAGTGACGGCATCTGCGTCGCAAGGGCTGACAGGTAGTTGCTCTCAGCAGCCACATGCGTCAGCAACTGTCTCTGCACGGCGCTGAAATGCACAGCGGTGCGAAGGCGTGACGCATTGCGAAACGCCGTAAGCTGCGTGCCGACCAGCTTGGAGAGCATGTCGCAGGCGGAGCGCACCAGGAACGGTACCATCCTGGGCTCTGCGTGATGGCCGCTGATCAGCCCCCACAGGCGGCCCTCGCTGACAATGGAAATCGACATGGAAGACAGCGTGTTCATGTTGCGCATATATTCCAGGTGGATCGGCGAGACGGAACGCAGGACACTGAGCGAAAGGTCCAGGATGTGTGGCGCGTCCGGAGCAACGGTGCGCAGAGGCGATGGCCGGTAGGTCGCATCCGGGATGATGCGAACCGTGTTTTGTATGTAGAGCTCGCGCGCCTGCTGCGGTATGTCGGACGCGGGAAAGCGAAGATCGAGGTAGGTGGGCAGGCGTCCGCTGTTGGCTTCCGACAAGACCGTACCATGTCCTTCTTCATCGAAGCAGTAGAGCAAGACGCGGTCAAAGCCGGTAAGTTGTGCCACCTGCCGGGTGACAGCTTCGCAGAGTTCCTCCTGCGACTCCAGCTTGGAAAGTGCGGCTACAAAGTTGGTGATGACGGAATTCATCATCTCCGCACCTACGAGGCGGTCCTGCCGCTCAAATTCGAGGATGCGCTTGCCTTCGATGCAGTGGGTCATTACCGAGAAGAGATCGCCCCGAAGGCGAAAGGCGCCAAGGTACGTGACCATGCCCTCCGGTTCCACGGCACAACGCTGATGCTGGATCGTGTTCAGCAGTTCACGCTCGAACACATCGGTGAGCCGGGCGCCAAGCACCAGCTTGAGCGGGGATTCGAGGAAGTCCGCTGCGTTCTCACTCGCGACGGCGATACGATCCTGAGCGTCGTTCAGACCCAGGAGAAAGCCGTGACTTTGAATGGCACCGGGAATGCGAATCGGCTCTTCCGCACAGTTCCGCAGGGTGGCCGGAGAGTCGGCCAGGATGGTCTCCGGAGCAGGAGTTTCAACTTTGAGGTCCTCGGCCATCGTCTACTCTGTGATCTTAGCCGCACCAGCGCTGGCTTCGTGCGCTCGTGCGTCCTGGTTGAAGGATTCCGCTACTCCGCTTGTGCCGCGCATGGTGTCTCCGAATAGCGCAAACATATTGCGAGCGCTTGCTACTACTGTATCCATATCGTCATCGGGCAACGCCTCCAGGGCTGTTTTGAACTCACGCCAGCGGGCCGATGTTTGGCTCCCGTACCCGGTAAAGTACGCAGTTCCCTCGCCTGGGCGTAAGCAAAGTTGCTTTTCCACGTGTGCTGCGATGTACTGCCCACCCAGGGTAGATCCTTCCATGACATACATGCGTCCCATAAAGACAGCACGGGATTCACCGGGAACCACGGTTTCTGCCATTTGCCGCGATGTCGCGTCACTCCATGGCGGTATGGACGCGCCCAGCGTCAGGAGATCGTCCGCCAGCAGGCCGGCTCTGCGGCGTCCCTGACGAAGTGCCTGGACGGCGGCGGGCACATGCACGTCTGCCCAGTGATCCCAGGCATTGACGACCTGGTACAACCGCCGCAAGCACTCCAGGTACTCCATCCGGGTGAGCGTCTGGCTGAGCAGGGGAACGGAATCTTCCGTAGCAGCATGATCCGCGGCTGTGGCCTGCTTTAAACGAAGGAGATCCATCTCTTTCAGGTGTATCAGACGCGGACACTGCACACCCCTATGCCTGGCGTAGAAAGTAGAGGAACGGCATGTAGACCCCACCTTTTCCGATTCGGAACGAGTGCCCAGCCAAACGGGAGCCCGTATGCGGCACGGTACACGGTAAGGGTTAGAGACTCGTCTGACAGGGCGCACTCTTCCAGGCATGTGCGCGGTCTACTAAGTTCTTCTCCAACGTCTTTGGGGTTTTGCGATGTCTCATGCCTATCCGCGCCGCGCTGGCGGCTGGTTTGCAGCACTGTGGGTAGCTCTTGCGGCCGGCTTCACAGCCCCGGCGCAAACGTCCGTGCTGCTCCACAGCATCATGTCCAACCTGCCGAACTCGCCGTATCTGAACCAGACAGTGAGCACCACAGGCGTTGTCGCAGGGGTACTGAGCACCGGCGGCTTTTACCTGAGTTCTCCCGATAGCGAGTGGGACAGCGATCCGTCGACGGCGGAAGGCATGCCAGTCTTCCCGAACACGGTCGCAGCCTGCAACGACACCTCTGTTGTTGCAGTGGGGCGTGTGGTCACGGTGACTGGAACGGTGGTCAACTCGGCAATCATTAATGCAGCTGACACACCTGCAACCGGCATCACTCCGGCGTCGTGCACCAGCAACGGCACGGGTACGGTGACACGCACGATCGACTTGAGCAGCTTTGGAGCCCTGGCCAGCTTTGGCGATGCCCTGAAGTTTACGGGCATGTCCGCTACGGACGGTGCATTTGTGGCGATTGCGCCGACCGGTGGAAGTTCATCGGGCGGCGTTGTGACCAGCAACGGCCAGTTCTGGGGCGTGCTTTCCTCCGACGTTGCCACCAATCATCATCTGTTCCGAAGCCCGGGCATCGCAAAGGACGAGTACACACCGCTTCTCGCGCCCAGCGGAGTGCCCGCGTGGAACGGCAATCCGCAGCGGGTCCTGATCGACACCACCACCTTTGGGGGGACCAATCCGCAGGACATCACGGTGGGGCAGACCATCGTCTGTACCGCTGGCAGCGGCATCACCGCAGGACCCACTGCTGGTATCGGCCTTATCGACTACACGCTTGGCTATGCGCGCTTCCTGATCTTCAAAACGACCCGGTGCACCATCACTGGGTCCGTTCAAGCCAGCGTGTCTGCCATGGCGGATGCGAGCCACTTCAACGTGGGGACGCTCGACATCAATGCCTTCCTGGGGCCGGGATCGATCCAGAGCGTCTCGTCCGCCCTGCCGACGGCGCTGCCCAAGGCCGTGCAGGTGGTCACCAGTGTGTTTGTATCGCCGTATATCTTTGCGTTTAAAAAGATCGCTTAAAAAACGACATTGCAATACCTCGCCTATTTTGAAAACACCGCCAACGGCGGCACGACGGCATATAGCGCGGCGGTCCGTGGAACGGATCAGCTCAACTCCGGGTTCCTGATCAACTCGAACACCGTCAAGAACGCGACTGTCACGGAGGTTGGCCGTGGCATGACCTACACGATGGCTTCAGGCACGACAGCGACTCTGTGGGATCATCCCCCGCTGGTGCTGACGTGCGAGTTCGCCCGTGTCGGAAAGAACTACCCCGCCACCGTGATTGATGTGGATTTTGCCTCACGGGACAACATCGACGACCTCACGTTTGGCCCTGACGTCCGCACACGGCGCGCAGCACAGGCCGCCGCAGTGAGCACGCTGGTGCAGCAGTATCAGACCGCAGGTGCCAACGTGATTGTTGCCGGAAATTTTAACGGCTACGAGTTCAACGACGGCTACGTGGATGTGGTCGGAATCGTGGACGGGAACCCCGCCGCGCAGGGAACCGTCACGCTCTACCAGCCGACAAGCACGACGGCTCCGCTTACCGATTTCACCACCGAGGTGCCGGCCAACACCCGCTACAACGTGATCGAGAGCGGCAATGCGGCCGCGATAGAACACATCCTGGCATCATCTACCGTGACCGACTTCACCAGCGCACGGAATGCGCTGGCCAGCTATGCCAGCGCCGTCATCCAGCCGCACTTTACCGCCGATTACGAGGCGACCAGCGCAAATGATCCGACCACACCGGCCGGCCTGACACCGCACGACGGCTTTCTGGTGAGCTTCGCCATTCCGCCCGTACCCACGATCGCTTCCCTCACGCCAGGTTCACTGAATTTCGGCGACACCTACATTGGCGCAGGCAAGAGTCTGGCGCTTACGTTCAGCAATACGACAACGTTCACCAGCACAGTAGATGTCACAAAGATCACGATTTCGGGGCCGAATGGACAGGACTTCACTGAGACGGACAATTGCACATCACTGGGCATGGGCCAGAGCTGCACGGTCAACGTGACGTTTGCGCCGGCCGCGAAGGGCTCGCGGACGGGGACAATCACCATCTTGAGCGACTCGTCCGCAAACCCTTCCCTGACGGCTGCGCTGAACGGGAACGGCGTGGACACGACAGCGACACTCTTGCCCGGTCTGGCGGACTACGGCACGCAGATTCTGAGTACAACGTCTGCGGCGAAGGTTTTTACGTGGTCCAACACATCACCAGTTCCACTCGCCATCTCGGGCGTGGACGTCAGCGGCGACTACAGCATCAGCGGGACGACGTGCGTAGGCCAGATCGCAGCGAACACCTCCTGCGCCATCTCGGTTGTCTTCACGCCGGTCGCTTTGGGAACGCGTGCTGGAACGCTTACGGTGACGTCGGCTTCTTCCCTGAACCCGACGCTCACGGCGTCGCTGACCGGCGTGGGCGTCGCCAGCGTCCAGCCGAACACGTCGGCTCTGAACTTCGGCAGTGTGGACGTTACCGCAACGTCTTCTCCGCAGACCGTTGTGGTCTCAAACAATACCGTTTCGGCTGTCCCGATCAGCGGTCTGGCCATCACGGGTGAGTACAGCCAGACAAACACCTGTGCGGGCGTGATTCCGGCGCATGGCGTTTGCGTGATCGCGATTGTGTTCACCCCAACCACGATCGGGGTGCGTACAGGCAGCTTGACCGTCACAACCAGCGGCACAACGGTGCCCTCGCTCACCGTCGCGCTCACAGGCACTGGCGTTGACTTCGGGGTGGCGATTGCGCCGGGTTCAGGAAACGTGATTGCGGGCCTGACGGTGTCTCCGACAGCGACCGTAACTCCGTTGGGCGGGTTCAAGGGCACCATTACCATGGGCTGCACCACCGCGGCGTCTGGCACGGCGTGCGCCTATAAGCAATCCACGTTCGCCTTGGCCTCTGCCACGGCAGACGCACTGACGATTACGACGACGAGCAAATACACGGTTGTCGGATACGGCGAGCTGCTGCTTGGCCCCGGACAACGGAGTCTGCCCTTTCTTCTGCTCGGCCTGTGCGGCGCCGCAGGTTTACTAGCGGGACGGCGGCGCCTGCACGGCAACGCCCGTTTGCTGGCCGGATGGATTGCGCTCGGATCGCTGATGGCCGGTCTGAGCGGATGCAGTGGGAAATACCCGGACCTGAACTCGCCCTATACCGCGCCAGGAACGTACACACTCCAGATCACGGCCACGGACGGCATCGTGACCCACACCGCCGCCTATACTCTGACGGTGACCGCAAAGTAGGCGGCCGGGAGCGCCACCCGGTGTACACACTTCACGAGCGGCTGCCGTCTCACCTGGTACATCGTCTATCCGGTGCCGCGCAAGAGTTACGCGGGCTTTTGAATCCGACACAGCGGGTATGTCCCGCGGGAGCAACTGAATGGCCTATACTCTCCACGCCGATGTGCTGAAGTTTGCAACCAAGGATCAGGCTGTTGCCACGGAGCTGGACGACATTGATGGCCTGGCGCGCAAGTACCGGCCGCGCCTGCTTCGCTTTGTGATGTCGTCCATTCGCGACGAGGATCTGGCAGACACCATCGTGCAGGACACGCTCTTGAAGGCCTACCGCAATCGCGCGGGCTTTCGCGGCGACTGCAGCCTGAACACATGGTTGACCGGCATCGCCGTGAATCTGATTCGCGACCATGCACGGACGCAAAAATTCAAGTTCTGGAAGAAGGCGCAGGCGACGGCGGTGGATGCCACCGACATGGCCAACCATCTGCGCAGCAGCGGATCGTCTCCGGAGCGCTCGCTGCTGGCCCGTGAGCAGACCGTCCAGGTGCATGACGCGGTCGCACATCTTTCAGCCAACCAGCGCACCGCGTTCCTTTTGCGCTTCATCGAAGAGATGGAACTGCCTCAGATAGCCGAAGCAATGGGTATGCCGGTGAATACGGTAAAAACACATCTGCACCGTGCCGTGAAGTCCGTGCGGGCCACCTTGGGCGGAGAACGCGTATGAAAATTCTGACCGACGAACAGTTTGCCAATGAACTCTCCGCTGAGGCCCCCGCGGGCGACGCTGAGGTACTAACCCTACAAACCGCGCTAGATAGCTACCGGACGGAGATGCTTCACTGGGCTGAACGCCGTTCGTCCGCGCAGCCTTCGCTTGCTGCACGGGCCCGGCGCGGCGAACGTTGGGCCGCTCTCCCCCGCTGGTCACTCGCCACCATTGCAATCGTGACCATCGCGGCCGGTGTGGCGCATCTCTCCGAGCAGCATGAAACGGACAGTGAACAGCCCGTTGCCGCGCGGGTTATTTCGTCGCCACAGGCACGTTCGTCGGCAGAGGACATTGCGGCTGATAACAAGCTCCTTCATTCCATCGATGCGGAACTCAGCTACAGGGCGCAATCCCCTGTCGACGGCCTCGACCTGAAAGCGCACGAGGCGCGCGGCAGTGAATCGGCTGATTCCGAGGAGTAACGAGACTGCGCTGTGAGTCGCTTGTACACAATTCGTGGTTTCGTCCTACTACTTTCCATGAGCACCGCCATCGCGCGTGCGCAGCATGGTGGGATGGGACATGGCGGACCCATGGGTGGCATGGGCGGCGACCGCGGCGGCATGGGATTCCCGGGCAGCAACACGGTGCCACGCGGAGGCCCACCTCCTGGCAGTGGTGATGCGCCGCGCAGCGGTATGCGTGGTGGCCTGCAGCTTGCGCCTCCCGGGCGCTGGTGGAATGACAAGAAACTTGCCAAGTCTCTGGGTCTGAATGGCGATCAGCAGAAGCGTATGGACACGGTGTTCACGGCGAATCGGGATATGCTGGTGTCGCGCTACGAGACCCTGCAGCGGGCGGAAGCGCGACTTGAGACGCTTGCGCATACGGACAAGCCGTCAGAGTCAGCACTGTTCGCCGAGATTGATCACGTAGCACAGGCGCGCGCGGATCTGGAGAAGGTGAACACACACTATCTTCTGCAGTTACGCGATGAGATGACGCCGGACCAGATCAGCAAACTGGACGAGCACCGGTAATTCCATGTCTTCGCAAAGCTGCTGACACCATGCTGTCAGCAGGGCTTCTCTATGCTGCACCTAAGCGGTGAAACATTGCATTTCGCCGCTCGAGGAGGATGGCATGAGTGAAGCAGAAATGAAGCTGCTACCCAAAGGCGGCTTGACGTGGTTCGAGATTCCTACCGGCGACATTGAACGAGCCGCAGCGTTCTTCCGAGCGGTGCTTGCGGCTCCCCTGATCGATGTCAGTCACGATGAGCCGATGTACATGTTTCCCTCCTTCGGAGGTGAAGTTACCGGAGCCATCGTCCAGCGGACCGGGAGGGGAGGCATGAGCCCGAGTGCAATGGGAACCATGGTGTACCTTCGCGTGGACGGCTCCCTCCACGACGCGATGGCACGCGTGGAACCGGCAGGCGGCGCACTTGTGTCGCCCGTGCTGACGGCACCCGGCGTGGCAGGGAAGTTCTGCGTGGTCCGGGACACAGAAGGGAATCACGTTGGCCTGCATGCGCAGGTTTAACCGGGTAGAACGACAGTAGGATGGCAGGAGCATGCGACGTGCCGACCGGCTCTTCCGAATTGTCAGCCTGTTGCGTTCCGGTCGTCTCCTGACCGGAGCACAACTGGCGGAGCGCCTGCAGGTGTCGCAGCGCACGCTTTACCGCGATGTGGCCGATCTGCAAAGCACAGGTACGCCGATTGAGGGCGCAGCCGGTGTGGGATACACGCTGCGGCGTGACGGACACCTGCCACCGATGCAGTTCACAGCGGACGAGATGACATCGCTGGTGCTGGGGGCGCGCATGGCGCGTGCGTGGGGCAGTGAGGCTACGGCAGCCGCGGCAGGTGACGCCCTACTGAAGATCGAGGCGTCCCTGCCGCCGGAACACCGCGACCGCGTTGACCGGGTGCTGCTGTTTGCTCCGGAGTTTCCGCATCCGGCACGAACGCGCAGGTTGCTGGACCGGCTGCACGCGGCATGTTCGGAGCAGCGGGTGACCGGCTTCAACTACACGCGGGAGGATGGCGGCCGAAGCGAACGCACCGTGCATCCGCTGGGTCTCTACTTCTGGGGCAACCGATGGACGCTGGTAGCGTGGTGCCGCACGCGGAAGGACTTCCGGCAGTTCCGCCTGGACCGCATGGACAGAATCGACATGCATGGGGAGACTTTCACGTCGAAGCGCGGGCAGCGTCTCAGCGATTTCCTGCGGAAGGTGCGCACGGAAGCGCGCGATGGGGAACGGTAGTATAGCCGCAGTGAGTTCCCGCGCAGACGACCGCTCTGTAGACCCGCGTCACACTCCGCCGTGGGTCATTGGGGTGATGTATGGCGGAACATTCAACGGCTTTGTCGCCGTCAGTCTGTCACAGTTGCTGCCAGAGCACGGCGTTTCACTGGAACGCGAATCGCAGATTGCCGCACTGATCCTTACGGCCAGCTACATGAGTTTTCTTCTGACACCGCTGGTGGACTGCGGCTTGCCGCGGCGGATCTGGGCGATGCTGCTGGCGGCGCTCGCGGTCGTCTGCCTGGGAATGTCGGTACCAATGCTAGCTGCAGCTTCTGCCCATGGCGGGCATGGCCGTGGTGCCGTCGCGCTGATGCTGGTATTGTTCCTGGGCTACCTGGCGAACCAGATGTATACCAGCACGATCGGCGGCATGGTGCCGAACATCACAGCGCCCGCGCGGCACGGGGCCGTCTCCGCATGGATGAACATTGCATACCTGTCGCTCACCGGCGCCGGCGGGGCGCTCTCCGTCTGGGAGATACGGCACCTGCCCCGTGTGGCGGCTGTGTTCCTGGTGCCGTTGCCAGTGGCTTTGGGAGCGTTGCCGCTCTTTTTCATTGCGCGTGAAGGGCGTGTGCCAGACGCGTTTGGCACGGCCATGCGGCAGCTTGTGCGTAATCTGTGGGCAACCGCACGCCAGCGCAGTTACCTGTTTGCGCTGCTGGTCTTTGTTCTGCCGTCCGCGACGTTTGCACTGCAAAATCTCTTTGGAGGAATGGGAACGGACTTTCATGCCAGCCCGGAACTGACAAATGTTTCCGTCGGCCTACTGTTTACGGTGGCCTGCGCCATGGGTGCGGCGTTGGGGGGACCGCTGAGCAATCGATTCGACCGCAGGCTGCTGTTTGTGGCACCTGCCATTGCCGCCGCCTGTGGGTCGCTGCTGATGGCTTTTGGACCGCATACGCCCTGGATGTTTGCGAGCGGCATGTTCTTTTACAACCTGATGGCGGGCATCAATTACACAGCGACGAGTGCCCTGGTATTCCAGATCGTGGGGCGCAACAATCCGCTTTCCTCCACGCAGTATTCGGTGTGCATCGCGGCGTGCAATCTGGCCATCACCGTGGCGTTTGCACTGGATGGCCGTGGGAGCAGACACACTGGCGCGAACGGTGCGCTGGTGGTGGACGCTTTGCTCAGCCTTTTTCTTGGAACGGGGGTACTGGCGCTGGTCTACCGCTTCGGTGGTGGCTTTCCACGGCCACCGCTGGCAGATGACGTGATGCAGGAGGCACAAACGGGTGCCAAACTCGCTTGACGGCTGCAAACGGATTGGCCCGACCCGCATCGTATGGCTGACGAGGTGATTCAATGAAAGCATTTCCATGGGTTGTCGCCGGTGTTGCCATCGGAGCAGCTGTTTACTTCATCCTGAACCAGCCGGGACCGTCCTATGCCAGCGGCGATGTAGAGCGCGCAGCGAACAAGGCAGATGTGTGGGGCGGTAAGCAGCGCCTGAAGGGTACCGGTGGCAGCCTGGTCGGCAAAGCCAAGGAGACCCTTGGCAACGCGACGGGCGACGACGATCTGGCAGCGGAAGGTACCGGCGACCAGATTGCGGGTGACGTGAAGGATGCCGTGGGCAAGGTCGCGAATGCTGCCAGTGATACGCTCCGGGACTTCAACCGTACGTAGACGTTCCGGGTGCAAGGCTGTACGGCGAATGACATCCGGACATCGGTCGAGGGAAAACGTTCACTTCAGTTCGGGCGTGGCGAGGTGGTCCAGTCGCTCATGTCGGGTCGAAGTGTTCGGGCGGCGTGGTCGTCTTCGTTTCTCCCGCACGATCACGGTGAGAATGCACAGGGTAAACAACGCGGAGGCGCCAACGCCGGTACGACCCAGAACCGTGCCTGACAGCACCTCCCCTTTGCGGGCGCACACGCTGCCACCCGGCAACATCATGGCAAGCATCCCCGTGTAGTGCATGCCGCAGATCGCAATGCCGATGACAAGGGATGCAACCATCTGCCGACCGACACCGAACGGTGTTTCACCACTGCTCTGAAGCATGGCCATGGCTGCCATGGACGCGAACACCGCGATCACATAGGACAGGAGAACGCCCGGCACGCTCCACTCAGGTGGAGGATCAAAGTGTACGGCGGCCATGCCCAGGTAATGCATGGCAGAGATCCCTGAGCCTACAAGAATGCCTCCGAGCAACAGGTCAGTCTGCGCCGGGCTGTCTTGAACGTTGAGAGTGCGATGCAAAGCCAACCAGGAAGCTGCAACAGCTGCCAGAATGGAGAGAAGCGTATCTCCCACAGAGTAATACAGGGGGTATGGCGGTACCCAGGCCATCATGCCGGTGAAGTGCATGGACCAGATACCCAGGCCGAGCATGGAACCGCTGATGAACGTCCAGAGAGCCGGGCGGCCGGTGTAGCGTGTATGCTCAACCGCCTGAAAAGCCGCGTACCCGGAGAGAGCGGCAATGGCAAAGGAGAGAACGATGGTGGGTATGCTGAAGTACCCGGGCAAAGCACCCTCCTTCCGTGCTCTCGTGCATGAAGCCAGCGCATACTGAGCGCCGTCTGCCGCCGCCGACTGAGCCTGCTCCACTGTACATGCCGGGAAAGCAGATATTCTTAGAAAGCACCCCGCAATTCTATGAGCAACTCCATTCGTGTACTCCGGCAACTACCTGTCTGGATCTGCCTTTTTCTGAATCTGGCTGCGCCAGACACGCAGGCGCAAGCCGTACCCACACCCGATCCGGTGCGTGCACCCCATGCGATGGTGGTCAGCATTCATCATGAGGCGACAGACGCTGGCGTCAGCGTTCTGCGGCAGGGCGGCAACGCCGTCGATGCAGCCGTGGCCGTGGGTTTCGCCCTGGCGGTGGTCTACCCGCAGGCAGGCAATATTGGCGGTGGCGGATTCATGCTGATCCGCCCGGGCCACACACACGGCGCGAAGAAGCTGGCGGACGGCAAGCCACATTTTATTGACTACCGCGAGAAAGCACCCGCAGCGGCCAGCCGCGACATGTATCTGGGTCCGGACGGCACTGTGGTGAAAGGCCTGAGCACGGCAGGGTACAAAGCGAGCGGCGTACCTGGAACCGTCGCCGGCATGGTCTATGCCGAGCAGCACTTTGGCAGGTTGGGCCTGAAGGCTGTGCTACAACCGGCAATCACGCTGGCGCGGGATGGATTTGTGCTGATGGATGAAGTCGAGCCGTGGGCGGGATCCAGGGTGCTGGTACAAAATCCGGAGGGCCATCGCATCTACCAACGCGACGGCAATTCGTACAAGGCGGGTGAGCGATTTGTACAGCCCGAGCTGGCATCGACGTTGGAGCGCATCGCGAACGATCCGGGCGAGTTCTACCACGGGCGGATGGCGCAGCAGATTGCGGACGAGATGCAGTCCGGCGGAGGTCTGATCACGACGGCGGATTTGAACGCCTATGCAGTGAAGGACCGCGTCCCCTTGCAAAGCAGGTATCACGGCTACAGAATCATCACTGCCCCGCCACCATCCTCGGGCGGCATCGTCCTGACTGAGATTCTGACTATCCTGTCGGGCTACAAGCTGAAAACGCTCGGCGCGGACCGCAGCCCGGAGCAGGTCCACCTGATCACGGAGGCTTTTCGACGCGCTTTCATGGATCGCGCGGACTATCTGGGGGACCCGGACTTCACGGCCATGCCACTGAAGCAGATGGCCAACAAGAGCTACGCGAAAGCATGGCGGAAGACTATCGATCCGGTGAACGCGACGCCCTCGAAGGATCTCGTCCGGCCCGCAGGATATATGCCGCAGCCGCCGGAGCAAACGGACCGGCATGAAGGCACACAGACTACACACTTCAGCGTGGTGGATGCGGATGGCAACGCTGTCAGCAACACGTACACGCTGAACTTCTATTTCGGTTCCGGCGTGGTGGTGCGCGGACTGGGCTTTGCGATGAACGACGAGATGGACGACTTCACCAGCAAGGTGGGCGTGCCGAACGGCTTTGGGCTGATCCAGGGGCCGAACAATGCCATTGCGCCCGGCAAGCGTCCGCTCTCCGCGATGACACCGACCATTGTGACGAAACGCGGCAAACTGCGGCTGGTGCTTGGGTCGCCAGGCGGACCGACGATCATTTCGACCGTTGCCAACGATCTGATCAGCGTCCTGGATAACAAGCTGAACATACAGCAGGCCGCCGATGCACCTCGCTTTCATCATCAATACCTGCCGGATGAGTTGCAGGTAGAGAAGCGCTTCCCTGCGGCAACGGCTGATGCACTCAAGGCGCATGGTTACGCCATCAAGCGCTCCGGCGAGTTCGACGAACACAACCCGGGTGCGTGGGGAGACAGCGAACTGATCGCGGTCGATCCGAAAACAGGCGAACTGCTCGGCGGGCATGATACCCGCAAAGATTTCGGCAAGGCCGCGGGCTACTGATTCGCCATGATCATCGCAACCTGGAATGTCAATTCGATCAATGCGCGGCTGCCGCACGTGACGCGCTTTCTGCAGGAGCGCTCGCCGGAAGTGTTGCTGCTGCAGGAGCTCAAAGGCACGGAGTTTCCTGCGGAACACTTCCGGGCACTTGGATACGAGAGCTTCGCAGTGACGCAGAAGGCGTACAACGGGGTCGCAATCCTGTCGCGGCTACCCATGGAATCTATCTGCACCACGCTGCCAGGGGATGAGCAGGACAGCCATGCACGCTTCCTGGAGACAGTGATTGACACGCCGAAGCGGGTACGCGTAGTCAACATCTACCTGCCAAATGGGAATCCGATTGGCACGGACAAGTTCCTGTACAAACTGCAATGGATGGACCGGCTCATTGAACGATTACGCGCGTGGCGTGACGATCCGGTGCCAACCGTGATCGGCGGTGACTGGAACGTCATCCCGGAGGACATTGATTGCGACAAGCCCGCCAACTGGACGCGCGACGCGCTCTTCCAGCCCGAGCCGCGTGAACGCTACCGCGCCATGCTGCGCATGGGCTACACGGATGCCTTCCGTTCGCTCTACCCCGAGGCCACGGGCCAGTTTACCTACTGGGACTACTTCCGCAATGCGTTCGAGCGCAATCGCGGTATTCGTATCGATCACTTTCTGCTGTCACCCGCACTTGCGCCACGGCTGGCGCGCTGCGAGATCGATAAAGGACCGCGCGCACAGGAGAGGCCGTCCGACCACACGCCGGTGTTGATCGACCTGAACGCGGTGTGACCTGTCAATTTGCAAACTGCCTGGAACACATCTACCGCTTTTCTGTGACTTTGTTGCCAGTATCTTCAATACCTGTCGATCTCACTTCGCACGGCCATGTTCAAACGTGGCATAAAGCGACATGCAGCCTCAGGAGCGGTACACCCGAGGTGTTCTTACACCCTGTTCCGGTAGGATCGGTTCAAGTAGGTGGGCTGCGTGATGAGTGCACTTGATGAGCTCGCGTTGCGGTACGGGATCCAGGCGGTTTCAGAGGATGCGTTCGGCAAGGAACACGTAACATCGGCTGAGACCAAACGGGCACTTCTGCACGCGATGCATGTGGATGCCGAGACGGGAGCCGCCGCAGCGGCCTCACTTGAACGCCTGCAGCGGGAGGTGCGTGACCGCGTGTTGCCGCCTGTCCTGGTTGCGTACCGGACACGCGCCATGGAAGTTCCCGTGCGGCTAGCAAAGGAGACCGGTGAGACCACGTGGACGGTGACCCTGGAAGACGGCTCCGTCCGATACGGGACCGTTTCGTTCCCAGGTCTTCCGTTGGGCGTGGCTTCATCGGAGGACGATCATGAATCAGAGACGCGCATGCTTGCGTTGCCTGACAGCCTTCCGGACGGGTACCACAGGTTGCGGATCGACACATGCCAAGGTGATTGCGTGTGTATCGTCACCCCTGGAGTGTGCTGGCTACCGCAGGAGGCAGGCTCGCGCAAGTTATGGGGGTTCGCAGTACAGCTTTATCTTCTGAAATCTGCGGCGAACTGGGGTATGGGTGATCTGGCCGACCTGCGCACGCTGGTCACGCTTTCCAGGCAACAAGGGGCGGATGTCGTCGGGTTAAACCCGCTCCACGCAATGTTCCCGGACCAGCCGGAACAGGCCAGTCCGTACTCGCCGTCAGACCGGCTGCTGCTGAACCCGCTGTATATCGCCGTCGAAGAGCTGCCTGAACTGGGGCGCTGTACGGAAGCACGGGCATTGATGGCCGATGAAGAGTGGCAACGAACATTGCGTGCGTGCCGTGATGCCTCTGACGTTCGATACACGGATGTTGCGCGGCTGAAGGCGGCGGTGTTGGCTCTCCTGTTTGCACAGTTTGAAAGGGACAAAGACCCGGAACGTGTGAGCGCGTTCGAGGCTTTCCACGCGGAACGCCGTGAACTTCTGGATCGGGGCTGCCTGTTTCAGGCACTTCGTGACTATTTCACACGGCCTGCGCTGGGGCTTGTGGACTGTAAAGACTGGCCTGCGGCGTACCGGGATTTGACCTCCCATGAGGTTCAACAATTTAGAGAAGAGCACGCGGACCTGGTGCGGTTTCACCTTTGGCTGCAGTGGGTGGCTGATGCGCAGATGCACGCTGCCGCACGCGCCTGTCGAGACATGGCAGTGGGCCTGTTTCGCGACCTGGCCGTTGGGTGCGATCCGTCCGGGGCAGAAGTCTGGAGCCATCCTGACGCGTTGGTTGTAGAGGCTTCCGTGGGTGCTCCGCCCGATATCTGGAACCCCGCGGGACAGAACTGGGGTCTGCCTCCGTTGCATCCTCACGCTGCCATGGCAGAGGGGTACGCAACCTTCATCGAGCTGATCCGGACCAATATGCGGTACGCGGGGGCGCTCCGCATTGACCATGCGCTGGCACTGCAACGGCTGTACTGGATTCCACGCGGAGCGGCGCCGAAGGACGGAGCGTACGTGCAGTACCCGATGGACGATCTGATCGGCATCCTTGCGCTTGAAAGCCAACGAAACCGGTGTCTTGTGATCGGGGAAGATCTGGGGACGGTACCGAAAGGTTTTCGGGAGCGCATGGCGGAGGCGCGTATCTTGTCCTACCGGCTGCTGTTCTTCGAGCGGGATGAGGATGGCTTCATCGGACCGGAGGCGTACCCTGAGCTTGCTTTAAGTGTCGCCAGCAGCCATGATCTGCCTACCCTGCGGGGCTGGTGGACGGAGGCGGACCTGGATGCGAAAGAGGCACTGAGGCTGTTTCCGGCAGAAGACAGTGCGCTGAAGGCACGCGCCAAGCGCAACGAAGATCGGGAAGCATTACTTGAGGCGTTCCGGACGGAGGGCATTGAGGTTCCAAGTGGGGGTTTACCCGCAGAGCAGATCTTTATACGGTCGGCGCACCGGTACCTGGCGCGGACGGCGTCCCTTTTGACACTGGTCCAGATGGACGATGTAGCAGGAGAGGTTCACCAGGTGAACATTCCGGGAACACCCGGAGACAAGGGCAACTGGAGGCGCCGGTACGCGACGCCGCTTGAACTCCTGCCAAGCGACTCCGGCTTTCTGGAGACGGGTGCCATCTTTAGGGCACCATAGCAGCTACCGGTCCCGTGCGTTATAGTGTTGAAGTTTGAGGTGGCGCATGCGACGTGTTGTGGTGGCCGCGGGATGCGGCCTGGTTCTGGTGAGTCTTTACATGGCGGCGCAGAGCACGCCTGCTACGCCGCCTGCGGCGCCCACTCTGGTCGACCCGGTCCTGACAAAGCCGCTGGAAACGGTGACTGCCGCAGACCTGAAACGACTTCAATCGTTGGCGGGTGATTACGCCCAACTGGACCGCTACGCGCAGGCGAACGCACAGCTGGGCGCGCCGGAGCCGGGCCGTGTCGTCTTTTACGGCGACAGCATCACGGACGCATGGGGACGCGGCAGTAATCCAGTGCCCTTCTTCCCCGGCAAGCCGTACGTCAACCGCGGCATCAGCGGGCAAACGACGCCGCAGATGCTGATCCGCTTTCAGCAGGACGTGGTCGCGCTGAAACCCGCGGCTGTGCTGATCCTGGCCGGAACCAATGACATCGCAGGCAACACGGGTGTTTCCACGCTGGAGATGACAGAGAACAACTTCCGCTCCATGGCGGCCGTTGCCGATGCCAACAAGATCAAAGTGATCCTGGCCAGTACGCTGCCGGTGGACGACTATCCCTGGCGCCGTGGTCTGAAGCCTGCGGGAAAAATTCGCACGCTCAACGCATGGATGAAAGACTTCTGCGCGGCACACGGTTACACCTATCTGGATTACTACACCGCGCTTGCCACGCCGGACGGCGGGATGAAGCCCGGCACGGCGAAGGACGGTGTGCATCCGACGGCCGAAGGCTACGCGATCATGGCGCCACTGGCACGAGCGGCCATCGACCGCACCCTGGGAGCGGCGGCACGGGCGCGCGATGAATTACGCCACGTACCCTGAATGGTTCATGGACGCTGCATGATGACCTGCTATGGTCAGTGTGATGTTGCGCTCGATCAGCACGCACGTGTTCTTACAGCAGCGCCTCCATGCCGCGCTGCTGGATGCCATGCTCTCGGCGGGCGCTCAGTCTATCGAATTGTTCGCCGCGCGGCATCATCTTGACTACACAGACCGCGCTGCGGTGAAGGAAGTAGCCACCTGGTTCCGTGAGCATCCCTGCCGTGCCACGATGCACCAGCCGATCTTCGACGCTCGTTCCGGGGCAGACTGGAGCCGCTACGTGGCTCCCACGATCAACCTGATCGACGTGGAGAAGTCGCGGCGGATCGACGCAATGGACGAGGTGAAACGCGCGCTCGAGACGGCGGAGCAGATCGCCATCGACAGCATCGTGCTGCATTTGGGAACCCGGGACGACACATGGAGCGAACGCACGCTCGACCTCTCGATGACGGCCGTGGAGCATATCAAGGCATTCGCGCATCCGCTCGGCGTCAAGACGCTGGTGGAGACGCTGCCCAACCAGGTGACAACGCCGGAGCACCTGCTTGAGATGCTGCGAATCGCCCGCCTGCACACGGTGGGCGTCTGCCTTGACGTGGGCCACATGAACCTGCCCGGCATGCCCGGCGTGAAGGTTGCCTTTGAACTTCTAGGCAACAGGATTCAACAGTTACATCTGCATGACAACAAGGGCGAGAAAGACGAACACTGCTGGCCCGGTGAGGGCACGGTCGACTGGAATGCCGTTCGCGAGGGTATCAGCAGCCTTGACCCTGCTTCCGTAGCCACCCTCGAGATTCGTCACGAACCCGTCACCGACGCGAAAGCGATGTGCCAGCACGCCGTGACGGCGTTTTCCGTGCTGGAACAGCCCGATCAAGCGCAGCGCTAACCACGCGCTGGAGGATGCTTGTACCTGCTTGCCGTGGGCGATGTGCTTACCATTGACCCCATGCGCGTGAGAGATAGTCCAGCAGGCTCATCATGACGAGCACGATGAAGGTGAAGAATCCGGCAGATACCGTGAGCTTCACAAGCTTCGAACTGTACTTCACGTGCATGAAGAAGAGCACCACAAACACAGCCTTGGTGCAGGCGATGCCGATGGCCACGGCAGCGTTGAAGGGGCCCAGCGGAACCATGGAGGCACCGACGGTCAGCAGGGTACCGACCATGAGCACGCCAAAGATCATGGCATATACCACAGGGCTGACAATGTGATGCGCAACGTGTTCAGGGTTGAGCACGTTGCCTGCATCATGCGTATCCAGGTTGCCGTGTTCAGCGTCAACGGGCTTGAGATTGTGCGAAGTCGCTTGATCGCTCATGCGAGAACATCCTTTGTGGTGCGCAAGGCTCAGTGCCGGTTGATGAGGTAGAGGAAGGGAAACAGGAAAATCCAGACGATATCGACGAAATGCCAGTAAAGCCCGAAGTTCTCGATCGGCTGGACGTACCCAGTGGTGTACAGGCCGGTTCTTGCCTTGGCAAGCAGAACGAAAAGAATCGCGATCCCAATAATCATGTGCAAGGCGTGCACGCCCGTCATGGCAAAGTACAGCGAGAAGTAGATCTGCGTGCGGTTCGCCATGTCCACCGTCAGAGGCTTCTCCTTGCTGCCAGCTGGGGGATGCACGAAGTCGGAGATGTCAAACGATGCACCCGGAACGTGGTGCTCTTCGAATTTCTGCGTGTATTCGATGGACTTGACGCCCAGAAAAATGAAGCCAAGAACGATCGTGGCTGTTAGGGCCCATTGGAGATAGGTTTTGTTGCGAATTTCGGCGGACCAGACACCCATCGCCATCGTGAAGGAGGACGAGATGAGAACGATTGTGTTTAGAAGGCCGAGAGGCATTGAAATGGAATTAGAGGCCGCGACAAACGCCTCGTAATACCAGTTCCGGTACAGCAGGTAGGCAAAGAAAAGCCCGCCGAAGAACATGATTTCTGTGAGCAGGAAAAGCCACATGCCAAAGGAAGCGGCCTCGCGCTGCTGCTCAGCTGTTTCGAAGTGGTGTCGTTGATAAAACGGGTGGTCATGCACGCCGCTTGACTCATGAATTTCAGGCTCCGGCGGATGCGTAATGGTCGAAGCAATGGACATGACAACCCTTTCGTACTTAATTTGGCACTTGAGTGAGGCAGGTCAGGTGTGACCCGCCTCACTCAGCTTTTCGTATCACAGCGTCCCGGTCGGCACACGCAGCCTACCCGACGTGTTGCAGTTCCTGCTGCTGCTTGTGAGCCAGCCACTCATAGTCGTACGCTTCCCACTCCACGATGGGTGTTTCGATGAAGTTTTCAGTCAAGGGGGGTGACTGAATCTGCCATTCCAAGCCCGTCGCCTGCCAAGGGTTGTTTCCGGCGATAGCACCGTACTTCAGCGACCACCCGAGATACAGCAGTGGAAGGACGTACCCCACGCCGAGGACCGTGGCGCCGGCGGTGGAGAGAACGTTCAGCACCTGGAACTCAGGAGGATACGCAGCATACCGGCGCGGCATGCCCAGATACCCGACGATGAATTGCGGGAAAAACGTGAGGATAAATCCAACAAACGTGATGATTGCCGCGAGCTTTGAAACGGATTCTGGGTACATGCGGCCCGTCAGCTTGGGCCACCAGAAGTGCACACCCGCCAGAAAGGCCATTAGCATACCGCCGACCATGACAAAGTGGAAGTGAGCGACGACGAAGTAGGTCTCCGTCAGCATGACGTCCATGCCGAGCGACCCGAGAAAGACGCCCGTGAGTCCGCCGATGGTGAATAGTCCAATGAAGCCAAAGGCATACAGCATGGGTGTCTCAAACGTGATGGAGCCCTTCTGCATGGTGAATGACCAGTTGAAGATCTTGATTGCTGAGGGAACAGCGACAAGCATGGTCAGCAGCGAGAAAACGAGCGCTGAGTAATTCGAGACGCCCATGATGAACATGTGGTGCGCCCATACGAAGAAGCCGAACACGGCAATGGCCACCGAGGAGAACGCAACGGCCGTGTAGCCGAACACCCGCTTGCGGCTGAAGGTGGAGATGACTTCAGAGATGACACCGAAGCCCGGCAGAATCATGATGTATACAGCCGGATGGGAGTAGAACCAGAAGAGGTGCTGAAAGAGGAGCGGATCCCCACCTTTTGCCGGGTCAAAGACACCGATGCCGATGGTGCGTTCCAGCGCCACGAGAACGATGGCAATGGCCAAAACCGGGGTGCCAAGGACCATGAGCACGGAGGCTGCGTAGTTGGACCAGACGAAGAGCGGGAGGCGAAACCACGTCATGCCGGGCGCGCGCATGCGGTGAATGGTGACGATGAAATTGAGGCCGGTGAAGATGGAGGAAAAGCCGGCGATGAAGATCGCGGTGGCCGTGCTGACCACGTGCGTGTTGAGGTAGTGTGTCGACAGCGGCGTCGTGAAGGTCCAGCCTGTATCCACGCCCCCAAGGACCAGAGTCGTCAGGACCAGTGTCCCGCCGATGAGGTAGAGATACCAGCTCAACAGGTTGATCTTTGGGAAGGCGAGATCCTTTGCCCCGATCATGATGGGGATAAGGAAGTTGCCCAGCGTGGCCGGCACGGAGGGCACCAGAAACAGAAAGATCATCACGATGCCATGCATCGTAAACATCTTGTTGTAGGTGTCGGCCGCCATCAGGTCGCCTGCGGGTGTCAGCAGTTCCAGACGGACCATGCCCGCAAAGAAGCCGCCGATGAAGAAGAAGAAGGTGATGCTGAACAGATACAGCATCGCAATCCGCTTGTGATCGCCGGTCAGCAGCCAGGAGAGAATTCCCTGCTCGGCGTTGATAAAGTTGCGCTTCGGCAGCGTTGCCGTACTCTGGTCGGGCAAGGACACGATGGTACTCACGGCGTCACCTTCTGTTCAGACGTAGGCGCGGTCGGCGCTACGTCGTCTGACTTTGAGGTATCCAGTGTCTGCTGGATACGGTAGTTGGTCTTCAAGCCTTTAATGTATTCCACCAGATCGATGAGACCTTCTTCACTGACCTGACCCTGATACGTCGGCATGATCGGCTTATACCCGAGCGGCACGTGCTGGGAAGGATTGAGGATGGTATCCCGCAACCACCCGTCCGTTGCAACCTGTTCTGAACCATCATCCATCTTGATTTTAGAGCCATAGATGCCAGCGAGATTCGGACCGGCTGCAACGGCGTTGCCGGAATGGCAGCTGTTGCAGCCCATGGAGGCAAAAAGGCGTTCTCCATTTTGTGCGAGACTCATGCCGCTGGTGGAATCCTGTGTCCATTTCTCATAGTCAGCCGGATCCATCGCGACAATCTCTCCGATCATGCCGGAATGCAGGGTGCCGCAGTACTGGGTACAAAAGAGATGATAGGTGCCAGCACGTGTCGCATTAAACCAGACGGTGCTGTAGCGACCGGGGATGACCTCACGCTTCACGCGGAACGCGGGGATGGAGTACGAGTGGAAAACATCCTGCGAGATCATGGTCAGCTGCACAGGCCGGCCGGTAGGCACATGCAACGCGTTGATCTCGTGCTGGCCACCCGGGTGCTCAGCCTTCCACATCCACTGTTTGCCGACGACATAGACCTGCATGGCGTCCGCGGGCGGATTGTAGATACGGAAGTACAGCCATGCGCCCCAGACAAACACAAAGAGAAAGATGCCGAGCGGGATGATGGTCCAGGTGGCTTCCAGCAGAGTGGAGCCCTCAATCTGAACGGCTACCGGCTGACGCTCCTTACGATAGCGCGTGGCAAAGGTAACGACAAGGGCGCCGACCAGGAGGAGGCCGAACAGCGTCATGGCCCAAAGAAACAGATACAGAGCATCGACCCAAGGTGCGATGGTGGAGGCTTCCGTCGGCCATACTGCCGACGTGGTAAGCCATTTGGTTAAGAACTGCCAAAGTACCGGACTGATTCCCATCGTCTGCCTTTATCTCTTCCTTGCCGTTCTCTCAGTCGTTTTCCGCGAGCGCAATACAGTTAGTCCCGTCGTGTGAGGGAGTGATCACGGCCCAGCTTCAGGTCGCGACGAAACATCAGAAACATGAATCCACCCAGCCCGGCCACGGTGATCATGCCGCCAAATTGCACCACGCGTGCCACCACCAGACTGTGCTTGTTCCTGTGGGGATCGTAGTGGTAGCAGTAGGTAAGGATGTTTGCGACCGGTGAACCAATCTTGTGATCGGACGCCTCAATCAAGCCCAGGAGCAGGTCCTTCGGTGCGTACTCGACACCTAAATAGTACTGCGCGATGACACCTTCCGGTGTCAGGACCTGGATGGCGCTGGCGTGGGCGAATTGCGTGGTCTTACCGTCAGGGGATGCGATGCGTACGTATCCAAAACCAACGGCCTTGGTGACGGCGTCAATGGATGCCTGTTGTCCAGTGAGGAAATGCCATCCAGCCTCTGTACCGGGCCGCGCGTATCGCTTGGTATAGAGTGCCTTTTTCTGCGCGGCGATCGCCGGTGTATCCGTTGGATCGATGCTGATGACGAGAACGTTAAAATCCTTTGCCGGGTCAAGGTGGACCATCGCGAGTGCCTGCGTTAGTCCGTCCAGTTCTTCCGAGCAGAGCATGGGGCAGTTGAAGTAGACCAGGGCCAGGACAGCAGGCTTATTGCCTGCGGACACTCCGAAGTATTGGCCGGTGTTCACAGGCTTGCCGGTCTCGTCCACAAAGGGCACGTTCGGCAGCGGCACGTTCAGATGCTGGTCAATGGAGGCGCCCTTCAACACGGCCGGCAGTTCGTTGCCATACTGTTCACCGGTTTGCTTGTCCCCGTAGCTCGCCACCTGCGCGCGGATGGCACCGAACGTCCCGGACAGGAGGCATGTGCCCGCAAGTGCAGCCGTGCGGAGTATCCGGAATGTTCGTTGCATCGTCATAACTCTATTTCACCTTTTCCAGCTTGGCGTGCGTAGGCGGCGTCGGGCCCTCACCAGCACTGAGCCTCTGGCCGCGGCTTTCCATCTGGTCCAGTTCATAGGACGTTCTAGCGAAGCCATTGGTCAGGGGCGCGGTCGCGACGTACTGTTTATCGCCCGTGAGGTTGGTCTGCACCTGATTGACCTGAGACGATGCTGCTGGCAGACCGCGTTGAACGATCAACTGCATGGCACGGTCGACGGGAATCCGGATGGTACCTGCTGTCGACTCGTCAGCACTCACCTCGGTGTAGTGATCTAGCAGGAGATCTTCGCGGGCGTGCATGTCCGCAGTCTCCTGGTTGTCGTCGTCTGTCGGGACGCGAGGCGTCGGAAAGCTCTGAGCAATAGCTGCAGCGTTGCGCTGCTCCTGCTCCGGGTTCGCCTGCAGTGTCTCGCCACGCTTTTGGATGGCGCGCTGGCTGGGCGCGGATAGCGGATTCCTGGAGGCATCCTGCTGGTCCTGCCGGAGCAGACCGTAGTTGATGGCCTTGCCCATGGCGTAGCAGAGGACAAAGAAAACCACCATGAAGGCCATCAGGCCTCCGATGAAGACGACGACGCCCTTGGTGTTTACGTCCGTGACTTCGTAGCCGGGGTGCTCCGCGTCTGTTTTGGGCGCTGGATGCGGCGTCGGCTTCGAATTGCCGTGTTCATCCGCTCCAGACGAAGCTCTCTTTTGCGAAAGAAGGTGATCGCGATCGTTGTACTCAGTGGGCATGTTCCGGCTCCAGTACTTCCGCCGTGTGCGGATCGTTAAGAACAATCAGGGGGCGAGATGCCAGGTTGGTCAGGTACATCCACATCCACACGCCGAATACAAGCAAGGGAACGGTGATGTAGGACAGGATGCCGAAGCTCATGTGCAGCTTGCCGGCCGCGTCGTTGAAGTTTGGTTCGATGAGCCAGAAAAGATCGAAGCAGCGCGCAAAGAGCATCCACGCCGTCAGCGCCAGCATTTTTCCGTTATCGTACTTAAACTGTCGGCTGAGAAGCAGGACAAATGGAATTACCCAGTGGAAGATGAAGTCGAGCGAGGTGATCGTCCACCATCCGCCGTGGATGCGGTTGAGATACCAGTGGATTTCTTCGGGTTGATTTGCCGACCAGATGATCAGGAATTGCGCAAAGCTGAGATAGATGTTCAGCATGACGAACCCGAGCATGAATTTGCCAAGGTCGTACTGCTCGGTCTTGCGCAGGGCGGTGGCAAGCGGTTGATACCGCGACAGCCGGATGATGGTATGCACACCCAGTGCAAGCACGCCGTATCCCTGGCCAACCAGATAGATGAGGCCGTACATCGTCGAGTACCAGGTAATGTCCAGCGACATCACCAGATCGATGACGACCGCAGTGAGCAGAACAACATAAATCAGGATGCCGATGCCAGAGAGATTTTCAGAGCGGATGCGCCAGAACTCGAAGGAGCCCTGGGTTCCGGCCGCAGGATCGGCATCGCGCTCGACCGACCAGCGGTTCAGGATGTAGGATGCGATAAACATCAGGCCGAAGATCACGACGAACTGCACGATCACGCTTGCGGGGCTGAGCATGGGGTGCTTCCAGTTCAGCGCGTGCGCCTCCGACTCATTCAGCAGACCACGACGTACACCATCTTCAACGGCGTCCCGGTTTGGGTATGCAGCCCAGAGCCATAGCCGCTTGCCCCCAAACAGAAACGGGATGCAGAACGCGGCGACCAGAGGAATGGTTCCCGCCATCGCCTCAAGGGGCCTGCGGAGGACAAGCCCCCACTTACCGCCGGAAACATACTGCAACATCAGCATGCACAGCCCGCCGCCCGCCAAACCAAAGCACAAGATGAACCCAAGCAGGTAGGCGCGCATGATGTGGTCAAAGCCGCCAAGCAGCCCCGTAAGGACCGAGAGCACCAGGCCAGCGCCGGCGGCCATTAAGGCACGCGTCTTCCAGAGCGCAACCACCGGCGGTGCGCTGAGATCTTTGGGCAAGACCCGGAGACCGTGGTCAGCGTGCAGCGCGTGCGAAGCCGCGCCAGGGTCTCCGAATCCTTCAGGTGCGTATTGTTCGTGTCCGTGTGCCATGCGTTACGGGCTTCCTGTGCGTTTGTTTCTTTGGCGTGCGCTACTTGCTTGCTGCAAGAAACGCGATAATCTTGTCGACATCACCCGAGGTCAGCTTGCCGGTGAACGATGGCATGTTGACCTTGCCGGTTTGAATGCCGGTCGTGGTGACGCTATGAATGTGTGCGGCGCCCACGCGTCCCACAATGCCAACCAGGGACGGAATCATGGGCGGCAGACCCTGCCGGTTGCTCTGGTGGCAAGGGCTGCAATTGGCCTGGTAGAGTTTGCCACCATCCGCGACATCTGTGGTCGATGCTGCCGGTGCGGTCTTCACCGGAACCGTGGCCTCTCCCTCGGTTGTTGTCGCAGCCGACGCCGCATCCGCGCCCGCCTTGGCTGGCTTCATCCCCGGAGCGGGAGCAGCCGTGGCCAGTGCGGGCGCCTTAGGGTTTGCGTTGGTCGTTGCAGCGGGAGTGGCCGCGGTGCTGGAAGTGGTCATCGCGGCGGCTGGTGCCGGCATGGGGGCGGGCAGCGGTGCGGCGGCTGGCGCGGTGTGCTGGATCTGTCCGGCGGTCGCCGGCAGTTCCCAGTCGGTGATGAAGTTTGCGCCAAACCCCTCACGCTGCTCGACCTCACTCATCTGCTCGATGTGGGCTCCGCCCGCGTCGGCGGCAGTGGCGTGCTGGCTCAGCTGCAGCGCGCGGATGTAGGCGGCGATAGCCCAGCGATCCCCGGTGTCGACCTGCGCCTTGTATTCAGGCATGGCGCCGTACCCGTTCGTGATGACGTTGAAAAAATGCCCGAGAGGAGCCTGGCGGAGGCGGTCGGTGTGCAGGTTGCCCGCTGGAAAGTAGCCGCGCATGACAATCATGCCTTTGCCGTTACCGACGCGCGAGTGGCAGGCCGTGCAATAGATGTTGTATTTCTCCTGACCACGCTGCAACAGTTCGGCGTTGACGGGTACCGGCATTCCCTCGCCTTCCTGTCCGTTAACCATTCCGGTACGGAAATAGGAACCTGCGTCTTCCTGGCCGCGTGCGACGGTACCGGTAACCTGGGGACGCGCGGAGCGGCGATCCGTGTAGAAATCAGTTCCCCGCTGCGGGTAGAACTTCGGCTGGTTGTGCATATCCTGGCGGCAACCTGCCAAACCAACGATGGCGGCACAGGCGAGCGACGCGGCTCCACCGCGTTGGAACGCTGTGTTCTTCTGCCTGTTTCCAATCTGCGGCATTACAGATCTACCTCCACCACACTTACCGCTTGAAAGCGCTCAAGGAAGGTCCGCGTATCCGAAAGGCTGAACCTTGGATCCGTTGCTTCCAGGCACAGAAAGAACCTGTCATCCGTTGCTCCGACGCGGAAGTTGGGTGCGTTGAAGAGCGGATGATACGGCTGGGGCAGGCCGTTCAGAGCGATCATGGAGAACGCAGCAGACAGACCGGCGAACAGGATCGTCCACTCATACGCCGGGATAATGAACGCAGGCCACGAAAAGAGCGGCCGCCCGGCGACGTTGATGGGATACGAGATGGCCGACATCCAGGTTTGCATCAGGAATGCTGTCGTCAGGCCCAGGCAGCCGCCCAGCAAGGTCAACAGGGGGACGCGCGTACGATGCACATCCAGTGCCGTAGCGGCCTCTTCCACCGGGTACGGCGTGTAGCACTCCATGCGCCGGTAGCCCGCGTTTCGCGCCTCCACCGTTGCGTGGACCATCGCACCGGGCGTATTGAATTCCGCGAGAAGACCGTAAATTCCCTCTTGCACCGGCATTACATCGTCTCCTGCATGGTTTCTTCCGCATTAACGTGGTTGATCTTCGTTTGCGGGAGCATCATTTTGATTTCATTCATCGGAATCATGGGAGCGAAGCGTACAAACAGCAGGAAGAGGCTGGTAAAGATGCCCATGGTTCCGATGTACAGCATGTAATCCCATTTGGTGGCGCGGTATGTACCCCATGAGCTGGGCAGGTAATCGCGGTAGAGTGAGGTGACGACGATGACAAACCGCTCAAACCACATACCGATGTTGATCACGATCGATATGGTGAAGAGATATGCCACGTTGGTGCGCAGGCGGCGCCACCAGAGGGTGCCGAGCGGCAGGGCGATGTTGAACAGGATGAGCAGCCAGTAGCCCCAACCCATGGGACCAAACATGCGGTTCCACATCATGAACCACTCCCAGTGGGAGGCGGAGAACCAGGCCATAAAGACTTCAAGCCCATAGCCATAGGCCACGATCAGGCCCGTCCCCAGCATGACCTTGCCCATGTTGTCCAGGTGCCGCAGCGTGACCAGATCTTCCATGTGGTAGAACTTGCGGATCGGAATGGCCAGCGTCAGCACCATGGCGAATCCGGAGTAGATGGCGCCTGCGACAAAGTAGGGCGGGAAGATGGTGGTGTGCCAGCCCGGCAGCGCCGCGACGGCAAAGTCGAAACTGATGACCGTATGCACGGACAGCACCAGCGGCGTGGAAAGGCCGGCAAGCAGGAGTGACGCGGTCTCGAAGCGCATCCAGTGGCGTGTTGAACCGCGCCAGCCGAGTGACAGGAGGCCATAGAACCATTTCGCAAAGGGCAATTCCGCCTTGTCGCGCAGCGTGCCGAAGTCTGGAATCATGCCCATGTACCAGAAGACCACGGAGATGGTCGCGTACGTGGAGACGGCGAACACGTCCCAGCAGAGCGGCGAACGGAACTGTGGCCAGATATTCATGGTGTTGGGCAAAGGCAACAGCCAGTACCCAAGCCAAGGACGGCCGATATGCAGGACCGGGAAGATGCCCGCGCATACCACCGCGAAGATCGTCATGGCCTCGGCGAAGCGGTTGATGGAATTGCGCCAGCTTTGCTTGAAGAGCAGTAGGATCGCGGAGATCAGGGTGCCAGCATGGCCAATACCGATCCACCAGACAAAGTTAACGATCGCGAAGCCCCACGCGCCCGGGATGGTAACCCCCCAGATACCGACGCCCTTCAACACCAGCCAAGTGATGGCGACGACGCCCATGGAAGCTATACCGCCAGCGACAATGAGGCCGAAGAACCACCCCAGCGGGGTGTGCGAGGTGAGAACGACATTGGCGATCTTACGCGTAACGCTGGTGAAGTTGTGCCCTGGGGCAATGACCGCGAACTCTCCCGTGACGGGATCGATCATGGGATCGTTGACCGGGTGGCGGTGCGGGTCGATTTGTGGTTTGGTCGCCATTACGCCGTCTCCAGCTCTGGGTTCGGGTTGCTGACACCCGCGACGTAGGTTGTTCGCGGTCGATAGTTGAGATCGCCAAGCACCTGGTAGCTGCGCTCCTCGGCCTTAATGCGCGCAACACGGCTCCCCTTATCATTCTGGTTGCCGAAGATGATGGCATCGGTGGGGCACGCCTGCTGGCAGGCCGTGACAATTTCGCCGTCACGGATGGCGCGGCCTTCCTTGTCTGCTTCAATTTTCGCGTATTCAATACGCTGGACACAGTAGGTGCACTTTTCCATGACACCGCGGGATCGTACGCTCACGTCCGGGTTGCGCATGAACTTCAGGCTTTCCGTGTCGTAGTCCGCGTAGAGCAGGAAGTTGAAGCGGCGCACCTTGTAGGGGCAGTTGTTGGAGCAGTAGCGGGTTCCGACGCAGCGGTTATACACCATCTGATTGAGGCCTTCCGGCGTATGGACCGTGGCACCCACGGGGCAGACCTGCTCGCATCCTGCATTTTCACAGTGCTGACAGAGCATGGGCTGAAAGTGCGCCTTGGGAGCGTGGAGGTCACCCTCGAAATAAGTGTCGATCCGGATCCAATCCATCTTGCGCCCGACTTTAACCTGCTCCCGGCCCACAACGGGGATGTTGTTCTCCGCATAGCAGCTCACGACGCAGGCGTTGCAGCCGATGCAACTGTTCAGGTCGATGGACATGGCCCAGGCATTCTGGATTTGGCCGCTGGACTTGTCCGTGTGGTCGTAGCGCCACTCATCCGGGAAGAAACTCTCATCCTTCTTGGGCGACTCGTAGAGCGGGTTGAAGCCCTCCTTGTGAACCAGCGTTCCCGGTAGCGACGGCCCTTCGCCCCGGGCGAATCCGGGCTCCTCTTGCGCTTCGCGAAGCGTTGCAGTGCGAATGATGCCCCGCTCCATCGCCTCGTGCCCGGGAAGGGAATGAGCTCCTGTCAGTTCCTTCTTTTCCAGGTCGCTCTGCGCGGATGCTCCGCGTGTTTCCATGGAGTGCACCTGGGCGACGCAAATGTCGTAGGTACCCTCCGCCTTGACGAGCTTCACGCCCGCTTGGGACCACGGTGCATTGATGGACCGAAGCTTGTTGGCGTCTGATCCGACAAACTGCCCGACACGCCCAAACCAGCGGCCAAATCCGAGATGCACGACGACGACGCCGTCCGGCAAGCCCGGCTGCATCAGGACTGGAAAGCGGACCTTTTGGCCATTGCTCTCGATCTCGACAAGATCACGCTCTTCAACCTTCAGAGCGGTCATGGTTTCCATGCTGATGAGCGCGGCATTGTCCCAGCTGAGCCGTGTGATCTGCTTGGGGATTTCCTGAAGCCAGCCGTTGTTCGAAAATCTTCCGTCGTAAACATGCGGATCATGCCTGAACTCAATCTCATACGAGCCGGAATCGGCCGCAGAGGCAGTGGAAGCGGTGAGGGGACCGGCCTTACCGGAGACACCGGCTTTCGGCACGAACGCTGTTCCTTCCACCCAGCCGTCGTGAAGCGCCTTCTGCCAGGCAGTGGCATCGACGCTCTTGGTGTTGGCCGTGGCAGCCGCGGTGCTGTTCACCGCCGTGTTGCCGGTGCTTCCCTTGCTGTAATTCTTGAAGTTCGCCTGGACAACCTCATACGAAGTCAGCTGCGGGTTGTCGAGCACGGTCTGGAGAACGTCGTGTGCTGTTCTGCCACCATAGAGCGGATCGATCATTGGTTGGACAATGGAGACCGTGCCATCCGACGCGCGCGTGTCTGACCAGCTTTCGAGATAGTGGGCGGCATTTACATGCCACTGGCAGCGCTGCGCGGTTTCGTCGTAGTACGGACCGAAGTGCGCTGTAAACGGCACCTTCGCGAGAGCGTCGCCGAAGCGTACATCGCCGGGTGCCGAATACACCGGATTGGTGCCGAGAACGAGAAGCGTCTTTACCTGGCCGGCGTTGATCGCAGCCACCAGCGCCTTGAGGTCATCGTTCTGTACGGTTGGAATGGCCGCCACGGTTTCGGTGTAGACAACAGTTGACCCTACCGCGCCCAGCTGCGCGTTGAGTGCATGCGCGGCTGCCTGCACGGTGGGAGAACTCTGCTCCCCGGCGATGACGACGGCCTTGGAACCCGCTTTCTTCAGATCCGCAAGAACAGCGGCGAAGAACTTCTGCGCGCCCTCTGAACCTGCGAAGCCCGAACCACTGACGAGCGCTGCCGCGAACGTTTCAACGTCGCTCGGCTTCAGCGGGAGGCGGTGCTCGGCCTTGGCACCGGTGACGGTCGGCATGGTCTCGACCACGTACAGCCGGTTCATGGGCTTGCCGGACTCATACCGGTGACGCTCCGCGTAGGCGGCCGACATGGTCAGAAAGCCTGGAAACGCGTTGGAGGTCAAGAAATCCGCATCGAGGGACAGGATAACGTCGGCGTTCTCCAGCCTGTACTGCGCATCATAGAAATCGCCCAGAGCGGCCTTGGATGCTACGCGGGCGGAGTCGCGGTTAACCGGTTCCCACTGCGCAAGGCGTGCCTGCGGGTACTTTGCTTGAAGCTGCTTCCACTGTGCGCCCAGGGACGGCGAGATGATCGTCTCGGAGAGGATTGCGACGCCCTGACCACCAGGGGTGCTCTGGATTGCGTTTCGGAAGGCATCGCTGAAGGCACCGAAGTCAGAGTTGATGGCTTCTCCGGCGGAGATTTTCACCACGTGCTGTGACCGGTCCGGATCATAAAGATCAAGCAGTGATGCCTGGGTAAAAAGGTCCGAACGGCCTTTCGCGACAGGGTGCTCCGGATTGCCGTCCACCTTGGTCGGGCGATATTCGTGGCTGGTCACCAGGACGGGAATGGCTCCCGTGGGAAACGGAAACGCCGTCGCGAAGAAATTGGGCCGGCCAAGGACAAGATCTTCCGGCTGCTTGATATACGGGAGAATGGGCTCGTCCGGCTGCTTGGTGCAGCCCGTTACGCCAGCGAGCGCAAGCGACGCGCCCATGACTTTCATGAAACCGCGGCGGCTCATGCCGTCCGTCAACTCAGACGCCTGCCGGGGAAACTCCTCCCGCAGCATCTCGACAAAACCAGGGGTTTCGGCGAGATCATCCAGGCTCTGCCAGTAGCGCTTCCCGCGCTTGCCGTCCAGCCGCTTACGCACCTCTGCGAGCGTCAGTTTTGCCGGGGCGATCGATGTGACCACTGTCGCGCTGTCCGTCCGTCGTGTGCTTCCTGGCATCGTACTCATTCCGTCCTGCGGCTCCCTCATCGTTTCATGCGTGTTCTTCATCGATGACAGACCTCGCAGCTTTGCAGTTCATGCGGCATGCGGATGCGGTACTTGTCCGCGAGGTATGTGCCGAGGGCTTCCTGTGAGGTGAACTTGTGATAGCTGGCGGGCAGCAGCGGAGCGACGGGCACATCGGAATACGTCTTGCCCGCCCCGTTTTTTGCGTTCGGCTCCAACTGGACGCCCGTGCTCTGCGACGACTGTCCGTTGGAGGCGCCCGCCAGGCCATTGCCGGGCTGGAAGACAGGGCCATTCGAAATGGCGGGTGACACCGTACCCTGCACCGGCGTGGCCTGAAGCATCGCCAGTTCGGGATTGGAGCTTTGTGGATCCTTGGTGGTGCAGGTAACGCCTTCCGCAGTGGGGACGGCTTTACCTGTCTCCGCGCACCACACCGGCTTCAAGCCGGACGGTCCGGCCCAGGCCATATTGTAGATCTCGGTCGTCGGA